>CBDCTJ010000006.1:0-48116 GCA_965222115.1 Planctomycetota bacterium | reverse complement strand
ACGCGATACCGCAAACGAAAAATTTGCCACTGCTGAGAAAAGTAGCAAGACATTGCGCCAACAGGTCAATGCTGAACGGATCAATAGGGCGATCGGAACTGCAGCTGCGAAGGCTGGTGCAATCGATCCCACTGCTGTTCACCAGTTGCTTGGCAATAAACGTACGCGGTTACGTGAGATCACCAATAACGGCGAATCTACGGGTGAGTACGTTGTTGAGATTAAATCGGAAGTCGAGCGCGATGGAAACAAGACAACGGAATGGATAGACGCCGAAACTGGTGTTAATGCTTTTCTTGAGTCTGAAGCTCCATATTTGAAGAAATCAAGTATTCCAGCAGGTGCTGGTGCATCTTCAGCTAGTGATCCCGCTTCTGAACCAGAACCGGGTAGTAATGCCGACGGATCTAAACTTCCTAAAGGCGTTATCCATTCTGGTAGTAAGGAAGTGGGTCACTTGCCTTCAGGTGTGTCTTCCAGCGATGGATCAGCTGCTAGTCATGGTGATTTGTTCAATAACGCGGGTGCAAGACTAAGAGAAAAATTAGCAGGTAGTTAGGTGTCACGGAGGTTGACCTATGACGGTCACGATTGATGCCATTCCCGCACTTATTAACGAGGTCTTTGACCCCGTATTTGCAGAAGTTCTACAACGTAATACATGGCTGTTGAGTCGCATTCGCGTTAAAGGATCAACTGCAAAAACTATTAAGTGGCGGGTACATACCTCTGGTAATAATTCTCGTGGTTCATACGGCGAACTCGATAATCTCGGGACCGCTGGAATGCAGGGTTACATTACTGCTGAGCTTCCTTGGAAGCTTAATAAAATCCTTGTAGAAGTATCTGGGCTCGCTCAAGCTATTTCTGCTGGTGAAGGATTTGTAGTAGACCTTTTGCAAAATGAACTTGAAGAAGCGCTACCAGATCTTCAAGAAGAAATTAACACCCAACTTCTCGGTGATGGAACTGGGAATAGTGGTAAAGACTTAACAGGTGTTACAGCTGCCATTGATGATGGTACTGATACTGCTACTTATGCAGGTGTGTCGCGAGCAGGTCAGCCTCTTATGGCTTCCTATCGTAATGACAATGCTGGTGGTGGTAACCGTACTTTGACTATGGCGCTTATGCGTGATGTAAAGCGTACTGTTGAGTCGTTTCCGCGAAAAGGTCGTGTTAGTGCCATTTGGACTGGCGATGCTTTGTGGGATTCGTACGGCACGTTGCTGATTGGTACGGATGATGCTCGTAGATCATACAACGATAATATTCAAATTCTAAACGGTGGCTATCAAGCTTTGTTGTTTGAAGGTATTCCTGTAATTAAAGTACCAGGATATGCAGCTAACCGTATGGACTTTGTTGATGAGCGTTGGTGGGAGTATTATATTCTTCGTAACTTTGTTACTGAGAAACTCGCAAAAGTGAAAGATGTAGATACGTTTTTCATGAAGCATTACAGTCAACTTCGATGCAAGGACCCTTACAAGCAAGGAACTCTACTAGAAGTTGCATAACTAATAGTAAGAATCCTAATGTTTCCACCGATCTTAAAGGTCGGTGGATTTTGTCATGCACGATAACCGGAGGTCAATATGCCACACGCACTTCACAGTATTCAATACATTAAGGAAAAAATTCCAGAGCCACATAAGCAAGCACTAATTCAACGCGCTATTGAGAAAGGTGTGACATACACTCTTAAGTGTGTTTACACTGGTATGGAACCTAAGCGATTTCGCAAAAAAGATACAGGTGAAACTTACACTAAAATGGTTGAACGCAAACTTCTTCGCACTAAGTATGCCGGAGTTGAACGTGTGTTTAGAAAAGGTCAAGAAATGGAATTGCCTGCACAAGTTGCAGCATTTCTATGGGAAAAATTTTGTATTGCTATGGTAGGTGGAAGCTTTCGTCACCAATCTACACATGAAGCACCATTTGATCGTCCATGCTTTGAAGAAGTAGTTCAAGAAAATCGTACAGATCTTGGTCCTAACGTTTCACTTCGTACTGGTGGTGTAGCTTCTCAAGAAGATTTACTAATTGAAGAACAACAAAATCGCTCAGAAGGTGGTAGTAGAGCTATTAGTGATGAGCCTACTGCTGATGAAATCGCAAGTGTAGCAGGTGGCGCACAGCCAGCAGGAGGTAGTGGGGTTTAGATATGCCTATTGCTGAAATAACTCTAGACCGCGAATGGCTTAGACGTATTCGTGGTAAGCTTTCAGACGAAGAGCTTATATCTGCTAGAAACCTAGCAGATCAAGATATTCGTACATGGTTTAGACGTTTATTTGGTGCAATAGGACGAGATGAAGTTTTTGAAATCATTTTGGATGATGACGGAAACTACTTAAACGTTGCTGAAGAAATGATTGCTGATTACGAAAGTAATCACGATCATGATAATTACGCTGCTATAAAAGCACTTGCTGATACTGTAGCAGCTAATTTCGCTATGGATTGGGCTGATTTCATGTCTGGTGACATGGATGATGAAACTAGTGCACAATATAAACTAACTGAAAGAATGGTTAAAGGAAGGAAAAAAAGACTAGAAGCAGTAACTTTTATGACTAAAGTAGACGGTACTAGACGCTACTTTCAAAGATTTGATGAGTATAAAGGTATGCATACTAAAAAGAAGTCGAGAACTTAATGCCTGTAGTAGCTTTAAATTACGTGCCACTTGTAAGTTCAGGTAAAGCATCTGGTATTGAAGTATCTGTATCTAATAAAGATCCTTTAGATTTTTTGCCTAAATTTGGTCCTAAAGCCATGAATCGTCGACTTAATAAGTTGATGGAAGTTTCATCTGTGGTAATGAAACAGTATATTACAGCTCAGTATGAAACAGGTGGTCGTGGGTTTTCATCTGTTGCTAGCAAAATAGGTGTATCAGGTGGTAGTTTAGATGCTTGGGCACCGCTTGAATTGTCGACTAAACAACATAGAAAGCGTGGGTACGGCTATTATCGTGGGTTACCAGGTTCTGGTGATACACCTCGTTTATGGAGTACTAGAAGCTTAATTGTTGCTCAGCAAGCTATACAAGTATCAGCTAATTCACTTAATATTAACATAAGTGATGCAATTTCAGCTATTCAAGAACGAACACGTCCTGTATTTGTTATTACTGAAATTGCTGCTCTAGTAAAAGGTATTGCAGTACAACTTTTTAAACCATTGTCTGGAAAAGGTGACGCTTTTGTACATACAGCTGATGGACCTTTAAACATAACAGTAGGAGAAGCAAAACCTTTTGATTTTGGCGATGCTCCAAGAGGTCGACCTAAGTTAAGTGGAGAACAACGACTCCTCCGAGATATTCTTAAAGGATCTGGATTCGGCCCATGAGCTTACCAGATAGTCCATTTGCTGAGGTTTTAGATGCGCTCTGGCGACGAATCGATGATAGTACAGGAGGCGCGAACCTTCTCCATCAATGGGCGAATAGTGAGAACCCAGGAACAGGACTCACTACGTTTAGAGTTGACGACACCGAAGGTGCTGGATTTCCACGGAGCATCAATAGCACAGAGTCACCCGCTATTCATATTGGAAACGCACCTTCCCAAAAATATGGGTGGGCAGTTACTAGAACTATTGAACTCCCCGAACAATTTATTATTACAGGGGTCGTTACCTCCAGAGATCAAAGGACTCGTGAAAAGTTTTTGTGGTTGGTACTTAGAGCACTTTGGTTCGACTACCCCTGTCTTCACGACAGTAACGGTATACCTTTAGGATACATTAAAAAATGGTATGTTGGTTCTGCCAATAGAGGTGTACAAATAAGTAAAAATAACCTACCATTTTGGAAATTTGCTATTCCAATACAAGTAGATTTACAATTCACTTTGCATGCGTTTATGCAGAGTTAAATACAGTTTCGATCGCCTTGCAACTCGCATCTAGCCCTATGATGCTTATAAAAAGGATAGTATAATGCCTGGATGCCAAGGCACCGTAGGCGCTCTGCAGTATCTTATTGGTCGTCCTGAGACAGCGTACTCAGTTTATGATGGAGCAGGAAGCGATATTGCTATTCCTGTTTATGATGACGGATATACTGTATGCTGCAGCTGCGGCTTTTTCTAGCCAACCATACAAAGTTGGTGCACGAGGTGATAAATACAGAAACCGAAATGCTGTAGATGTTACAGGTCAGTTAACAACTGGTCTGTGGCCAGCTGGAGGTCCAGCAAAAGCTTTGTTGGATTACGCTATTGCAGTAGACGGTTCTGGTTGTTTAACTCCGTGGTCTTTTACATGGGTAACACCTAATGTTGAAACTGTTCGACATTTAGGATGCTATGTAAATCAGCTTACCATGAGTGCATCTGAAGGTTCACCAGATCTTCAATTTCAATGTGATCTTATGGGACGTTCTGAACAAGAACTTACTGGTGGTAGCATTCCTGCCATACCAACATATCCAGCACCTGCGTCTTTTGTATTCCAGTACGGACATTTTCTTATGTCAAAAGATGCTGGAACTAGCTACGATTTGTTGGCTACTGTAGATTCATTTAATTTGCAAGTAGACAATGCGTTATCACCTGGACCGCACGCATTTCAGATACTCGACTACAACAATTTGACTCGATCGTATATCAATACAGGTGTACAATCGGTGTCCGGTAGTTTAGTAGTACAGTATATAAATTCTGAAATTTCTGCAATGGTACGAAATGGTGTAAGAGGTGAACTTCGCTTGATGTTCATTCATCCTACATCTAAGAAAACACAAGTAAATAATGGTGCAGGATACTCAGCAGGTGCTGGTGTAGAAATTGCAGTAGATGATTCATCTGACTTTGCTATTGGTGATGTTGTGATGTTCCGTACAGCGGATACTAGCAAAACATCTGTAGCAACTGTAACAGCTATTGATACTACTGCAACGGATATTACTGTTGATGTTCTAGACTTTGATATAGTAGATGATGACTATATCTTTACAGAAGCTCTAGAAATTAAAATTGACAGTTTTGATGCTACTACAGCACCAAGGCAAGGTGGACATAAAGATGACTTGAAACAAACTCTAAACTTTGAAGCAGTGGATGACGGTACAGGTCTTCCAATTTCTTATAAAGCAGAGTAAACTTTGGGGTAAGTTTGTAGCTTACTCAAGGGATTCGGCAAGTATGCGGTTTATCCGGTTGCCAGCTTGTCGAGTCCCGCTTTAACCGGATACTAATCGGATCGAGACTAATATGAGTGACGAAATTTTTACGCTAGATGAAGGCGATAATGCAATTCAACAAGAGCAAGATGTTAGAGAACTTCTAGGCAATGAAAAGATGATCGCTATTCAAAAGCGAATCATTGGTATACAAACAGGATCTGAACCACCTCCAGACTGGTTTGAACGTACAGGATATGATACAGGTATTGTAAGAGTTCCTGATGCTAATGGACAAACAATAGACTTTGAAATAGTAGCAGCTTCATCTGGTGCTATGGAAGAAATGGATAGAGCTACATCTAAAACAGAGCGCATGCGAGAACAAAATGTAGTTATTGAATCCATTTCTAAAATTCCTGAAGAATATAAAGTTCGTAGACCGTTCAAAATTAACAATAAAACATACGATACTGGCCATCATTTTGAAAATCTATGGAATATTTATTCTAGCAAAGAAGCTACTGCTAGACAAATTCTAGATAAGTACATTTCTGGTAGAATTTACACCATGATTAAAATGGCTACAATGTGGTTATCTAAAGTTACCGTATCAGACTTAATTGAACTAGATCCTGAGGAGGGATCTGATACTCACCCTACGGTTTGAATCTTATCTACGGACTCCAGATTCAATTAACTGGAGAAGGATGGGATTCAACTAAAAATAGATGGAGAGACAAAGATAAATCAGATCTAAGATTCAAAACCAAAGGTACTGATCCTAGATCCCATTTTCCTAAATGGGTATGGGATGCTGTACGAGACATAAATGTTTTGATACATACAGGAACTTGGCCTAAAGAAGGTGCAAGACCTAAACAATCAGCACCATTTGTCAATTTGGTCCTCGAACTCACCGAGTTTGGTTTCTTAAAAGGCTGCTAAATCGGTAATGTAATGGCTGATGTAACTATCAGAATTGAGGCGCTTGACCTTACGCAAAATGCAGTCAATACTGCTATTGCTGCGTTCAGACGTCTGACTGGTGAAGCATCTAAATCGCAAGCATCAGCCACTATTACTCGTACCTTTAAGAATATGACTCAGGCGTCTAGAGATTTCTCTAGAAAGTCTACTGCTGATTTACGTAAGCTTGTAAATGAGAGACAGCGTGCACTTCGTACAATGGAGTTAATGGAAGTAAGATTCCAACTTCGTATTCAAAATGCTGGTAATAAAAACCAACGCGACTTAGCAAGAAAGCGTTTGCGTCGTACGCAAATTATTCGTAGGCAACTTAATCAAGAAACCCGTGCAGTAACTACAGAACTAAAAGCTAGAACTAGAGCTGAAAACGAAGCAGCTAAAAATGCTAGAAGAATAGCTATAGGTGCCAACAGGTACAGACAATCTGTTCTACGAGCTAGACGTCAAGGCGAACAACAATACTTTAGAGAAAAGCGGCAAAGAGAAGCTAAAGCTGAACGAGAAGAACGAGAAAGATTACTTAGACGTAAAAAGAGAATAGACCAGTTTTTTAGTGGGTTACGTAACGCTGGTTTCAACTTAATTTTTGCAGGTTCTTTAGCTGGATCCCAAGCATCGCTATTTGGTGGACAACTTGGTGGCGGATTAACCAGTTTAGCATCTACTCTTAGATCTGGGTTTACAAATTTAAATCAACTTATACCAAAATCTATACGGTTAATAACGCAATTATCATCATTGGTTACTAAAGCAGCTGGTGGTATTGCTGCGTTATTTATTAGTTTGTTTGGTAACCTTACTGCTTCGCTATCATTTTTTATTCCGAAAGTAGGTTTCTTATTTGCAGGTTTGCTTGTAGGTACAACAAATCTAGTATCTGGCATAGTAAGAGGCATTACAGATGCTATTTCAGGTTTGGTGGAGGTAGCCGGCGGACTAGTAGAAGGTTTAGTAAATACTGTATCAAGCTTAGTAACAACCGCCCTAACAGTAGTAGGCGACGCAATAACAAGTATTTTCAGCGCGGTAGGTTCCGTTCTAGGAAAGGTAGGCGATCTTGCTGGTAAAGTATTAGGTAAAGTAATTAGTACAGGTATAGATTTAGCTACTACTGGGTTTAGGAAATTTGCAGACTTCCAATCTTCATTAGCTGATATTTTTACACAAACACCTGAAATTGGTGCCGACAAATTTAAGCTTATTGAAGAATCAATTATTTCTATATCTAATAAACTTCCTCTATTGAAAAAAGACTTAGCGTCTGGTTTATTTGAAATTGTATCAACTCAATTAACAATCATCTCCCGAAGAAGCACTTCAAGTTCTTGAAGGGGTTGCTAAAGCTACAGTAGCAGGTGGTAGTGAGACAGATGTTTTTTCAGTTGCTCAAGCAGCTACTGGTGTTCTTTCAGCTTTTAATTTGAAAGCAGAAGATACAGAAGCTACACTAAGTAAAATGTTTAAAACTGCTATTCTTGGTAGGTTTAATTTTAAACAGCTTTCAGATGGTATTCAAGCAGCATCGGGTATTGCTGCTAACTTTGATGTTACTCTAGACGACTTATTGTCTACTTTGGTACTTGCGTCTAAAAGTCTTGTTCCTAGACAAGTATTTGTAGGAACTAAAAACCTTGTATTGTCATTAGCTGCTCCAACTTTTGAAGCTAAAAAAGCAATGGATCAGCTTGGTATATCTTTAAAAACATATACTGCTGAAGAAAAGAAAGGATTGTCACAACGAGAAGCTAGAATTGCTCAAATGGAGAAACTAGCAGAAAGTCTTGCTCGTCTTCGTAAGCGGAGTCACTCACAAAAATTAGCTCTTAGAGACTTACGTAAAGAACTGAAAAGATCTAAAGATGAATTTGGGTTATTTCAACGTTCTGTTGGTGATTTTATTGGTATTAATCAGTCTGTCCAGAAACTCAGTGCACTAGACCTTAAACCAGAACAACTTAGAAAAATTATCCCTGAAAAAAGAGCATTGGCAGCTTTTGCAGCTATGGTGTCTGCTCAAGATAGAGCATCACAAGCTATTAAAGCTATTACAGAAGATACTGGTCAAGCTATTGAAGCTGGTCTTGAAATACAAACTGCTACTATTAACAATAAAGTTAAAGTAGTTACCAATACTATACAGAATACATTTAAAAGTGCATTTAACACTTTAGCTCCAAGTTTTGCTGCTGCCGCTGATCAAGTTGTTGTACGAGTTGGTCAACTAACTAGTCAAATAGACGGATTTTTTCTAAAAAATGGAAAAACTATACAAGATGCTACAAAATTTGCACTTACTAATGTAGTTGATTACTTTTTTGATGCTATAGACTATATAATCAAAAATTGGTCTAAAATTGTAGATGGAGCTAAACAGACATTTAATGTAATGTCTACTATATTTAAAGCTTTAGTAGTTACTAGTCAATTAGTAGGAGATACACTTGCAAAAGCTTTAGGAGACGAAAATTTAGGTGTTACTGTAACCAAAACGTGGACTAGTATTGAAAAAGGTTTCAAGTCTTTATGGACTAGTATAGAAGCTATTGCAGCTGGTGATACTAATCCAATTATAGGGCTAGTTGAAGAAATAGAAGTTTTATGGGCGCGTATGATTGATTTCATGCGCTCATCATTTGCTGATTTTTTACAAACAGTTGAACCACTTATAAACAAAGCAACTAACGAGCTAAAAGAAATTATGTTGCTTGCTAAAAATCCTATTGATTTTGCTACTAGTGATTCGCCTCGCACTCTTGTAGCAGATAGACAATTAGCAACAACTGGTACTAGAAGTATCGCATCGTTAGCTGGTGCTAACTTAGCTAGATCTATAAATACATTTGGATCGCTAAACTCATCTAGACCTGGATTTGGAGAATTTGCAAAAGCTGATGAACGAGACAAACAAATAATTAATGCGGTAACTAAAGCTTTTGAAGTTATTTTGTCGAGAGCTCGTACTGCCGATGATACTTTTACAGGGTTAGATACATTTGATTCAGACGATGTAGCAAAAGATGTAAAGCAATCTATTGTTCATCAACTTAAATCTATTGGTGTCACTATAACAGATGAAGTTGCAGAAACTATAAATCAAGCAGTCAGTAAAGATCTTGGTTTGCTTACTGAAAGTTTAGAAATTGTAAATGATGCTACTTCACAATTGCGTAGATTTGATATAGATCCTAAAGACCAAGATAGCTACTTTGGACCTGTTGCAGAATTTGGAGATATTATAACAGGTTTACAAAAAATCTACTGAAGCTGAAGTTAGAGCACGAGTAGATGCTGATAGAGCTCGCAGAGGAAGCTGAAAAGAAAACTCAGCAGTTACTTAAAAATATTGAACAAGCTATTATACACTCACCAAACGGTATTAATCCTAATAACCCAGACCAGGATGGCGATGGAGTATCTAACGGTGGAGATGGTGGTGCAGGAGGAGACGGTGGTAATGCTGGCAAACAAGTTAACTTGTTTGATACTGTTAATACTACCAAAACTGAAGCTAAAGTACAACAAACATCATCCTCACTTAGCGCTATAGAAAACCATACTCAAAACACTGCTAAAGCATTAGCTGGACTTAACGTTGGTCCCACTGCTGATGATCCGACAGGGCTATTTATTGGAAAAGCACCAAAAGCAACGCCAAGCTTAACTGCACCTAGTATTGGTGACAATGCTATTAAAGTTGCTTTGCAAGCATTAGCTGAAGGTGACCAATTTGGCAAGAATAAAAAACCAAAGCGTAAAAAGAAACCTAAACCTCTTAGTAAACAAGATATAGTTCGTCTCAGAAAACAATTTAATAGAGATCGTTTGAGGCAATCATTTCAACCGTTTGGTGATACAAGCAATATAGCAGGTACTGGTTTTGGTATTAGACAAGGACCTCTTGGATTAACACTTGGGGATCCTTTAAGAAACGCAGACGGTGAGATTACAGGTTTTCAACAGAGACCAGGAGCTTTCGGTCCTGTTCGAGTTAGCTACAAACGTGAACTTGCTAGAAGAGCTAAAATTGCTGAACTCCGTAAAGCAGCTGAAAAACGAAAAGCTCAACGTGAAATATTTAAGAAATCACTAGAATCTGCGCAAGGTGAGTCTGCTTCGGTCGGTTCATCTGGAACTACTAAGACGAGTGAAGAAGCTTCTAAAGCTGCTGATAGTGCAGCAGCTGTAGAAGAAACTACTAAGCAATCGGCAGAGCAAATAGAAGGAGCGCTTAGCAATCTAGGTGCTGCTATGGATGCTTTGAATGCTGAAAAGAAAGACGAAACTGCTAAACTTTTGGACTTTTCAGCTGAACAAATAAAAGCGCTTGAAGCTGTGGGGATCAACACCGCCGAGCTTGGTAATATGACTCTTGAAGGTACTGCACGTGTAGCTAAAATTGTTACAACTTTAATAGAAAGAGTTCAACAACAAAAGAAAGAACAAGAAGATCGTCTTCGCCAATTAGAAGCAGCTGTAGGTAATCTATAATGACATACACTACACCATCTACTAGAATCGCATACTTTCGTGGAATACGTTTAGGTACAGAATTGATTACTATTATACCATCTGTATCTAGGCTAGGTGGTAACGACGGTACAGATATAGACCAAGATATAGCATTTGTAAGCGTAAACAGTCCGTCTATGAAGTTTTCGTATAGTGTGCTGTCTTACCTTCATGGTAGTAATACAGGTGCGTCTACTCCTCAATTAGAGCTCCAAAAAGCTTTTATGCAAGAAATGCGTAGCTTTATTGATGCTGGACTTAAATTTAACGATTTAGTATGGGTGGATGATGTTTCGAAAACTACACTTGTAAACAAGCCAGGTGCAGACATAGTGGGTGAGCAAACAAGTGTAGCCTTGAATGTAGACAATCTAACTGCGTTAAGTATATCAAATGGTGATTACGTTTGGATAGGTTCAGAAACTGCTAATGAGGGTTTTTTTGCTAAAGTTTTAGCTAATGGGGCAGGTTCAATAACAATAGATAAAATACCTGGAGAAGTATTACTTGGCGGGTTTGTTGAGGAAGAAGCTAGACGTGTAGGTGATAACTACACAGTTTATAAAGCATTTTCATGTTATAGACGGTGCAAGTATAGAGGCCAAGCTTTGCCAGAAGTTCAAGAAAATTCTCAAGATGACCATAGATTTAATATGACGTACCAATTTGACTCAGACAATATGCCTATATTTACTGGAGCAGTGTAATGGCTGCTAACATTTATGATGAACCATTAAATGGTCCCAGTTTAACGCCACTTAAAACTGCAGTACAAACTAAAGGTGGTGCTGTACAGTTACTTTACAATACTAATGCACAAGAAGTTATCGCAGAAGGTGCTTCTGGATCAGATATTAGATATGTTATACCAGTTAGACCTGGTACTAGAAATTACAGAGCCAGATCACGCGTTTCATGGGGCGCTCCTGGTGTAACCGGTCATATTCATAGACTATTCATACGGTATGATAAAGCTAATAAAAACGGGTACTATGTAGAAGTTGATAGTGGTTTAGGGTCTCCTACCATTAAACTATACCGTATAGTTGGTGGAGTAGCAACACAACTAGGTTCTACTTTTACAATTCCTAGTGCTTTGGTAGCAGATTTACAGTATACCGTAGAGCTAGAAGCAGTAGACGACATTTTAAAAGTATACTGGAATGGTAACGAAGATCCTGACAATCCAGACATGACAGCTACTGATGGTTTTGTATATACGCAAGGCTACGTAGGATTCGGTACTTTACATGCTACACAATCATTTGGTGGTACCGTTAGAATTCAGCATGTAGAAATAAACACGCCTTACGACACCGGTATCGGTATCCCCTCCCCATCAGGTACTCTCTTAAAGGTTGATGGTGTAGAGTATGATGAAGCTGCTCTTCTTGAAAGTAATATTTATATTGTTTCTTTTACTAAATCTATAGTAGGCGTAGATTCATTAGAACTAGTACAAAAAACAACATTTACTGATGCTACATTTAGACCTGAGCAAATAGTAGAATTATTTGTTGACATAAATGGTGAACGAACTCGAGTATTTCATGGTAAGATTAGAGTACGTCCTCAATCTGGATCTGCACCAGAAGAAACAATTAGTTATACATGTTACGGGTATAGAGCTAATTGGCAATATGTAAAAATACGCCACCCTGAAACATTGTCACCGCAAATTGTATGGAATGCACTTGTTACTAATGTACAAAATGATGAAAAAGATCCTGATTACGATCAAGAATTTGCTAATTTAAGTACTGGTGCGTTTCTTAAGAAGATTTTTGATCAAAATAAAGATAAAATACACTTTCATTTTGGAGCTGATCCAAAAGGTGGACAACCAGTTTACGCAGAAGGTACATTAGATAGTCTTACAATAAATCCAGCTAAAACTGTAGTACGCGGTAACCTAGATCAGTTTATGCTAGAAGTACTTGGACTTGAAGCAAATAAAGCACCTGTAATGGATTAACGATAAAGGACAATTTCTTATTAGAGACTTGTCTAGTCTTGTGGCTAAAGATTTATCGTTTACTGGATTAAGATTACCTAAAGTAGACATAAACTTAGAAACATCTGCAGTGTATACTGCAGCTGAAGTTACTGGTGTTAATGAAGAAATAGTAGAAGAAATACTAGATTATGAAAGTAAAGGTATTAAAAAAGGTAACGCATGGGATTCTAATCTCGAGAGTGAATGGACTCCAGAACGAGCTCAAAGACAAACACAAGGTTATATAATTGGTACGTATGTAGCAGGTGGAGGACCTGCTGGTAGAGATCTTCTTAACATGAGTACTACTGCTGTTAATGAAGAAACATTTGCTAATGAATGGCAAGGTACTACAATTGAAATCACTACTGGTCCTGCAGATGGTGATAAATTACAAATTTTTAGTCATACTGGTAAAAAACCTGATGGTACGTATGATTTTATTGTAGCTGGTAATTTATCTGCAGCACCTAGTCCAGGAAATAGAGCTACTGTTAGTGGATACATGAGTGATCCTACTACTAATAATAGAAACAAATTCTTTTACGTATACAGATTGTTTCAAATAGCAGATGAGACCAAAAGAAATATTGATAGAACTTCATGTGCTGATCTAGGTATTGAATACGGTAAAGATACTGAAACTATACTTAAATCTAAACTTAGGCCTGCAATTTATGGTGATTTACCAAAAGATACTTCAGATGATGACGGCCATTTTCTTGTCAATGAACCTGTAACTTTACCTGAAGTAGGTATAGTAAACTGGTTGGATAATACAGGCGCTTGTGGCGTACAAGAAGATAGAACAGAAGCTATTATTGAAACTGGCGGCGCTATAAATCTAAAGTATAAGTATAAGAAAACAACAGTAGCTAGTGTAAGATGGCCTGAAGCAGACAATTCATACTACGGACCAGCTTTCTCTAAAAATTCTTTGTTGTGGGAAGCTGCAGATGCTAAACCAGAATTAGGCGACTTAGGCGTAACTAGAGTAGAAGATATTGAAGATTCTGGGTTTAAGTATAGCGCACAAAAAGCAGACTGGTTAGCAATTCTCGAAGAGCGAGTTAAATGGCGTTCACTAATGCCATGGTCAGGTACTGTTACGTATAGAGGTCTTGACTGGGATAACATATTATTTACTAAAAAATTAACGTTGTCTTCTGCTGCAAGGTCTACAACAGGATGGGAATCTGAAGACTTAATTCCTATATCATGGACTTGGAACTTTCTTACTAATACTAATGAAGTTCAAATAGGCACATCTAGTATTTTTGCTAGAGAAATAGAAAAAGCTAAACGTAGTACAAGCTTAGAAAGAACTGTAGCTGAACTTGAAGCCAAAATGGAACAGTTCAGACAATTTCAAGAATGCATGCAAAAAGGTAACCCATCAGACGATGGCAGAGATCCTAATCCTATTGGAGACCAGCGAGTAAAAACAAGCGCCACTACAACGCAACGTGACTTCAATCGTAGTAATGAATACGCTACAAAAACTACAGGACCAGGACAACAATGTCCACCTCCAACATGCTTAAAATGGATGTGCGATAGTGGTACAGTAACTAATCCTGGACAAGTAATCAGTAATGCAGCTTTGCTTGAAAAATTACGGTTTTCTATGCCAGTACCCAAAGGATGGAAACCTGGTAGCGGTGCATTGTCAGCTATAACTGGATTAGACACAGTACGAACCTTTCTTGCATGCTTTATGAAAGATATGGTTGGTGCTTTAGCCGCACAAGATACTGAACTAGGCAAAACACAAATAGATTTACAAAATATGGGTACAGCAATAGGTACTTTATCTAACTGTATTCAAAATTCACGTATACAACCTATTCAAGATAAAGTAAACGAATTAGCTACAACTTTGCAAGCTATATGTATGTGTTTACTTTACAATGACTTTAGATTAGCTTGGTGTCTTTCTGGTAAACTTGATGGAGGTGGAGCTTACTGCGATATAGATACTGGTTGTTGTCATGAAGTAGCACATGTAGAAAGTACATACTGTAATTGGAAATTTGATCCAAAAATGTGTGATCCTAAAGATTGCGGAGAAATTATTTCAGCTCCATCAATTGCAAATGAGGCTGTATGATTTTAGTTATTACTAATCAAGATAATAATGTAGACGGTGGACCTTATTATGAAGGTCATATTTACGCATTTCCTGTAGCTAGGTATCTTAAATACCGCCATACAAAACTGTTTACCAGAATCCTCGCTAAATGTTGTACTTCTAAAGGTAGAATATACTGGAGAACAGCAAGCAATTTTAAACTTGGTGCACCATGCTCACTACCTTTAGGACATAAAGTTTTAGAGACGTGGAGTAATCCTTACGCGTATGGGAACTCAAACGATATAATAAAAGATCCTGCTAAAGTTACAGAAACTTTGGCTAGAAATGCTCATAAACGACTTAGTTGTCGTGAAAGATGGGCTAAACTAATAGAGGCGTTTAATATGCCAAAAGAGGAGGTATAAATGAATCGTTTTACTACGATTTTAATGATGTTGAGCGCAATGCTAATGCTGTCTGGATGTGGTATTCTAGGAACTAGTATGTCTTCTCGAGCTGCTTTGGCTCAAAGTGGGTATACACCTAGTGCACGTGCTGCTGTAGACGGACAGCCTGGAGTTGTCGGTCCTCAAGAAATTATTGCAGTAAATGTTCCAGCTGGGCCCTTTACATTTAAAGCTGGCGTAGTATGGGATGGTGCTGTACTAAACTGGGATCCTTTTACACCACAACAATCGTATAATCAAACTGTACCATATACTAGTATGGATCCTTGCGTTCAGTAAGTTTATACTATATTGCAATTTAGGTTAAACTATTATGGGTAAAACAGTAGTAGCTATTTTGTTTGGTCTGCTTGTATGTGGGTGTACCGCTCGCCTAAACGACGATTTAGGATTTCCACCCACATATCCTCCCATCTCCCCCCCTCCAGCACCTCCTGATAACCCTTTAGGTGATCCCCCTGTATCGCCAATAGACCCAGGAGAACCAAATAATCCTGATGAACCTGTAAACCCACCGCTCCCGCCTCCTACTGATCCAGGCAACGATTTTGAAGGTATTGAGGCGGGAGCATCTTATGAAAAAGTTCTATCTCTTCTTGGAACACCTTACGAAGATCCTGAAGAGAATCCTGGTGAAGACAATCTAGTAACTTGGCGTATTACTATAGATAGCGATCAATGGGCTATTATGGTATCTTTTCGTAACAATATGGTTGTTAAGAAAGCTAAAAGTAAGGTAACAGTAGTTAAATGAGATACACAAGTGTAAAGTCATTAATGACTGAGTTGTGGGACGACTTAGTTCCAGAACCAAAAACAGATGCAGCTAAAGCATTTTCAGAGTCTACTGAAGACGCACCTATTCCAGGTGCTGCTGTTGGGTATACAAAGAAAGGTAAATCATTTAGACTTTTTGTACTTGCTAGAGATCTTAAACAAGCTGATACTATTAAATCGTATGCGCCTAAAGAAACAGATATTGTTTATACTCCTAAAGTCCCTAAAGCTAGGGCTACGGCTCAATTTTTTCAACGAACCCAAAAAGTATTAGTATCAGGTTCGCAAATTAGTCCACTGGGTATGCCATGGGTAGGTACAGGATCATTACCTGTACCTAGCGCAGAAGACCCAAATGTTTTGTTGTGGATGACAAATAATCATGTAGCTGCTGGGGTAAACAAACTTTTACCTGGACATGTAATTAATCAAGGTAATAAAGCAATTGGGTCATTATATAGGTATGTACCTATTTCTTTTACTGCAACTAACATGACAGATGCTGCGTCTATTAAGTTACGCAATGTTGACGTTCTTACTAGATGGTCTCATGTGTTTGATAGCGATATTAAGGGTATTCGATCTACGCAACCTGAAGATATGAATCAAGAAGTTGGAAACGATGGTAGAACTATTGGTTCACAAAAAGGTGAATATATTGCTATGGGTGTTAAAGGGCAACCTGTAGCATACGATAATGGTATTGCCTACTTTAACAATGTTACTGTGGCTACTAAACCTGGAGGTGGTGATTTTTCGCAAGGTGGTCATTCAGGTGCTAGCATGATTGCAGGTCGAGATCTACATGCTACTAATTTGCTATTTGCAGGTGGTCCAGACCATACAGGTAGAGACTTAACTTTTGGAGTAGATATGCCATATGCTATTCGTAGCTGTGGCGGATTGGTAAAATTGGTATGAAAGAAACAAAAAAGTGGTGGCAATCCAAAACAATTCAAGCAGCCTTAGCTCTTATAGGTGCTATGATACTTGGCAACGTTACAGAAGACCAACTACTTAAAACTATTGCTATAGTAGCTGAAGCTGTTTCTGCTATTATGGTAATTATAGGGCGAGTAGTAGCTAAGAAGAAAATTCAGTAATTTTTACTGGTACAATGAGGGAGTACCCAATGGGTGAACAAAGTGAGGGGTCTTTAGTAATTCCCAATTGGGTTAGAGCATTAGTTACAGCTGCTGTATCTGTTGTAGTTACTACAGCTGCATTATCTATGCATTACGGGTCAGTAGCTAGTACTGCTAGTGCTGCTGATAAACATGCAAATCAAAATGAAGTTAAAATTGAAAAAGATTTACGTCCTAGAATAAGATCTTTGGAAGAATGGCGAGCAGAAACTAGAGCTAGTTCCAAAGCACTTGAACAACGTTTAGACAGAATGAACAGTCGTCTAATAGAAATTTCTAAATCTCTTAACAAAATAGCATCTTCACTAAATAGTTCTAGTGGTGATTAAAACTGTACATTTGCGTTTTCATACTGTATAATACAGTAGTAATACTAAAGTTCCTTTAGGAGACGCAAATGACGTCGGAGATGCTGACTGAAGCTACTGGTGACTTTGAGTATCAGAAACCAGCAGAAGCTTATGTACGCGATCATGATGAAGCTGCTCTTATCATGGGTTACTCTACTGGAAAAACTCGCGTAGCACTCACTCGCGTGATAAGAGACTCACGCATCACGACCGTAATCTACTTTACCCGCAAGAATAACATAAAAACTACAGGTAGAGAGATCAGAAAACATTGTGTCTCTGAATTATACGAAGCTGCTGGTGGTACAGCTCGTATACGAAAAATCGTCGGACATATTTCTAGCAGCTTTAGAAGTCCACGCATAACACTAATTATTCTAACTAATTATGATAGTGCTAAAACCTGCTATAATGAATTAGCAGCATTGCAACCACATGCAATTTTAGTTGATGAATCTACAGCAATTAAGCGAAATAGCAAACGTACTCAAGCAATTAGAAAGCTTGCTAAATTACCATCAGTTATATTTAGATGTGTTATGACAGGTGAAATGGCACCTCAGAAAAAAGAGGACTACTACTTTCAATTTGATACAATTAAAGATCGTAACCCGTTAGGTGCAACTTACTGGTCATTTCAAAGATCTTTCTTTAATAAAATGGGCTATGATCTTATCCTTAAGCCAGGTGCTCGCCAACGTCTCTTACAGGTAGTCAGTGAAAACAGTTTTATTATGAAAACGGATGATGTTCGCATACCCATCAGAGTATCAAATCGTATGCTACAAGCAAAATTGTCTAATGAACAAAAGCATTGGATAGCTATGCTTACAAATGGTTGCGTTATTATGCCAAATAATTCAGCATGGATGATAACAAATCCTGCTGTAGGGTTTATGAAAAAGTTACAGATATGTTCAGGCTTTATTAATATACCTGCTGAGCAAGGTGGTGGCACTTATTGGCTTAACAAAAACCCAAAATTAGATAGCTTAATTGAATGCATATCAGCAGAAATGACAGATCATTTATCACCAAGTGGACCTAAAATAACAATATGGGCTAGATTTAATAATGAAATTGACTCTATACTAGATGCTTTGAAAAAACTTAAAGTAGGTGTAGTCTCACTTCGCGGTAGTAATACAGCTAAGCGTAACGATGCAGGTATGCTTAATATGCTAAATAATCCAGAAACTAGAATTTGTGTAGCACAAGCAGACATGGGATTTGGTTTAAATGAATTAGTTACGTGTGATACAGCAATATGGTATAGTAATTCGCCTATTGTAGAATCTCGTATGCAAGCAGAGATGCGATTTGACCGACCTGGACAAAAATATCGTTTACTAAATCACATTGATGTTGTAATGGAAGATGCCGAGGATGAAGCAGTAGCTCTAGCAGTAGGCCAAGCACGTATGGATTGCCGAGGATTTACATCTAAGGCACAAATTTTACAACGAATCAAGCGAGATAAACAGAAAACCAGCTAAATCGCTTATACAATGCAGTATAATATATGGCAGACATGAAAAACAAACCTAATCCTAAAAGTAGAAATAAAAGCTTATATTTCTCTGATCCAGACTTGTATGAACGGTTTGAGAAATTTTGCAAACATCGAAACATGGCAACCGGTCACGCCATCTTACTTCTCTTAAAGGAGTTCATAGAAGACTTGGAACTTCAAAAAGATATGATGGAAGTGTCCTTACCTAGTAAGGAGATTAAATTTGTCTAATTTACGAGCATTACCTCCATGGGTAGGTAGAAAAGCAATGTCAGCTTCATCTATGGCTGCTTTTAGAGAGTGTCCTAGAAAGTATGAGCTTCAATTTCTTCGCCAACTAACGCCTGAAGGTATATATGTACCCTTTTTTATTGGCGATGCCATACATGACGGTCTTGAACGATTTTATAAAGGTGAGCATCCTCGCGAAATAGTTCAAACAGTTCAAAATAATGTTTGGGCTAAACTACAGACTATTTTTGTACCTGAAGACCAACAAGCAAAAGTAAACAAAGAAATTTCTATTATTGCAGGAATGCTTTTAGGATACGCTAAACACTATGGTGTTAAAGATCGTAGAGACACATGGAAAAATGTACAAACAGAACTAGGATTTGACTTAACGTGGGTTGATGGTGAAACTAGAAATGTTGGTAGAATGGACATGGTTGGTGTTCATACTCCTGACGGTCACTTTTGGGTTAACGAACATAAAACATACGGTGGTCAAACATCACACAATTACCTTATGAAATGGCATTTAGGATTTCAACCACATAATTATGCATGGGCAGCGCATAGAGCTCATCAAATGGGTGTATTAGCTAAAGCACCTATGGGTGTGTGTATAAACGTTATTAAAAAACCAGGCATACGTTTAAAGAAAACCGAAACACAAGAAGCATTTAATGCCAGATTAATGAACGAATACCTTAATAATCCTGATAAGTATTTTCATAGAGAATTTATTCCTATATCTAAAAAAGATCTAGAATGGTATGAGCAAGCTCAGGGTTATTGGGTTAACCAAATGAAAAAGTGTTACGATAGTAGGCACTTTCCACAAAATACTGATTCTTGTTTAGGTAAATACGGTAGCTCTTGTAGGTATTGGCCTATATGTTGGGGAATGGACAGAGGGTCTGATCCGGACGTTTTACAATACTTCCGTATTCGTGAAAAGCAATTTGAAGAGGTTCCACACTATGACATCACTGACCTTACCAACTAAAAAGACAGAACCTGTAAGAGATCCAAATAAAGTTAGATGGTACTTTTACGGTGAACCTGGTGTAGGTAAAACTACTCTTGCTTCTAAGTTTAGAGATCCATTATTTTTGTGTACTGAGGAAGGTGTAGGTTTTCTTTCAGTTTATAAAAAATCTATTTCATGTTGGGCTGACTTTAAAGCAATTCTTAAGCTTCTAGTAGAACAAGATCCTGAAGCTGAACAGTTTGGAACAGTTGTAGTTGATACTGTTGACTTACTGTTTCTAATGTGTGAAAAACATGTGTGTGAAGCTAAAGGAATCGCACATCCATCTGACCTTGAATGGGGTAAAGGATGGGCAGCACTTCGAGACGAGTTCAAGATTGTTCTTGGGTATATGTCTCGTATGAAGCAAGGTTTAGTATTTGTAGGGCATGCACAACTTTTTGAAAAAAAGGAGCGTGGTACAACTATTACTTGTATGAAACCAAGTCTTACTAATACTGGTGCAAAAGTTATTATTCCTCTTGTAGATGTAATGATTCTTTGTGAAGTAGTTGAAGTTCAGGATCCTAAAGATAGCAAATTTAAAAAGGTTCATAGGTGTCGATCAGAGCCTAGTGAATACGCTTATTGCAAAGATAGAACTGGCACACTACCAGCTAAATTTCCTATGGACTATAACCTTATTGAAAGGTTTATTTCAGGAAAGCATGTAGAATCAAATGTTGATACTGCAGACACAAACACCAACACAGACACTAAGGAATAACTTATGAGCTCAGTAGAAGATGAACTTGCTAAACTCCAGGATGACTGGGATAAAGCAGAATCAGGTGGTACCAATTTACCTGACGGTATGATGACGTTTGAAATTGTAGAAGCTAGTGTAGGTAAGTCTCAAGCTAGTGGTCGACTACAAATGGGTCTTAAACTTAAAGTAGTTGTAGGCGAACATGCTGGCAAAACTGTTTGGCAATATCAAGGACTAGATAATGCTAACAGTATGACATGGTTTAAGCGTAATATGCTAAAATTGGAAGTTGCTCCACCAGCTCAATTATCTGAGATTCCTAAGTGGTGTGGCCCTGCGTTAACTGGAATTACATACTTAGGTCAAGTTAAAAATAAAGATGGATTCTGCAACATTTATCCACAGCGACGTGTAGAAGTAGATGACTCAGATACTGCTACGCAATCTGGAGGTGGTAAACTCGGTATGTAGCCGCGTGGGCAAGTCGGCACTGGCGCTTATAACTACGCCATAAAACAGAAAGTTACAGGTCCCTGAGAGGGGGCCATTTTTTATCTACTCAAGGAAGGTCGTTTGTGAAGCTAGGCGATTACAAGCATATTGTAGCTGCACATGTGGATATTGTAGCGTATTACACAAAACGATTTCCAACATGGACCCCTGGTACAAATGTACTATGTCCATTTCATGAAGATACTGTTACGTCATTATCAATACAAGATGAAACAGGTGCGACATATTGTCATGCATGCTCCCATAAATCGTCTTCTGTAGTAGGATTTCACGAACAAGATAATCAACTAGATTTTGAAGAAGCACTTAAAGACTTACATAACAAATGGATAAGTCCTCTAGTTCCAGAAGAAGAACTTAAGTTATCTCGTGAACGTCTTGAAGGACACCAAGAAGTTCTTGCCCATATAGAAAGTAAAATGGGTCTTACTAGAGATACCATTACAAAACTCGAATTTGGACTATCTCCAGACACTGAAAGAATATGGATTCCTATTCATAATGAAGCAGGATGGGTAGTTGATGTAAGAAAATATTACTGGAAACGACCTAAACCATCAGGAATTCCTAAAACTATATCGTATAGAACTGGTTACGGTGGGACGCGACTTTGGCCAATTCGCAATATGGAATACCAAACGGTAGTTTTATTTGAAGGAGAAAGAGATGCCGCACTTGCCGATCAAGACGGACTTAACTCAATTACCCTTACAACAGGTGGTAAAACAGGTTTCAGAAAGCTTAAGGAACAATTCAGAGACAAGCATGTTATCATCGTGCCGGATCTCAATGACAAAACTAACACCGGAATCACTGGAGCTAAAAGTAGAGCGACTGAACTCAGAGGCATTGCCGCATCTATCAAAATTGTTATACTGCCCGTCGAAGGAATCCAAGGTGGTGACTACTCAGACTACCGTCTCGGGATGCATCCTAGACCTCATACCATTGAAGAATTCAAGCAGCTTATCGAAGATTCAGCTACTTTGTATAGAGCTGTGCTCCCTGATAAGAAAACTAGAGGCGAGTATCGTAGACTCAGTTTACGACAGCTTAGGGACCCTGCTAATTTCGATAAAAATGTTGAAGTCAGAGCTCACGTTGTCGGCAAGTCTCAAACACCGTGGCTGGTACCCAAAAAGTACTGGCAAATGTGCGATCCTGATGCGACACAAAAATGCGATGGCTGCCCACTTAAAGCATCAAATGGAAAAAAACTAGACGTTATTCCAGAAAATGACAGAACTATTATAGGGCTATGTAGAGGTACTGACACAGGAGTTGGACTTACATTAAAATCAAGGGCAGGTATTAAACGTAAATGTTCTGCATCATTCAATACTGAAACAGTGCATCAAGTAACTTATGTTTCACTTGTGCCTGAGCTAGATATTGAAGAAACTGAAGGTAGTTATCTAATTCAAAGTGCGTATGCTGTTAACTGTCACATTGATGCAAATAAAGGCTACGACTTAAGAGGCTACCTTACAAATGATCCTAAAACTCAAGAAACTGTGTTAGTTATACTATCTGCAATGCCAGTACAAGATAGTATAGATAAGTTTCACTTAACTCCCGAAGAATCGTCAAAACTGTATATGTTTCGTACAGCAAATATTAGAGAAACTTTCAATGAGCAAGCTAAATATGCTTCTACTAATATTACTAAAATTCGAGGTCGTGATGATTTATGGCTTCTTTGTGACTTAGCTTTTCATAGCGTTCAAGGTTTTACCTTTGGCTCCGAAATTATTCCTAAAGGATGGATGGACATACTAGTTATTGGCGATACTCGCTGCGGTAAAGGTTACACAGCTGAGCGACTTGTTCAATACTATGGACTAGGTGAAGTAGTATCAGGAGAAAACTGTACATTTGCTGGTTTAGTTGGTGGTATGCAACAAATTGGTAATGCATGGCAAATTATTTGGGGTAAAATTCCGTTAGGCGATCGAAGGTTAGTTGTATTAGATGAAGCTAAATCAATGTCTAAAGATGACATTGGGCGTATGAGTCGCCTTAGATCAGAAGGTATTGCAGAAGTTCAAAAAATTCAGTCTGAACGTACATTAGCTAGAACTAGACTAATATGGCTAACTAATCCTAGATCAGGTAGACTAATGCGCCATTACGATTATGGTGTTAATACTATAGATGAGTTTATAGGGCATAGTGAAGATATTGCTAGATTTGATTTAGCTCTCACAGTAGCTCAAGGTGAGGTATCTGAAAACTTAATAAACATGCCTACACCTAAAGAAATTAAGTCACCTTATCCTAAAGATGCTAGCAGAAAACTAATTATGTGGGCTTGGTCTAGACGACCTGATCAGGTACGATTTACAGATGATGCTATTCATGCATGCTTAAATTATGCTAAAATTTTAGGTAGTAAATATACATCATCTGTACCGTTAGTTCAAGTAGAAAATGTACGATACAAAATTGCCAGAATAGCATGTGCAGTTGCTGCAAAAACCTTTAGGACTACAAACGGGGAGATTTTGGAAGTGGACGAAGATTGTGTTGATTTCGCAGTAGAGTTTATGCAAGAATGCTATGATAAACCATCTATGGGTTACGATTGGTATTCTGAAACACAAGCAGATGATGACACAGTAGATGAACGTATTGTAATCAAAATACTTGAAAAAATATCTGATAAAGACGCTTTTATAAAAGGTCTACTAGGTACTCAAGCATTTTCAGCAGCAGATATGGCTGACTTTACAGGTATTGACGGTTACGAAACCAAAATTATTATAGGCGTATTGGTACGCCATAATTGTGTATACAAAACTGGTCCTGTATATCGTAAGAAACCTGGATTTATTCGCATTCTAAGGTATATACAAGAATCTCGATCAACCGCGCAGAAAACGTAGTTTTGGGCGAATAGAATGTTGCGTTTGATGTTTTCTTGCAGTATAATATAGTCTGTTTAGCATGCTGTTGCATTGGGTAACAGTAGCTTTTAGCAAACATGAACTGGAGTATCTGAAATGTCAGAACAACTACGCCAGGTCACCAAAGAATCTTTGGATCGTCTTGAGACGGTTGTTGCACCTACCACCGAAAACTACATGGACGTAATTCGTGCTATTAGTGCCATGCCTACTAAGAAGCTTCAGCCGTTGTACGCTGAGCTCTACGGGCATGATCCTATGGTTACTGTTACCCGTGGTGAGGGTGAAGATGCAACAGAAGAAACTTTGTTGAGCCCTAATCGTAAGCAACTAGTACGTCTATGTCAATATGGCTTCCAGGCGCTTTTCTATACAGTAGTATGTGATGGTGATTTGCCTGCACCTGTGGCTAAAGTTACAGAAGAAGCTATGTGTGAGCCACTTGTTGAAAATTCACCACGTTCGGGTACTAAACGTGTTTCACGTGGGCCCACTATCAAGAGTCTTGTATTGAAGATTCTTGCTGGTACTGAGCAAACGTACACCAATCCTGAAACAGGTGAAGAAGTCACTGGTATGGTGGCACCTAGCAATGATGATATTATTGCTGCTGTCAAAGAAAAGTTTCCTGAATCAAAGTTCGATAAAACTCACCTTGCATGGTATCTTACGCAATACCGTAATGGTAAGTTTGAGAACGTTGGTTATGGCGGTGATACCGGCAAACCTCTTGCTATGCTAACACGTGATATTGATAAAGCTATCAATAAGAAAAAGCGTGAAGAAGAAAAAGCTGAGAAAGCTGCCAAGGCTGCAGAAAAGAAGGCACAAGCAAAAGAAGTTGAAGTGCCTTCTGAAGATGCACCTGATCCACTTGACGAATTTGATGATGAAGCTACAACTGAAAATGTTGCAGCTGATTCTGATGAAGTCCTCGACGAGGACGAAGAAGTTGCTGTAGAGTAACTTCGTCTTTCTTGACAAAACGAGTCGACCATTTTGACATAGGTGGTCGGCTCACTTTTTGTACTGCTTTGTGGTAAGTGTAATTTGAGGTTGTCCTAGCTTTCTCAAGTTGTACCTCTGCCACAAGGTAGTATTTAAGCTAGGAAAAATATGGACGCAGAACAAAGTGCTGTTGAAAGTTTTCACAAAAAATATAACTTTCCAATAAACATTCCAGTAGAATGTTGTGATAGTTACTACTTAACTAGACATGCTAATAGACTAAAAGCTATGTCTAAGGAAGTACTAAACTTTGCTGAAGATTCAGAGTTTGTAGGTATTCCTGATACATCTTTAGTACGCTTACATTTAATTCTAGAAGAAGCTTCTGAGTTAGCTGAAGCACTATCTAGAGGCAATCGCATCATGGCCGCAGATGCTATTGCAGACCTTCTATATGTTGTAATAGGTACTGCAGTTACTTATAACATTCCATGTGCAGATGTATTCTGGGAAGTACATCAATCTAACATGACTAAAGCTCTACGAGACGAAAAAGACACCCGTCTCAGATCTAAAGGTAGTTCTTACAGGGCGCCTGCTATTAAAGAAGTACTAGAGGACCACGACCAACGCACTAAAAATGGTATAGAGCTATGAGGATAGCATTATCTGGTTCTGGCGGTACAGGTAAAACATGTACAGCTCTTGAAATTGCTTCATTAATGAAGTATCGATATATACAATCCCAAGCTAGAATTGTATTTGAACGAAACAATACTGTATCTATAGAAAGAAATCTAGACCAAGATCCTCTTACTTATGTAAAAGTGCAAGTAGAAATAATAGAAAACCAAATAGAATGCGAAAATAACGCTAGTGCTGTAGACCATAACTGGATAGCAGAGCGTACTGTTCTTGATAGTGCAGCTTATTTTGTATACTGGTCATCAGTATTGCCTCGATTTGGTGGAAAATGGAAACGTAAACAAAAACTTCTTGAAAATGAATCATTACGCATGATGAATCGTTGTATGATGCACATAACAACGCATCCATACGATCAAGTAATAATGATGCCATTTGGAAGGTTACCACTTGTACTAGACTGTTATCGATCTGATAGTATTGTTTACCAACAAGCTATAGATGGCATTATTCGTGGGCTAGTTTACCATAAGCTAAATCATGTTACAACTACATTACCTGAAGACGTAGGAGATGAACTAGCTACAGCTAATTGGATTATCGATGAGTGTGGTATTGTACCTAAAAGTAAAGACTCAGGAATAACACATGAGTCTAACTTTATTCTAAAAACCGTATCAGAGCAGCTACCTGAATGCATTATTATGGATAGAGTGTGCAACATTCTACCTAATGGTGTATGTACTACATGTGGCGTAGAGGTAAAGCCATGCCAACAATCGAAGTCGGAGATTTCCGATTAGAGTACAATAAAGCTATTGCATTTGACTGTGAAACAACAGGACTATATGTGCATAAAGGTGCCCGTGTATTTGCCACGGTTTTGTATTCTGATACAGGTGATTGTAAAGTTCTGCGGGAAGAAGGCGCATACTTAGAATCAGTGAGAGCTGAAGGTTTTGGCTCACCTACAAACAAACGTATACTGCATGCCATACTAGAAAATCCCGATGTCTTAAAGGTAGGTTGGAACATTGGCTTTGATTGGCGAATGATTACTGCTACCTATGGTATAGAGCTGCAATGGCCATGGGCAGATGCTCAAGTAGCTATAAGTTTGTTAGATGAAAAAGCTTTTCCATTTAGACTAAAACAGTGTTCTGCTGCCTATCTTAGAAAAGATGGTAAGCCACTTATAGAACCTGGATCAGACTCTGAAGTCAAAACATGGATTGCTCGCAATCGCCAATACTGTCATACTACTTATGGCTGCGAGCCTAACTACTCTCATGTACCATGGGAAATAATGGGACGGTACATAGAAGATGACGGTAAAATGACCATGTATATGTGGTATTTACTTAAAGGTGGCTTAGAACGCGATAATATGATGCCAACCTTTAATACTGAAATGTATCTTGTTCCAGTGCTTATTGATATGCATAACAATGGTTTACCTGTAAATGAAGAATACTTAGAATCTTCTGTAGAAAAAGCACTTTCTGCTATAGACTATCAGTATAGCAAAATAAAAGCAGAAGTAGGTTACACTCCTAATCAACGTTCACCTAAGCAAATGCGCGAGTTTATGTATGAAAAATTAGGTCTAGAATGTTTAGACTTTACTAAAACAGGTAATAAATCTTGCGGTAAAAATGCACTTAAAAGACATGCACCTAATAGTTTAGTTATTAGGCGACTTAGACGTATTCGTAAATTAGAAGCATTTACAAAAATATCAAAGCAAATTCTTAGTGCTATATGTCCGGATGGTAAAATCCATCCTTCGTATAGACAAACTGGTGCACGCACAGGTAGAATGTCAGCTGCTGAACCGCCTATTCAACAAATGCCACGTGAAGGCAGCATCAAAAATTATTCTGTACGTGATTGTTTTATATCAAATAACTACTATACTTATCATGCTGACTACAAACAAGTTGAAATGGTAGATTTTGCAGACTATAGTCAAGATAAAACTCTTATTAGTATGTTCCTAAATGAAGTTGACGCACATACAGGAACTGCAGAACGCATAAAGCATGTAATGGGGAATTCAAGCGAAGTTACCAAAGAAGATCGCTTCAGAGCAAAGACTTTGAATTTTGCCATTATTTATGGTGCTGGCGATAAAACTACAATGGAAACTATTAATCAAGACGACAACCTTCAAGAAATGATTACAATGGGCCAAACACGCGCACTTCGTCGTGCTTATCTTGAAGGGTTTCCTGGTGTTAACCGTTTAAAGGAATTAACAGCACACCAAATTGCTGAGTTTGGGTGCGTTGTTGACAGGTTTGGTCGTACTCACCGTTTAGGTAGTAGTGAATGGTATAAAGCCATTAATTGGCTTATCCAAGGTGGCTGTGGTACACTAATGAAACGTGCCCTAGTGCGAGGCTACCATTGCTTAAATTGGTGGAATCGTAAGCATAACCAAAAAATAGCTGAGCAATACGTAACAGTACATGATGAAGCAGGTATTAGAATATCTAAAAAGTTACCTGAATCTGATGCTATAGAGATATTGTCAGCATATTGTGCATCATTTTTAGGTGACAAAAATCTATTTTGTGTACCTTTGAAATGTGACGTAGAACAGTTTAATCCTACATGGGGTAAACTTATAGATATTGACGTGGAGCCAACATGGGATCACCCAAGCGCAAAGGCCGGAAACAAATACATAGCAGATGCTACTGGTGTGAAAAAATGGTGGATGTCGACGAACCTGTAGCATTTGCTATATGCAGTGATTGTGTAGCAGGTGGTGCTAAGTTACCCCCAGGAAGAATTCCTCGAGAAAGATGGAAAGGTAAGCCAAGAAATGAATCTAATACTTAGATTAGTAACTAGTGTAGTAATGTTTCCTTTCGTAGCTTTTGGTATAGCTACAGGTTTAATGATGGAAGCCTTAGCTGACGGATTCGAAATAGGATCCGAAATGATAAAAGATATAACCAAATAGGAACCTTTAAGAAATGGCGAGAGCTAGAGGTAAATGGACCGTTTTATCTTTAGATCCATCAATTAATGATTGTGGATTTTGTGGATGGAATGGTGGACTTCCAGTAGAGTGGGGTGTACTACATCCGCCTCGAGCACTTAAGGACTGGCGACTTAAAGCAGCTTCAGTTAGAGATAAAGTTTTGTCATTGATACGCGAACATGATCCTTTGTTTGTTGTGTCTGAAAGTCCTAACACTATTTACCAAGGTAAAAAATGGGATGGACGCTCAGCCGATGGTACACTACGTCTCGTATATTTGGTTGGTATGATGGCATCTGCGATTCACGTACCTCCCTCTGTTCCGCGATTTTTCTTAGAGGTGACGCCTGACAAATGGAAAGGTAGGTCTCAAAAAACTGCTAATCTGTCATTTGTTAACCACATATACGGGCAGTATGGTGTTAACCTAAAAAATAAAAAGCGTGAACTTGACATTGCAGACGCTATTGGTATAGGTCATTGGTTTCATCATAGAGCATCAGTAAATATGCTTGGACGTGGTCTTCATGCACCATGCAGTAAGTCTAAAACTGTGCTACTAAAGCGTGCACTTAACAAGAAAGGATGGCGTAAGTAAACAGTGGAGTACGTAGCATATATAAATAGTCGTAAGACATGTTCCACTAGCGTTTAGAAGCAAACGCAAAGCGACTAAAATGCATCTTAGATCGCTTGCAAATGCTTCTGAACGCGCGAATTTATCTGAAACGACGAGTGAAAATAAAAGCAACCACTCTCGTTTTTTGTTTTTATTATGTAGCTTCACAAGCTAAAATATAAAAACGAAGCGTACAATGTGTACGTTGATTTTAGTCAAGAAAGGTATGTCATGAAGTTTTCTTCTGCCGTTGATACGGCTTACGCTATAGGTCCAGATTCATATGCGCGTCTGATAGTGCAAGATGACGAAGGCCGGCCAGTAGACATAACAGCTACTACACTAGAGTCACGAGATACAGTAGCTTTTAATTTTAAGTCGCCATACTGGCAAGCACTAACTACTAAGCAGCGGGCAGTATTGAGCGCTCAACTTGCCAAAAAAGTAGTAGATAGCGAAGACTGGTATGTAGAATGAAACCAGGAACGCGCGGTCGAACCAAACAGTATAATATATTGTTTGCTGTAGGCAAAAAGAGACCTCCGAAAGGTAAAGGATTATTTGCAACACCATGCTGTTTTACATGTGTGAAGCTAACCCACACAGAGCATGAATCTAAGTGTAGTTTTACTAAAACTACACCTAACTCCGATTTACTGTGGGGCCGTACTCAATGCATAGCATTTGTACCACGTCCTTTAGAAGATTACAGAAATCCGGGGCTTATGGCTAAAACAGCAGCTGGAACTAAAATATTAGTTCCTGGAGAAAAATCAATTGTTCGAAAAAAGAAACAGTCAAATCGATCAATGCTTATACTTTCACCAAAAGAAACAGCAATCATCATTGCTCCGTCTAAAAATAGAAGTTCTAACTAACGAAATCGTAGGTTTAGTTGTAGGTATTCCATTATTATGGTTTACATACAAAGCTATAATTTGGTTGGTCTGTTTACCAGGTGAATTGCTAGGAGGATAAATGCCTAGAAAAACAGGTGCCGATGAGAATGGCAACATGTATTGTTGCAAATGTGGTGAAACAAAAAACGAAAAGCACTTCAATAGAGGTGATTCTTATTGTAAACCATGCCGTAAAGAATATGCTCGAGACTATCATGCACGACGTAAAGTAGAGGATAAGTATTACTTGGCAATAAAAGCTCGTAAAGCTAGGCTCAAATATCATAGTGATCCTAAAGCTAGAGTAGCTAGACTAGAATCTTCTAGACGGTACTGGTCACGTAAACGTGCAGCAAAAAAGGACCGAAAAACCAATGTCGACGACAAATGGTCAGATCTTATGGAGTAACTTGAATGGTCAGTAATGGAAGCGACAAATTTGCAGGATTTACAAAGGTATTGAGTGGAGGGTTCGAGCATTCCGGTCTCAATTATGCGGAATGTATAATCAGCAAAGAGCCACTGCATGGATCATACCTCGGTAAAATTAGCGCCACTACACTAATCTTAAAGGATGGTCAACCTATGCCATTTACACATGAAGTACCAGGCTTAGTAGGGTGTAAACCAGAACTAATACAGGAATTGAATCAGCAACTTGCTATGACTGTAATTTCCGCATTGCAACATCCTAAACAAGCAAAAAATGGAGTTACATGGGCGCGAGCTCCAGTTTTGGTAAACTTTAGTTGGATGTTTATGCCATCACCAATTATGGCTGCAGGACGCGTGACAAAATTATAAGTTCACTGACTGTTTTTGTTGCAGCTTTTGCGATTTCTCATTGTATAATATAGATATGCAGCGAGAAATCAATCTTGCTAAAAGCTAGGAGTTTTTATGGATCCTTCAAAGTTTGTATCTGATGTGAAAAATGAACTAGAACGATCAAAGAGAGGTCGTAAAGTTCTCAAGCAAGTTGCAGCACGTGTACTTATAGACAGCGGGTATGTAAAAAATACAGACCAAATAGTAAACGCTATGAAGCAACCGACGAATAGAGAAAAAGCCATAAAAACTACAAAGTTCTGCGAAGATGCAACTGGTCTTTGTATGGACGATATGGTTGCGTATTTTTCAGCTAGGCTTACAGAAGATCTTGGTATTGATTTCTGGTTGTCGCATCCTGAAGCTTTTTTACGATTAGCAAACTCATTAGCTAACAGTTTCTTGCATGGTGCAATGTACTACATGTACCGCCAGGAAGATGCATATGCACGTTTGTGGTCTAGTGATCCAGAAAGTAACTAATCATGTACCTAAGCAAAAAAGAGATGAAGCGACATATAGCTTCACCTAAAGTAAAAGTAGAATATACAAATCGTTATGGAAGCGAAGTGTACGTGCCATTATCTACGTATGTAGATGCTGTTATGACTATATCTAATAATGGCGGGCAGTTAGAGTCACTTCAAATTCAACTTGAGTATTTGCGTAGCATTGTAAAAGGCCTTGTCATGAGTAAAGTGAACAAAGGTGACTTAACATTGTGGCAACTACAGCAGCTTATAAAAAAGGAACTAAGGGTGCCAGTACTATGAACAGACCACATCATGGTGTATTCAAGATTACTACGCCTAAATGGACAGGACTTGTAAACGTGTACCACAACGGCCAGTGTTGGTGGGTACAGATGCCATTGCATGATATGAAATGGAGTACCTGCAAGATACTAGGATGGAAGCTAAAAGCGGTGACGCCAGTATTACCTGGTAATCCAGGTGTAAAGAAAGGATTAGGTTCATTGTAATGAGTATACAAGCAGACGTCAACACTAAGGAACTACTACAAGTCACAGTGTTCTGTATAACTTTGTGTTTATGTGTATTTCGCATGGCATCATGCGTAGAAACCACACCTGATGCAGAACCAGACCAGTACGGCACCAAGTATGATAAGCTTATTGATGAGCTCAAAAGCAAACGTGCACGTTTTGTAAAAGTAGACGATGACTAGCCTCACGTTTATTCTATATATGCTTGGTGCCTATCAGACTGGAGCTATTATGTGGCAAGACGACTCTCCGAGAGACTATGGAGACGTTATTGCTATTTTTGTAGGTGCCCTGGTATGGCCTTTTATCTCTGCATTTTGTATTTTACAAGATGCATGGACTATGCTTAAATAGGACGAAGCTATGACTAAACTTCCTGATAATGTTTATTGGCCACTTTGTGCTCGTTGTGGTAGACAACATGCAACAAAAGATTGCCCTGACTTTGATCCAATAAAGGAACCTAACCCTGAACGTACAGTTCAGCCTAAACCACTTCAAGGCTGGCAATGCCCAGGTTGTGGAAGTTGTTATGCTCCGTTTATAAGTAAGTGTACCATATGCGGTCCTAAAACTACCACTACTAGTCAAATAGGATCTGACATATGACAGATATAGAAATGCACTTCAAATTAGAAGTTTCTGCAACTTTCAACTTAAAAATACTTGATAGTACAGATACTAAGGATATTACACGTCTTGTTAATGAGATATACCTCAAATTGGCGTGGACTCTTGTAGATGGTAAAGACACAAAACATTTACAGAAAAACCTACGTAGTGAAGTATTGAAAGCTATCAAACATGAATAACAATAACTTTATTGGCGGGCAGTCTTCCGACTTTGATCTAGGAATGAACGGTGGTCTTCTCGCCAAGTTCTTAAAGGATGGCCCTATAGGAGATAGATGTGCGGGAGAGACTGAAGTGGCGTTTTTATTACATTTGAAATATGGTCTTGACATTGGTCAACTAAAGGCATTGATGATGCGTCATTCTGTGATTATGCAAGCAGGTATTAAAGCAAACGCCAGTGCTGGGGCAGTAGCTCGCGAAATTGAAAAAGCCGAAGGGATCAGGAAGGTCCAGTTCGAAAATGATAGTTCTGCAAGGTAAAATAAAGTGTGAAGCATGCGGTGTTGAGATCGGTGTGATTCAAATGAGCCCATGTCAATCACGTTCAAATACTTCTGTGCGTTTCGATCGTGATTGCGATTGCAAACCGTCAGAAGTATTACCACTACACTCTCCAGTAATGAAGCAGATGCCTCGCCAGCTTATTATAGTGTGGGTATCAGCTGAAATGGTTTAATTGGAATTCTTATGTGCTACAGAGGTAATGTACAGTTTACGTGGGCTACAACAGGTGGTGCGCCAGTTTCATGTACTGAAGGTTTGATGTTCTTTCATTCTCCGATACTAGGATGGTACACTCTCGGTTTCATAAATACTACCGGTGGTGTTCAAAACATTTATGTTACAGATCCAGCTGTAGCAGCAGCAGCTGGAGGTGTTCATTTTATGACATTAGCTTTCTTTTGGGGTTTAGCTCCAGACTGGCAAATACGAGTTCATGGCGCTTTGAAAACAGGCCCGGGTGTTGATGAACCTGCCGGTACGGATGTGTTCTAATGGCTGTATTGAATGGAACAAGAGGCACATATATCGGCGGGGTTGGTGAAATTCCACCAAATCTTAGAGGTGTAGTTGCATTAGGAGTTGCACCTTTGGGTGTTGCGTTTACGCCGCTGTTACCAAACTCTTTGAATATAGTGGTCATAGATTTGAAAACCTCGGCTTCAGATTCGCCTGGTGGCGTTACGTTTGTGTTTGATTCAACATCAGGACGTCGTGCTTCTGTTGTAAACGCACCCGATTTGAGTACAGATCCTTCGACGTCTGGTGTAGTTATGGCAAATGAAGGTGATTTGATAGATGGTGCTTGATTATGATTGATCATCCTGACTATGACATTATGTGGCTGTCTCCACAATCAGGTTTGGATCAAATAGTCGATGCCTGTACTAGACTGACAAAACCAATGACTTCATGTGTATACTTAGTAGGTGTTGAAGTGTGGGCAGTATTGCGCGAAGCATGCGTTGATCAAGCGTCTGGTGTACCTATCGGTATCAATATTGATGATATACCTGTCTGGTACGCTCGTTCATGGGTTGGGGATCGAGCATGGCAAATAAGCTGCGTACCCTTTAAGAAGGTACGCAGCTCGGTTGAGGGACTGGTTATTGAGGGTTAGAGCTAACTTTGGTTGGTACCCATCTTTTTGTTGTAAGATTGAAACGTTCTACAGTCCATTTTTTCATACCTTTTAGACTGTAGCCATTGTACCATAAGTGTTTGTAGGCAATCAGCTCTAGGTCACGAAGTGTATGTGATTTAGTTGGCTCGTAGTTTATTACAAACTTGTAACCATTTACTGTTTCGCCTCGTACTCTGTAGTATATGTGCATAGCAATCTCCTAACCGCTGATGGGTAGTGGTACCCATTCATTATCATGTCGCTCATAGACTTGGTAGCTAGTGTCGCAATGGACGTAGTCCGAAATCCACAGCATTCTAATAGCTGCTAGATGCACAATATACAATACAGTACTTGGTACATCATTTGGTAAGTTGAAGTGTAATGTGTTTTTATCACCATCGCTGGTTTCAATTTCGATTTTGAATTCAGTTTTCATGATTGCTCCTAGCTTTTGCTTGAAGCAAGCCTGATTGCTTGCTTCGTTACTTAGATTATACTGTGTGAGCGGCCAGTATGTAAGCAAAAAATCGGCTTGTGGATGTTTTATTTTAACTCTAAGTCTATGGCGCGATAATGTATGTGCGAAATGACGCAAGTGCTTATTAGACAAGACGTTAGGTGCTCTAGCTCTTAGTTACATTTTGTGTTGAAATACTGTGCTAAATGACATAAGTCTTTTGTTTGTAACACGTTACGTAAGTTCTTACTACACAATACATTCTTTTACATAAAAATAAATATTATATATAGACATTTTCTTATGTTTCGAAGCCTTATACCCAATACCAGGGCCTTAGGGCCCAGAATACTGGTAATTGGAAATAGCGTATTTGTGTTTTTATATATACGCTAAAAGTTCTTAGGCGCAGACATTTACCTCTGCGTAATAAGAGTTTTTATAAGTTATTGCGTCGTAAGTGTTTATGTCATTTTAGCGCATTTTTAGTACAGTGATGTGCTGTAGACTTTTTTGTTGCGTTATAAGAACTAGAGCATTGAAAGTTACTTTTACAAGTTTCAAAGTCAAATACGCGCTGGTTAGGTCTTAAAGGAGCGGGCAGTTTTGGACCAAATGTTATGATGTAACGTATGAGTGTAATTGATCTTTCAGAATTTGATGATGATGACATGCCTGAGGGTATTGAAGAAGGTGATCTTCATGCTCGAATACAGGATCCTAATGATATAGGGGCCAGTATTATGAACCCTAAATCTGGTGCTGTTGTTGAGCAACCTTTGAATGGTTTTCATCTTCGTTTTCATAAAATGCCAATGGCTTTGAAAGAACGTCTTTTCTTTGCTTACATTGAACTAGGTGATTACAGTCAAGTAGCTGCTAAGTTTGCACTAACTACACGAAGTGTTAAGGCACTTGCAAAGAACGATGGGTGGGACCAACGAGCAGAAGAACTTAGTCGGGGTTTGGAAAAAACCCTAGGGATACAAGTACTGGAAAACAGACGTACTACTATTCGTCTGATCCACAGATTATTGAGTAAGTTAGAGCCCGAAAGAATTGTGGCGCTTCTCGATGGAAAGGATATAGTAAGATTGCTCACTGCTTTGATGAAAGATGGCGGTTTTAATTCCGAAAAATCTGGCTTGAATATCAATACAGGTGGCGGACCTACCCAGCTCAATTTTGGCGGGCAGTCTGGAGGGGATCCAACACTAAACGATGTTTCAGATGAGGAGCTGGTCAAACAAGCTAGGGAACTTGGTATTGAGGTACATGCCAGTCCACGGGCAGTATTAGCTGACTCTACGGAACAAACTGCGGAAAATACCCCTAACACACAGACAGACTCCCCCTCTCTTTCCAATAAGGCACAAGATGACAAGATCGAGCATATTGTTGATGTTTCCAACGATTAGCTACTTATAGGTGTATCTCCATGTATGTGTTATACACGTATTGTACCTTGTGATACATCATATGTACATACTAAAATAGCACTAGAGATAAATAAAAACTGTTAGGGGTATATCACCTTGAATATAGTATATAAGATATACTACACAATCTAGAGTAGTAATACAAGTAGTGGTATACCATACTAGGTATAGTAAGTATGGGAAGTATCACTAAAGTATTGGTAGAATCCTCCTCTCCTTATGCTAAGCATCCCAGGTTGAATGGGTTGTATCAAGAAATAAAAATCTTTGACACCTTCATGCATCACACTACAACTTGGGCAAACCTTGATTGGTTTATGTTGTGGGTTAGTTACTGCTTACAGGATCTTTACGAGGTGTTAGATTGAGATTTTTATCTTCAATCTTGTACTTGATAGCATACTTAGGATCTTTTCTAAGCTTGCTTGAGTACCATCGTACACAGTTTATACTTGCCGAACCAAAAGTTTTGGTAAGCATAGCAGTGATTTCATTGTTGGAACGACGAATACCATCGCCAACTGGTTGTGTTAGCAACCTGATAGTTGCTTCTTCTTTTGAAGCAACTTTTACAACTTGAATCTGCACCTCAGGTTGTGCTGTAGCTACTGCTTTAGCACTCTGAGACTTGACTGCGGTGTTTGTGGCTTTGCTGTTACGTGACATAGTATTGACCTTTCTTGACTTGATTGAGAGAAGAGTAAGGTCTGCCCTACATACGTATTGCAGTGTGATGCATGAAAATGTCAAAGAGCATGTAAGTTAGTGCATTGTAAGTGCACTTGGTTACATATCTATTATACTCTTTTCTTGAGCCATGTGACATTTATAATTTAGACATTGCAACCTTGACTAATATAAGTACTTATATAGCAAGTACTTAGGACAATATGCCTTTTTTCAGATTTTCTTTAGGCTATCGATACGGAGAATTTTTCGCCCCAACAAGAAAACACCCCTCCCAACTGGAAGCTTTTTTGTTCCGTACGTTATTATGTAAACCGAGCGCATATCAGTACGGGAGCGATTATGGCCTCTAATTTGAAAATTTCAACCGCCGCACGGAACGGTGCGTGCGATGCAATTGTGGATCTAGTGGATGGTGGTGCCGGAGCTGGTACTATCGAGATCAGGACTGGTGCACCGCCTGCGACACCCGCAACTGCGGACTCGGGAACTCTGCTGGCAACGCTTACTTGTTCCGATCCTGCATTTGGTGCAGCTGCCGCAGGAGTAGCTACGGCTAGTGCGATCACTAGCGATACTAACGCAGACGCAACTGGCGATGCCGGGCACTATCGAATCAAGGATTCTGATTCAAATGTAATTTGGCAAGGCACTGCCGGTGAAGCTGCTGACACACCTGACATGACTTTCGACAACAAGTCGATCGTTGCCGGTGGTACAGTGGCGATCAGCGCGTTCACGCTTACGGTCAACGAACAGTAAGATGACCAGACCATCAACACCGCCGCCTCTCCCACTTCTAATTGACCTAAATGTGACAGTTGAAGCTAAAGCTTCCAGTTCATACACTCGCGCGACAATCCTCAATCGCTTAAAGGATCTGCCACGTAAGAGTACTGACCACAAAGTAATCGAAGAACGAAAATTCTTGAGGAAGTTGCTCAAGAAAACTAAGTAGGCAATATGGCTATTGAGAATGTCACCATTAGCTCTATTGCGGCTTCCGCCAACTATTCTAGTATTACGTCCGGTGGAATCAACGAGGATCCAGATAACGCCGACACTCTTTGGGGCGCTTGGGATGGTAACGGAGATACAAGTGTTCGGGTAGCGTTCAATACCCCGTCTGGTAACCCAACAGTAGGGGCCGGGCTCCAAACGTTTAAAGTAAGGATGAGAAGGGCTGCGTCTTCCGGGACTAACACGGCGCCCTTTAAGATTGAGCTTTGGGAGAGTGGCGTTCTTGTCGCTACTCTGAACACGTATTCAGAACCTGCTACTGACCCAGGGACTGTTGTTACCGCCACCTGGAACGCTAACCAATTATCCACTGCTGACGGGTCTAATGTAGAGTGTGCAGTAGTCCAGACTAGTGGCGGAGGAGGTAGCCCGTCCAAACGTGCCGGCTGCGAGATCGGTGCTATTTGGTGGGAAGCTGACGTACCAGCTGCTACCTTCACAGCTACTGCAGCTGGTGTAGTTGCCCCAAGAACCTCGTCAGCTACAGCTTCTTACACTGCTCCTACAAGAAGCGCTACAGCTAGTGGTTCTGCTGGCAGTGTAAGTTCTAGCGCTTCTGCTTCCTTTATTGGTCCTACTAGAACTGCTTCAGCAGCTGGCGACGCAGGCTCTATTCAATCTAGCGCTACAGCAACTTTCTCATTGGCGACACGGGAAGCTACAGCAAGTGCTAGTGCTGCATCAGTAAACTCAGCTGGTACTGCAACTCATACAACTCCGGTTTTTACTGCTAGTGCCGCTAACCAGTTAAGTGTAGTTGGTAGTAATTCTTCCGCTACTCACGCAGGGCCAACGTTCTCTGCAACTGCTAGTGGTTCTCTTTCTGTACTAGAATCCTCAAGCACCGGTTCTTACACAGCGCCGGTATTCACGGCTACAGCTGCTTCTACCCTTAGTGTAGTAGAATCTTCGTCTTCCGGTACTAATGTCGCGCCCACATTCAGTGGGACTTCAGACAGTGTTGTCCAAACCTTTGCTGAAAGTGCATCAAGCGCCACTAGCGCACAGCCTACGTTTACAGCCACTGGAACCGCGTCTCTAGGTATTGTCGAGTCTAATTCTACTAGTTCTCACACAGCACCTGTGTTTACTGCTAACGCTTCAGGTGAGTTGTCCTTACTAGAGTCTAGTTCGACTGGCACTACTACAACCCCTGTCTTCACCGCCACCTCTTCTATCTTAAAGGGCGGGGTGGTTTCCAGTGCTTCGGCAAGTTACTCTGCCGCTACTAGAACAGGTTCAGTAAGTTCAGACTTAAGTCTAGCAGACACTTCTGCTACAGCGACCCATTCTGCACCAGTATTTACAGCTACTGTGGCTAGTTCACTTAGCATAGTAGATTCTAGTGCTACCGGTCTTGTGTCTACCGTGGTGCGTTCAGCTACTTCTGATGGGGTTGCAGGCAGTGTCACGAGTTCAAGTACCGGATCGTCTACTGCACCAGTATTCACAGCCACTGGCGCATCTTCTATTAGTATTGTTGAGTCTAGCTCTACTTCATCACACGAAGCGCCTTCGTTTTCTGCTACGTCAGCTAGTGCGTTAGGACTAGTTTCGTCAAATGCTACTGCAGCGTTTTCAAATGTGATAAGATCGGCAACAGGCTCATCTGTAGCTGGCTCTGTATCGAGTAGTGCTACTGCAACCCACACTGAGCCTACTCGTACTGCTACTTCGTCTAGTAATGTTGCATCTGTAGAGTCTTCATCTAGCGCTACCCATACAGCACCTGTTTTCACTGCAAGTGCGTCTGGATCTGTAGGTACGGTATCTAGTAGTGCTACAGCAGTGTATGCTGCAGCAGTGTTTAGCGCAAACGCTGACCAAAACTTAAGTATTGTTGCATCTAGCTCTAGTGCACAGTTTGATCCTGGGTCTAGTTCGGCTACCTCTTCTTCTAGCATTAGTATAGCCAGTTCCTCAGTGAGTGCGTCTAGCATATCGCCTACATTCACTGCAACATCGCACTCTAGTCTTCATATAGTAGTTAGTGATTCTACGTCTACGTTTGCACCAACCTTTACTGCTACTACTAACGCCAGTTTGTCAGCAGTATCTGTTGGCTCGTTAGCGACCTTTTCGCCTGATTCTGTTTTTTCAGGATCAAGTAATGCTCAACTATCCGTTGTACACGCGAGTGCTGAAGCTTCCTTTTCCACGCGGTTTACTGGCTCCACAGTAGTAGTTGAGTCTACCCTGAACTATAATGATCCAGATGCTGCTACTTTAGACTACAGTGAACCAGCACCTTCTACGCTAAACTACCAAGAACCGTCATCTACGGTATTTGAGGTAAGGTTATGAGTCACGATAAGAAGAAATTTTACTGGACCATTCATAGACTGACTACTTGGGAATGGTTAATGTCTGTGACTAAGAATGGCGTGGCTATCGACATGACTGATCCTGCACGGATCATCACGTGGCGGTTTCGCGAGTATGGGTCTAAAGTTGTTACCTTTATTAGAAATACTAGTAATCCAGATCACGGTACCTGGGAAAACAGATCGAATGGTATATTCAGGTGGTGGTTTTTAACTGACATTTCACCTGACGGTCAGACAGATGAAATTAAGTTTCAATGCGATGTGATCTATACTGATACCTCAGTTACACCTAAAGAAGAACGCTGTTTGGGAACAGGTGACGTAACCTTAGAACCATTGCGTCTCGGTCCTACAACGTAATCGGAGTTAATATGAGTCTTACAAATGCTGCTGAAACAGCAATGTTGAATTTGTTGTTTAATAATGTAGCTTGGGCTAACATTGGAGATGCATCAGGAATACAACCTAGTGCAGTTGCTGGATCATTTTACATTTCACTCCATACTGCTGATCCAGGTGAATCTGGTGATCAATCTACTAATGAGTGTACATATACACCGTATGCTCGCGTGGCTGTAGCTAGAACTTCTGCAGGTTTTACAGTTGCTGGAAATGTAGCTGATAATTTTGGTATCATTTCGTTTGCTGCTGCTACTGCTGGTGTTGAAACAGCTACTCATTACGGAATTGGTACAGATGCTTCTGGTACTGGTAACCTAATTTGGTTTGGAGCACTAGCGAGAGCATTAGATATTTATCTTGGTGTGCAGCCGCAGTTCCCGGCTGGAAACTTTGATACTTCAGTAGATTAGACTGACTTAGTGGAAATTCCGTTAAGTTCCTTATGCTATAATACAATGCGTAATGAATCGAACCGGAGGTAACCATGCATTGTATTTCAGTTGATACAATAACAGATGCGTACAAACAGACACTTAAGCAACTCTTATTGCCACAAAAACAAGAATCTAGACTAGGTACTGTTAGGGAAATAATTAACTATGCTATTAAAGTACATAGTCCACAGTATAATTTAATTTCATGTGTGGAAAGACGATTTAACTATAGGTATGCACTTGCTGAGTCATTGTGGAATTTGTGTCCACGCAATGATGTTGATTTCTTAAAGGCATACTCTAAAGGAATAACTAAATTTGTGGCAGACCAAGATCAAACTGAATATGCTTATTGGGCGTATGGACCATCAGTGTTCCCAGACTTATACTTAGTAGTAAATGACCTTTCAATTAATTCCAATACAAGACGCGCAGTATTAAGTCCAAGTTGTGGAAATTTACCTCGCTATAGGCATCCTGGTACACCACCTTGCACAATGACTTTACAATATCAAGTACGTAACGGACAATTGCATGCAACTACCTATATGAGATCTAATGATGCATATTTAGGTATGCCATACGATATGTTTACGTTTACTCTTTGGCAACAAATGATTGCAAACTATCTTGCTGTTGATATAGGAACTTATACTCATATAGCTGGCTCTATGCATCTTTATACAAAGTATGAATCAAATACTGAAGATATTTTACCAAAACTTCGTACAAGTTATGCTATTGAAAGTACTCCTATGATTAGTGATGCTTTTAGTATAGGTCTTAACAATCAACTAGATGATATTCTAGAATTCCAAACTTTTAACCACAATATAGTACCTTCGCTAAATCCATTGCTTAATGTACTAAACGGCGACTACAAACATGCAGATCATGGATTTATGCAGCCTTATAACTTTTCACATGAAGGTATTGGTTGGTAATGGGGCGTCCTCCTAAAATAGTTCCTCCAAAAAGGCATGAAAAGAAAAGGACACTAAAACCACTTCCAATAACAAAAGCACTCCCGCAACCTCCTCGTCCTAAAGGTCCTCCTTATATAGATCTTCCTAGCGCTCATCCAGGAAAGGTTTGGAAATGTACACTAGATGAAGCAGCAAGAAAAGTGTACCCCATATGGGTGGCTACTAATACCAGAGGGCGGTTTCGAGCTGGTTCCTATGCCAGATGGAAATGGCGACGAGGTGCATTGTTCTTATACTGGTACATGTACGCGAAAGAAACAAGAGCAAGAGCTCGAAGAGATCCGGCAGGATATTACTATTCTGCTGGACAGCTTAAAATACAAAACTATCAGGACAGCCGTATACTTACGCCAAGAGATGACTATAAGTACATTACGGGTATAATAATACCTCCTGGTAATGCTATGGTAGATCGTGTGCTTACTAATACTGGTGGAATTACTAAGCAAGGTTTAAACAAATTAGACGATAAAGAATTCGTTTGGCCATGGCTAGATGAAGTTCCTCCTAAGTATAAAACATGGACTGAATTGCAAGTAGCTAAAAAGTGGGAACTTGAATGGGCAGAACATTACTATCGTAGAAGTGAAGCACCGCCTCCTCTAAGTGTAGGAGGTCACATTGAAAATTCTTTTGCAGAAGTTTATGCTAGATACCTTAAACAAATTGGTAGAGCACAAAAAGGTACTAAACTGTATAGATGGTTAAACGTGTGGCTTGAAAGAGCTGCAGTAGAGGAGAAACGCCTTGCCAATCTCTGATGAAATTTTTGATGAGCTTAGTGCAGTAGGTTCTGATACTAGAGTACTAAAAGGTTCGTCTTTACACTCGCCAGGATTAGAATTTTGTGGAGGTGATTTAACTGATCGCGAACGTAGGCTGCAATATTACTTTCACGACGACGAAACTATAGAAGTTGTTTTTGTAGAAGGTGCTAAAAGCATAGATCCAGGTAGTCCTACTGAAGTATTTGTAATGACTAAAAACCAAGTAATTAGTTTAATGAACACACTACTAAATGGACCTAATTTTAGGTTTAACACTACAAATACAGGATAATGGAAGACGTGAGACAATCAATTCCAAGAACAATGCTAAATATTGCAGAATCGTTGTGTCAGGACAGATCAGTTTGTCCTGGTGGCAAAACAGGTTGTGTTATAGCAGATTCTAGTGGCGTTATATTAGCTATGGGTTATAACGGGCCTATGCGTGGTGAATGTGATGATATGCAAGAGTGTATGCGAGATAAATTAGGCTTACACGGCGGCAAAAGTTACAATATATGCCCTTGTGTACATGCAGAAGCTAATGCCATTGCCCATGCTGCTCGTCACGGAGTATCTCTTAAAGGTGGGACCGCTTACATTACTCGTATGCCTTGCGGAAATTGTGCTAGAATGTTGCATCAAGCTGGCGTAGAATACTACTGTACTTACAGTAATAACCATCGCCATTCTGAAACATGGCGAACTAACGAAAGAGCCAATGAAGCTAGAAACAAAGCTTTAAAAGTTGCGATACGCGAACAAAAGCAACTGAACAGTACTTTAGACGCTTCGCAATAGCATCTAAAGCATATCGTATACTGTCGTTGCATTTTGTATAGGTTACGTACTTCCAATGATTAATAAAGCAGATTTGGCTAAAAAAATAGCGCTTAAACGTGAGTTAATACGTAGAGAGAATGCTAAATTTCCTGCACTAAGGTTTGCTAGACAGTACCATTTAAATACGCGTGGGCAGCCTATGGATTTCAATTCTAGGCCATACTTACTAGCAATGTACAAAGCATTACCTAGACCAGACTTAATTAGTGAAAATGGTCTTAACATTGTTATCAAAAAGTGCGTACAAATGGGTATTTCAGAGTGGGCTATATGTGCGTTACTGTCATATGCTGGTGAGTACAGTCGTGCTATTTTGTATGTTTTACCCAAATTTGATTTGAAGTATACTTTTGTAGCTAACCGCATTGATAAACCTATTACGCAAATTCCATATTATCAAGAATTACTAAAACGAACTAAAGGTGGTGCTAAAACTAAGGGTATGAAACACTTTGGTGGTGGAGTTATTAAAGTTGTAGGTTCAAATGTATCAACAGAGTTTGTTGAGTACCCTGCTGATATGGTAGTTATTGATGAAGCAGATGCTTGCGACCAAACAAATATCCCTATTGCTAAAGACCGTTTAAAAGGTCCAGGCAGTATGCGTATTCATATTAAATTGGGTAACCCTACAATTGAAGCTGGAGGACTACATCGTGATTTTGAATCCTCAAACAAAATGGAGTGGTATACAAAATGCAACAACTGTGGGAATTGGCAACAGCTCAAATTCTTCGGAAATATCCTTAAAGCACCTTCAGGACATAAAGAAAACGAGCAAGATTGGTCATACTGGGAACTCATTGATAAAAATTGGCACTCGCACTCCAAAAGAGACATCAAATGTTATTGTCGCTCTTGTGGGAGCGAAATGGACAGAGGAGGAACGGGTCAATGGTTTGAAGAAAATCCTGGCGCACGTACAATTGGCTTCCACCTCAGCAAAGTTATGGATCCCACATATCCACTCTATGAGCTTTTTGAAACATTTGAAAAAGGAAAACAAGACGAAACACAAATGCAGCAATTCTTTAATTACGACCTTGGAATTGCATACTCCTCCGCAAATACACAACTTACCCGTGAAGCTGTATATAGAGCAGTTGGATCCCACCGTGACATGGATTATATACTGGGGTCACACAGGACAGTCATGGGCGTGGACGTTGGAACTATGCTACACTACTGGATCGAAGAAATACAACCAGGGGATCTCCCTTGTCGTGTTTTAAAGGTTGATTTTTGTAAAGACTTTGAAACTTTAGATTTGCTTATGAAACAATTTAATGTTCAATGTTGCGTTATTGATGCAAGACCTGAAAGTCGTAAGTCTAAGGAATTCGCAGAACGATGGTCTTATGGTCGCGTATGGCGATGTGATTATGAATACCATGGACTAAAAAATCCTAAGAGAGATTGGAAAGAACGTATTCTTAAAGCAGACCGTACTATTAGTATGGACATAAGTCATGCTAGAATAGCTAATAAAAAAGTAGAACTTCCGTCTAATACTATGTCTAAAATGTCAGGTCAAATAGTCAAACATTTAACTTGTGTTGCCAGAATTAAAGAAGTTCGTAATAATGGATCTGAAGTATACGTGTGGGATAACATGAAACGCCCCGATCATTGGCGTCATGCTGCAAATTACGCATCCATAGCACAAACTGTTAAAATACCTGCTCCGTTCGGGATTAAAGCGTAACCAGTAAGAATTACAACTACCAGGTTGTATTATTTATCTGCGAGCGAAGCTTCGCAGGAGCTGGTAGTGCCTTTAGATACGGCCCATAATATACTTGGATTTGTCCCTGAGTCAGAGAAGGGAAGTATTGGGCCTATTTCTGCACGTATACCAGCACTTACTGGAGCACATTACTATCCTGGTTACAAAGATCAGTTATCTAGAGTGCTTTTCCTGGAAGCGTGTTACAAAGGAGGGCCGGCATTCAAACATGCTGTTGACAGATCTGGAGAACCTGTTTTTGTAAAACACGAGCGCGAATCAGAAGTTAGATACCAGCGACGTAAAAGACTAACTACGTATAGAAATTACGTAGGACCTATAGTTGATTCGTTTGCTAATTACGTTATGTCCACCCCGCCTCAGCGATCTAAAAGGAAAGAGTTCGTTAAGTGGACTAAAAACGTAGACAGGCGTGGCTCTTCGCTCCACGCATTTATGAAAAATGTACTGATAAAAGCTACTTTGATTGGTAGACATTGGGTAGGCGTGGACCTTCCTAGAGCAGAAGATGGTACAGTTCGTACCATTGCTAATGATACAAGAACACCTTACTTAGTATCAGTTTCTCATGCTAATATAGTAGATTTTGAATTAGACCGAGAAGGTCAAGTTACTAGAATTGTAATTCATCATGAAGTTTACAAAAAGTCTGGGTTTGCTCAACCAGCTGAAATTCGACATGAGTATCACGAATGGAATTCTAAAACAGTTACAATATGGAAACCTGCACAAACTAAATCTGCTGATGATGTAATGGAAGCTGGTGTAGTAACCGGTATGCCTTCTACAGATGGTAAAGCTATTACAATACCTAAACCTGGCTTTACACTTGTACCTCAGAAAGCTATAGAGCATGGTTATGACAAAGTTCCGTTTTTCTGTGTAGAAACTTTTAGTGGCAAAGGTGTTGCAGAAGATATTGCAGAAGCTAACAAAACAGTTTTAAATCTCGTCGGCCTTCTTTATGAAGAACTATACAATAATACATTTTCTCAAACTTACATTTCAGGTATAGGCTCTAATGATGCCGACGACGTTAAATTTGGCACTCAAACTATAATTTTCTTACCTAGTACAGAAGCAAAAGTTCATACAACAGGAGCAGAACCTGAACAAGCACGTTCTATTATGAATGCTTTGTTCAACGAAGTTAAAGAAATTCATCGAATGGCTCATATGGAGCAATCTGGTGAGCCACTTCAGAAAAGAGTAGCAGAAGCTGCCTCTAAGAAAGAAAAAGATTCAGAGAGTATGGATCAAGTTCTAGAATCTATGGCAGAAGCTATGGAAATTGTAGAACGATGTGTACTTAGTATGGTTGCAAGTTTTAAGACACCTCATGTTAATGATAAGGACATACATGTAAAATACTCACGTGTATTTGATACTAAAACGTTACGTGAAAAAATATCACTATTAGTTGATCTGGATAAAGCACCTTATGTACCTGCTGAGGTAGTTAAAGGTGTAACAAGAATGATTATTGAAGAAGTTTTAGAAGAAGGACCAGAAGCCGAGAAAACTATTGCTAATCTTAAAGGTATGACAGACTCAACTTCACCTCAAGGACTTGCTACTTTGAATTTTAAAGTTAAATGTGGTATAGTAGGTCCTGTAGAAGTTTATAAAATATTTAATCCTAGTGTTTCTGACGAGGAAGCACGTAAAGCTCTTACCAAGATTAGAGAAGATAGAGAAACTTTTGCTGTTGAACACGTTGAAGAAGAATCAACTAATTCATCAGACAAGCCGTCGGGACGTCCGGAGAAGCAGCCGACGCCAGAAGAACGACGTAAAGCTAAGGAACAACAACAGGCTGCAAATCAGGCCTAGGAGACTCGAAGAATGGCTACTGCTGTACACTTCGATGGTCAAGATTATGATCTGGGCGGTATTGAGGGATCTTCACTTATGCGATGGCTAGGTACGGCTAATGGACCTGCCTCTTATGCAACAGGTGGATTCGATCTTGCTGACATTCATAGCGATTTGACCGGGCACACAATTGTTCAAATTATGTGTCTAGCTCAAGGTGACAAAGCTTTTAAAGCTGATGTTGCTAACCAAAAGGTCTTGTGTATTGTACCGAGTACTGGTGTTGAAGTAGCAGCTGCTACTGATTTGTCAGCGGTCGATCTTGAGACTATTATTTGGTATCAGAAGGCCTAGCAAATAGTCAATGCTAGACTGATAATTTAACCGGATATGACTGAAAGGTAATACAGAAATGCCACCTGAAAAGGAAAAAACTTCTGGTGGTGGAAATAATCCACCTAACCCGAACCCCGGGGGTGTACAGGGGGAAAAAACTTTCACACAAGCTGACATCGACAGAATCGTCTCCGAACGTCTTGCGACTGATCGCAAACGTAGGAATAAAGAAGGTATGTCAGATGGCGAGCGAGATACTCTACTTAATCAAATCGAAGTTCTGAAGCTCCAGAATAAAAATTTGATTGTAGAACG
>CBDCTJ010000005.1:0-140443 GCA_965222115.1 Planctomycetota bacterium | reverse complement strand
CATACGGTTGATTGAAACATGTACGAACGAAGGACGGGGTCAGGAAACAGATTAAGATTCAGCTTCGGCGAAGTGAGCGCGCTTGCAGTCGCACGATCAACTGAAACTGGATCTTTGACCTCACCGTGACCTAGTTCCGAAATCACAGGGGCAGAAACAACAAGAGGAGCAGGGTCAGGAGAAAGATTAAGATTCAGAAGCGGGGTAGGAACCTCTCGCGACGCCCTCCGCCTATTCCCCATCCGACGTCTTGGCAAACAGGATTTCAATCGGCTCGGTCATACCATCGGTGACGTCCACATCGATCTCCGCCCGGTAAACGCGTCGTACGTCATAAAGTTCTAGTCGTCGTTGGCCGGGCGGGACGCCCTCTAGCAATGTTTGGCCTCTGGCGTCTTGAACGACTCGAATTCGGATCATTTCTCCTTTGTTCATGGCTGCTAGATCCGTCGCGGATAGGGATGCAGGATGCTTCGAAGGTGACCGCACACGACGATAGGAGGGCGAAAACGCAAACCCGTTTATGCCGCCGTCGAGACTCTTGAAGTCGATGCCAAGTAGGGAAACGGGAACACGCATGAGCCTTGTTGATACTACGTCGCCGATTGACACCTCACCATCTGCGGGCACGTGAACATCCACGGTCTTTGGCACTGCAGGTCCCGCCCGCAACGCGAGCTGGTAATCGCCCTCTTCAAGCAGGTCAATACGTATTTCGCCGTTCACGTCCGTAAGCACGGTGGCCGTCAGCGCTGTATCACCCTTTCGGGTTAGAAAGCCCGTGCCATTGTGCGTTGAAACGGGTTGATCTCCAATCAACCATCGACCTTTGAGTGTCGAGTTGCCGCTCACGCGCACATCCAAGTTCGTGCTGTCAGACTTTCCTACGCTAATCATCGCAACTCGAACCCATGCAGTCCCTGCGTAAACCTCGAGGCCATGTGTTCCGTGCTTAACACCCGAGAGCGTGAAATCGCCGTCCTTATCAGAAAAATCATTCTCTCTGGTTCCCTTCACTCGCACTCGATAACCAGCGAGCGATTTCCCTTTATGATTTCGGAGCACGCCAGAGACGACCGACGTCGGCGGGAGACTCCACTTGACGGTCGTTGGTTTCTTGGGGAGAATGGTTATCCTTCGAGTGGCTCGTGCAAGAACCTTGTGTCCATACACCGAGACTTGATAAGTTCCGGGCGGCGGCGAGTCGATTACGAGCCTACCGTCGTCTCCAACAACTCCTTTCTTGCTGGTAAATCGGGGTTGTCCGTTCACTGAGGGAGGACCGAACTTTGCGAAACTGAATGAAAGCGGTTGCCCCCATGCTGCTACTGGTAAATTCTCGAACTGAATTGTGAGTCCATTCGCGCGACGAAGCGAGAATGCGCTTGGAAAATCTGTCTTGGAACTATCGATTTCGTCGAACAGTGTTTCACGGCCATCATGTTCAATCTCAATTGCGTACTTGGCACGTGGCAAATAGGGGATCTCGAAGTGCCCGTTTGAGTTTGTAGATGTGAACGCGGCTTCCGCTTGTCCTGGGCCATAGGGTACTCTTCTCACAGCGATTCGTGAATTTTCAAGTGGCTCTTGTGTTTCTGCGTCCACGACCGTCGCACTCAGGGTGAGTCCACGTTGAATCTTGAAATCGTGTAAAACGAGGACCCCAGCTCTCATCTCTACCTTCTCAGATAAAACGAGCGTGTTCCTTACATGGGATTTGCCTGGTTCAAGGCGAAGTACGGGCGATCGTTCGCCAACCCGTTCGGCGTGAAGGTGATACCGACCGCGCTCGTCCGTGACGCACACCTCTTCCGTTTGTCCCCAAAGCGCAATACGTGCCCCAACCAACGGCGTGCCGTCCTCAAATAGAATGGTTCCCGCTACGCTTCCTTTGTCGGTTGGAATTGGGCGCTTCGGCGGCCACGGATCCGCACCGGTCTTCTCTTTGCTGGCTACCGGTTCGGTGGACTCCGCGTTCACCTCCCCTTCACGCGAAGGAGTAGCGCCAACCAACGTTGGCGATTCGACGTTTTCTGTAGGCGAATTCAACGCGTTGTTTTCGACCGTCGCCACCGAACCATTGTCGCTGTCTATTGACGGTCGCGTTATCAGGTACGTTCCCGCGCCAAGTGCAGCGACGACCAACGCCGCGACAACTAAAGTTGACTTTGACACAATGAGTCCTCCGATAGCGATGGATGAAGCGGCGACACCGACCGACGTCATTTGGGACGCCAACGTGGCTTTGGCCAGTACGGAATTCCGAACGTTTGAGAGGCCGAGCGCGGTTGGGACCAAAACCAAACCGCTGATTCCGCGTTCGTTTGGCAGCAGTTTGCGCAGACGCTCAAGACCGCGAGAGATCTGACTCCGAACGGTGGCGGGCGTTCGATCGAGGAGCACGGCGATCTCGGCTGGGCTCTTGTCGTGACAGACCCGGAGCACCAAGACTTGTCGATACGGATTGGGAAGCGTCGAAACCGCTTTGGACACTCTGTCGTTCCAACTCAGGGAAATGGACTGCGTCTCGGAGCGCGTTTCGCTGGTGCCATCCGCCCTATCCAGAATAAGAGGGCTTCGCTTGCGCTTCGCGCGCCGTGCGTGGTTGCGCAAGATGCCCAACAACCACGGCGTAAGCGGACGGTTATCGTCAAACGACTCGGCCTTCGCAATGGCGGTGAGGTACGTCTCCTGCACGAGATCTTCTGCTTCGGCCGCATGGGAGGCCACATGCAGCGCTACACGAAGCAAGTCGCTTGACGTGCGGTCAAAGATCTTTCCGAGTGCAGCAATGTCACCCTTGCGTCGGTACCGATCAAAGAGTGACTCGAGGGACGGCTTCATCGTTACCCACTATTGCCGTGAGTGGTCGCGGTGTTGCAGAGAATCCTGTTTTTTGGCTCTTGTCGTGCGTCGCAAGTTTCACGCAGAGGCGAAGCGTGCGCTGGGACGCAGAGGAGATTCGTATTGGAGTGGCGTTCTGCTTGCAACCTACTCCACACAACCGAGATTCGCGCCCCGCGACGCTTGCGCCTCTCTTTATCCAATTTCTTTGCGTAACAATCCCGGGGTATGAGCCACTTGCAACCAGTTCCGCGCACCCACAGTTCGCCCTCTGCGCCGCCGCGTTCCTTGCGTCTCTGCGCGAAATGAACCGCGTCCACATGCAAGCAAACCGCTCCAATTCCTGATCCAGTTCTCAATACTCATCGAATCGACGCGGTTGATCGAAACATGTACAAACGGAGGACGGGGTCAGGAAGCAGATTAAGATTCAGCTTCAGTAAAGGGAGCGCTTCGTTATTCTGTAGCACCTTGCCGCCGCAACCACTCTCGCAAAATGCACACCGCCGATTCTTGATCAATCAGCCCCTTGAGTCGCGCCTCCTTGAGCGAAACGCCGCGCGCCTTCAACGACTCTTCTGCGCTCCACGAAGTAAGACTTTCGTCTTGAAGTACGACATCAATGTCACTCAACAACGGTCTCAACAAGGCAACAAACGCACGCACCTCGCGACTCATGTCCGATTCGTCGCCATTGCTGTGAAGCGGGAGGCCGACGACGACCGTTCGGAGTTCAAACTCGGCGAGTGAATCCGCCGTGTGCTTGGCGGCGACCTCCATCGACCCGCTGCGCGTAATGGTCTCGTGGCCACGCACGATGATTCCTAGTGGATCGGCAACGGCGATGCCGATACGGCGGCGTCCGTAGTCGATGGCTGCGACGCGTTTCATGGATCTACTGTACGGGAGGCGTCAACGGACGAGGTCGTCGCGACCAGTGGCCTTGAGGCGTTCCACCACATCGCGTACCGATTCGCCCGCGCCACGCTTGGCCACCAAAACCGTATCCTTCGTGCGCACCACAATGAGGTCTTTGACGCCCAACAAGGCCACGTGGCCATCGCTTACGTCCACAACACAGTCCTTGCTGTCTACAGACGTCACATCGCCGCGAATGAGGTTGCCGTCCTCATCAGGTTTGCGATGACGCGCTACAGCGTCCCAACTTCCGAGGTCGTCCCATGCGAAATCAGCAGCAACTACTTCGACTTCGGCCGCGCGTTCCATGACGCCATAGTCCACCGAAATACTTGGCATCGCCTTATAGGCCTTCTTGAGCGCTGACGTAAACGTGCGCTTTCCAAAGTGTGCAAATGCCTCTTCCAGTGGCGCCGCTACGTTTGGCAAGTGCGCCGCCGTCTCATCCAAGAAAACATCGGGTCGAAACGCGAACGTTCCGCCGTTCCACAAGTGTTTACGCCCCTTGAGCATCGCACGTGCGCGCGGCGCGGTGGGCTTCTCAACATAGGCGTCGACGCGATGAATCGGGCCCGCGGCCCGTTTGTCAATTTGCGGTCCAAGTTTCAGATAGCCATAGCCTGTTGCAGGGCGGTCCGGTTTCAAGCCCAGTGTGACAATGGACTTTCCGCTGCGTGCGCGCGAGATCATTGCGCGCAATGCGGCACGATAGGTCGAGAGCGGCGAGATGTGATGATCGGCCGGTACAAGCAACACGGGTGACTTAGGCGCTACTTCCTCTGCATAGCGCGCCGTGAGTGCAACCGCTGCTGCCGTATTCCTCGGCATAGGTTCCCAAAGAAATGCATCTTTGGGGTGACCCTTCAGCAGCTTGTGTAGCAATGATCGTAGCGACGCTGGCGCGACGATGAGCGCAGGTGACTTACTTAGCGGCTTGACGCGTTCAAGCGTGGCCTGCAACAGTGGTCGCGGATCATCGCCGTCGAGCGGAAGTACCTGCTTTGGACGACTGACGCGCCCTGCAGGCCAAAATCGAGTCCCGGAGCCCCCGGCTAGAATCGCAATTGTCGGGGGAGTGGCCGCCATCTGTCGGTGACTATAACGCGCAGCATCTCGTTTCGATGAACTGGCGCGAAGCGGCGTGCCCTTATTCCATTTCCGCTGCGCCGACGGCACAACCGATGAGTCCCCAGAACATTGCGCTCATGGCCAGGGCGAACGGTCCCAGGTGGACGCCACCCAGCCAACTTGCAATGAGACCACAAGCAATGGTGACCAGCGCGGCGTGCGCTGGACTTGGACGCATCAACGCCACATAGATGCCGTACACCGCGTATACCGGAATCTGCACCAACAGCGATGCGTGGCCCGTCCAGGTGAATAGGTAGTTGACCACCAACAGGCCGATGATGGCGCCCGCAATGTAGTGTTTCGTTCGCCTCTTCTGCCGTTCGCCCCACACAGCGTGACGCGCCTCGCGTTCCAACTTGCGGCGGTGCATATCTTCAAGCATGTCGGCCGGGAGCATGCGCTGATCCGGCATGATTGGGGATTCAAGGTCCCGTTTCTTGAGCTTCTTGGGCCTGAACTGCTGCTGTTTCGAGCCGCGTTGCATGGACCCCTATCGACTGCGGCCTTGTGCGTCTAAATGAAGTTCTGCTTTGGTTCACTACCGTCACCACCGGTGTAACGCCGCTTCACGCGTCGGCCTATGCCGCACAGGATTTCGTAAGGAATCGTGTTTGCGTAGTCCGCCAAGTCCCAAACCGAAATCGACTGGTCCCCGTCACGTCCCAACAGTGTGACGACATCGCCGACCTGTGCGCCGGGAACATCGGTTACGTCAATACAGATGTAGTCCATCGAAACGCGGCCTACCACCGGTACGCGGATTCCACGAATCAGCACATCGGCGGTGTTGGAAAAGGCGAATCGATAGCCGTCGTTGTAGCCGACGGGCAGCGTGGCGATACGGCTTGCGCGTGGCGCAGTCCAGGTGCCGCCGTAGCCAATGTCGGTGCCCGTTTCATGGTCTTTTAGGAACACGATCTGCGTGCGCCATGCCAATGCGGGTTGAAGCTGTGTCGACTCAATCTGAGAACGATGCGGCGCAATCCCGTACACGCTTAGGCCGGGTCGAATGAGATTGCACTCGGGTGGCAAGACACTCATCGCGGCGCCGCTTGCGAATGTGTGTCGCCAAGCCGGGAGCAGCCCCGCGTCATCTAAGCTGTCACACACCGAGGCAAACAAGCGCATTTGCCGCAATGCCGATTCACCGCCGTCCTCACGAGCGTCAGCGAGATGCGTCGCGATTCCAACTAGATTCACTTGCTTGGCATCCCGAACTGCTTTGGCAATAGAAATGGCGCGAGACGGTTGGCAGCCAAGGCGACCCATGCCTGTATCGACTTTCAAATGCACATCCACCGTTGAAGCGCTGCGCCGCGCTTGTTCGCGAAGCGCCTCCACTCGGTCCTCAGCGTGAACAGTGACTTGAATGCCGCCGCGCAATACGTCATCGAGTTCGCCCCGCACGATGGCGCCGAGAATCAATATTGGCGATGTGATGCCTGCGGCGCGTAGCTCCAACGCCTCCGTTGAATCGCCCACACCAAGGCCATATACACCCAGGCGCGTCAGGTGCCACGCAATGGCAATGGCGCCGTGTCCATAGGCGTCGGCCTTTGTGACCGGTAGTAGCGCTATATCGGGCCGCAATGCATCACGCAACACATTGATGTTGTGCGAGATGGCATGGAGGTCCACATCGGCCCAGGTACGTGCGTGAAGCAAGTGCTGCCTTTCAGCTACGACGAGTTCGGGGCGTCGAGCTTTTGTTCCGGCGCCGATGCTTGTAGGTATAGCGGTACCAGGGCGTGGACGGAAGAACCATCAAACGTTTCCGTGTGCCTACCGATGCCCGCTGCGAGTACACCCTCGGCGCGGGGCGCCGCGTGCGACCACGACACAGAAGGCATACGCTGCACCATCTGTTCCGGATTCGGCGTGAGGCAGCGATGTTCATGACTGAGACGAATTACGTCGGCATCGGGTACACGTGCTGGTGCGAATCGCACGGCGAGGTGTGAGGCGTCATCCGATTTCGCGCCGCCATAGATTCCGGCATAGCAAGTACCGCGACCGGCATCCACGACGCACATCGTGGGACGTCGGCTCGCCGGGCTTGCGGCCATGGCTTCGAGACTATTCACCGGTGTCACCGGTATGGAAAGCGCATAGCCAAGCGTCTTGGCAACCGTCACCGCGAGGCGTACACCGGTAAAGCTCCCGGGACCACGATCGACGATAACCCCCCGAAGGTCGGACCGACGGATGCCGGCTTCGATCGTGGCGCGCTTGACGAGTGCGAGCAGGTCGCGTCCCCGACGCCGCTCCGTGCGTTCCACATGTGTAATCGCCCAGTTGCCCTGATTTGACGTGGCAACACCGATTTCCGCTCCAGATGTGCTCGCTGTAAGGACCAGAATGCCCATTTGGCCACTCCCAGGAAAAAGAGGCTGGGGCCAGCGCACCCCTCTGGCCGACGAGATCCTACGGCAGGATCCGCGACACGCGGTGCCGTTCGGAACATCTCCTCGATTCGCGAGTAGGCAAATGGTTGATACTTCTGTGTCCGGTCAGATACGGTCCCCGCGTGAGCCCTTGCGTCAAGCGAAAGGGGGTCATGCGGCGAGACCCGCGTACGAGACACAGGAGCCCAAACTGCGCTATTTCGGCACCGATGGGATACGAGATGTGGCAGGCGAAGGACGTCTCGCGCCCGCCATCGTGGCGCGCGTGGGATGGGCACTCGCCCAGTTCGCCTCGCGGTCTGCCGGCCGTCCACGCATTGTACTGGCGCGCGATACACGCCCCAGTGGTCAAGTGCTATCCCGTATGCTTGCCGCCAATATGGAAGCTGCGGGCGCCGACGTGATCGATCTTGGCGTGTTGCCTACGCCCGCACTCGCCTGGCACGTGGTGGACGGTGGATTCGACCTGGGCTGCATGCTCAGCGCGTCTCACAATCCATCCGACTACAACGGCATTAAACCGTTTCTTGCGTGCGGTAGCAAACTTAGCGTTGAGCAGGAGCGCGACGTAGAAACGCTTATGGACGAGGCCCATCAGGCCTCACCCACGGCAAAGTGGCGTGGCGTACTGAGCGCAGGCGACGAGGCGGCCGGACGCTACGCACGGTGGACGAGTTCCTGGTTGTCATCCTTTGGTACGCTTGACGATGTCCACGTCGTGTTGGATCTTGCCGCAGGGGCGGCTTCAACCACAGCCGCCACGGTACTTAAGACGCTTGGTGCGCGCGTAACCACGATGCACGAGATGGGTTCCCGCACCATCAACGACGATTGCGGCAGCGAGCACACTGCACGTTGGTTGGCCGAACTTGCCCGTCATCCCCACGCCGTTGGGCTTGCCTTTGATGGCGACGCGGACCGTGTGGTGGTTGGCGCCAGTGATGGCACCACGCTCGACGGGGATGACATGCTCGCTTTATTGGCGACGGGTCATCAGCGTCGTGGGGGCGTGCCCGGCGACACCGTTGTGTCCACGGTCATGTCCAATCTCGGTCTCGAAGAGTTTCTCGGACGGCGATCCGTCAAACTGGTTCGCGCCGCGGTGGGGGATCGCAACGTGGCCACGCGCATGCGCGAACACGGATCCTGCCTCGGCGGTGAACCCAGCGGCCATGTGGTCATGCCGCGCGAAGACTTGGGCGCCTCCGTGCTGATCGGGGACGGACTCGTGGCGGGCGTGCGCGTACTTCAAGAGATCTTGGCCGCGGGCCTATCGGTGGCCGAAGCCGGGTCGCTCCGCGCACGGGTCCCACAGATTCTGGTCAATGTGCGCATGGATGCACGCCGTCCTTTGGATGCGTGGCCGGCGTTTCAGGAAGAGATGAAGCGCCAAGAGGCGCTACTCGACGGCGTTGGACGACTCGTTATTCGCTACAGCGGTACAGAGCCCCTGCTTCGCATCATGGCCGAAGGCAAAGATGACGCCTTGGTCACGCGTGCCGTCAATGCACTCGCCGACGTGGCTCGATCAGCAACCTCCGACGAACACACGTCGTCGTAGCGCTACCCTATTCGGAACGTCGCTTTATCTTGAGCATGAACTCGCGGTCGGTGGGGTCGCCGGGAGCGAACGCGACGTCTTTATTCTGTGCTTCGGGTAGCGGAACCCACTCAATGAACGCGAGTATGGCTTTCTCTCCGTCTGACGTTGATTGAGGCAATTTACTTAGATCACTTAGACGTATGCCCCAGTACCACGTCTTGAGACCCTTGGCACTGACCAACGTATCCAACACGTCTTTGGCGCCCGTCAACTGACCCTCATACTTGGTCGTTGCCTGGGGCCGCTTGGGCAAGGAGTCGAGGTTGAATTCGTACCGGCCGGCATCCGGAATCATGAATACGACGTCGTTGACTATGGCTTTTCGAATTCGCTTTCGAAGCGTCAGCGTGGCAGTCAAGTTGTCCGGCAAATTCACTTGGCTTCGCCACGTTTGAATCGCGGGTCCCCTCCCCGTCGCCTCTCTCCAGTTGAGAAACGTCAGGGAAATAGGGCCGAGGTCGTTCGCGACTGTGGCGCTGGACGCCAAGAATGGCCTGATGTCGATCGGATCGGGCGCGATCGTGGCATCCATACCATTTTGCGGTGCGTCAATCGTCTCAGTCTGCGGTGAGATGCGAATGGTTGCTTCCAAATTTCGTTCTTTGAGCAGCGCTTCGCTCTCGGGGGTGTACGCGGGCGATTCGAACGTGACAGCCGTTGGGACGAGGCGATACACCCAACCGCTAATGCGTAAGCTCTCGATCGTTGGTGCTTTTTGGCCTTGCAGAAAGCGTTCTTCAAACGGAATCACGATGCGATCCATTCCGTCGCTCAGTGGGCGGCTTCCGCTCGTGGGCAACCCGCCAACTGCAAGCCGTGGGCGTCCTTCCTCGTGCGCAAGGTTCTTTCGAATCGCACGAAGTTTCGACTTGGGGCAATCAAACGCCAATTCGATTTCATTGACGGGTCGATCAAAGAGCACCACGTGCTCCTTGGGGAGCACGAGTGGCATGCTCACGGTCTCACGCTCCATGACTTCGTTGCGCATCGTGTCCCACACGATGGCGGTCAAGATGGCAGCCAACAGCAAGAGGCTCCACTCACGGCCAAAGAAGCGAGAGAGGGACCACCGCGACGGACGCGGCTCCGGTGCGGGGCGTTTGGTTTCAAGCGTTACGGAAGGCGTGGTCATAGGAGTTCCGACATGAGGTTCCCGTTATGAGGGTTCCGGGCTCGTTCGCGTTCGTTGCATGGATGTGTGTTTCTTGGGGCGGGTGTGAGTGGGCGTTCCCACACCGCCTTCCGCGAACACGCTATTGATTCGTTGCAAGATATGTTTCCACGTGGGGCGGGTAATAAGGTCGCCGCGCTCCACCAAGCTGATGTCGCCGGTTTCCTCGGACGCCACGAGTATCAATGCATCCGATAGTTCACTGAGCCCGATACCCGCGCGGTGGCGCGTGCCAAAACTCCGTGGAAATTGCGGACGCTCGGTGAGCGGAAACAAGCAGCCGGCAGCGGCGATGCGCCCACGTCGCACGACGACGGCGCCGTCGTGCAGGACCGTATTGACATTGAAAATGGAGGTCAGCGTTTCGGATCGAATGATCGCGTCCATCGGCACGCCGGTGTCGATGTAGGTGGTGAGTTCAATATTGCGTTCGAGCGCAATGAGTGCGCCCACCTTTTCTTGCGTAAGACGCTTGAGCGCGTTCACGATTTCCGTGGCTTCCGGTCTTGACTTATGGTCGTCACTCTTGCGACCAAAGAGCCCACGCCACCACGATGCATCGCCCAAGCGTGCAATACCGTGTCGCAATTCGGTTTGGAATGTTACCACCATGGCGAGCAGGAACACGGGGAGCGCGCGCTTGGCCAACAGCGCAAGCGTGTCGAGGTTGAGAGTGCGCAGCAGCCAGAACAAACCAAACACCACGATCCAAACAAGCATGGCCGGGCCGCGAAACACCCCGCCCGCGATCGTTTGCCGAAGAAAGCGCAGCAGTAGATAGATCGCCGCAAAGAGGACGGCGACCTCCAGCCACTCACTTAGATCCAGCGAAAGCCAGGTCGCCATTGAAGACGGATGCGTCACACCTCGAATGCTACCTGGAACTGTCGCGACCCTGAGCACTCATTCTTCGGTTGGCCCGGCACGAGTTCCGTTCACGTGTTGTCGGCCGCCGCCTTCGCGCTTGTCAGTGCGTCGTATGTGACGAGAAAGTCGTGCGCGGCACGTACGTCGTGGATGCGAACGGCCTGTACGCCCGCGTCGTAGGCCCGCGCCAGCGTGGCCAGCGTTCCCGCAAGTCGTTCGTGTGTGGGGCGACCGCCCACAAGTTGGCCCAGAAACGACTTGCGCGATGTTCCGATAAGAACCCGTAGCCCCCGCGCCATCAGCGACTCGAGTTCGCGCAAGAGCGTCACATTGTGAGCGATGGTCTTCCCGAATCCGATGCCGGGATCGATCCACAGGCGCTCGCGTTTGATGCCTGCGGCGACAGCGAGCCCTGCGCGTTCGTGCAACGCGTCACCGATCTCATTTACGACGTCGTCGTAACGTGGGTCATCTTGCATGGTCTCGGGTATGCCTCGCATATGCATGAGCACCATAGACGCCTTCGCGCTGGCCACAGTTTCAAACATCCCACGATCCGCGCCCGCCGACACGTCGTTGATGATGGAGGCTCCTGCGTCGAGCGCCGCCTTTGCAACATCGCAATGTCTCGTATCAACGCTGATCGGTCGTGTGACGCCCGCTTCGAGCAGGCCGACCACGACGGGGCAGACGCGGTCGATTTCTTCCGCAGGCGATACCGGGCGTGCTCCTGGACGCGTGCTCTCACCGCCCACGTCGAGTACGTTCGCCCCGTCGCGCACTAGGCGCAATCCATGGTCGATTGCACGCTCGGTGCTTTCGTACTTGCCACCGTCGCTGAAGGAATCTGGCGTGGCGTTGATGATCCCCCACAACGAGGGAATCGTGAACCCGTTCGCGTTAGTAGGCAAACCCGGGCCGGCCTTCGCCTTCGTCGGTTAGCGGATCTTCACTGCGCGACGGCGGTGCGATGGTGGACTCTTCACGCACGGGTGGTTGGGTTGGCGGTGTGGGACGCAGCAGGTCCGGATCGCCACCCTCAATCAGCGTCTTCACCTCGGCGGCCGAAAGCGTTTCATAGCGCAACAACCCCTGCGATACGCGATGCAGTGCCGGCAAGTTTTCACGAAGCATCGTGCGCGTGTCTTCCAGGGCTTCTACGAGAAAGCGTTTGACCTCCGCATCGATTACTTGGGCTGTTGATTCCGCATGGTCTACCGTGCGCGTGACCTCACGCCCCAGGAAGAGGTGCTCTTCGCCTTCTGCAAGCGACACCGGCCCCACGCGCTCACTCATACCCCACTTGGTGACCATCAATCGCGCAAGTTCGGTGGCCTGCTCGATGTCATTTTGCGCGCCGCTCGTCACGTCGTCGCACACAAGTTCTTCGGCGACGCGGCCGCCATAGAGCACACGCAGGCGCGCCAAAATCTCCTTCTTGGACATGCCGTGGCGGTCACGTTCGGGCAAGCTCATGGTGGCGCCCAATGCCATGCCGCGGGGGATGATGGTGACCTTGTGTAGCGGATCGGCCTTCTTCTCAAGCACGGTCACAATCGCGTGCCCCGCCTCGTGATACGCCGTGATCTTTTTCTCGTCGTCGGTCATCAGCATGCTCTTGCGCGAGCGACCGAACCGGATCTTGTCTCGGGCTTCTTCAAGGTCGGCAAGCGTGACGCGGTCGCGACCGGCAGTTACCGCCATCAGCGCGCCCTCGTTGATGAGCGCTTCCAAGTCGGCACCCGAAAAGCCTGGCGTGGCTCGTGCAACGCGCTTTAGGTCGATGGACGGATCCATCTTGACCTTCTGTGCATGCACCCGAAGGATCTTTTCGCGTCCATTCAGGTCCGGCAGATTGATCACGATTTGTCGATCAAAACGACCTGGGCGAAGCAGCGCAGGATCCAACACGTCGGGTCGGTTGGTTGCTGCCAACAAGATGATGCCCTGGTCGGTATCGAAGCCGTCCATCTCAACCAGGATTTGATTCAACGTCTGTTCACGCTCGTCGTGGCCACCGCCGAGCCCGGCGCCGCGCTTGCGACCCACGGCATCGATTTCATCCAAGAAGATAATGCACGGCGAGTTCTCGCGCGCCTGCCGAAAGAGGTCGCGCACGCGGCTTGCGCCAACGCCCACGAACATCTCCACGAAGTCACTTCCAGATACAGAGAAAAACGGCACGTCGGCTTCGCCCGCGATGGCTTTGGCCAGCAGCGTCTTGCCGCAACCTGGAGGACCGACCAACAGCACACCACGTGGTATGCGCGCACCAATGGTCTTGAACTTCTGCGGCGACTTGAGAAAGGCGACGATTTCGCCCACTTCCGAGAGCGCTTCTTCGATGCCTGCGACGTCGTCAAATGAAACGCCGGTTTGTTCCTTCATGTGCATCTTGGCGCGCGTGCGCCCGAACTGCATCACACCACTGCCACCCATGCCGCGCATCTGACGGAATATGAAGAACCAAAAGAGCAGCATCAACACCAGCCACGGCAGGAATGCGAGCAAACCTTTCATGGCCGTGTTGGTGGTTTCGTACTTGAGTTTTCCGTCTTTGCCGAGCGACTTCTCCCATGCAGCCAGCCGTTCGGGTGTGATGGGAGAGTTTTCAGGAGGGCCGGTGTAGGCGAGTTCAAACGCCTCGTATGCGGGAACGTGAGGATTGTTCCCCAAGGGACGAAACGTGCCGCGCACGCGCGTCCCGTCCACGATGGTGAGCTCGCTGGCGAAACCCTCTTGGAGGATTTCTTCCACTTGCGCCATCGTTTCGAGCGTGCGCGTTTTGGTCTGGTTGCTGCCCAAAACGAGGACCGCAATCATGGCGAGGCCAAGTAGCAGCAGGAGCATCGGAATGTTCCGGCGCGGGCGTTGGGGGGCCCCGGGCGGGGACGTTCCATCTGGTTGTGTCATAACGGGGGAAGTCTACCCCCGAGGGTTGGGGCGGCAACGCACGGTTGCCTTACCCGGCCCGAGTTTCCCAGGCGATTCGGCTCAGAAAGCTGGGGACGCGCTGCAATTCCTCGTAACTCCTCGGTGCGCGCGTCGTGAACTACCCCCAGTTTAAAATCCCCGCTCAAGCAGTTGCGCGACCCTTTCCGCCATGTGGCGCGTCCATGCTTCTCGCGCCGTCGTGTCGAGTCCTTCACTGGGAAGGTGGGGGCGAAATTCCTCGTTGGCAGTGAGGGTTGCACGCCGGACGACCTTGTCACGTGCGCGGTCTACGACCTCCACCTCGAGTGTGCCGAGCAAGCGACGCTGAAACACGAGACCATCGGGGCCCAGTCCGGTAGCAGCTTCTTCCGGTGTCGTGGAACCGCGGATGATGAGGTCGGCGCGTGATGGATGGCCGATAGCGAAGTCGGTTCGCGCGCGTACCTCACGTACCACAGCCTGGGTGAGCTCCAGTTCAAGATCTCGACGAAACCCCGTGTTGGTAAACGGAACGACGGCAACTGTGCGGGCGGAAGGAAAGTCGTTCAGTCGCCGTGTTGAGTAGCCGCAACCCACGACGACACCGCATGCGACCACGAGCGCACACACAGTGGCAAATCGACGATACACGTTACGGCGCCAACGGTGGCGGAGGCGGGGGCGGTGGAACTGGCGTGTGTGAAGGTGCTGGGCGCATTGGAACTGGCGTGGGTTGGATCTGTGGGGGCGCAACCTGCACAACGGGTCCGGGGCCGCGAGCGGAAGGGGGCACTACGGAACCGGGTCCCGTCGCCGGCGGTGGAATTGAAACGGGTGGTTGTGGGGGAGGTAGCTGACGCGGAGGGATCTGCGATGGCGGAATTTGAACCGGGGGGACCTGTACCGGAGGAACTTGGGTTGGCGGAACGCCAATAGCGGGGGTACTCGCTGGTGGGGTCGTTGAGGGTTGCGGAGCTACACGAAACTCGGACGCTGCGCCGACAGATTGTTCGCCCGAGAGCCAACGCCGCGCCGACTGCTCATAGAGCCGTGCAGCCTGAGGCTGTCCATGCGAGGCATACCACGCTGCGATACGACGATCCTTGGCGGCCAATGCCGTACGGACTTCACGGACGCGCTTTGTGACGTAGGCCACGTGCTTGGCGTACTCGGCTTTGCGGCCCGGATCACGCTCAATGCGTCGTAGGAAGAACTCGTATTGCTCAAGGGCCAACTCGCCGGCGCTCTTGACATGGCCCGCGCGTTTGGCCATTTCCTTGCGAACCTTTTCGCGCGGATCGCGGTCCACGTAGCCGGCGTGATAGGGCTCACCATTGTCGCGAGCCAAATACACATCCCCCAAGCCGATGCGTGCCAGGAAGCTCCATTCGCTATTGGGGTAGCGCACCAACAGTTCCTTGTAGCGCAACACCGACGCGTCATAGTCGCGCTTCTTTTGGTAGTAGCGCGCCAAAGCAAGCAGGGCGTCATCGGCGCGATCACCTGCGGGAAAGTGTGTGGGGATGTAGTTAAGCGCTTCAATCCCGGAATCGTCGTTCTTGAACGCACCCCCCAAGAAACCGGAGCGCGCGCCCTGCAGGTGCCGAATGCCCGAGTGATAGATCAGTTCTTCGACTTCTTTTAGATGCGGATTGACCGGTGCGATGCGCATATACGTCTTAAGTGATTCGAACGCAGCGTCATATTCGCCGGCATCAAAATGACGGCGGCCTTGGCGGTACTTTGCCTCCGCCGCGCGCGGGTGTTCGGGGACGCCCGCTGCGAAGTCGTTGAACCGAACTGCTGCGTCCGACGGATTGCGTTCACGATTGGCTGACTGCCAGAGTGCATCCCCTTGGCGGCGACGCTCGGCAATCAACTTGTTAACTTCCTCGCGACTCAGGCGTTCATCTGTGGTTCCGCCACGGCGACCGCGTAGGCCTGGGTCGTTGGGATCGCCACCCGCGACTTGGTTGGGGATAAACGGATTGCCCGTGTCCTTGCTGCCCCCCAATCGCGAGAGCGTATCGAGTGCACTGTCACCCGCATCGCGAATGCGGCTCACGCCTGAGGCGCAGCCGCCGCACGCGAGCGAAGAGGCCACAAGAGATACCGCGAGCAGGGAGGCGGCGACGGTCGGGAGGGGGCGCGGGGGGCGTACGACTTCCATACGATCAACATACCTACGAACACCGCCCATCCATCGACCTTCGTTTCGCCGAGAAACGGGGCGAAGCGTGTCCGCGGGCCGCGGCGATTCACCCGATGGTCACAGTACCCGTCGTTGGAGTCGCGCGAGTCCTCGGGGCTGGCGTTCAAGGCTGTAAGGGACGTAGAGGTCGTGGATGCGGCGGACTTCTAGCGCCTCGCGCAGCGAGGGCGGTGAGGCGGCCAATACCGGAAGGCGTTCTGTGTAGAGCCGCCGCAAGGTGCCAAGGGCGGAAGAACTCACGCCAATCTGCGGACCCACGGGCATACAAGATGCGTGTGCAAGTCCACCAGCGGGTCCTGAGAATCGCGCACCGGTCCCAACCACCTCTTCACATACGGCACAGCGATCCAGTCTCGGCCGTTGTCCGGCTGCCGCTATAGCCCGGGCTTCGAACCATACGAGCCACGTGGGAATGTGTTCTTCTTTGGTATGTGCCAAGGCGCGCAGCGTTGTTACGGCGGCGCCAAACAATCCCGGGGCGGGCAAATCGGGTTGTGCCCAAAGGCGTAGCAACTCAACGACATAGTTGGCGCCATAAAACCGATGGAGCGAGCGTCGAAGCCCGCGCAGTCCGTCCTGCACGGTGAACTTTTGAAGTAAGTGCAGCTCACCGCGCCGTCGCCGCAATTGGGCTTTGCCAATTACACAAAATGGAATCCCGCCTTGAAACGAGGCACTGGGACGAAAACTACCCTTTGCAAGTGCGGACACAGCACCCATGTCGGGTGTGAGCAACAGCACGATTTGACTGGTCTCACCAAATGGCGTCACACGAACCGAGATGGTATCGGTCGTAACCGCCGACATTTGTTTGGCGCCGGTCTTCGATGGTCGGGTGGATGTAGACCTCACACGGCTAGCTTACATGGCGCGCCGGTGACGGCGGAACGTCGGTTTCGTTCGTCGTGTCCTGGCGCGCGACGCGCACCGACTGAACGGTTCGTTCGTCTGCTTCCAACACGGTGAGCGTGGCGCCATCGAGTCGGAGTTCATCACCCGCCACGGGCACCTGCCCCAGTCGGTTGAAGACGAGGCCGCCCACGGTTTCAAAATCCTCTTCGATGGGCAGTTCAATGTGCAGCGCGCGGTTGACGTCTTCAATCGTGGTCCGGCCCGGCACTTGAATCACACCATCGGCCGAAGCGCTGGTGACCTCGTCTTCGTCCTCGTCGTACTCGTCTTGAATCTCTCCAACGATCTCTTCCAAGAGGTCTTCGATGGTGACCACACCCGCCGTGCCGTTGAACTCGTCGAGCACAATGCCCATGTGCACCTTGTTGGCGCGCATGTCGCCCAAAAGATCGCTCACGCGCTTGCCTTCGGGCACGTAGAGCGGCTTGCGCATCATGCCCCGCACGGTGAGCGCGGTATGGGTGGTCTCGCCGTTCTCCACGGTCACGGGCGAGCCTTCGTCCTGACCCCAGTGGGGAAGCAGATCGCGCGCGTAGAGCACACCCACCACGTCGTCGCGATCGCTCTTGTAAATCGGTATGCGCGAATACCCCTCTTCGGTAATCGTGGTGAGTGCGTCTTGGAGTGAGGCGTCCACATGCAACATGACGAGGTCGGCGCGTGGCGTCATGACGTCTTCAACGCGCGAACGGCCCATGTCGATAATCGACTCGATCATGTCGGCTTCGGTGGCGGAAAAACTTCCGGCGCGCTCACCCTCCTCCACGGACTCCAAGATCTCTTCGCGAGCCGAAGCCGTTTTGCGTAGCAATCGAACTTGAAAGAGCCTTGAGCCCAGCCATAGCAAGGGGGCGCACAGAGGCGCGGTTGCAAATCGAAGCCAACGCAGGAACGGCAATGCGCGATATACGTAGCGATCGGGGTTGCGACAGGCCACAAGCCGCGCCAACACATCGTTAATAATGAATGTAAGCAGGAACGCGGTGCCCAGCACGACGACCGCCGTGCTCACCGAGAATGTGCCCACGCCCTCGTCGTCTTGGATGGCACTGCCCCGCAGCGCTAAGTAGGCAAGACTCACGACTACGCACGCGTTCCCGAGAAATCGCGTGAGGCGGGCCGCGAATTGATAACGCGACGCGTTCTTTAATCGCTCCTCTGTCTGCTCGCGTTTGCCGTGACGATCCGCGATGGCCAGAACGCCCGAATGACTGCAGCGATCAAGTGCCGCCTCGGCACTCGCGCTAAACCATGCCGCAGCCTCCGCGAAAATGAGCAGCGAGATCCACGTCACCATGGAGAGTGCGAGGGGCACGTGCGGCATAAGGGAGGTGGGCACAAAGGCGGACGGGAACAGACCCGCCACGACGATCGACGGCAAGCCGAATGACAGCAAGAGCATGCTGCGACGACCACTCTGCGTTGACTGAATACGACGCGTTGATTGAACACGAGGCGTTGAATGAGTACGAGCGCCATAGCGCTTGCGTGGCATGGAAGGGCAATGCTCCGAAAGACGAGGCGCGGGGCGAACACGCCCCGGCGACTGGCCCCAACGATACGACGAACTGATAGCGCGTCCTGCCGAAACCTGAAAGCGGCTCAGGTAGGCCCTCTACGAGCGATTGCGGCGCTCCTTGCGAGCCGCTTCAATGGCCGCGCGGACGCGTGGTGGGGTGCCGCCGTCGTTTTGGCGGGCGTCCGTGGCACCAAGCGCGCTTCGTCGATGGCTGTGACAGATGGCGATCGCTAAGGCGTCAGACGCGTCGGACGTGGCGGGCGCCGTCTCCAAGTTGAGCATGCGCGAGACCATGGCGTGTACCTGAGACTTGCCCGCGCGCCCCACGCCCGTGACCGCCTTCTTGATCACATTGTTGGTGTAGCCTCGCACGGAGAGACCCGCCTCGCCCATGACGGTGACCAACGCGCCGCGCGCTTCTCCAATGCGCAGCGCCGATCGAACATCGCGACCGTAGAACGCCTCTTCGATGGCGGCCTCGGTGGGGTTCGTTTCCCGAATCACCACGCGCAGTTCGGAGACGAGTGCGAGCAGTCGTTCAGCCACCGGCGCGCTGCGCTTCGCGGTAAGCGTGCCACATCCCACACAGGTGAGGCGTGACCCGTTTACATCGATCACGCCCCAGCCTGCTTGAATGGTTCCGGGGTCAATGCCAAGGATGCGTAGCCGAGGCCCGTTCATGCCGGGGCCTCGTGTGTTTCATCAAGGCGAAGCGTCATCAGCGCTTCGGCGACCACCAAGTCTGCCTGCGTGGTGATCTTGATGTTATCGCTGATGCCATACACCGGCCACACGTCTATGTTCGCGCTGCGCAGCGCGGACGCCTCATCAGTAAAGTCCTCTCCAGACGCATCGGCATGCTTCCACGCGACGTCCAGAAGAGAACGACGAGCGCCTTGCGGCGTTTGTGCAGCAACAACCTGTTGCCGGGGAATCGGCTCAATCAGCGGTCCCTCAAGCGATTCGTGGAGTCGATGCAAGGAGTTGGTGGTCTTTGTAACTACGGCCGCGGCGCCATGCATGCGAATCGCCTTGACGGCGGCGCGGATCGTCTCGGCGCGAATGAGCGGGCGCGCTCCATCGTGAACAAGGACAACATCGCACGCCTTTGAGAGTGCCTCGTACCCGCGTCGAACACTGGCTTGCCGCGTATCACCGCCTTCTACGGTGGCACTCTCAGGCATGGCGCTTCGGTGAACGCGAGGAAGCGTGACGATCAGCTCATGGGGCTCTTCGAGCAGGGCCTCGGACCACGCGGCCAGCGTCCAATCGATCACGCGGCGACCCGCAAGCGGGGCAAACACTTTGGGCAACGAGCCGCCGAAACGACTTGATGCACCCGCGGCTGTGATCACGACGCCAATCATCCGATCACAGTACACCGAGTCGGATCAGTCCTTGAGCGGGAAGTCGCGTCGGGCGATGCGGAAGCAGCCAATGGCGAGCGCCACGACCGCAATGAGTGTGAGCGTGGTGACGGCGCTGCTCTTCGACGACCACGCGATGGTCTCGCTGATTGAGAGCAACTGGCCGGGGTCGGTTACACCCGCGGCCTTTTCAATGAGCTTTTCAAGCGTGTTGGTCAACTCATTGCGTACCCGCGCGGAGTTCTCAATGAAGAATTCGTCGGTCATTTGGTGATGCAGCGAACGCACGTGATACATCACGGAAAACTTCTGCATCGAACCCTTGGAGCTGGCAAACAGAGGATCGAAGGCAAAGGTGTAGACCAGCCCGAGAATTGTTCCAGAACGCATGAGCGCAGCGAGCGTGTAATACACCGCGCCAATAGCGATCGTGCCGAACGCTGCGGTCACGGGTAGTGATACCCAGTAAGACCCAGGCAACGACACGCCGCTCGTGAGGCTGAATACGATTAAGAGCACCAGCGAGATAGCGATCGCAGGAATTACGCCGGATAGATAACGAGATACAAATAGCGTGGACCGCGATATGGGGCGCACGAGGTGATAGACAAGCGTGCGTTGGCCGACTTCTTTGGAGAACCCGCCCGCGACAACGAACATCGCCACGATTGGCAGCACGTAGGGAAGTATGGGATTGTCGAGCAGCTTCCACACGTCGTGTACCGCGTCGGGTGGTGGCATCCACGCGCGGCGCTGCGTGCCAACGCCTTCCGAACCAAGCAGATAGCCACCAATCGCTGCAATGCCCATGGCGATCAAGAAGCGCTTACTGAGAAGCGATTGCCGTACGCCCCATACGAACGAGTCTACGAATCCGCGACCGAATCCGGGCCCCAGCATGGTTGGCGAGGTGCTCGTCGAGCTACTTGAAGGCGACGATCCGCTTGCGGGCGGTGGGGTCGTTGGTAGTGGAGTACTTGATTCGATCATTCGGTGCGTACCTACTGGGTCAAGTAGCGGAAGACACTCTCTAAATCTTCGTCGGTGGGAATCACGGCCTGTACGTCGATCTCAGGGTCGGATGCGAGTTCGCCGAGCGCGTCGAAGAAGTGCCGCGGTGATTCGGTTCGTATCTCCAATCCATCGGGGGTGTGTTCGATGCGTCGCACGCCATCGACGGCAATGAGCGCCGTGGCAATCGCGTGCGCAGTGCGGGTTCGAATTTCAATGGTGAGCGGGAATTCAGACATCTCCTCGCGCAGTTCGCGCGCGGTTCCCTCCGCCAATACGCGCCCGGAGTAGACGACCAACAATCGACGGGCGAGCGATTCCACTTCATGAAGAATGTGGCTGCTTACGAGCACGCATTTGCCCTCGTCGCCTAGCTCTGCAATCACATCGGAAAACTGACGTCGCCCCGGCGGATCGAGCCCATTGAGCGGTTCGTCAAGGATCACGACGGAGGGGTCGTGAGCCAATGCTTGAGCCAATTTGAACCGTTGCCGCATGCCTTTGCTAAACCCCGTAGCGCTTCGGTGCATGGCGTCACTCAGCCCCGCGCGCTCAAGGCCGCGTTTCGCCCGCGCTTTGGCTTCCTTGGCACCGAATCCTTGAAGCTTGGTGAGATATGTCGTTACGAGCAATGCCGACGCGCGTGGATAGACCGCATCTTGTTCCGGGCAAAGGCCAATGCTTCGCATGACGCCCGTGCGATTGAACACGCGCCGACCGTTTACGCGCACCGTGCCCAAATCGGGCTTGAGCATGCCGCAAATGACTTTGAGCATGGTGCTTTTGCCGGCGCCGTTGGGTCCAAGAAGTCCGCTCACGCCGGGCCCGAACTCGGTCGTGACTTCGTTGAGGCCCATCACCTCGCCGTACCATTTGCTGACGGACTTTAGTTCAATACGCGGAGCGCTCACGAAACGACCTCCGCAGAACGCGCGCGTCGATACACGAGGTATAGACCGAGCGCAAAGAGCGCACAGCCGATGATCAGTGACGTCTCCGTGCTCGGCAAGGAGTCGATGATGCGTTGAAAGTGTCGATTGCTGCGAAAGCGCATCCGTTGGGGGTTCTTCATCGTCTGCTCGAGGTTGGCAATGATGAGCGGCGCCGCTGCGTTTTCGGGGAGTCCCATGTGCCGAAATGCGCTTCCGATGGGTCCTTTCAAAGCCGCGCCCACGATCCCGAGCATGGTTCCGCCAAAGAGAATGACCGCGCTCAACCCCACAACCGCTCCGCGGCGCGCGGTGCGCGACGAAGCAATAAGCATGAGTCCCGTGTAACTCGTAGCCGCGATGATGTAGTGCTTAAGGACGAGCCACAACAGATCTGTATTGCCGTTGAAAAAGTTTGCGCTCTCTCCAGGCTCCTGCCACACGGTGACAAGCAAGTAGTACGAGATGCCGGGAAGTACGCTCAGAAAAAGGAACACGACGGGAATGATCGCAGCCTTACCGATTGCGTAGTCGATCGGACGAATGGGGCGCACGAGGTAAAGCGAAAGTGACTTGTGACGCAAGTCGTCGGAAATGAGCCCCGTGCCGACCATGACAGCCACTAGCGCTCCCAACACGGCGATTCCACTGTAGAAGAACTGATACGCAGTGCAGAGGGCGGTTCGTGACAACTCCGGCGAAATCATTTTTTTTAGGTCTGTGCTGCGACCCATCATCTCCGACATGTTGATGGTCATGTACAGCGCGACGGAGCCAATGATGAACCACAGCAAGAAGAAGATACCGAGCATGCGAACGCCGCGGCGCTCCCACGCAGCGCGCAACCCTTCGCGCGTAATGACCCAGAAGGCGGGGGCACCACCGAAGGTGCCCTCGTACGGGCGATAGCCACGGGTATAGACAGTCACGCGGCCTCCGTGGGTCCGTCGAGGACGCGTAAAAAGACATCTTCCAAGCTCTCGCGCACGGGCGTCAACCGCCGAACGCGCGCACCTGTTTCCGCTGCGGCCGAAAGCAGCGCCGCCGGGCCCACGCCATCGGGAAGTGACACGGTCCACGTGACGCGTCCGCCGGGCACGACGTCTTCGGAAGGCGCGACGTCAAACGTAACCGAGCGGTCCCCAAGGAACACGCCGAGTGCCTCCGTGTCGCCTTCTACATCAAGCGCGTATTGGCCCTGCGTGGAGGCGAGCGCGTCCAGGCGATGGGTACCGTGGTACTCCCCATGATGCAGGATCACGACATGTTCGGCTACGCGCTGCACATCGGGAAGAATGTGCGACGACCACACCACATGTTTGCCGTGGTTGGTGGCCAAATCGGTAATGAGGTTGAGAACTTCGACGCGTCCCTTGGGATCCAAGCCCGATAGCGGTTCATCGAGCAACAGGAGATCCGGATCGTGCACCAAAGCCTGGGCGAGCTTGAAGCGCTGACGCATGCCCGTGCTGTATTCCGTTACCTTCCGATAGATGGCCTCACCCAAGCCCACATGAAACAACACTTCGTGTGCGCGGCGCAACGCTTCCGTGTAGGGCATGCCACCCAGTTGTCCTAAGTAGCGCACGGCGCGAATGCCGGTCATGCCGGCGATGTAGGTGTCGGTTTCGGGCATGAAGCCTACATTGCGTCGAAGCGCACGGCGTTCCTTACGGGTGTTTTTGCCCAAGACCGTGGCGTCGCCTCGAAAGTCGGGTAAGAGGCCCAGCACACACTGAAGCAGTGTCGATTTGCCGGCACCGTTAGGGCCGAGCAGTCCCGTGACGCCATCCGGAATATCGATGGTGACGTTCTTCAGCGCAGGGGGGTTGTTCCCGTATTGCTTGGTCAGTCCTTGAGTAGAAATGACAGCCATGGACTATCGTTCCTCGCTCGATGCCGCGGGTGCCGAGGCACCTTCGAACCGATGACGATAGGTTTCTAGGATGAGTGAAGCCGTTTCTTCGATGGCCTTGCGCGACACTTCAATCACGGTCCATCCAGGATGCCGATCAAATAACTTGCGTGCGAAGGCAATCTCTCGACGGATTTGCCGCAGGTCGCCGTAGTCGCTGTTGGACTCCATCTTGAGCGCCGCCATGCGTGCCTGGCGAATCTTCATGAGGGTCACGGGATCGATGGTGAGTCCGAATACACGCTGGGGGTCGAGCGTGTCCAACTGCGGTGGTGGGGGCATGTCGAGCACAATCGGCACATTGGCCACGCGATACCCACGATGCGCGATGTAGTTGGACAGCGGCGTCTTCGACGTGCGACTAATGCCGACGATGACCAGCTCGGCCTTCTTCAAGTTGTCGGGTCTTCGACCGTCGTCATTGCTCACCGCAAATTCAATCGCATCAATGCGGCGGAAGTAGTCCTCATCGAGTTCGTGGCCAAGACCGGGTACGGCGAGGGGTCGCTGGCCGAGGTGTTTCCCCAAGCGCGATACCAAAGGACCCAATAAGTCCACCGAGCCCACATCGTGTTCTTCCACCAAGTCTTTGACGCGCGCCCGAAGCTCGGGGCCCACCAGCGTATAGACCAAGAGTGCTTTCTCGGTCTTGGCCTCCAACACAGCGCGTTCGAGGGCGCGTTCATTCAGAATGTGGGGCAACATGCGGATGCGCGCATCTTCAAAGTGACCAAACTGTGCTAGCGCAGCGCGACACGACTGTTCCGCCGTTTCGCCCGTTGCATCGGAAATCGCCAACATGATGGGGCGCGTCACGCGTTGATCCCCAGTCGCCCATCACCGACGAGATTCGTGCCTTGGGGGTCTTCTGGGGTTCCTACCCACACGTCGCCGCCATCGAAGTGTTCCTTCTTCCAAATGGGAACCTCTTGTTTGAGACGCGCGATGAACGTGCCAACGGCTTCTAGTGCCGCGGCACGGTGGGGACTTGCGACGGCCAGGACCATTGCGTCTTCGCCAATTTCCACGCGCCCCACGCGATGGGTACATGCGATGGCTTCAACGTGGAGCGAAGACGTGAGATCATCGGCGATGGCCGTCATCGCTTTGACGGCCATGCTGTCGTAGGCCTCGTATTCAAGAAAGCGCACCGAGCGTTCACCGGTGCGATTGCGAACGGTGCCATGAAACACGATCACCGCGCCGCACCCCGGATGCTCCACCGCTTGGCGCAGCACATCGGCGTCGATCGCTTCGGTGGTGATATGGAACACGAACTGCCCTCCGTCGGGAGGAACGCAGAAGGCCTACCCGCCGCCAACTGGGGGAATGACGGCTACCTGTGCTCCCGAGGTGAGGGGAGTGTCGGTGGAGGCAAAGGCCTCGTCTATGGCGAACCGAAGGGAGGGCTCGATTTTCTGTAGCGCGGGGTGGCGGGTGTAAAGCTCGCGTACGAGGTCGGCAAGTGTGGAACCGACTGGAAATTTCATTTCGATTTTTTGTGCCCCTGTCGCTTCGCGTGCGGCAGCGAAGAAGCGCACGGTTAGGGGAATTGTCTCTACGTCGGACGTCACGTTGAAGCCTCCGCTCGCCAGTCGGTGTGGGGCGTCTTGTTGCCGATTAGCCAGTCGGCAAGCAGGCCGCTATAGCTGCGTTTGCGAACGCCCTTCCCTTCAAGAAACGGCGTGAGCGCCACGTGCAGTCGTCTCAGATTGTAAAACGGAACCCGTGGAAAATAGTGATGCTCTAAGTGGTAATTGGACCACAGGTAGATGACGTCCCAGAACAACGGGCTCGAGCGCATCCACGTGGACCACGTCGCTGGATCGTCGCTTCGAATGTCGTAGTGCTGTCCGAGTCGGTTAATGGCAAAGGCGATGGGAAACACGAAAAACACGGGCACGACGTAGAGTTTGAGTGCAGCGTCAAACCCCAGACCAATCCATAGCGCTGCCAAAACGGAAGCATGAAACAATGTAGTGAGCACGCGCTCGAATCGAATGCGGCGCCGCGTGGCTTCGTTGTAATCGGCCGTTGCCTTTGCTGCAGCGCGAAAGTAGATCGGGAAAAGCAAAGGCGTGAAATAGGCGAATTTCAGCAAGCGACTCGTGCGCTTCGGTGAGAGGTGTGCGCGCTTGGGGTCGCGATCAACTGTGCCAAGGTTGTCGTGATGGTCGAGATGCCAACGTTCAAACTGCGTGGCGGAAAGTCCGCTGGGCACGGCGTAGAACAGAGCAAGAAAACGCAAAAGTGGTTTGGGCGTACGCAGTGACACGAGCCGATGGATCACTTCGTGAAGCAAGATCGTGCCGTTGAACACCCAGAAGCCGATTACGAAACTTGCAGGAATCCACGCGTAGGCGCGGTCCCCCCATTTGAGAATCACAATCACCGCCGCGACGAGCATGAGCAGTTGCCGGAGAACAACGAGCGCGTGCCGCCACGGGCGCAAACGATGGAGATCGCGCATGACGTCGGTGGGGAGTGCGCGGGCGAGATCGCGACGAAGTTCGCGTGCGGCTTGATCCCAATGGGCGGTCATACGCCTCCGCTTACTGCCTCGCCGGCTTTGTGTTCGGCGATCCAGCGATCGATTTCGGCGCGGAGTTCATTGACGAGATCCTTCTCGTCGACTTTGCGAATCATAGTGGCGCCGCGGTAGATAAAGCCAAAGCCACGACCCGCGCTCACCGACACGTCGGCATCTGCCGCTTCACCCGGACCATTTACTATGCAGCCCATGACCGCAACGCGACAGGGATAAGTAAGACCCTTGGTGGCTTCTTCCACCTTCTCGGTGAGCCCAATGAGATCGACTTCGGCGCGACCGCAGCTAGGGCAGGCATAGAGATCGAACGTCTTTTCGCGTAAGCCCAGGCTCTGCAACAACATGTGTCCAACCTTGACCTCATCGCGATTGTCGCCCGTGATCGACAGGCGAATCGTGTCGCCAATGCCGTCGGCCAAAAGCATGCCAAGTGCTGCACTCGACTTCACGGTGGCGGGCAACAAACTGCCCGCATGCGTGACGCCCAAGTGAATCGGATAGTCACACACTTCGGCAAGTCGTCGATTGGCTTCCACCGTTAAGCCCACCGTGTGTGCCTTGATGGATATGACCGTGTCATAGAAATCGAGCGCTTCTAGGATCTCGATATGGCGCAGGGCTTCACGGATGCTGAGTTCAATCAAATCGTCTTCGCTCTGAACAACACTGAGCCCCTTGCGATCGCGGATCGACCCCGAGTTCACGCCGATACGCATCGCCACGCCGCGTTCCTTGGCGGCGCGTACAACGTTTTCCACTTCGTCGGGCCGGCCAATATTGCCTGGATTGATGCGCACCTTGTCCACGCCCTGGCGAATGGCCTCCAGTGCAAGCGGTGCACTGAAATGAATGTCGGCCACCAGCGGGATGCTGATCATTTTCTTGATTTCGCCGAGGGCCTGGGCCTGTTTCATGCTCGGCACGCTTACGCGCACCATTTCACAGCCCGTGGCTTCCAGCCCAATGATCTCGTCAAACGTGGCGTGGACGTCGGCCGTGTCGCCCTTGGTCATGGTCTGCACCACGATCGGGTGCTCGGAGCCCATCTGCAGTGAGCCCACACGCACACTGCGCGTCTTGCGCCGGGGTTTGACAATCGACATGGACCACTCCGTAAACCGCTTGCTGGCAGGGGTGACTATACCAACCGCCTCGCCGCCGACGGCTAGATGCACGCTGCTACTGATTGAGCACCTTCAGCAGCGCGTCAACGATCTTTGCAATGCCATCCGGCTCAACCTTCTCGGGTGTGTCCGCAGCCGTGTTCATGATTCGGTAGTCCGAAGCCCACAGGCTGACAGCGGGAATGCCGGCCTCATGAAATGGCCAGTGGTCGCTGCCGTGAGGAAACGCGAAGCGGTCGATGTTCTTACCCAGCTTGAGCGAAGCACCTTCGAGTGCCGTGGATAGGCGTTGCCCGAGGTCTTTGTGGACACTCGCGCCAATGACATGCACCGACTTGCTGGTGGCGCGGCCCACGCTGTCTACGTTGATCACGCCTTGAATTTGAAAGCGTCCGGTTAGGTGTTTCACCAGGTGCCGCGATCCAAGCAGCCCGCGTTCTTCCCCGTCGGGAAAGGCGAAGATCACATGCGATACATTGATCGCATCCTTGTCGTTATAAAACGCATCGTAGGCCTTGAGCGCGCGCGCAAGTTCCAAGACACACGCCACACCGCTCGCATTGTCGTCGGCACCGGGGTAGGTCACGCCTTCTTTGACTGGAGTATCGAAGTGGGCCATGACAACCCATGCCCGGGGCTTGGCCTTGGGGCTCACCGGACCCTTGCGCGCCCAAACGCCCACGATGTTTCGTAGCGCAAGGGCCTCGCGCTGCATGCGAACCGAGAGATTGATTGTGCTTGACTGCTCGTTGGGCATCGCACTCGCTTTGATGGCGACGACCGGAATCTTCAAGGCCTTGAGCGACAGAGGCGCTCCGTCTACACGTTTGCTGCGTGCACGCTTGCCAAGGATCCACGAACCGATGTCGGGTCGCGGTCGTGGCTTTCCGCTGCGGCCAGGTTTGGCCAACTCGGCCTCCGACTCACTCGTAAGTTTGCTCACGCTATCAAGCCAAGGACGTACGGCATTCCAGGCGTTGCTGCCCAAGACGAATACCACAGCCTTCGCACCTGCTCGTTCGCGTTCCACTGCAGATTTGTATAGCGCGTCAATCGATGTCGTTTCTAGCGAAACGAGATGCACACTGCCCTTTGCCTCGCCGACGGGATCAAACGAACCACGACCTGCTTCTGCCGAAAAGCTCAAGGGGCGACAGACCGAAGGATCACCAATCAACTGGCCGGCGTTCGCGTCGCTCTTGTAGGAGAGCGTGGCATTGGCGATCCACGGAACGGATACACGAAACGCATGTGGATCTTGGCCGTTGTCGTCGATTGCGGGAAGCGGCGAGGGCAGCGCGAGTTGACGGTTGATAAACGTGTAAACGTCGTCGCGATTTGGCAGTGGCTGCTTGGCGTCCTTTTCTTGTGGGGGCCACGGGGCACCGCGTGGCATCGCTGCGAGCGCGCGGATGTCATCACGAATCGTCTCGGCGCGGCTCGTCAGTCGCTGGTGTGTGTCACTTGACGGCGTGCGTGCCACCGAACGATCGATGGGACGCCCGCGTTCAAATACGATGCGTGTGTCCCATCCATAAAACGGCGCGTAGCCCACGCGCGCGGCTGCCGACGGCGATGTGGCCACGTAGTGTGTTCGTGGATGACCGTCCACCGTGCGCGTGCTAAACAGGATGGACTGATGCGGTTCGCGCAATCGCACGCCCGCCACTTGGTCCGCGCCCGGTTGAATCGAAAACGTAACCACGGGCCCCCGATGGTGCTCCACATCGAAGTCGCCCTTGACCACGCGAAAGCCCTTTTGCTCGGCGAAGCGTTGCGCAAGACGTCCGAAGAGTTGATCGGGTCCACGCACGACGACCATGCCATCCCCAGGCGATTCCAAGGTCGCGTTGAGACATGCCGGCAGTTCGTGCTTGCTGATGGAACGAAGCGCGTGGGCATCCGGATCGAGCGTCACATGGGTGGGTTTCAGCTTCATATCCCACGAGACGTGTGCATGCCCGGCTTTCATGGTGACCGTCCGCGTCTCTTGCTGCGTCTTGCCACCTGCGTCTTTGCCGGTGATTTGAACGTCAATCGTTCCGGGCCACGTGATCTCGCCCTCTCGTCGAACTTGCTCGATGTCAACGACCAACTGCCAGCCGCTGTCCTTCTTTGTTGCGCGCGAACCGCGAATTCGATACTGAGGCAAGCCAGACCGATCGAGATAGGGGAGAAACGCGTCCTGATCGTTGCCTAACAATGCTTCCAAGAGATCGGGCCACCGCACAACGGTGCCCATGCGCGACTGCGTAAACGCGCGCATACGTTTGAAGAAGGTTCCTTCGCCCTCGAGATCGAGATGCCGACGAAGTTGGTGCACAAACATGCTGCCTTTGCCGTAACCAATGTCGTTGTCGAAGTCTTCCGTCTTGGTCACGAAATTGCGGATAGGGTAGTCCTTCTCGGGATTGATCCTCAGCGTGTATTTCTCAAGCACGGCTCGACGATAGTCGCGAGCCTTCTCGGTCGACTCGAGTTCTTGGGCCAAGTAGTTGCTGTAGTAGGTCGTAAACGCTTCACACCAGTTGCCCGATGCATAGTCCACCAGCAACCCGTTGCCAAACCAGCCGTGTACGTACTCGTGATCGAGGTAACCGGGGGGAATCTTCCCGCCGCTTCGACGCGCCTTCATTGACACATAGGCGATGACGCGGTTGCCCAGCAACGTGTAGGACGGCATGCCGTAGCCGGATTGAAAGAAGTTCTCGACAATATCGAACTTGCGGTGGGGGTACTTGCCCAGAATCGGCGTGTAGCGCTTCACCGTTTCGGCGGCGCTGTCAAGCCAGAGCGACGAATAACCTGAGTTGCCGGCCGACTTGGAATTGCCGTTTCGTTTGGCGCCGCCGGAACCCTTGCGTCGAAAGAAGTAGGTGGCCAGGCGTACGCCCTCTACATCGCGATGATTGACTTCGTAGTCGCCCGCACTGAGAGCCACACTGTCGGTGGGGATGCCGGCGGGATGAATGGCGTGATGCCACGTGGCAGCGGTTGCGCTTGCCTTATCTTTGGCCGGCGTTGGCACGAGTTCATTGCCCGCGTCGTCAAAGCTGTCACTCTTGATTTCTGACCGCTTCGGTACACCGCCCTGCGTCACCACGAGGAATGGTGCCGGGATCCACGTTTCGAGTTCAAACGTGGTCGGCACACGTTGATCCACGAGCCGCGGAATCCACCGCGAAGCACCAGACAAGTACACGCCCTCTTCCGAAATGACGCCCTTGGTGTCGTCACCCACAACCCACGCAAGATCGTCCTCACGTTTGACGGCGTCAAAGATCTCGCCGTCGTACGAAAGCGTAATTGAGGTCGTCCCCGCCGGTATGTCGATCGTAAACTGGCCGTCCTTCTCACGCGCTGGCAGCGGCGCATCGCTTTCACCGAGCGTCACCTTCCGAAGTTTGAGTGTGGGCGCGAGATCCAATGCAACGCGCATGGCCGCCGGCGAAGATGCCAGCGTCAGGGTGTCGCTGGCAATGATGCGATGGCGCGGCGGATCAAATCGTGCAGAAACTCGGTGCGCTGTTACCCGTGTCTGTGTGGCAGGCTCCTTCGCGCGGACGGCTTGCGGATAGAAGCTCCCGGTAAGCAGGATGAGCACGCCAAAGGTAGCGATGGGAATCTGGATGGGTTTCATACTGAGAGGATACGAACGGTCCGGCGGTGGCTAACGGAAGGCGCAGAGCCTCGCCCAGCAAATCCGCGTAGGCGCGATCACCGCGGTACGGGAAGCGCTTCCGGTGGATTTGGAATCGTTGGAGACGCAGCGCGGTTCGGCAAACCGTCATCGTTTGGCGTGGGTTGCTCGGATGCGTACAGCAACGGCGGGGCTTCCGTCGGCTCTTTGATCGCCATCGGCACAAGCGTTAGCGATTCCGTCTTGGCACGGGCCGCGCCTTCCATGAACCCATAGTCGAGCGAGTGCATGAAGGCGTCCGATAGACTCAGCTTCCACGTGCCCGGCGGAACGCCTCTAAACACGGTGACCGCACCTTGGTGCGCTGCTTTGCCGAAACGGTCACCGGGCAGTTCGAGCGTCGCGTGGGTGCCCCCACGATGCTCAAGCTCGTCGGGATAGGCCGGCTTGCACGAGAGCATTACACCGCGCTTCGGTGTTACATGAAGCGTGGTGCCAGCTCGAATGCCACGTTTTAAGATGTACCGCTCGCCAGGAAGTCCGTAGCCCGCGACTGTATAGGACGCGCCGTCTTGTACACCAAGAAACGTAACCGTGGCGCTGAGTAAAGGAAGTCTTGCCACTTCGTTACTTGATTCATCAATCAACAAGAGATCGTGGGGCTCATCCTTTTCGGATACCGGGCCTTGCCGCACGAGTCGTGACCACTCGTCAACCGTAACTTGAATCCGTAACAAAGGGTCAAGCGATAGGCGAAGTGAGTCAGAGACCAGCGGAACGGATACGGAGACGTTGCAATTGCCGCCGATGGATGCCGGTACATTCATGCCTTCCGGTACGACCTCGAGTGTCATCTCTCCGGCGATCGCATAACCCAAGGAAAACGCACCTAGGTTGTCGGTTATGGCCTTTTTCGACCCTGCACGCACTTGAGCGCCTCTTAGCGGGCGTCCGTCTGCGGTGAATACACTGCCCTGCACGGGGTATGTTCGCGTGAGTCGTATCGTTTCGCTCTGGGGCGTCCAGTCATCGAGGACGGTCGTCGTACACTCTCGATTTGTGGCACCCAGAGGGGTGACGATGAGTTGGTGTGCGGCTTGCGTAGATCTTGTCGTGTGAGGAAGGCGGGCCCTACCCCGTTTCAACGTCGCATGCGTGCGGCGACCGTGGCTGCGTCCCGTGGCGTCGGTCCACGTACTTCGTAACGAGACAGACCCTCGCACCGGTTCGCCCGCGTGGTTCTCCGCGACGATTTCAAAGATCGCTTTCGGCTGCACAAGAATCACGACGTTGTCGGCGCCACCCTCGACGGGCGTGGGCACGCTCGCTTCGTAGTAGTTCGAGGGCAGTTTCGAGTGACACGCGGCGATGTGGTACCTACCCTTTGGCAGGCGATCGATCACAAATCGCCCATCGCTATCGGTGCGCGCTTCCGGGCCGTAACCTCGGTGACAGCCGAGGTCGCGGCGATTCCACGGCGATGCGACGACCAGTTCACCGGGAACGGCGTTGCCCGAAGCGTCCGATACGCGGCCCGCAATGGTGTAGAGGCGCTTGCCTACTTCGATGGTCAGCGCGAACGACTTGGATTCGGGTATCGATTGGAAAGGGCCGAACAAGTACTCGGGCTGCGTCGCATCGGATGGCGAGACAACGATATACACGGGACCGAAGTGCTCGCCGATACCAAGTGGAAAGTGGCTCACGCCGCCATGCGCTGGAGACGATGAATCAATTCGGGTGCCCAGCGGACTTGCAAGCCCCAGCGTCATTTCTCGAATCGCTGCAGGGGCTCCGTGTCGATCCACAACACGTACCGTGATGAGGTCGCCCGAGTCGAACTGCGGACGAGTTGGGTTCACCTCGGGACCGTTGCCATTCAATCTGGCCTCTTCGTTCGATTCACGGCGGGTACCGCCGCGTGATCTTGGAGATCCGCCTGGCGTAAGGCCCACGGCTCCCGAACGCGTGCCGCGCTCCGCCTCGACCCGTTCCGCAGAGGGTTCGCTCGTGTGTTTATGCTGAGCGAATGAAGACAGCCATCCATGCGCCAGCATGATGGTTCCCGTCAGCGCGAGCAGGGTCATCATGATCGTGATGCGGCTCACGGAAGGAAATCTATTGATCGACGCGCGTCAGCGTAATTGTGGCGGGCGTGCCCGGTGTTACGTTGGCCGTACCGCGGTAGGCTTGTTTGTCGACTTGCGCGGTAGCCGCCACCTTCCATGTACCGGGGGGGACACCTTCGATTGACATCTCGCCATTCGACCGCACGTTTGCACTCAGCGTTCCGCCGGGAACTTCAATCCGCACGTACGTCCGCGCAGGGCTCACACCCGGTGGAAAGGCAACCTCGCCCGTAAGCGTGACGCCTTGTTGAGGCTGAAGCGTGACGTTGTCGCCGGCCTTGAGTCCCTTCCGAAGGTAGTACTTTCCCTTCGGGAGACGGTAGAGGCCCACGGTGTACGTCTTGGCTGCGTCAATGCCATACACGATGAGCTTGCCGTTTTTGAGCATGGCTTGCTTGCGTGTGCCATTCTGCTCTTCGATCATGTACACGTGCCGGTGGCTTCCTCCAGGGATCATCACGGGAATGCCCCGAACGCGGACGTCGCTCGGTGATGCGCTTGGGGTGAGGCCTTCAAATGTGACGTCGATGGATTCTTTGGTATCTCCTCGAAGCACTACGTTGTGGGTTCCAGCGCTGACCGTGTCTTGAAACGGTACCGGCGCATCGGAATCGGGCGGCTGCATGAAGTGATCCATCCCCGTCGGTACTGCCTTGATCACGTATTCGCCCTTTGTGAGTCCCTTGAGTTCAAAGGCTCCGTTTTCCTTCATTGGTGTTCCGTTCCACGCATTGCTATCGACTGGCTTTATGTAGATCATGCCCGCGCGAATGGGTGCACCCTTTGCATTCAGTACACGGCCCGAGATCACGTAGCCGCGCGGAAGCATGATGGTTTCGTCGGCCGGCGTCCAGTTCTTCTTGCTCACGGTGCCGAACGTGTCCATCTGATCCGTTGGCGGTGACACCTGTAGGTTGTATTTCATGCCGGGCATGAGTCCCGAGATGTCGCTCACGCCGTCACTGTCAGACTTCGGAGCACTCGGATAGTGAACGCGACGTTTGCCGGTAGGCTGGGCCGCTGGATAACACTGAATCCGTGCACTAACCACCGGACGACCCGACGTATCCACGACCCGTACTGTGGCGCGTTCGAGCTGCGTGACGTTGATCACGACGCCGTTGGCACCCGCACGCACCACGGGATTCTTTTCGGGGCCCATCCACGAACGATGGTCATCAATTGACAACTCATAGGAGCCGGGCCCCAGTCCATCGATGGAGAACGATCCATCTGCGCCGGAGTTTACGCGTTCGGATTGACGGAGGTAGGTGTTAATTGACTCGCTTTGAAGTTTGGCGTAGATCTGAACGCCAGGGACGCCATTACCGCCGCTGACAACGCGCCCCGAAATCGAACGTCCTCGAGGGACATTGACAATGATCTCGTTGTCGGATGGTATCGCATCCAGAGGTCCAACGGTCGCGCTACCCAGTCCACGGGGAAGTGACTTCACATGGACGTACAATGCGCCCTTTGCGTCTTGATCATTCAGTTCAAACGTGCCCTTGCCCATAGAAACGCGGCCGCTCGTGGAGTGCGTGCCGCCGTCGTGTTCCCATTGCAACGAGACCTGTCCTGATTTCACCGGCTTGCCGTCGGGCCCTATAACCTTGATCGTGAGCACACGTCGCTTGCTTGCTCGCTTTAGTGTTAACACGACATCTGTGACCCCTGCATCGACGACGGCCGAGGCCTCGTACTTCCAGGTCTTGGTCGTTGCATGCGCCGACGCTTTGAACTGGCCCACAGGCACCTTGCTAATCTTGAAGGCGCCCGATGTATCGGGACTCGTCGACTCGTGATACCAACGACCGCCCGCGAGATTCCTCGTACGTTCAACCGAAACACGAATCGAAGACATGGGAACGTCGTCGATCGTCTCAACTCTACCTGAGATCACCATACCTTTCACTAGCGACACGGCGACCGACGTGGCGTCGGGTTCGAGAGTTACGGGCTTTTCCGGGTTGATGTAGTCCGAGGCGCTGACCATGACATTGGCCGGTCCACTCGGCGCCTTCACCACGGCCTCTCCGGACTCGTCCGTAGTCACGGTTATGGGCTTTGCCGTACCCATCATGATGGCAATGCTGCGTGCGTCATTGCTAGCGTTGAGCAGCATGATCGTGGCTGCGGGGATCGGCGCATTGGACTCGGCATCGGTTACTCGAATTGTGACGTCGCGCCCTGCGTCGATGCGAAGATCGACGCGACGCGTTTCGCTTCCCTTGAGTTTGAAGGGATCGGACTTCGCCTCGGGATAGTCGGTGGTGACAACGCGAATGAACTGCCCTTCCCCGGGAACACAGTTTTCAATGACGTAGCGCCCCTGCTCATCGGTGGCTGTCGAGCCCTCATTGCTACCCAACATGAGGAACCTGCGCATGAACGACGCCTGCGATTCTTTCTCTTCAAGCGACACCTTGGCGCCCGCGATGGGCTTCCCGTCGCTTGATGTTATCGTTCCTTCTACCCGTGCTGCGCGCGTGACTTTTACGTCGATTTCCAACGAGCCATTCGCTTCAAGCGCTTCGCCCTTCATGCGACCGGACGCAATCTCACTTACGAGTTCGCTCACATATCCGTTACCCGCGGCGGATGCGGATATGCGACCCGCAGGTACAGTCTCGATAGCGTACGCGCCGTCAGCGCCACTAACCGCTGACACTTGGCTCATCGTTTCTCGACCATCCGGGCCTTGGGAATGGAGGGTAACTGTGACGCCTTCGATGCCGGTTCCGCTCGCGTCAATCACTCGCCCAGAAACGCTTCCATGGGGGTCGAGAGCGATGGTGATGGGTTCGGTCAGATCGATGCCGCGCAGTTGGACCTGCTTGGCCGCAAAGCCCTTTGCGCGGACAACGAGACCTCCCCGATCGATGCCGCTGGAGGATGCTTGAAACCGGCCGCCGCCATCCGTTGTGGTTGTCATCACCAAGAAGCCGCGCTCACTCATAGAGCCCACCAAGACATGGGCGCTGGCGATCGGCGTTTGATCGACCGACGATACAACCTGGCCAGTGAGCTTCTCTTCGCCGAAGGGAATGATGACGTCAACATTGGATTCTGAAGGCACCTGGTGTCCCATGGATGTGAAACGCAGTTTGCGCGGCTGCACGAGCGTGATGCCGTACGTACCTTCGACGAGGCCGGGGATCTCAAACGACCCATCACTCTTGACGCGCGTCGATTGACCGCCGATCATCCCGAAAGGCGACATGCGTTCGTTACCCGAGCTGTGCGTTGCCGTTACCCAACCTTGAAATGGCGTCTTGTCTGAGAACATGGCCTTGCCGCGAAGAGCGTGCTCACCGTTTGGCAGGGCAATGTCCGTTCGTACGTTCACGCCCTCAACTTCGATGGCGACGCGCTCGTTCTGCAGGCGACCTTGGTCATCGAAGGCGCGAACTTCGTAGTGTCCACGCCCGAGGCCATCGAACTGAAACTGGCCGTCTTTGTTTGCCGTCGCTGACTTCAGTGCCGGCCCCGCCGTGAGACCGCCTTGAAGAAACTGATCGATCATTTTGATGAAGCCGGTGAGCGTGGGTTCGCCCGGACGACTGGCCTGTAGGCCTCGCTCGAACCTAAGCTCCACCGCGGCCGCCACCGGTGCGCCGCCAAGCGTTACGCGTCCGACGATGGCACTGTTGCCCGGTTCAAAGTTGGAGGCGGGGCGCTTGCGGCGAACCGAATCGGCTACGTGCAGTCCTGTCATGGACGACGCTTCTTTGTCGCGTTCACTGGCGGTCAATGCCTCATTGCTGTGCGAAGGATCTACGTCGGTGGCTGTAGACGACGCGTCCCTGTCGGATTCGCCCATGCCCGAACTGAGAACGAAGTAGGCCGCGGCGGCCAACGCCAGCAACGTGACGAGTAGAAGTAGTTGCTTCATCGGTAAGTCCTCCGACACAGTTCGAATGCATCCGAGTGTACGGGGCGCACGTTTGAGCGCAGGTGAGGGACCTACCAAAAAATGAAGACGCCGCGAATGCATGCGGCATTCGCGGCGTTTTAGGTGAGCGAAATCGAGTGAGTCGCTCTAACGACCTGTGTCTTTCTAACGTTTGTCTTTCTAACGTTTGTCTTTCTAACGTTCCGTGTCGTTCTTCTGCAAGTCCTTGCTGTAGCGTCGAAGCAGCTCGCGATAGCGCGCAGGAATCTTCTCCCACACGCCTGCCTTGGCAGCATCGCGCCACTCCGGCGGCAAGGCCGTGATCCACGGCGCCAACTTGTCGTCGCGCGTGGGGACCTTATCGGCGTTTGGATCTTCTTTGGCGTTGTTGCCACGCGCGGTGGGATCCTTGCTCTTCTCGCCGTTCTGGGGCTGGTTTTCTTTGCCCGCCATTTCGCGTTCACGGCGACGACGTTCGGCTTCCGACAACTCCTTGCTGCGCGCGTCGCGTGCATCGGCTTGTTGATCTTCACCGTTCTTTGAACCGCTTTGAGGCTTCTGAGACTTTGACTGCGAACCAAACTGGCCGCTGCAACTGTTTCACAAGGGAATCATCTTGACGAGGTTTTCGAGTTCGCTGGGGATGGCCTTGGAGGCACCCTTTTGACTCTCGATCAACTTGTCGAGCTTGCGACGGATCTCTTCGCCCGTGCCCTTATTAGATTCGCCCTTTGATCCCGATTCACTACCGGACTCACCCGATGATCCCGATTCGCCCGAGCTTCCCGATTCATCGCCTGACGACGAGCCGCCTGAAGAGGAAGGCGGATTGGGCACTTCGACGTCCACCGCCTTGGGCTTGGATTTCCCACCGGTGCTCAGATCAAGAAGTGCGTCCTCATTCTCTTTCATGAGGTCGCGAATCTTTTCCATCTGCTTGCGGATCTTCTCCTTGAGGTCGCCACCGGCTTCCTCTTCGGCGCGACTCGCGGGTGCAAGTGCGATCATCAAGCCAAGCGCAACCGCTGGAATCAGCCAGCGTGCTCGACATATCGGGTTAGGGCTCATCGATTTAAGGCTCATGCGAGTACCTCCGCGGTGGCATGCGAAACGGCTGCAAACACAGCGCTTACGCAACATCCACTCTCTAGTATGACACAAACGCGAGCCAGCGGTTCTTGAAGAATCAAATGCCGCGGGTGCGTCGCGCCGAAACTGCTTACTTAGGACCTTCTTCCTGTCCAAATACCTGTTGAATCAGCTCGTCGAGCACTTTCTTCAAACGTCCCTGCTGGAGGGAGAGTCGCTCAAGCATGCGCCGTTGACGCTCGGTCACTTCGCCTTGCTGGAGCTTGGGATTGCGGCGCCAGAAGTTCTGGGCCTTCACGTTGAGGTCGTTCTGGAGACGACGCAATAGCTTGATCTCCACGATGGGCGGAACGAGCTTGGGCTTGGGTTGACCTTGCGGCGGGGGTTCGTTGCCGGGGGGATCTTGCTTCTGCTTAATGATGTCTTCAAAGCCGCCAACCAAGTCACTGATGCGCTGAATGATCTCAGTTTGAATGCCCACGGTGAGCGGGCCGAGGTCGATGTCTTCAAGCATGCCTGCAACGGCCTGCATATCGAGCATCACTTCTTCCATGATGGCAGCGAACGCCGTGGATTCTTCCTTCTTGACCGCTTCCAGACGCTCGGCGACAAGCTTGGCCAGTAGCGTTTGCTCCTTCGCCAATACGCGACGCACCTTCTTCTTGTCCTTACGGCTCAAGCGTCCCTTGAGCGCCATCTTCTCCGCGAACTCCTTGGTGAGGGAGCGCACTTCAATTTGGCGATCGCGGTAGGACTTGAGATCGCGTACGAGACGGTAGAGCAACTCCTCTTGGCGCAGCGACTGGTAGCGACGCTGTTCCTTCTCGAGTTGTTCTTTCATTTCTTCCATGTACTTACGCGCTTCTTCTGCACTCTCGGCCGCCGTCTTGGGGGAGTCGATCTGCATCTGATCCTGCGCCTGCTGCATGGACTTTTGCGCCTGCTGTGAACTTTGTTGCGCACCGTCCGACTCGCTCTTCTCAAGCGCTTCCTTGAGCGACTTGAGGCGCTTGCGCACCTCTTCTTGCTCGTCCATCAACTGCTTCTTGATGCGGTCGTAATCGGGCGGCGTGCTCTCTTCGCTCTTCGCCGCTTCATCGAGGGCTTTCTGCGCTTCGTCGAGCGCTTGTTGCACTTGTTCTTGTTGCTGCTGTTGCTGTTGAGAGTCCGATTGCTGCGAACCAGATTCTTGTGAACCGGATTGCTGCGAGCCGGACTGCTGGGATCCGCTCTTGGATTGCTGCGCTTGCTTCTTCATGCCTTCTTCGGCACGTTTGAGCGCGTCGGCTGCACGACGGGCGGCGTCCTTTGCCTTGTCGGTATTCGCATCGAGTTTTCGCGACTGCTCGGCGAGCTTCTTTGCGCGCTCGGCGAGTTTCCGTTGTTGTTCAGCAAGGGCTTCAGCTTTCTTGGCCTCTTCTCGGAGACGACGGGTCTTCTCTGCGAGTTCGCCCGCCGCTTCTTCCAACTCACGCACGGCGTTTTCTTGTGCCCGGCGACCCGTATCCAAATCACCACGCTCCAGAGCCTCTTCGGCTTCGCGCATGGACTCCGTGGCCACATCCACCTTGGGGGCCTTCTCAGGATTGGGTGTCTTGCTCTCGGAGCCACTTTGTTCTGAACCGCTCTGCTCTGAACCAGACGACTCCGATCCCGAAGATTCCGATCCACTTGATTCACTACCCTTGGACTCACTACCGGATGACTCAGAACCCGATGACTCCGATCCAGACGACTCAGACCCGCTCGAGTCACTGCCTTTGGAATCAGTGCCTTCTGAGTCACTACCTTCGGATCCGCCGCCGCGCATGTCATTGGCAAGCGCTTCAGTGGCTTCGCGAATCTTCTTTTGCATCTCGGCGAGTTCTTCCGGAGAGACACCTGGTGACTCGCCGCTTGAACCGCTCTGTTCACCGGACGAGCCGCTTTCGGAACCGCCGCTCTCCGATCCGTTCTCACCGGATGGGTTTGACTCGGAGTCGGCTTCCGATGATTGGCCCGACTCGCCGCCGGTCGAGCCGTCATTGGCCTCGCCCATGGCTTCACCCAATGCTCGGGCAGCTTCTTCAAGGTTGCCAATGGCTTCATCTTGTGCCGACATGGCGCCAGCCGTATCGCCTTCACCCATGGCTTCGCCAGCACGATTCATTGCGCCCGCTGCTGCATCGGCGCGCTTGGCTGCCTCTTCGGCGGCCTTAGCAGACGCTTCATCCGATTCACCGGAGTCATTCTGTTCACCCGCAGAACCCGATTCGTCACCTGTGGCGTTACTGCCGGGCTTCGCAGCGCGATGGGCTTCGGCCAGTGCCTTTAGCTTCGCAGCAAGTGCGGCCGCGGCCTTCGCGCGTTCCGACTCGGCATTGGCGGCTGCTTCTCGTTGACTCGACGAACTCGAAGCGGACTCGCCAGTCTTGTTCTCACCCGACTCGTTACCGGATGAACCCGACTCGCCACCCGAATTTGATCCCTCGTCGCCCTTTTCCGATCCAGCCTTTTGTGACCCCTTACTGTCGGCACCAAGTGCCTTTGCGGCTTCTGCGAGTGCCTTTTCGGCGGCGGTCGCAGCACTTGCGGCATCACTGTCTTTGCCTTCGCCGACCGACTTGGAAAGCGCGTCGAGTTTGTCTTTGGCCGCAGCCATGGCTGCTTTCGCTTTGGCGTCGGCAGCCCTTTGCGCAGCTTCCGCCTGTGCGTTGCCACTTGGCGAACCGCCGTTTGCGTTTGCTGGAGCCCCAGCGGCCTTCGCTGCGGCTTCCGCTTGCTTCTGAAGGGCATCCATCGCGGCGCGCAACTTGTCGGCTTCTTTCGCCAGCGAATCGGTGGTGGACTTCAACCGATCGGCGTCTTTCGCCAATGCATCGGCGCGCTTCTCGGCGGCGGCGCGTGCGCGTGACGCCTTTTGTTGGGCGCTCTTGAGTTCATTGGCTGCCGCTCGCAATCCCTTGCGCGCTTCTTCTGCGGTCTTCGATGCCGCCTTTGCTTGATCGCCCTTGCCGCCGGCGCTTGCACGGCCTCGTTCCGCATCGGCCGACTTCTTTGCTGCTTCAGCGAGCTTTTTCAAAGCATCTTGAACTGCCTTGGCAGCCGGATCAGTGGCAGCCCGATCGGCAGTAGAAGGAGAGCCCTTTGGATCACCACTCTTGGACGACTCTCCACTCTTTGACGGCTCGTCCTTTGATGAAGCATCGGCGTTCTTTTCAGACGGTTGACTCAGCTTCTTTGCCTCAGCCGTCGCCTTGGCCGCCATCGCATCCAACTTTTCGGCAGCCGCCTTTGCGTCGTCATTTGATGCAGGTGCTTTGGATCCGGCCGCGCTCGCTTCGCTGGCGAGTTTCTCGGTGGCTTCCTTTGCTGCCCGCGCCTTGGATGCTTCGCGTTCGCGCTTGACGCGCTCGGCGAGTGCTTGAGCCTGTTTGCCAATGGCCTCGCGCGTTTGATCCAGCATGAGCTTCTGCTGGGCGAGACGCTCGGCCCGCGCAAGTCGGGCCGCATCACTGGCGAGCTTCTTTGCCTGTTCTTGCCGCGCCTTTGCTGCCTCGCTCGCCTTCGAACTCGACGCTGTGGGATCGCGCTTGTCGCCATCATCGGACTTTGAGTCCTTTGATTTCGCGTCACTCTTATTGGCATTCGCTTTGTTGGCTTCTTCGGCGTTCCGAGTTTTCTCCAACGCTTCTTTCTGACGCGCCAACATGTCGTTGAGGCGCGCAAGTTGCTCGGCCGCCCGTCGCGCGTCTTCTTCGCGCTGCTTATCGGTCTGGTTGTCTGATTTGGTTTTCGAGGCTGCATCCTTCATAGCCTCATTGATCTCTTGGTGTTCGCGCTTGAGCTTCTCTACTTGATCGCGAAGTTCCGACGCCTGCTTGCCCGCGTCGCTCGTCTTACCTTCGGCGAGGTCACGCAGCTTTTCTTCGATCTTCTTTTCGCGCTCAATCAACTCCTTGGACACCTCGGTTGCCTTCTTGGTGGCTTCCATCCGTTCCTTGAGTTGTTTTTCAGTAAACTCGCGATTGCGGTCTTCGAGAATGGCAAGCAGTTCGCCGAGACTCTCTCGCACTTGATCGGCCGCGGCGCGCGCGCGTTCTGGCTGCTTGTCGCCGAGGGCCGCCAACACAGCCGACACATAACCGCCGATACCACTGGTCTTTAGGTGTGAAAGGCCGTTCTCAAGCAGCTTGGCCTCGTACTCGTGGCCGGTGCGGCGAAGTTCAGCCGCCAAGACCTTCATATTGTCTTCGAGCTGAAGAATCTTGCCCTGGATACGACGTTGGTCGGCGAGGAAGCGCTCAGCTTCCTTCTTCGCATCCAAGTCGTTCGCCTCGTCTTTGGCGCGCGCAAAACGCGGCACCGCGAGGAGTGCAACCAAGCAGATGGCAAGTCCGAGAACCCATCGCGTCATGCCCAAGCGGGTGGTCGTGTTCATCGTGCTCTCCATGTCAAAACTGTTGTTGCGTGCACGCGGCGCGTGCCTACCAGGGCGAGGATCGCGTAGCCATTGTTCGTTCATTACTTCGATCCTTCCGAATCGATCGTTTCCATGCGGTCACGAAGACTCTCTTGCTCTTCCACAATGCCGCGCAGCGCCATCGTGAGGTCGCTCAAACTCTGCCAGCCGCTCATGGCCTTTAGCAGTCGATCGAGTGACGCCAGCACGGACTCCTGCGAGTTAAGCAGGTCATTGATGCGTTTGCGTTCTGTCTCTAGTGCGTCGCCGAGGGGTGCATCCGCGCCACGCTTTGCGCGCGAGCCGCCCGCCGCGTCGATCGCCAGCGTGTGTGTTTTCGGTGCAAGGCGCGCAGCGATATCCACTGCGTCCTGCATCACCAACAACATGCGCTCAATGAGTCCCTTGTCATAAATGACCTTGTTGCGCCACGCATCCAGAATGTCGTCATAGAGGCGGTAGGGAAACACGGGATCGCCATTGGCATTCACATCCGAGGAGCGGCTGCTATCTGCTGATGTACGCGCTGACTTAGGCAACGTGGGATCGCGAACCGCCGCTGGGACGCCAAAGGTCTGATTGTGATAGCGATTGAGGTAGCCAAGGATGCGCTCATTAGGATTGGCCGCACCGAGGCGGTTGTAAACAAAGTCATTGAAGATGCGAATCAGCGCACGTGTGGCACGTTGGGCATCCTGCGCGATGCGTCCCTGTCGAAAGCGAATGCTGCGAAGTGCCTCGGCGCGGTCGGCGCGTGTGGTATCGGTATCGACGGCGCCCGATCGCGTGAACTCGGTCAGGATCGCTGCCACATCATCACGGCGAGCATTTTGTTCGCGTTGCAACGCGGCAAGCTGTGAGCGCAACGACGCACGACTGCTGCTCAGACCGCGTTCAATGTCGCCGGCACTCGAAATGTCCATGGCGTTCCACTCGCCTTCGCGAACTTGCCCCTTGGTGTCTTTGGCGACAAAGCGAAAGCTCACACGGGAGGGCGAAGACACAGGCACACCTTCGTCGTCGCGCAGCATAGGAATGTCGATGGGTACATACGCAAGGATTTGGCCGCGGCCTAAATCACCATCCATCTTGGCGTTTTCCAGTAGGCGACGGCGCAGTTCAGTGGCTATGGACTCTTCTTCGCCGGACTCACTTACGTCCTTCCCTAACTCGAAACGCTGAACCGATTGACCACCTGCCCGCAACTCAAGCGCAAGGCTGCCAATGCCGTAATCATCCGAGGCACGCACCAACAGGGGAATACGTCCCTTGGCCGTGCGCTCACCCAACCCGCGCGGGAAGATCCAGTCGAGCCGAGGCGCGCGGTCTTCTTTGACTCGCACTTCGTAGCTATCGGCGGCCGATTCATTGCGTTTGCCACTCTGTGTTTCGAGCACCAGTGAGTAGCGGAACGATGACTCCGTCGTGGACGTGAAGCGGTAGCCGTCGGCTTCGCTGTCGCCCATGGGGACCTTTACGGGCGTGACCTCTCTGCGTTTGCCGCCGACCAATGCAAACGCAGCGGACAATGGGACATCGGGCACAAACGTGACATTGATGATTGAGCCCTGAGGAACACTCACGCTGCCGCGATCGTGCGTTGTGGCGTCCAGTCCCAGATAGCTCGGGTAGGTCACCGACGTCTGAATGGACTGAATGCGCGGTGGAATGCTGATCTCCACGGAATAGACCGGGCGGTCATCGTCGTCATCGCCCCCGCGAAGAATGAAGGTGAACGGACGGCGCACATCGCGAAACTCAAACGCGAAGAGATGGTCGCGTCCCGGCACTTGATACATGCGGCGCGAAAGTGGTTGTTGCCCTTCGACGAAGTCCAACAAGTAGGCCTCATCGGGCGCGTCGCCCTCGGCCAATGCGTAGATCGTGAGCGGTCGTCCCACCGTTACGGAAAATGGCACCTTAGGATCGTGTGGCGTGATGCGCGTATTGATCGCGCTGTTTGAGTCACCTTCTGTGGAAACGTTGGCGTTGTCGCCCGACGAGGCCTTCGCCTCATCCAATACGTCAACATCTACGGCGAGCATGGTGGTGTCGCGCGGCCAGTCCACGTCTTCCAATAACAGGCTGCGTCGTGCCCAAAGTTTGGTTGCCGGCAACGCAATCATGGCGATCACCGCACCCGCAAGTGCCAAACCTGCAAGCGATACCCAACGCGTGGCCGGTGCGCTATTGGCAGCGCGCGCAAACTTGACGCCTTTCGCTTCGGCGGTGGTCTCGGCCACCATGGCTTCCATCAACTCGCGGCTTTCACCTCGGGGACTCTCTACAGTCGTTCCCTGAATGGTCTTGTCGAAATCGAGCGCCGACGCCAAGCGATGTCGAAGCCCCGCGTGACGGGCCTCCACACCGAGTGCCAACTCTTCGTCACGAATGCGTGCGCCGATGGGGGCAAACTGCTGATAGGCAAACCACGCCAAGAGTCCAACGAGACCACAGGCGATAAACGCAAAGAAGGGTGCGGTGCGCCTGCGTGCTTTCGTAAATACCACCGCGACGGCGATAGCTATCGCGAGCGCCGCCAACCACGCGAAGACCGACCACGTTTCCGGTTGGGTCAAGAGACCCGAGCGCAGAAAACGACGTACATGCATGGGCAGGTCGAGGAACCAATCGGCGACAAAGAATGCGGCCAATGCCCCGACCGCAGCGACGATCCATTTGCATGTGGCTACCGTGGCGAGAATGCCGCGCACACGCGCGCGCAACAACCCGAGCCTGGTGCGAACTTTGCGCACCTCCGGGGAGCTCTGCTTACGCGATCCGTCGCTTGGTGGGAGGGAGCCGTGTTGTTTAGAAGAGGTGCTCATCGGCCGGGCTGCTCCGTGGATTTCGATTCGCCGTTGGCGGCATCGGACGGAGCCTCGTCTGCTCGCTCCGAACCGTTGCCAATCGACCCATTTTCTGCCGCCTCATCTTCCTTCAAAGGAGAGGGAGCGGCGTGAATTGGGACTGGCGCGGATTGGAGCGGGGGGAGCGCTTCGCCTCGGTACACCGCCCGACAAACGTAGCGGGGCAGGGGACCATCGGAGACCTTCATTCGGACGCGCGGCGCCTTGAATCGGACTCGGACCACGCGCGACTCGCCCGGCGCGAGGATTGAATCTGCGCCTGATGCCTGTCCGGAGCTCGTAGCAACGATCCAGGGCGCCAACTCAGCATCTGAGTCGGTCTCGTTGGATCGGGAGACGATGTTGACTGGCAGCACGGGTAATGCGCTCACTTGGCCGCCCTGTGCATCGCTCACGTGCAACCAAAGCGGGCTTTGCCCCTCGTCGTCGCCATTGAGAGATAGCCGCAGCCCACCGCGATTTCGAAATACGCAATCGACGATCCATTCATCGCCTTGTTTGCCGTCGGCCACGACGCGCGTGCTGAGTTCCAAGCCCTTTGACAGGAATGCAGGAAGTGAAGCGAAGGGCGCGCGTGTGGGAGCAGGCGTACTCGCGTCTCTCGAACTGTGAAATGCGAGCGATTCACGTGCGCCAACACGAAAGGCGTCATTCGCATCGTTCTTAGAGTCTTGCGTGATTTGCACAGCACGTTTTACCTCAACAGCACCATGCCACACGCCCACGGAAAACGCGTCGCGGTTGACGTCCACAAGAAATGACGTGCCCAGCACGTTTACTGCACCGCGAGGTGAGTACACGCGGAATGTGATCGGCGATGCGTTCGTGTCAGTTTGAAGTCTCGTGACCTCAAACCACGCCTTGCCCTTCTCCAAGTAAACCTGCGTGGGACTTGTATATCGCAGCGATGCACCGGACGAAAGCACGAGGCGAACGGTATGATTGCGCGTTGTGTAGCGCACCTCGCCTGCATCCTCGCCGCCATAGAGCCACGTGCCAGGTTGTAATGCCGAAGATGACTTGAGGGGCGCCGGCGCACCATCCGCAACTGTTTGAACGCTCGGGCCAACCCACGAAATGCTTGCAAGCTGCGATGAATTCGTCTTACCGCGATCTCGCGTGAATCCCCACAGCGCTGCCGCGCCAATTGCCAGTAGCGCGACCGCTGCCATGCCAAGCCGAAACCAACGTTTTGACGAGTCCGTCGAGCTGAAGTCGTTGACTGTGGCGGATAAACGCGCCTGCGGTGCATCTACGTCGTCGGACGACTTCACGTGTGTACGAAACTGTTCAAAGGTGGGGGCAGGCGGTGCGCCTTCGATTCGGTCGTACATGACCAAATGCGCTGCGATATCGTCGAGTTCACGGGATTCACGGGGCGACTGAGCAACGCGCGCTTCGATCGATTGCGCCTCGTCGGCATCGAGGAGATGCAATGCAAATGAAGCAAGATCGTGCGAACTGCCGCCGCGCGATTTATTGGGCGACTTGTGCTGTTTATTGGGAGTCATGAGAGCCCCCTTTCATGGATGCATGCGAATGCGAAAGCGCTCGCCGAAGCCGTTTTTCCGCACGGGCAATGCGGCTCTTGATGGTGCCGATGGGGGCGCCTGCGATGTGGGCGATTTCTGCCAGGGAGAGACGTTCGAAACGCGCCAAGACGAACGCCACTCGCAGGCGCGGTGAAAGCGAGAGCACCGCACGCTGCAAGTGGGTTCCAAACTCGCGCGCGGCGAGTCGTTCGTGGGGTACTCGATTCGATGCCGTGGAATCGGCCGGTTCGTTGACAGCGGGTTGATCTGCGGCCTGTTGCCAAACCGACTTGCGCCGCCGTCGAAACGCCAGTGCGTTCCACCCGTGATAGCGAGCGATGGTGAAGATCCACGTATGGAGCGGCGCTTCGGGGCGCCACGATGGCGCTGCACGCCACACTTTGACGAACACGTCCTGTGTCAAGTCTTCGGCCAAGGACCGATCGCCACACATGCGAAAGAAAAACTGCATGACGCGCGGGGCATAGGCCTCGTAGATGGGGCGAAACGCATCGATGGAGTCGGCAGGAGTGCCTTGCCCTTGAGATGATTCATTCGGGGAGGACGCCGCCAGCACGCGTTGCAAATCGGCCATCAATCGGTAACCCAACGCGGGCTCGCCGGAGTCACCTGGTTCGGTGCGAGTTGCTCCGTCGGAATCGACGGACGCATGACTCGCCGACGCCTGATTCGCCGACGAGCGGTCAGCCGTGGATTGCCCAGTAGTGCGTGCATCCGGGGTGGGGGTGGGTGATTCGCTCATGGGGGGGCGTCAATACGTAGAACCAGGGTGGGGTGTGGGGGTTCCCTCGATTCTCCCACCAATGCGGGTCTTGGACGAGAGCCCCAGCAATTGGACCGCTGCGGAACGATGGGTCGCGCAATTCTACGGGTTTCCTCTCCTCGTGAATGAATGCGTCCATTGCGTTGGTCATGTGTCGCCGCTCATCTGTGGCATCCTCTGCCTACCCGTTGTTCCCCCGCCGCAAGGACGGTAACGAACCCGCCATGAGCGACCTCCGACCGCCAACGCCCGTCGAACTTGCCACGTCGGGAGACGACTTGCATTGCCGATACTGTGATGCGCCCTTGGATCCAACGTACTACTTTTGTCGCCGCTGCGCGACGCCCTACAAGGACGTTGCATCCGTTTTGACGCCGGTGCGCGCCATGCGGCCTTCCGCGGGCGAGCTCGTCAAGCTACACGCGCCGAATGTTAGCCGCGTCTGGTGGACATACTTTTGCGTTATCTTTGGTGTGAGTCTTTTGTTGTTCGTTACCGCCGGTCAGCAGCGGCTCGGGATGCACATCATAGTTACCGATCTTGCGGTTTTGATAACGACCGCAGTCTTCGCCGTTCGCTATTGGCCACTTCTTCGCACCCAGTTGGCGCGCACCGGGTTTGGCGGTCGCTACGCCTACATCGGACTAGCATTGCTCGTGCCGATGCTCGCATTGAATTTTGGGTACCACGAGTTCTTGCAGTCGTTGGATGGCGTTGGCGGGAGTTCCTGGGTGGCGCAGTTGAGCAGCGACGGACTGTCCGATGCCGCATTGGTCTTACTGATCTGTGTGTTTCCTGCAATCAATGAGGAGATTGCGTTTCGCGGCCTTGTTCAGACGTGGCTCATGTCGGCGCTTCGACCCGCGCGCGCCATCGCGCTTGGGGCGGTACTGTTCTCCGCCATGCACTTTTCGATACTTCGTGCGCCCTATCTCTTTCTCGTTGGCTACTTATTGGGCTGGATACGGATGAAGACCGGCAGCCTCTACCCCGCCATGCTTGCTCACTTTCTTCACAATTTGGCGGTCTTGATGATTGATCGGGCGTGACTTGCAGGGGCACGCGGAGGCAGGCATAATGCCGTGATCGTCACCGGGTGAGGTCATTCCGTGGTTTGGATTGTTGCGGTCATTTGTGCGGCGGCTTGCGCGATTATTGCATCGAACAAGGGCCGCAATCCACTCGGCTGGTTCTTTATCGGCTTCCTTCTGGGGCTCATTGGATTAATCATCGTATTGGTGGTCTCCAATGAACGTGAACGCGAGCGTCACCGAGTAGCCGCACGATCCGAGCGGCGAAGGCTCCGTGAAAAACTTCGTCAGGAACAGATGAAAAACGAGGCGCATCGTCGTCACGCAGAAGCCCGGCTGAACGCCCATGACGGTTCGCTTGGAATAGACACGCGCCGCATTACCCCACTGCCCGCGGGACACGGCATGCACGACGACGGTCCCCAGGCGCTCCCGGGTGATTCAGACGCCGCTGAGCATCAGGAGTTAGACGAGCCTGTCGTCCCAGTCAAGGAGTGGAAGTACGACACCGGGGCGGGAGAGTGTGGGCCGGTGTCGGCCGCGGCCTTACGTAAGGGACTTGCGGACGGCAAGATCGATGGCACCACCCTTGTATGGAGAGACGGAATGGAAAATTGGCGACCATTGAGTGAGATTCAAATGTTTCGTTCGAGTTTTCTGTCCTAGCGATGAGTGCACAAGTGCGCGAAGTGGGCACCTTTTCCGTGGACGGACTCTTGGAGGGTCCGGTTTGGGGCGATGAGTCGTTTCGTGATCGGCTTGTTGAATGGACAACGCTTGCACGTTCAGGTGGATACGGCTTCTCGATCGAGTTGGATGGGGGCAACTTCAGCTTGCTCGGCGACAACCGTCCGGCGCACGCGCAACATCCCGACGTATCCGTGCCCCTGCGCGATCTTTTGCAGCAACTTGTGGACATGGCACCCGCGGAGCAGCGCGCTTCACTGTTTTCTACGATTCGAACGACTCAATGGGATAAAGGCACCGAAACACAGACGCTGTACGTGATTTCCGGTGGGCACGTAGAAGCGCGTCAACGAACCGTAGACGCCAACACACGCGCTGCGAGCAAACCGCTGAGCCGTGCGCAACTATTGAAAACCGCCGCACTGGCATTTCTTGTGCTCTGCGGAGCGTTTCTCGTGTCGTCGATTTTCGTGGACTACAAGGAGCTCTTTGCCAAGGTTTGGAACAAGGTCGGGCCGGTCAATGTGAAATCCGTGCAACTCGACCCCGGTCCGTTTGCGTCCTATCTCAAGGTGGAAGGCGTGGAATCGGCGTCCGGTGGCCGCCAGTTGCAGCTCACCATGAACCGTCTCCCCGGGTATCCCGCCTCGCAGGCGGACGTTGAATCGCTTGCAAGCTCCGAGAACACCGGATTGGCACTGCGCCGGGTGCTGGAGTCGCTAGCGGCGGGCTATGCGCGGGTTGAGCAATACGACGACCAAGGCAAGTGGATCACGAGTCATGTGGTTCGTATTGGCGCGCCTGAGGATCCGGGTGAAATCAAGGTATTGGTTCCATTTTCGCGAGAGAAACCGCCGAGCCGTATTTCGTTGATGTGGGAGTAGCTCCGCAAGATCACTTGCCGTTGATCGTTGAGCGCCGGCTACCGTTTGCTAACGCACCGTGTCGATGGACGGAAGGTCATACCCCAACCACGTCTTTTTTTCGAGCATAGCAAGCAAGGCAAGCGTTCGTATGGATCTCGCGTTGATGGTACTTGCCTTTGCCTGTTCTTGGAGTGCGTGCGACTGTTCGTTTGCCGCACCGGAAGTCTTCTGTCTCCATGCCAGCGCGACATTTGAGTCGACAAAGCCGAGGGCGATGCCCGCAAACACGGATCCAATCAAATCGGTCGTGCCGTCCCGAGTATCTCTTGAGTAAGGGCGCCTCGTAAGATCACGAGCGATCGATTCAAGCTCGGCGCGCGCCGTGTCCTTGGGCGCGAACAGGAGTGTGGCGAGGGCGGCGACGGCACGACGGCGATACGAGTTGCGTACGTCATCACCGCACCAGTCGGCAAGAATTGCGAACGATGACTCGTCAATATTAAGCAGTTGCTTTGTGCCCTTGTGGCGCCGCTGCATACCATTGTTTGTCCGTCGCGCGTACATGAGCGTCAAGAGCATCCAGCCCGCCGTAGTTTCGTCAGTGACTCCGCCCCGACGACACTGGTTGGCAGCGTCGGTCAGGGCGCGCTGCGCTTCCGCTCGTATCCACACATTTCCCGTCATGCCATAGGACTTAATCAATACGAGGGCTATCAAAGGATTGAGCGAAGGTGGTCTACTTGAGTCGAGGGCGCGGACCTCATCCTTGAATTTACGAATTGCACGCCCGACGAGGCGACTACACGGTTCCTTGCCACGATGGGTGTAGCCGCTTGCTAGACACGCGTACGCGGTCAAGCCCAACGCCTCGTGAGCTAGATCGCTACGCCGAAATGCATCGGCAAGCATGCTCGAGCCATTGTCGTCCCGCGTAGGGTTATGGATATGCGACAGCATGGGGTCGCGCACCTCAAGCCGTCGTCTACCTCGCTTGACATTCTGTTCACCGTTTTCCGACGCCGACGAAGCGGGTTCTCGCGGAACCTCGAAAGATTGAACTTCGTGCACATTGCCCCCACACGGACCGCCCCCGCACGGACCACATGCTACGAGAAGAAGCGCAAGAACCGTGGTGATGTGCCTTGCCCAATACATATAGCGACCTGAACGATTCGGGCCGCGGAGGGTTCACGTCAATTGCGGCATTGAGAGCTACCGCTGGTGAATCGGCAAGTGGTCCAGCGGGAACTGAAGAATGAGCAGCGCCGATGCGGTGGCGTAGGCGTGGGTGTCGTCCACGTTGCTCTTCCAGTAATACTCGCGCTCGCCGGAGCCCGATGCCTTGCGGTTGCGTTGCATTTCGAGCAAGTCGTCGCGAACCATGCGGTACCAACTGCGCCACACGCTCGGGTGCTTGCCACCAACCTGGTACATGGCCTGGGCGGCGTAGTAGTTGCCGTAGTAGTAGAAGTAATGATCGGGACCGCCGTAGCGACCGTGAATGCGGCGGTAGCGATCGCGCATATAAGCAACTGACGCCTGAATATCCGGCACGCTCCTCGGCGGCACACCGAGTTCCTTGGCCTTGCGACGCAACATCTTGTTGTCGTAGAGGCCCGCCTGGAAGAGCGTGGTGAGTCCGGCGGCACACAGTGCGAAACTATCGCGGTTGTGTTGGTGTTGGTCCTGCGGCTGGTAATAAAACGCGCCCGTGGGGCCACGCGGCCCGGGAACGGCGCTGCCTAAGACATAACGGAGCGCGCGGTCAATCGTGCGACGCGGCACTTTGATGCCCACGTTGCGCGCAGCACGAAGAGCAACTACCTGACACACCGCAACGCTCATGTCGCTGTCATTGGTCTGCGGCACGTAGCGCCAACCGCCCGTTTGATTTTGCGACTTAATGGTGAACTGCACTGCTTCTTGCAGCTTGCGGTGAATCGAAGCGTCGTTGGTTTGTCCGTAAACCTCAGCTAGCGCCAACGTGGCGAAGGCGTGGCTATACATGCGCGTGCCATTGGCCGTGATGTAACCCGAGTCACGCACCTGTGCGGCGATGTAGTCGATCGCGCGTTCCATGGCTTTGCCATAAGGGCCTCGACCCGGAAGATGACCACCGGCGAGCAACGCCAATGCCGCCAAGCTCGTCACACCCACATGCGAGACGTTTGAGCCCTTCGGAAACCGACTATAGCGCTCGTTGATCTTCTTACCCGCATCGCTCGGCCACGAGCCATCGGGACGCTGCAGCGACACCAAAAACTTCGTGCCCCTGCGAATCGCCCGCATGGTCTGGGGCGTCACGAGATCCTGCCCCAACTCGGCGTCGGCGCGCACGGGTAGAGGCTGCAAGACCACCGACAGCACCACGAGCATGGCGAGGATCGGTGCGAACACGGCGTAACGGGAAATGCGATGAGGCATAGGCAAAGAAGTCTACCACATGCGGTGGGCCGGCTTGCTGTTGAGCTGTGGGCGGGGGCGCGCCCATTCGTTAGGATTGGGCTATCGCACGCAGAGGCGCCAAGTTGCAGAGGCGCGGAGCGCATGCGTTTCGTTGGCTGCTGAACCAGCAATGAATTGCCCGTCCTCGCAACGAGAGGTTAGAGCCTCGAGGTCAGTGCCCATCCGAGCCAAACCCGGCCAATGTCGTCGCTTCCGGGAGTGCTTGTTGCCTCTCACCGTTACCTGGAATGGGCCATCCCCCTATCCACCGAGAACGGTCTTGTTCAGCGTTCCGTTCTTAAGTCGCCCGATGCGAATCGAGCTTGGCGACCAGCCGGCGCGGATTCGCCTTCTGAACTCGGCCGGTTCACGCATCGATATGCCGTCAGCCATTAGCAACACGTCGCCCCGTACGATGCCGCGTGTCGCCCAATCCGAGTTGGATCGAACCCCTGTCACACGCATACCGATACACATACCGCGAGTGTCATAGAAAGGGACGGCTTTGAGGGCTGTGTGCGCGGTGCCTGCAATGACTTGGGCGTGATAGCCATCCTCGCTCCGTCGTGCGCTCGGTGGATTAGGACGAGGCGGACTAAAACGAATCACGTTGCTGTGAAATTCGCGGCTGCGATTGAACTTAAACGTGTGCTGCTCGTCGCCGCGATTGACGGTAAACCGCGCAAGCTTGTCATCCACGTCCACGTAAACGAGTTTCACGTCTCGATCTGGCTTGTCGGTGCCGATGCAATACGCGATGTCGTGGGCTGGATCTTTGCAACGAAGAGTCAGCGTAGTTCCGGATGCGCCGTGTATCCACATAGAGATGGCGAAGGCGCGTAGTGGGGGGATAGTCGGCGCGGATAGTTGCTGGTTTCTTGGCGTAGCCGCCCGTGCTGAATACGGGTGCATCCGTTCCATGAGATGGAGCAACGTATTGTCGATTGGCTTTGTTGCCAACGCTGGCGCTTCCACGTGAGGTCGAATCCATGTAAATGGCTTTGGCGACGCGCGCTGGGTGTTGCTTACGAACTCAATAGACATGATGATCGCGGCAACTGTTGCGGGAATACAAGCCGTCCATATCAGTCGACGCAGGCGGTGCGGTAGTGGGCGACCGGGCATTTCTATAGTTTACCGTGACAAGGCGATGTGCTCGACTCTCTTGAAGATGTCGAAGGAGTGGTTAGGCCCCGAAACTGCTCTTCGTCTCCACGGCCGTCATCCTTTGTGCCGGGTCGCGCCGGTGAATCACGCGGAGCGTACTTGGAGGTGCGAAAGTCGAAAGTCACGAAGTTGGTGAGAGAAGATGCGGCACGGTATCTGCGGTATCTGGTATCTCGGCACGGTTATCCTTTGCGGTATCTTAGCAAGTGGTCAGCAAGTCATGCCAATGTGGCGCGGCTCGGAAGTGCGGCGTGTGATCCTCAGGAACGCTGACTCCGAACTCATTGTGAAGATACTCAGGAAAGTCCACCCCGTACACTACCGAATCATACGGACTGTAGATCGAGTAAATTGGATTGCCCACCTTTGCAGGGAAGGATGGGATATGCCTAATCTTGTAGATAGGAATCAGTGGTGGTAGAGAACGAATGTCTTGAAGTGCGATTGACACTGCCTCTTTATCATCCGTCGGTCGAATTCCCCATCTGCTCGGGACCCATACCGCATAGTCATCGCGTATTGCAGTGCGAAAGACGTATTCGAAGAACTCTCTAACGCCTCGAACCAGATCGGAGGCCCGTCCATGCCACTTGGGCCAACCGTGGCCCACCGGTACGGCGATTTCAAGGAAAACCTTCAACTCCGGTGGAAACTTGCAATCAAATTCTGTTTCATAAGAGAGTATTTTCGATTTAGAAAGCCCCTCTCTGAACTCAATCTTGGACTCACTCTTTAATTCTGAGATCGCCTTGACGCAGAAGCCCTCGATGTCATACACAGCCTGGTACTCCTGTGGATGCGAGTCTAAGCCAAGTACGCAACTCTAACGTACTATCTAGCAATGTTGCTAATGCGAGTGTAGTGGTCATTGGTCACGTGCGCCGAACCATCCGATCCGATGATTAGCCGGTTGTTTCCGCGGTCCTGAGCGTCGCTAGGTAAATCGTACTCCCTGTACGTTGTGCCGGCAGGTGCACCTCGGATTACGTCGGTTCCGCCCCGGCCGTCGTTCTTGAATGTCCCTCCTCCCTTTCCCGCATTGGGTGGCCAGGATCCCCTATTCAGATGCTCCCAAATGAGATCATGTATTCGCTCTCTCGCGAACAATCCGTCCTTTGCCTCTTCTTTCTCATCCTTTTTATTTTTCTTCTTGTTTTTCTCTCCATCAGTATCACCGCTGGTCGTATTGTCATTGTCGATAGCATCAATGGCGTCTTTGAGGGCGTCTTCGAAGTCAGATTTGGCATCTTCCGCTTCCTTCTTGGCCTTCTTGTATTCATCACTCTTCTTGATCTCCTTGAGTTGTTCCAGTAATTTCTTGATTTGACTATCCTGCTGCGCGATTGAGGCGGACAAAACCGCGATCTCCTTTACGCACTCGTCCGTTTGTTTCTTTTTCTTGAGTTGCCTCCTCTTCGTATCGTTGCCCTGACGGGCCTTCCTCAATTTCGCGATCTCTGCCAGCAATTTTGCTACCAACGACTGCATCTGTTGGTTCTTAGCCGCCCATTTTTTAAAGGCGGCCTCAGCTTTCTTTATCGCTGCCTCCGTTGCTTCGGAGAGCGCCCCACTAGGATCCACGGACGTGCTCGGCCGGCTTCCCACGTATTCATACAACCCCAACCCATCCACATACCCCAGTGGATCCCTCTGCAAGAACCGCCCCGTCTCTGGGTCGTACGCCCTCGCACGATAGTGATACATTCCCGACTCGGCGTCGAACTCGCGCCCCGTGAACAAGAACGGATTTCCAACATAGCTCGACCCCTGCGTCGTCCCCGCCGAGTTTCGAACGGTCGCCTTTCCATAGGCGTCATACGTCACCCATTCAACTACTCCGCCACCGGGCGCTGAAATTTCGCTCACATTCCCAAGCGCGTTCTGGTGATACGTGAACCGAAGAATCTCTGCCGTATTGCTGTCCCCATCCACATCCGCAATGTCCGCGCGATCCATCGCCCGCGGATGGTCAATACGGTCTTCGTGGAAGTAGCGCGCAAGCCATGTGTTGTTCCCGTCAAACTCCTCGACGATGTCCTGGCCATCGAGAATGTAGCGCGTCGTGACCGCGCCGGAGACGACGTGCTTTTCAACCCGCCGCCCGAGCGCGTCGTACTTGTACTTCGCAACAACAGTGCTCGATCCACTGACCCGCACCTCGACCAAGCGATTTTTGTAATCGTAGTGGTAAGTCTGCGTGCCGTCGTCCGTCAGATTGCCGTTGCTATCGTGTGTGCGCGAAGTACCGCCAATCGCCGTGTACTCATTCATCGCATTGAACGAGTAAGCAACTGTTGTGGCTGAGCCGCCCCACGGAGTCTGCTGCGTTTGGCTGCGGTTGCCGAGGCCATCGAGCGTGTAGACTTGCTTGGTGACGTAAGTCTGCGAACCGGGTGTGCCCACCTCCGTTGCGGGATTGGTTACGTCGTAACGCGTGTCCACCATGCGGTAGGCCATATCGTAGGCATAGACATCGCCCTTGCCGTTTCGCGCATTCAGGAAGGGCTGGATCCCGGTCGGTAACGAGCCGATCCAGGTGGCGTTGAACGAGTTCTTCTCCATCCGACGGTTGTGGACTTTGTCATACAAATAGTCGAATGTGTGGAAGCTCTGCGCCGAGCCATTCTTGTGATCGAGCTGCGAGAGACGCGCAAAGCCGTCGTACCCGTGGTCCGTCGTGGTCGAGTTCTGGTTGGTTGTCTTGGCAAGGCGGCCTGCGCCCTGGAATGTGAAACTCGCGATGTTGGTGGAGGCCGCGGAATCTACCATGGCCGTCATGCGGTAGATGGCGTCGCGTTGGTGAAGCACACTGAAGGCACTCGGATACTGAATCGCGCTACGCGAGCCCGCGTCGGTATACGTCGAGGTGACGGTGCGCCACTTCTCTTGACCTGTCACTGTGTAGCCCTGCGTTTCCTTCAGCTCGTTGCCCACGCTGTCATACGTGAACTGCACCTCATAGTCATTGTCTTTCGCGGTGAGCATGCGGTTTAGCGCATCGTAGGAATAGGTCTCCGACGTCGTTCCCAAGACACCGGTGGCGCGATTGACCGTGCGCGAAGTCAGACGACTCAGCATGTCATAGGTATTGGTAACCACGGTGCCGTTCTGATCCGTCCACGTCTTGACGCGATCGTTCTTATCGAAAGTTCGGGTCACGAACTTCGTGTCGGCAAAGGTCGTCTTGAACACGCGCGAAAGGGCGTCATAAGAATAGGACGTCGTGTTCAGATTGTCGTCAGTCACCGACGTCAATCGGCCCGAGGCGTCAAAGCTCGCTGTCTCAAGTATGCTATTGGTGAAATCGTCAATCGACGTGCCAATAGCAAGCGCGCGCTCATAGCTCGTCTGGCGATTCGCGAGGTCGTACGCCCAACGAACAGGATTCCCTTCGGCGTCTACTCGGAAGGTCAAATTTTCGCGGCTGTCATACGAAAAATTCGTCGTCAAAATGTTTGAAGCGTTGAGCCGGTCGATCTCGCGCTTGGAGGTTAGGCGGCCCAGGGCATCGTAGACAAACTCGGTTTCAAACGTTTCGGAACCGCCTGCCGTAGGAATGTCCTTGCGCTTGATCTTGGTGGCTTGCCCGCGCGCATCGAGGACCCACTCGGTTTCGTTTCCAACGGCGTCTTGGACCTTGGTCTGGCGTCCTGCAGTGTCGTATGAATAGGTCGTCTTATTGTTGAGCGGATCTTTGATCTCGGTGACGCGACCCGTCTTATCGTGCTGGATGGTGACCGTCGGGTAACTCGGCGTGAGGCCCGAGCCAAATCGATCCTGAACACGCTTCCAGATCCGGTTCACTTCGTCAAAATGATTCGTCGTCTTGGCCTGAAGCACGTTCGAGGCGTTGTAGGCTGCCGCCGTCAGGACGTTTCCGTTCTTATCGTAGGTCCAAGAAACATAGTGACTCAGCGCGTTCGTTCGCTTCGTGGCGCGGTCAAAGAGATCGTACGTGAAATTCGTCGCGTCGCCTTCGCCATTGATCGTCTTGCTGCGATTGCCGTTGGCATCGTAGTCCACTTGAATCGTCGAGGCTTCAGCCGCGCCGTAGCCCCGCGTGAGCTTGAAAAGCAACGCTCGCTCGTCGTACTCGATCTTCGTCTCTTCGCCCGTCGGGCTTTGAATTTTGGTGACCTTGCCCTCGCCGTCGTACTCATATGTCGTTACCGCTTGACTTGACGACGTCAGATCTTGGGTGGCAGTCAAACGCCAGCCCATCTCGTTGTACGTATAACTTGTCTCAATCCAGGGCGTGGTGGGATCGAGCGTGCCGTCTTTGTCGCGGTTCTCCGTTTCAAGCAGCGTGAGATTTCGATTGGCATCGTAGGTGAACTTGCGTTTGTAGTTAAGCGGCGTAGGCGCTTGTATCTGTGTAACAAAGTTTTCGGCGTCCACCGTGATGGTCGTCGTGGCACCACTCGGGTCTGTTACAGAGGTTACGTTTCCATACTGATCATATTGGAACGTCGTGGTGATCGAGAGCCCGTCAGGATCACGAATGACTTTGTGCAAGTATCCATTTTGGGAACCAGATGTGTAATACACAAAATTCGTTACGCGACTCTCCGCATCGGTTGCCGACGTGATGCGCCCGTAGGAATCGTATGCAAAAGTCTCTGCGATGGACTGGCTCGTCGGCTGCGTGACCGCAGGTCGCGATACGGCCGTCGTGTTCCCAGAGGAATCAACCGTCATGGACGTGACGTTGCCCTTGGGGTCGGTCACTTGGCTCATTTGGTTGTATTGGGCCGTGTACTGGTACGAGGTAACGAGATCCGTGCCGCTGTTGGTGCTGGTGTCCGTCGTCCGGTGCCGGACCTCAGTGAGATTGAGGGAGCTGTCATATGTGTAGTCGGTTCGGTTGCCGCGCGGGTACACGACGGCCTTAACAAATCCTGATACTGAATCGATTGTGTATGCGGTTGTGAACGCTGTAGGTTCCCCGGTTCTCAGGCCCTTGGTGTAAATCTTCGTCTCAGTCACCATCGCGTTCGCGTCAAAAGTCCATCGCGTCGTATTCCCCGCATGGTCTACGAAGGTCGTCTGGTTGTTCGTGATGTCATAACTGATGATCTTCGAAGTGTCGCCTCGAACTTCTTCAACGACCATGTCGTGCTCATTGTACTTCAGAGTCTGCACAACCTCATCGCCGGGGTTCTCTACATGAATCAAGTTGCCCTGGAGCCGGGAGTCCGCGTTCCTTGGCGAATATGAGTATGTGGTTGTACGGCCGTTAGGAAACTGAGCAGATGCGGGAGTTGTCAGTTGCCGCAGATTGCCAATGTAATCATACTTGAGTGTCCACGTTCGCCCGCCGAAGTCTACTACGCTTGAAAGTCGGCCCGTGGTGTCGTAATTAAAATTGTAGATCCGGCCAAGTGAATCTGTGATCTTCGTCAGCTTGTCTGAAGAATAGGTAAACGTGTGAGTGTTGCCATATCTGTCCGCCAGACTGGTTCTGTATCCATTCGCGTCGAATGTAGCTGTCTGGCCAAATCGATCCGTGATCGTATGCCCCGACCCGCTCGCAACTAGCGTAGTGTCGTAATGTCGGGGGCTCACGAATCCGCCCGCACCGTTGCTTACATACGTATCCATGCGTCCATACGCACTTTGAAACGTCAGGTCGCCGTTTGTCTCGGTCTTGAGGCGGACATCCTGGCTGAGATTGCACCCGTTCCCGTATCGATATGGAAAGTTACTACGTGACCGATAGGTCAGCTCAATCTCTAGACCTTTGCCTCTGCCTGGGAAAGAGCCGAGTGAGCAGATTGACAACGCACCTCCCGTGCTTCCCTGAATCCTGCCTCCGCCACTTGCCCCACCCGGAAACATCGTGGCTGTGCCGCACGTGCCGTTGTGACGAACTTCGCCTTGGCCCTCGGGCCCCCAGGGTGGACAAGGCCCGCAGCAGCCGAGCGCCGCTTGATTGTGTGATCCCGGCGCTGCGGGTGTCACGACAGGATTTAAGCCGGAAGCAACCGTTGTCGCAGTCCCATAGGTCCATTCGTTGTCAACATCTCGTCCAGTCGTCACGCTCATGTCTTGGGTGGCGTTTGCCCAAACAAATTCGAGATCGTCATAGGTCTCCCCGCCAATAAGCGAAGTGGTCAACCCGCCGTAGGCTTGGTAGCCCAACGACAAGTCCACGCTGCCCACGTAAAGCGGCGAACTTGGAACGCCGACATCAAACACGCGCGCGGTCGTCTCGTTGTTCGCGCTATCCGACATGAGTACGGTGACCCATGGACCGGCAACAGAAATGTCCACCGCACTTACGTTTGAGTACGTGCCCATAACAGGCGTCACAAAACCGAAGGTCGATGCCCGCAAGTCAACCTGCAAGACCTTTGCTGTCGAGCCGTCATTGATCGAGACGTAACAATAGTCTGCGTCGGCCACCGCAAGACCCGTCGGCTCGACATTGGTACCGGCAAACGTGTCGTCGTAGTCAACTAAGAGCGTCACATCGAGACGATAGATCTCAGCCGAACCGTCTCCCAAAGCGACGACGTTGTTGTTACCGGGCTTGGGGCCGGCCAGTTCGGTTGGACCCTGACCAAACGAGGGATTACCGAGTACCGACGGACCACTGGACTTGAACTCATAAAGCGAGTTGGTATTCGCGTCGATCGCCCAGGCATCCACACTTGAGGAGTTGTTGTCGGCCGCGGCTACCTTGAAATCTGCACCCGAAACCGTTCCGACAGTGGTTGACGTGTTGGTCGTCATGTCAACGCGAACAATCTCACCGTTGCTCGCACCGTAGATGACATCCCCGGAAGTCTTATCCAAGTCAATCTGCTGAACCGCGTTGTTGGAGTGGGCGGGCTTTAGTGACGTGAACGAAACCGCATGGCGGTTCGCGTTATCGACCTGGTAGATGCCGCCAGCCTGCCCGGCCAAGTTGTACGACTCCTTTGGATTTCCTGTGGTGCTCGTGTCCTTCATTCCGAAGTCGGTGATGACGATCGGACTTGGAGGCGCCGCCTCAGCAAGAATGCGACGACCACCGGTTAGCACGAGGAATGCCAGAGCGTAGGTTGCAAGCCCTACGGCAACCAGCCCCAGAGGCGTATGCACCCATGGGCGAGGTGTTTCCGGGCGGCTGTCCTTCTTTGAACGCTTTCGACTGTTTCTGTTCTTGCTGGCCATGTCTACCCCAATCTCGCTCACACCTTGCTTGATGGTTTTCGGTGATGCGTTGCGCCCTACTCTTCGATTTTGTCAATGAGGTCGTACGCGGCCTTGGCTTGGGCCGCGACGGATTTGGTGGATGAATCCTTGTCGGTCTTCATGGTTTGAAGCCCGCCCTTGTCGCCATACGCGGCAAGCGCTAAGGCAGCACCGAGACGGATCTTGAAGTTCTTGGAACCAAGCTCGGAAACGAATGTGCTCTTGACATCGGACAAGTCCCACGGCTTCTCAGCGGCCGCGAGACGCAAGGCAAGTTCTTGCACGCGAACATCCGAATCGGATAGCAGCGTCTTGACCGTGGATTTCTCGCTTGAAACTGCCTTCGCCTTCTGAATGGCGCGAAGTGCTTCCAGCCGAACGCGCGCGTCTTTGTCTTTCGCAAGCGTGACGAACGTCGAGGTGTTTCCAGACTCGCCCCTCGCACTAAGTGCTGCTGTGGCGTGCTCGCGCACAAACCCCGACGTGTTCTTCACGAGCGTCTTGAGTTGGGAAGAAGCAGAACTCGCGTTGCTGCCCGTGACTTCACCAAGAGAACGCATCGCGAGAACTCGATCTCGATCTTCGCGTTTTTCATCCGTGGCGATCGATGCGAGCTTGCCGGGGCCAGACGTTGGGATGAAGCCAATCGTACGAATTGCAGCCAGCTTTGTGAGCCCGCTACCCGCTGCCGCAGCCTCCAATGCCTTGGCGCCTGCACCGGTGGTTCCCTTGAGCGCACGCGCTGCACGAGCCTTGACGCCATCGGCTACGCGATCATCGGCAAGAACGTCTGCAAGCTCAGCAACGAGCTTGTCACGTGCCTTTGGCGCCTTCTGAAGAATCAGCGCGGCGCTTGCTGCAATGTTGACGTTGTCACTCGCCAAGAGATCACGAAGTGCGCTCACGTGATCACCACCCACAGGTAGCTTTGAAAGGGAGCGCACAAGACCGGCGCGTGTGACGGCGGAGTGTTTGCCTGCAAGTTCGTCCAAGAGCTTTGTGGCCTGCTCGCTACCGCCCTTTCCCAGACGATCGCTCGCGTCTTGGCGCTTCTGAGCATCGACATTGGACAAAAGCGCCAAATCAGCTTCGTACGGCGTTGGCGCTGCGGTGATCACCGCTGCTACAAGTGCCACAAGCATCACACCGGCGACAGGTGCAGCGCGCCTCACCTTCTGCGCGCGATCAACGCGATCCGAGGAACCAACTTCACGCTCGCGGCCCCGATTTGGCTCGCGATTCCTCTTCTTATCCAATGTGCCGTTGGCCATGGTGTGCCCCTAACTGGGGAAGCTATCCACTCCGCGATTGGCGCGGATACGTACCCCAATATGTGTGACTGTCGCTCGTTGCGGAGAAAACGAGGAACACGGCGACGTGCGCGTGCTTCTCGACAGCGCAAGGCCGACAGTAGAGATATGCGCAACCGGTGGCGCGGAAATTCTCAACGTTTTTTACAAAGAAAACAATCGTGTTTTTAACAGTACACCGCGTGTGAACGACGCGTCAATCACGCTCAAACATAGCTTGCTTGCGGCTTTGCGAGTTTGGAACACCGTTTGTTGTGAACGCTTGTTGCATAAATTCGAGCGTGACACAACCGACACGCGTGCGTTACACAAGTCGTCTCGGATGTGCGAGCGGTTGAGCGGACGTCGTGTGTGACCCATTGACGCGGCTCTTGATTCGGTCCCTCGATGCGCACGGCGCGAATCAGAGATTCGCTTACACAGGGTTCGCTTCGCTCACCCCTAGCTATCAGCTTTGGCTCCTTCGGAGCCATTCCCCTTCGATCACCCAAGGAGGGGAGTGTCTACGCGTCCGGTTGCGCTTGGTGCCCTTGGCCTTTCCTTGGTGAGAGCCTCTTCTTCAAGCTGCGTCCCACCATCGAGTGTGTACGACCTCGCCAAGACGCGCCACCCAACGCTTGCGCTTTGTTTCTTAGCGCTCTTCGTGTGAGCGTCTTCAGGCGGCGATCCACATCCAGTCCCTGAGCACGTTCGCTATACGCGTTCCCCATCGCTTGCGCCCTCCGCGCCTCTGCAACTTGGCGCCCCTGCGTGAGGTGAACTGCACACGACCGCACAAGACCCGTTCACATTCCACAAAAAGTGTGAATTCGTTCCTGACACCGTATGGCGCGTTACCGAACTTTCAGCGGCGCTTCCGACGCTCCACGAAACACACTACAGCCCGAACGCCCGTACACCACCAGCGTTCCGTAGCCAACGATCACGGTGGGCATCCAATTGGCGCGCGAAATGCCCTCAGGTTTTGCAGTGAACAGCACGTTGCCGGTGTTGGGGTCCACCAATCGCAAGGTAATGCTCATTTCGCGTCGCTTGGTATGCGACGTAACGCTTACGAGGGTATCGCCGTGCTGTGCTAACAGGGCGTAGCTATGGCGCATTTTCTCGGCGAAGGGGAGTTCCCACTGCAACTTGCCAGAGCGGAGTTCGTAGCAGAGTACGCCTGCGTTCTGGCGACTTGTCCAGGGCACGATCATGAGTGACGTGTCGTTGACCAACAGTTCGGTGCGAGGGAACGGTCGCACCAAGACGCCATCACCAAGGTAAATGCGCGTTTCGTGAAGGATCTTGCCGTTGTCGGTGGAGAGCGTGACGAGGTGACCGTCACTGCGCAGCACGTACACTTTATCCTTGTAGCGTTGAACGGCCTTCACTTGGGCTTTGCCCGTGAGTGTGGTTTTGAAGCGCTCTTTGCCGATGCGCATATCAAACAGGTGTACACGGGCGCCCTTGCGGCCACGATAACCGTCCACCGCTACGCAAATCTCATGGTCTACATAGGGCGTGCGGAGTTGGAGAGGGCTCGGTAAGCGAATCTCATGGCGCGTGCGGCCGCTCAGGGGGTCTACCACGACGAGTTTCTTGCTCGCGCGCGCTCCTGTGAATCTGTCGTGTTCCAACACGATCGCGTTGGGGAATGTGGAGAAGCGCCGTACCGACTTGGATGGGAATGAGCGTTTCCATAGCTCAATGCCCTTGCGCGCATCCATCGCCATGAGCGTTACGGTAGACGAGGAACGACCGAGAGGACGGTGCAACGAAATCACAACACCGCCAATCGAACCTAGATCTTTGTGCTGCGCACTGATCTTCCTATCCCATCGCTGTTCACCCGTAGCTGCGTCGAGTCCAATGAAACGACCCAGTGCAGCGATAACCAGCGTGCCATTGGAGTAGGTGGCCTGTTGAATGGGCACAATCGTTTGGCGCCATGCCACCTTGCCGGTGCGCAAGTCGATTGCGGCGGCATTGTTGTCGAAGGCCATGACGCTGTAGGGGACTTGCGGCAAGCCGCCCGGGTCGTCGGGGTCCATCTCGACAAGTACCGAACGCGCCACGTCTTCGCCGGAGGGTTCGAAGTGAACTTCGCGGAGCGGGCCTTCAATGGTCGGTCGCGCGTTTGGTTTCGTTGCTTTGGAGGGCGGATTGGCGCGTGGATAGGCCTTGAGTAGGAGTCGCCCCGTGTAGTCCTTACCTGCCCAGCTAAAGGAGGTGCTGGCAAACTCCGTCGCAAGTCGTTGCGCCGTTGTGCGTGACGCGCCCTCTGCGCCCAACTCCCGATAGCAAAGGTAGAGACCCGCAACAATGCTTGGCGTGAGGTCTTCGGTGGTGCCTTCGCTCAAAATGTCGCGCAATGTCGCGGAGGCCTTCTCTGCATCGCCGCCCGCAAGTTGGATTTCGGCGCGCTTGACCATGGCCTGGGATACGGCGCTGGCATTGGGATACTCTCGAAGCAATCGATCGAGTTGATCGAGATCGCCACCCACTGCGCTCTTCTTCAGCAGCGCCTGCGCCTTGCGTTCGTGCGCAGCGTACACCTCACGCCCATACTCATCGATCACGTCGTCGATGGCGCCGGCCGCGAGTTCCGCATTCCACATGTCGGCATCGTCGTCCGACTTGGGGTGGAGTCGAATGATCTCTTGATATACGTCCACGGCCCTTTTCGCATTGGCCTTATCGTCGTCTTCGCGTCCGAGATATAGTTCGGCCAACTGAGTCAATGCATAGGCTCGAACCGGAATCGGTGCGTCGGTCGGTTGAAGGGATACGCGCGCGTCACCTACGGCGTCGGCCAAGGCGCGAAGGTTCTCGGCCTGGGCGTCGAAGTTGCCTTGGAACGCTTGATGCTGGGCCAGGCGCACTTCGGTAATGTCTCGCGGCGTCTTGGCATGCTTCAAGGCCGATGCAAAGTGCTTGCGAGCCTTCTTCGGATTGGTGGGCAGCACCTTGCGTGCGTCGTCCATCCATGCGCGAAAGAGCCCTTCTTCCGCCCGGCGCGCCAGCGACTTGTTGGCTGCGCCCTTGAGCATACGCAGGGCCTCGGTAAATGAGGTGCGCGCTCGCTGGGTGGCACCGCCACCGCGCAAGTAGAGCTCCCCCGCTTCGATCAAGACCGACGGATCTTTGGGGCGCTCGCGCCGGCGCGTGGCTATGTCGCGCTCAATGTCCTTCCAGTCAAAGAACCACTGTATGGAGTTTGAGCCGCTAATGAGAAGGACGTGACTCAGCGCCAACACATTGCCCGGTGCCGCGCCTGCGGGCCAAGGCGACGTACCCAAGAACTTGCCGTGGCCAGTCAATGAAAATCGCTGCAATCCCTCAACCGTTGGCACCAAGACTTCGTTCTTGACGACGGCGCCGCGACCGATGCCGTGGGCAACTTCTGGATCGAACCGGCCCCACCACACTTCTTTGCCTTGATTCACGCCGTCGAGTGCAAGCGCGCGCAGTCTCGCGTCGCTAACGAGCACGACGTCTTGTTTGCCGTCGTTGGCGACACCAATGAGTTGTCCCAATGATCCACGGCGCATGCCACCGCGCACATACGGGTGACGCCAGCGAAGGACACCGGAGTTTCGGTCATACACGTGTACGTGCTTCGCGTCGGAGGCCGCCACGATCAGCGCATCGCCGCGCACAATGGCGGGCGAGGGTGCCATGCGCAATGTGCGCCGCGGCGCGGTGTACCAATGCCGCACCGGTTCGATTTCGTCAATCTCATAGGATGCGAGCCAGCGTGGTACCCCGGTTCGAATGTCGACCGCCGCGATAAATCCAAGACCCGATGATGCGTAGGCCACGCCGTCCGCGACGGCAAGCGTAGTTCCCGCGGGTTCTTTGATGGGGTAGCCAAACAAGTTGAGTTCTTGTTGCCCGCTTCCCAAGGATCGGCGCCAACGGAGTTCGCCGCTGCGAAGATCAAACGCCATCATGGAGACGTTGTGATTGCCTTCGTGGCGACTTGTCACGGCGATCACAAGTCCCTCGGAGATCGCCACTGGCGCAATGACGGATTCGTCGGCAAGGGTCAGTCGGCTGAGTCCCTTGTCGGCCATCGACCATAGCAATGCGCCACTGTGTTTGTTGAGTGCGACGACAACACGGTGGGGGAGGTAGGTGGTGATGGACACGTTATGAAGCTGTTGCCGTTCGTAGGGGCGTTTCACTTCCAGCGTGGCAACCACCGTGTCGCCTGCCACGGTGGGCGAAAAGACACGTTCGAGACTCGTACGTCCCAGGGCTTCATCGTGGGGCTCGACCACATTGAGTGATCGCGGCGCACGGCGCGCATCAAACTGCCACAGTTTTCGGCCGCTGTAGAGGTCAAATGCGCGCACCGTGCGACCGTCACACGCATAGACGTTGCGGCCTTCGTTGACGGGAAAGATGGGGCGAAAGGTCTTTAGGTGAGCGCTGAGCGATGCATTGCTGCGTCCACCGGACATGAACCCATAGTTGCGACGACGATTGGGGGGATCGTCTTCGCGTAACTTGAATGCCATCCGTTCGCGGGCACGCAAATGCGAAGGACGCGACGGCATGTGACTGTTGACCGCATCCCTGGATGCGTTGCCTGCCAGCGTGGGCCAATCGCGTAGCGCAGCGCTGCGATGGCTCTTCTTCAACAGCTCCGCAAGATAGGCCTTGGCCGTCCTCGAACGTCCGCGAAGCCCTAGCGTGACATCGTCAGGCGCCTGCATGCGTTTGAGTGTGCGGTGATTGTCCAACTTGCCAACGGCATCGAGCAACCGAGCCCATAGACCAGCGTCCTTTGGCGCGAAACGCAGTCCTTCGCGTGCAACGCGGGCAGCATCGCGCCAACGACCCTCACCCAACGCGCGCTCGGCCAGCAAACGCGCGGCTTGAAGTCCCACAGGACTTGCGCCAAACCTCCGAAGCACCTCATTGAGGTCGTGTTCACTGCCAGCGCGTAGCGCACGTTCAAAGAGCGGCTTTGCCTGTGGCTCGGTCATGTTGGCATACGTTTGCCGATGCTGCGGCGACAGGCCTTCGAGCAAGCTGCGCGCCACTTCGGGTGCACTCCGCCATAACACCGACTTGCGACTCGACTCCTCGGGCATGAGATAGAAGTCGTTCGACATCGTGTCGAGCACGCGTTGAATCGCGCGCAGCGCCTGCACGGTTCGTCCGCCCTCTAGGGCATCGCGCGCTTCTTCCAACGTAAACCGGGCTGCGGGCGTATCGCGAACCGCAAACAGGAAGCCGAGGGCAGCGGGTTCGAGTTCGTCATCCTTGGCACGAACGTGGGAAGCACCAAGTGCGATGCCTACAACAACACCGAGTAGCACGACGCGACGTCGAATGAGCATGCGGCTTTTCGACGTACGATCTCGACCGAAGACATATCGCATGACGAGAGACTACACCATCTGCCAGCGCTTGCGCAGCGCCCATTCCAACGCCAACAGCGCCACCGCGAGGAGTAGCGTCCATAAGTTGTCCCACTGCGTCTCTTCCTTGCGGTCAAGTACCTTTTCGCGGGGCTGCGTCTTCATGGTGGCGACGAAATCGTTCAGTTCGTGAAGCGCAAGCAACTTGGGTTCCACGCCCTTGCCATGGGTCGCGCGCATGATTTCGCGCAGTTGCTCGTGATCGGGCACCTTTAAGATGTCTTCTTTGGCACGGAAGTTGACTTGAATGCGTCGCTCGGCGCGTTCGCCGCGTCCCGCTTCATCGCTACGATCAATGAAGATACGCACGGTGCCCGGTTGACGGAGCGGCAGCAAGAGGCGGTAGCTGCCGGGAATACCTTCATCGCGCAAACTCTCGGGTCGTCGATCGCCCTCAAGCGCCTTGCTGCTAAGCACCATCCCCTTGTCGACGCGTTCAATGTGTACCCCGTCGAGCATGTCGTCTTCGAGCGGCTCGTAGTATTGATCAAGGGCCGTAAACGTGACGTTGGCGGTTTCTCCCACGAAGTAGCTCTCTTTGTCGGTGAAGATCTTGAAGCGCTTGTTGCCGCCGAGCAGCCGGTAGGTTGCGAGGTAGCGAATGACCTGTTCCCAGAACGGGCCGTACACGCGGTTGCCCTGGCCGTCGCGAATGCGCGACACCGTGTCGAGCGACGACCAAAAGACTTTGCCCTTGCCGTAGTTCATCGTTGCAAAGGCAACGAGTGGGCGCCCACGGTCGTCTTTCAAATCGGTGCGACCGCCGGGCCGAATGCGGGCGAGATCCAGTGCGCCGGGACGCAAACCGCCGCGCGCGCGATACATCCAGTACCACATCCAGTTTTCTGACGTTGGGTCTTCGCCGCGCCACACTTGGGCCACGCGTTCCGGTGACGGGACGCCACCGTCCATAGCTTCCACGACGCGAAAGATTGGATGTGCCGCGCCCGCGGCGGTTAGGTCCAATCGAAACGGTTTGGTCAAGTCTTCATCGCCGGCGATGTCGCTGCGGCGCACCGTGATGGGCAACAACTGCGCTAGCGGTGTATTGAGGTACTCAATGGGATTGTTGTCGGTGCCGGCCTGGAGCACGACGCCGCCGCCCTCATCCACAAAATCGGTCACGAGTTGCAGGATTTCACGACACGCTTCCGTCGATGGTGCGAGCGTATTCCACTTCACGTCACCCCAAATGATGACGTCGTATTGAAAGAGCTCGGAACGCGTGCGCGGAAATGCGCGAATGGGTCGCTCACCCGGACTTGACGGTTGGCGGAACGACGGGTCGGCCAACTGCATCAACACGTGCACTTGGAAGCGCCCTTTGGACGGGCCGTCGTCGCCCACCAACGTGTCGGGGGGCTCGCGCGTGAGGTAGTCGGAGAGGAAACGCCAGTCGCGCCGCGGGCGGTGGTCCACAAAGAGAACTTTGATGCGCTGATCGATCACGCGCAACTCGTGCACACTCGTGTCGTCTTCCGGAACCGAATCGGCGCGGCGATCCACATCGTCTCGAAGCCGCGCTTTGAGCGTCACCCGAAACGTGCCCGCGCGATCAAAGGGCGCGCGCAGACGGACCGGCGTGGATTCGTCACCTACGCCGAGGGCGTCAATGTCGGCGCGGGCGTGTTTGAGAGCTTTACTTGGCAACTTGTATTCACGGGGTTCGATCGCATTGCCTTTGGCATCGGCTACTTGCTCGACCTTCATGGAGACCTGCACGGGTGCGCCATCAAAGCCCGTGTGGCGAAGAGCCGATTCGAAGATGACTTCATCGCGAACAAGCACGACCTCCTTCGCACGCACGCGTTCGAGCCAGAGATTCTTGCCACTGGCGGGATTGCCCACGCCCACCGCCGTCACTTTGAGCGCTTCTTGCAAGGCGCCGAGGGAGGCGAGCACTTCCGTGGGCGCCTCACCGTCGCTCGTGTCCCGGCCATCACTGATGAGAATCACGCCGGCCAAGTCTTGGTCTTGCCTGCGCGCAAATTCGTTGGCCACGTTTCGAAGGACCGCACCCAGTCGCGTACGTCCACCGTCCATGGGCGTAGCAAGGATCTTCTCGCGCATGGATTTGATTGCGTCAGGCGCGCCTTCGTCGGAGGTGTCGTCACCCGATGCACCATCGGCGCCGCGTTTCAATTCGGTGGAGCCAAGACTTCGCCAATCGCTATCAAACGCGAAGGTGTGAAGCACGAACCGCTCGTTCCACGTAGTCAGGGCGCTCCCGTCGCCCGCCGTGAGCACCTTCTTGACCAATTCGCCGCGACTCAGGTCGAGTTCCCGGGGGCGATCCGCACTGTTTGGAAACGCAGCCGCGAGCAACTTCTCGGCCTGTTCTTCAGGATAACTGTCCTTGACCGCCATGCTTGCACTCGAGTCAACGAGCACCACGAGGTGGGAGCGTTCGGTCATGGTGGTGCGCTCTTCGCGATACGGCCCCGCCAACACCAAGAAGATCAGGATCAAACTGATGGTGCGCAAACAGGCGAGAAAGAAACGGCCCAGCGGCGTGGCCTTGCCACGTTCCTGGGCGTAAATCGAACGTATGCCAAGAAAGCCGACAATTACGAGCAGAGCAAGCAACCAGGCGGGCGGCATATTGGCCCATTGCCAGGGGCCCGTTTCCACGCGGGCGCCCAGAAACGAACTGTCTACGGCTCGTAGGAAGGGGCTGCCATTCATGAGGCCTAGGTTCCTGTAGTTGAGTGAAGGAGCCTTTGCTCCAAATACGACAAACGTTACGGGGGTTATGTGCTTGGCGCATCGCCGGCGGGCGCCGTTGATCGACGTCCAAAGCGCATGGCAAGAATCGACTCCAACACCAAGAGTCCCAGCAAGATCCACAACAAAATGCGCGTGATCTCGCCTTCGCGTGCGTTGTCTTCGGCCTTCTCTTCGGATCCGTAGCTAGTGGAAAACGCAATGTCGGTTTCGTCGGGAAGTCCCGACGTAATCGCCGACGACGAGGCGGGCAAGAGTGCGCCTTCCGACGCATCGACATTGACAGAGAACGAGTCGCGAATCTTGCGCATTTCGCCGGAGGGCATTGTGCGCTCGTACGTCAAGTCCCAACGGCCCGCCGTGCCCACCACATCGGGATCGAACTCGGCGCGCGCGGCGTTTTCGTCTTCCTTGCCGATGCGTGTGAGGGGGGCCTGTCCGCCCTTGGGAAGCGACAAGCGAACTTGCCGTGCGTCGGCGGGAACATTGATGCGCAGGCGTTGACCCACCGTGACGTTGCGACCGCGATCGGCTGGTTTGGTGAGGTAGAGCGCCGACTCTTCGAGGAACGGTGCCAAGAACAACGCGGTCTGCGCGAGCCAGCCGTTATCGAGGCTTGTACCCACCCAAATGGCGCGTCCTTCGCCCACGTGCGTTGACACGATGGCAGGTTTGCCGTCATTGAAACGGAGCACGACCTTGTTTCGCGCGGCAAGAACATCGGCCTCGTTATTGTTCGGCAGGTCCTCGGGCGAAGGCGCGTCGGATCCTTTGGGTTGCTCCGGCACAACGAATGGCGTGCGACCCCAAATCTCGGGCGGCATTTTCTTGATCCAGTCCGCGGGATCGATATTCGATACCGGATCGAAGTTAGTAAACGGCGCGGCAACCGGGTGGGGCGCCTCGCGTTCGCTTAGGTCAAACGTCCACGCCGTTTCGCTGCCGCCGCGATCTTTCAACTCGGCTTCTGCGACAGGGTATGGAAGCAATCGCTGATCGTCGTCCACATCGTGAAACACGGTGTTGAGTTGCGCGGGGTCTTCAAGGCGATTGCCGGTGAACACGAGCAGGCCACCGCCGGAACGCACAAAGTCGGCCAATGCGCGGGCGGTGCGAGAATCACTCACCGCAACATTGGCGAGCACAATGAGATCGATGGGCGAAGCGTCTCGTTCGCGAAGCGCCTGTTGCAGCATCGACTCCTGTTCTACGTGTTCGAAGCCGTATAGCCCCCCGGTTAGTGGAATGCCGCCTTCGCTGGGATCACTCCCCGCGTAAATACCCTCAAGGTATCGCTCGGCGCGAAAGGATGCGTTGCTACTACTGTCGCGTGTCCATGCGAGCACACGAATGCGACGCCGCACTTGGAAGGATGCGTAGCGTGTGCTGTCGGCTCCCAAGCTATCCGCCGCGGCGTCTTCGCGTGGCGGTGACACCACCACGCGCACCGTGTGTGTGCCGTCGTCTTCAAACGTGTCGCGCGGCAACGAAACGTGCACGGTTTCCCTTGCCGGCTTGGGAATGCGCAGTCCGGCGTCGGCGGCAGGAAGGTCGGGAATGTTGACCAGTCGCCGGGTGCCTTGATCGTCGACGTACACCTCAAGCGTTGCGCCCCGAACAGGTTTGGCGCCGTGATTGGCGACCTCCACGGCGAGATGAAGGGGTCGTCCGATGAATGGGTCTTGTGCTTCGCGAAGGGAGACACCTGCGACCGTCATATTGCGCCGATCCTTGCCACCCACATTGATCACGCGAATGCTTGAGGGCAAGCGGATGAGATCTTCAAGTCGCTGACTGACTCGGGTTGCGTCGCCAGTGGATGACGCCGAACCTTCTCCCGCGCTGGAGGAGCCGTCACGTGTCGTACCGGGATCGGACGGCCCGTCGGATACTTCGCGCGGCGCGCGCAGCCAGTCGCCCGCTTGCAAGTCGGTGACCACAAAGATCTGTCGATTGACATCGGCCAATGTGGTTTGTGCCTGCACGCGCCGAAGTGCATCACTCCAACGGGCTGGTGCCTGTCGCGAACGGAGCGAGGCGAGCGCTTCGCGTGCACGCTCGACCGATTTCCCACCGACGCTGCGCGGAATAAGCACGAACGGATCCAGTCCGTCGCTGGCTTCCTCGTAGGGATGATTGGTCACGATGACGGCGATCGAGTCGTCCTTGTTGAGGTTCTTGAGAATGAGGTCGCTCTCGTGTTTGACGCGTTCAAACACGGAACGTGCGTCCACCTTGGCCTCGGTACTCAGTGAGTTGTCTACGATCAGGTAGACGCTTCGTTTATTGCCCAGAGCGCCTGCAAGCGACGAGTCGGTGAGTACCGGGCGTGCCAAGGCGAGGCCAAGCAATGCGATGGCGGCCACGCGCAGGGCCAAGATCAACCAGTTCTCTAGCTTGAGGCGCCGCTGATGGCGCTTCATGGCCGCTTCGAGCCAGTGCATGGCGGCCCACTTGACGCGACGCACCTTGCGCTTGCTCAAGAGGTGAATAATGATCGGTACGGAGGCCAGGGCTGCGCCCCATAAGAGTAGGCTTCCGTTGATGAGTGCGGCGAGAACCATTAGGCGCGCTTCCTCGCACGCGCCGCGCGTTTGGCGAGATACGCGGCCAGTGTGATCGACATAGAATCGGCGGTGGTGATCTCCACAAGATCAATGCGATTGGCTAGACACACCTTGCGCAGCCGTTTTTGGAATCCGCGCACTTCCTCCAGATAAGCATTGCGAAGCGCCACCGGGTCGAGGGTGAGCCGGCGATCATCTTCCATGCCTTCGAAGCGCGACAGGCGTTCGAACGGAAAGTTTACTTCGTCTTGATCAAGTACATGAACCAACAGCACTTCATGCCCGCGATGGCGCACGCGTTTGAGACCGCGCAACACCTCTTTGCCGTCGTCCATCAAATCGGAGATCAGCACGACGAGACCGCGGCGGCGGATGGCTTCCCCGGCTTCAGCCAATGCGCGCGCAATGCCGGTATCTTCAGCGGGTTCGGCCTTCTCAAGTTCGGAGATAATGTGTGCGAAGTGGGCCGGGTTGTTGAGCGCGGGCAACTTCTTTCGCACCGCGGAGTCAAAGAGCACGAGCCCGGCTGCGTCTTGCTGTTGCGTAATCAAATAGGCGAGTGCCGCGGCCATGCGACGGGCGTACTCAAACTTGCTGCGACCGAGCGTGCGCTTGGATTTGACTTCGCGATGATTGCCGTAGGCCATCGACGCGGAGACGTCGACCACGAGGTGGGCTTCGAGGTTGGTTTCTTCTTCGAATCGCTTCACATAGAGCCGGTCGGTCTTGCCGTAGACCTTCCAGTCCAGAAAGCGAATGTCGTCACCGGGGACGTATTCCCGGTGTTCAGCAAACTCGACCGAGAATCCGTGAAACGGACTTCGGTGGAGCCCCGATACATAGCCTTCGACAATCAGCCGAGCCTTGAGTTCCAGGCTCGAAATCCTGTCGAGGACTTCAGGATCCAAGTATTTCTGGGAGGCGTTCGTCACGCAGCGTCTCGCTTTCGCCAGCAGGAATGTTCGCTAGAAGCAGATCCACGAGTTTGTCGCTGGTGAAACCCTCCGCCGCGGCGCCGTAATTCATGAGCACGCGATGCCGTAAGACCGGACGTGCGACTGCTTGCACGTCTTCAATCGTGGCGTGTTTGCGGCCTTCCAGGAGTGCCCGCGCCTTCGCGCCAAGAATGAGATATTGGCTGGCGCGCGGACCCGCGCCCCACGACACGCGTCGCTTGATTTCTTCGGAGACATCGGCCTCGGAGACACGCGTGGAGCGAACCAGGCGAAGCACGTAGCGCACCACGTGTTCAGCAATCGGTACGCGACGAACGACGTCCTGGATGGCCATGATCTGTTCGCCGTTGAGAATCGGATTGACTTCGGCGTCCATGGGCTTGGTCGTCATTTCGACGATTTGCAACTCTTCCTGCATGGATGGGTACTCAACCTTGACCATGAACATGAAGCGGTCAAGCTGTGCTTCTGGCAGGGGGTAGGTGCCTTCTTGCTCAATCGGGTTCTGCGTGGCGAGCACAAAGAAGGGCTGATCGAGGGGATACTTCACGCCGCCCGCCGTGACTTGGCGTTCCTGCATCGCTTCCAGCAGCGCGGCCTGCGTCTTGGGCGGCGTGCGGTTGATCTCGTCGGCCAAAATTACGTTGGAAAAGATGGGCCCCTTGATGAACTTGAACTCGCGGCTGCCCGTCGTTTTGTCCTCTTGGATGACCTCCGTGCCGGTGATATCGGCAGGCATCAGGTCGGGCGTGAACTGAATGCGATTGAAAGAGAGCGACAGGCAGCGCGCCACGGTGCTAATGAGCAGCGTCTTGGCAAGACCCGGCACACCCACCAGCAGGCAGTGCCCGCGCGCGAAGATCGACATGAGCAATTGGTCGATTACGTCGTCCATGCCGACGATCACCTTGGCGAGCTCTTTTCGAATCTCCTGGTAGGACTCGCGGGCGCGTGTGGCGGCCTCAAGATCGGAGCCGGTGAGGGGCGCATCGGCAGACGTGTGGGCATCGCTCATGCGGGGTCTCCACGTGTTCGTTAGGGGACAAATTCGCGGGGACGAGGAAGGGCCATGCCGACCTCCGGCGAATTCGAGGCATTGAACCACGACCCGAGGGCATGGCGGTGCGCTGCCCGGGGCCAAGGGAGAGATCTGAGACCCGCCTCCCGCGCGGAGCGCTGAATTGCCTGCGCCGCACTTGAATGGCGTCCTTCCGCAACCATTTGGGGATAGGTTCGTCGCCCGATTGGACGCATGGGAACACCGCCGGCGCACCAAGGGCCGCTGTAGCCTCTGTCGATGCTGCAGAGCGGATCTATCGATCATCCCGAACGTGCCTACGGTTTCCGCTGGACGCCCCGTTCCTATGCCGATACTCACCAATCGATGAATGAGTACATTCACTTTCTGCGTCGCTGCGACGTCGATTTTGCGGTCGCTGACGACCTCGTGCGGCGCGACGATTTCGTTGGGCCCCTCGGGCGTGACGCGGAGTCGGTCTCGATTTTTCGGTCTGGTACACGCGAGGTAGTCGAGGCGCGCAATGTGGCGGGGGCCGTGGCCGCCGATCACGCGACCATGGATGTCTTGGCTGCGCTGGAACGTGAGGCGCGCGTCGCTCCGTTTTCGTCACTTTGGGAGATTGGCTGCGGCACGGGGCTGCTCGCCATTTGGGCAGCACATCAAGGCGTGCGGGTGATTGCGACCGATGTCAGTTCCTCCGCACTTGAGTTGGCGCGCATCAATGCCGCGCGTGCCGACGTTGAGATCGAGTTTCGAGATGGTTCAGTGCTTGAGCCCTTTGGCCCCGCCGAACGAGCCGACATGATCGTCGCCAATCTTCCTCACAAGCCTGCTGCGCCGCACGACGTGCTTCCGGTGTCGCAGCATGGGGGCGCGGGCGGGCGTGCCCATCATCGTCCGTTGTTCATGGGCGCCGCGTCCCACCTCAATCCTGCGGGCCGTGTGTTGGCGTTTCTTCATTCACTTCCAGCGCCCGAGTTATTGAAGGCCTACGGCGAGCGTTACGACCTCACACTCATGTCGTGGAAAGTGCGCTGGTTCGGAGAAACGGAGTATCTCCCCATGCGATCTGCGTGGCGAACTCGGGCCGACAAGGGCGAAAGCTATCTCGTTCGAGATGGCGAGCGCGAAGGCGTGATGGGTTGCGTGTGGAAAGCAACACGACGATGAACATGCCGCGCATTGTTGTATGTGCGGATGACGCTGGATTTTGCGCCGAAAGTGATGCGGCTATCCTTGCGTGCGTTCGTGCAGGCAATGTGACCGCTGTGTCGGTTGCCGTGACGGGCGATACGTGGCGCGACGTGCTGCCAGAGCTTTGCCGCGAGTCGGTCGACATCGGACTGCATCTTAGTCTTACTGAGGGGCGCGCCGTATCGGGTCCTGTGCCTGGTTTAACCGATGCAACACGTGTATTTCAACGTTCCAAGTCGGATGCCATGCGCGCCCTGCAAGAAGGCGAGATTGATTCCGACGCCATTGAGAACGAAGTTCACGCGCAGTGGAGAGCCTTGTCGGACCATGCGGATCCGGTTTTCTTGAATGGGCACAACCATATCCACACCCTTTTGCCGGTAAGCCGCGCGTTACGAGGTTTGGATCGCAAGGACTTGCTGTGGTTTCGTGTTCCCGTACCAACCAACGATACGCCTGACCCGTTTCGGACGTGTATCGAAGCGCCTGAGATTGACGCGCTTCGCACCCTCGGACGTTCGACAGAGGCGTTTTTGGGATGGACGTTTGCACGCGAGCCTTCACTCGCAACGCTTGAATACGAGTGTCAACATGCCGTACGTGCGACGAATGAGTTCATGTGTCACCCCGGCAACCGGCCCGGCAGTTCCTTTACCACCGGGCCCGCGCGCCAGGCTGAATCCGATGTGCTTTGTGGGCGTGACATACAATCTTGCTTGAACGCCATGGGCGTCTCACTTGCCTCATTCTCCGAGCTCGCGTAAATGACAAAGCCGCACATAGCGATTGTGACACACGCGTTAGGTTCGCCGGTACGCGGCAATGGAACGACCGTTGCGCGTTGGATGGGCGCACTGGGTCATCGCGGCTACACCGTCGAGGCGGTGCGCCCGGGTCATGAGCCAAAGCAGTCGCCCGATCTTGTGCATGGGTATCACGCACTTCATGGCGGGGTGTGGGGCCGGACGCTTGCGCAACGTCGATCCATTCCCCTGATTGTAAGCTTGGCTGGAACCGACGTGCATGCATGCACGAAAAAACTCGCCGACGCGGAGATCATTCAAGACGTCTTGTCGGCGTCGGCAGTAGTTACAGCGGCATTCAAGTCCTTTCAAGGCGTTGTGGCGAACACGAACATTCCGTTTCGTACGGTACGTCGCGGTGTCTACTTGGAAGCCGATCGCCCGGTGGCGCCTCGTCCGGGTCCATTGCGCGTGATGTTGGTTGCGGGTCTTCGTCCTGTGAAAGACCCGCTCTTCGCGTTATTGCTGTTGTCACGGCTACGCAGCCGTGGATTGTCGCTGGCGCTACGGATTGTCGGCCCAACCCTTGATGCGGACTATGCGGAGCGGGTCCACGAACGGGCGATCCAGATGGAGGATGTATCCCTCGCGACCCTTCCGCGCGAGGCGATGGGCGGAGCCTACGGCAATGCCGACGTCGTTTGGAATACATCCGTTCATGAAGGCGGGTCAAACGCGGCGTTGGAGGCACTCTCCTACGGTTGCGCAGTTGCGTTGCGTAACGTGCCGGGCAATCGCGAGTTGGCGGCGTCGGCGGACTCACCCTTGCTGCTGTTTGACGACGAAGTTCTTGAGCAACTCATCGCTATGCACCGGCAGGTCGCGCACGAGAATGACGAGGCGCGCCATGCGCGTTGGCAGGCAGCGCGCGCGTGGCTCGCTCGCGAACACAATCCCGAAGATGAGGCCGATGAGTTGGAAGCGGCCTACCGTGTTGCACTAAAGTCTCACGGATGACGGCGTCTACGAATCCACACCCTATGTCTACAAATCCACACGCTATGTCCGAAAATCCACACCATGAGGCACTGAATCGAGCGGTGGCGCTTGGCGACCGCGGCGACGAACATGCTGCGCGGGCCATCCTCGACACGTTAGCGCCCCACGTGCCTCTCGAAGTAGAGACCGAACGGTGTGCGTTGGACATTCGCGACCGCCAAGATTGTAACGATGTTGTGGAACGGCTGGATGTCGTGTTGGCCAACGCCAATTCAGAAGATGTTGTGCGCGCCCGCGCGCTTCACATTCGCGGTCGCGCACTCATGCAATGTGGCGATTCCGTTGCAGCGATTGCAAGTCTACTGGACTCTATTGAGGCATATCAAACGTGCGATCGCGCTACGCGTTGTGCCCAGGTGTATGACACCTTAGGCGCCATTCTCGATTCCGAAGGGCGCTTGGAACCCGCGTCGGCGTACTTCGCCATGAGTTTGGCGATGAAGTTTCTGCACGGGGATCGACTGGGTGCCGCCATGACGTTGGGTAGCATTGGTCGTATGCAACTCAAGATGGGACGCGCTACGGCAGCGCGCACGTGCTTTGAGATGGATCTCGAACTTGCAAAAGAACTAGACGATCAACGCGGTCAGGCGCGCATGTGGAATGACATTGCCCGCACGTACCTACTGGAAGGCGAGCCGAACAAGGCACTGGACGCACTTGGGGCATGCTTTGCCGTTACCGATTCGCTTCCGCTCGAGGAGATCAAGCTCTACGCACAAAAGGACTTGGCGCTTGCGCATGCATCGTTGTCTACCACCGATGGTGATGAGCACGCTCAGGCGGCGCTGTCTGCTGTCTCGCGCGCCCGCGACTTGCTCGCTTCGCGTCACGACGCCTTCGCCGGCGCACTCATTGATCATGCGGAGGGCAAGGTTCTCGAACGCCGAGACCCGAAGCGTGCACAGGCCCTGTATCAATCAGCGATTGACACATTGGCCCGTCGCGGTGTCCCCGACGCCGAGATCGACGTCCTGCTGGATCTCGCTGCATTGCAATCGAAGCGCAGCCATGCGGCATTGGCACGGCGATCGTTGGAACGAGCACTCAATCTCGCGCGTGAGCAAACGCTCGACCGTCATCTTCCGCGGATCTATGAGTGCATGGCGTCTCTTGCCATCACACCCGGAGCGCAACACGAATCGGGACTCACCATCCACGACGCACTTGATGACGGACTCACGGTTCGGGGCTATGCCCATATGGCCAAGTTGGGTGGGGGTGCGTTTGGCACGGTGTATCGCGCGCTTGATCTTGCGCGCCATCGCGTCGTTGCTATGAAGTTGTTGAATCTCGAGGGCGTTTACGATCCCAAGGCGCGAGCTGTGCTTGAATCATCCATTCGCGTTGAGCTCGAAGCCGCTTCGCGTGTGCGACATCCCGGTATTGCCCACGTGTATGCGATTGGCACGGACGAGCGTGGTCGCCTGTATGTGGTGCAGGACTATGTTCGCGGGCCGTCGCTCCGTGACGTCATGAACCATGACGCGCAGACGGACGTCGCCACGGTATGCGCAACGTTGCGCGATCTCGCGTTCTCATTGGAGGCGCTGCACGATGCGGGTGTCGTGCATCGAGACGTAAAGCCGCAAAATGTGATTCTGGTTCCTCCCGCATCGCGTCCCGTACTCATCGATTTAGGCGTCGCCTATACGCCCCATGCCGCGGAGAACTTTGGGCGCGATGCCATCGTTGGCAGCCTGGCCTACATGGCGCCGGAGCAGGCCGCGGGAAAGGCCGTGGGCGCGCGCGCTGATGTGTATTCCCTTGGTGCGATTGCCTACGAGTGGCTTTCAGGCATGGTTCCGGTGCATCTGGACGGCACCGATGTGGCGCAGTTTCCTCGTCAACTTGCCCGTAAGCGACCCGCGCCGCTGCAGGAACTTCGCGCGACGTTGCCGAGCGCGTTGATCGCACTTGTCCACGACATGCTGGCCAAATCGGCGCGACGTCGACCGCATGCGCGAGACGTCGCGATTGCCTTGGACGACATCGTGCGCGTGCTACTGCCGGCATAGTTGTCGGCTGAGGCCACACCTGTTTGGCCTTTCGTTGGCGGAAGGGGATATACAGAGCGGCGCCGGTTGATTACGCTTGCCCGTCAACGACGGAGGCCGCATGGGACTATCGATATCGCGCTTGAAGGTCAAGACCGAACGACCGCCGCATCGCATTGGCGACGAGAAGAAACGTGTGATCTTTGGTCGCGACCGTGATCTTTGCGATGTGGTTTTCGCGCCGGACGAAACGAGTGTTGGCCGCGAGCACTTTGCGCTGGAGCGCGAGCTGGGCCGCTACCGACTGGTGTTGCACCCCGAACACTTGGTACTCGTGGATGGTCACACCGCAGAGGACGGATCGTTTCTTCCGTCGGAGTGCAGAATTCAAATCGGTCCCGAGGGCCCCGAACTCTTGGTGCGGACTACGCAGAACACCGATCTCGACAAGACCATTGCGCAGGGCTATCGCGTGAGTTCGGCCACCAAACTCCACGAAGCACACAAGGCGGCTAAATCGAGTCACCGCGCCGCGCTCCTATCGATCGTTTTGCTCACGGCCGCGGCTGTGGGGACCTACTTTTTGCTTCGTGATACGAAGAAGGATGTCGATAGCGCCACGACGGCTGCCAAGGAAGCGCTCGATGATGTGCGCAGCATGAAGGACGAGCTTCACACGGTGCGCGGCGACTTAACGACCGTTCGCGCAACGACCGAAGCGGTGAGTGCGCTCGTGCCCAAGCGTCTGGAGAAACTGGAGCGCGCATTGCAGGACGGCGAACCCGCGCTGCGCGCGGCGTTGATGAAAGCGCGACCCTCTGTGTACTTGGTGCTGATGCAAGGCGAAGACGGGCGAGAAGCGGGCGTCGGCACGGCGTGGGTGGTAGCGCCCAAGACACTCGCAACCAATGCGCACGTCGCGGAGGTCTATGCCAAGCGACCCGAGGGGGCGAAGTTGCTAGCGCGTTCGACCGAAACGCATCACAACACATTTGAGATCACCGCGACGACGATTCATCCGGGGTATGCCGACTTTGAAGAGGAGTGGCGGGAGTACGAACCGGTGTCGTCGTGGAATACAACGGTCAACAAACGCGTGCATGCGGCAGGATCGGGATGCGATGTGGCCCTGCTTACGGTTGACACGTCAAGTGCTTCGTTGGGCTCACCGCTGACCATCGCCTCAACCGAGGAAATTCGAACGCTTCGGTCTGCGACGCCCGTAGGGTACGTGGGCTTTCCCATGGAGAACATGGTCTTTGGTGGCACGCCGCTAAAGGAGCCCACGCCTCAGACGCAAGTGGGCGTCATCACGAGCGTCACCGACTATTTCGGGTCAGCCACCGCCGACAACGCACACCGCTTGCTCATTCAACACAACTGTCCCTCCACGGGCGGAAGCAGTGGCAGTCCGATTCTCAATGCGCGCGGTCATGTTGTGGGTGTACTCAATGCGGGCAACATGATTCATCGAGGCGGCGACCGCCAGCCGAGTGCGGCTGGAGTGAACTTCGCGCAACGTGTGGATCTCGTACAGGAACTCCTCGACAAGACAGCCGCGACGAAACAGAAGAAGCGGGGCGCCGCGTGGCGCAAGCGGCTATCGCAATTGTTCGATTCGGGCTATCTGCGCCGTCGCAAACGTTCTACAGCGGCCGTTCAGCGCACCATTACCGAGCGCGTGGAAAAGCGATCCAAGTTTCGAAAATCTGTCAAATGGGACGTTGTTCATCGCGGCGAACTTGCATTGTCCTCGGACGGCGACCAACCATCGGTCTACAAGTCATGGAAGCCCGACAAGGAAGGTGTGTATCTAGTAATTGTCATGGGCAAGCGTGCCGGACCGTTTACGTCGTCTGTCGTGCAGTCTTCCGCGGGCCAACCCATCGAGTTGAAGGCCTGGGACAACGTAATTCGCTGGGCGGTGGTCAAACTCGTGCCCGAGGCGGCGCTTGAAATCCGCGCCGAAACCGATGATGACGAAGGCGTCAATCTGGAAATCCATGTCTACCGCGGCACCGAAGTGGATATCACGCCCAATGATTTGCGCGAGCGGGTGATTACCATGTGGTTGCGGAGTTTGAATGGGAAGTTCACCGCCAAACAAGCCGGTTCAACGAAGGGCACGTTGGAAGAAAACAAGCGCTGGAGTGGAACCTCGGACGAGCAACCCCCAGGAAACTACTTGGCTGTCGCGGTTTCACTCTCCGGCGACGACATTGACTTGGGTATTCGTCTTAAGGACAAAGGCCCGCTCATCGCCAAAGACGAAAAAGGTGACCACTTCCCCGCCGCCGGATTCCGTCTCAAAGAGAAGTCAAAGATCGGCCTGCTTGTGGCCGGCAGCAAACCGGGTGTGGAGTTTGAGCTGCATTTGTATCGCGCGGAACCCAAAAAATAGTCTGTTCCTCAGCACCCCCCGACCTGAATCTTAATTTGTAGTCATATTCTGACCCTTTGCCTTCTTGACGAAGAAGAGGTGGAGTGCGTCACGCGGAGAGCACAGAGTTGATACGCTAGAATCGATCGCACCGTGCAAGTTATGGAATCTTACGTCTCGCTCTACGCCCGAAGTGAGAGGGAGCAAACAACAGATCCCGCCCGACGGCTCTTAGTCGTCCGCCGGCGCCCAATACGCCACGGTCGTTGCGCTCACAGAGAGCACGCCGCCGTTTTTGGTTGGTATCAGGTTGCCGTAGGGGATGCGGGGTGCGCGGTCGCGCATGTCTTTGGGAATGGCGCTGCGGTCAAGGAGAGCGGCGACGTTGCCGTCTTCAAGGCCGTAGACGGCGATGCCGTAACGCGTGGGTATATAGGCGTGTTGTTCACCGACGAAACCACGACCGAAGGGCAGTGAACCGCGGCCGGTGGGGGACGGCTCGTACCAATAGCGTTCTTCGGTCAAGGGATCGACTGAAAGCACCATGGGTCCAGGCGGTTCGGTGTCGCCGCCAATGCCAACGACGACCATGCGCCACGCGCCGTCCTTCGGGTGGCGGTAGGCGCCCGCGATATATTCCGCGGCGTGGGGACCGAAGCGTTCGTGGCGTTCGATTTCGTGGCACCGGAGCATTCGTTCGCGACCGATGGGTCGGTTTGTGGTCACCAACACATGACGCCCGTCGGTGGGGGTGGCAATGCAAAGATCTGCCGTGAGCAATGGAGGTTCGTTATGAAAACTCGACGTGCGGCTGCCGCGCTCGGACTCGGAACCAATGATTCGACGCGCGCGGTCTCCTGCCACATTGCGGGGGTAGCGATAGGCCCAGAGGACGCGTCCATCGCGCGCACTGACCGCGGCCAATACACCAATCGCGGTACCCACCACAACGCGTCCGTGGCGTGCGGCAGGTGACGTGGGGATCACTTCGTCGTGGCGACCGGCACGCATGGGTGTGCCGGTGCCCAAGTGTGTCTTTAACTCGATCTTACCGGTTCCCCGATTGAGTGCATACAGCCACGACTCGAGTTGGTCGGTATTGCCGAGCGCGGGTCGCGTACCCGCCACCCATACCCGGCCGCGATAGAGAATCGGCGCGCCGTACATACGAATGTCCGGATGCTTGTTCTCTGCAGGTCGATCGCGTCCCGGAATTGGACGTCCGGAAGACCCCGTGTTCTTGATGGCGCCTGGCGAGGCGGAAGTGTTTCCCGCCGACCAAAGAAACGACAAGGACTTGCCGTCAAAGCGATATGCTTCAATATGGTCCTCGCGACGTTCTTCAAGCTTGGCGCGTTCGCCCACGTGCCATACGCGTCCATCGGGCACGGCCGCCAATACGAGCCACTCCCTTGCATCTGGGGTTGAGCGCATGGTAACCGGCATCGGTGTGACGGTGAGGCAGTGACCTTCCAAGTAGCCGAATCGTTCGCGTCGGTCTTCGTCGGTATCGGTTTCGAGCGAACGCGCATACTTGAACGTGACGCGTTCGAGGGCGCGGCCGCTGTCCAAGTCGTATACCGTGACGTTTTCGCCGTCCGACACAAGTGCGCGGTTGTCTAAACAAATGGCTCGCGGCGGCAACCACGTACTGGGCGCACTCAAACCATCATCACGGGGCTCCACGCGATCCACGGGACCCAAGCCACTGCCGGGATGGTGATACCACTTGAGGGTCAGTTTCGCCGGTCGTTTGGCGGCGCGTGATGCACGTGTTTCGCTGCCACCCGTGGTCAACCACGTCGTTACCGGCGTTTCACCCGCGATGGAACCGTTTGGAAATGGCGCGAACGGGCCTTCGGGCGCACTCGCCGCTTCGGCACGAGCTTCAAGAACCTTCAATACTCGTGTGCGATCCCCCGCCGTTGCCGCTAACGCGTCGGCATGGCGTAGCAGGCGTGCGTTCGCGTAGGGCGCCATGGATTCCGCAGGCTCCGTACTCACGGCCTCCAAATCGGCGAGGAGTTCAACCCACTCCAAGGCTTCATCGCGACGACCTTGCTCGATCGCACGGTCGGCCAAGTGCAGCGCGGCGCGACGACCCACGGGCATTGGCAAGAACCGAAGCGCAACATCGGCCAGCAGCTTGTCGTCATCGAGCCGTAACGCGCGTTCGAATTGCTCTTTGGCGATATGGCCATACTCAACCACGCACGCATCAATCGCAGGCTTACCCCAACGCGCGCGCTGGTGATGCGCAACAATCCAAGCGCCTTCAAAGACAGTTGTGCCGTGTACAGGAACAACGTAGGGCGCGGATTGTTCATCCAGCGCCTTGTCCTTCGAAGGCTCGTTCGATGGCTCGTTTGCACGCGTGCGCGCATCCACTACGCCTTGCAGCAGCCGCACGGCCGAAGTCCAGTTTTCGTCTTTGGCCGCGGCACGGGCACGCTCAAAGGCCCGGCTCACCCACTCGACCTCACTGAAGATCGTGGAGAAGTTTTTCTGCGGCGCCACACGCGGCGCATCGTCGGCACCCGCCCACACGCAGGGCGCTATACAGAGCGTAAGCAGGAGCGCGCGTCGAAACGAGCGGCTGGCGTTGGCGGCACGCGATGGCATACGCGCTAGTGTTGCACAAAACGTGGCCAGCGGTGTGAGTTGGACCTACTTACGTTTCGTTTGGGATCGCGGGCCGCGGGGATCGCGAGCATCGATAGAGCGGCGGGTGCGTCGAATCCATGCTTGCTCTGCACTCAAGACCTTGTTGCGCCGGGCAATGTAGGTGGTGCCTTGGAAGAGCAGATGGCGGCGGGAGCGACGCAGGAGGTAGTCGCTGCGCGTAAGTTCGCCGTATCGCCGGTGGAGTGCGGTGACGGTGGACTCGGCCTTGCGCGTGTCCTCAAGCAAACGTTCATGCGCGCGGGCGAGCCGCTGCTGTCGCAACACGGCCGGAATGGTGCACAGGCAGAGCACCATCAGGCCGACGACGGCTATCAGCACAACGGCGGTGGGCAGAGGACGTCGTGTGGGCTTTGCGGATGGACGAATCACCCGGCGGCGGTTAGCGGAACGTGAGGACGGCAACGCCATGGTGATTTGCTACTCGTTTCCTTTCGCGCGGGCGACGACTCTCAGGCGTTCGTGGCCTCCAGCGGACGTAGACCGTACTCGGGAGGCGTTCCATTGCGCGCTGTCAAATCGCGTTCAATACGCAACAGTCGATTGTACTTCGCCGTTCGTTCGCCTCGACAGGGAGCACCGGTCTTGATCTGACCGGTAGCCAGTCCCACCGCGAGATCCGCTATGGTCGTATCTTCGGTTTCGCCCGAACGATGACTCATCACCGCAGCAAACCCACCTTCGTAGGCTCGCGCAACGCAGCCAATCGTGTCAGCCAGGGTGCCAATCTGATTGGGTTTGATTAGCACCGCATTGGCGCATCCCTCTTGCACTCCGCGCAGGAGTCGTTCGGTGTTCGTTACGAATAGATCGTCACCCACAAGCTGAATCTTGTCGCCGAAGCGTTTCGTAAGGTGTTCCCAGCCGTCCCAGTCGTTCTCGTCGAGTCCATCCTCGATGCTGTAGATGGGGTAGGCATCAACCCAGGTGGCGTAGATATCACACATTTCTTCGGCCGTGCGCAACGCCCCTTCGAATTCATAGCCCCGTCCCGCGGCACTGGATCGATGAAACTCAGACGCGGCCACATCGAGTGCAAGCAAGACGTCTTTGCCCAACTCATAGCCCGCGACGGAGACGGCTTCGGCCACATGGGAGATCGCATCCAGCGTACCGTCCACATGTGGTGCAAAGCCGCCTTCATCGCCAACCGCAGTAGACAGATTTTTGCTGCTGAGTCGATCGCGCAACGCACAATAAATCTCGGCGCCCGCGCGCACCGCTTCGGCGAGTGACTCAAGGCCAGCAGGTGCGATCATGATTTCTTGGCACTGCAACCCGTTGTTGGCGTGGGCCCCGCCATTGAGCACATTGAACATAGGAATCGGCATACGCGGCGCGCCGAGATCCGCAAGCGTGGCGATGTGTTGATAGAGCGGCATTCGCAAGGCGTGTGCCGCGGCGCGGGACGCGGCCAGCGATACGCCCAACACGGCGTTGGCGCCGAGCTTACCCAGTGCTTTGGTTCCATCGATGGTGCGCATGGCGCTATCGAGCGACCAGAGGTCGGCGGCGTCCATGCCGATCACCGCAGGCGCCAGCGTGTCATTCACATTGGCCACGGCCTGAAGTACGCCACGACCCGCAAATCGACGATCGCCGTCGCGCAATTCACGCGCCTCGTGTTCTCCGGTGCTCGCGCCCGAAGGAACCAGCGCGCGACCGGTCACTCCCTCGACCAACGTGATTTCCACCTCCACCGTGGGCGTGGCCCGTGAGTCGAGGACTTCCCATGCTTCCACGGATGCGATCTGGGTTTTGGTGCCGGGCATGGGTGCCCTCCTTTGTACGAACGCCGCTTAGCTGGCGGCCTGTCAGAATCCTATCGACATGCGACAGTCCGAACACCAAGGGACGAAGTCCACACCGCATCCCCATCGAGTCCGGGCCTAACGCGAGTCGTCGTCCGTGCCGGGCTACGATGATGCGATGCGTCGATTACGTCCCTTGGCTACTGGTGAACAATCGCCTCCGGATCGTCAGGCCCTGACGAAGATTCAGGTCCTGCCCACGATGGTGACCTTGGGCAATTTGATTGCCGGCGTGCTGGCCATTTCCTACTTGCAAGATGCCGCCGCCGCGCCTGAGAAGTCGCTGCAATTCATGGAGCGCGCGAGCTGGCTTCTGTTTGCCGGCATGGTCTGTGACGCGTTGGATGGCCGTATTGCTCGGTTGACCGGTACCGCAACGCCTTTCGGTGCGCAGATTGATAGCTTGGCCGACATTGTGACCTTCGGTGTGGCGCCTGCGTTGCTCGCCAAGACGGCGTTGTTGGATCAGTTTTCGTGGCTGCATCCGCGCTTGTTGTTTGCTCTCTGCGCCGCCTATGTGATTGGGGCGTGTCTGCGTCTCGCGCGCTACAACGTCGAATCGGCGCGTACGACTACCGACCGTCCGAGCTACGTCACCAAGATCTTTCGGGGGATCCCGTCGCCCGCGGCAGCCGGTGTACTGGCTTCGCTCATTCTGTTGCATTCCCAACACCAGTTTTATCACGTGACGTGGTTGTTGATTCCGCTGTTGCCGTTGCTTGGCTTCCTCATGGTCAGCCGCATGCCCTACTCGCATTTGATCAATCGCCACCTCGAGGGCGTGAAGCCGATGACCACCATTGTGCTGCTCGCGCTCTTGGTGTTGTTGATGGTTTCGTTTTTCGAGGAAACTGTGGCCAGTGCGTTTGTGTTGTATGCACTGTCGGGCCCCGTGCTTTGGTTGCTGAATCGCGTGGTGGGTGGACCGTCGTGGGTCGTGGATGAACAGGGTGACGAAGAACCGCTGCCCGACGACGTTGCCAATCGGGCGACGGGTGCGTAGCCCCGCCGTGATTACGCGAACACGAGCATTCATTGGTCTGGGCGCGAACGAGGCGGAACCTGCGCGTCAGCTGCAGGCCGCAGTCGATGCGCTAGACTGCCCAGAAATCCGTTTCGCGAGTATTGCTCGGACGAGGAAAACACCCTACGTGGGCAAGGACGGTGCGGTCGTCGAATCCGAGCCCGCAGTACTCAATACGGTGGCCGACGTGCAAACAACGTTGTCGGCGCGCGCTCTCTTGGATCGCATGCAGTCGATTGAGCGCACGTTGGGACGCAAGCGAGACGGCCGCGCGACGCGTGCCGTTGATCTCGATTTGCTCACCTACGGTACTGAAACGAGCAACGATCCCACGTTGACACTTCCTCATCCGCGCGCGACAACGCGTGGATTCGTATTGATTCCGTGGAGCGAAATCGCTCCGCTTGCGATGGTGCCTTCGCCGGTTGGCACGCTGCCCGTTGTGTCGCACGTAGCGCGTTGGCGGCAATCACGGATGCGCGGCCAAGGCGTGGTTGAAGGGGAGCTCTCGATTCCCTCCCGCGAAGGCGACTGCACGGTATTGGCGAATCGTGAGCAACTTGCGGCGTGGCGCGATCGTGTGGACGGCACCGTGGGCGTGGTTCCAACGATGGGCGCATTGCACGAGGGACACGCGACCCTTGTTCGACGTGCTGCTGCCGAGAATGATCACGCGCTGGCCACGATTTTCGTCAATCCGTTGCAGTTCGACGACGCGGGCGATCTGGACCGGTATCCACGAACATTTGACGCCGACTGCGACGTGTTGCGCCGTGCTGGGGCCAGTGCGGTTTACGTGCCCACGCCCGAGGATCTCTACGACAACGACTTTTCAACTCATGTCGTGCCTTCCGTCCTCACGGAGTCCTATGAAGGTGCAACTCGACCGGGACACTTTCGCGGCGTGGCCACCGTGGTTCTCAAACTGTGGATGCGCACGCGACCCGACCGCGCGTATTTCTCTCGTAAAGACGCGCAGCAATTGGCCATCATTGAACGCATGGCGCGAGATTTGGATCTTCCCGGGCAAGTCGTGCCCTGTTTGATCGTCCGTGACGTGGACGGGCTGGCACGCTCTTCGCGCAATCGCTTCCTGAGCGAAGAACAGCGAACAATTGCACGTCACCTCCCGCGCACGCTGGAGCGCCTCGCATTCGCGGTTGCAAAGAGTGGCGGAGGCGAGCTGAGCAAACTCTGCGCACACGCTCGAAGCGCGCTCAAAGCGGTGGGCGGCACGCCGGACTACCTTTCGATCGTCGATCCCGATTCGATGCAGCCGTTGGAACAACTCGGCGACGGACCCGCGCTCGCTATTGCGGCGTGGCCGGTCGGTACGATTCGGTTGCTTGACAATTGTTGGGTGGATGCGCCGCGCGTTTGAGTCGCCGCGAAACGAATTGAACGCGGTCCGTGGACGGCTTTCGTGGCCGCCTCGCTCGCGCGCCCGTACGATTCCCCCGATGCAGCGCCTCATGATGAAGTCCAAGATCCACCGTGCCCGGGTCACGGAATGCGATTTGAACTACATCGGCAGCGTCACCATTGACGCCGACCTCTTGGAACTTTGCGATCTCTGGCCAAACGAGAAAGTCCTGATCATCAATCTGGAGAATGGTTCGCGCATTGAAACCTATGCGCTGGAGGGCAAGGCGGGGACCGGCGTGATTGGCATGAATGGCGGGTGCGCGCGCCACTGCCAGATTGGGGATCGCGTGATCATTATGGCGTTCGCCGTAATGTCCGATACCGAGGCCAAGAAGCACAAACCGCGTGTCGTATTCGTAGACGACAAGAACAAGTCCATCGAGGCGCCGCATTCGCCATCGTGAACAGCCCCGTACGTACATCCTCCGGGCCGTCACCGGCTACGCGACTTGCACCAGCGAAGGTCAATCTCTATCTCGATGTATTGGGCAAACGCAGCGACGGGTTTCACGAGCTCGAAACGCTCTTTCTTTCGCTTCCGTGGGGCGATGATGTGACGCTTGAGTTTCCGTCGCTCCCGATGGACGAAGAGACAAAGCGTGACAGAGAGTCATCACCGAGCGTCGAGGTGCACATCGGATCCCTTGCCGTCCAATACGAGGGCGATAGCACGTCGATCGGTGTCCCCCTCGACGAGACTAATCTTGTCTCCAAGGCCATGAGCGTTATTTGGAAGCTGAAACCTGATTCAATGCCCGGTTTCAACCATGTATTGACACTTACGAAGCGCATCCCAGTTGGCGCTGGGTTGGGCGGGGGCTCATCCGACGCAGCCACGACCATCGGACTCCTTGCACCCTATCTGAACTGTGCCCTTGACGATGACGCGGTGTTGGCCATGGCGCGCAGTCTGGGAGCCGATGTTTCGTTCTTTCTAAGCGGTTTCGAACAGGGCGCGCCCTTTGCTGCGATTGCGCTCGATCGCGGTGACCGCATTGTGAAGCGTCCGTGCGTTGGTAAGGATCTTGTGGTTGTGTTGTTGCTAACGGGTGTTGCATGCTCGACGGCAGAGGTCTTTTCCGACTATCAACCCGGACCACGACGCGCACCGAGCGGAGGCGTGTACGCTGCGCGCGACGCGCTAACCGCAGGGAATGCCGAAGACGTTCGCGCCGCGCATTTCAATGCACTCGCCTATACGGTGATGAAGCGATACCGGAAACTGGGCACCTTGGCTTCAGCAATAGAACGACGCATTGGTAGACCCCCCGCATTGACGGGTTCCGGCGGCACGCTCTTTGACGTGGTTCGCGCAGAAGACGTGGATGCACTCTTGGCCGCCATCAAAGATGTCCCCATTCGACCGGTTGTGGTCCCCCTTTCGTCATGAGCGGCTATCTACCGAATCTTCCGCTTAGCGATGGCACGTGGCTCGCCGTGGCTACTGTGTGTCCTCCTGCAGTTGCGACGCCCAATGAACTGCGCGCGATCGACACACCTGCGGATCTCATTGAGATTCGCATCGATCTGATTGACGGCGTGCATGAGCCAGGCGCTTGGATTGAAGCGAGTCCGCGTCCCGTGTTGGCCACGCTTCGAAGTAAGCAGGAAGGCGGTGCCTATGAGGGCACCGTCGAAGAAGCAGCCACACAGCTTCGTGCCTGGTTGCACGCCGGTGCGGCGTGGATTGATGCCGAAGCGGATGTTGGTCGGGTCCTTTCGCAACAGGGCGTAGACGAAACGTGTTGCCTTCCGTCGATGCACGATGTGTCGATGCGCCGGGTGAATGAGGGCGACGTAACGCCGAGTGATCGATGGTCGAAGTGCGCAATGCCGGTGGACACCCGTGACTCGTGGGATGCCATCGTGGCACGGCAAGCATCGCAATCGGGGTTCACCGTGCCTCTCGGTGCATTGGCTCATACGCGAACCGCATTCGTTGGCGATCACTGCGCTGGATTGCTGTTCGGCGCTCACGATGAACAAAGCCGCGCCGTGCCCGGTCAGCCCGTGCTGTCGAAACTCGTCAACGAACTTCGCGCTGGCGAAGTGGATTCAAACGCCGCGCTGTTTGGATTGGTGGGGGAGCCGCCCGCGTGGTCGCCGTCGCCCGCTATGCACAATTCGGTGTTTCGATACGCTGATGCCAACGCGCTCTACGTGCCATTTCAGAAGATGACCCTACGCGACGCGATCACGCTGCCTGTGCAAGGGCTTAGCGTCACGAAACCGTATAAGCGCGACGCGTTTGACTTGGCCGACGATTTGGGTCGCGATGCAAAGCGCGCCGAAGCCGTGAACACGCTCGTGCGAATTGATGGCGACTATTGGCGAGGACTCAATACCGACGTTGCCGGCATACGAGAAATGGTGGATGCGTATCGGCCCGTCGACGGTGCCGCGCGCGTGTACGGCAGCGGCGGTTATGCCAGGGCGGCCATCCTTGCCCTCAAGTCGCTTGGCTTTGAGACACGCCTCGCGGCGCGAAATGAGGACGATGGGAAGGCGCTGGCCGCGGCTACGGGGTGTGCATGGTCCGGCGGCGAATTGGCGCCAGCCGACGATGAGTCGATTCTGCTAAATGCCACGCCCGCGGGCCATGGGGGAACGGGCGCGTTGACGATCGATCCGGAGCGGTTGCGCAACCGACTCGTTTTGGACGCGCCCTACGCTGCACCCAACCAGACTACCGATTTGGTGCAGGCGGCCGAGCGTGGACAGGCCGACACAGTCATCGACGGGCGCACCCTTTTGCTGGCGCAGGCGCGACACCAGGCACTCGCATTCTTGTCGATCGTAGCGCCTTCCATCGATCAGAACGTGGCACCGTGGATTCCTGTGCTGCTGTCGTTCGGCATGACCCCTCCGCGGAATCTCGTTCTGTTGGGGCCGCGCGGCGTCGGCAAGTCCACGGTGGGTGCTGCCGTGGCTCGTCTTACGGGCCGTCCCTTCGTCGATCTCGACGATTCGGTCTCGCGCATATCGGGGCGATCGCCAGCGGCGTGGATTGAAAGCAACGGCGAGTCCGCGTTTCGCGCCATTGAAGCGGCGGCGTTGTCCTCCGCGGTACGACGTCGCGGTGTGGTGATTGCTTGTGGGTCGGGGGTTGTCGAACATTTGCCGAACAAGCACGAGATTGAGAGCGCTTTTGTCGTGCTACTCGATGCGGCGCCGCATGTCACGGCAGAGCGCATTGATAACGACCGACGGTCTCGTCCACGCCTCTATGACACGAAGGACGCATTGGACGAAGCGAGCGTGCTCCGCGAGCGGCGCTTGGCCGCGTGGAACGAATGGAGTGATGTTTCCATTGATGCGTCGCTTGATGTAGGTCCGGTTGTGGATGCCGTACTGGAAGCGTGGTTGCCATCGCTATCCGGCGCCATATCGTAGTGCGGCTTTACCTACTCTTCGCATTTGTCGCATTTTGGGCCCTTGACGAGCAAATTAGGCCTTTTTACACTATGGTTGAAGCTGCATCGTTGGTCTGGCGTACGTCGCCAAATGATGAAATCCAGCGTGTCTTTATCCGGCATGCGTGTGAAGCGCAACTGACGCGGCCTCGGATTGTGTTTCAATGAGTTATGCGGACGTTTGCATGGCGGCGGATTCGTCATCGCACCGAGAAATGGGTGCGTTCACACACCGCCGCTGCCGAACGTAGGAGTAGGGGCCGTGGTTCTTTGCGGGGCCGTGTGTGTGATGACTTCCCGCCATGGAAGTCACCTAACGACCCGTGCCTGCAAAGACGCCATATCAGGCGCTTTCTCTTTTCAGGACTTGTTGCCGCGCGCGTTCTCCGGAATCGTCGGTAGGAGCACGACTTTTCGTGACTGCATCTTTCGAGCCAGTTCACCACGAGCCAGTTCACCACGAGCTGGGCTCGCATCCGACGCCAAGAGCGTGCGCCGCGTCTGTTTGCCGGTGGCGAATCTCGTGGCGGAATCCCGTGGCGCGAAGCTCACGATGGATGGGCTTCGCACGGCGAACAACCGCAACCGCACTGCTCGTTGGTTTTCTGTCGTGTGTGTTCCTGCTATCAGCGAACACAGCAAGGGCTGATGACGATCCCAAGTCTCCGATTCCGGTTCCGGAGAACCCAGCTCCCACGCCACCGTCCCCCGAAACACCGAAGAGTGATGAGCCAACGCCAAAGGACGATCCGCCACCACCGGCAGACGACTCGTCGAGAGATGGCGAAACTTCAAAAGACGACGACGCTCTCTCTGACATTGAGGCCTCCGAATCTGCCACGTCCAACGAAGAGTTGGTGAAGCTACGGAATGAGCTGATTCAGGGCAAAGATCAGTCCTCGTGGAGTGGCGTGCTCGACGTGTTGGCACAAAAGGACATTGAGAGTGGTGATCTGGCAAAGAGCTATCGATTCGTCGTGGGCCCTTTGCTCAAGGAGGGCGTGACGCAAGAGGATTCGTTGTTGGCCTCGATGACGCCAGAGCGTCGGATCGCGTTGCGAGCACACGTAATTCGTCACATGCTGCAGGATGTGCCTGCGGATGCGTATCCCTCAAAGGGTGAGTCCGCAGATCCATTGGCGGCGTCCGATTCCAAGCCACCGCCACTTCTCATGGGCGCCGTGCTTGGCTGCGTGGCACGGGCCCGCTCAGCAAATGGTGAAAACGTTCTACTGCGAGAGGTCAGGCGACTTCTGTCTCGCGACCCGCTTTCGGGACGGCAACGTGGATGGGATCGACTTCTCAACCACGCCATTCGTACTGCGGCCGACTCGGATACGACAGAGATGGGATTGTCGAATGCAAGTGCAGCGCTTTCCGTTGCCGCCGAAGAGCGGTTGGGACTTCGAAGCATCGACGTGATCGCTGCGGTAGCGAGTCGTTTGACTCACGACGACCCGGCCATCGCAAAGTCCACGTCGCATACCCGGGCAATCTTGGGTGCGTTGACGCTGTTGTTGCCCTATCGATTTGACACGCTCGTAGAGGCCAAGGCGTTCCTTGAACCCTATGCATCACACTGGGCTCAACTCGCCGATGCATCAGCGATGGATCGGCTAAAGCTGGATCGCGACATTCGAATTGCCGTCGCTGCGCTGGAGCGCGAAGGCCCGGATCGTGCGCGTGGTCGCATTGAGTCGTACGGCAAGCAACTGATCGCCACACTTGACTCTGCCACGAAGCTTGAGCGCTTTCTTGATCCCGAGAAGACACCCGAGCCCGCATTGCAACGGGCGGCGATCGCTCGACTGGGTGCGCTCTATGGCGCCTCGACGGGTGCCGTTCCATCGGTACCGGTAGACCGTGTCGCGGTTCAGGTAGTTACCAATGTGTTGAAAACGAGCCGCGACAGTCAAGTGGTACGAGGCGCCGTTGACGCACTCGCGTCGGAGGGCTTTCGCGGTGCGGGTAATGACATGGCGGCGCAGATCGCCGATGCTCTCGTCGCTAGGCTCATTGAACCACCGGTTCAAGGCACTGCTTCGGCCGACGCCACGCCCAACGGTTCGTCCTCCGGTAACTCGTTTACGGGTGATCCCATGCGTGACCGGTCGCGCATGGCGGAGTTATTGGGTGTGTACGGCAGCATAGAGCACATGAAACGCGTATTGGCGGCTGCTGAGAAATCGTGGCGTGCGGGTACCGCCGAGACACGCAACGGACGAATGACGTACTACGGCGATGCACTCAAGGCCGCGGCGATCGTTAGAAACGCATCGGTGCATGTGCTGCGTCCGCATCTCAAACGTGCCGAGAAACCCGAGGACGCGTCGGTTCGCGTGGCGATTGCTGAGGGGCTTGAGTCGTTTGCGGGGTCCGCCGTCACACCGCCTCAAGGCCCTGCTGCGGAAGCGATGCTGCGTCACCTCGTCTCCGGTGAGGGCGACGCCGGTCTCGGAGACTGGGTGGAGTCCGATCCGCGTGTTCGCCTCGCTGCGGTCAAGAGCCTTCGCGCGTTCCCGACGAAAGCAACGGCGGATCTACTGGCGACTGTTGCACGTGCAACGAGTGAAGAGGATGCGGCCAACGAGGCGATACGCGCGCTTGGACGTCATGTTCGTTCGGCCAACCAAAGCGATCAGGGTGCGCCGGCATTGTTGCGTCTCGAAGACATTGCGACCGACAAGACGCTGCCTGAAGCACTACGTCTTTCCGCGATTGCTGAGGTGTCACGTCCTCAAGCAGTAGCAGCCGTTGATGAGACGGCGGGCAAGGCCCTAGTCAAGGTGCTCAGCCAACTCATCGGTAAGGATGAGGACAGCGACGCGCTGGCGCTGGCGGCCGCTAAGGCTACGGTTGCGTATGTCTCGATTGATTCACTCCCCGCCATTCAAGCGCGCTGGGCCGATCAGTCCGGTGATGCATCGAGTGAAAAAAAGGCCGCATGGGATCGGACGTTGATGTCGGGTCTCCATGCGTGTCTCAGTAAAAAGGCCGCAGGTATCACCATGGCCACACGTGTGCTGCGTCAGATCGCGTCCACAGAACCGCGTGCGAAAAACGTGGCGGAGGCACTGCGGCTGATGGGTTCGATTGCGTCGGGTGTGGAGCGCCATCCCTTGTTGCGTCGTGCCAAAGCAGAGTTCCTCATGTCGCGGGCGAACGACGCGACACTCAACGAAGACGAACGAATTGTCTTTATTCGCGAAGCGCAAGGACACTTCCGCTTCCTCGCGGGCCAAGCCGAGGATCCTGATCAAGTGTTGGCGCATTTGCGCGGCGCGTACGACGCTTACCTAGCCCATGCCAAGCTCGTCGTCAAGCGTCCTAAGGAACATGCCGAGGCACTGCTCCAGGCATGTGCAATCGCGAGCGAAACAAAGAAGCGCGAGTTAGCGAAAAACGCCATGGAAGGCCCGCTTGCCGAACTCGATGCTCTTACGCTTGACGACGAACAAAAGACGCGCTTGGAATCTGCGCGCAAGGCCCTTCGCAGTCTAGCCACTCAGTAGATCAGTAGAGTGGCGCTGCTCGATAGCGCCGCGCGCGAGGTCACCCACTAGACAATCGTTGGCGCATCACGACATGCGGGAGACACAACCGACCTCATGCCGGGTGTGTACTATGCGTCTGGTGTGAGCTATGCGCCGGGTGTAAACCATGCGCCGGACAGCCAATCGAAGGTCTAGCGGTTGTCGATCGGCGGTTCGTCGCTTCCACCAGTAATCGAACCAAAGGGGATCGTGTTCTTGGTCGAACGCTTGAGGAACAACAGTGCGAAGCACGTATCGAGCACATCGTGCGGTGTGTGCGTAGATTGCGTGTTCCATTGCCCTTCCTTTTGCTGGCGGTTGATAAGCTCTTGACCCATTTCGTTGTACCAACTATGGCTTCCTACTCTGCGAAGCGAGAGCAAGTCCATGGCGCGCTCAATGGAGTACATCCAGTACAGGTGGTAGTCCCACGGCTTGCCGGGAGGGTTGGCGAAACTGCTCCAGTTCTTTTCGATCCATGCAATGCCATCGTAAAGCGCCGTCTGCACCTTTGCTGCCTCTGGGCGCTTATTCCACGATGCCTTGCCGGCCTTTGAGCCGCCCTTGGAGAGAATGAAGCGAGCCATTTCGATGTTGGCAATACCACACGCGGTCATGGCACCGGACGCCCCGGCGTGTTTGTGCTCCGAATCGCCTTTGATGTAGCTAAATCCGCGTGCTTTGGCGACGCGGTCTTGTGTGGGATCTACCGGGTCCTTGTATTTGACTTCCGGGCCGTCGTCTTCTTGTTGCTCCAACGAATAGGAGAGAATGCCTTCCCAGACCTTTGGGCGTACCTTCACGCCAAGCTGATGAGCTTCAAAGAGGGCAAGGGACACGATCTGCGTCGATGAAAGATCTTCCTCACCGCTGGGGCCGGCCTTTGAATCGGTCGTGTTGTATCGCCACACGCGCTCGTGGCGCCGCTTGATAAGTTCCTTCTTAAGCTCGTCGGCCCACTTCTTGTACTTGCCCTTGAGCTTTGCCTTCTTGGCGGCCTTGCGACTGGCGCGTCTCGTTTTGTTTTGGTTGGCGGTCGCCGTGACCGCAAGCAGCGTCATGGCGATTTCATAGGAGTTTGGCTGACGAGAAAAGCGACCCTTTTCAAGGTAGGCAAAGCCCTTCTTGATGACCGGGTCATTGAGTTTCTCTTTGCACTTGAGCAGTGCATAGAGGGCGAGCGCCGTTGAGCCGGATGGATAACCCGGTCCAGTGTTCTTACCGCCGCCATAGGCGCCCGTGCCTTTGATTTCGCCCCAACTGCCATCGCCTTGTTGCTTCTTCTTGAGCCACGCGACACCTTTGAGGATGGCTTTCTCAACCTGCTCCATCGAGAAACTGGTTTCTTCATCGAAGAAGTCACCGTCTTCCTCTTCTTCTTCGGCTTCACCCTCATCGCCTTTCTTTTCGCCCTTATCCGGTCGGGGCGCGGCGTCTACTCCGGGGTCGGCAGACGCGACCGCGGTGGCGCCATTTCCGGTTGGCAAGACAAATGCGAGCCCCAGGGCGGCTAGGAGGAAAAGGAAGAGGGGAAGGGAAAGCTTGGTTTTCATGCCATCGAGGATACCAGGGGAGGCGCTCAGGCGCATCCCTGGCGGGTTTGGGCGCAATTGATGCGGCGATTGCAGGGTCTAGGGCCGAACCAACTGGGAGGATGGCGACGTGGCGACCGAGCGAGTGACAGGTTGGGTCGAATTTTTAGGGATCGAAGAAGAGTCGATAGCCCCAGGACACATCCAATGTCGGCTGCCGATGGGGGATCAGCACCGAAACATTCAGGGTGTTGTTCACGGCTCCGTGCCGGTGGCGCTCATGGACACCGCGATGGGCCACGCGATGGATTCACTGCTTGGCGACGACGAATTCTGCAGCACGACACAGTTGTCGATTCAGTTTCTCAAGGCTTCCCGTGCGGATGACGTGCTGACGGCGGAGGGGCGCGTAACCAAGCGGGGGCGTCGCATTGCTTATCTCGACGGCACGTGTAGGAACGCTGCGGGGGATGTCATCGCGCGGGCACAGGGCACGTGGTACATCGGAACCAAGCGATCGTAACGAGCTACACGTCGGCGCGATCCGCCAAGATCAGTGCCGCAGCAATCGCAGCAAGTAAGAGTACCAAAACGACCAGTGACCAGATAGACGCGCGTTTCGCGCGTTGTGACTCCCACCACGTACTTGGTCGCACGCCCTGAAGTCGAAAGGTGACAACGGCGGCAAGGATGATGCCGGTGACGTTGGTAGCCAAGAGTAGGGAAGCTTGGAGTCCTTTCTCTACTTCGTCTGCACCAAACATGGCTCCGGCAACCACTGTTGGTGGAAGTAGCGCGACGGCAACCATGACACCGACGAGTCCGGCGTGTACACCCGTCGTAAGTGCCAGCGTTCCTGCTGCACCGGCCGCGAGCGCTAAGAACACATCCGAGAGATCCACCTCGGTTCGGCTATAGACTTCAAAAGTCGTAAAGGCGTTCGGCCAAACGGCACCCAAGGCATACGAAATGGCGAGGGCCAAAAGTACGCCCAGCGCTCCACTTGTTATGGCGCGTCGAAACAGCTTGGCATCGGCCAGTGTTGCGGCGAGCCCAATGCCCATGATGGGACCTAGCAACGGTGCAATCACCATGGCGCCAACGACCACCGCGGGGCTTGACTTTACTAGACCCACAGCGGCCACCACCGTGGAGAGCACCACCGTGACGAAGTAGATGCGCGACGCCGCCGAGACATCGTGCGCTTCGGCGTAGAGTTCTTCGCGACTTCTCCCCTTGCGATGTTTTCCAAAGATCAAGCGCGACAAACTCGGCGCTTCGTCTTTATCGGGCGTGGGATCCGGTTCCCGCTCTTTGGGTCGAGGCAGCATGGCGTCGGCGCCGTGGATTACGAGATGAAACTCGGGAATGTCTCTGCAGCGATGCTCTATCGCGTCCACCATCCGCCCGCTGTCTTGTGCGTCGATAACAACGCGCAACATCCGCGTGTCGCCATTCAGATCCCATTGCCACGGCCCGCCATGAATCGAGTCGGACGTGAAGACCCCCTTTAGTGCATCGAATTTCCCAATCGGCAAGACGATTTCAACGATGCGGAGGGCCATGCGCTCATCCTACGGCGAGACGAAACGCTTTCGTCGCCAGTGATACGAGTGTGCTGACGTATTCGACTACTGCCGAAGATACCGTATGCTTCTGACATGACGAGGGGATATGCCTCGTTGGGAGAAAGACGTGCGTCGCACAATCTATACGCTCATGATCGGCTTCATTGGAATCACGTTCCCAGACTTCGTTGTGCCATCAAGGGCAGGCGTGCCGTCGCTCAATGACTCGGCGCGCCGTGCGCGTCGCGCGGCACTCGAACGCCGCGCCAAGGAGTGGATGAGAGATCGCGCGCGTGTAATCGTCCCCTGTCCTCATTGCCGTGGAGTTGGCGAAGTGAGGATGCGAGGTGGGCGCACGCCGGGTAGACAGAAGACGTGTCCTTCGTGCAAGGGTGGCAAGCGCAGGGTCGATGGCAAGATGTTTCTTCGCGTCTATTACTCTTCGTATTCACCGGACTTTCAATCACAACCTGGAATCCTGGACGAACTAAATGCGGTGTGGCGGCACCAAGGCACTGGCTACGTGTCCAATGCGAGCTATCGTGGGGTAGACGCGATTCGAGACAAGTACAAACTCGTCGATGCGAGGCTAGCGGATGCAACACACGGCGTAACGCGCGCGTGGGTCGATAAGGCTAGGCGCAATCCCCGCGCGCCGGAAGAGACCCGGTGGGTTTGGCGTTCGGAGAAACCAGGGCGTCCGGGTAAGTGGTTCGTTTATTGTCAAAACGTTGATGGAACTTGGCCTGCGCGAGGCGACCTTGAGCCGTACAGTGGTGCTCGGTCGCAAGGGACGAAGGCACTAGACGCGTTGCTCAATAACTGGGGCGCCGCGTCGGACTATGTAGGGCAGCACCTGCATCGCAAGAAGGATGAAGCGGTGCTTACGATTGCCCGTCATTCCGGGAGGTATACAGCGATCGGGAGAGGCAAGGAGGGGATCGAACTCCGTACCGATACGCCAAGAGTATTTCTAGATCTGTTCTCTAGGATCTTTCGAAGCAGCCGAAAATGGAAACGTGCAACCATTGTTGAGGTGGGCCACTGGCGTAATGAGCTGGGTGAGGTCGATCGGAGAATCCGGGCGACGTTTCATGTGGACCGCATGCGATTTGAACGGTTGCGGCCCGATGCATTGAGTGATTCGGAGATCATGTCTGTATTGGGCAGGAGAGCTCACGCACATACCAATTGGATACAGGTGCCGCCCAGCCCGTACTTCGCAGCGACCGAACTCTCCGACAAGGAGGCACTGGCTGCACGGGCTCAATGGCCTGAAAACGTACCGCTTCGGCCCCGGGACGCCTATGTCCGAAACAAGCGGGTTATATTGACCGTGGGTGTCAACCCGTCCGTGGATGTGGGGCAAGCTCGCGAGGCACTGTCTTCGTTCGCGTTGGCGCGAATGCAGCGCCTTCTAAAAGTTTTGCCAGATGCCCAAGGCGCGAGCATTTTTGTTGAGTCGATGTGGCGAAATGACCTCGGTGAGACTTCCGTGAAGTTGTCTCACTCGCTCAATGCGACGCGCGAAGTGATTGAGCGCGTTGTCCCCAAAAATCTGGATGCAGACGAACTCCTGGACGCACTGGGCTACCGGCGAATACCTCACGAGGGGTGGATACCCTGGGTGGAGGCCTCGAGTGAAACCGACAAGAAAGGCGACCCACAAGCAAAGCCCAAGCCGAGCACGGAGAAGGAGGGCGTGTCATCGGGCTAGGCGCCGTGTTCTCATGACTTTTTTTGATGCGTTGAGCAGGCTGAATGCGTCTCTATCTGTGGAGGCGCATCCGCGGATCGAACAGTAGCTCCGTCGAATCCCAGCATGTGCTTCCGAATCCGTGCAAAACCGAAACCAAACGTCTTTCAGTACCTATGTCGTCAATGCTCGATTTCAGGGCTGAGCCGGCGCTGGGGCTCTTGTGTGGGGCCATATCGTCGATACGACGTGCGCTCCTCCAGGCAACTGGAGGGGCGCAACCTTTGCTCCTGCGCGCCAAATCCAAGGGGCTAACGTCGCCACTCATACGATCGAAATTCGCGGCGTACCGTTCGTGTGGGTGGCGGCACGGCGTCGGGAATCTCGTCATTGAAGACTTTCATACGAAACACGTGGGGTTGTTGGGTGGATTGGCGTTCGAGTAATGTGCGCATGGACTTGGCGGTGTCCGCACGACCGAGCAGCTGCTTGCGCCGCTCGCTATAGAACTTGCTGAGTGATTTGCCCGTATTGGCTACCAAGGCGCGCCATGACTTTGTCCCATTTAAGTTTTCGCGCAAGCAGTGCGTGAACCACCCTCCGATTGCGCCCGAGTACCAGCCGTACTGATCTTTCGCACTGCCGGACACGTCAACATGACCTCGTCGAAACAACAGGAGGTGTTCGAGTGGCATGAACTTGTTCACTCTGTGATACGATACGCTGGGTCGTTGTCGATTCACGACGTGGGCTTGGGACTTCACGCTGCACGTGTCAGTCAGCAGCACGGTGAGGCGTGCATTGTGCGCGGATAGCCATGACCACAGCTCCTTTCGCATGAGATCTACGTTGGGCATGATGAAAAAGTGGCCACCCGAGGGGTCATCCTTGGCACGTGTCGGGTCGTAGGCGCCATGGCCTGCGTAGTAGAAGAAGACTGCGTCGTCGGGCTCTACCCTGATTTCTGCGAGTGCCTTCTTGATCCCCGCACGGCTACACGCGGCGCCTTTGACTATTTGAAGTGATGCGATAAACAACTTGGCTGTGGCGTCTCGAATCGCTTGTTCCATGTTCTGCAAATTGGTTTCGACTTTGGGACCGATCGATTTGTCGTCCGTGAGTCCACACAGGATAATGTGTGCGCGGCGCGTGGATGTTGGTGTGGGCTGCTTGTCGTTCGATTTGGGTTTGACAACCAGGGCTTGGACGCGCCAGTTCATTTCCTTGATCTTGGCTTGATGGAAAATGCTCACGCGAACCCAGCCCTTATTCGCGACCGCGGCTCTCATTGCCTTTCGATAGTCTTTGAGAGACTTCTGAGGCACGCCATCGATGGCCATGATAATGTCGCCGACTGCAGTCTTGCCATTCGTGCGACCATCGGTCGATGTGAGCGAGCGCAACGGGCTGTTCTTGAACAGCTTGGTGATTTGAATGCCACCGAACGCGGCTGGCTTCACGTGAATGCCCAGCATGTACTTCTTCGAGGGCGCCGTCTTCGTGTCGCCCTTAGCCGACGCAACGCCACTCGGCAGCGCCAGCACACAAAGGCTGAGCGTCATTACGCCTACGAAGTGTGTTCCCCGATTCGGCGCGCACTTCAGATTCGCGTTCGTTCTCATGAGGCCTGTGCTCCGCAGTGAGGCACCTGAGCTGCCCCGAGGGGGCGCATCGCGTAGATGCGACCCACCTCCAATATCCCAGAAAATGGACCTCAAATGCCAATATGAAATTCTACGGGGGGACCTGACTCCTTATCTCCTGGACCGAGGCGAGCCCACAGCGGGCCCGCTCGATCCGGGGAAATGGAGCTTCTGATGAAACACACACTTCCACTGGCGTTCGCCGCCGCCTGCCTCTTACTTTCCGCCTGTGATCAATCGATTGATGCTGCGATCTGTGTCGAGAGCAAGCGAGCCATGACCCTGAACGTGCAAGCGGCGGCGTGCAAGTCTTGCGAACAAAGCGATTCGCAGTTTGAGCGCATGCGTGAGATGGACGAACTCCGTGCTGGTATCAGGCTCTTGAAGAAGAAGTTAGCAGAGGCCGTTGATGGCGAAGATCGCCTCTGGGCCGCGTGCCTTCACATGGCGAACGAGCGACTTGCGCAACTGAAGACGTCGGTGCTAGCGAAAATGGAGCCACTGGGATGTGGGCTTGTCGGCTACAACGTCTTGACCGGGTTTGATGGCACGGATAAACACCCAGGCTTCGTCGGCCATAGGCGGTAACGTAAATGACATCTCACCATCGGATAGGTAGGCCGACGGCACGTTTGTCCAGGGCTTATTTTTGCCCGACTTTCGCATTTGGATCTGCGTCGAAGGTGTAAACGCCCTTCCGAACACCTGCACGGTGGTTTCAGACGTCGTTCTCTTTATGCGACTGGGCTTAAACCGCATCACATGCGGTACATCTGCCTTCACGATCATCTCACCGATGGGTCGGCGCCGTTGCTTGTACTTGGCGCGGAGCCGTGTACCTCGCGTGAGCGCTGCACGGAGGGGGACGACAACCTTCGACCCGTCGGTGGGCATAGGGGCCGTGCCAAGTCGCGTGAGGAGGTTCCCCCCGCCGTCCAACGTCCAAATTTCGACCTCTGTGCCTTCTTCCGCGCAGCCGCCACTCACAAAGACCTCGGTGTCGCCTTCAATCACCGGCCAATTGATGCTCACGGACCAGTAAGGGCGTCGGGGTGGCGTCACATCCGTGGCCACGCCGCCTCGAAGTTCGATTCGACAAAGGGGGTCAACACGACGGAGGCGGTTGCGGGCGTGATCGGACACGGGCAGGCACTCAAGATCAACATCCTTGGTTCCGGAGGCGCGAATGAAGCCAGCGCGCTTTAAGTTAGGGAAGTCGGCGGAGCGTGCGCACGGCGATGTCGCCATGGTGTCCGGCCAGCCGTTTCCATCCGTATCCGTGGCGTACAACACGTCTTGACAACGTCGATCAAGCATGAACAACTTCGAGAAGTCGTCGTTTACATCCATAGACGTGATGTAGCAGGGTTGACTTCCAGTCGAAACGAGCGTGCGCCCCGTGGAGGCGTCCGGCACGTCGTCGCCGTTCTTGTCGTAATAGCACCTAATGGTGCACCCGCTCGTTGCGTTGGCACGTGTGGCAACGAGTAGGTACTCCTTCCCATCTTTCCGCGCGATCCCAACGCCCATGACCGTGCCACCCGGAAAAAACGAGCCAATGCCGTACTTCAATTTGTGAGAATCGATGGCGACGTGTTTTCGACCTGCCTTCGCGTGGCAAAATCCATCGCCGAAACTGACGTCTGATGAGGTATTGGGCACGATGGTATTCACCACAGGGCTTGAATTATTCAACGTTTGTTGCTTCTCGCTTGCTTCTGTTCGCCCACACGCCGCAAGGAGGATTGTGGCGGCAACGGCGATCATCGTGTGTATGCCGTTTCGATTGCATCGTTTCATGGGTTCGGTGTTTTTGCTCGTAACATTATTGAACATCATAGCCTAGTCCCTCCATCTTCTTGACCCACAGTGCCTTGTCAATTGCGTCGCCAGAGCGCGGTTCGGGATTGTAGCCGGTTTGATGCGGCATTCTACCATTTGGGGACTTTGCGTGATAGTCCCCTTGATCAATGGCGTCGAGCAGCTCGCACCATGCGCTGTGCTTGCAGGCCAGGTAGCGATTCATGTCGGCTAGGAGCGCGCTGTCCGACGACGAGACGCCGCTGCCATTGCTCCAGTTCAAGGCGTCGAATACCTTGCAAAAATAGTCCACATGGTGGTCTAAGTTAGCAAACAATGTCTGTAGATGAACGATTTGCTTGGGGAAGTATTTCTTCCACACGGCGATCAGTCTGCTCGCGGCGCGGATTTCCTTGTAATGTTCTCGCATTGCCCGCACGTTATAAACATCTGCACTACTACCTTGCGGCGAGGGGATGATGTGCTGCGGGACGTGGTCATTGGCGATGTGGATAATCTCTTCGAAGACAATTCCCTTCTTGGTTCCCGGGGGCTTTGTGGGATCGGGATGCTTGATCTTGTCCTTGTTGAACATGATGCAGAGGCTCGTATGCGCGGCGACTGCAACAGTGCCGGTCGCGTTGGGCGCCTTGGTCTCTTTCTCGCACTTCGCGACGAGCGCTAGATAGGCCGTTGTGTCCATCGATTTCTTTATTTGGTCGTTAATGCACTCTTGAACGCGATCGAGGCGGATCGCCTCGGCGATGTCTGCCGTGTCGCCTATACGGACGCAGCCTGCGGCTTTGGCGTCTTTCGCCGCTTGGACCATATCTGCGGGAAGGATACCTTCAGCACAATCAATGAGTTTGCACAGGCATACGCCGAGTGCGCCCGCACCTTGATCGGTAATGGGGATGCCGGGTGGGGGATTGCCAGGGCAGGCCCAGGAGGAATCGGGAGGAGACGGAACAAAGGCGAGGAGTAGAACTAAGCAGAGAGCTCGTCCTCGCACACGTGGGGGGGCTTGGGTTCTCATACCCCTACGTCGCGCGAGCACGAGAAAGGTAACACCCCTTCTAGTTTTCCTCTTTTAGGGCGTACTAGCGACCCCCGAGCTTGCGCAACCGTTCCAGACGCTCGGGTTCATCGTTAGCCACCCACTTGTTGTCCTTCAGTCGCTCGTAGGCACCAGTAAAAAACGGCTTGGCTTCTTCGCCCTTACCCAGCGCAAGCAGGTTTTCGGCGATTTCTTCGCGCGTGAAGCCCGCTTCTTCATCTCCAGTGGATTCGTATTCTTCGAGCAATGCACGTTGCTTGGCGAGCGCTTCATCATGACGACCTAAGGAGCGCAGGCCGCGACCCACCGCCCATTTGGCGATGCGTTGCGTGTGGATCTTTCCGTGTTCCATGTGCCACGCCTCGGCTTTTGTCCACGCGTCGAGAGCGTCTTCAAAGTCATCGCGATCGTGGTAGGACCATCCAATGTTGTTGTAAAGCGCGCCCAACCAGCGCTTGGCGTTCGAATCGTTCGCGCGTTCGGCGAGATCGATGGCGAGTTCGTTCCACAGCACCGACTCATCGCCCTCCGCCACAATGGCGAGCATGTGCACGGCATCGACTGTGAGATTTTCTTCCCCCATGCGATGGCCTTGAACGAAGGCGCGCAGAAATTGCGTGAAGGCTTCCTTCTTCTTGCCCGAGGAGTTAAACGTGCGACCGCGTTCGAGCGAAAGGCGCAGTCGGCCCACGCGACAGGTGTCGTCGAGGGCCGACGCCGCTTCGTCAAGAATCTTGTGTGCGTCGTCAAACTCGCGCTGCAAGCCGCGGCTGCGGGCAAGCTGCGTCAATACTTGCACGGTATAGTCGGTATCATCCGCGTCACGTGCTTTGGTGAGCAGCTCACGAAAGCTGCGCTCGGACGCTGCCGGATCTTGAAAGTTCCACAGGGAGGTAATATTCGGCAGGGCGTCGCTCATGCGTGCTCCAACGTTTCAGTGCAAGCCACACACTCTGTCAGGACAGCACGCCAAGCTCAAGCCCTTCGCGGGCTGCCCAGCGACCGATGACGGCCTTGACCGTCTCGTTCGGATCCGCGTTCAAACGACCACGACACTCCACAATGCGCCGCGCCTTGTTCACTTGAACCGTCTGCATACGCTTCGTTTTGCCGCGCCGTTCACGAGTCACCGACCAGATCGAGTAGCGGCCGCGCTCGCAACCATCGTCATACGACGCCACGCAATGGCGCATGGCTTGACCTTCTTTGACCAAGGACCAACGGCTACGCAACTCTTGAATGCGCCACGTCGCTGGATGCGCATCGAGGACCTGAATCTCTTCATGCCCAGCGATGCCGCAGGCCGGCCACTGACGATCTCCCCCGTCCTTGAGGGGCGTGCGGTGCCAGCGATCGACATCGCGCAACAGGGTTTCCAGTTTACGACCACGCATAGACAACTGCGGCTTCGGAGGCGGGCACACTTCGATGCGACCGTCAGGGTGAACCCAGTCCACCGTCTCAAATTTCATCGCCTCGAGGTACGTCGCGATACGAGGTACCTCATCGAGTGGAAGTTCGTCGTTTCGCACAAAGAAGCGAATCACCGACAACCAGAACAGTTGATGCTCTCGGCAGTCGCACATGTTCGATGCGACGACGGCTCGCGCGAGACGATTCTTGCCTCCCAGTTCGCGCACCTGCGCAAAACGAAACGTGTCTTCGATCGAAACATTGTGGGGGACCTGCATCCAAACGTGGGCGAGCCGCTTCGTCATGTCGATGGGCACGCGCGCCGTTCGAATATTGTGTCCTTGCCCCACGTGGCGGAACCACTCGCGTCCTCGGTGGCCGGTGTCATCCTGACGCAGCCATGCCATATCCAAGAAGGCGGGTACGTGGTAGTGCGCAAGTAGGTGACGCGCAAGCTGCGCAAACTGTCGCTGGCGATTGCGCGATCGCGGGCGAAACGTCTCCACCGGGCGTACCCAGTGGGGGCGCGCTTCCAACAGTTTCACGACACCATTCACGTAATGAAACGTCTCAACGTCGCTGCGCATCGATTCGAGCAAGATGCGTGAACGTCGGCCAACCACCTCTACCAGCGACGCAATCTCCTTTCGGTGCTTGCTCGTGACGCCGGCAAATTCAAACTGAGCGGCCACGTACTGTAGATTGCGGTTGGCAATGGTTGCGGCGCGATACTCGCCACGAATCACGCGCAAGATCACATCGATCGGATCCCGGCGTCGCCGCGCTTCTCGCATGGCGTTCATTGCCGTCTGGCGTCGATGCGCATCGAGTTCTCGCTCAAGATCGCGATCGCTCTTGGCGAAACCGATCTTGAATCCATGCAGGCGGCACCACCCTAGATACGCGCCGACGGACTGCATCCCCATCTGATAGAGATGAAATCGAAGTCGAGCGTCGAGCTTCTTGGTCTTCTTCTTGCGAACTCGTGTTTTCTTGTTTCTCGCGTTCCTGGTCTTGACTCTGGTCATCGCAGAAATCCCTTTGATCTCTGTTGACGGTCGCGGATGGATGTACCGCTCCTACGACCATGGCGTTCATGGCTTCAAGTGGATGCACGGCCAGACAGCGAAGGGCGTGCGATGGAGAGACGTCAGTCGCGGCGCGCTACGGCGATCGAGCGACGACGTGTGAGGAATCCGGGCGTGGATTCCCGTTCAGCGGTTACGCGTGCGTGAGGCGCAGGGTGCGCTAGCTTGCCGCTCCGGCATACAGGTCATCTTGCGCGCGAACCATACCGCCTTCTGAACTACCGCCACGTGAATGCGCTCGTGGCGCATTGGACGGCAAATTGAGACTGGTTCGGACGAGGCGCATGGATAGATCCTGAACAGGGTGACGGGTCGGTCCCCTGATGGGGCGCGAATGGTGCTATGACGAATCCGAACGAGTGCAGGTTCCCATGTATTTCGCCCGTAGTTTACGCTGTTGTCGTCGCGTCTTTGATGCTTGGAGCCTTGCTAAACGCGCATCGGTCTGTCGCAGCTCTTCGAGTCTCCTGCGCTCCCCTATGTGCGCCCACGTGAACATGCCAATAAGTAGCAGAACGTTTGCGAATCGCCTATCGAGAGTTATCGCGAGCGCAACGAATGGTGCGGCATACAAACCCATCATGATTGTCTGAAATCGATCACGGATTTGGAACTCGACATCGTGGCGACGAATGAGCAAACCCGGATCCCTCTTACTGCGTGAGGGAGCAATCATGTTGATCCTCGGCCTACGCGGATTGTTTGGCTCTCTGTCGCTCATCAATTAACGATTCTAGCACGTGATTCATGGCTCCAAGGCGAGTACTGAACACATGAGGATCGCCAATTTGAGCCCATGCAACTGGGCTCACATCGAATTCTGAATCAAATCGACAACTTCTCGCCTTGGCAGCCGTCTCCGTGTGAATCCCCAAAAAGGAGACATCCATGAAACAGTTCTTAGCAGCTTTGCTTGCTGTCTTCGCCTTTGCATGTGCCGGGTGCAGTGGCGGTGGTGGCGGCAGCGGAAACGGTGGTGGTGGCGGCGGAAACGGCGCCAACTGGGACCAGCTAGTCTGGGACCAGGACGACTGGGGTTAGTCCGAGTCATTCGAAATCCACATTCCCGTTTCCAAATCAACCATGTACTAAGAATTCTCGAATTCAGGAGCTAATGATGAAACCCAACAAGAAATTTATTCTCGGCATGATGGTAGTCCCCCTCGCCCTCGTGGGCATTGGTTTAACGTACGCGAGTAGCGTAACGACGCCCAACACGTTTGTGGGCGGAACTATGGCGGTGGCCTCTGAGGTCAACGCCAACTTCGCTGCGCATGCAGCGGCTATCAATGGCAACGATAGTGATCTGAGAGGACTCATGAGTGCGCCTGCGTTTCATGCAACCATGTCGGTCACTCCCACCGTGTTCGCGGTGGGCGATGTAGTTGTCTGCGACAACGAGGAACTGGACGAATTTCCGACTGGCGGAATAACTGTTGCCGGTGCGGGGTACAGTCCTACGTTGGGTCGCTACAAGGCACCTCGTAGCGGGATCTACAAGTTCTCGTTTCACACGAATATGATGGAGAACGGTGTGATAACGCTTAAGAAGAACACCATCGACTCCATTGGATCCGTTTGGGAGCTCGAAGATGGGGACACCTCGTGCTCCATCACCGTCATCGTGCGGCTCGCCGCCGGCGATGAGGTGCGCCCGGTAGTCGAAGGCTCATCGGTAGAATTGTTCGGATCCAACGGTGACCGAAAGTTCACGAGCTTCTCGGGTCACTGGTTGCGACCGTAGCTCATTCGTCGAAGCGACGCTGAATCGCGCTTTCGGCACGCCTCCACCATGGGGCGTGCCGACTTCATTTTTGGGCCAAGAAGTTAGAAAACTGGGCTCTCGCACAGAATTTTGAATTTTGGTGGCAACTTCCGCAGCCAGGGGGCGTCCCCCAATGAATCCACAAACAGGAGACCTTCCATGAAGCGGTTCTTAGCAGCTTTGCTTGCTGTCTTCGCCATTGCATGTGCCGGGTGCAGTGGCGGTGGTGGCGGCGGCGGAAACGGTGGTGGGGGCGGCGGCAACGGCGCCAACTGGGACCAACTGATCTGGGATCAGGACGACTGGGGTTAGCCCGAGTCGCGTTCAATCAATCAACCCCATTCCAAATCAATCAAGTCACTAAGAAACTCAGAATTCAGGAGATTACGATGAAGTCCAACAACAAGTTTATTCTCGGCATGCTGGTCGTCCCTCTCGCCCTTGTGGGCATTGGCGTGACGTACGCAAGTAGCGTGGCCACGCCCAACACGTTTGTGGGAGGCACCATGGCGGTGGCCTCTCAAGTCAACGCCAACTTTGCTGCCCATGCGGCGGCGATCAATGACAACGATGCGCGACTAGACTCACATGACGGCGCCCCGGCCTTCTCCGCATACGCCAACTCGTTGGGGCTTCACAATGTTGGTGACAACGTTATCTGTAACCAAGAAACACTCGATGAAGGGGGCAACGGCTACAATCCTGCTAACGGAAGCTATACTGTCCAACGTTCGGGGCTCTATCTGCTTACGTTCTCGACAAACTTCATAAGTTCAGGTGCTATTGCGATCAAGAAGAGCGGCGGGTCGAATCTTGCGGCGGTGTGGGATTATCATCCCGACGTAGATGCTGATGAGACGTCCGCAAGCACGACGATTGTTGTTCGCCTTACGGCAGGAGAGATCGTTTGGCCCGAGGTAACATTCGGAACCAGCGTAGAACTGTGGGCGTCCAATGTCAATGGACGATACACAACGTTCTCTGGATGCTGGTTGCGCCCGTAGTTCGACTTGTCGTAAAGCAAGCGTAGTCCAGACACGCTCCCGCTCTGGGGGCGTGTCTCTTCAAATTGGTACGTACGTTCGAGTCAGCGCGCCCGATCTTCTTGACGCGGGATTACCGGCTCAAAAATCGCTGCAAGTAACAACATTACGCCGCCGGCAATCGTGAGATACAGGCCGAATCGAATCTCGGCTTCAAGTTGAGCGATTGGTGACTCCGTTGTGAGGTCGGGTAACGCGCGCCGTAACTCATTCACCAGATCCGTCACCTCTTTGCCCAACGCCTTCAAGCGAGGAATGGCAACGAGTGGTGCCACGATGCAGACCAGGCCCGCCCCGATGGAAACGAAACGTGAGTTCTTCATCGCATCGATGCGGCGCGAGCGATCGGCCGAGAGCGTAAGAAGCAGCGCAGAGCCTGCAGCTGCTAGACAAAGAAAGCCTTCAAGAAAGTTCAATCCGATCTTCGACGACGATGTCCCGATACTCACCCACGGAAGAAAGCATCCCGCTACAACCAAGAATCCGCCAATGTAACGCCACTTCGGTGTCGGTTCCGGTCGGATGAGGCGCGATCGGCGAACCGGCGCGTGAACTCTGCGACTGCCTTGATTCGCTCGTGGGTGTGGGGCTGAGTCTAGCGCTTCCGACTCTCGTCTGCCGTGTGGTGACACATCGTCGCTACTCATCGTCGTAGTCGTCATAATCATCGCGAGAGCGATCACGGCGATCATGCGAGTCAGTCTTCCTAATGACCGGCTCGACAAGCGCGGCAAGGGTCAACATGGCGCAGCCCGCAAGCGAAATGTAGAGGCCGATGCCAACGAGACCCCAGGCACCAGAATCGCGATCGATACCCAAAGGAGATAATTCACCATCGCTATGCTCAGCGAATCTGATCGCCGCTAAACTGCCGGCGTCCGTTACTTGCTTTAGGGCGTAGAGACAGAGGAACAGTGCGACGACGCCTGCCGCGACTGCGAACGTGCGCGCCGTTTTGATTGCATCGCGCCGAGGCGAACCGTGCATGATCGCCGTAGTGAGAATCGCCAGCCCGGCGGCAGCACCAGCAACTTTGCCGTGCCAAAATACAAATCCAGCAATCGTAAATACACCAATGCTAATCCAGGGAAGGAACGCACCAATGATCACAAGTGCGGCACCGATGTAACGGAAGATGGGTAGCTTTGGGTGCACTACGTCCCGATTGAGTTTTGACCGCCTTCTAGCGACGCGCGGCGCTGCGCGCCTTCCTGCCGCGCTACGACCTTCACTCGTCCCTCGCCCCGACGTACCGCGACTCGAGGCCCTGTGGCTTGTAGAAGCGCGATCTCCCCGTGATGACCGAGGCGCGGCTCTACGCGACCGTCCTGCACTCGACCGACGTACCGGCCTCTTCCCGTCACCAGAATTCCGTCGTGGCATGACTTCTCCTCGTCGCTGTGCCCGTTTTGCCGGCGCAACGCCCGTAGCGTAGCCCTTTACCAACGATGATTCCAAGCAGATTGCCCAATGCATCGCACCGATTGCCCGCGCAGGGATCCAGAAACATCCAACTTCCCGATGTGTTTCGATCCAGCAGACTTGCAGCGGACTTAGTTATTGGGCTTCGTGAACGTCATCTCGAAGCTGTGCTCGTGCGAGTTCCGCGAACTTGTTAGTCTCTTGACGCATCTCCTCGATCTCGGCACGGAAGCCAGCAAGAATGTCATCGAGCGATCTGCGTTCATCGCCCATTGGGGAGAGCCCCGACAGATTGGTAAGTCCGTATGCCCACGGAAGCGAATCTACAGTAACCGCATTGAGCCAAGACGTCTTCTGCTCGGGCGAAAGTAAGTCGGCGATCTTTTCATGCGCCTTGCGCCGTACGCGCGTAGTTGCACCGATAAACGACTCTCCCATGCTCGGAATCGCTTCGTTCTCAAAGGCTCGCGTTTCACGATGAATCTTGTTCAGCTCTGACGACTTGGTGAATAAGCCCTCGTGCCAAGCACCAGCATCCGACCTAGCCTCTACTCCTACTCGCACCCACTCTTCCGTCGCCCAGCGCGTCAGCAGTCGCATGCTCACTCCATCTCGATTCTCCACCAGCTCCAACGATTCCAACGCCTCGCGAGCTTCAGCAAGTATTCGCGTTGCCCTTTCCCGCTGCGCGTCATTGAGCTTGAGCCAATACACGAGTTCCTTGATATTCCTGATCACGTATCGCGGGGCCTTGGGAAGTTTGCCTCTGAAGTAGCCGCCCACTGCGATCTTCGTCGACGAATCACTCTGCCCCATACGCCAACGGCGGGTAGTGAATCCACTGGATCCGCCAACATCTTTCCGAAGTGACGGCTTCAATTGCGGCGCGGTCACAAGAACTTGTTCTTGCCCGAGAGTGGCATGAGTTTGATCACGCACGGGTTCAACTGGCGCAGGGTGTAGAGGATTGCCGTCGTCAACCTGGAACAGCATCAAGCAAAGCCAACTGGCGGCGGTGAGTGTTAGCAGGAGCAGAAGCGGTCGACTCATGTTCATTTATCCTACTGTGCCAGATGCTCAAGAACACGCGAGTTCGATCAAGTTCGGGGAGCATGCTGCTGAACTTACTCATCCCTGGTGGACACCTCTATACGGGACCATAATGCCTAGGGAGGTCACCATGGCTAAGCGAGTTCAACACCATTGGAATCAAGTCATGGATGTCAGGAAGCTCTCGTTTCTAGCATGTTTCGTTTTGCTGAGTGGTTGCGGTGGAGACCGGTCAGTACTGAGTGACGGCTCTCCTTCCCTGCCGCCGGTTGCCAACAACTCGCCCGTCGTACTGACTACTATCCCTGAAGTCCTGCTGACGGAAGTGCTCTTTACACGTTCGATTTTGCGCATCGCGCCCAGCAGCTCGGAGGCCAAGTTCTTCTATCAAGGCAATAGCTCGAGTATCAACTTTGCGAATAGCGCTATATTGGCTGCACGCCCGCGCAAGGTGAACGGTATACTCTACGTGCTATTGTCGGTAGTAGATCGTACGACTGAGCAGTGTACGATTTATCGAGTCCATGACACGGATGGCGACTGGCTCCCCGACGCTAGTACCGTGACAAGCTTGGCAGATTCTGGCACGAGAAAGTCCTATGTGACGTCGATTTCGGCGGGGCGCGACGGCACGCTGTATCTTCTGGATCGGCGTTGTCAGGACGTGTTCGTATTCGAAGATACAGACCAGGATGGATGGGAGGATTCATGGGATAGCTCGCCCATCGTCCGATCACAAGACTTCGCTTATCTGCTTGACGCGCGAGCAGTTTACGGAGGTGATGGATCTGTACCAACTGTGCAAGTTTTTCAGATTGAATCCCCCAATGAGGTGTCTTTCCACGCGCCCGTCACCTTTCGTGAGTACGCGGACACTGACCTCGATGGCCTAGCGGATCAAGAGACGATTCACGATCAGAGTGACGCGCCTCCCCGGTTAGGCATCCCGCCGCAGGCCGGAGTCTTAAGCCTAAGAGTTAACTACACGTTCGGGGGTGGAGCGACCGGCGACGTGGTAGAGGCATGGAGTCTAGACGCACAGGGTCAGGAAGACACGCTCCTTGGATCTGTGACGATGCCCGCTTCGCTGAAGGGAACGATTTCGCTTTCCAGTTCTCTAACGAAGGGGGATCGAATAGCGCTCAAGAAGTCAGGTGCAAGCAACCGTTCAGTCCGAATCGTATGGCCGGAAGGTCCTACTATTCTTGCCGTGTCACCTTCACAGGTCGAAGAGGGCGTCGCCGAGACCCTGGTCATTGCAGGTCATGGCTTTAGTGCTGACTCGCGCGTATGGATGCGAGACCCTGACGACGAACAAGTCATGCTAAGCACGACATACGTAAATTCGACAACCCTGCAAGCCTCCATACCTGCAAGCACTTTGGTTGCAGGCTCTCGTTGCTATCTATCCGTGTTTGATCAGAATGCCGCAGGTGAGTTCACCGTGGCTGGAGCAAATTTCTTTCATCTGCAGGTTTGCTCGGCCGAGTAGGAGGCTTGGACTGTAGTCGGTTCATCGAAACTTGGCGGACTCCGGGCGTGGGTTGCTAGTTGATCTAAGCCGCCTGATCTTCCACCTGGCCCCATCGTTGGGCCGAGAATTTCTAAGCCCATCTCATGAACTCTCTCCTGCTCTTGTCTGGACCATGAGACATTGCGAATCCAGGTAAGTCTGGAAAGAGGGTCGTGCTGCGAATGCTGTACAGAGCCTCAAGGTCGTCGATCGCGGCCTTCTTTAGCTCCGGCGTGATAGCGACTACGAGCGTGGCGCCATCCTTGTCTGGCAGTGCTAAGCTGCCTCTCGGGTTCATCGAGACAGGACTAAACAAGAATTGCGAGTGTTGGGCAGCAGCCCTCGGTGTGACATTTGGTGGTTCAACCGTTTGTGGATACCCGTGATCCTGCCTTTCGAAGTACTTCATTTGCTTATCGTATGGGTCAGCCAGAGTCCAGAATCCGCCTTCGTGCCCGCCAACCCATGAACTGTGCACCCCAATCAGTGCGCCTACGCGTTCTGGCATGTCGATTGCCGCGAACCAAAGAGCTACGAGTGCGCTCTGACTTCCATCCACGAATCTTGTAGCAGCGCCATAATGCCGCAGTAGTGCGAGTAGTTCAAAGTCGCTGAGTCGCCTGCCTGTGCTTGGCTCGAATCGATATCCCCTGTGAGTTGCCTCGGATAACAGTTGCTGTTCGTATTGTTGTACTGAACGTTCGTTTACGGAGTTTCGTTCCCTCGCTATCCGCCGGTAAGCCGTGCTGTGTACCGGCCAGGAGACATCGCCCTGACCTCTCCAAATACGAACTCTTGATCGCTCCTCTGGCACGAAATCAGCGACCAGCGACAACAGCTCCCTCATGCTCTGTGGTTGAGGAATCTCGCCGAAGACGATGCTACTGAACTTGTTCATTGGTTCCCACCGTGTGATCTTTCCCCAACTCCCCACTAAGCAAAGCATCCGGCTCCGCTTGCCGTTCGATCGGGAACAGGGCGATTAAGTCCTGTAGGTTCTTGAGGGAGGACGGGTCACGTCAAATTCCAGCATGTGGTACTTCTATCCGACATCCGCCTCGCCTGGAGACCATTTTAAGGCGCGTCTTTGTGAACGCCGCAGTGCGTTCGCTAGGCTATCGTGATTCCCAGCAGGGCAAGGGCACACAAGCTCATCGATCGAATCCAGAGTACGCGGGCCGGTCAAGCCGTCTTTGGCGCGTCCAAGTACGCCCATGGTGTCAGCGGCCTTCGTCTTCGCTAACGCGGGCAACTTCAAAGATCACCAACGCGATAGATCTAAGCGCAATCAACGATATCTATGGCGCGCGTATGCCGAGCTTTCAGTAGCGCGTTTGATCTGCAGCCTCATAAAGTCGCTTGGACGTTCGATATCGCCCTCCTGAGATTTTACCAATCAAGCAAGTTCTCAAGCCACAGTCTCCGTAAACCGCCCGCTCGCAACCGGCGCGTTGGGGCGAAGGCAATGTGCCGCGTGAGGAGGCGCCGCGTAGTCTTCTACGCAAGCCCGATTCACGTGGTGCAGGGCCGAGCATCCAACGTGCAGTACGCCGTTCGAAACGGCAACTGTTCGGTCGTGGTACCGACGGCTGGACTTGAACCAGCGACCCCAGGCTTATGAAGCCTGTGCTCTAACCAGCTGAGCTACGTCGGCACGATGTTTGTGGAGGGGCGAAACGGTACGAGCGGTGGAGGAGGTCGTCAAGGACGAACTGTGCGGGCGTCGCGGGACTGCGGGGATACGCGCTAGTGGGCGGGCTTGTCGGCCTTGGGTGTGCCTTTGGGTTTGGGGCGGGGCTGGGGGTGAACCATGAGGAGGTATTCCGCGGTGTCCTTGGCATCAGGATTCCAAGCTGGTGGCTTGGCTTTGTCGCTGGCGTGGTCCATCAGCACCGTGAGTATCGAGTCGCTTGTGCGGCGTTGCTTGTACTTGGTGAGCGTGCCGAGTCCGCCCGTGACGTGGAATCCACCGACGATGAGTAGCACGCGGTGATTGGGGTGTTCGTTCTTGAAGTCGGTAACGGCTTCCGCCATCGCGTCGTCCCAGAGTGCCTGCGATTTGAAAATGGCCGCGCCGCGTTCTTCCCCCATGAATGAAACGAATCGATCGCGATAGGCGTCGTTGGGTGTCGTGGTTGAGCGTGGAAGCCAACCGCGATCTTCATCGCTGAGCGAGGCGAGGTATTCGTTGTAGCTAAGACCGGACTTGCGATAGCCGGTTACTAAGCGACGCGGGGCATTGGCAGCGATCACGGGAATGCCGCGCTGCTTGCAATAGTCGATCAATGGACCATGCGTACGATCGTAGGCCGCGCCTTGCCGCGCGCGTTTCTTGAGTTCCAGGACGTCGATTTCACCGCGCAAATACTGGTCGAGTACGGCCTGTGTATCGCGTTCAAAGAACTCCATGGCAAGAGCGAGAGGTCGCCCTGTGCGATAGAGCGCGTCAAGCAAGTCGTATTGATAGGCGGCACCCACGTCGTGACCATGTAGCTCACCAAAGGCAACGAGGTCGGCCCCCGAGGCGTCGAGCAATACGTCGTGCAATGTTGCGATGCGTCCGTCCGATCCGTAGAACAGACCGTGAGGCGGCGCGTGGGGGTGTCGGAGCGTGGGAGAAGTTTGCGACATGGGGTAGGTAACGATCGGGGACAAATAGGCAATGGGGGGAACTGGGATCGCGCTCGCCATCGGCGCGCAGATCGCGGGTGCATCGTAGGTCCATGTTGGGCCCGCGACCGGGGTCGCAGGGGAAGCAACGACGTTTCTATGTGGCTGGCAGCAACAACGTTTCGGACTAACGCACCCCGGGAGTGCAATCGCCAGCGACACGAGGAGGGCGCTGGCTCGCGCGCGAGAGAGCCAGCGAAACTGACGGGCAGAGGTCCTCATCGCCCGACCTTGCCATATCGGACCACGCATTCGGCGATTTAATCTGGGGGGCATGGACCTATGAAAATTCGCGTGGGTTGAGCACCTCATCTCGTACAGTCTCGCGTTCGCCAGCCGCGCGCGCGTCCCGATGGGGGACGTGCCGAGCCCCTAGGAGACCACCGTGCCCAAGCCTCAGAAAAACACCCGCGGTGGCAGCAAGCGTGGCAAGACCAAAAAGGGCCGCAACAACAAGGGCCAGAAGCACTCGATGACGCGGCTTTCCGTGAGGAAGGTTCATCGCTTGAGGGATGCTTCGCGGAGTTAGGCACCCGATCGAGCTTGCCAATGGGCTCCCTTTTCCGAAGCTGAATCTCAATCTGTTTCCTGACCTGTATCTTTGAGGTTGGGCTTTGCGACTCTAAGGAGTGCGAGATCTGAACACTGATTGCTAACGCACGTGCATGGGCGCGGGCTGAGCGTGTTCTTTTCGGAAATTCAATCGTGAAGTGGGACGCCATTGGGTGGAACCCCGAATCGCGACTGATTTGGTGAAGTTCCTTGTCCATCAAAGAAACAGATCCGGCGAAGGATTCAGATTCAGCTTCGGGTAGGTGGGTTGGTTGTTTGAACGGTTCTACTGAAACAACATGGCGTGATAGTTCGGATACGGCCACAGGTCCTCATCCGTACGCCGCTCCAGCGTATCCGTACACGTCCGTAGTGCATCCATGGCTGGGACAATCACGCTGGCGCCGTGCTCGGCGAATGCGGGTTCGTCGTCATGGTCCGGTGCGTTGCGAAGTGCTGCACGCAGGCCGTTGAGGGCTTGAATCGTCTCGCCGATCAGTTTGGTGTAGGCCGCGAGTTCCGACTTCTGGTCGTCGGTGACTTCGATGCCGCACTCCTTGACCTTGTCATAGGCGTTCGCCATGACCGCCTGTTGGTGATAGGCGGCAGGCAAGGCGCCGGTCTTGACCATGCGGAGCATTTGCACGGCTTCGATTTCGAGCATGCGGTTGTAGCGTTCGAGGCAGATGGTGTAACGCGCGTGGACCTCGCGGGGTTGCAAGACGTTGTACTTTGCGAAGAGTGCTTGGTTGTCGGCGTTGGCGTAGGCCTTGAGGGCGCCGGGGGTGGTGGGTTCGTTGGCGAGGCCGCGGTCGGCGGCTTCCTTGACCCATTCGTCGCCGTAGTTGTTGCCATTGAAGACGATCGCCTTGGACTCGGCATAGACCTGGTGCACGACGGCAAGAACCGCGGGCGTCAGCTCTTCGCCGTTTGCGAGATGCTTCTCAAGCAGGCCACTCATGTGATCGAGGGCCTCGGTCACGGCCAAGTTGAGAATGGTCATGGGCATGGCATTGCTTTGATTGGAGCCCACGGCACGGAATTCGAACTTGTTGCCCGTGAATGCAAACGGTGAGGTGCGGTTGCGGTCGGTGTTGTCTTTGCGGACATCAGGGAGTACCGCGAGACCGGTCTTGACGAAATCCTCAACTTCTTCTGGAGCCTCTTTGCCGGCCAACAGCAGCTCCATAATGTCGTTGATGCGGGAGCCGAGGAAAATGCTAATGATGGCAGGTGGAGCCTCGTTGGCGCCCAAGCGATGATCGTTGCCCACGCTCGCAATGCAGGCGCGCAAGAGGTCGGCGCGTTTGTGAACCGCTCGCACGACAGCCGTGAGGAAGAACAAGAATTCGATGTTTTGGTGGGGGCTGGTGCCCGGATCGAGAAGATTGCGGCCCGTACTGTCTTCGAGCGACCAGTTGTTGTGCTTGCCCGAACCGTTGACACCCGCAAACGGCTTCTCGTGAAAGAGCACCGCCAAGTCCTGTCGCCGCGCCACGCGACGCATGATTTCCATCAGGAGTTGGTTCTGGTCGGCGGCCACGTTGAGTGCTTGGTAGATGGGCGCAGCTTCGTACTGGTGCGGCGCAACTTCGTTGTGGCGTGTCTTTAGCGGAATGCCGAGTTTCCACGCCATGGACTCGACTTCGCCCATAAAGGTGAGTGCGGTGTCGTCCACGGAGCCAAAGTAGTTATCTTCCAACTGCTGGCCCTTTGGCGGGCTGTTGCCAAGTACCGTGCGACCCGACACTTCCAAGTCGGGGCGACCGTCGAAGAATTCGCGCTGGATCAAGAAGTACTCTTGTTCCCATCCAAGCGTGCTGACGACGCTCTCGACTTTACGACCCATTTGGGTGAGCACACGCGTGGCCGCGCGACTGAGTTCGCGCATGGAACGCAACATAGGTGTCTTTTGATCGAGCGCTTCGCCCGTGTAGGAAACGAAGACAGAAGGAATGGTGAGCGTGGCGCCGAGATCGTTGTAGACCAAAAAGGCTGGCGAGGTGGGATCCCAGGCCGTGTAGCCCCGCGCTTCAAAGGTGCTGCGAATACCACCACTTGGAAATGAGGACGCATCGGGTTCGGCCTGAATCAACTGGCTGCCGGTAAAGCGTTCCAGCGCGCGGCCGCCCGATAGCGAAAGAAACGCGTCATGCTTTTCCGCCGTAGCACCCGTAAGTGGTTGAAACCAATGCGTAAAGTGTGTGGCGCCGCGCTCCACGGCCCATTCGCGCATGGCGTCGGCAATCGCGTCGGCATAACTCGTATCGAGCGGTTCACCGGATCGAATGGTGGCTTGAATGGCCTCATAGGTCGCGCGCGGAAGACGTTTTTGCATTTCCCCAAGGCTAAAGGTGTCTACGCCATAACTCTGGGCGGCGCTCACGCCACTGGGGATGTTGACAGCACTCGGTGGAGTCTTGGTACGCATGAGAGGCCTCATTGAGGGGTGACTGGGTTCCCGTAGACGCGCGATTCTGCCCACTCCCGGCGACAGTCCCACCCCGAAAGTGCTTATGGCCGAATGAGCGCTGCTTGGGATCGCTTGCACGGTCTAGCCCGGACTAGTTCGAGGGCATGTCGTCGTAGAGGTAGAGCGCGCGCAGCGCGCCGAGCAGGCGCTTTGCCTCGACCGACTCCTGGTTGACGTCGATCTCTTGGCTGCCCCAGGATTCAACCCACGTCCACAACGTCTTGCGCGCCGCCGGATCCCCGCGACGAAGGCGCCAGGCCTGGGCATAAATCTGCGCTTCTTTGGACAGCCCGTCTAGATCCCGCAACATGTTCTCATCGGGCAGGCCCGTGTCCTTCTTGGCGGCGAGCAGATAGGGCCCCGCGAGTCGGAGCCGCAGCAGTTCCACGTCCTGTCCGGGTTGGCGCCATAAGTCGGCGTATTGCTCCTTCGCCTCGGCATCGCCCCGTAACACGTCACGACACACATAACGCGCGATCCATTCGGCTGAAGGTAAATCCGGCTTCTCCGCGCTTCGCCACTGTTCGCCGTCTGTGGTTTTTAGCCAGCCGCGTTGGTGCTTGGCCAGCCGAAGTCGCGCACGATCTGGATCCAAGTGCGGATCGGGACCGTCTGGCATTTTGCGCAGGGCTGCGTCGGTCACTTCATCGGTGCGCGCGTCGCCCGTGAGTCCAAAGGCCAGCGCGGCGTAATACCAAATGAATGGCGAGCGCTCGCGCCACGTGTCGCCTGTGATGGTCTCGACCAGCACATCAGCATCGTCGGGCGGCATGGGGGATGAGATGTCGAGTGCACTTGCAACGGCCACCGCAATCTCCGCCGTCTCTTCGGTTCGTGGTTGCGCACCGCATCTCAGAATGGCGACGGCGCGTGGAGCGAATCCGTCGAAGGAGCGCATGAAGAACGGAAACACACGCGTAAACTCTGCGTTGCGCGCGATATCAGAAAGGCGACTCTCCGCCCACGCGTCACCCCCTTGCGCAAGCGTGCAAATCACTTCGGGTTCCAGCGGACTTGGATCTTTTCGTTCCAAGTCGTTCCATGCCAGCGCGGCCAAGGCCTGCCGAGCCACGTTGCGACTCGTCGCCGCATCGGTATGCAACTGGGCGTCCTTTGACTTGAGTGCCAGCGCTTCGCGCCACGAACCCAACCGAAACAGAACGTCGGCAGCAAAGTTCCGTGATGTCTCATTATCTCGACGTGCGAGGTAGTTATTCACCGCCGCCCGCGCACCTTCCGGGTTTGCCATGCGCATTTCTTTGGTCACGCGGTCCCGAAGAACGTCCACGCTGGGCGCATCCACAACCCGCAAGGCAATGCCGCCAAACACCAGAAATACGAGAAGGGGACCGAGCCAGTTGCGCACGCTTCAAACTCCAGACGACGAAACTCGCCCGCACACGGTTGGAATCGAGGGCAGGTCGCCGATTCCCGGTAGGCTACCTCCCGATTCAGGTTGTTCGAGCGCTCAGGTGTAGGCAGTTCGAGGAAGGAGTCGCAATGACGGGTTCACGTGGCGCATTTGTAGGTGCTTTGGCCATGGCCTTCCTTGCCGGCGTAGGCGGTTTCGCCCTCGCCGACGCCCAGCGCGACATCAACGCTCGTGCGCGCATGGCCACCGAAGACCGTTTGGCGATTCTTGAGCGGGAAGTGCATTACCTCCACGGACGCGAGCAGCGACTCTCGGCCTACATGCTTGCCAATAAGGCGCGCGCTGATGGATTGACGAAATTGGCCTCGCTCGTGCGCGCGCAAGGTTTTACGCAGCGCGCCTTGCCGGCACAAAGCCGCGAGACACTGATTCGCGGTCTCGAGACACTTGCCGTGTCCATGAAGAACGACTTGCCGATTGAAACCAAAGAAGAGGCCGCGCTCCTGGCCGACATCAAGAAGCGCATCATGGCGCGACCGGTAGGTAAGTAGAACGCCAGCGACTAACTACTGAACGCAAGTGACTAACCAATTGCGCGACGCGGCGTTGCAGAGCGCGCTCGGCTTATTTGATGGAGCCTGCCAGCACGCCTTGACGAAACAGCAGCTCCGCGAGTACACGTTTTACGGTGCGCGGCGCTGCATCGTTTTCGCCGTCTATCTCGTATTTGCCGTCAATCTCTATGAGGCGTTCCAAGTCGCGTTCACTGAGTGAACGTAGCACCATAACGGTCACCGTGCGCACGCTGTCGAGCCAGCCCAGCCACGCGTCAACGTCCTTTGAATCATCCGGCGCTGCGGGTGTGGGTACATCGCCAATTGCTTCGTGTACCCAGGCACGCTCGAGCTCACCGATGGACTTCAGTGGGGGAATCGCTCCATTGCCTGCTCCGTCGGCTGAGGCGCGAATAAGATCGAGACCGACGTCAAGGGCCGCAAGATGATGGCCTACTTCGTTGTTAAATCCGCCGGGCGGAATGAGCGTGCGAATGCGCGCCGTGTCGGATGCGATGGGTTTCGAGTTCTTCGATTTTGATCGTGCCATGCCGTGGATTCTACGAACTCTGCTCCGCGGCGCGAGCCAGTCGTCGCCGTAATCGTTCTGCGCGGTGTAAGAGTTCGCGCTGTGTGCTGGTGCCATCGCGAACGTGGTCGAGGGCGAGGTCGGTCCATGCAAGCGCGGCGTCAAAGCGGCGAAAACGATGCTCATAGAGCTTGGCAACGTGCTCGCACGCATCAATATCGAGTCGACCGGCTTCAATTCGTCCGTGGCCGGGGGGAGCCTGGTTTGAGGCAGTGCGAGGGGCAGTGGAAGACGCCGTTGAGGGTGGCTCCGAATCTCGTTTGCCGTTCCTCAACCCCACGCCCTCCCTCAAACGGGTCTCAATGGGCACGCCCGTGCTTTCGGCGGAGGCCGAGGTTGCCGCCGCTTTGTAGTGCTTGATGGCCGCCTGGAAATTGCCCGCTCGCCGATGAATCTTGGCAAGGAGGCGATGAAGGGGGCGGGCCTCATTTCGCGACGTTCCGCCGGAGGCCTCATCGGAAGTTACGTGCAGCCCTGTTTCAAGCGATTCCACCGCCCGATCGGGCAAGTCCAATGCAAGCATGAGCTTCGCGGCGCCGAGATGATCGCCCGGCGGCGGCACGGGAATCTTGGGTTTGGCCACGATGCGACTTACATGACAGAGCAACGCAACCATGCTCACGATGTCGATCACATTGTGTTCGAAGGCGCGTGCGAGGACGCTGCCATCGCCCGACTTGAGATAGTGAAACCACGCATTCGGAATGCCCGCGCCCGACAAGTCTTCGCCGCGATCGAGGCCAAGCACGTGGCGCTCAAGGGTGCTGAGCGAACGCGAGTGAAGCGTCTTGGACCAAAGTCGCCTTGCATGGAGCAAAAGGTCCATATGCGCGCGCCCGGCCGGAATGGCACGCGTCATGTCGAGTCCCAGCTTACGCCAAAGCGGTCGGTGCATGCGCCAGCGGGTCTGCAAGAGCGGCCAGTCGTAGGAGCGTCCATTGAATGTAATGAGCGGCGCGTCGCCGATGTCCTCTTGCAATGCATGGAGCATGGCGGCTTCATCGGGATAGTCGCGCATTGCATATTGACGCACGACAAATACATGACCTAGGTGTGCACGCTTTTCTACGCGACCCGTGCCAACCATGAACGCAACGGTGCCCGTCCCGCCTACGAGTCCGGTGGTTTCTGTATCCAAAAACACGGCGCGGTTGAGGTCGATGGTGTGGGTATTGGTAATGAGTCGCTCACGAGGCTGCAAGAAGTGTGTGAGTGTTGCGGCATCGGCGAGACTCGTTGTTCCGTGGATCCCGCTGAGCGAATAGACGCGTTCTGTTTGCAAACACTCACCGCAGGGCGTCGTGCGTACGCCCGCGTGAAGTCGCTGACCCAAATCATCGCGCGCGGGTGTCAAGTGTGGTGGGCATCTATCCGTCGTTGGCATGGCGGGCGGCGCCAAGTCAGGGAATCGTTCATCATCACGGTCCATTGATACGCGTGAACCGTTGGGCTGCGCATCGCGCCGACTGAAGTAGGCGAGACGTTTTCGAATCGCGTCCTTCCGTTGCTCCCGCTCCCAAGCCGCCGTGTCCCTGTCGACTCGATTACTCTTGGCATTCTCGCTGGAGGGCATAGACGTCGAGTGCACCTGACGCAGCACCGGCCCATCGGTCGGCGGGTCGCAGACGGGACGTACCCCGTCTCCGAGAATGCGCAGCATGCGGGCCTTCCGTCGATCCATGCGCGCCATCCTAGGCCCGCCATAGCCCAGAAGAATGGGAAAAGTTTGTAGGTGTTAGGTAGCGACCAGGGCTAGAGTTCGGCGCCCTCGGGCAACGTCAACACCTCCACACCAGTCTCTGTGACGGTGATGGTGTGTTCGAACTGGGCGCTGAGGGTGCCGTCGCTGGTGACGACGGTCCAGTGGTCGTCGAGGAGGGTGCAGCGCCAGTCGCCGATGTTGATCATGGGTTCGATGGTGAAGGTCATGCCGGGTCGTATGACCATGCCCTCGCCGGGATTACCGTAGTGCACCACGCTGGGTGGGCCGTGAAAGACCTTGCCGATGCCGTGTCCCGCAAACTGACGCACCACACCGTGGCCGCGTTCTTCGGCGAACGTCTGAATGGCGTGGCCAATGTCGCCGATGGTGTTGCCGGGTTTGACTTGTTCGATGCCAATGACGAGGGCGCGATAGGTGTCTTTGACCAATCGCCGTGTTTCGGGATCCACCGAGCCCACCATGAATGTGCGTGATGTGTCGCCGTGAAAGCCGTCTAAGCGGGGCGTAACATCCACATTGATAATGTCGCCTTCGCGAAGCACGTCGTCCTTGCTTGGGATGCCGTGGCACACGACGTGGTTGATGGATGTGCAGCAGTGACCCGGAAACGGAACGCGCGTGCCGGGGGGCCAATACTGATACGGCGCGCTCACGGCGCCCTTGGCCTCGGTCATTTCATGAACCAGATCGTCGATGGCCTGGGTGTTGAGGCCCGGCGCAATCATCTTCTCGACCTCATCCAAAATGCTGGCGGCAAACTGGCCGGCCACGCGCATGCCCTCGACCTCCTCAGGCGAAAGCGTCACCGGTTGTTCGGATCGGATCCGTAGGCGGCGCCGGCGATTCATGGACGAACTCCTGGGTTCAAACGCGGTTGGAGGCGTTAGCGTCTCACGCCTTCTATCACATCATCGGGCCCGCGCGGCCTGTCCCTTCAGTGCCTTAGGGTGATTCAATGGGGGAGGGCTCAGTTCATGCGTCCTCCTCTAGGTTGAGCCGGGAGGACGGACGCGATGATATCGAAACCGCATGTGGACGAGCGGCGTCGCCGGCCCGAGGTCCGTGCAGCGCTGCGGGAGGTCATCGACGCCGCGCCTACCCTCGGCGACGTGGTCGCCCATCGCGTATTGCCCGCCACCGAGGCGGTCTATGCCCCGCTGCCGGACGGGCTCGATCCGAGGCTGTTGCCAGCGCTCGAAGCCCGTGGTGTCAAGCAGCTCTACGTTCATCAGCGTAATGCCTACGACGTGGTCACTGCCGGAAAGAGCGCCGTTGTCGTTACGCCAACAGCGAGTGGAAAAACGCTTTGCTACAACCTCCCCATTCTGCAGGCGTTACTGGAAGACCCCGGTGCGCGTGCCCTTTACTTGTTTCCAACGAAAGCGCTGTCCCGCGATCAGGCGGCCGAACTTGGTGAGTTGATGCGGGCGGCCGAGCCCTCGCTCGGGTCTGCGGTGTATGACGGCGATACACCGCCGAACGAACGTCGGATAGTTCGTGATCGCAGTCATGTCGTCCTTAGCAATCCCGATATGTTGCACACGGCCATTCTTCCTCATCATGCGCGTTGGATGCGCTTGTTTGAGAATCTCCGATACGTCGTGATCGACGAATTGCACACCTATCGCGGTGTCTTTGGCAGTCACTTGGCCAATGTGTTGCGTCGGCTTCGGCGCGTGTGTCGCTTTCACGGATCCGACCCGGTGTTCATTTGCACAAGCGCAACCATCTCCAATGCCAAGTCCTTTGCATCGCGCATGCTCGAGAGCGATGTCACACTCATCGACAAACACGGCGCGCCCTTGGGTGAGCGTCATTTTCTTATGCTCAATCCGCCCATTGTGAATCCCACGTTGGGACTGCGTGCGTCCTATCTCTCGGTTGCGCGACGCGTGGCGGCGGCATTTTTGCAACGCAACATTCACACGATTTGTTTCTGTGGTGCGCGCACCGTGACCGAGGTCATGACCAAGTATTTGAAGGATCTCTTTCGAAGGCGGGTGGGGGATGCGCCGCGCATTGTTGGATATCGCGGTGGTTATCTACCGAAGGAGCGCCGCGCCATTGAGCAGGGCCTTCGCAGGGGCTCCATCCTTGGTGTTGTATCGACAAATGCGTTGGAACTGGGCGTGGACATCGGCGCGCTCGATGCTTGTGTGCTTGCGGGCTATCCGGGCACCATCGCCAGCACAAGGCAGCAGGCTGGGCGCGCGGGGCGTCGGCAAGGGGCGTCGGCGGCCGTTCTCGTCTTGCGTTCGCATCCCTTGGATCAATACATCGCCGACCATCCCGAGTTCTTGCTCGATGCGTCGCCCGAAGCCGCACAGATCAACCCCGACAACCTGCAGATTCTCGTCAGTCATCTCAAGTGCGCCGCGTTTGAGCTGCCCATTGATGACGACGAGGTGCTGGGAGCCAGTGACGACGCGAAGGCCGAGATTCCGCTGTTGCTTGAGTGGTTGGAAGAACAGGGCACCGTGCGACATACCGGTGGGCGCTGGCATTGGTCGGCCGATGTATATCCCGCCAACGACTTGAGTTTGCGCAGTGTGACCAGCACCAACTTTGTCGTGGTGGATTGCACCAAAGATTCGGGCACCACCAATCAAGTCATTGCGGAGGTGGATTACTCGTGGGCATTCACCACGCTTTACGAGGGCGCAATCTACTTGTTGCAGTCCGAGCAATATCATGTGGACAAGTTGGATTGGGATCGCCGCAAGGCCTACGTGCGTCGCGTGGAATCGGAGTACTACACCGACGCACTGAGTTATGCCAAGGTGAAGATCTTGCACGTGCTTCGCGGTGCGTTGGTGCCTGATGGTGCTGAACCCGACGCGCGTTTGGGTGGCGATCCACTCGACGACGAACCGTTGGCGCCGCGTCCAACGCCGAAGGATGCCGATGTTCATCCTCCACGAGAGCCCTTTGAGGCGGAGTACGGTGAAGTGGAAGTCGTGCGCAAGGCGATTGGCTACAAGAAGATCAAGTTCTACACGCAAGAGAATTTGGGCTGGGGCGACATCACCTTGCCCGAAGACATCTATCACACACAGAGCACATGGTTCACGGTGCCGCGCGATGTGCTTCGTGAGCTTGGCTTTGCAACCAGCGAACTCATCGACGCACTTCACGCCACGGCCTATGTGTGCCACAGCTTGGCGTCTCTATTGCTCATGTGCGATGTGCGCGACATGGGCGTTGTCATTGGCGACCGCAGCAAAGAGTGGTTCTCGAGACCCATGCGTCCCGGGCAACCCGCGGAACCGCCGCCCGAAGAGTTTCAACCCACGATCTTTTTGTACGACCAATATTCTGGTGGCATTGGCTTAGCAGAAGCGTTGCACGAGCGCGTGCCCGCGCTCTTGGCTGGCGCGCGAGACCGAATTCGCTCGTGTTTGTGTGCGGCCGGGTGCCCATCCTGTGTGGGGCCACGCACAAGTACTGGTCCGCAGAATAAAGAGAACGCGCTCAAGCTCGTCGTGGCGCTCTTGGATCGGCTTGGGCCGCCGTCGAAGCAACCAAACGCCGCGCCTAGCGCGTCTGCCGAGAATACCAATGCGCCGAGCTACTTTGTGGGTGCGGGCTCTTCGGTGGCGGATGGCTTTTTGTCGGAAGCGGCGTCGGCGCCCTCCGACGTGACGCGCTCCCAGGAATAGCCCAACGTCCGCAATGTGTCCTGCACCTTTTTCTCGCCCATGCAGTGCATGGCACCGATGGCGAAAAAATGGTTCTTGGTGGGTTGGGCCTTGATGAGTTCATCCATCTTGATTGCGATGTGTTTGTTGCGCTCAAAGAGCATTTTGGTCATGAATAGTTCTTTGAGCTCTTTGCTCAAAGTGTCCTTGTTCATTTCCTTTTGGAAGTAGGCGATCATCTTCTCAATATCCCCTTCGAGGTACATATTGATCAAATCACCAAGCGGATCGAGCTTCTCCTTCTCCACCTTGTCGAGCTCGTCAAGGGTAGCCGTCAACACTTCGATTTGCTGAGCATCCGAGAGACTCGTGAATAGTGCGGTCTGGCGGCGCGGATCTTCAAGACCCGCTACAGTCTTATTTGCTTTCCTCGCCTTCATCGAAAGCTGTGCATCGAGGGGCTGGCCGCCGGGATACCGTTTCATGAGTTCCAACTGCGGGAGGAATATTGCCCATGCCGAGGGAATCAAGCTGACGCCGATGCCTTCCACGGTGAGTGCCGGAATGTAACTCTTGATTCGGGCCTCAAGCCGGTTGTAAAGGTCTTCCCCAATGACCTCTTTGAGTTTCTTGTCTGCCGGTAGCGACAAGGCCTTGGCTTGCGCCGCAGCGTCTTTGACGAGGTCGATCTCGGTATACACGGCGTCCGCGTTTTCGAACGCGCGTGTACTTGCAGGGTGCATGGCAAGCACGCGCGTATCAGGTACATGGATCGTACCGAATAGATAATAGTCACCCGTCTTTTCGGTTCCCGGCTCCTTTGGTGTGATGCGCCACAGCATGGGACGCTCAACTTTCGTGGGCGCCTGTTTCTTTTTCGTTTCTTGCTTGGCGTCAGCCGGCGCATCTTCGGTCTCGCTGACCTTTGGCGGCGACTTGACCGCAGGCGTGTCTTCGGCGTGCGAATAGGCACCGAATAGCGAAGCGGTGAACAAGAGCGTTAGTGACGAGATTGCGATAGCCGTTGTTTTCATGCGTGAATGATAGGTAAAGGTTGTTTAGGCGCTACGAAGTGACCGGAGCACTGCGATCAACGAAACAACTGCACGAGGCGTAGCGCGGCACCGGGCCGAATAGCGGTTGTGGCGGCTTCGATGGACTTGGGCGAACTAGGAGGCGAGACGCCCTGTTAGTGGGACCTTTCGGACTGTAGAGCCGTATTTCTGGGCTCTGGCGGCCCGCATTATTGTTGACGACGGTCCCCCCTACGCGCGAAGATACGCGCTCAGGGCCTCGGATACTTCCTGGGAAGACTTGAAGGAATTCCAACAAAACCGCGTTCGCAGGGCGGCACCCCATTTCCGGCTGGTGGCGTCTGCGCGAAAGGGACAATCAACAATGAGAATGCGCGTATTTTCGCTCTTCGCACTTGTATCGGCGCTCGCCCTCGTGGGTTGTGGCAACGAACGATCAAGTACGGCAGCAGGCGTCGGAACCATCACGACGCTCACCAACAATGTCACCTTGGCAGCGAATACCTTCGGCATTACGCCTGAGGCATTCACGCTCACTGGCACCGACTTCAGTGCCTTCGTGGGTAGCCAAGCCGAGATCCGCTTCTACACGAAGGATCCCACGACGGTTCCGCCTCTCGCGCCTCCTGGGACGATCCCCGCGAACGGCCCGGCTATTTTCGAAGGCGGCTCAAACTACTTCACGTCGGTGATGGGTAACGTCACGAGTCCCACGACGATTGACGGCACGTCGCCCGCCATTTCCATTCCGTGCGACGCGATGATTCAAGGACCTGTCATTGCTTGTGTGCAGCTCATCTTCCCAAGTGGTTTCGACATCGTGAGTCGACCCGATCAGGTCATGTTCGAAATTCCTGGCCCCCCGGCGGGTGGCGCAATCACCATTAGTGTTGATGGCGCTGGCGCGACCGCTGCAGCATGTCAGCAAGAGCCGTTCGTACTGACCGGCGCGGGCTTTGCTCCTATAGGTGGTGCCGTATTCCTGCACTGGGTGGCGGACGATCCTGCAGCCCATCCCGATCTCTTCGGCACGACGTTGACCGAAACCACGACGGTGGCCACGATCACTTCGGCGACCACGATTGAAGGACTGACGCCCGCTGGGTTCATCTGCCCCGATCCCACGAATCCGGCAGCACCCACAACGGCCGTCGTCAACATGGACCAAATTCAGATTGAAGGCTCTGATGTTTGCATCAACTTGATGATGATGCCCGTCGTGCTGACTGTCGAAGGTCCCACGGTTACCGTCCCTGCCGTCTTTACAGAGATCAATGCTGGTACGGACGCACTGTACGGAACCGAGTACACGGGTGATCCAGCGCCCGGCGCGCTTCCGTCCACCCCGTTGGTAGACCCCGATCCCTTGATGGATGCTGCGAAGCTTGCCGAGATGGAAGGCTTTACGCTTGGTGGTATGCATCTTGGACCGGTTGGAAGCGAAGTTCAGATTCAGCTCATCGATCCCACGGGCGTGTGCGTATTTGACAATCCCGATGCAACGCCGCCGATTCCAGGCAGCACGAGCACCACGGTTACCGGCACGGTTGTGACCGAGAATCCGGACGGCACGGGCACCGTAACAGGTCAGATTCCTGTAGCGGGCGTAGCGCCGGCACCTCCCGTCAATCCAGACGGTTTGCTACTTGATGACAAGCCGCTCGACGTGATCATCACGACCGCTGAAGGTTGCTGCACGCCCAGCACGGCGGGCATGGTGACACTGATTGCGCCGCCGTTGATTGAGAGCGTGGTCAACAATGACATCGGCACGGGTAATGGATTCCTTCTGAATCTTGTCCCCGGTGCTAGTGGAAACACTCCCTTCTTGCCGTGTCACGTGCAAAGCATGACGGTGAATGACGAAGCAACCGCTGGTAACTTTGGCGGTCTCACGTCTGCGTTCCCACTCGCCGTAACCATGTATCCCACGGATCTAGGCTACAACCTGGAAGACGCGGCGCCGTTCCATCCGCTCAACAGCATTGGGTTCAACTACGCGACTGCGAATCCCGCGCCGGTATTCGGAAATGCTGCTCCCCACTGGATTGAGATAGGATCAACCGTCCTTTCTGGCAGCCCCGCATTCATCACGGGCGATACGCGGATTGAAGGCATTCCCGACCCGAGCAATCCAACCGCAGTGGAGCTCGCGTCGCTCGACACCGATGGTGATGGCATTGTTGAAGTCACCGTTCGCGTTACCAACGACGACGGCCAGTGCAGCGAGTCTGTTGTGGACTACTTGCTCAAGAGCCCCGAGGTGAATTTGAGCCAAAATGCCGCAGAGATCAACAGCAACGTTGATGTAACGATCGATCCCACGTCGGTTACTACCGACTTTGGCGTGTCAACCAATGACGGTACGCCCGGCATGAACATTGCGGTTGCCTATGAGAATGACGCGTCCAATCAGGCTCTCACGGGTGACTTTGGCGGCACCACGCTTACAGTCCAGTCAAGCATCGATGGCGGAGTGACGTTTGCGCCCACGATCATTAACACAGCGATCGACGGCCTTCCAGCGGCTGCCGAGCGTTCGTATCCCCAGGTGGAGTATGACGACTTTGGCAACCTTTGGCTGAGTTATCGCGTAGACGATGCGGCTGCAGGACTGAGCCACGCGGTACTGATGGTGAGTTTCGATCAGGGCGGGACATGGGGTCCCGGTAACGGAATCGCACCCTCTCTATTCACGGGAACATTCGGAGAGATAGGCCGCCCGGCACTCGCCGTCGGTCCCGATGTCAACGTACCCGGCAATCAGGTCGCACTCGTCGGCTACACCCACCAGGGTCTTGGCTTCTCACACCTGGACGTTGCAGGCGGCACGATCGGTGGCTTCGCGGGTGCACCCGCCCCAGATTTCCTGGTGGTCGTGACACAGGTGTCAGGTTCGCTTACCATTCGAGACGCCAAGCTAGCGATTGGCCCCGACGGTGAGCGCTATCTCACTTGGTGGGAAGATAACTTTGGCGTGTTCCCCGCTACGTCTGATCTGCAAATCGCGCATCATCCTGCTGTGGCATTCGCGGGGTACGATCCCGATGTCCCCGTGAGTTCTGCGCAGGGTGTCGTGAACATCGGCGCCGGAATCGCACCGCTTCCCGACTTCGGTCGGCTTGCGCCCCTTCACAGCATTGAAGTGATTCGTCCGGTTTTGGCGGCTCCTGCAACGGTGCCCAATCAAGGTCGCGTCGTTATCGCGTTCGACGCGGGCGACACCACTGGGTTTACCAACTCGTTCCAAGCCAATACCACTTACTCCGACGACTTCGGGACCACATGGTCGGCTCGCAACGTCGTACCCGGTGGCGGATCGAACAATCAGTTCCTTCCAACGTTGGGTGTGGATGGTGTAACAGGCGATGTCTACGTCAACTGGTACGACTCCACCAATAGTGTGGCGCCAACGAATCCCGCCGACGTGGAGCGTTTCTCGGCACGAAGTGTCGACGGCGGTGCAACGTTTGGTCCGCGCATGCTGCTCTCGGATGACCCCGAACTGATGATCGCAGGCGACAACGAGTTCATCGAATACGGCGTGTGGGGCGGCGTTGACGCCTTCAACGGATGCGTCTACTCCGGTTGGGCCGGAACCGCACCCGGTGGAGGCCTTTCCGACGCCATGGTCGTGAACTACCAGCAGGCGCCGTAAGGCACGCGCACGCAACACGTTTGCATAGCATGGGGCTCGGTGCGATCGTTCGCGCCGGGCCCTTTCCAATTCACGCCCGATGTACGCGTGGCATGGGTTGCGTTGGAGATCAAGCGCGGCGTGCGCCTCGCATTTCCAACGATTTCGGAGAGATCTCGTGGTGATCCGTCGAAGCCTCGCCCTTCTTGCGATGTTCGTTTTCTCATCGCTATTGGCATCGTGCGGCGGGGGCGGAGGAGGCGCGCATACAAGGCACGCCATCGAGTTGGGTGTGATCGATCCGACAGCGATCACTCATTCGGTTTGGTTTGAGAACCCTCACGGCGTGTCCGGGCACATTGTGTTTGCCAGCGCCCAAGGCGACTTTGGTGTGTCGCAATCTCAGTTTCCCGTAGCAGTCGATGCCACCGGGGGATTTGTTCAGCTCATGCGTGAACCGGGCGCTGCGCCGAGCGTGAAGGCTACGATCGCGCTTCGGTATGAGCTCTCAGGACGGCTGATTGCGACGTACTTCGACGTTTGTGCAGTCGCCGACTCGCTTATCGTTCGAACCGAGCCGGATTCAGTCGACTTTGGATCTGTGCCGCTCGGTCAGCACGCCGACCGCACGCTTCGAGTCATCAATGACAGTCAATACGCGCCGATCGAGATCACCGATGCGTTGTTCCCCGTGGCGGATGTGACGCACTTGTCTCCAGCGTTGCCTGTCACGATTGAGCCTAGCGCATTCGTCGATGTGACGATTCGATATGAACCAACGATTGCGCGCGCGTTGTTTTCGCCCATGCAGTTTGCCATCGACGGGTTTACGGGCGGTCTTCCCGTTCCGATGAGCTTGTCCACGCCCGTGGGTGGAAGTGAAACCGTCGTAGATCTTGGCAATGTGGGATTCGACGTTGCGGGACTGACAGCACCCTTGAATGTGGATGTGCCCGATGACGCGATTTCGGTGACCTTTGAAATCTACGGTGTCGAGGCAGACACGTTCGGACTTGGTAGCCTCATCGGACCCACCGGGCGGGTGTATGAAAACCTGTCGGGCACGGGCCCCTATTCGTGGTCCCCAGGCATTGAGGTTTTTTCCGCCGGCGTGCCAAATACAGATCGGCCCCTGCTTGGATTGGTTCCTGGCGGCGGCACCTACACGTTTCAGATGGTGCGACTTGCGGGGAGTTCGACTGAGGCTTCGGTACGTGTTGTTATTGAGCACCGCGATGATGTCACCGATGTGACAAGCGATCTCAAGCTCAACGTGTGGTTGGCACCGGGTGTCATCCCGACGGCCGCGACTGCGGATAGCGATACACGCCTCCAGGCGATTCTGGCGCGGGCCAGCGCGATTCTTTCGGCGCAGGGGATTCGCATTGGTGATGTGGACTACTACGACATCGCTAGCTCCGACTACAACGTGATTCTTGATGACGCCCATCTCGCCGAACTCATGCGCACCACGTCTTCAGCGACCGACAACCGACTCAATCTCGCATTTGTTCAGACGGTATTCGGTGGCGGCATACTCGGCGCGTCGGCGCGAATTGCTGGTCCCAGTAAACTCGGGACGGGCGCATCCGGCGTCGCCTCCATTTACGAAGGCTCAACCGTGAATTTCATCGGTCTTATCGTGGCCCATGAAATCGCACACTTCTTGGGATTGCACCACACCGTTGAATCCGACGGCACGCACGATTTCATCGACGACACGCCCGAGTGTCCCGCGATGGGAACGAACGCTGCCTGCCCTGAAGAGGGCGGCGACTTGTTGATGCATTGGTTCGCCCTCGGTGGCACCACGCTAACGCCCGGTCAGGGGCTCGTCCTGCGAGCTCATCCGCACGTGGACCCGGGATTCCCCCCATCCGGTTCCTCCAAGTTTGGCGCCGGTTCTCGGCGGGGGCACCTGTTGCCCTGGTCGCGCGCGGATGATGAAGCCGTGCGGCGTGCTGGAAACAAATGGTGCGGCACCTGTGCCGCTTGTCGCGCTAAGTAACGTGGCGAGCCTTGAAGTTATCGACGACCGATGATGCTCAAAACGAATGCGAGCCCCGCCGCATCGCGACGGAGTTCTTAAGGCGAGTCAAACAATCCGCTTGGGTCGCGAAGTCGAAACTATTTGGATCTAGTCGCGGACGAACACCATACCGCCACTGCCACCCAATTGAAGCTTGCCAGGTTCAACAACCGTAGCCGTGCTCTTCGCGATCGAATCGGGGTCGGTTCCTTCTGGCACTTCCAAGGGCTCGCCAGCAATAGTCTCCGTGTGCATGACGATTTTGTCACCGTCGCGCGTCCAGGTGCCTTCCGACGTCTGCGTGGGCGATAGGCGCATCACAAAGCGACTGTCATTCCCAAGCTCGATCGATAGTTCGTTACCGAACTGCGTTGCCGCATCTTCTGCACGTCGGAAGTTGGCGCTTTCAACAGGATCGGTCGCACTTGCGGCGTCGGGTACATTGAACGCGCTCATGTCCACTTTGTAGGTGCCGGCGTCGACCAACGTGGCGGGTGTACTGCCGCCGCCACTTCCACCACCACACGCACTCACGAACAAGCTCGCCGCGCACATGACAACGGTTGCGCCCAAACGATTGACTTTCTTCATCTGTGGTACCACCTTGGAATCTCTCCGCAACGCCCTGCTGCCACCACGGCCACAATAGGCAATCGCTCTCTCGCAAGCATCAAATGGTAGGCCATCCCGCGATCCCGGTCAAGTTGAACGGCCCCATGTGACCGGGCCGCGGCATCCGACACGGAAATCCGGTCGGTGCGCGTGAAAACGCAGGGCGTTGGCGAGTCGAACGCTTCAATTCGAATTTGAGCGGCTCTTCTCCGCGTGAGCGATTCGCTTCTTCCGTCGCCGCCACTTTGGCATAAGCCAGATGGTGTACCCCGTGAAGGCGAGATAAATCAATCCAAGTGCCACCAGCGGCATGACATACGTCTTAAACGAGCCGCTGATCCAACTGCCGTCATGAAGCCGCTCGATAAAGTCCGATCGTCGCGTGGCTTGGCTCAAGATGGCGCCTGTCGTCGCACACACCTGGACTTCGTAGTCATCGCGCTTGGAACGAAATTTGTACGTGCCCTTTCCAGGCCTGACATCAATTCGATCGATGTCGTCGGTCGATCGAAACTCCGGGCGCTTGAGTGCCAGTACCGACTTCCAGGACTCTTGCAACTTGCCGAACGTCTCAAACTCGCTCGACGCCCCTCGCCGTGTAGGTGGTTGGAGAGATGCATACTCCTTCTTAAGGAGCAATAAGAACCCCGTTCCCGCGACGAGCAGCAGCACCAGCCCTATGGTGATTCCGGTCCAACGATGCGTGTCCCAGAAGAATCGAAACAGTTTCATGGGCGCTCTATAGCCATGGGGCGGCGCGGCGTCAATTCGGGCCTCCCAATCGATCCGCCGCCCTTCAAATAGGGCCCATCTACGTGCTCCGTTTCCCCAAGCCAGCCACACGTGACCCTATCGGGAGGGTTGGATGGTTCAATGCGCCGCCATGAGTCTTTGGGAGCTGCTTGCGTTGGTTCAACGCGCTTGCACGCTGAGAGAATTCATGAGATCGCCTCTCACGAACATGGAGTTTCCGTAGCTGGTTGTTACGCTCCTTGACCGAATTGGGCATGCGCGCGACGAGGAGAGTGGTGTGGCAGGCCCTGGCGAGTACACATGGAGGCGGACGTCAAAAATGATGAATCGTAGGTGGTCGCGGGCCCTGCTGCCCGCCATTTGTGTGGTTGGGATCTTGGCGTGGTGGTGCGTGGCGTCGAAACCATCGACCCCGTCCCTCAGCACGAATCAGGGTGTCGTCTCCAGTAACGGAGTTGGGCCCCTAGATGCCCTTGACCCTATGGATGCAAAGGCGGCTCGGCAGGAGGCGCGTGCCGCTTGGATGGCAAAGATTGCGCTTGATGACAATGGGCGCATTCCCCATAACCCAGCCGTTCTCGCAAAGAACGAGATGAACTCCTTGCGCGCCGTGACATCAAACACGCCTGCGACGTTGGGCGGTCTTGATCAATTGGGTTGGACCGAGATGGGGCCAACACGTTTCGGCGGTCGCGTTCGCGCTATCGCAGTGGATCCGAATAACGTAAGTCGCGTGTGGATCGGCGGTGTGGACGGCGGTATTTGGCGTTCCGACAATCGCGGCGGATCCTGGACCCGCATTGACGACTTCCAGGCGAATCTTGCGATCACGTCGATTGTGATTGACCCCACCGATTCACAGAACATGTGGGCGGCAACGGGTGAGGGGTTACCGGCGGATTTAGCGCACGCTTCGACATCGTTGAAGGTGGGGGCGTGTTTCGATCAATCGACGGTGGAGCCACGTGGACGCAGATGCCGGAAACTGCTGGCTGGAACTACGTCAACCGGCTAGCGATGTCGGCCGACGGTACTCGCCTCTTGGCGGCCGTTCGCGTTGTAGGGTTCAACGCCAACGGAGCCCCCAATGGCGACAACCCTGGACTGAGCGGAATCTATGAAAGCACCGACAGCGGTGCGACGTTTGGCGCAGCGCCTGTTCAGACGGGTGTGTTCGGCGACATCGATTTTCAACCGGGATCGTCCGACTTGGCGGTCGCCGGAGTTACTTCGAGTGGTGGTGTGGCCATCGGAGATAGCTATTGGATCGATTATGGCGGCGCCGCGACGTGGACCGCGGCAACCGGACTCCCGGCCGCAAATGTTCGTCGTGTAGAACTTGCATGGTCAAACGACGGGTCTGGTCGTTTGTACGCGTCTGTCGCCGTGAACGCGTTTCAGTTCAATCCACCGGCTCCTGGAAACTCGTCTACCGGTGGCGTATACCGCAGCGACAACAACGGCCAGACGTTTACGCCTGTCAATCGCGCGCCAGGAATGCCAGGCGGTCTGATCGGCGACGGTACGGATCTACTGAGTGGCCAAGGCGTCTATGACAACATCATTTGGGTAAGTCCTGTGACCGCTGCAGGCGCAGCGCCTGCCGACGCAACCGAGGATGTGATTCTTGTTGGTGGCGTCGACCTGTGGCGTTCAACCGACGGCGGCGCCAACTTCACGCAGATCGCGCGTTGGCAAGTGCAGCCCGATAATGGCGGCAATAGTATGCACGCCGATCACCATGCCATTCAACACGCGCCCGACTTTGATGGCACCGCGGGCGGTGGCGACGTTTATTTCGGCAATGACGGCGGCATGTACCGTTCAAATGTGCCGCTTACGACTACGCTAAGTGCGCCTGGTCCCGATAACCCGGCAGGTGATTGGGTGCGAATCAACAATGCCAATCTGGGGATCACGCAGTTTTACGGTTGTGACGCGCAGGGAACGATAAACAACGAGATCCTCGCTGGTGGCACCCAAGACAATGGAACGCCCTTTTTCGCTGGGTCCGGTGCAGCCCCTGTCGACGCCGACTGGCCGGCCGACTACGTAACCGGCGACGGCGGCACGCCCGCCATTGATGTTTCGACTGCGACCGCGGCGGGTGGAGGCTGGATCTATGGCTCCTACTTCAGTGGCGATCTGTGGCGACGACAGATTACGTCCACCGGTGCCTTTGCCGCCACCGAGAATCAGCAGCTCGATGGTCAGGGGTGGCCGCCAACTCAGCAGCGAACCGGCGGATTTGCGATTCCAGAGGCTGGCACGAATGCCGCGCCCTTTATTACGCGCGCCATGGAATTGGATCCTCAAGTTCCCACAACGTTGTATGTCGGGTTTTCGTCTCTATGGCGAACCAATGACGCACAGACCGCCATCGTGGATCCTGATGGAGCCGGGCCGATGGGAACCGGGCCTACGTGGGCTTCGGCGAAAGTACCCGTTCCCGGTGCGTTTGTATCTGCCGTGAAAGTTGATCCCAACAACTCAAACAGTGTTTGGGTGGCGTACGACAACGGTCAAGTGTGGTGGACATCCAATGGTACCAATGCGGCGCCTACTTGGAATCGCGTGGGCGGTGTTGCAGGCGTCGCAAATCTGATTGACCCCAAGACAGGCGCTGCGGCTGGAACTGCCAACTGGCCCACGCGTGTGGCGACCGGTATTGCCATCGACCCCAACGACGGCAACCACGTATGCGTATCCTTTGGTGGGTACGTCGGTGGCAACCTTTGGCGTACCCGGGATGGCGGCGCCACGTGGACTATTGGTTCCAACATGCCGCAGATTCCCATGTACGACGTCGAGATCAACCCGACGCGTAGCGACACGCTCTACATGGCGTCTGAGGTTGGCGTGATTGCCAGTGTGGACGGTGGTCGCTTCTGGAGTGCCTCCGATCCCGGTACCAACGAAGGGCCGGCGAATGTGCGCGTGATGGACCTCTTCTGGTTGGGCAATACGCTCTATGCAGGTACTCATGGTCGAGGCGTTTGGCGTCAGACAACCGGTGACGCGGGCCCACCCACCCTCACGACCACGTTGGCTCGCCGAGTATTGGATTCCGCCAACACGCGGTATGTTTCCTGTGGGGCTAAACGCGGCTGCAGCGGATCCATCCGGTGCGCCAACGGTCGAGTACTACATCTGGGCTACCGAAGTCAACGGTCCTCCATTTGCGGATCCAGCGCCGTTGACGCCAGATTACGCAGGCGGTGGAGCAGGAGCACCGCCTTCTCTCGCACTTCGCGCGGAGCGTGCGGCGCCATCCGGGCCCTTGCCCACGACACCGGCTGCGCCTGTGTATGGTCGCCTGTACCTCGTGTTCGTGCGCGCAACGGATACGTCCGGTAACCCCACGTGGACCGTTGAGTACTCGACGTGTCCCACATACATGAATGGGCTCAATATTTGGGGACTCATTCAGCAAGGAATGGCCGACGCGCTTACCGCATGTACCACCACTACGGGCGGCGCACCTCGTCCGGCGGGCTATCCCGCGGATATGGGCGTGCCTCCTGCGGGGTACACCTATCTGGGCATGGTCCCGTAGCACCCGTCGAGGTTCGTGACTCGTGACTTGTGACTCAATGTTCCGAGTCGTTCAATATGTCGTCCCGTGTGGCGCTGAACACGACTGTGTCAGCGCCATTCGACGTCGTTTCGATTTGAACGGCGGCAGACTTACACAATCAACTCATGTATCGCGATATCCCCCGCGATTGACTTCGTGATGAGTGTGATTTCGCCGTCGCTTGAGGCAACGATGCCGACAGCGATTCGGCAGCGGTGGACGGCGCAGGCCATGGAGCGATGG
>CBDCTJ010000004.1:0-28666 GCA_965222115.1 Planctomycetota bacterium | reverse complement strand
CCAGCTCACGCCTTCATCGCTTCGCCAAGCAGGTGATCCCGAAGAGCGCGCAAAGCCCCTTGGCCCCGATGCGCTCGCACGCGCATTCGCGGTCCTTCACTACTGCTGCATGGCAAAGGGCAAGGAACGCCCACGGCTTACGAACGCCGAGCTTGCTAGGCGCTATCCAGGCCTTGCCGACACGTTCCTCACGAGAACTAGGCACGCGGACTTCTACGTTGATTCAAGGGGCGGAACGGAGCGCCTTGGGCGTCTCTTTGTCGATCTTGGTGGCGACGCCGCGGGATTTGTCAGGAAAGTGAGAAAGTTCCTGCGTAAGACGCTTGAACTCCCGGCCTTTGCTTCACTCCTGCGCGAAGACCAGGTCATGCTCGCCGTTCTGACATACCGCGAGAGCAAAAGGGACGCACTTCGTAGAGCGTTTAGCAGAGAGTCCCTTGGTCCACCGGTTGCGCTTGCGATTGTGCGGGAGCTTGAGGAGGTCATCTAATGCGAGAAGAAGCGCGCATGCGCATCCCGGCTATGGATGTGCCTCCGGTCCGCTACGAGCTGCTACCCGAGAACTGGCCGAGCTTGGAGCTTGATTACCGGAGCAATCCTCCGGCCTCCAGGCCCTTGGCGGAAACGGTCATGTCGCTTCTCATTCATGCCGCCATTGGTTTGGTCGTCATGATCCTCGTTCGTTTCCTTGGTTGGACTGTACTCTCCGCTACAGGCTTCATCGTAAGTTTCGCGATCGCGGCACCGTTTGCCATCAAAGACTACCTTCGGCACAAGAACGGGCGACGTGCGGCACTACAGCTCCTCGTAGGGCCTGTGGCGCTTCTCATGATTGCCCTCTGCCACTACGCGACCAACTATGTAGTCTTGCGGTTTATCGTCTTAGGTGGCGCTATTGCGCTACTCATCGCGGTGGTTGATGAGATTGCGAACCATTTCGCCTACTGGATGTTTGCCAATCCGAGGCTCACCCGGGAAGAACGTAAGGCTTATATGCGCCCCTGGCGCAATCGACGAAAACACGCACCGGACACGACCGTTTCAAAGGCCGCGCTGCTACTTAGAGACTATGGCGCTTATACCCTGTTCCCGCTTATCTATGTGGGCGTTGCGCTGATTCCGCTTGAAGGCATCGGTGTTCTATTTGCTCTTATTGCTCCACCACTTATTGCCTACATCGTCGCAATGAGTCGATCCAGCCACGCAAATGGAGTTACGCCACTTGGCGCTACAATACGTGCGCTTAAGAGTTGGTTTAGCTACGGACGCTACACACTCGATGCGCCGGGCTTGTTCTTAAGTCCCGCCGGCGACGTCGAACGGCGCGGATACCTTCATCTCGCCACAATCACATTTCTAGCAGCTACGCTTCTGCCTGCACTGTCCTACGTACCGCTTGTCTATATGCTGAGTCCCTCGGATTCGTGGGACAAGTCGTTTCAAAGTGTGAAGGCGTTCGTCCCTGAGGAACGGAGGAGAGCGTTTGCCGAGGAGTTGGGTCATCCGCTTCCTAAGGGCGACAATACGCGCTATAGACGTTCATCGGATCGTGGTGAGATACAAAGCGCTTGGAGGGAGATCCCCACATCGGCCTACGTCCAAGCAAAGCCAGAGAATTGGATTTATCTGGCGCTACGCGCACCAAGCGAGCTTCATTTCTGGGCAGTTATTAGTTCTCTTCTTCTGTGCATCGTCCTTCCGTTTCTGACTGTTTTCAGCACGTTGTTGTTCACCGCCGGGCCCTACCTGGCGGCGCTGCATGCGGAGATTGAGGCCGGTGAGCCAGAAGGTGATTTGGAGCGCAGCGCCCAAACCCCATGGGCTTGGCGGGTAGCGCGGCTTCAGGAGTCGTCCAATGAACTTGAGCGGGACCACCTATGGCTGGGAGCCCACGCCGAAGCCGACTGTCCCATTTTGTTGCATAAGGACATTCTGAACGAGCACGCCTATCTCGTAGGGGACTCAGGGAGCGGGAAAACAGCGCTCGGAATCACACCACTTGTCACGCAACTTGTTCGAAACACCGACGCGGCCGTGGTGGTTCTCGATCTAAAAGGCGATCAGGCGCTATTTCAGTCTGTGCGTCATGAGGCCAGCGAAGCAAATCGAGAATTTCGTTGGTTTTCAAACGAGCTTGGCCGCTCAACGTGTGTATTCAACCCCTTTACCCAGTACCAAGATGGCCGGATTAGCGTCAACCAGATATGCGAAACGTTACTTGAAGCCCTCAATCTCAATCACGGCGAGGGATACGGGCGCTCCTACTATTCGCGTGTAGCCAGGCGTTGGCTGTCCGCCACGCTTCGCCGCGAGCAGGGAAACATCAGGAGCTTTCGCCAGCTCTACGAGCTGTCTAAGAAGGCAGAGCATTTGAATGCGAAGGAGAAACAAGACGCATTCGAACTCATTGCCGTCGTTGAGTCCTTGGCGACGCTTGAACAGCTAAACCTACGTCCCGATACGGACAACCAGGAACTTCTGGACTTCTCGATACACTTTCCAACCGTCATTGAGGAAGGCCAGGTCGTCTACTTTTGGCTCCCCGCCGCTGTCGAATCCGCCACGGTGCGCGAGATCTCAAAACTTGCTCTTTATTCACTTCTTTCAGCAGCATTTTCCCATTCCCGTGACAGTGGGGGAGACGGCCGCCAAACCTATCTAGTCATCGATGAGTTTCAGCGTATGGCTTCTGACAACTTCAAAATCATTCTTGAGCAAGCGCGAAGCATGGGCGTCGGCATCATTCTTGCCAACCAAACCATGGAGGACCTAAAGACCAACGACACAGACCTTAGAGCGACGGTTCAGACCAATACACGCTTCAAGCAGAGCTTCTCAGCCACCGATCTTGATCAGCAAGATCGCATGATGAAAGCATCCGGCGAAGCGCTCTACTTCACCTCGCCCCGTGATGTTGGTGAATTCTGGGTTCGTCCCAGGAATGTTCTTCCGAGACTCCAGCGAAACGACATCATCCTCGCAAGCGATCATCCCCTCCATAGCATCATTCAGGTTGTTCGCGGCTCCGGCTATACCCAGCATGGAGGATTTTCCATGCCTATCGAAGGATCATTCCATATCCCCCGTTCCAAGTACGAGGCTCGCCAAGCCGCTCCTTGGCCCGAGCGTTCGGCGAAAACGATCGTCCCCACGGAGCCGTGGATGGAACCGAGCGACTACGCGACAGTTGATGATCGGCTTGAGGACACTTCACGTGTGTTTGATGATGAATCCGATGACATCATCATTGAGTAAACGCGAAACGGAACTTATCGCACACGTCGCGCGATACCGCGCGACGACGATTGCTTTTTCTTCTCGAGCGCTTGGCGTAGAGCCGGACCGCGTTGAGGCCCTAGTGAGGGCACGATCCAATATTTGGCGCTACGAGACTGCCGCGACACCGTCGTTCCCAAGGTTCCTGGTGCTTACTCCCGAAGGATGGGAGAAGGCAGGAGCAACCAAGGTGCTCAAGCCACTTCAAGGCAGACGACTCTACGAGGCCTACGCCGTAACCAGGTTCTGTTGGAGCGAAGACCCGCCACGCAAGCTCATGCTCAAGCGTGAGTTCTATGGACTGGACTCACGTTTTGTTCGTGAACGCATTCCATTCGCAAACTACATCATCGAGAGCACAGAGCTTGGCGAACGCTTGACTCGAGTTTTTGTCGGCGCTGGTCGTAACGAGTCTCGTGTTGCGAGGTCGCTACGAAACATGGCCGATACGTTCTCGAAGAAAGATTGTTTGAGAGAGCGTCTCGACGCCAAGCTCATTGCGGCCGCAGTTGTCGTTTCGACCGTTGAGGAAAGCAAGGCTCTTAGCCATCTCCTCGTGAAACGTTCATGGCCGTTCAGGATTCGAATACGTCGCTTCGATGATCTCGCCGCCTTGACGGACTCGCTCGATCTGTGAGACAAAAAAGTGGGACCCTCGAATGAGGGCCCCGGTGGGGGGTGTGCTTCTAGTGAAGAAGCAACTTGATGCCGATGATTGCTTCGATGCATCCGACTGTGAACAGCGACCAGCCGATCATTCGGCTAATCGATATGCGGATGTTTACTTGCAACCACGGCTCTCTTCGTTTCTGTGGCATGGCACATTCCTCCTTTTTTCTCCGTTCATACAAACTACTCCGTCGATCGCCACGTGGGCGACCGAAGCAGCACTCCTACATGAACATTGAATCTCGAAGGGGTGGCTAAGCCGTCAGAAACGCCATCGTGTTTTGTCGCGTCTGGATGAAAAAGACGGGGAGGGGGGAAAGGGAAACTGATTGGGGGTCCGTCACCTGGGGTAACGACCGTACAGATCATAGTACCCGCAATGGGGCACGTCACATGCCACTCGAGTATCTGGAGCAACAATCGTTCTTCTTACGCCTTACTCGCAAGCAGCGCTTCGTTCGGTGAGGTGTGCTCGGTAGGGGGTGGCCCAGACACACGTCGCGCGCGTTAGATCGCCTTACTCGAAGTCTTCCACCGCTTCATGCAATCCGAGCTACTGGCGATCGCTCTCGTCTTGAATCGCTACAGCGACTTTTCTACGCCTTCCATCGACGTGAGGTCACGTCCGCTCAGTGCGGCCTCCTTCTCGTGATGTGCCTTGTTCCTCGCCAGTGGGTGAAGAAACAAACGCAATCACTCAGAAAGGAGTTGCACCATGACAGACAAACGACCCACACACGAAATCCGACTTGGACGTATCAAAGCCGCCATCTGGCGAAACGATTCAGAGCGAGGCGCTTACTACAACGTCAGCATCGTTCGTCTCTACAAAGAAGACGGAACCTGGAAGACCTCGACCACCTTCGGTCGCGACGACCTGCCGCTTCTCGTCAAAGTGGCCGACATGGCCCACACGTGGATCTACGAGCACAAGTCCTCAAGCAACGGAGCGGGCGCCTAGCGCCTGCTCCCTCACAAGGAGGACGATCATGGAATTGCTGCCACCAAGTATTCGAAAGCTACTTCCACCGCTCTACTCGAACGAAGACGTCGATGACCCGCTCGCGCGCGTGAAGTTCTTCACGCCATGGACCAACTGGACCTGGTACGCGATCGAGTTTGACGGCAAAGACATCTTCTTCGGACTCGTCGTTGGCCATGAGCGAGAGCTTGGCTACTTCAGCCTTAATGAGCTGCGCGAAGTACGTGGTCCTGCTGGACTTACTATCGAGCGTGACCTTTGGTTTGAGCCTACGCCGCTTTCCGAGTGCCCGTAGCGCCCCGGAGGGGCTTCGATGAACGTCGAGGCCCCTCTACCTCTGAGCCGATCCGGCAGCGTTGGCCTTCTTCGGTCCGTCGTGTCGGGGAGGGCTCAGGGTGAGCCCCGACACCGACGACCGAATACGGCAATATCGAAATCTACTTGTCCTTGGGGTGAAACGTGAGGGCGATCAGAATCTCAATCATCATTAGCGGGTGAGGAAGGCAATGAGGCCAGTAGCGCTCCTCTTTGCGGACCTCATGCCACAACGAAACGGCCTCGTTGGACATGTTTATGATTCCATCCTCCGACGAATCAAACCTATCGTCACCCGCAAGCCAGCCATTCCATGGAGCGATGTATTTCCGTACAGATTCGGGTACCTCTTGCCCACCAAAATTCTCAACGAGCATGCATGCTCGAGCAAGAGACTCCCGAAGCTCCTTCTGGCCATGCCGTATTAGTGCGTCAGGAACGTCTTCCCCGCGTTTGCGTCTTTCCTCCAGACTAGCCGTAAGCTTGGCAAGCTTGGTGACGTCCGCCCAACTTAATGGACCCTTCATGAGGCTCTCCTATGGAAGGAATGATCGTCGGAACTTTGTGTCACCGTAATGTCACAATAGGTCCCGCGTCTCGATTTTTGGACGTGGGTTCAAATCAGAAACTTTTTTTGTTTCCATAAAGCATTTCCAGTAAAGAGTTTACGTGAGTCAAGCTTTGTGTCGGTGGTATCCTCTCTGCTGGTGGTTACGAACTTTTGATACCGTCTTTGACTAAAGGATTTCAGAAATCTACCGAACTGAAGCACCGGGAGCGTCAATGGAACTTGCACAAAGCCCCCTTTCTCTAAGCCCGTACGGATTCGACGTCATATCGACCACGGGCGTTGACTTTTCAAGCCCACTTCCAATCGAAGTTCTTGAGATGATCGAAAAGAAGTATTGCCGAATCGAACATCGAACGACATTTCGAACGATTGCAGAGCAATACCAGGGAACAACGCAATGGCCTGTACATTGCTGCTCGTATCTCGTGAATCTTCTAGCATCTGCACGAGATACAACTCATGCGGACCTCCACGAAGCATGGAAAACATCGGGCGGTGTGGACGTAAGTTACCGCGGCTTGAATGCGTTCCTGAAAGGGAATCCAAACAAACGGCGCATTTGGTATGACTTGTCGGAGGGCCTCACACGGTTAATCCTTTTAGGCGTTGGTGCCGTCTCAAAGACCCTAACGGTGAATCCGTCATCTGAATCAACTCGTTCGGCTCTAAGAATCAGAGATTTCTTCTTCGGTGTTAATTGGCGGCCTGGTGCAATCCCAAGCTTTTTTTCTCCCGAGTCCATCAATGCCACAGTTCCAGCGAATGAGCTTGAACTCACCCGAGAGATTGATTCCATGCGATCCGTATGTCTCTCTGGGTCGTATGACAAGAGCAAGATCGTCATTGCCACCGGAAATGAGCTCAACTTACAGGGTGAGACAGGCATAAAAATCATGGAAGCCGTTGAATGCGGAACTGCCGTCTATATCATCATTCCTGCGCGCCCACGGGAATCTAGAAGCATATGGAGAGATCAGTGCATTGATGAGCTAAATAGCCTTGTTTCTCGCGCAATTGACCGTGGTGTTAAAATTTCTCGTGATATCGATACTCCAAAGAAAAGGATGAAGCGTTCGCATATCGGACAAGAAGACGCCGGGCGACTGCTTCTACTTGAAGTACCGATTGACGCAAGCTTCACAAACGTCGATGGAACCGAACGCTGGGCTTTCGAGTACCTTAGTTCCCCATACCGATTTGCCTACTTCAAACACCGTGTTCGACCTACATCTGAAGCAATACGAATGCTAATCCAAGTCAGAAGGAAGAATGGCGCTGGGCCTGCTGTATGGGTCACTGATCCAAGTCATGACGAGACAGAGCAATTCGATCTATGGCAAGCATGCTTTGCTCGCGCATCGTTCTGCATGCGAGGATGGTTAAGCGACGACACTAAGAGGGAATTGCCAAAGAATCCGGATAAGCAAGACGAAGAAGGAGGGGCGCGCAAAGGCGCGCTCCCCACGTCGCAGCTCTAAGAAACCTTGCCAAGGTCCACGAACTCACAATTATCCCTGATTCGACAATTCATGTGAATCAGCGTCCTTGCAAGATCCGCAGGCTCCTTAGATACAACCGCGATGGAAGCGCCTCGCTCGGAATCAAGCTCGGCCACTAGGTCCTTCAACCCATCATTCGTTTCCGGGCCAAAGTACACCACGTTCCTGCTAGGCGAATCTTGTCGTGCTCGAGCATGAGTTAGCTTACGAGCACTCCTCGAGTCACCTTGAGTAGACGCAAAGTACACAACCTTTTTGTTCATCGTACGCAACCTCCTAGTCAGCGACCCGTGCGCCTGCTCCTGGGAGGCCCGCGGCTCGTGACTTGAGGTGCTTGAAAACCGCTTATCAAAATTCATGTCGGGATGTTCGCTCAAAGTTCACTCGAATGCAAAGGCGCTCATTTTATTGCCTCATAAAGGACGTTATGATACGTTAGAAGGATGAAGATTCGAACCCCAGAGACCCTAGCCAATCGGCACCTATATATAGGTGTCCAGCCATGAGCGAACTTGCGCCCAGGCAGCGAGCATCTGCCTTGGTCGAGACTGGCCTTCAGCTCGTGCCAGCAATCGTCGCTGATGAAGGCAAGAAGGCCTCGAAGCGCTTCTTGGAGTTCTTTACCGCAACGATCAGGAATGGGAACACGCGCGTGGCCTACGCCAGGGCCGTCGGTAAGTTCTTCGCCTGGTGCGAAGAGCGCGGATTTAGCCTCCTGACCATCGAACCCATGGTCGTGGCGGCCTACATTGAAGAACTCGGGCAAAGTGCCGCCAAATCCACCGTGAAACAGAGTCTGGCGGCTATCCGGCACCTATTTGATTGGCTCGTAACGGGCCAGATCCTGCCCATGAACCCGGCTCACGCCGTGAAAGGCCCAAAACACGTCGTTACGCGCGGAAAAACACCCGTTCTTTCAGCAGAACAGGCCAGGAAGCTACTCGACTCCATCGATACGAGCACCTTCATAGGCCTAAGAGATCGCGCCATTATCGGAGTGATGGTCTTCTCATTTGCCCGCGTCGGAGCCGTCGTGGCTATGACGATCGACGACTACTACCAAGACGGGAAACGCTGTTGGTTCCGGCTCCATGAGAAAGGTGGAAAGGAGAATCCTGTTCCAGCTCATCACACCGCGGAGGCCTACCTAGACGAGTACTTGGAGTCTCTCGGTCAAGCTCATCGCTCAGAGCCGCTATTTCGAACGGTCGATCGCCGACGGCTTCCGACCAACAAACCACTCACTCGGACCGACGCTCTACGCATGATCAAGAGACGCGCAAAGAAAGCGGAGCTCCCCGAATCAACATGCTGTCACACATTTCGAGCAACGGGTATCACGACCTATCTCGATAACGGCGGAACCATTGAGAACGCGCAGAACATTGCGGGCCACGCATCGCCAAGGACAACGAAGCTCTACGACCGAACGAGCGATGCAGTCACACTCGATGAAGTTGAACGAATTAGGATCTAGACCCCTGGGTGCTATGCCCTTCGGTTAGAATCACAGCGATGAATACACTCAGCGAAGATATCGAGACTCTCGTTAGCCACGCGCGCGAGGCTGCAACGAGAGCATATTGCAGGTATAGCGAGTTCCCGGTCGGTGCAGCTGTTCGATCACCTAATAACGCCATCCATTCCGGATGCAACATCGAAAATGCCAGCTTCGGTCTTACAGTCTGCGCGGAACGCGTAGCCATCTGGGGAGCGGTCGCAGCGGGACAGACCAGCGTACAAACCCTGGCAATTTACACGCCTACGGATCGCCCAACTCCTCCGTGCGGTGCTTGCCGACAGGTCATCATCGAGTTCGCGGGTCCAGAGTTTAAGGTAGTATCCGCCTGTGATGGACCTGACTTACTAACGCTCTCCCTTGCCGAGTTGCTTCCAGCCTCATTTTCCTTGCTCGACGGCGAAGACGCGATAAGGCCGCCCCGTTGATAGCCTCCTTCTTCGACATCATTAGTCAGCATCCTTACTCCATGGCGTTTGTAGGGATCGTGGTCGCTGGCGTAGTTATCGGCTGGCTGATCCGCGCAGTGGCGGAGGCTGCGATGAAGCGCCTGTTCAAAGTCCTGAACTTCAACATGCCCGAGGCTCGATTCGCCGAACGCGCTCTTTGCTCACTCCGCTGGATCCTCATGGGAACCGGGTACAGTGGAGCCAAGTATCGCGAGCACGCCTTCTCAAGAGAGCTATTCAACGTGTGTGGAAGGAGCCTGCTGACGGGATTCTTTCAAGGAGTTATTGAGCGTTCGCTCATCGTCGTGATGATCTCGTGTGGAACCCTTGAGTCCGTTGGCTGGCTCCTCGTTGGGAAGGGATTTCTGTACGGACCGCTTACCGCAGGTGACGCTGGTCCCCAAAGGACCAAGGTTATGGCATCGACTAATGCAAACGTATACACCCCTATCCCTGAATTTCACCGCCGGGTGCTAATCGGTGAACTCTACCTTGTCGGAACATTCGCAAGCTTCCTACTGGCGACGCTTATTGGTCTTCTTGCGTTCCCTCTGTCTGCATAACGTGACGCTGGTCCTAAGACTTCAATCAATCCATCGAGTACAGCACACACACTCTTCGGGGGCAGGTCAGGGTCTGATGCGGCCACTACACGCAATCAACATGAAGAATTTTGTCTTTGAACGGCTCAGCATCTGGGTTCGTACGGCCCCACTAGCTTGTGACAGCCTGTTCTAACCAACATCATTTCTTTTCCTGCCGTCCGCGCCCTCTTAGGGGCGGCAGGACAAGAAATCACCAAATCACGACCCACACAAAGAGCAGTAGAGCCAAAAAATCTGACACACTCCCTCAAGCCACGATGACGGTGAATCGAGTCCAGTAGGAAGCGGGAAGAAGGTCCTGTTACAGGCCTGCATTTCTCATGAGGGCGTCACGCTTAGTCGATAACACGGTACTCATCAAAAGCAGCTCTGTTGCCGCGCGAACACAACGCTGCTCAATGCGCATGTTGCACAACATTATTCTGTCGGCCACTTCAAAATCGCTCGACTGCGTGCATATAGCGGTTGGAGTGGGTACACCCAAGAGACCGCGCACTACCGTACGTAGGTGATCTACGGCTTGAGTGGATCGGTTTCCGCCGTGGCCTAAGAGACATACTGGTTTGAATGCAACTTGCTTCATGCTGAGGTGATCCAGCGCATTCTTAAGCACACCTGAATACGAGTTGTGATATAGAGGGGACGCCAGAATAATGCCCGATGAATCGCTTGCTTCGCTCACCAACCAACGCACAGCGTCGTCGGGATGAGCTTCCGGTTCACTGTGGAAAGCGGGGTCAACGATCGGCAAGGGACGATCGCAAGCACTCCAAACGCTTGCGCGTGCTCCAACTTCTCGGAGTCGCTCAACAACGCACTCGGCGAGGACTGCTGTACGCGATTCTTCGCGAGTGCTTCCAACGAGCACCAGAACTGACTGCCTAGCAACCAACTCAACACCATTTCCGAGCGGTTGGATACAATGCCAACACGCGGCGAATGCAGTCACCAAGATGTGTGACTGCACGGACAGTCTGCGTCCCCAGGGCCACACTCGCTCGAAGATAGGGCCCCTGCATTCCGAACTGTTCTCCTGGAGTCGTGTACACACCCTCCTCCCCCAACCTCTGACTCAGTTCTGTCGCCGTTCCTCGCCATGTCGGAACAGAAATCCACAGAAGATACCCGGCACTAGGTCGATCAACATGGATCTCAGAGAACTCTCCCAGGATCTTCACTGCCTCCTCTACATCAGAGCGGGCGGACGCGACGAGATCACTCGCCATCGGAAAGCGACCAGTGGCCAAAATCATCGACGTCATCGGCGGCCCCATCGCTAGGGCCCAATGCACCGAGGCCATTCTATCGATCAGGGCAGGCGACCCGATAACATAGCCTATGCGGTCTCCAGGCATGCCCAGAGTCTTACCAAGGCTATAGATTGAAACTGAATGGGAAGAGAGAGGCGGATCAACGTGAAGCTTGTCGAAAGCGCAGTACGCAAAGTCACAAATGGCCAGCCCCATGCCCTCCTCGGCCGCGCGCTGAATCAGAACCAAGGACTTCGCACAGATCCGATTCCCCATTGGATTCCCTGGCGTGTTGACGATCGCCCCTTGAATTGCACCGCTCGCCAGACTCTCAGCAACCGATGAAAGTGATTCAGCCGACGAATCGCCAGGCTCTACCTCATAGAACTCGGGTCGGAGTCCAAACAGCTCACACAATCGAGGGTATGCGGGATAGAACGGTCGAGGTAGCGCCACACGGGCACTCGGTTGAAGCAAAGAAAGCGCAGCACTCAGTCCCAATGACGCCCCCGTAGTGATCGTGACCGACGACGCATCAACTTGATGGCTAGCCGCCAGCGCGCCGCGCAAGTCGTCGATGCCCCGCGGAGGGCCATACCTAACCCCGGGCGAAACACCCTCCTGTAGGCGCGGCACCACATGGCCCAGTCGAAAGTCGAACTTCCCGCCACTCACTTGACAGCCACCGCCAAACCACAGCGATCGATAGGCAGATCAACTGGACCCCGAAGGCCGAGACGGCGAACTTCCCTGCGCCAACGATTGATGTCTCGTTCAAAGCCAGGAACGCATGCATCGTGTGCAAGCACAAGCGCACCAGCCGCAAGATGATGTACCCATGCGCGAAGGACGAGCGCATAGTCGGCCTTACGTCTTTCACGATCATCAACGTCTATGAACAGCAGATCCACTGGAGCTCCAGACCACGCGTAGCGGAGCCCATCTGCCCGAGAAATCGACGCCTGGTCACCAAATCCCAGGAGAGCCAAGTTCCTGCGCCCGATCGCACACGCATCCATGTCAATGTCAATCCCAACGACGCTTCGAGGAGAACGAGGTACTGAAGCCAGCCCGGCGAGCCAAGCTAGGCCGACTCCTACGTAGGCTCCCACTCCTACAACGACATTCGGCGTGTTCGTTCGAGCGATTGCCCACAGCAGCGCTGACATGTGCGGAGTAATCGTCGTTGATGGAATCTCAAATTCACGAACAACAGCCTCCAATTCTCCAAACTGTGTCCAGTCCAGGGTACCTGGCCTAGCTCCGGCAAGCTGCGAAACCAGAGCGGCGGTCTGCTCAATGCAACGGAAGGTCTCATGATCTGACACGAAACCCCTCCAAGACCGCCGAGCCGCTAGAAGACAAGATGGAGGCAAAGAAGTGCTCAAGCGTCCCCCCAGCCTGGCGTGGGTTGCCAAGCGCCAACACCGGGCCCGCCAGGTTCATCCCCAAACAAGTCAGCAGTTCCGTCGCGCCTAGCGCGCCGTACTCCGCACTCCTGTCATCCGCACCAATAACGAACGCCGCGCACGGTTTTCTGAAGAAGACCGTGCTTTCAACGTCAACGTCGTAGGCCGGACCGGCGAGTACATCGAAGAAGTTCTTCGCCGCTCCTGATAACAGACCCCAGTACGCAGGCAGGCCAAATACGAGGGCGCTAGCGTCCGCGATCGCGCCAAGCCACTCAACGACCAACGGATCATCATGCTCCAGAGGATCGCGCCCGTCGAACAGTGGAAGCGGCTTCTCCCTGAGGTCCATCAAGCCAACAGATGGCACGGCCTCCCGCAGAACGACCGACAACTGTGCGCAGAGTGCTCTCACCGCAGAGTTCTTTGCCTGACCCGGCGCAGGCTTCATGCTCGCACAAATCACAAGCACACTATCTCCCATCCGGCCCCCGAATGTAGTCAAGGCAGCGCGACAGTCCATCTGCAAGGGAGATCTCGGAGCGAAATCCCAACACGTTCTCTGCGCGAACGGTCGACAACGGCGCCAGCGGCTTCCGCGCAGTGACACCTTCAATGACCTCAACCTTCGCACTTGGAATCAGTAATTCAATAGCCCTCGCTACGTCCTCGGCTGAAGACTGGACTCCTCGGCCAACGTTCAACACTTCGCCAGACGCGCGATCGTTGCCAGCCGCTAGAGCCACCGCAACTCCAAGCTCATCGACATACAGATACTCGTCAAGCCATCCCCGTGCACCCTCTAGCGTCACTTCACCGTGTGCAACAGCTCTACGCAACGCCAGATCCAAGAACCTCGCGGAGTGGCTTCCCCTTCCGACTCGCAACGGTCCATACAGGCCGCACGGCCGGACTATCGTCCACTTCAAGTTGCGCGTGCTGCGGATGATCTCTTCGTCCCTCAACTTTCGGAGCCCGTACGCAGTTCGAGGACTCGGTTTGTCGTGTTCAAAGAGCGCCGTTCGCCCTTCGCCATACACCGCGAAACTACTGATGTGGATAAGTTGTGCAACAGATCCGCTCAGCGCTTCGCACAGTACCGCCGTTGTGTTGCTTCTAGCATCGTCTGCGTCGGCGACGACTCCCGCAGCGTCAATGATGCAGGTCCACGACCTACTCCGGACGACCTCTGCCAGCTCATTCTTCCAGTTCTCAGTGAGTGCAAGCAGGTCCGGTACGGCGCAACCAGAGAACCGAGTGAAGTACCCGTACATCGGCTGAGTATCGGCCGCGACAACATCGTGCCCGCTCTCTCGGAGGTGCCGGGCAATGAACGTGCCAGCGAGCCCTGATCCTACTACCAACGAGTGTCCCATGCCGCAGCTACACCACCTCCTTGTGGGGGAGATGCCCCTCACTCTGACCGAGAAATCTGTTGAGGTCGATCGCCGGTAGGTTCTCCAGATCAACTTCAGGCACATACGCTGGCAACTTCGACGGAACTCTCCGCGGAGCAAAGGCCATTAGCTCGCGCTTAGCTACGCCTCCCTGGAGCAGTTTCGCAAGCAGAGCACGAGTTGGAGCGGCAAGTCCCAATAGTCCGTAAAGAGTTGAAACATGGTGCATTGCACCGCGACGAGCACGCGCATCGAGACATAGCCGTCCGCCGCGTTCCGAATAGCTGGCGGCCTTGCCTACATCACCTGACATCTTGCTGAGCTCCGCAAGAGCACGAAGTACAACTTCACAAAGGGCCCAGTCTTCAGCACATCCTTCGAGAGCATCGGTCAGAAATCGCCTGGCAACCGGATAGTTGTTGGCTCTCATCCAAAGCACGCCGATCCGATACGACAGCGGTGCGCTGAGATCCTGACCAAGATGATCCATGGAGAAGGCCTGCTCAAACGCAAACGCCGCATCGCGGTATCTTCCAGACATCTCCAGAAGGAAAGCCGTGTTCGCAACTAAGTTGAATCTCAGGTACGTCGATGCCGCACAGTCCAGCTTGCTAGCTTCGCTGAACGACTTCATCAGCAACTCATAGGCGGAATCGAACTCGCGGCCAGTCCCCGACTGTCGCCAACGGAGAGCAGCATTCAGCGCGAGGCCATTGTAGAGCCATGCCTTTTCAAGACTGGTCCCCATGGCGCTTGATCCCGCAACGACCTTCAGACCACGTTGATGATGCCGATCGCTAAGTTGAAGATCATAGCGACGCTTGGCAGCGATCAAACCTCTCAGATACGCCAGATGCGCGACCTCCGTAGCGACGTCCAGCATCGACTCGGATTCTTCCAACATCTGGTCAGCGAAGTGCACGTCTCCGACGTTCAAGGCCGAGAGCGCTATGAGGCGCGCCCGATCGAACGCCGAAAACCGCCCCGCCTCCCCTCGTTCGAAGGCGCGAAAGATTCGATCGTAGTTCTGAAGGACTAGGTCTGAAGCCAGACCTTGGACTGTCGGTCTGAGCGGGGGCAACTGGTTAGAGTTGGAAGGGTGTGCCCTCCGCCATGATCGCTCGCGAGGCATCTGCAGAACTTCTCCTACGGCGCCAAGAAGCTCACTCCTGCTCCTAGACCGGAGGCTTCCGTCTTCCTCATACGGATCCGAGTCAAATTGCCACTCCCACAGCTGACAAGCGGACGAATCGGCTACTAGCGCCACGCGAACTAGAACTTTGAGCGAAGGACGATCAATCTGAGTAACGCCCAGCACGCGAACTAGCTGGACCTCCAACTCATGGACTACGTCCAGTAGTACCCTAGCGGCAGAGTCGATAACTCGAGCCGTGTAGACGCTCTCCCTACTGATTCGGCGCAAAACAGCGAACGCGACACCGGAAGATAGGACGCTTGCATGAGCAGCACCGTGCGCCGAATCTGGCAGCATGTGGTTGAGTCGCTCCTCGACCTCCTCGATGCGAACCGATAGCGCCCCCGCGACAAGCTGTCGCGCATGCGCAAGCCAACATCTCAAAGCCCCAAACGACGTTTCATCGTCTGGGCAGGAAAACTCGATCGAATCGCACGGAGGATGGCCCGAAAAAGCGGACACCCACCGCACACTCACCCCACCCATGGGACGTAAGTGCAGAACTCCAGTCATAGCACGGAGGTAGCGAAAACACGCCTCAGAGGCGCACCAACGCTCTACCAGGCAGCAGCGCCCTGTGCGAGCGCCGCAACGGACTCCAGCTTGCCTGCTCGCGCGGCGTTGATCATCTCCTCAAGAGCGGCAAGCATCTTGTCATCGACGTTCCGTTGCGCATCTATGACTTCCTCGTCACTCCGCACATTAAGCATGCGCACGCTCTCGACGGGAAGAACAACGTACTTCGTCGCTCGGCGTGACTTCTTTTCCTTTTCAGACATGGTGCCTCCTTTATGTCCACTCGAACACTCACAATTTATCTCGACCCGGTGGGAAGTCAAGATCCGTCGTCAAGGGTAGAGTAGAGGCTCGATTGGGCACCCTAGGAGCAACATTTTCTCTTTCTCCGCGGCAAGAACGCAGAGGACGCCCGACGCAAGCTCCTAGAACCTGACACTCCCTAAACGGAGCGTGTATTCTTCGACGAAGACGAAGCGCGTGAAACGGCACAGCCGGCATACCTGCTATTTTCCGCTGTCGGTTTGTTGTGCGAAGCAACGCTACTAGCTGGCTTCTAATTGGTGCGTAAGGCTCGTAACGAACTCGATGAAACTCATCACCAACAGCCCTCGCACTCTTATGAACCGCTATATTCTCGAAGTACGTCTTTAGACGCCTGAATTCCCCCCGCTCAATCCGAACGCTCACATGCCCACGCCTGTACGCAATCGCATACCCTCTCACCTTCAGCACGTCCCGCCTGAAATCCCGAATCTGCCCCGCTTCCTCCTCGTAGAAGCGATGTCTTCCCTTAGTTGCAACAAGCACAAACAGACGCTTGTGCCGGATGTACTGGACGTTGGCTCGACCCGCCTTCTTGCGCCGCGACCGTTCGGCGCTTGAGATAGAAATGTCGTAGCGCCGAATCAGCTTCTCATCCACGGCCCGAGGATCCTTGTGCTCGGGAATATGGCCCGTGACGTAGCGCCAGTACCCATGCGTCACGTACTGAACCGCGAGCTGCTGAATGAAGCCGCCCACCGAGGTTGCCTCGCACTTGTATCTGCTCCAGTGCATCTCCCCTCTCCGCAAGTGTGGGGACGTATTTGCGGCCCGTCCCCACGGCTCATGAACCTCCTTTCGCTCATCTGGCCGCCTTACAGCTCCAATTCGCTCAAACCTTGAACCTTGCGTCAACTCCTTTCCGCGGCGCTCCTAGGTTCCCCTAGGTGGTCGCCCATTCCATGGGCGCTCCGCACAACCTTTATGACGTTCCCCGAGTGCGCTCACGCGCAACTCGAGGGTTCGTCGCCGCTTCGCCGTCAATGAACAGTCGTCCGCCAGGACGCCTCTTCGCTGACCGCTTCCACTTGCTTGCCAAAGCATTCGAAAGACTTAGCTGTCTTACGAACACACCATCGAGACGGGTCGTGCCCGTCGTCCCTTTCGTCGTGAGATTTGTCTTGGTACCACCCAAGACCTCAACCCCTCCCCCACTGCCTTGCAGGGGAGACGCTCCGCCCATTGCGGACTCCTACTTGGGACACACTCCCCCTCTATGGCATTTGAAACACCTGGTGACTTTGACCAGGCACCGGTTCACTACGCCGGTTGCCATAGGGGTTCCCCGGTTCGTCGTACCTGTCATCTCGCCGTTCACGTCGCTAGAGAGATCTCCCTCTCGTTCCCGGGTCGTATGTACCAGCCTCCCGGCTGGCCACAGTTTCCGTCACATGACGATTTCGGGGGGCAGAACCTAGAAGCTCCCCCCTACCCATCGACCACGGGCGTTTCGCTGTTCGGCACCGTCTCCAGCGAGACTTACCAGCAAGGGCTTGCGCCCCTTTCATCGTTGAGCTTTTCACATCCGCGCTTTCGTCTACTCAAAACGTAGCCTCTTCACGCAGTACCCGAACACCAGTCTTGTGCCCGGTTCCAGCAGTCGCCTGCCGGAAGCTCCCGACGCTGGCCAGCGTTGCGCGAACCCTCTTGGCCCTTAGGCCGGGTCCTCGCCCCGCGGTGGGATTTCCGAGGAATCTCCTCAGTCACCCGTTCAGGAACGACCGCCTGGAATCGAAACTCGATTTCAGGTTTTCCCCGGTCGCCCAGATTCGTACAACCTTCCACACGTCAATGGGATCGAACGTCGGGATTGTCCCTTGAGAGATGTGTGTTGCTTTCTATGCCCGAATACTCCTTTCGTTTGGGTCTTAGAAGAAAACAAGCCATCTCAAGGTTTTAGGCCGACGAGCCTCCCTCGAACCGGACAAGCGCGTCTCCGCGCATCCGGCTCTACGGACCAGCACCATGGCGGGAAGTGAACTCCGCCTCCTTCGCGCGGGTGGTGAACCCTCGCTCACGGTCAGTACTGCCCGTCTCGACGGTGTCCAGTGGCGCGTTTGCGCCGCCGACAACACCTGAACGCTAGCGCACATGCCGGCATACGAAAATCAAAACTAATGATCCTGTATCAAGTGGTGACAGTAGATCTTGCCAACAAATGTTCTTATCAGCCGCCAATTTTTGGAACGATGTCGTTCATCACGTAGTGAACGAACTGTTTTCCAAGCTCAGTAAGAACATACGGCTTTTCATCGTCGAACGCGGACTTCATATATGGGCTTGCTTTTCGCGCTCCGCCACGCTTCTGCTTGATGAACCTCCCGTACGCATCCACGGGGCGATCTTGCCGAATGATGTGACCAATACTCAGGTCCTGAACGACAAGCTTAAACAAGTCTGCATCGGCTGAATCTTCACGCACGCTGCCAGAATGCAGCTTCCTCCAAATTCCGTGTCTAGTAATGCCTCTCCTATTGAAAACGCATTTAATCACTCGAAAATGGAGTTCTGAGTACGCTCCAATCCAATCTATGAAGAGACGAACGACATCATCTGTTGTCATTGAGCACGACGCTGCGTTCCCTAGAAGGTTTCGTACCATCACGCGCTTGCTCTCGCTCTCAGCAGCAGACCAATCACGAAAACACTTCCTGACAAGCGAATGAAACTCCGGGCTTGAAACCCTCTCCCTCACCTGATCATCGTCCTTGTCGAGCCTAAGAATGACCTCGGCAAGCGTTTGCCCAATCTCTCGTAATTCCGCCTCATGCAGTTCCACCCACTGCTTAAGAACTTTATTCACCCACTCTTGATTGGCTTCTGACCAACTATCTGCGGAGGCTCCAAAAACTCCCCCAACAACAGGTATGCCGCCAAGCGCCGAAAGGGCAAATCGTGCCAATTTCGACCCCGCACCCTTTCCAAGGGCCTGTTCTAATTCTCCCTGCAGATCCTCATTCGAGTCCACAACCATTCCTTTCTGGAACCGTTCTCTATTCTAGCCAGTTGTAGTTGTCTGTGGCTTCAAAGCCACACTTAAGACACGTCGCTGTGTACTCAAGATCTTGAGCGCTGTTCAGTGTTGAAATTCCCGGGTGGTCACGATTCAGACGTGCCCAACGCGAGCCCCTGCCGTGGCAACGTCCATCGCAATGAATCCGAACAAGGCGATTGTCGGGAACATGTTTTGCGTACTCTGGAATCTTCCGCTGTCGCCGTCTTGACGGCTTCGAGACAATGCGCTTCATCCGATTGTGATAGTCGGGACGCTCTTCCTCAGCATCGAACGTGATGCGGATGGGTTCCAGGTGTCCTGCCCAACTAAGGTCAAAATTGTCAGTCCAAGTAACGAGAATCATCTTACGAACGCCGCGACGCCGAAGATCTTCCAGGCTCATGTCCGCTGTACGTAGGTCAAGCGAATCGATTGGATAAACGATCGCTACGTCGATCTCATTTGGTGTCTTTCCCCAAGATGACGAATTTATCGAATCTGCGTACAACGTGTGGCCATCTTCGATTCGAAACTCACGCCCACTCAAACGCTTTCCGCCGAACACCGGTGACAGGAATCTCGAGATTCCAGAAGTGCTGTTCGTACGAAATAGTAGGCGACTAGGATGCTCTAGCGCTTCAACTACGCACTGGAGCGCTAGAACGTGTTTTTCGTGCTGAAACGTTCCGGTAAGAAGCGCAACACGTTTGTCGCTCTTCATATATTCGACAAGAGCGTGGCGAGCAGCAGCTCGTGTGTTTGAGGATCCAGTAGTATCAATCAAGGCTCAGTTCCTGAGACGCCGCTAAAAACGTGATCAATACAGATCTTCCCTGCGGCAAGAGACAATCGTGATCGTCAAGGATGGCAAGTATCCCATTGCGCAGGGACAGTGCGGCGAACTACGAGCCAGCCTCTCCCAGCACCCTGGGCACATCTCGCCGCCCATCGACAATACGCGCCACCTCGGGCCCGCCGCTCAATACTCGGTAAACGAGCAGATACGATCGAACTGGCCAGAATTGAAGTTCTTCGTTGTCAACGAGATCAAGGCGCTTATGGCCTATCTCCGGATGCCTGGACAACAACACAAACGTCTCTTCGAACTCAGAAAGTACGCGTTCTGCTCCTTGAATCGACTCCATAGCGATGAAGTCGATGATGGCTTCAAGATCGCTATTTGCCTGGTGCGATAGAATTCTTCGGCTCACGCGCCCTCAGCCTCTTTGCGCGCCTGCAATTTCTCCCGAATAGCTCGAATCGCTTCATCGGCGTCGACAACCTCACCACGATCCAGCTGATCGAGACCAAGCCGAATCCCATTTCGAAGCTGCTCAAGCTGCGCTTCGCGAGATTCTTCCTTTTCCATCAGCATCCGAAGTCCGGCGCGAACCACCTCCGCAGACGAGTAATAGCGCCCGCCGTTGATGGCCTCCTCGATGAACCTCTTCTGCTCTTTTGTTAGTGATACGTTCATGACGACATCATACCATTTTTCACGCGCACTGTCTATGATGATCATTATTGGCCATTATAGAAACGTTCTGAGACACGCCTAAGCCTCCCAAGTCTCTCCATCGAGTCAAAGAGCTTTGCCTCTTCAAGCGCTTCGTCCCAGCGCTCCTTCGTCCACTCAGGCTTCTTTTGCTTGAGCAAATAGAACGGCTCCATCGAAATCCGGTTGCGCTTTGCTACCGCCACGATTGCACGAACCAGGTAGCCATCGTCTGAGAGTTCTGGTTCCTCACACTGTGTTTCACGGGGAACGTACTTCGAATCTCTCTCCCCCACCGAACCGTAAAAATGTGCTTTTAAGCGCTTGTTTGCAGCATCTTCGTCGTCTTGCGTGACGTAGTGCCAACGACCCCGGCGGACCAAATACGCCAGCAAACCGCATGGATTCGTTGAGCCAATGGCCTTTGCGTGCTCGGCCGCAGCAACAAACCTCAAGCGGTCGTGCTCGCTTGGCTGAAGAAGCCCCCTTGAGCAAGCTTCGTTGAAGAGTTGCAGGAGCCTTTCGGTGCTCTTCAGGTCTTCGGGCCGAATGTCTCTCAGTGTCGGGGTCTTCTTTGACTTCGGTTTTGAAACACCAGCGCCTCCGCGCGAAGCGGGTTTCTGGTTCTTAGATCTCGAAGAGAGTTTCTTGTTTGAATCAGGGGGTGGCAGTTTGGGCTCATTTTTGGGCCGAGGGGGTGGTCGTTTGGGCTCAGTGCCCCCCCTACCGGGTGTCCCCGTATACCGGGACTTCGTCTCTTGAGATTTGCTCTCCTGGGCTCGCTCCCAGTTGAGATTTACCGCCAGGATGGCCCCCATTCGGTTCAGGCGCCATTGCGGCGCGCTTAGCCTCTCAAGCCACCCGAGTTCGAAAAGATGCGCTCTTGCGCGCTTTACGGCCCTCAAATCGACGCTGAAGGCAGAGGCAATCCAGGACGCCTTGCAGCCCCCCACGGGATTGCATTGGCCCTTTCGGTAGTAGAGACATCGAATCGCGTGGCCGAAGACGGTCGCAATGAGCACCCGCCTAGCGCCTCCGGCAAGCAGCCGCAGCATGCGTCTTGGCATGGGCACCAGGCGATGAAGTGAGCCGAAGGAGACGGTTTCCTCAGGATTTAGCCCTAGGAGCCCCAAATCGGGCCGAGGAAACGAGATCTTGCTGCTTCCCCACCGAATGAGCCTCTCGGTGGTCAAACGCCTTAGAGAGCACGCTACGGCGCTTCTCGTAGCTGCGCCGGTTAGGCGACGAAGTTCTTCCAGATCAAAGTCCGGCTTGGTTCCCTTTGGGCATTGGCAGCGCCGTGCCTCCTGCTCGTGGGCCGCTAGCCACACGCGAAGGTCTTGCAGGCGGATGCGGTTCTCCCGATAGGCCTTCCAGGCAGCAATAAGCCTCGCGGGGCTTGTAAACACGAAGCCGCCTGAGGGCTTTCGCGCAGCGCGCTTTCGCTGGAGAGTTTGAATACTCATGTGCTCCTCCTTGGCATGGAGGAGGTGTGCAAGATGGCGTTCTAGCGATAACGCTATCTAGCCATCATGGGCGATGGGTGAAGCCGACCAAATCACTCCGAAGATGGTCTTGACGCATATGCAAGGAAGTCGCTACACTAGGGGTTCATGTCACAAGCTCGCCTAGGCGGTTTGTTTTGTGTAGCGATCTCATTCGCATGTGGTCACACGACTTGATGGAAGGCCAGCCCTGGCAGGGGTTGGCCTTTCGTCGTTTTTGGCATCCGCTCTAGCTCGCCATGCAATCCTCCTATTTGCGTTCCTCATTCCACCGCTTGTGGAGCAATCCAGTCGCATCCACAAGCAGTGGTGCTAACACCCGTTAAAGCCGAGTACTTGGCCTCCGGCAAGATCTAAAGTTCTTTGGGACCGAGAGGAATTCAGAGATCTGGCTATCTAGCGTGCTCGCGTGAAAGCGAGGTGGCGACATGGCATCATCGCGAGAACGCGGGAACGATACGAAAGAAACCCTTTCCTAGAGCCGACTTAGTGTGACATGTTCTAGCTGGGTCGCGAGTTCGCGTTCTGGCGTTCACGCGCCAAAGCGACGTCGCGTTATCGCGAGAACGCGGAAAAATTTTTCACAGGAGGCAGCCATGGTGAGGGCAAACACGGGCCGAATGACGCACATCATCGCGGTCGGAAATCAAAAGGGTGGTGTCGGAAAGACCACCAACACCGTTCACATGGCAACCGCCTTGGGTGAGCTGGGGCGTCGTTGCCTCATCATCGACCTCGACATGAACCACGGAGCAACTCGGCACTTCGGCATCCATGCCGATGGGTTCCTTGGGAGTTTCGAGGTTCTCGTGGGGGCTGAGGAAGCCGCCGACGTCATCATCACGAACGCTGACGAAGACATCGTCTTGCCACCTAACGTAGACCTGATTCCCGCTCGCAGATTGCTTGAGAAGATTGATCAAGAACTCGCCGCGAAGAACAAGTTCCTCGTCATGCAGGATGTGCTCATAGAGCCTCTCAGAACGCTCCAGGGCCGTTATGACTACATCTTCCTAGATACGGCTCCAAATGCGACAACGCCGACCATAGCGGCGTACAAGGCCGCAGATTGGTTCATTCTCTCTGCCATGCCCGACCCGTTCGCGATCGCCGGCCTAAACGATGCCCTCAAAGACATTCAGGGCGCTCAGAAGCACGGAAATGAGAACCTGCGCTTGTTGGGGGTCATCCTTTCCGGCGTCGACGCCCGAACGAGGCTCGCAAAGAGTCTGACCACGTACGTCAAAGACATCTTCACTGCCGACGGCATTCCGTCCATGAAGTTTGAATCCGAGGTGAGCCGCTCAACCGTTGTTCCTCGGGCTCAGCGGGTCGGTAAGACGCTCTTTCAGACAGCGCCGAAGCACAAAATCACGGAACAGTACCGAGCTATCGCGAAAGAGATTGAAGAGCGCATTCGCAAGTTCTCTTCTTCGTCTTCGTCGGTAAGTGAGACCGTCGATCGAAAGTCGAAGGCGAGCGCCCCGGTGGGGGAGGGGGAAGAAAGCGTTGTGGCCATCTCTGACCGCAAGGAGGTCGCAAATGGCTAAGCGAGCGCCCAAAGCCGAACAACCCTACGAGCCTGTCAAAGAGTCGCTCATTCGGTCAGTGTTGAACCCCAATTCAAAAGAGGCCGCCACGTCACAAGTGGCCCCGCAGCACGATCCTTCTCCTTTGCCGCCTCCTCCAAGGCCAAGGGCCGTGCCTTCACAGCTACCAACTGCTGTTTCAATGCCGCGTACCGTTGCGCCTAAGAAGCGCGAGAAGCGGCTCCTGCTTTCAGTGCAGGAAGAAGCCGAGATCGAGCGGCTCGTGCAAAAGATCGCAGCAGAGCTTGGGACGACGTTGAAGCTGAGTCACGTTCTCAGGGCAAGTATTAGGCTCTTGCTCAATGCTGAAGACGAAATCGTTCGTCACGCTCGCGCGGAGCCCCCTATGAATCGCCCTCCGAATAGTCAGCACGAGGCGATAGCTGTATTTGAAACTCAACTTTCAAATTTGATTCAACGGGCCTTGCGTACTGTGTAGGAATGCGGTTGTGGCCTCATCCCCGAAATCGACCTGAGGCGTCTAACCGGGAAAGGCGCTCCCGAATAGTATCAATATCTATTTCAAATCCCTAACCGAACAGAAACTCGTTGAGGGCTACAATTGCTCCAACACGGCCAGAGACCTAGCGGCCCCCTGTGAGCTTCGCCTCGGAATTATCAATTGTGGATACAAGTGCCAGCGTACACTTACGTGTAAGGAGGCAGCTCATGTTTCGAGATAGCGCTGGACTGATACTGGCTATAGCAATGACGATAGTGGGCTTCGGTTCCACCGCGGCGTTCGCAATTCCTGGAGATCCCCTTAGCGAATGTCAGAGTAGCGGGCAAGCCACTACTACAAATTGGTTTGGAACACTGTTCACAATGAATTGTCCCGGTTGGTGCCCTAGACCCGATGAATGCTGCAAAGTAGCAACTGTCGTTAATGGAAACACGAAAACTGAATCGTGCATGTGCTACAGGGAAGGAGTTGGGTTCTACATTTATTACCTACCTGATCCTTCTAGCTCCACGTGGCTCTGTGAATCGGAATTGGTGACTACGACTCTTTCCGGTGGTTTCGTGTCCCAAACTATGAATTGTATTAAGAAAAATTGTCCGTCGGTGTACGATTGCATTGATGTGGTGAGCGGCATAATCGGAGGGAACGCGACATTTCAATGTGATTGCAAGTAGCGCTGTTTTCCGCCGATTGATTACGCGTCAAGCGACGAGGCCGCTGTCATGAGTCGGTATTTTGGGGGTCGGCGTCACCTTATGTTTGGGGCGGCGGTTGTCTTGGGGCTGATGGTTTCGCAATTTGTGGTTTCCCATTGGCTGCGGCCTGCACAGCCCAGGGGTCGCCTGTATCGCATCGACCCTGTGTCGGCTAGCCCTCGCCTGTTTCCAGCTCTCCAGGGTTCGCAAGGTATGGTGCAGGGGGACTTTGTTGTTGATGTTGAGCAGGAAACGCGATCGTTATCGGAGGATGGCGCCAACGATGCTGATGTGGCACTTCCGCAATGGGCACCGCGCCTCAGCGACGCGGATGTTTCATTTAGAGGGGGGAGCCTGCATGCGGAGACCTTTTCCAGTGAATGGACTCAAGCAAAGTGGCTTGATCAAACCACAAAGTCTCGTTTCCCTCGCGAGTTTCAAGATCGTTTAGATCGCAAGTTCGAGTCGGACCTTGAGCTAAACCGAAAGGCTCTCGAGGCGTCTCGCCGCATTGGACCTGCGCCGTGGCTGGGTGAAGAGTTTCAGTTTTTTTCCACTGTAGGGGATGTGTTCCCTCCGTTCAGTGTACCGGGGAGCCAGTTTGCGCCTACAGCCTCTCCGGAATTGAGCCTCGTCTGGTATGAGGCAAGCCAAGAGAAGAAGCTCGCTGGCGACGAGCGATCGGAAGCTATTGAGCTATTAAAGCGGTATGAGATCGAACGCCGCGCAATATTCAAACGGATCATCGATCGCGTTGTGTCCCTCAGCACAGGCTCGGGCCATGCGACTCAGCTTCCGAAGCGAGGCGCCTTACTTATTCGAACTGGGTGCGTGTACCTTGTATCTGCGGACCAAGATGACAAGGTGGCTGGTGTTCTAGCGTCATTCAGAAAGCGATTCGATCGTTTCACAGCGGATCTTGAGCAGTTGCGTTAGTGAGTGGGAGGATATCGCATTGCGCACAACTACTCTCTTGCTCTTAGGTTTCGGGGTGGGATGCGTTCTTAGCGCCGCGATTTCAGCCATTGGTCTAGGGGTGGTCCCCCCGCAACCGCTTGAACAGGAGCAAGTATCTAGCTCGCCTCAGGGAGCAACCCCCGGAGCGAATACAGCAGCACGCGAAGTCACGGCGGAAAGGAGTTCTGAGGCAACTGCCCAAAGATCCGTATCGGAAGAAACCGTCAAAGACATCGATTCCTCGGACGCTTCAGATGACTTGGACGAAAGGCTCCTTTTAAGGCGCGCTATATCTCAGGGTCGAGTATCACTTGAACCGCATACTCCAGCTCAATGGAAGCAGTTGTGGCAAGTTTACGTGGACCAGGGGGCTGTTGATGAATATCGGAGGGTTGTAGATGCAGTACCCGTGAGGCCGCTAGGAATTTCGTATCGTCATTACCGCGAGAATTCCATGCATATACGGTTTGTGGAGAGCCTGGCATCGCTTCGTCACCGGCTGTCAAATCGAGTTGTTGAGCACAGCCTGCGAAATGGGGAATTTACGTTCTTTTCCATTCCGTGCATGAGTGAGAATTTAGTTTTTCTTGGAAACAATCGGCCAGGACTCGCATTGAATGCTCGTCACTTGATTCGCGGGACACTATCAATGTGGGGTCAGAAGGGCCTTCCCGAGAATCGCATGAAGGCAGCTACCAATCTTGCCGAAGAATATCTGCGAGACCATGCTCGGACCGGCTATCGTCTCTGGCACGCGGTGGCCGAGAGTATTCAGTCGGGTCGCTTTGTGCGCATACAGGGCACCGTTTACGGTAAATCCCTTACCACTGATAGATCCATAACGGTTGTGCAGACGGGTTCAGATTCAGAGCTGGGGCAACTCCTCGGCCACGCTAACTCGCTTGCGGAGACGCTTCGACTCGATCTCCGTGCGCTCTTCGAGGATTGAAGCGCGTTTGGCTTTCGCACGAATTTCACTTGGACTCGTCTTCATCGCGCTTGGAAGCGTAAAGCTAAGCACAGACTTTTTAACGCCTCTGACCGTAGTCGCGATGGTCGCAGAGATGGTCGTAGGATGTATGCTCCTCACGCGACGCTTGGCTCGCGTAGGCTCGATCTTGGCCACACTTCTCAGCTTAGTGTTTTCTATTGTAAGTCTATCGCGAATCGACGAACTGCGAGAGATAAGCTGCCGAAGTTGCTTCGGCGATTTGAGGCTCAGTTTCATACAACATTTGGTGCTTGTTAACTGTCTACTAGTGGCATCTGCGATCGTGATGCACGTTGAACTTAAGCAGGCGCGGAGAACTCTTTAGCTATGCTTGTTTGGATACAGGCATGACCTGCACCCTTCAGAGGTTGCCACTTGGTCGGATGAACTTGTCCGATCAAGGTCAATCAAAGTAAACACCCCGCCAACCCATGAGCCTGCTTTTGTGTCTCAGGTCCAATCAATCCGAATTAGGCGTGTGAGTTTCGCGCCAGCTTCCATTCTAGAAGAGAGGTGTCCACGAAAACGGGGCAATCCCAGAAAGCGTGATATGCGAGACCAAAGATCGATGACATTGCTCGTCGAAACATGCACGCATAGTTTGAGACTTAGGGGGATCCGGGCTGTCCCGAGAGCACGACCGGTAGCAATCGCAGTTACCCACATATCCACAGCCCTAGAGCGCTTGAGGGCGCCACTGTGGATATGTGGATAACTGCCTCGAACGCCGAGAACGGACGCGCTGTTTGCGCGACAGACCACTGAAGCGCGCACGTCGCCCTGGGGGGGCGCCGCTTGCGCTTTGGGGAAGCTAGGCGCTTCCCCGGAGCCTGTACGGCTCCTTCGGTCACTCGCTGGGGCTCGCTCCCAGGCCTCAGGCGCTAGGGCGCCTGGAGGCCTCTCCACGGGCCTAGGTCGGCCCGTGGTCCACGGACGCCTGAACGGCGTCCGTCTAGCCACTAAAGAGGCGAGCGCTGCGTGCTCGAAGCGAAACCGGTTACCCCGCACACTCACGGGCAAGCCGAATCTCACTCTGCCCCAAACACTTGCTTGATGGCGACCATCTGACGCAAGTCTCCCGCCCATCGTTAGGGCGGGAGACTTGCGGTGAACCTTGCAGTATGAGCCCCGCCGACTATCTACGTGGCGTGGGACGAGCAGCACCATCCATCAGACTCACCAAGCGCGATCACGACGTGCTTGAAACGCTCACGCTCAAGGTCAGATTGCTTGCCCTAAGCCAAATTGCGACGACCTGGTGGGGGACGTTGAGCTTGCCTGAGCGGGCTTCCGCGAAGCGGCTCGCAGAACTTCAGAAGGCAGACCTGGTGGTGGGGGAGAGGCTGGCGATTCACCCCCTGCTCTTGCTTGAGCGCCCGCTCGCCATTTGGCAGCCGGACTTACCCGCGCCCAACTTCTCAAAGCTCGAGTACGCATGCCAGAGTCGTTGGAAGGAGGCGCCTGAACCGACGTGGCTCTACTACGCGTCGAAGAAAGCCGCCAAGCGTTACGGCGGCCGCGGCGGTAAGCTCAAGAAGCGCTTTCAGCGAACGCACGACGTCCACCTCTCGGAGGTCTACCTACACCTCCTTCGAGAGAGGCCCGAGGATGCCGCTCAGTGGATTTCCGAAGACGACCCTCGCGTTAGTCGTGGGAAAGGCGAGAAGACACCTGACGCGTTCCTAATCGCTTCAGATGGCCGTCCTGTACGCGTCGTCGACTTCGCTGGCGCCTACTCAGCCAAGAGACTCTTGGCCTTTCACGAAGACTGCGCCTCGCGTCGGCTTCCCTATGAGCTTTGGTAGCGCTGCCATGACGACTTTGAATCATCGCGATAACGCGATCATCGAGCACCTGAGGCGCTACCGCATCTCGACGCCTGCCGTTTTGAGGCGGATGTTCTTTGAAGACCTCGGGCCAGACGCCGTAAGAAGCGCGATTCGGCGCCTCACGCCCAAGTTCGTTACTTCAAGGCCCATTGGTCCAGGCCGTCGCGTCTA
>CBDCTJ010000003.1:0-567947 GCA_965222115.1 Planctomycetota bacterium | reverse complement strand
AATCAACTCATGTATCGCGATATCCCCCGCGATTGACTTCGTGATGAGTGTGATTTCGCCGTCGCTTGAGGCAACGATGCCGACAGCGATTCGGCAGCGGTGGACGGCGCAGGCCATGGAGCGATGGCGTGTGCCCTTCTCGCGGGCCTGGAGGTAGCCGCGGGCGAGGTCGGGGAGGTAGGGCTCGTTGTCCATGCGCAATTTGGCGCCCAGGCCAATGGGTTCAAAGCGCTCGTTAAGAACAAGTGCGCCGTCGATGAGGGTGAGTTGGGCGGTGCGGCGTACTTCTTCTTCGGAGGCGTTGGCGGCGCGGCGGTAGGCGTCCATGAGTTCGTCGGAAGGCGGGCCACCGCTCGGGCTCAACATGCCAAGCGCCATGGACTCGAGGATGCAGCCCGACCATTCAAGGCCCAGGGAACCGGTTTCCGTGGATCGCAGCGAGTGAAACGACGTTGTGAGTTCGTTCAGTTGCTCGTGATTGACAGGCAAAAGGAGGATGCTGCCGCCCTTTCCGAGCGCGCGCATACGCGTCGCCAATGCCCGAATGACTTTGGCGAGTTCAAGGCGAATGTAGCCCTTGGGCTCGGCGGGGAGGGGCGTGGGTTCACGCGTGGTGTGGTGGACCGGCAGCGCTTTTCGCTGATGGTCACACTCACGCATCACGTCGTTGACAACACTGTCTTCGTAGTGGCGCGGCAGCCATGTGGCGATACGCGACGCGCCCGTGGGTTGATCGTAGCGATCGCGAAGGAAGAGCCCTTCGCCGTCTGGATGGGCGAAGTGCAGCTCTGCTACGCCGCGAATCGAGGCCATGCACAGCGACTTGGTGTGGGTGCCCATAAACGTGCGTGCGACGAGGCGCGACGCGAGTCCGAGGATGCGCACCTCACTGTCGGCCGCGCCGGCGCGAAGCACCATCACGGTGGACTGCGGGTCGGTGCCAAGCGCAAACTTGCGTAGGCGATCGGGCGTAGCGCGTAGCGGCTCGCCAAAGTGGGCATTGAGCGGAAGCGAAGCGGCCTTACGCAGCACTACACACGAGAGCAGAATCTGATGGCCCTCTTCCGTCTGCAAACTCACGCGGTAGAGCAGATCGAGCAAATCCTCGAGCCCGTGGGGCACATCCGTACCTTCCGTGTAAGCGCCAAGCGCCGTCCGAATCAGCTCATCTGCACGAAACCGCCACGACCCATCCATGCGCCAAAAATACCAGGTATCGTTGGCGCATCGGCACCTCGGTGTGCGCCAAAAATACCAGGTAAATGTGGCGCATCCGCGACACCCGCTCGCCGCAGCGCCCAGCCCCACGCGGCGTGCGCCAGGAGTACCAGGTATGAGTGGCGCATTGGGAGTCCTGCGTGCGCCAGAAATACCAGGTATCTGTGGCGCACTAGGAGACGGGGAAGAGTTCGTCGAGGTCGGCGTGGAGGCTGTCGTCGATGGTGACGGCGAGGGCGCCGAGGTTTTCGGTGAGTTGCTCCATGCGGGTGACGCCGAGGATGACGCTGCTCACACCGGGTTTGGAAGCGGCCCAAGCCAGCGCGAGTTGGGTACGCGTACAGCCCAGGCTCTCGGCCATGTTCTTGAGCCCGCGCGTGCGACTCAGGTTGTCATCGTTGTGGAGCTTTTTGCGCAGCCATTCGATGCGATCGAGTCGCGTGCCTTCTGGAATGCCGTCGTCGTACTTGCCAGTGAGGATGCCGGACGCAAGCGGACTCCAAACCACCATGCCCATGCCCAGTTCTTCGGTGGCCGGCTGGAGGTTTTGCTCCACGTTCTCGCGCACCATCAGGCTGTATTGCGGCTGCTCTACTTGCGGCGCATAGGCATGTTTGTTCTCAGCAATGTCGTGGGCCCTGCGAATCTGCTCGGCCGTCCACTCGCTTGTACCCCAATAGAGAATCTTGCCTTGGTGTACGAGGTCGTCCATCGCTCGCACCGTCTCTTCGAGTGGCGTCTCTTCGTCGTAGCGATGGCAGAAGTAGATGTCGAGGTAGTCGGTGCCCACGCGCTTGAGACTCTGTTCGACCGATTCAAAGATGTGTTTGCGCGACAAACCACGGTCATTGATCGATTCACTCATGGGCCAAAAGCACTTGGACGAAATCACAACGTGATGTCGCGGAATGTCGGCCAACGCCTTGCCCATCATGATTTCAGCATTGCCGTGGGCGTAAACGTCGGCGATGTCGAAGAAGTTGATTCCCGCGTCGAAGGCCGCGTGAATGATGCTGTGCACTTGCTTTTCGTCGGTTACGGAACCGCCAAACGTGGTCCAGCCGCCGAGACTGAGCGTGCTTACCTTCGTTCCGCAACGTCCAAGCGGACGGTAGGTCATGCTGACTTCACTCATCAAGAACTCTCCTTCGGGGGGTCCGTGATCGTGTTCACGATCCTTGCAAGCTGCGTTTCTACGTAGCCCACGGGGTCCTTCAAGTTGTCGGGATGGTGGGCGTGTCGATTCCACACTTGGGGAAACAGAATCGCGTGCCCGCCCGCTTCTCGGAACGCCTCGACATGGCCTTCTTTGTCATCGACCAAGACGCTGTCGGGACGCGCCAATCGATGCTTGGCGCGGGTCAACACATAGTCTGCAAATCGCCGCCCGTGACCCTTTGCCAAGTGGTTCTGCATCCAAATGTACTTCCCACTGTGAGACGCGGCGTGTTGGTGGGGCGACGTCAAAATCATCATCGCCCCAGCGTTACGTGCCACCCTGAGTAATCGGTGCATCCCCGGCAATGGCTCAAGATCGATCCAATACTGATCACCGAGTGCCTCTATGGGTCGCCAAAACTCGGACTGCGAAAGCCCCAAAACGTTCGCCATATCTCGCACGCCCTTGGGCCAGGCATCGGCCAGCGCCTCACTCCCATGAACGCGGAGCGCCGCAGAGAAGAAGTCCACCAGGACCCCGTCCATATCCAAGTAGATCGTGGGCATATTTATGGTCGGCTAGCCGTCGCCGTCGGTGGTGACCGGTGCCAGAATCACCGGCGGCGGCGCGGTTGCTCGTTTCAAAAACAACAATGCGAAGCACGTTTGGAGTGTCTCATCGGTGTGCTTGTCGTTGGGTCCTCCGCCGGGATCCCACCACGAGCCGTTCTCTTTCTGCTTCTCAATCAAGTACGTCGCACCCTCTTTGTACCAGTCGTTTTGTCCCATATGCGAAACACCCAGTAGCGCGCCGACCCGCTCCATGCCATAGAGATAGTAGTAGTGCCACGCGCGATCCCCTGGATTCTTCGTCACGCTGAAGTTGTTACCGAGCCAAGCGAGTCCTCCGCGCAGTGATGCGTCGATCTTCTTTCGAAGTTCCATGTTGAGCTTCTTGTGGGCGGTGAGTTGTTCCTTAATGATAGCAACCACCGCAATACCTGCCGTGGTCATGCTGCCCGTGGATGTCCACGCGTATTTGGCTTTCGGGTTGTTTGGCATATAGGCCCAACTGACTTCGAACACCTTGGCACCCGCCATGAACTGCCCATACATATCCTTCGCAAGCCACGGTTCCCATGACGGATTAGGAATCCACGTCTGCACGCGCTTCTCGCCCACCCGTTGATGTTTGAGGGCGTACTCAAGCGCCGACTCGAATACGTCGGGCTTCACGTCGATGCCCATTGAAACGGCTGCGCGCAATCCGAGCATTGCGTATTGTGTGTTGGACAAGTCGTCGACGCCGTTGGTTCCGCCTGGATAGCGCCATCCGCTTGCTTCCTGCGACGTCACGAGCTTCTTGGTGAGCACTTCTGCATGCTCCATGAACACCTTGGCGCTGCCGGATCGCTTCTTCTTCCGTTTCTTCTTCTTGCCTTGCTTGGGCTTTTGTCCCGACTTGGACGGCGGTGAAAGGAGCGCTTCGTAAAGCATGAGCGTGACGGCTGTACAGTAGGTTTTCCATCCCCAACCCGGGCTCTCGACCTTCTTGAACCACATACGTAAGCCTTCCAGGCCCTTCTTCATGCAGGGGTCTTTCTCTTTCATGCCGCACTTGGCCAACGTGAGCAGGACAAGGGCTTGGCGGCCCAAATTTTGGGGGTTGTTCTCATCGTATTGATGGATTGGAAATGTGCCGTCGCTGAGTTGTGTGGACGCCAACCACTTCGCGCCCTTGTCAATGGCGGCATTTACCTTCTCAACGAACGCACGTTCTGCGGCGACATGCTTGGCCTTGGCGGCCTTTCGCTGGGCCGGCGAAAGTGGCTCGTCCTTTGCGCGGGCTTGCATGGGCGTAAGCAAGAACACAAGCGCGACACTGGCAACAAATAGGGGGCGGGGCATAGGATGGCTCCAGTGGCCTAAGCGAAGAGTGTACGAGCATCGCGGCAGGCTCGCCAATCGACTGCACGAGCCTGGACTATTCATGAAGCGCGCGCCGAAGCGTCTCGAAACCCGCGTCCAGACGCCTTTCACCGCCAAAACTAGGTACAATGCGGCAGCTACAGCTTGTTCTCGCGAAGGATTCGGGTTCAAGATCGAAGCGGTGGTTCTGAGGCGATGCCCCAAAAGCATCGTCGAACGGTTCTCCGCAATGAGATTGGATTCGAAGACCAGCGAGAACCGCGCGATTCACTTCATTCATGAATAGTCCGGGCTAAGGAGCACGGAAATGGCCTCGCTTTGCGTGATTGACGGAACCTACGAGTTGTTTCGCGCGCACTTTGGTCAACCGCCACGTCGTGATCCGTCCGGAGCGCCCATTGGCGGCGTGTATGGCGTGTTGCGGTCCATGATCGCCCTCCTCAAGAACCCCAAAGTCACGCACCTTGCCGTCGCCACCGATCACGTGATTGAGAGCTTCCGCAACGACCTCTACGACGGCTACAAAGATGGATCCGAGATCGATCCGGATGTGCGCGCCCAGTTTGAATCATTGGACGAGGGGATCCGCGCTCTTGGCATCACGCTCTGGTCGATGACCGAGTTCGAGGCCGATGACGCTATGGCCAGCGCTACGCGCATCTATGCCAAGGACTTCGACAAGATCGTGCTCGCGACACCCGATAAGGATCTCGCGCAGTGTGTTTCGGATCCGCAAATCATGCAGTGGGACCGTCGTAAAAACGTTTACTTCAAGGAGGCCGACGTCGTTGAACGATTCGGCGTAGCACCCGCGTCGATTCCCGACTACTTAGGATTGGTGGGGGACAAGGCGGACGGCATTCCCGGCGTACCGCGGTGGGGCGCCAAGTCAACGGCCACCGTGTTGAGCACCTACAAGCACATTGAAGACATTCCGCTTGATCGCGCCTGGAAAATCAAGGTGCGCGGTGCCGCGTCACTCACGAAATCTCTCGCTGAACACCTGGATAAGGCAAAGCTCTGGAAGCAGCTTGCCACGCTTCGCTACGACGTGCCGCTAAAACAGAAAGCGAAGGACTTGCTATGGCGGGGCCCCGCATCGAATTGGGCTGCATTCTGCGAGCTGCACGGAATGGAACGACTTGTTTCCACGCTACCTGCGTCCAAGAAGGCGTAACCACTGCCATTGTGCATAACATCGTGACTCACTATTTTGAAGGCAGCGCCTGAAGGGGAACCTTCGCTTCCAACGCTTGACCGCCACGAAGGAATCTCACCGTCACGTGTTCCCCGGGAGCGCGTCCATCCAACGCGTCGAGCAGTTCTTCCGTCGAGCGCACGCGCTTGTCATTGATACCCACAATGATGTCGCCGATGCGAATGCTACCGGTGGCCTCATCCTGTGTGGTCCCTTGGAGACCTGCCTGCGCCGCCGCGCCTTGAGGGTGTATATGAAGAATGCCGGCGCCTTCGGTTCCGAGTTGGCGCATGATCTGAGGCGGCAGGAGAGAAATACCGAGCCCCGCGCGCGTCTGTCGCTCTCCACGAATGATAGCCGGCACAAGGCGTTGAATCGTGTCGACCGGAATCGCGAAACCGATGCCCGCGTACGCGCCCGACGGACTCACGATGGCCGTGTTCATGCCAATCAATCGACCCGCGCTGTCGAGCAGTGGTCCACCGGAGTTGCCAGGATTGATTGCGGCGTCGGTCTGAATCACACCGCGAATAGTACGTCCCGTATCGGAGCGAATCTCGCGTCCAAGTCCACTGATCACGCCGGTTGTGAGGGTGTGATCGAGGCCAAACGGATTGCCGATGGCAAATACGGATTGGCCCACCTGCAAGTCGCCCGACGCGCCAATGGCGAGTGGTCGCAGTTTCTCGCGGGGCACATTCTCGAGTTTGAGTACAGCAACGTCGGAGTGAGGAAAACTCCCCACTTCGCGCGCTTGCCACGTCGTGTTGTCGGCCAAGGTAACGCCAAATCGATCACCGCCTCGGATGACGTGGTGGTTGGTGACGACGAAGCCGTCTTCGTTCCAGATAAAGCCCGTTCCCGTTCCCTGTTGAATGGCGGACACGTCCATCGTCCACATATTACGCCGCAACGCAACGTTACGAATGTGCACTACGCTCGGCGACGCCTTACGAAACAGCTCAATAGCCGACGTTTCGGCTGACGCCAAGTTACCGCGAGCCTGAATGGGGCGTGGCCCTGCATGAACGTCGTGTAGCGGTTTCGCGCGTCGCAACACAAAGTGCCAAAGCAGCACGCCGAGTATTGCGAGCAGCAAGAGCGAAGGCAGCCAGCGAGGCGGGCCGGACGCAGGCGACGACGGTTGTGTCGAGTACGACATACGCACTTTGTAGCGAAAGTGGGGGCCACGTCCACCATCGAATTGGAATCACCTAAGGCATCTTCTGAAACTTTGCGACGGCGTCGGTGTAGGCTAGGTGATTGAGGACTTGAGGGGTCACATCGTGGTTGCGGATGGCTCCCGACCCAGAAACTTCGACATTGTACGAAACGGGTCCAATGCCGACCGGACGGTCGAATTCTGCCAATCGGTAGAGCCAGCGCAAAATGCCGTCTGTTTTGCTATAGAAGTTGGCAATACCTTCACGAGTCGATCTCAGGGCTGTGGCCCAATCCGAGTCCATCGACAAGGCTCCGCCGTAGAACCATGCGCTATCGACTTCCCTTGATTGCGTCTGTGCATTCGCCACGAGCGCTTCATAGATCACCCGCGCGCCGAGCGAAAACCCCGCAAGACGTAACTCCCGCTGTCCCCAATCCGCTTCGCCATGGGCGAGCGCGCTGCCAAAAGCCGTGCCTGCGGCCGACGCATTCCGCGTGGCCCGTTTCCAGTATTCAAGAATGCCAGTGAGCTTAGAGAAGGCGCTCGCGAGGTTGTTGGCGCGTGCATCCGTGGTAAAGGCCGAAAAGGACTCCGCGATCTCTTGGATGTAGCCACCCACCGATCCCGACGCCCAGTGCAACCCCACAATGCGTCCCTGCCAGCCGGCTTGCCGAAACGACTTCATCCAGCGCTCGTACGATTCGGGTTTGACACGCCCGCGCAAGAATCCGTCTACGAATACGAGCGCGCGGCCTTCGTGGCCCGGCTCAGGCGGACTCAGGTCAAAGAGGGTGTACAGCTCCATCACTCATGGTCTATCCGATAGTTCGGGGGCGTGAAAGGCCTCGCCCTCCGGTCGTTCTGGATTGCGAGGCCAATCGCAAGTATCTAAGGCGTTTATGAAGGTCACCGAGCATCTCGCCCAAGCCAAGCGACCACTGATTAGCTTCGAGATCATTCCGCCATTGCGTGGTGGTGTGCTGGCTTCGCTCGTGCAACTCATCGAGGACTTGGTCGAGCACAACCCGCCATTCATCGACATTACGAGCCATGCCGCCCAGGTGGTGTTCGAAGAGACCACCACCGGCTACGAGCGTCGAATCAAGCGCAAGCGTCCCGGTACATTGGGCGTGTGCGCTCTGATTCAGAACAAGTACAACATCGACGCAGTTCCCCACGTGCTATGCCAAGGGTTCACGCGCGAAGAGACCGAAGACTTCTTGGTCGAACTGCGCTACCTAGGCATTCAGAATGTACTTGCCATTCGCGGCGATGGAAGCGACTACAAGAAGCCACTCAATCACGGACGCACACGAAACATCTATGCCATCGATCTTATCGAGCAGATCAATAAGATGAATCAGGGCAAGTACCTGGAAGACCTACTCGACGCCGACAAGTCCGACTTCTGCGTTGGCGCGGCGGGATATCCCGAGAAGCACTTTGAGGCGCCCAACATGGACGCCGATATCGGCTGGGTGAAAAAGAAGGTAGAAGCCGGTGCCGACTACATCGTCACGCAGATGTTCTTCGACAATGACAAGTACTTTTCCTTCGTCGATCAATGCCGCGCCGCGGGCATCGAGGTGCCGATTATTCCCGGGCTCAAGGTGCTCAATCGCAAGAGCCACATTCGCTCCATTCCACGAACGTTTTACTGTGATATTCCTACCCCACTAGCGGATGGCATTTTGGGTGCGAAGAAGGGCCATGTCGAAGATGTGGGCGTCGAGTGGGCTACGAAGCAAGCCAAGGAGCTGCTCGACAAGGGCGTTCCGTCACTCCACTTCTATGTCATGCAGAGTAGCACGGCGATCAACAAGGTGCTTGGAAGTTTGGACGTTTGATTACGGCAACATGGCGATCCATCTGTCGCCTGCAGAGACCCACGCGCGCATACCTGGAGACTTGGCGAGGAGCTTCTTCCACGCTGCCTTGTCAAGCAAGTAGGTTAGGCTTGGGCTGTCGTCGGTCATGCTGCCAAGCAGGCCGCCGACGTCAGCACCATCGCTAGCCATCAACGCTACCGTGCCGTGTCGCGGGACCTTCGTTGTGGCTTGTTCGGTGGGCGAACCCACTCGCCACAAATCGCTTGGCCATATGGCGACGCGTCTGAGCCTCTTCCAAGTAGGACCGTTTGGCAGCGACACGCGCCAGCCCTTGGTGCGTGGGGGCCCATCGCCTAGAAGCAGGACGCGCCCCGACGAGATCTTTGTTCGTGAGAACCCTCGCTCAGCGAGTGACGCTTGAATGATGTCCGCTGCGAGTCCCATTCGTAGGCATCCCTTCAACTCCCAACTACTTCGCTCAGGCGCCCCAGCTGGATCCGTGAATGTGCGCCACGCCTTGGCAAGTGCCTCGAGTTCGGGCGGGTCTATGGTGTTGATCGTCCGATTGAATAAGTGCTCGACACGCTCCAGCGCTTCAGTGATTGCGCGGACGCCACGATCGTTGTCCGAAGCGTACGCAATCACCGACACGTCAAAGGCTTGCCCTTTTGTCGACCGCTGCACTGCGGTCTGAGGTGCACCGCACCCAACTAACAACGCAATCATGCCTATCATCAGCACCATGCCATTCGGCCTCCTCATCGAAAACCGTGACGCTTGCGCGCGGCGTCGTTCGGCTATCCGGAGATAGGCGGGATGACTGCTTTTCATAGGGCCATATTGTCCATCTCTTGCGCACAATAGGGCCTTCTATTCCCCTGAGCTTGTGTCGGTTCTTCCGAGCGAGTGGAGTGGAGGTAGACCGCATGACGACGCCAGCCAACACAACAGCGCGACACCGCCAACTCGAGCAGTTGCTCGACGAGCGCATCCTGGTGCTCGACGGAGCGATGGGTTCACTTATTCAGGGTCACGGACTTGAGGAGGCCGACTTTCGGGGCGAGCGGTTCGCAGCGCACGCCAAGGATCTCAAGGGCAACAACGACATTCTTAATCTCACCCGTCCCGACGTAATCCGCGGGATCTACGACGCCTACCTTGAGGCCGGCTCCGACATCATTTGCACCAACACGTTCAATGGCACGTCCATCTCACAGGCGGATTACGACACACAAGCAGCGGTCTATGACCTCAATCTGGCCGCCGCACGTATTGCGAAGGAAGCGGCGGACGCCGCAACCGATCGCAATCCCACACGACCTCGCTTTGTGGCCGGCAGCCTCGGGCCCACCAACAAGACGCTCTCCATGTCGCCGCGCGTGAACGAACCTGCGTATCGCGACGTCACCTTCGAAGAGGTCGCCGCTTCCTACAAGGAGCAGGCGCGCGGTCTACTCGATGGCGGCGTAGACGTTCTGCTGATCGAGACCATCTTCGATACGCTCAATGCGAAAGCAGCCATCTTCGGCATTGAGGAACTGTTCGAGGAGCGCGGTGCGAAGACGCCGCTCATTATCTCTGTCACCATGAGCGATCGCAGCGGTCGCACACTCAGCGGGCAGGTCATTGAAGCGTTCTGGATTTCTATCGCCCACGCCAAGCCGCTTGCCGTGGGACTCAACTGCGGCCTCGGCGCCGAAGAGATGGACGCGTATGTGGCCGAGTTATCGAGCTTGGCCGAGACGCGCCTCGCTTGCTATCCCAATGCCGGACTCCCCAACGCCTTTGGTGAATATGACCAGTTGCCGGAAGTGATGGCGCCGTTGATGCGTGATTTCGCCGAGCGCGGGCTCGTGAACTTGGTGGGTGGCTGTTGTGGAACCACCCCCGATCACGTGCGAGCCATCGCCGAAGCAGTTCGTGGTCTTCCCCCGCGTGAGATTCCGCGACCTAAGCAACGATTCACTCAGTTTAGTGGGCTCGAGCCCCTTACCATTCGCCCCGACAGCAACTTCATCATGATTGGTGAACGGACGAATGTGACGGGTTCAAAGAAGTTTGCCCGGCTCATCAAGAACGACGACTTTGCAACAGCTACTGACGTCGCCCTACAACAGGTGCGCGGCGGCGCCAATATCCTCGACGTCAATATGGACGAGGCCATGCTCGACTCCGAGCAGGCCATGGCTACCTTCTTGAAACTGCTCGCGACGGAGCCCGACGTCACGCGCATTCCGTTCATGATCGACAGCTCAAAGTGGAGCGTGATTGAAGCGGGGTTGCGCTGTGTCCAGGGCAAGGCCATTGTTAATAGTCTGAGCCTCAAAGAGGGCGAGGCCGACTTCCTAGATAAGGCGAAACTCGCTCGACGCTATGGCGCCGGCGTCGTAGTCATGGCCTTTGACGAAAAGGGTCAGGCCGATACCGTGCCGCGTCGTGTGGAGATTCTTTCGCGGGCGTTTCGATTGCTCGTGGATCGCGCTGGCTTTGACCCGAGCGACATCATCTTTGACCCCAACATTCTCGCGGTTGCTACAGGCATTGAGGAGCACAACCGTTACGCCATTGGATTTGTGGAAGCTACGGAACAACTCAAACAAGCCTGCCCAGGCGTCAATGTGAGTGGCGGTGTAAGCAATCTCTCATTCTCGTTCCGTGGAAACAATACGGTGCGCGAGGCGATGCACGCGGCATTCCTCTACCGGGCGATGCAGGCCGGCATGGACATGGGCATTGTCAATGCAGGGCAATTGGAGATCTACGAGCAGATCGAACCCGCGCTGTTGGAGCATGTCGAGGACGTGCTTTGGGACCGCCGTCCGGATGCCACCGATCGACTGGTATCGTTCGCCGAGACGGTGAGTGCGAAGGGTGCCAAGCGCGTTGTGGATCTGTCTTGGCGCGAGAACGGTGTGCGCGAGCGACTCAAGCACGCCTTAGTAAATGGCATCGTTGACTACATTGAGGACGACACAGAAGAAGCACGAAAGGGTTCTAAACGTACACTTGACGTCATCGAAGGTCCGCTCATGGACGGCATGCGCGTGGTGGGAGATCTCTTTGGTGCGGGCAAGATGTTTTTGCCTCAAGTTGTGAAGAGTGCGCGCGTCATGAAGCGTGCCGTCGCATACCTCGAACCGTTTATGGAGGCTGAGAAGAAAGCCGCGGGTGGGGGCGACGAGCGTTCAACGCAAGGCCGCGTGGTCATGGCCACCGTCAAGGGCGACGTCCACGACATTGGCAAGAACATCGTGGGTGTTGTGTTGGCGTGCAACAACTACGACGTGATTGATCTTGGTGTGATGGTGCCGTGCAAGACCATTCTCGAAGTCGCCGCCGAGAAGAAAGCCGACATGGTGGGTCTGAGCGGACTGATCACGCCCTCGCTCGACGAGATGGTGGTTGTGGCTGAAGAAATGGAACGTCAAGAGCTTGATTTGCCGCTCTTGATAGGGGGCGCCACTACCAGCCCACAGCATACCGCCGCACGCATTGCTCCGGCCTATTCCAAGAGCACCGTCCACGTGGCCGATGCGTCTCGTGTGATCGATGTCGTCTCTACATTGATGGATCGCGAACGTCGAACGACATTTGACGCCGACAACCGTGCGAAACAAGAGACGATCCGCTCCAAGCTTGGCAAGGCGGCGGCGAAGTTGATTTCATTTGAAGACGCGACGGCGAACGCCGCTTCATTGACATGGCCCGCCGACGAGCATCCAACGCCTCCGTTTCTCGGTCAACGCGAAGTCACGGATGTGACAATCGACATGCTTGTGCCCTACATCGACTGGACGTTCTTCTTTCATGCGTGGGAACTCAAGGGTCGTTTCCCGTCGATCTTCGAACACCCCGAGCATGGGAAAGCTGCGCGTGAACTCTACGACCATGCCATCGCCATGCTGGATGAGATCAAAGCGAAGGGCTCGTTGACCCTTCGAGGCGTTTACGGCTACTGGCCCGCCGTGAGTGACGACGGCGACATCGTGCTGTTCGCCGACGAATCACATTCCAAAATCGTGGCGCGCTTCCCCATGTTGCGCCAACAGTTTCGCGTAGCGAGCGGGCGGGCCAACCTGTCACTTGCCGATTTCGTGCCACCCATCTCACACGCAACACGTGCCCATGTCGGTGCGTTTGCTGTAACTGGCGGCCTTGGTGCCGAAGCACTCGCTCGGACTTACGAAGAACGTCACGACGACTACAACGCCATTCTTGCGAAGGCCCTCGCCGACCGATTGGCCGAGGCTTTCGCCGAGTATCTCCACCACCACGTGCGCAACGAGTGGGGTTACGCGCCCAGCGAAGACCTGAGCCACGAAGACATGATTCGCGAACGCTTCCAGGGCATCCGCCCGGCATTCGGTTATCCGGCCTGCCCGGACCATAGCGAGAAAGAACGGCTATTCGAATTACTCGACGCCAGCGCCATAGGCATGGAACTCACCGAATCATTCGCCATGACGCCCGCGGCTAGTGTGAGCGGGCTCTACTTCTCCCACAAAGACGCGCGCTACTTCAACGTGGGCAGAATTGCTCGCGACCAAGTGGAAGACTACGCACGGCGAAAGCAACGAGCGCCTGAAGACGTCGAGCGTTGGCTCGGCTCGTCGCTCGCTTACACCCCACCTCGCCCAGCTGCCGTCTAACACATACACCTCGGTGCCAGGCACGCAGCAGTAGGTACGTCGGTGTACCTGGCACCATGCTGTATCCAATTAGTTGGGGAATGGGAACAGCTGCTCACGCGCGCCAAACGCTGGACCCAGTCTGACGATTCGTTGTCTGTCTTCGATGACGACAACGCTGCCGTCCCGAAGTATGGCGGTCGCGTTGTGATTCAACGGCGATGGCGCAGATAACACTCGCAGCGTTCGATTGGCGAGGTTGAGAAGCACGAGCGTCTCGCCCACAATCGTACGATGTGGGTACCGATTCGCCCGTACGCCGATGAGGAAACGAAATTTGTTGTCGCGACCGATGATGCGAAAGGAATCGTAAGCGCCTGCATAGGGCGCATCCGCCCAATCGAGTGGTGAAACGTCTCCGTTTGTGGGATTCCAAATGACCAACTGCTCTTGTTCTTCGCTATCGGTCTTGGCTGCGATGGTAAGCACTTGATTTTTGTCCACAATCATCCATGGAAAACGCTTATGCCTATTTAGACGCGGCGGCAGCGTCACGATCCGCGTCTCCTCCGCATCTTGAAGATTGACGAGATTGAGTGTCCGCATACGTTGCGATTTGGACATTTCCTTGGTGTCGCGAACGTTTTGCTTTACCAGCGATTGGCGCTCATTGAGAAGTTGGTAGTCAATGCTCAGTGAAAGTGCATGTTGGTTGCTGGGTACAACGCGCGAACCGTCGGTGAACCAGATTCCTCGGGTGAGCCGATTTCGTCTACGGTTCCCGGTCTGCGTGGTCTTTACGAATCCCTGAATGGCAAATTGCGTGATGGTCTTGTAGTCTCGTCTTCCGTCAAGCGCATATGCTCGCGCGACGGGCTCTCCCTCTTCTCCTTCGCGCTCAATTCTGCGATCCCGGATCCATACCCGCCGGCCATTCGCATCGCGGAGCCACGTTGCGTGTCTCAGCGTTTTTTGCTGAAGTCGATCCACAGCCCCATCGCGCAGATTGCTCGTTAGGCGCGTTACGGACTGCCCAGTATTGGCATCGAACCAGATGAATTCGTGGGACTCGGGATTACGCATGTCTCGGAGCCTTACGCCGTGAGTTGGCGTGAGTGATCGCAGGGGACCCCAGCCCATGGTCATGTCATTGTGAATGAGCTCAAGCGTCTGCATACCGTCACCGACGGATTCGTACGCGGCCATCGACAGATTCACGTGCCACGTCTGTAACGGCGTACCCTTGTGTCGTGCGGAACGGTCGAAACCCGGTACTGGCCTGGCTGCAATATAGGGTTGATCTCCCTTGTATACCGACACCCAGAGCGACGACTCATTGGCTCCCATGACTGCGGAATAAACGCGAAACTCGGCGTCCGTGGGGCGGATGTCCAGCCATCGATTGTGTTTCACCGCGCCAAACGCGACGGCGGTCCCCAAGAGTCCCAGAAACACCGTGCCACTGGCGACTACACTTCGCCATGGCCTTGCGCAGTGGGAGCGTCCCACGAACCAAGCAATGGTTGCGCACAGAAGTCCAATGCCAGCCACGATCATGGAGAGTACGCGCAGTCCGTCCATGAACGAGAACGAGATGGCCCACGGATGGGAGCGAAACCAGAGGTAGAGCGGAGCGAGTACGGCGCCGAGCAGCACCAGCGCGGCGATCGGTGCCGCGCCGCTCTTGCCGATCCAGGCGCTCACCATCAACGTCCACGCAACCACGGGAAGCACAATCCACACACTCAACCATGCCTGGCTAGATCCATTGATGAGTGTGGACCAAACGGCGTTCGCGCGTAGTGCCGCATGCGTGTCGCTCGCGAATCGTCCCCAGATGAACGAAAGTGCGCCCTGCGTGATTAGGGTGAGTGCCACGAACGCAAGTGCGAGCGCGGTGAGCTTCCCGAGCCACGCCAACAGCATTCCCTTCGGTTGCCTTCGGACGAGGCCGATGGTGTTGCGACGAAACTCAGAAGCCACGGCATCACCAGCGATGGAGAAGGCGAAGAGGCCGGTCACCACGAGAGCGACATAGAACGCGAGGGCGCCACTTGTAGCAGATGTCAGTTTGTCGGCGAATGCGAAAAAGCCAATCGCAATCAGCACGGGCACCGCAATAGCAATCCCGAGCAAGAGCGCACGGTAGTCCCGAAGTTCTTTGCGTGTCCATGCCAACCAAGCGCTCATTGGATTGCTCCTTCCTTCACGTGCGTTCGCTTGCGTTCCGATGCGTCCACGTGGCGTGCTGCCGAGGCCGCAACGACATCGCGAAGTCCGGTTGCTGGTGCGGCGTCGCCTGCAATCTCGTCGAGCGCGCCTTCCCGCGTGATGGTTCCGTTTTCAAGTACTGCTACGCGATCAGCCAAGCGGGCTGCCATGTCCAGGTCGTGTGTCGAAATGAGCACGGTGCGAGAACCGCCCGCAAGCACATCGATCACACCACGTAAGATGTCTTCGCGGGTGGCTACGTCCATGCCTCCAAACGGTTCATCGAGCAACAGCACTCGCGGTTCATGGGCAAGTGCCGCGACGAGCATCGTCTTCATCCCCTGCCCCTTGCTCATTGAACGGACGCGTGTATCTAGCGGCACGCGGAGCATCTCGCAGAGTTCACTGGCGTGTTTCGAGTTCCAGGTCGGATAGTGGGTTCTTAGCAGCGAGAACAAGTCGTTTGGGCGCATCCAACCGTAGACATCCGGCTTATCCGGCACATAGCCGATGCCACGAAGTGCCTTGGAGCGATGACGCTGTGGATCTACGCCATCGATCGTGATCGTGCCCGCACGCGCCTTCAGTGCGCCAATACATGCTTGGAGGAGCGTCGTTTTGCCGGTCCCGTTACCCCCGAGAAGTAGCGTGGTACTGCCTTCGGGCACGTGCAACATCACGCTGTCAATTACGACCGTTCGTCCGTAGGCCACGATCAGATCTTGAATGTCGATTCCAGATTTCGTCATGAGACGGGTTCTCCCCGCATACTCGACTTGCGGTCGAGTGCATCGAATAGTTCACTTGGGTCATGCCCTGCATCTAAGGCGTCTTGAAACGCGATAATCAGTGCCTGTTGCGTTGCCCGACGCCGTATGCGAGCAGCTACTTTGGGTCCCGATGGCGTTACGAACACACCGCTTCCCTTGCGCCCCACAACCACGCCCTGCGCTTCCAACTCGCGATAGGCCTTGCTAACCGTGTTGGGGTTGACAAGCGCTTCGCCCGCGAGCGCACGCACGCTCGGAAGTCGGTCGCCCGGGCCGTAGCGAGCGCCGGCAATGCGATCCATGAGTGCATCCATCAGTTGCTGTGATGGCGATGCTTTGCTCCGGGGATCGATACGGATGGGCTCCATGGCGGCTGTACTATCGACCTAGTACAGTTGCGGTCTGAAGCAATAATCTCGCGGGGTTTCGGATAGCCTCAGTGGGGCCGTCTTCCGCTTTGTTGGCCAATGGAACCGCGCGCCGATGACCTCTCAGCCCTCCAACGACTTGATCAAGGTTGGCGTATTTCTCAGTCGCACACCGGTGCAAGACGCGTTTTGGAATATGTGCCGCGGGCCCCGTGGCGCGGACGGCGATTTGCAACTTGTGGGTCCTGATCGGACCGCCGACCACATTCTCTGTATCGGCACGCCCATTCCCGAAAACGGTAGGCCGGGGCGTCGCGGTCTCATGCGCGTCGTTCGTGGGAGAGGCAGCGATCGGGAGCGATTCGCGGCGTGCTTCAAACGCCTGAAGCGTTCGCGGGACGACGTCACGGTGCTCTTCTATGAGCCGCCCGGAATCGTTAGTGACATCGAATACGAGGTTGCTCGGGAATACGCCGGACGTGTATTCGGTCCGGACCCACGGGCAAGCGATCCCATTACCCTGCCTGCAATGTGGCGTGCGCCTTTGAGTCCTCAGGCGGTTCTTGCGTTGCCGCCGGGCGAAAAGTCTGCGGACTTAGCCATCGTGACGTCGGGAAAGAACCGCCTGCCGGGCCATCGAGCGAGACTCGACTTCTTGCGCCGACTTCGACGAGAGGCCATTCCGTTTGACCTCTATGGCGTTGACCTCCCTCCCGACTTGGAGGGCAAGGGGCCCGTGGAATTCAAGCACGACATTTTGTATCGCGCTCGATTTACGCTGGCCATTGAGAACGACGCAGACACGGAATTGTATGTGACTGAAAAGTTGTGGGATCCACTCGTGGCGTGGTCCATACCGATCTACTACGGCTCCATGGCCGCCGAGGCCTTCCTCTCGCCGGATGCGTACATTCGCCTGCCCGATTTGGAGGATGGCGGTATCGGCGTGATCTCGCATGCGTTGCAGGCGCCCGAGAGGGAAGCTCGTATGACTGGGATCGCTAACGCCCGAACTCGCATTGTAAACGAACTCAACCTTGTGCATTGGCTCCGTGGCGTACTTCACAAGCTACAATCACCTCGACCATGAGAAACGATTCATCACACGTGATCGCGAGAGGTATCTTGGCCACCCGTGACGCCATTTCGCTCCACCAAATCATCAGCGGTGCCGCTTCCCGCTCCCGGACCTAAGGGGCGTCTGCTATTCGTTGGGCCATTCAATGGCGGAATTGGCGGGATCGAGCGACTCACAAAACACTTCGCCATGTGGGTGGAATCGTCGGGCTATAGCGCGCTCATGGTGCTTGAGAATGACGACTTTCCCGTGGGTCCCTACACGGTAACGCCCACAGAACACGTAGCGGTTGCATCCGGAAAACAATGGACGTCCGACTTGGCGTCCCAAGCATTTGATTTCGTATACATCATGCCCGCGGGGCTCGGTGCAAAGACCTGGGTGCGACGTCTTGAATCGTTGCGAGCGCCGCGCATCGTGCTCGATCTTGATTCCAAACGTCGCTACGTGTCCGCGACCGACCTCTACCACTGCGAGACGCCGCGCGCAGCATCGCTACCTCGTCCGCACGTCGTAGCCGCTCCGGATCCACGACCTACAATGATTCGAGAGCGCGATGACTCACGGTGTCCGGACGTGCCCTTCTATCTCTCTGTGTTTACGCCCTACGGGAGTATCAAGGGGCATCGTCACCTTCCCGCCTTTCTTCATGCCGTAGATCTTCCGCTCGTCTGGTGTTACGACCGCACAACCTTTGCCAAGAGCAGTCGTTCCCAACGCAAGAAACTTGATCGCTACCTCCATGCGTTTGATCACAACCGCTTGATTCGCGTAGAAGGCGCCACACAGCCCCAACTGTATTCGCTCTACGAACGCTGCGCCGGATACGTTTGCTTCTCGGACAGTGAGAGCTTGGGATTCTCCATTCTTGACACCCTCGCCATGGGAAAGCCACTGTGTGCGGGACTTGTCGGGATATGCCGCTCCATCGACGGATTTGAACCGACGACCGACTTTGCACGGCCTCACTTCTGCTCCTACGACATGCCCGAGTTCTTGGGCTACGAACACGTGTTTCGGCATGCGCGCTCAATGAAGGATCGTGGGCAGTTGGGGGGAGCTCCCTATGAGTAGAATCTGTGTCATTTCACCCGCACGGAACTGCGTGGAATGGGTCGAGCGATCCGTGCGCTCGATCCAAGCACAGGCGGATGTAGATTTTCACTGCGCGTTCATTGATGACCACAGCGACGACGGGACCTGGGAACGAGTTAACGACGTCGTCGGCGCGGATTCGCGTTTTACGCTTATTCAGCCACCCGAACGTGCCTACACGCTCGCCAACAACCTGCTCGGCGTGAAGACAATCGTTCGAGATCCGCATGACATCATTGTCATTTGCGACGGCGATGATTGGTTGGCCCATCCCGGCGTGCTCAAACGAGTGCGTGAGATTTATCAAGACGAGCAGGTATGGATGACGTATGGCAATCACACGCGCTGGAAGGGGACACTACGTGAACGCCTGCGCCGCAAGCCCAAGGCGGGCCTCAAGCGCGATTACCCAGCTGTGATTCGTCGCAATCGGCTGTATCGCTATCACCGCTTTCAAGCAAGTCATCTCCGCACCTACAAGAACTTTCTATTTCAGTCAATCCGTGACGAAGACCTACGTCGCTCAAGTGGTGAGTACTTTCGCATTGCGTCCGATGTGGCGGTCATGGTCCCTATGCTCGAAATGGCGGGTCCCGATCACGCTCGGTTCGTTCCCGAAATTCTCTACATTTACAACAATAACAATCCTATGAGTGACCATCGGGCCCACGCCGATGAACAAGTTTTGAGTGCCGCCGAAATCACCCAAATGCGACCGTATGATGCGCTGAGCGATGCTCCTCCGCGTACGGTCGTCAATCGCTGACGTTGCGCAATGCATAGCGATCCAAGGATGTAGAAAGCACATGATCATCTCTCGCATTCTGGGTGGCTTGGGCAATCAGATGTTCCAGTATGCGCTGGGCCGCCGACTGAGTCTTGAACGTGGTGAGCCTCTTTTCTTGGATCTATCCGCATTCGACGACTATCCCCTGCGAACGTACACACTGCATCGATATCGGGTGAATACGCCAATCGCTCGCAGCGAAGACGTTGTGCGACTACGACGTGGAACGGGGTGGCGACGATCGTCGTGGGTCCCGCGATTCTTGCGTCCGTCGTTGCGACCGGAATCGTATGTACGCGAGACCACGCCATTTCAATACGACCCATCGGTCGTAAAACGAGCATCGCCGCTCTACCTCAAGGGCTACTGGCAGAGTGCGCGCTACTTTGAACCGATTGCCGAATCGTTGCGTGCAGACTTTTCGCTTCGTGAACCGCTCTCGCCTGAAAGTGAGGCCGTGGCAAATCGCATGCAGACGTCGGATGCGACTTCGGTACATATCCGGCGCGGGGACTACGTGACCGATGCCGACGCAAACGCGGTTCACGGCACATGTTCGCTCGAATACTACCGCGCTGCCGCGGATGAAATCGCGCGACACGCCACGTCCCCAACATTCTTTGTTTTCAGCGACGATATCGATTGGGTGAAGGCCCACTTGACGCTGCCCGGGCCTACAAACTACGTGGATCACAACGGCGCAGCACGAGACTACGAGGACATGTATCTCATGAGCTGTTGTTCGAAGCACATCATTGCGAACAGTTCGTTTTCGTGGTGGGGAGCGTGGTTGTCCACAGCCAAAGAAAGGGTCGTCATCGCACCGAAGCGATGGCTGGCCAAGGGCGCCCCAAGCCCCGACGTGTGTCCGGCCGACTGGTTACGTCTATAGGAATTGCACTGAGCCGTGCCCTCTATCAGGCCTCGAACTCAACATAACCGATGGCTTGAACAAACGCAGTTTCACTATCCAGAGTGGGCGGGGCGTGCGTGCTCCGGTTGCGCGCGATACCACGCTAACGTCTTTTGAATGCCGTCTTCCAGCGACGTCTCCGAAGCTGCCCATGCAGGGAAGGCGTTCCGCAGCCGTCTCGTTGACACGTCTTTTCGGAACTGGCCATCGGGTCCCTTTCCGCTAAAGACTACATCGCCCTTGAACCCAGCCACGCGCGCCACGCATGTTGCGATGTCCGCAATGCTGTAGTCGTCCGAAGAAGCCACATTATACGTTTCGTTGCTCGGACCCGACGATACGCACGATTCGATTAGACGTGCGACGTCATCTGCAAAGGCGAATTGTCGGCGTGCGATACCTGTGCCGAAGAACGTGACATGTTCTGCATTGGCCCTTCGCGCCCGCTCTACCTTATCGATCGCAGCGGCAAGAAAGTGGCTGCCTTCTTCGCCGAAATGATCTCCAGGTCCGTAGAGATTGGTAGGAATGAGGGCGGTAAATGGAATGCCGTATTGCTCGTGAAGCGCACGCGTGCCCACGAGTAGCGCACGTTTGGCAAGTGCGTAGGGCGCGTTGGTGGGGGGTGGCGGTCCCGCATCGAAGAGCGACTCGTCCATGGGGTAGTCGTCATCGGCAAGTTGGTTGGGATACATGCACGTGGAGAGGGTGACCAGGAGGTGTTCCGGGCGTATGCGCTTGGCCGCCTCCAAGACGTTCATGGCCATATGCGTGTTGTCGATCAAAAAGTCGGCGGGCGCCGCCATGTTGGCCGTGATGCCACCCACGCGTCCCGCGAGATGGATGATGATTTTGGGCTTCCACGATGAAAAGCGCGCGAGTACATCGGCGCGGTCGGTGAGATCGACATCCCGCGATCCAATCGCCAGCGCGTTTGGGAGCCGCTCGGCGACGGCGCGACCCAAGAAACCAGTACCACCCGTGATGACGACGTCGTGTGTATTGCCCATAGTCACAGATTCCAAAACCCGTTTGCTCGCCAATTTGCGATTGAAGAGACTTGTACCGTCACGCGATCGGAGCGTCACCGGTGTGACCCGCGTCCACGAGGATGCGCTCGCGCTTGGCGAGTTGCATATCGTGTTCGATCATCATCTTCATTAGTGCGCGAAAGTCCACGCGCGGTTTCCAACCGAGCGTGTCGCGAGCCTTGGAGGCGTCCCCGCGCAGCGCATCGACCTCCGAAGGGCGGAGATACCGGGGATCGAACTCTACGTGGTCGTCCATGTTGAGATCGAGCAACTCAAACACGCCCTCCGTCCACTCCCGCACAGAGTGATCCGCACCCGTGGCAACCACGAAATCGCTAGGCTCCTTCTGCTGCAACATGAGCCACATGGCCTCGACGTAGTCGCCGGCGAATCCCCAGTCGCGCCGGGCGTCGAGATTTCCGAGGTAGAGCTTGTCTTGTAGACCGAGTTTGATGCGGGTCGCGGCACGCGTGACCTTTCGGGTAACAAAGGTCTCCCCTCGACGGGGGCTTTCATGATTAAACAGGATGCCATTGGCGGCGAACATGCCATAGGCCTCGCGATAGTTGACCGTTTGGAGATGCGCGAAGACCTTTGCGCATGCATAGGGGCTGCGCGGGGCGAATACCGTGTTCTCATTTTGCGGTGGCGGCGCAGAGCCGAACATCTCGCTGCTACCCGCTTGGTAAAAGCGTGTCGTATCGGGCGCCACATCGCGAATGGCCTCCAGGAGGCGCAATGTGCCGAGCGCCACTGTATCTACCGTAAACGTAGGCATGTCAAACGAAACGCGCACATGACTTTGCGCGCCAAGGTTATAGACCTCATTCGGTTTGACGGTTCGAATCAGCCGTTTGAGCGAAGAACTGTCGAGCAAGTCCCCGAAATGAAGGTGAAAGCGAACACTTGCGTCGCGGTCATCCTGAATCAAGTGATCGACGCGGCGAGTATTGAAGTCACTGGCGCGCCGCATAATGCCGTGCACATCATAACCTTTGGCAAGCAAGTACTCCGCGAGGTACGAGCCATCTTGGCCTGTAATCCCGGTGATTAGGGCTGTTCGCATCGCGCCATCTTAGCCCGGACCATTCACGAACTGGCGCAAATCGCGCGCTTATGGACTCCTCGACGCGCGCTTCATGAATAGTTCGGGCTAGCCCTCCGTCGGAACCGCGGGAAGGAGCAAACCGGCGATGCCATGGAGCATGGGAGAGGGGCTCGGACTCCCGAATTCGCGCGATGTGGATCGGCCGAAACACGGAAGAATGACGCCCGATTTTGACCGGGATTATTCGGCACCGAGGCTAAGCTTCAGACTTGTAATTCATGCAGAAATGGTGCCCATGGATCAGGTCCGTACAGTGCGCGATTTGAGTGCTTGGGCGGACCGATTCGTTCGGAGAACCTCGTGAAACGAAGCATGTCCGTGTTGGAGCGCTTGCGGCAATCGCGAATCATACGCCGTGGTCGCCGCAGGTATCGACGCAAAGTGCGCAAAGGCAGAGACATGGGCGAGCCCATGAATGGCCAGGCCGAGCGCAGGAAGATCGTGACTGAATTGTTTCGCGTGATACCACCAACGGCGATATTCGAAACCGGAACGTTTCGGGGCGCCACGACGCAGTGGCTGGCGACACTGACCGATGCGCCAATTCACTCGGTTGAGTCCCAGCCGCGCTACTTTGGATTCGCCCAGCAACGCACCCAGTCGCTCTCCAATGTCCACCTGAATCTCGAAGACTCGCGCGAGATGCTGCGCCGAACGATTGAGCCCAATGCGGAGCCGATCTTTGCTTATCTCGATGCACACTGGGAGGCCGATCTCCCCTTGGCCGAAGAGATCGATATTGTTTTTGAACGAAATGGTGCGGCCATGGTCATGGTCGACGATTTTCGCGTAGACGACGATAAGGGCTACCAGTACGACGACTACGGACCTGGAGCGGTGCTCGAGTACGACTACATCAAACCCGCCATTCAGAAGCACGCCCTTGCGGCGTGGTGGCCCGCCTCTCCAAGCGAACGGGAAACGGGGGCTCGTCGAGGATGTGTCGTGTTGGCGCAGGCAGGACGCCACGACGAATCGATTGACGCGCTAGACTGCCTTCGTCGGGTCACGCGAACGAATGAGAGCTAGCCTGGTCCTGCGGGCTATGCACCACTACTCTTTGTCGTAACCAAGGATGAACGACGTCCATGTGCCAGGTTCTGGGAAGAAGTGCGAGTGAGAGAGGTCCATCAATGAGGTGTAGGCAGCCATTGCGCCTGCGCATAAATTTGAGACCGTGAAATCCGCCAAGACCTTGATTATCGCCGACTACGACCCCGGGTGGGTCGATGAATTTCGTACGCTTTCGTTGGTCATCATGAGATCCCTACCGGCGGGTGTGGACCGCATCGAGCACGTTGGAAGCACGTCGGTCCCCGGTTTGGCGGCAAAGCCAATCATTGATCTCGACATTGTTATTTCACACCAGCAGCATCTGGTGCAAGTCGTCAAGAACCTCGACCGTCTGGGCTATGAACATCAGGGTGACAAGGGTATTGAAGGACGCGAATCGTTCCGTGCCCGGACTCGTTGTGTGCCGATCACTTCGCCCTCGCGTTGGTGGAGGCACCACCATCTCTACGTGTGCGTGGACGGTAGTGTGCCGCTTGTGGAGCACGTGACGTTTCGAGACTGGCTTCGCCGGCATCCCAAGGATCGTGATGGGTATGCAATGCTCAAACGTAGTCTCGCCCGTATTCATTTCGATGACCGAGAGGCATACACCGAGGCCAAGTCCGTATTTATTCGTAGCGTAATCCAAAATGCGATCTCCCACAATCCCAAGGCAATGCAAGGAGGCGGCTCATGACAGTCCGGCGCGCATACAGTGGTGCACCATGGGAATCGAAGGTCGGTTACTGTCGCGCAGTGCGCGTTGGCGCGCAGGTATTTGTGACTGGAACGGCGCCCGTGGCTGAGGATGGAAGCGTGTTTGCGCCCGGCGACGCGCACGCGCAGACGCAGCGATGTTTGGAGATTATCCGAAAGGCCCTGGCAGATGTGGGTGCGGACATCGAAAGCGTCGTACGCACGCGTCTGTTCGTTACGGACATTTCACTGTGGGAGAGCATTGGCCGTGCGCATCGCGAGGTGTTTGCGGATCACCCGCCCGCAACGACCATGGTAGAAGTGAAGGCCCTGATCGATCCGCAGATGCTGATAGAGATTGAGGCGGATGCCGTGGTAGATGACGGTCCCAACGAATAGGCTGGGTCCAAAAGCAACGCGCCACGCCCAACTTTCTCGCTCGCATTGCCCAAGCGCACGCACAATGCCGTCATGGCCAACAACGACTTTCTCGAACTCGTGATCTTCGATTGCGACGGCGTGCTCGTCGACAGCGAGACGATCACGATGCAAACGCTGATCGACGTGTGCCGACCCTTGGGGCTCACGCTTGAGCTCAGCGAAGCCATGCATCTCTTTCGAGGGGGGCACTGGGGCATGGTGGTGAACGAGATTGAATCGAGGTTGGGTCACGCCGTGCCCGACACGTTCACCAATGATTTTCGCTCAGCGCTGTTCCGTGCACTCGATGAACACGTTGAACCGGTGCCCGGCATCAAGGACGTACTAAACGAACTGCCCTATCGATGCTGTGTCGCGAGCAATGGTCCGCGTGCAAAGATGGCCACGACGCTTGGAAAGATCGGTCTGCTCGACCATTTCGGGGATCGCATCTACTCCGCCTATGACATCGATGCCTTTAAGCCCAAGCCCGATCTCTTTCTCCATGCGGCCCGCGAAATGGGAGCGACGCCCGAGGGCTGTGCGGTCATTGAAGACTCCAGCAATGGCATTCGCGCGGCCCGAGCAGCTGGGATGCGCGCGATTGCCTATGTGCCCAACGGTGATCCGGCGCCGTTCATCGCCCTCGGCGCCGAGGTCATTCGATCGATGGATGTACTCCTGCCCACACTCGATCAAGCACCGAAGCGTTTGCAAACGGACCCGAATTCATGAGTCGCCGCGAGACCATCGAACACTGGGTGGGGGACTTTGTTTCTTCTACGGCGTTTCGAGATACGCACGCTTCGATTCGCGAGTTCGCACCTGAAGTACTCGTCCGTTTTGTCGAAGCGGCTTGCAGTGCGCGCGACGTGAATCCCGATGACCTTGAACCACAAGACATGAAGCCGGGCATGCTCGATGGCGTCGCCAAACTCGCCTTGCCCGCGTCCATTCGAAGCCACGCACCCGCACTCTGCGCTTCATTCCTGGCCACCATGCAAGACCACGGACGCCTCGCCGGAGGTCACGATCTCGCCCGCGTGACTCGAGCGCTGCGCCCTGCGTATCTCGAGGCCGCGTCCGGCACCACCAAGCCAATCGTCAATCCGGGGTCCCGCATCGGCCGCAACCACCCGTGCCCCTGCGGAAGCGGCAAGAAATATAAGAAGTGTTGCCAGCGCTGAGAGAAACGTACCGCCTACTCGCCGCGTTTCGTGCGCCACAAAAGCCTGGCTTTTGTGGCGCATCGTGGGGCTATAGCTACAGCTCCAGGTCTACGGTCACATCATCCTTGCCATTGACTTCGACTGTAGTCTCGAGTTCGGGCGTCGTGCTGGTCGAGCCGGTGAATCGTTGCACGATCAGATGTACTTTGCCCTTAAGGAGGCCGGGGATCACGAGTTCGGCTTCTCCGGTTGTTTGTGCCATCCGAATGTAGCGAAATGGAGACGTCGCCGTTGCCATTCCCTGGAGTGTCGGTGGTTTCGTGCCGGACTTGGTGCGAATGCGTACTCGTATCGACGATCCTCGTTCGGTGCTAAGTTCGCCAAGGTCTACGTCGCTTCCAGCGATACGAACGTTCTCGATGATCTTGGGCGCTCGTCCGTCAGAATTGATGACAACCGTATAGGTTCCGGGGCCAATGCCTCCGACTTGTAGGGTCGAATCGCGATGTACATTTACTCGCGTGCTTCGCAGGGGCTTTTCGGTCAACTTGCCATCAAAGATCATTACGCCCAGCGTGTTTGAGTGGACCGGCCGTGACTCGGGCGTCAATCGGAATCGGATTACTGGCGACGCGTCGAGCGCAAGTCGCACGCCGTCGCGCGGCTTTGTGAGTTCAATGGACCCGCCTTGTTTCGCCGGTAACGCGAGGGGATGATTCACAGAGAGGCGTACTTTGCGGTCGCCGGGTATTCGTATTGAAAATGTCCCGTCTTGAGCGACTAGTCGGCTGTTCTCATAGACAAAGCTGTGCCCCGATGGTCTGTGTCCCTCCCACAGCAGGTTCTCTCCACTCGCCTCAATCGATGCCAAGCCCACGTGACGACCCGGCGGTGCCGTTATGCTACCGCGTACTTCGCCGACGTGACTGAGATCGAGAGTAATGACGTTCGAGTTCATGCCCGATTTGATGTCGATGACCTTTGTGGCAGCACCGGAGAGCTCATCCCCTACCTGAAAAGCGCCACTGGGTATGCCCGAGTAACGATAGAGAACATAAGGACCATCGCGTCCATCTGGCTCTGCTCGAAACGCGCGCGGCCTCTGCCAGTTGAATGGAGGCGATTGATCTGCCCTTGGCATGCGAGCGCGGATTCTCATCTTCCCGTCTTTGGGCGGCAACACGCGCACCGTGACCGAGTTTGTGCTCGAGAGCTGAACGGATAACGCGAGCGGCGAGTCGTCCTCTGGGAGTTCAAACGAAACGGGATCGCATGCGAGTTCTTTGACTCGCATAGAAAGCGATCCGCGAGTTTGCTTAGGGACAAAGGCGCGAACCATGATTGAGTGGTTCTTCGCGTCTTCTATGTGTACTTCAGTGGGTTTGTCATCTACGAAGACGAAGTAATCATTCGGAATGCGAGGCGCGCCGTCGACGCTTGGACGCACGTGAATGTTGACCAAGGGAGGGACAAATATCTCTCGTTCCGTCTCGCCATCGGAGAGATCAATCGTACCTACGCTGTGGCTCGCATACGAGTTGTCAATGAGTCCAGCAAAGACATGCACCTGATGCCAATGGGGAAGTCCATCGAATACGACGTGGCCGTTCTCGTCTGTCTTGGCCGGAGGAGCATAGACCATGTTGCCACCTGTACGCATGGATAGGTAGATGCCGACGGCAGGTTTCCCGTCGGGCGTCTTGGCTTTGAGTCTGACCGTGTTCGGTCGACGAAAGTGAACTACTCCGCCTTCATGTCTTGTCCCCATGACAAACAACTCGGCGTAGGAGCCATTCGGCGCTACGACGGTGAATCCAAGCGGCATCGCTATGCACCCCTCGACGACAATCATGCCACCCTCGATTCTTGCGCTCGTTGGCATCGCCAACTCTCGGCGTCCTTGCGTTCGCGTAAGACGGAGCATCGTTCCGTCCGGTGGTGGCGGTACACCCTTAGTTGTCGAAATCTTCCAGCGCACGGTTCGGGGCGTGTAGAGACGTATCGTTGTTTCTGCCGCGTCCCGCGGAACCGCAACTGGATGCCGAGGGAGAGGTATGCGGGGGTAACCGTTCGCAGTCGCGCTCACATACAGTGAATCATCTGCATGGAGCCCTGATAACACGACCTCGCCCTTCTCATTCGTAACCAAACTGCCCATTGGCGGGACATAGGGACTGACCGAAAAGGTGTTCATCCACTCGTAGGTCTCACCGACGCGAACCGAGGCGCCCACAATGGGCTGGTCTGTTCGCTGATCATGCACGCGTACCGTGAGTGTGCGTTCTTTGCCAAGCGTCACCCGAACCTCGCCCGGTTCACCGCTTCGCCACGCTTGCGTGCCACGGCCGTAACCCGGCTTGCTCGCAACAATTCGGTACCCGCCTACTGCAAGATTGCCAGTGCTCCATGCGCCCTCGTCATTGCTGGTACCCGAAGCGGTTACTGCACGAGCAAGGGTCAGACCTCCCATCCAACGCGCGATCGATTCCACATAGATCGCCGCGCCTTCGACCGGCGCGCCCATGGGATCTACCACATGTACATGTAGCGCTCGCATGGGAAGCAGAACGATGGTCCCCAAGTCAACTTGCGTACTGGACGCTTCGCGAACAAGGGCGCCGCCGAACGCGCGACGTTGTCCGTGTCGAATTGTCGCGAGCAGTCGAGTGTTTCCTGAGTGAGGTCCTATGCCACCAACGGCGAACGTGCCGTCGCGTGCTGTCGTGGCAGCGTCGGTGTAGGATTTCTTTTCACCGAGTCCACTGACCGTGTGGAATGTGACGATGGCGCCCTCGAGTGGCTTACGCCGTTCGTCTACGACTCGACCGATCGCTACCAGTTCACCCGCGCGGCGCTCGGGGACGTTCGCCGTTGCTGGCCCACGCGGCGAAAGTGATTTCCTTGGCTGTGGCTTAAGCACCGGCGTTTCAGTCTTCGGTGCCTCTACTTCCAGCCCCTCGTCCGTATGAATGGGCAATGGCGGCGCATGAAGGGGGTCCTCTGCCGCTAGGGTTTTGCTCGAGTGCTTGGTGACGTCTTGCAGTAGAACCCAAGCACCGCCTGTCAATAAAGTCAGCACGACGACGGTCGCGGTGGTCTTCTTCGTCAAGATTCCTCCCAGCAAGGCAGTGATTCCCGTACTGCCGACGGAACGCGTCGCAGCCATGGACACGAGCGGTAACGCCCACGCGCGTCGATCGCCGTCGTGAGAATCATCCAGCGCGTCGCGAAGCTCTAGTAGTCCGCGGTAGAGGCGTGACTTTACAGTTGCAACCGAAACGTTCTGGGCAGCGGCAATCTCGCGTGGCTTGCGATCATCGAAGTAACGCACAATGAGTGTCGAGCGGTAGGGTTCACGCAGACCATCCAGCGCGTCGAGCAATCGTCGCTTGGTCTCCATGCGTTCGGCGAGTTCTAGCGTGGATGGAATTCGTTCGCCTTTGGCAACATATCGTTCACGCGCTGTTCGACGTGATTCACTTCGCATTCGCTTGCTCGCGAGATTCTTCGAAACGGCGTAAAGCCATCCTCGCAGATTATCTCTGTTGTTCGGCGGCGATTCAGTGGCTGCCAACCACGTGTCCTGGACAACGTCATCGGCAAGTCCAGGATCCCTCAAAAGCCGCAGCGCCAACGCTCGAATGCCCGCAGCGTGCTCCTGAAGTATGGCGTGTGCAGGCTGGGGTTGGTTGGGATTTGGCATTGTGTCTATAGGTAGATTCCCACGAGCCCCGTTTCGACTGCGCTCGACTTCGGTGCCATGACAATCTCGGCCCCACGGTGGACATTCGCATCATACGTCCCGCACAGGGCTAGAAACAACTGCGTCCCGCGCCTAGATTTGCGTCTGTTACTATTGGGGGAAGTGCGCGCTCGCGATGTCGAGTCAGAGGCCCATATTCGTCGGAGCAGAGTATGTTTGAACGAATGGATGAGGATGCGCGAGCTTGGATCATGGATGCGTGGAGACGTGTGGAGCGAGATGCTCAGCCTCGTCTAACCGGTGATGCCATGATTCAGTCCGTTATGCACGTGGAACGATTGCGTCGGCGTATTGAGGCAATGCTCGAAGCTTGTGGCGTCGAAGAACTGGACTTGGACGCGACCTATGAGCGTGCCAAGAGGAAGGACGCGGAGGTTCGCGATATTAGCATGGGCATGCGTTCAAAGCGCGTGCCACCGTTTGTTCCGATTGCGAACGACGCGTGGTCCGCCATTCGATGCGCAGAGACGGAAGCTGACGCGCTGCTACGTATTAGGATTTCGCCCGAGCATCTCGTGCTGGGGCTCATTCGGCATTCAAGTGGATCGTTTTTCGATGAGTTTCGTCTCAAGTTTTTGGAATGCCGAAACGTCGTTTGTAACCTGCTCCCTCCCGATCAGCATTGTGCCCCGAACGACGAACGCGCGGACAACGTGGACCCGTATGCCCTTGCCGTGAGCAAACTTGGGCAGCTCTCTCATCGCGTATCTCAGCTTCAAGTCGCTCTCTCTGAGCTTCGGGTGGAGGCATAGCCATCATGACGACGCAGACCCGTTTGTCTTATACAAGGCGCGCCGAGGACTGTATCAAGCGCGCCGAGTCAATCGCGGCCCAGGAATCGTGCACCTACGTGGGGTCGTTTCACTTGCTAAAGGCCATTCGCAAGTCGCGACGCTGCACGGCGATGGCCGTGATGCGTGTACTAGAAATCAACGAGAACGCTCTCGACCTTGCCATGGGGCGGTGCCGTCCGCCCACAACCGTTGTGAACGATCCTATCAATCTGCGTCTGCGTACGATCGATTTCGACCAGACGCTTGAACGCGCCCGCGAAGAAGCACGCGGGCTTGGCCACACGCGCATAGGTACCGAGCATCTATTGATCGCCATGCTGAGCCTTACAAGATCCCGGGCACTGCGCGCCCTGAGTGAAGTAGGCATTGAGAGCAATCGCGTGCGATGGTGTGTGCTTGAGTTGATGGGACCGGATAGAGCGCCGTCAAGTGAGCGTACGGATGACGCGCCACACGATGATGCCGTCGCTGAGAACATTGCTGAGCGCGTTACTGCGATTGAGGATCTGGTCAAGCAGCTGGAGCAGGCCGTCATTGACCTCAAGCGGGCCGTTCGCCGCCCATCGTAGGCGGCCAACAGCTACTCCAGATCCGCTTCAATCTTCTCCCAAAATGCGTCGGCCAGCATCTCGTACCCCAGGTTATTGGGATGGAAGCCGTCGATGAAGAACATGTCCCGCGTGAGCGTGCCTTCGGATAGGGGCACAAGTGTGCAGCCATTGTCGGCGACGACTTGCTGAATGCGTGCATTGAATGCGGCTAGGCGTTCAAGCGTTACGGTTGGGCGCGGAAAGAGATTGAAAATGGGGGCCACCGTAAAGTCAACGAGGTCGCCTACGTAGATTCGGGCTGATGTGTTCGCACGAAGTGACGAAAGCAACTCGTCGAGCCCATCGGCAAACTCGTCAGGGTCTGCGCCGCCGATCATATCATTGGCACCTGTCCAAATCGTTACGATGTGCGGCGCTGCGTCGAGTACTTGCGGAAGTTGGGGGTCGAGCAGTTCATCGATTTCGGCACCGTTGATGCCCGTGTTTACGAGCGTGGTGTCAAGACCACGATCCCGCAACCGATCGCGAATCAAATAGACGTATCCCTTGGTGCCAGGAATTGCTCCAGCGCCGCGCGCGTCGGACGCACCCATGCCTGCGTAGGTGACTTCGTTGGTGGGGGTCGGCTGTTGACCACCTACGTCCACATCGTCGCCGCCACCACCACCATTCCCACAAGAAGCAAGCGCGACCAATGACACGCAGAGCAGGGCTGCCGCGAATCGAGACAGCCGAACCGTGTGATACAGGAAACGCATACGGACTCTCCTCGTTGTGGCTGCTAGCACAACTTCCGGAACGCCATGCGGCGAGCACGATCTATGGAAGCGGCAGGTGCTCTCGCTACCGTGCAAAGACCATGTAACGACGGGTGAGTTGGTCGAAATTCGTGCTGATCCTCGCGCTGTGACCACGAGCGGTCGGTGCTCGCAGGTGAGCTATGTGTCCATTTTTAGGCCTCTGAAGACGAACTAGCAACTCTCGGCCCCGTGGCACGACCCCTTGTAGCACTCAAGTCACCTAGGAGTCATTGTCATGCGCCAGCCAACCACGCTACTCGCCCTAATGGTCACGATATCGCTGATCGGTTGTAGCGGTGGCGGTGGTGGCGGCGGAGGTGAAGGCGAAAACACAACGTCATCCTTTCTTCAGACCCATACCGGTCTCGGGCGGCAAGGTTCGCGGGATATAGCAACGTTTCTCGACGGTTCGAGCGTTGTCGCGGGCCAGTTTAGTGACAGCATCACGTTCAACATGTCCGCGGGGAATCAGCGAACGTTTATCGCAACCAGCAATGTGAACGGATTTGTTGCGCATATCGATTCCAACGGCCTTACGGATTGGGTCGCCGTAATTCAGAGTTCCTCGATTGTCAATCCTCATGGTGTTGACGCCTTTGCTGATGGCAGTTGTGTCGTAACGGGTCGCTTTGAAGGCGACGCGACTTTTGCCCCGGGCGACTTCAATGAAACGACGTTGACCGATGTTGATGGCATGGGCGACATCTTCGTCGCTAAGTACGCCGCTTCCGGCGGCCTGATTTGGGCCAAGCGTGCCGGACGAAACGAAAGCGACTCGGGCTATTCTGTGAGCGGAGACTCGGACGGTTCGTCCTACGTCGCGGGAACCTTCAAGCTGATATCCGTGTTTGGCTCCGGCGAACCCAACCTTACGATTCTAAACGGAGCCAGTTCCTTCAAGGATGCATACATAGCAAGGTACGATTCCTTCGGATCATTGGCCTGGGCGAAAGCGATCAACTCGACAGGCTCGGCCACCGCGGTCGATGTCGCAACGCTGGCGAACGGCGATGCGCTGGTATGCGGCTACTACTCGCTGAACGTGACGTTCGGTCCCGGCGAGGCCAACGAGACAACGCTCTCGGCCTCCGGCACCCTCGATACATTTGTCGCGCGCTACCGTGCCGATGGACAATTCCTCTGGGCAAGGCGTGCCGGCGGATCGAGTTTCACCGAGGCATTCAGTTTGGCCGTGTTTGATGATGACAGCTTTATCGTTGGCGGCTTCTTTCGAGATATGAGCGTGTTCGGTCCCGGCGAGGCGGGGGAGACAACGCTCACGACGTCAACCAGCACCAATCAAGCATACCTCGCGCGCTACCACGCAAACGGTGAACTGGATTGGGTCCGATCGGACGGTGGGGCCGGCCATGACTCCGTCCGGAGTGTGGCAACGCTGCCTGACGGCCGCATCGCGGTGTCCGGAGAGCATGAGGGTATTGCTGTTTTCGGATTCATGGAACCTTCCGAAACTACGCTTGTCGGGGCGGGAGGGCGCGATGGATTTGTGGCGACCTACAGTGGAAGTGGCGCACTCCATTGGGTACGAGGCATCGAATCCACGGATAACAACTACATCCACGGCATCGCGGCGGGGCCGAATGGAACATGCGTCGTATGCGGCGAGTTCACGGATCTGGCGACCTTCAACCCGGGCCACCCGAATGAAACGATGCGGGCAAGTGTGGCGCACTTTGATTCGTTCATTGCGCGGTACTCTCCGTCGGGAGGCCTGTAAGTTCCAGCGACCTCTCGTTTTGGCCACCGCGGTTCTCTTCGGCGCTACCATCCCTCGTGGAGGCGCAGCATGAAAATCGGATTTTGGATACTTGCTCTAGCCGTGACAGGCATCACCGGTTGGTTTGTTGGGCATCACGTCACCGCGCCTAGCGCGGGCGTCATTGGAGTGGACGAGAGCGAAGAGTCGTTCCAATCACAGAATGCTACGTTGCGTGCAGAGAACGAACGCCTGCGAACGGAATTGGCCGGTCGGTCCCCGACGCTCGAAGGGAATGCCGACGTGTCCGAGTCGAATGACCCCGCGTCGAATTCTCTCAACGCTTCAAACGCTGCAACGACGGCCAGTGCGCTCGCCAAGCTTGAGCCCCTCGACGAGTTCGACATCTCAAAGATCTCATCAGCCGACGAGTTTGCGTCCCACATGCTGCGCTACTTCCATACACAACTCGGCAAGGGGCGGGAGGGTCATTTGGCGTTACTTCGAATGCTCGGCACTCTGGGCACGAAGGAATTCAAGGAAAAGATGCAGCCGCTATTTGAACAAGAGGGGCCGCGCGCTGTGAAGCACCTCTACCCCATCATCAAATACGCCGTCGAACATGATCAGCAAGTCGCTGCACTAACTGAGACATTCTTTGAAACGGCGGCCGAGCGTCCGGAGTTTTTTGAAGGGCTCGATGACGATCCCTTTGAAATCTTTACGGAAGGCATTGGCATGTTGATGCCCGCCGTTACAAGTCGCGCGCGCGTGGATCGTATGCGCGGGTATGCCCAGGCCATCCTAAAGCATCCCGAAGATCAGCTTCCCAAAGCGTTGAGTCGCAACTTACGTGACATTCGGCGTTTGGTGGCCGTGTGGTCGCCGCCCTTGAGTGTTGAAGACGCGTTGGCGAAGCTGAAGCGGGGTGATCTCAATCCCGAAGAATTGATGATGTTGCTGCCCCAAGTGCCTAAGGAGGCATGGGCTGCTATCGACATTGCACCCATTGTGGGTCCGATGATTGTTAAATCGGACTGGAACGGCATTCAAATTTTGCGGCGCGTGCCGAACGTGAGTGGGGCAACGATCGCCTCGATTGATGAGCAGATCTTTTCTGCACTGGAACAGAAAAACAACGTAGGGCAGTGGATCATTCAGCAGTATCTGCAACATAGCAATCGTCGCGATTTTGACTCTGCGAAATCGTTTCTTGAGCGCGGGCTCGACGGCAATCGTGCGTCTGCAACTCTCTTTGCTCGTGTCCTCATGACGTACGCGAAGGCCAAGGTTGATGTCGATTGGGTCTCTTGGGCGTTATCTCGGGCGAATCTAGATGAATCGATGAAATTTCAGGTACTCAAGCACTTTGGGCTTGAAGACAAGTAGCATCGGCTCTGTTTGTGGTTGAGTCCGAAGCCCAACGTCTAATACATCTGATGCACCCAGTAGAGTTAAAACAGGAGCTTCAGAACAAGTGACACGATGGGACCACAGCGATGCATGGATTCTTGCAGCGGTGTATGTATCTCGTGACCAGGCGCCTCTTACGCTAAGTCATGTCATCAAAGCCGCTGACGGGTTGAATCACGCGGTGCCCATGAGACGAGAGGTTCGGCAAGCTTTAGAACGGTTTCTTGCCGTAGGCATTGTCGAGTTTGACGATGCCACGCTCTGCGTGACGCTGGCGCATGCCGAGGCCATTCGTCGCTGTGTGAAACGCGCGCGGAGTCATTTTGGTATCGTCGATCAGATCTTCGAATGGCTGGTGGATTCGGTCGCACTGCCCGCCCCGGAGGTGATTTGTCGACTAAGCGACGAACAAGAGAGGGCGTTGGACGAGGCATACGAATAGCTCTGAACGTCCTCGTCCGGATTAGCTCGAAGCGGTGTCGGGTCGTTTTCCGGATATCGCTCTCATGATGCCCAGCTTGAGCGAGAACACCAGCCGCATAAGCGTTGGCACCAGCAGTAACGTAAAGACTGTTGAGACGATGAGCCCACCAATGAGAATACTGCCGAGGCCTCGATACAGTTCGCTGCCCGCTCCGGGAAAGAGCACCAACGGAAGTAGGCCACACACGGTGGTGGTCATCGTCATGAAGATGGGGCGCACGCGATTGCGAACGCTTTCCGCAACTGCTTCATTGGGCCCCATACCCTCTTCGCGCACGTGAACCAGGCTCTGGTGAACAATCAGAATCGCGTTATTCACTACAGTGCCAATCAGGATGACAAACCCAATCATCGTGAGCACGTCGAGCGATTGAAACACCCAGTGATTGAGCAGCCACAGTCCAAGGAAGCCGCCGACGGCACCAAGTGGCACACTCAGGATGATGATAAATGGGTAGAGCCACGACTCGAACAGCGCCGCGAGTAGGAGATAGGTAATCAGCACGGCCAGCGCAATATTGAAGCTGAGTGCTTTCCACGTGGCGGTCAACTTGTCGGCCGTACCCGACAGGTTGATCTGATAGCTGCGATCGGGCTTCGCCAAGAGCGGGGCAACGATCTTTTCCTCGATGTCGTTGAGTGCGATTTCGAGCGCCGTCGCTTCCGGCGGCGTAACCTGAATCGTAATCGTTCGTTCGCGCTCACGGCGATTGATCTGTTCGGGACCGCCACCTGGCGTAACGCGGGCAATCGCGCCAAGCGGTACAAATCCTCCCTGTGGCGTGGCAATAGGCATAGCCTCAAGATCTTGCATGCGATCGACAAGTCCTTCGGCACCAATGAGCGTGAGATCAATCTTCTCGCCATTCAAGTAATAGTCGCCTGCATACGCACCATCAACAAGACTATTGACCATGTAACCAAGCGATCGTGTGTCCACTCGCAACTCGGCCGCTCGTTCACGCCTCGGAATCACATGAACTTCCGGATTGCTGAGGTCGAGGCTTGGTGAGGGGCGCGCTCGTGCACCGGGCACGACTCCCATAGATTTCACGAATACTTCGGCACCGAGTCTCACGAGTTGTGGCAGGTGGGGGCCTGAGATCTCAATATCGATGGTGCGTCCGGCAGCCAGACCGCGACCAAAGAGACTCGTCTGTTGCGCGAACGCAATGACGCCCGGGAGGCCACTCACGGCATTCTCAATGAGGGGCACAAGCTCGCTTGCGCGGGTTTCATCCATGGCGCGTACGCCCAAGAACACCGATCGCCCGCGCGCCACAAAGAAGAAGTGTTCAATCGCGGGAAAGTCGAGTTCGTGACGCTTGGGATCATCGGCGCCCACGTTCCAATAGGGCTTGAGCCGCTTCTCAACGAGTTCGCCCATGTCGATGAGCTCATTGAGGTTGTAGCCCGGTGGGGGCAATAGGAAGCCGATAGCGAGATTTCGGTTGCCCGTGGGCAAGTACTCAACTTTGGGGAAGAGTGCCATTGTTCCAAGTACCGCGCCTGCAACGAGTACGGCCACCAATGCAAGTTGCCGGACCACGCCGCCTGAAAGCCAACGATGAAATCCGACGAGCGCATTCACGAATGCTCGTGCCGGAATGTAGAGCGGCGTCAATAGTCGTTGCCAGAACGATTCGCCGGTTCCTGTATGCTCACTGCGATGCTTGGCGAGCATTCGAGCCGATGCTGTAGGAATCAGTGTTATCGAGATGAGCAGGGATAGCCCGACCGACGCACTAATCGCAAGCGCGATATCCTTGAAGAGTTGACCGGCCTCCTCTCGAATAAAGAGAATCGGTAGAAAGACGGCGAGCGTTGTGAGGGTGGATGCGATCACCGCGCCCCACACCTCCTTGGCGCCACGCACCGCCGCCTCGCGACGACTCAGGCCGAATTGGTGATGGCGGTAGATGTTCTCAAGAACAACAACGGCGTTGTCAACGAGCATGCCAACCGCGAAGGCGAGTCCGGCCAAGCTAATCACGTTGAGCGAACGGCCAAGAAGTCCCAGAATAAGAAACGTCCCAATGATGCTGGTGGGAATGGCAAGAGCGATCACCAGCGTCGATCGCATACTGCGCAAGAACACGAGCAATACGAGGATTGTTAGGAGGCCGCCCAGCACAATGTTCTGTTGGACTAGGCCCACGGCGGAGTGAATGTACTCCGTTTCATCGTAGACCTGTTCAAGTACCAGACCACGGTCACGCAGGACGCCTCGATTGAGCTCCTCGCGCGCCTTGTAAAGGTCCTCCATCACTTCGATAACATTGGCACCCGATTCACGAATACAGTTGAGCGCGAGAACCGTGAGCCCGAAAGAGGCGACCATGGAATCGGGCTTCTTGTAGTTGTGTTCGACGCGCGCGACGTCACGAATGTAGATGGGCCCGCCTTCGCTGTTTCGTAGGAGCACCGACTCCACATCGGCAATGCTCTTAAATTGCCCGAGCGTTCGCACGACGTACCGTCGCTTGCCTTCCCAGAAGTCACCCGCCGACGTATCCGCGTTCGCGCCGCGCAGGGCCTGCCGAACGGCATCCAGGGTGATCCCGTGCACCGAGAGGCGGTACGGATCGACCACAACGCGCATTTCATCCGTGCGTCCACCCAACACGTTGGAATTGGATACGCCCTCCACGCGTTCAAAGCGTGCTTCAATCGTGTCTTCTGCGAAGCGCAACTGCTTCTGCATGTCGATTTCGACCGGCAACAGCGGCTTAATGGCCGGGTGCTTCTCGGCGATCTCAGTCAAACGGTTGTGTCGCAGCCCCGTGTTGGTCACGCTTAAGAAGGACGAAAGTGGTTCTCGAAGATCGGGATGTTCTTTGAGGAATACTTCGACTTCCTCGTTGGAGGGAATGCGAGGACGAAGAATGAACCAAGCAATGGGGGTGTCCGATGAATTGGCGGTAGACAGAACCGGCTGGTCGGCCTCTTCGGGGTATTCGGGCACTTGGTTGAGACGCGCGTTGACCTTCACCAATGCCTCGCGCATGTCGGCGTTTACGTCAAACTCCAGAGTGATTGTTCCCTGCGAGTCCTGCGACTCCGCCGTCATCTTGTAGATGCCTTCGACGCCCTTCAGTTGCTCCTCTTGTTCCTGAATGATCTCCTGTTCAACTTCTTGAGGGCTGGCACCGGACCAACGGGTGGTCACCGTGATCGTGGGGCGCGCCACTTCGGGCGTGAGCTGCATGGGCATGCGATCCAATGCAAGCGATCCAAAAAGAATCAGCAATAGGACGCCCACCGATACTTTGACCGGATTCGCAACGAATGAGCCAATCAAGCCCACGGCTACTTTGCCTCCACCTGAACGACGTCACCGGGAATCAAACGTTCGTTCCCTTTGGTGACTACCTGTTGACCTTCTTGGACCGCACCGCGAACTTCAATCCATGCACCGTCCGTTACGCCCAGCGTTACGGGCACGGGCAGTGCACGCTTTGACTCTGGATCGACGACGAAAACTTCCGGCTGGCGCCCGCCCAGTTTGAGCGCGTCTTTCGGTGCCATCAGTGCTTTGGTTGGTTTGCCTACCGGCAGCGAGACGCGGGCAAACATGCCCGCCTTGAGTATGGGTCCTCTGTCGGTGATCTTGTTCTTGACGCGAATGCGAACCGGAATTGTGCGCGTACCGGTTGCGGCCTGAGGAACGATGCCAACGATCTTGCCGTCAAAGGGCGTGTCGCCTAGCGCCGGAATCGTCACCGTTTGCGTCGCTCCTACTACGACCCCGCCGATGAAGTCTTCGAGCACGGGAATCACGACGTCCACGTGATCCAAATCAACAAGTTCCACCACCGGATCACCGGCCCGCACCCACTGTCCGACTTCTGTTCGTTCAGCAACCACGTAGCCGGAAAATGGAGCCTTTGCCGTGTGTTGTTTTTCGACGAGTTTCAACCGGCCCACTTCGGCCTGTTGCACGGCAACTTCGGCTTGCGCTTGTGCAATCTCGTCGGCGCGCGCGCCCGCCCGGAGTTTGTCGAGCTCCGCGTTGGCGGCTTCCAAATCGCGTTCTGCCACCGTGACCGCGAGTGATGCCGAGCGCACTTCATCTTCCGGCACTTTGCGCCCGTCGTCGTAGAGCCGTTTCACCCGCGAGAGCTTCCAACGCGCCGTGTCAAGCGTTGCCTTGGATCGCACAACACGCGCCGCAGCCGCGCGCTTGTCCTCTTCGCGTGCGCCGTTCTGCAATACTTCTAATGCGCGGGTCGCTTTCGTAACACGCGCCTCTGCAATCAGAATCAGTTTTGAAATGACGTCGGCCCGTAGCGTCGCAATGGTTGACTTTGCTTCGATCCGCTGCCCGAGTGTCGCAGGGCGTGTAACAACCAACCCCGCCGTCTCCACACTCACCTGCGAGCGTCGCGAGGGCTCAATCGTGCCCACGAAGCTGCGACCGGCCTGAACCGAACGCCGTTCAAGCGCCGCGGCCTTCACAGGTTTGGCCCGCCTGGGTGGACCACCGCGCGCGAGCGCTGCCTGGACCGGAAAGATCAGAATCAAGAAGAAGAGTGCGACCGCTGCCACGCGCATTGCGAGATCCTCGGGATGGAGAACGGCGTATCGTATTCACACACGCTCAATGTCATGTGTGAAAGTGCTTCCTTCACTCCTTTCTTGCTCATGGAGCGCTTGGATGGTGACCAATGTCACGGCGCGCAAGGTAGGGAAGCGAGCGGCACTTGAATTCACGAACCATGGGGCATGTTTCGCCATTGAAGGCCGCAGTTGAATCGAGCTGATACTTCCCCCAACTTCAATTCGTCCGCCTTGGCCTCGCCAGGCGGTTTCCCGTCAAGATTGGGTGCTCGCAGGTCGAGAGGGGCACGTGCGCTCCCCCTGTGAGGCTCTATGAACGCTCGATCCCTAATACACGCCGTGCTGCTCGTCCTGATTGCATCGCTCGCGTCAAGTTGTGGTTGCGGCGGTAACGAAGGACTGATGGCCGCGCTCACTCCCTCTCAGCGAGCGTTGTGTTCGTATGGATACATGGTGCAAGGCGCGGAGGGCGACTTTTATCAGGTAGACCTTGGGACGGGCGATGCAACCCTGCTACCCGATAACTTCGATGATCAGATAAACGCCATTGGATACAATCCGATTGACCACAAGATCTACGGGATCGCGCGTGAACAGGACGCGGCGGACCCAACCACGCTTTCGATTGTCGTTGCGACTGTGCTTCCGGATCGCGTAGATGTAGACGTGGTGCTTGTACCGGTACCCGCGGACGTGCAACCAAATGTGCCAGCCCGCATGTACATCGGTGACGTTACACTCGACGGAAAATTGATCATGTCGGAGGGATCCGCCGACGGCATGATTACTGTAGATGTCAATCCCCACTCGCCGGACTATATGAATAAGGTCACTTGGACACCGTACATCGGCGAGGGGCGCCCGGGCTACATCGGCGACTGGGTCTACTCACTCCAAGACGGCTTCCTCTACGGCGTCCATCGACGCCCCGATCCCGACACGCGAGACCTGTGGCGTATTGACCCGACTACGGGCGAAACGACGAATCTCGGCGACACCGGTATTCCTAGTACGCATCGCTCGCTCGGTGCTGGTTACATGACGTGGGATGGCAATGCCTTCTTCAGTGACAACGACAGTGGCACGATTTATCGCATCGACTTGAGCGACCCGAGTGCGGGCATTTCCCCCGCCGAAGTGTCTACAGTGGGCCCCGGTGGTGTCGCCTGGAACGACGGCGCGCGCTGCGTGCTGATTCACTAGATACATTCGTTTTAGCGCGAGCTGTGTTGCGCGTAGTGTTCTGGCATGCAAACCACCGCCCACCAGACAGTTCGACGGTCATTAAACATCGCGCTCTATCTGCTTCTTGTAACGAGTTCGTCGTTGGCGTTCGCATCGCCCGAGCCCAGCGAACAAACACCTCAGCTCAGTACGTATCGAGAGGGTGAAGGGCCGAAGAGCGAGGGCGAGGTCCTCCTTCTGCTCGATGCCGCCAAGACGGCGAACCAATCCAATACCGCCGGGTACGACGTAGAGCATCCGGGGGCCTATGAGACGCGCACGTTGAAACTCAAGCTGCGGGTGCTTGAAGGCGGTGATGGTGGGTCGATCGCGTTTCTCAATACCGCCCACTTTGGAAGGCGAGGTGCGGCGCCGTATTTGTCTGACGTCGTAGCGCCCGATCTCAAGGGGTCATTTGGCATAGGGTTCGATGTTCACAATCCGAAGGATGAGAGTCCGTTCAGCGCGTGGGGCAACTACATGGGAAACCCCGAGCGAGAAATCTCGCTCCATTTCGATGGGCGTGAGCTTGTGAAACGCGTGGCGCCCAAGGAGTTTCGAGGCGACTTCGCCGACGTCGAGGTGGTCGTGGCTCATGGAATTGGCGGTGCCGACGTATCGGTTCGCGTTGCCGGTGAGTCGGTGTACGACAAGTATTTTGTGGCGGGGCTCCTGCCGTATGAGTCTCGGATTGGGTTCTTCGCCGGCACGCGAAAGGATGCTTCAACACAATTTGATGTGAAGCAGTTATCGGAAACGGTAGGTGCCAAAGCGAAGAAGCGTCGAGCGCCCTTACACGTGGGCGTGTTTAATCATGTACTTACGAATAACTCGAAGACTGCCTATCAGACGACTGTCGATTTGCCGCCTATCAAGTGGGCCTTAGGTCGTGTGATTCTCACGTTGGACATCCACGACGCGGGCAAGGACTGGGACGAGTGGGATCGCAACGGCGAGATATCGATCTTCGACGACGAGGGAAAAAAGCTCGGCATCGTGCCTTTCATCACGTCGTACCGCACACCCTGTCATTGGCAGGTGGACATTTCGCACTTTCGCCCCTTGCTCACCGGGAAGCGCAAGTTCGAAATCGCTGCAGGCACCACGTTTTACAAGAACCGTGGCTATATGATGAGCGTGTCGCTCGACTTCTATCACGGCGCCCCTGAGACGGCACCGATCAAGGTAGTTCCACTTTGGCACGGAACCGCAAAGTACAAGTCCGACGAAAATCACTTTCGGGATTTCTTTGACTCTCGAACTGTGGAGATCGACGACGACGTCAGGCAGGCGCGCATCGTCACGACCACTACCGGCCATTCACAGGTGGGGGAGTTTACGCGTTCCAAGCGCGCGATCGTCGTGAGCGCCGAAGGGGAATCGCAGGAAAGCGAGCGCTTTGAGAATGTGCTGTGGAAAACCGACTGCTACTTGAATCCCAACCGGCCTCAGTTTGGCACTTGGAAGTACTCGCGTGCTGGCTGGGCGCCTGGTGATGTTGTGCATCCCTGGTGGATTGATGTGTCCCCGCTTCTAACGACGAGCCGAACATGGCTGCTGAACTATGAGCCGAGTCGCTACGATTTCAGTGGCAAAGAGAAGTCACCGCCACAGGCAGAAGTCAATAAGGCGAGTCACGTGGTTCGCTCATTTCTCATACTCTATGGCCCATTAGATGAGCAATTCGCAGCGCCTACGCTGCGCATAGCGAGCGTTCAAAAGGATGGGAATGCTGGAAAGGCAGGCGTGAGGCGCGGCGATTACTTGGCGACGTACAACGGGAAGCGAATCGATGCAGTGCAGGACCTTATCGATGCCATTCAGCAAGTGAAGGACTCCGGCGCCAAGACCGTGGAAGTGGTCGTTGTTCGTGGAATCAAGGAGGTCACACTCACACTTGATGCCGGTCGAATGGGAATTTCACTTGGCAGTTGAGTCACCGAGTGGATCCTTCATACGAATTCGAAGCTCGTGAACGATGGATGCATCGCGCAGTTCGAATGACGCTTCGTGTCGCTTGCAGGCCCACGCGACGATTATCTTTATCTTGCCGGGTTCGACGTGACACAGTCGTTTTTTGCCCAGGTAATCCGTGTAGCGGTCGAGTCGCTGTACTCCGTCTTGTAGATCGACCCATGGATTTCCGCTCTCTTGCGCCACGTAGACCTGTGCGTAGGGAGTTGGCGTGCCTCGATGGTCCTCGACGGCTAGATCGATTGTGAGTCCTTTGGGTTCCGTAAGACGCAAGTCGGTTGCAGGACGTCCTGCGGAGACGTGGATCTCACTCTTCGCGCACACCATGCCCGGTAGCGCGGCGAAAACGCGGTGCCTTCCATCGGGCAAGGTGGACAGAGTCGCGCGTCCATAGGCATCAGTCATCACATGCTGCCCCGCTATACTGACCGTCGAACCACGTGCCGGTTCCCCGTTGCGTCGAACGACGGTAACAGTTGCGCGTGCGGTTCCCTCAGTTGTTCGCTTGCCGCCGAAGCGCGGTGTTGGCCAATCTATGGGTGAATCGATTCTCGTATGTCTACCCCAACTACTCGTGTGTTGAAGGTTCTTGCCCAAGGCAACCGTGATCAACTTGTCGAGTTCGATGGGGATCCAAGCATCCTTCGGCATCGTCGTGTGCGTATACGATTCAGTTACTTCTCCGCTGAAGAATTGCGCGCGCACCGACAGCCGGGTATTTGGGAAATGAGGTATACCTCTGATACGCACACGATTGCCGATACTCGACTCGAACTTGGGCTCACCGACGTCGCGATACTCAACGCTCACGTCCAACAGTTCTGGAAGCTGCGACGTTCTTGTTGGCCAGTTGTCGTTCGCGTAGATGAGTGCTTCCTGCCGGAGCGGGTAGTGCATCTCCACACGCTTGGCATAGATACTAATCGGCGACGAGATGGACATTGGATCCGCCGCGATCGTGCCGCCGGGCGCTTGTACGTCGAATGACACATTTAGTCTCGTCCCTATTGGTAGACGTATGGGTTCTTGCGCGTCTACGATGGTTGGATTTGGATCGGCGAGTAACGATCTGTCGGCGAGTCGAATGACCCCGTCTTCTAGGGGCATTCCGGTGGTCGCGTCTACCGCGTGAAATGTCAGCAGGATCCTCTGTGGGTGAATGATATCGAGTGATTGTTCCGTGATTGGGAATGAACAGGTTCGCGCCCGATCAGCGCTTGCACGTATGCCAGGCAATAGGCGTCCCGCGGAAATGATTGATGCAGAGTACGAACCATCAAACGGGATATCACAAATGGTGGCTCGGCCCGCGGCGTCTGTACCGGCGTAGAATTTGGAGCGTCCGTCGGTAACCATCAAGACTGCCTGCGCTAGTGGTACTCCCGACTGCGTTAGAGCTGTTACGGTGAACCGCCCGCCGTTCAATTTTTTCCGGACCTTCGACGAGCGCAATGTGACTGGCGCTGTAGTTAGCTTTTTGGGCGAGGCCACGAGTGGCTCGTGATTCTTCGATGGTGTATTCGCTAGATGCGACTCGGATATCGATTGATGCGATTCGTCAACGCTATACGAGATTAGCCATCCGGCAATTGCAATGGCGGCAATACAAAGAAGGCCTAGTGCTGGAAAGCGAGGTCCGCGCTGCATTGTTTTTTAGCCTAGCGTGAACCGTATCCAAGGCCCGGTGTCTATCCTACGTGGAATCGCGAGGTCTGCGGTGAGTTGCACGTGTCACGCGAGCACTATTCGATCAAGATCTGCGGCGGCGTGCGGTCGACGCACTCTTTTCGACCACGTAATACGACACGGCAGATGCAAGTCCTTGTAGTCCAATTGCGAGCCATAGGCCAAGTCCGCGCGTCTTGTTCATTGTTCCACTGTCGAAGGAGCGATAGCCGTACCAGTCGTCGAGAGCGATCATCACCGCGAGTACAAAGCCGAGTGCAAAGAGGGCGGTTGCAGCAATGGCTACCGTGCGGGGTTGCAGGCGAAGTGCGTGCTCCTTTCTCCGAGCGATTATGCAACACAGGAAGCCCGCGAATAGGGCCGTGCCCATTACTGCGAATCCTAACGCAAGCTCCGTTGCGTCACCTCGAGGCCCCGTCCGTGCGTAGCGAGCGAGGTCTCCTGTGGCCTCCACCACGCGCCAGGGCAAGAAGCACGCGACAATGCTTGCGAATCCGAGCGCGGCTGCGCTCCAGGCCAGTATCTGTCGGTTGGGCTTCAACATGGTGACTCCTCGTTGACACCCGACGGGCGTTGATTTGGGGCGCTGAGGAGATAGGCGCGAAAGGGTCCTGGGGTTGACCACAAAATCCCCTTCCCCATGAGGTCGGCTACGCTCCTCGAATGCGCTTTCGATTTGACGTTGAGATTCAGGCACATCGTGAAGAGGTCTTCGACTTCCTCGGTGACCCCGCCAATCGACCTAAATGGCAATCGAGTCTTCAGTCGATCGAAATGGAGCCTCAGGGGTCGCTGCGAGTCGGCATCACGTGGCGCGAATCGGTGCGCGGTATTGGTGCCTTCGACATGGAGATCTCAGAATTTGATCGTCCCACACGATGGGCCGAGCGCATTCGGTCACGCGCCTTCTCGGGCATCGTACGACTTACGTTCGCGGACGACGGCGACAAGGGAACGCGCGTCACGCTAGAAACCGATGTGCGTTGCCATGGATTGTGGCGGCTTGTAGATCCCATTGGAAGCTTCTTCTTGCGGCGCGCGATGCGCAAGGATTTGATGCGCGTGAACTCGCTACTCTAGTTCGTCAATCGAAGCAGCACGCGCTCCGCAAGAAAGCAATGCTCAATCTCATCCAATGTCACACGCTCTATCTTGGTTTCCGCTGGCTCCGTTTCGTCACCCGACCAACAGCCGTACAACTCGACCTGGGTTCCTGCCTCAAGGTGCGGTCGCAAGTAGTTGGCGAGCCACGCATTCTCGTTCTCGTCGTCGTGGTCTGAACCCGTCAAATTGCTGGTTGTGGGTAGTCGCCCATCTTCGCCAAGCGCTTCGAGGCCTACATCGCCCGTTCGGCGAAAGTTGCACGCGCAGCTACTGCTGGAACCGATCTCCGCAAGGTTGGAAAAACGAAACTTCTCACGCAGGGAACGATCAAACTGCGCCGGGCCTTCGATGGGTCTCACACTCAGCCCAGGCGCATGTTCGTTCCACGCGATTGCAGGCAATGGGACCGACGATGCGGCGTAGAGCACGAAGCACATGAACCGGAGTCTACGCGAACCCCGCAAATTTGCACCCGGCACAGATTTGCGGGCTTGACGCCTGGAAACAGGCTACTCTGTTGTCGCGACGTGGAAGGACGTATCTTTGCGCCATCGACTCCTCATGTGGCTGATTTCGTTCATTGCGATTGGGTGGATCGGTTTTGTGGTCCTCGGGGAACGTGATCGTACCCAACCAGCGCAATCGTCGACCGCAATCGAGCAGATGAGTGATCGTTCCGGACGCGATGGTTCCAGTCCGACGCTTGTGGGACGTATTGAAGGCGCGCGCGGTAAGGACTCCGTGGCGCGTGGTTTCGCAACGGGCATGGGTGCGATTGTTGGCACATTGTCGCGCGGAGACAATCTGCATAGTGGAACCGTTGAGCTTCGATTCTCGTGTCGGCTCCCGTCCGAGGATTCGAGCCTGTCGATGCAGCAAAGAGTCGCTGCTGAAATCGCAATCGGCGGTGACCTAACGCCGCTACCGGGTCCGCCATTGAAAACCGCGCACAGTGATCGCGACGGGCGCTTTCGGTTCGAAGGTCTGTGTGCCGGGCACTATGAACTTCGAACATCACATACCGACGAACCCATCGTGCGTAGCCGCGTCTGGCTGCATTCAGATGACGCCGTGGCGAACGTCGCGCTGGCGATACCTCACGGCACAATGACGCTTCGCGGTCGCGCGATCTATGAGGACGGCACTCCGTTTCGCGGGTGGGTAGTCGTTCGTGCGAGTGAGACGGGCACGTCGCGAAGTGCTCATCGAGCAGCTTTCATCTTCGCGAGCCAAGACCGCGAAGTCCACACCGACGGCCGTGGGCGCTTCACGGTAACTCACTTGAGTACGAATCACGTGTCTCTCTCGCTCATGAACTTTACACATACGTCCTACACAAGGGATCGCGTTCGGTTTTCGCCGAACAAGGAACTCGTCGTCACTGTGCCACGGCTCTCTGACCTGTACCGCGGACAGTTGATTTCGACGGTGGATGGTTCACCTGTTCCCGATGCAATCGTGTTTGGCGTCACGGGCAGCGCGTTTGAGCGCGTTGGCGTCTTCGCACTCGCAGATCAAGAGGGGAAATTTGAGTTGCCCGTGTTTGATGACGGCGGATCCGGCAACTTTCATGTGCGTGCTGATGGCTTTGCACCCAAGGCGTTCAATCAGCCGTCCACGACCTTATTGGAAGCGACGCATGTCATTCGCATGAGTCCTGTTGGGAGCGTTCGTGGACGAGTGATTGACGCTACAGGCAATGGTGTAGAAGGCGTTAACGTCATCGTATTGCAGCTTCCGAGTGAGGCTACGGAGAGTGTGAGTACCGCGTCGGCGACTTCGACCAAGGGCGGCCACTTTCTCGTCGAACACGTAGCGCCCGGCAAGATCCTCATCGTTGCGCAGGGAAATGGATATGTCTCGGGCGTTGGGACCCTATTTTCGATCATGAATAGGGACCTCGACACAATGCAAGACACACAACAACTAGAATCCGAAGGTGTCCTTGAATCCGACGTGTTGGTTGTGCGGGCCGCAAAGGTCACCGGACGAGTGACCAATGAGAGGGGCGAGCCGATTGAAGGCGCGCTTGTACGTTTCCATGCTTCCCATTCAGGCACCCTCTCTGTGTCATCGGTAGGAGAGCCCACGTCCGTCGGCGAATCTTTCGTAGTGACGGGAGCCGACGGCACCTTCACGCTTACCGATGTCGTCCCCGATGAGCCCCAGCGACTCAGCGTTGAGGCATCAGGGTTCCCGCGTCACCTATCGCAAGAGATTCGCACGACCTCTGGTCAAACGTCGCGTGTGGATGTGGTACTTCCCCTTGGTCGCACCGTATCGGTCACCGTGACTCGATCGCGTACGAATGAGCCGTTGAAGGATGTGGAGGTCTACTTGAAAGCCACACCCGAAGAGGGCCGGGACGAGAGGCTCGTCTTTGGAAACGGGCAGGTGGGCACAACCGATGCCGATGGCGTTGTTGTGTTTGCCGATGCGCCTCATGGCGAACTCAAAGTCCATGTAGACGACGTTGCGTACGCCAAAACTGAACCGTACACGTTGTCGGCTGATCAGCATGCCGTGGCGATTAAGCTCGAGCCTGGATACTCAGTTTACGGAACGATTGAGATGCCGAGTGATGTTGAGATTCGCAATCTACGCGTCTATGCCGTGGAATCGAATGCAAAGTCTGAGGGCACACGGCGAGTGGTGCATGTGTTCAATGAGAGTTCATTTCGTATTGGCCGACTCAAAGCAGGATCCGTTGAGCTAAGGGCCACGGCCACGAGCGATGAGTGGCGCTATGAGGCGAAGAAGACCGTGGATGCAGGTTCCAGCGGTGTGAACCTTGTGCTGAAGAAGTCGCACAAGCGAGAACGACTTCTTGTGCGCGTCGTGGACCCGAATAACAAGCCTGTGACGCACGGCACTGTGCAGGTCCATTACACGGCTAGAAATGGCGATGAGGCGGAGGTGTCGGGAGACCTCACTGGCGGTCAAGTGGTTCTTGATGTCAGTGACGTATCCGCGCATGGAACGTTCGCAGTGTATGTGAAGGGGTTACCCGACGACCTTGCGCCGATACATGTTTCGCCGCCGGGAGGCTTTCCACCCTCTGGTGAGCTCATCCTTCGTGCGAGGAAGGGTGAATCGATCATTGGAAGAGTCGTTGGCGATGGTCAGGGGCTCGCCGATATTCAAATAACGGCGCGTAGGATTGATGACGCCGATTCGTCTCTTCTTGTATTTGGAGATTCACGCGGCTGGGTCGTCACCGGCCGAGATGGAAAGTTCGTTATCTTGGGACTCAATCCCGGTAAGTACCAACTCTTCTTGTCTGGAACCGATGACTGGATGCCACCCGCGGCTGAGATCGAACTCTCCACGGGCCAAAGATCTGCATTGATTCAAATGGTGCCTGCGGTTTCGGCAACACTCACCGTGGTTGATGAAGATGGGCGACCAATTGAGAACGCAAGAGCATCTACGTTTCGTTCTACCGAAGCACTCGTCATTCGATTCGATCAATGGGGTGGTGGCTTTGTTCTTGAGACCAACAACCTTGGAAAGATAACGCTCGGTAGTCTTGACCCATCTGGTACCTACCGACTTGAAGTCGAGCCACCGAACGACCTGCGTGCTCGATACGCCAATCGTGTGATTCAAGAGTGGCGTCCCAAGGATGAGACGATCACGCTGAAACGGAGCTACTTCATTGCCGGGCATGTAGCTGATGCGGATGGGCGACCCGTAGGTCCGGGCGTCGTTAGAGCGCATTCCGCGCAGAGCGACCAACAGGCGGATGGCAAACTCAACGAGAGAGGTAGGTTTCGGATTACGGGCGTGCCAGAGGGGACTTATAACGTGTCTGTCGTTCCAGACGGATTGCTTGAGCCCGTTCAGTTACTCCTTTCGCATAGCCATCGCTCCAGCAAAAAGGCCTATTCTGTTGAGCTATATGCAGGCAACGAAGATGTAGAGATACGCGCCTCCGTCGATCCCCCAATGGCAATCACGCTCTCCGGCATTTCTGACATGTCCTTTGGCGAAATGCGCCAGATCTACATTGGCAATACAACCGGCTATCAGGTGCGCCACAATCTTAAAGTTCAAAGACCCATTGGTCGTGACCGCGATGTCTACAGGCTGTACGGTTTTGCGCCGGACGCGACCTATGCCGTGGGTGCCTACGGTAGTGTAGACGGTCGCTACTTCTTACGTCGCGGTGTTCTTCCTGGCGAATCCGTGACCATTGAGCCCAAGAACGGCGGCCCTCTAAAGGGCTCGATCAAACTTCCAGCAGGTGTGCAGTTGAGCCACGTGATGGTTCGTATTCACTTGCCCACGGGTCCCTATGATTTCGGCGTGGGCGCAGTGACCAAGTTCTCAAAAGACGGGTTCCCTCCGGGCACGTGGAGAGTCGCCATCACTGCACACACGCGGGATGGCGAGTACCAAAAAACACTCGACGCCACGATCGATGAATCGTTTGATGTGACGCTCAAGAAGTCAAAGTGAACGTGCGCTGTAGGTAGGCACCCCAAATCAAAGTTGCAGGACCCGGCGCAAGGAGACCTGTGGAAGTATTCAAGATCATTCTGCTCGTCGTCATGGCGGCCATTGTCTACGGCATTATGCACGACATGGTCACCGCGCATTTCTGCGTGGAGTACTTCACCATCGGCCATCCCAAGGTGATTGAGTCAAGGAGTCCGGTGTCGCTGGCACTCGTTTGGGGCGTGTTGGCTACATGGTGGTTCGGCTTGATTGGCGGTGTATTGCTCGCGCTTGCGGCTCGCGCGGGGAGCGCTCCGAAGTTCACCGCCCGCAACCTTGTTCGGCCCATCGTGCGTTGTCTCTTGATCATGGCCTCGGGAGCATGGATTGCCGGGTTCCTTGGATACTTCGCAGCCCAGCAGGGATGGGTGAAACTCATCGGGCCAATGGCCCAGCGCGTACCCGCGGATCGTCACGTGCCGTTCCTTGCCGACCTGTGGGCCCACCTCGCGTCCTATGGAATCGGCGCGATTGCGATTGTCGTGATTGCATTCTGGATTCGTCGCAAGCGGCGATCTTGCGAAGGTGCGGCTGCGGCTCTCAAGCCAACGCGTTATCGCGCAACATGATCTCTAGTAATGACCGTCCACGTTCCTTTCGCTACTGAGAATGGGACATACCGTGGTTTGGTGTCTTGCAGCTCCTCGTTTCGCAGCCGTATGTCATCTGTCGCCCATACACGGGGAGTTTTTGACTGCGGTTTGGGGCGCCGAATCTCCAGCCGGTACGTCCCCGGTTGCAAGGCAGGCCAAAACCGGCCATTCCTGTGTCTCGTCACCGGTCGATCCAGGCGCCGTGGCCACCCGTAGGGCTCCAACGTGCGCTTTGGATCCGTGCTTTCGTAGCGCACCTTCTGCGATTTGCCTTGGTCGTCCAGAATACGCAAACGAAGTAGGTTACCGGGCGCCCAACGCGTGCCGCGAATGCCTAGTGCATGTGCAATGGCATGGAGATTTTCGATTCGGACGTAGCCCCCTTCCGGAAGCGTGACTTGAACGCGCGCCGTCTCTCCACCGGGAACGTCTACGTCGAAGAACGTCGCGCAAAGGAATGAGTTCCACTCGGCTCCACGTCCGAAGCACGGAACGAGTTCACCGGTCCATGTTCCGGGCGTCACATTGGCGTAGCTCAGCGTAGTCCCGTGGCGAACTGCCTCGTAGCTCGGCATGCGCATAAGCCAGTTGCGACCGTTTGGCGACGCGTCACGAAGATACAAACGAAACAGGTCGCTCTTCGAGGCCGCGTTTTCGTCTAGCTCGATGTTGAGCGAGCCGAGATCGTCCGCACGACGAAAGCGAACATGGCTCCACTGACCGGGCCGCACGGTTGCCTTTACCACCCCGAGTTCTCCTGCAAGAAAGGCGTGCTCGCGCACGCTACCGTTGCCTTGCGCAAAGTTCGCCGTACGCCCCTTCGCATCGACATCGTGCATGCCAAAAGTCGAGCCCTCGCAGTGGACGCCGAGCCTCCTATAGCCCATCCCATCAAAGTCGACCTGTAGCAACCAGAGTTCCAGTGGCACCTCGAGTTCGTGATTCGCGCTTGGTACGTGGATCGACCATTCGGGCAGTTCAACGTCGTCGTCACGATAGGTAGGTAAAACCGCGTCATTCCACGAGACGTCTTGCTTGAGTCGGAGATTGATGGGGCCGTGATGAAAGCCCGCAATCTCGAAGGAGCCGTTGCGACGCGTAAGGACGACGCGATACTTCATGTGAAACAAGTCGTGCTGCCACTTAAGTGGTACGGGGTCACTGCATGCCATTCCTCCGGTGCCGCGGGGCGTCGCCTCGAGATGAAGGCGCGCGCCGTCCTGGAGTTCACCGCGAGTGACAACACGTCCATCGACAACGTCGCCTGCTTCGAGAACAAACGGAGGCGCTTCGATGTTTGGTTGCCCGATGTCCACGTAGATATGGCCTGGAAGGCACGCGGACGTAGTAGATGGCACGGGCCACGCGACCACCGCATGCCGTCCTCCCGTGGTCGAACGGAGTTCGTAGCTTCCGTCATCGTTTGGCGATGCGTGATCCGAGGCGCATGGGTACGGACGGTCACCGTCGACATCCCACCTGAGCAAGGCAACGCGCAAGTCGGCTGGCGCAATCCCGGGTGGGGGCGTTACGACGCCTCGAACCCACCGTGAGGCTGCTTCGAGCTTGGCTTCAAGAGCTAGTGTCGCGTGTCCTTCCCGGTAACGACCCACGCGTCGCGCCTGGCGAGATACCTCGACATTGACAGACGCTCGCATGTGTAACGGGTGGTCAAGTTCAACGAGCAACTGTAGAAGTGAGCGCCTTGGATCCGACTGCGGAAAGAGCGAAGTCACGTCGATTGAGACGCTGCCATCAATGTTACTCAAGCTTGTTAGCGCATGTCGTTCGGGTTGCCTGGGGTCGCGCACGCGAAGTGTCACCGGCGTGTTGCCAAATCCGACCGCTGACTTGACTCGTCCGACAAGCCAACAGCCCTTCCGGGTCTGCGGTGGGCTCGACTTCACCGCCCGTTGTTGTTGAAGCACTGCGGGCGTGAGCATCGGCCCCCGATCAGGTACCGCGCCTCGATCTGCCGAGGCCTCTCGTATGGACGCTTCGTCCGGGGTCGTGACTGTGTTTCGGTGGACGAGTAGATAGCCGATTACGAGTCCAAGTGTCGTGATGAGGCCGAAGAGAACTGCACACATGCCGAGCGATAGCGCGGGCGTCACCAGCGACACGTTGCCGAGCGCGCTGAGGCCGGAAACCCAGCGGCGATCGGGTTCGTCTCGTAGAAACTGCTCGCGCAACCGTGCATAGCCGCGCTTGAGTCGCGTACGAAACGTCTCCAGCGGAACTCCTGCGACCTCGGCCGCGCTGCGAGGCGCGAGCCCGTTATAGTGCCGGAGTAGAATGGCCTCGCGAAGCGGTTGTGGGAGTGCGAGTACGCGAGCGACCAATCTTGCCCGGAGTTCTTCCCTCTCCGCGATGACGGCAGGAGAGAGAACGGGTTGTGGGCCGGGCGTGCTTGTCTCGTAGCCCGCCCGTGTATGTTCCCGCCGTATGCGGTCGATCGCGCGCCTGCGTGTGACGCGCGCGAGCCAGGCTCGTGGTCGACGGACGGCCCCCTCGTTCTTGAGCGCCGACAACCACGTGTCCTGTACGACATCGTCGGCATCGACGTCGCCAATCAAGAGTCCCCGCGCAAGTGCCCGAAGGAAGCCGTCGTGGCTCCTTAGGGTTGCGAGATCGAGGGAATCCACCAGACGTATCGGCTTGCTCATACCACTCTGTCGCTGCTCGAGCGGTTGATGGTTCAAGATTTCGGGCGGCTAGAAGCGATCCGTGATGACCACATCGCTCATGGGAAGTTGTCCGGGTTTCGGCCACGCCGCTTGAGTGCCCTTTCCAACGGCTACAAACATCGTGATGACGTGATCATCGGGCAAGTTGATGAGCTTACTCACGGCGTCGAAATCGAATCCGTCCATGGGGCATGAGTCGTAGCCCATGGCCTTGGCAGCAAGCATGATGGTTTGGGCCGCAATGCCACAACTGCGCATGGCCTCGTCGCGCTCCACCTGGGGCTTGTCACGATAATACTGATCGATGGCGGGCACGAGAAAGTCTGCAACTTCCTTGGGCGCGTTCTTCCAGTAGCGGCCGGGCTCCCGTTCCCATGCCTTGAGGTCTGCACACAGCACAACCAGCAGTGATGCATCGGTCACTTGAGCCTGATCCCAAGCAACCGCGCGAATCTCCTTGCGCAGAGCAGGATCACGTACCAATACGAAACGCCAATGCTGAATGTTGAACGCGGTGGGCGCCTGCATGGCCAGTGACATCAACTGATCGATCTCGTCGTCGGTCATCTGATGGGTAGCGTCGTAGTGTTTGACCGCGCGCCGCGCGCGAATGGCCTCAAGTGTATCCATGGGGTGCTCCTTTAGTTGAGGGCGCATCCTATCCAAGGCGGGCGGTCAGTCTATAATCATTCAAACGTAGGAGCCTCCATGTCTTTAGAGCCTCAAGTTGACGAACTGAAGCGACTTGGATTCGACATAGCTGAAACGAGCGAACACGAGGTCATTGCCATCAAGAAGCAGTGGCACTGGGACTGCATCTTCACGAAATTAACGTATGTGGTGGTTGCACGCCACGTGGACGAATTGACCGCCTCCATGATTGACGAAGATCGCGAATCGCTTGCGGCGAAGGCGAAGCAGTTAGACAACTCGTTGCTTCCTCGCGGTTTTCAAAAAGGCGTCGCGGTCATTGTGGCGTATCTCGCCCGTCAAGTGACGGAAGAGGCACGCGAGCGCTGTGAGTCCAAGCCACCCATGCGGTTCGCTTGGTTTCATGTTCCTTCAGCACGAGACACGACCGCAAAGCTCAATTACTTTGTGCGAAAGACGCCCGCGTGGGGAGGACTCTACTATGGGAAGTTTCGTCACCTCATTCAGCGCGTCTTGGAGCCTAGTCAACCAGCGACAAACGCACCGCTAAGCAAGATGGGAATCGGGTTGTTGGCCCTGATGGCGTTCTCGATCGTGCTGCCATTGCTCCTGATGTTGGGCATGTCGTAACGCTCACATCTCATCGCGAGTAACCTCAGGTGCATGAGCGTGCCCGCAACCCCCGCTTCTGCCATTCGTGCGATTCTCACGCTGCCAATGATTGTGGCGATTGCGATTCCGCTGCTGATCGGAAGCATGGACTCGTGGCGCGGCATCCGTACGGACTGGGGCCTTGTATTAGTTGCACTGGGCGTGTTAATCGTTGGCTGGACCGTCCGCGACTTCTTCTCGGTCGGTCGCGGAACATTGGCACCATGGGATCCTCCGCGAAAGCTCGTCACTGTTGGCTTGTTTGCCCGCGTTCGTAACCCTATGTATATCGGCGTGCTCACGCTGATTGCTGGATGGGCAGTGTGGTTCATGTCGCCGCTACTTGCTGGCTACGTTTTGGTTGCATCTGTCATCTTTCATGTCCGTGTGCTTGTACACGAAGAGCCGTGGGCCGCACGCTCGTTCCCTGATCACTGGGCGACCTACAAACGCCATGTACCGAGATGGATTCCACGTCTACGCGCTTGGCGCCCAGACGCTCAGGCGTGAAATCGTTGGCAGCCACTGAATCGCACGCGTTCTTCGTGATGAGTCGGCTATCGTGTCGCTGTGAACGCCTTCCGTGCCACCTCGGTTGTGTTGTTTGTGCTTCTGTCGATTGTGGGCTGCTCCAAGTCACCCTCAAGTGAAGCCACTCAACCAACTGCCCTTACGATCCGTGTGGCGAATTTCAACTGTTGGGGTATCCCCTTCGTCGCCAAGCGTTGGCGCGAGCGATGCACCAAACTGCCGATAGAATTGGCGAAGCTACAGCTCGATATCATCTGCCTACAGGAAATTTGGGTTGAGGGCGATCGAGCCCTAATCGCCAAGGGCATGGCGAAGTCGCATCCTCATTCGGCCGGCGCCAAAGGTGGACTTTTGACTCTGTCTCGCTGGCCGATTCTCTCGAAGCACGTGGAGACGTTTCCGCTCCATGAAAGTCTGTCTTTCGCAGAGCGACTTGCTGCAAAGGGCTTTCAAGATCTTCACATTCAGACACCCGTTGGACCTATTCGTGTGATCAACACACATTTGACCTTTGCCTTCGGCGAGAATCCAGCGCGCACGATGCAACTAGGCGTATTGCTCGACTACATGAAGCGCTATGAACACGAGGCGCTCGTCATTGCGGGTGACTTCAATACGCCCACACTGGACGACGACGCCAAGCCACATCCTCAGCACACACGCCTCCTACGCGCTGGACTTACGGACGCAAACAAGCTTGGGAAAACCAGGATCGATGGTCACACTATTCATCAGGTACCATGGAACACTCGCGTCCCGTGGCCACGCAAGCACAAGAATCACATGGGTTGGGACCCCGATCACATACTCTTTCGATCGGGCAAATCCATCGCCATTGAGCGTGTCAACCACGCGCTCCACTTCGACGGGATCGACGACGCGTTGTCGGATCACATATTGGTATTGGCGGAGTTGCGACTTGTTCCTTTGGACGCGTAGTCGATTGGATGCTGACATACACTGCGCCTCACTAGGAATTGCCTTCGCTAGAGCTACGATGCACATCATGCGCATCGCCTGCTCATTCATCTTGATATTGATGCTCTCTGGATGTGGCGAATCTGCACCTACGGAGCCCGCTCTCGATCCGGCGATTGCGGCGCAAGTTCACGATCTCGTAGATGGCGACGACGGAGAGAAGCGCGACGCGGCACACAAGGCGCTTCCCGCGCACGGCGCCAAGATTGTGATGCCGCTCGCTGCGGCACTCGATCGTTCAGATGTCGATGCCGGCATCGGCGCATGGATCGCCGGGGTGTTGGGAGCACTTGGTCCCATCGCGGAACCCGCTGCACCCGCGCTCTACCGTCGGCTCATCCAAGGTGGCGAGTGTAGTGCGACTACGTCGTGGGCGTTGGGGCAGATTGGCGATCCCGGCGTTCCGTATTTAGCCAAGGCACTTTCAAGTCAGCATGAGAAAGCTCGCATTTGGGCAGTGGACGCGCTCACGGATTTGGAGGAAAGGGCCGACCCTGCCGGCGAAGCGTTGTTGGCCGTACTCGACGACTCCAGCATTGAGGTGCGGAAGTACGCGCCGAACGCGATTGCCTATCTTCCTCGCGTGCGCAATCAAGCACGCCCCAAGCTGCTTGCCCTCACGCGTGATGAGAACGAGGATGTTCGATTGAGTGCCGCGGAGGCGTTGGCCGAGCTGTTTCCCGAGGATGAAAGCGTCCAGTCAAGACTTCACGAGTTGATACGCGTCGATCCCAGCGAGACACTTAGAGAGACGCTCAAGGACACCCTCAATGAAGTTAAGGGCGGCGGGAAGTAGGCGAGTTGCGTGAAGTCCTACGCGAGGGTACCCACGGTTTTGAGATTGTCTCTTCCAAGTCAATGCTCGCCGTATGAGCGCCCAATCTCCTAGTCTTTCGTACATGCCGGCGTGAATTTGGATGATGAACGAAGATGGTGTTGCGATACCCTTGCCTTCGACTGCCTGCGATGGGCGATTATTCACACCTGTATCCTCGCCACGGAGACTTACATGAAATTCACTGTTCATGGGGAGTACAAGATTCCCCGCTATCAAGGCATCGTGGATCGCGAGGCGCTCGACGATTTTTGGTTAGATGTCGATGCCGATGTGCCGGGACTACCTTATGCCATTGGGTGTTACGTCTTTGGTGTAAAGGCCGGACGAGGAATTCGGCCCTGGTACGTAGGCCGTGCAACCTCTCGCGTGTTTCGTCGCGAGTGCTTCGCGCACCACAAGTTGACGCATTATAATCGCGTTCTGGCAGGGCGGAGGGGCACACCCTGTCTCTATCTGTTGTCGCAAATTACGCCAAAGAACCGATTCGTATCGCACTCGTCTGGAGAGCGACCCGCCGTAAAGGCGTTAGAGGTCATGCTCATAGGCGCGGCCTACCGAGCGAACCACGAGCTCTGCAACCTAAGCGACACCAGGATGTACAGAGAACTGGAGGTGCCTGGTTTCATCAATACAAAGCGGGGTCAGGTCACCTCGTCCGTGAGGTCGTTTAAGTCATTGATGAATCTCGATTGATCCGTTGTTCCGCCCTGTGAATTGGGTCTATACGATTCAGGTCGGTGAAGGGGTGCGCATTGAATCTGCGGAGCTGCATTGAACGCGAACGAACTCACACGTGCTCAATTAAGTACATGACTACGTATGTCAAGAAGAGTGCCAACGCGACCAACTCGATGCATCGGGCAGCGATGGGGTGTTCGTCGTGAATTAAATAGACCACACCCATTCCGAGCAGCGCGAGCCCAACGATCACTTGTTTCGCCGGTACAGAGCCCAGCAGGACTTCAAGTGTCGTGATCGCCCCAGACAAGAAAACGAGCCCGCATGCGAAATACGTCCAACCTGACGTGCGTTGAGTCCTGGGTTTGGTGCGGGACTGGTTCATAGAGCGAATAGCGCAAGATCAATGACTTGAATGAGTAGCCAGTTTCGTTGGTTCACGCCTCCATTGTATGGAGTCCTAGATGAAAGTCCAATCGTCCTGATTCCATCGTAGGCGATCACATCATCACTTGATAGACGACGTATCGATCGCGTTTATGTCAGGATTCCAGAAGTATTGAGTCCGCTGAGACAAGATCCGATTGAAACATCGTGAAGAGCAGGGAATGTCAACGAAATACTCGCGTTGGCGTATTCGAAAATCCTCAGAGTGGCGTTAGTCAACAGTAGATCCACTAGCGAAGTCCGCATGACAATTGGTGCGGATTCGCTAGGTAGCGCTTCATTAATTCTCGAAATGATGCGGCAACGGGTTGTCCGGGATCATTGCCATTGTTGTGAATCTCGTACACTTCGCCGTTACCATTTCCCGTAGAGCTGAAGGCATAACAGAAGCAGTTCGCGAGGTAATCCCCAATTACAGATAGGCCCAGTGGATTGGACTCAAATTTCCATCGGGAGTCGACTAGATAGATTCCGCTCAACCCGTAGAACGTCAGCCCTTCGGAGCACATTTCTCCATCCATCATACCGCCGACGGAGAGCAGATATTCGCGCACATCGCCGGGCAACTTGATGCCTTGTGAATGTTCAAACTCGGCGACTTGTGCATCGGTAGCTGGCGAGTGGAGTCGTACGCCACCATCCAGCCAATGCTGTGCAACTTGCGCGAAGATGTTTGACATGCTCGAAGTGTAGCGTGCAGCGTGCTCCGTGTACCCTCTCCCCGTGAACACGCCGCCGCCACTGCTTGCCATCAAGGGACTCACTCGAACGCCATGGTTTCGCGATTTTAATCTTGGTGTAGCGGCGGGAGAGATTGTCGTGATTCGCGGAGCAAGTGGGTCGGGTAAGACGCTTCTGTTGCGGACAATCGCCGACTTGGATCCGGCGGATCGTGGTCAGATTGCGCTTCGAGGGATGACCCTAGACTCCATGTCGGCGCCCGAGTGGCGCAGTCGTGTTGTCTATGTGCATCCAGAGGGTGCGCGACTTCCGGGGACTGTGGCCAGCAGCATGAGTGTTGTGGCGAACCTTGCTGTGCAGCAAGAGAAATATGTCGACACATCCGTTGAGGGACTCGCGCCAAATGCTTCGACCGAACGTTTATCGAGTGGCGAGTCGCAGGTATTGGCACTCACGCGCGCACTGGCATGCAACCCAACTGCATTGTTGTTGGATGAGTCGACGTCATCCATGGATCCGGCGCGCGCCGCAACATGGGAGTCACGACTGGTGGCGTGGGTTTCCGGTGGTGAGTGCGCGATTGTGTGGGTGACGCATGAAGACGCACTGGCGGCACGTGTGGGTGCGCGCGTGGTGTCGTTTCCGTGATGGCGTTGATTTCACTAGGGTGGGTGGATCTTGCGTTAGCGTCGCTATTGATACTTCTCAATGCGGGCGTAGCGATTGCGCTCCGACTTGGCTTGGGTCGCCGCATTGTCATCGCGGTAGCGCGTGGAGTCATTCAGTTGTTGCTGCTCGGACTCGTACTCACATGGGTCTTTCGACAAGAGGGGCCGTGGGCGGTCGTTGCGATGATGGCCTTCATGATTGCACTTGCGGGATTTGAGGCCGTTCGACGAACCACACATCGCGTACCCGGCATCTATGCCATGAGCATGGGCGTAATGCTTGTAAGTTCGCTCGTCGTTACGCTCTATGGGCTGAATGCGGTCATTGGCACGAAGCCTTGGTATCAGCCACAGTATGCGATTCCGATTCTCGGCATGGTGCTCGGCAACACACTCAACGGTATCGCACTTGGTCTTGAAACGGTGCTCGAAGGCTTTCGCAAAGATCGCACCGAAATCGAAATTCTGCTCGCCCACGGCGCGACATCGGCCGAGGCCTCGCGAGATGTCGTTCGCCGTGCCGTGCGCATTGGTATGGTGCCCATCCTGAATGCGATGGTCGCCGCCGGCGCCATCAGCATTCCCGGCATGATGACGGGACAGATCCTCGCGGGCGGCGATCCGGGCGTAGCGGCGCGCTATCAGATCTTTATCCTGCTCGCGATTGCTGGGGGCGTTGCACTTGGAACGCTTGGCGTCGTCTTTGGCGCAAGGCGACTCGTATTTGATGACCGCGATCGTTTGCGGGTAGATCGAATGAGGCGCCTCAGTCACAAATAGCAAGATTCACGTCCGAACTCGATGGCGGACATCGCGCCCATTCTGTGGGACTATACTCTTCCATCGGCTGCTCTGGCTGGAGGGAGAACGCACGCATGCGCGTCACTGCTTACGCTTGTGCCATGATGTTCCTGATCTTAGGTACGACTTGCGCATGCGAAGTTGCATGTGCCGAGGAAGAGTCGTCGCCAGCTGTGTATGGCGGAAAGGATGCCGCGTGGTGGATCACACAACTGTCGGAATCGAAGGGGCAATCGGCTGCGCGGGCAGCGTTGCGTATGATGGGGCAGGCAGCCGTTCCAGCGCTTGCAAAATCGCTTAGAGAGGAATCATCTACACAGAAGCGACAATACATCTTGGATGTTTTTTACGACGGTTCGTTCGACATCGCTTCGGTAGCCAGCACGTTTGCCAGCTTGCTGCATCGCGATGCTCAGATCGATCGAATCGCCGTGTTGAACGTGATAGAGAAATCTCAGGGCATTGATGCACTCTTGCCGGTTGTTAGAGAGTTGCTATACGACAAGAAACTCGCGCGCCATGCCGCGAAGGTGTATACCCGTTCCGATCTCAATGTCACGCTAGATCCTGAGTTGATTATTCACCTTGCGGCGTCCCCAGATTCACACGTCCGATTCACTGCCCTCAAGCACTTGGGCAAGTCGAAGGACCTGGGCAAGGGGCAGCGCGTTTTGATCGAGTCGCTTGCAGGAGATAGCGATGCACGGGTCGCGCGACTGGCACTGATGCAGATGGCGCGTTGGCGACCCGACACGGTTGCCGTCGAAACTCTTGTTCGAATGTCGAGCGCTGCACATCCTTTGCTGCGAAGGTTTGCTGCGAAGCGAATGCTCAAGGCGCGTGGCGCAGACGCAGACACACGAGCAAGAGTCGTTGCAATGCTTGATGACCCCGATTCCCATACGCGCATTGCGGCGGCTGGTGCGCTTGCAGCTACGAAACGTGTGGAGTCGGAGGCCGTCCCGGCGTTGCTCGAAATGCTTCGCAGCGCTGATCCGCGTGCTAGGTCGGTAGCCACAGCGGCGCTTGGACATGCCGGAGATGCTACGGCTCCAGCAGTGCCCGAGTTACTTCGGCTGGCGAAGGGTCGCAATGGGTCAACACAAGCGCGTGCAGCATTGAGGGAGCTGTGGCCAACGATCCAAAGGTACATAGCCGAGCTTCTGCAATCGCTAGACGGTTCGGAGCGTACGTGGCTCTTTCAGATGGCGCTTCAGCGAGGTATTCCGCGTTCCGAACCTCACCTTGGTACGTGGCGCCGGGCGCTATTGCGTGCGTTGCACGACGAGTCAGCGGACCGGTCTTTGCGATATGTGACGTTAGAATTGCTGCGGCGCATCTCGGCGGGGGACTCCTCATCCACCGGTGCACTACTTGCCACAGCCGCCAAGGGAAGTGAGGCGCTTCAGCGTGACGTTGAGGCTCAACTTCAACGAGTGGGCGGCCTTCCTTTGGCGATCCTGGAAGCGCTACAGAGTAAGGATGGTGATGTACGCGATTACGCCATGAGTCTTGTGGAGCGCGCCGCCGTGCCTGCACCGACACCCGCGATGCTTATGGGAATTCTCGATGACGTAGACGCGGCAACGCGAAAAGCGATCGTGGGCAAGCTCATTGGACTACGACGATCGACGGCGCGTGACGGTCGGGTGGGCATGATCGTTACCCATCGGCCAGGGCTCGCATTGAAGGAGCTAGATCAAGTCGACCGAGCACGCGTCGTTGGAGAGGCAGAGAGCATGTTGGCGAGCCTCGAGCCACGCATGCTTGTTGAACTCGCCGCCAACATGTATGGCGTTGGTGTGTTTGAAGAGGCGTTTGTGCCCCATCTGTTTCGCGCGCTGGATATCTCCGACTCGAAGGTTCACACGAACCGCATTGTCATGACGCTTCAGAGCTTCGCTGCTGTGTTTCCCAGGCGCACACATCAAGAACTGCAGCGCCGATTGGATGGCGACGATCCCATCAAGGCCGCTCGTGCGGGGCGGGTTTTGGCTGCAGACAGAGCGTTCGGTACGGTAGTTGGGGAGCGCGAGAAGTTGCTCCGGTTGGCGGCGCGTCTCTTGGATTCGGACAACCCCGAAACCCGTGAAGCGGGCACGCAATTGACGGCAGCACTCGGCAAGCGCGGACGCCCCATGCTCACGCGCTTGATTACCATGTTCAAGAAGCCCGCGGATGTTCGTGAGCCTCATCTCGCAAGCGTGCTTGCACTCATCGCGCCTGACTCGGGTCTCGTGCTTGAAGCGCTTCGGGAGCGATTCGCTGATCGCAATGCTCCCGATCGCCTCGATGTGCCGATCGCGCTTCAACTTATGGGCTCCAAAGGTCAAAGCGCGATGATTGAACTGTTGGATCCAACTGATCCCGAATTGTCAACTGTGCTCAGCATGATCGTTCAGCTTGGTTATCATCGTGCGCAGGCCATCGAAGCGTTTCGCGCATTGATTGTGGACAAGCGACTTCCGATCGAGATGCGCGGAACCGTCGAGAGCTATATGTACGTTTTGGAGAACGCCGCAAAGTAGTACGCGAGTTCCACGAGTAAATTGCGGGGGCTGTCGTCCGCATGAGTTATGGGATGAAAGCCAATGCATGGAACCGCCGGACGGCAGCGTCGATATACGGCTGTAAATACTGGATTACATCGTTTGTGCGCGAGACGAATCCGCGGCAGTTGCGACAACACGCTCGATTTGCCGCGGCGCTCGTACGCGGTCGAAACAAGGCAGTAGGACGAGCGACTGCCAGACGCGATGCGGGGAATTGTCGAGAGCTACTTCCAGGCTTTGGGCCAACTCGTGGATCGCATCTTGCGTTCGGAGAGATCGTAACGTGAGCACACCTACTCTTGAATTGTCGAGTGCCGTTGATCGTAGTCGATTTGAACACCAAATAGCCGCGACCTTGATCGCGCCAGATCGACGAGATCGATTCCTTGAGATCGCGTCCACGCGCGAACTCCCGTTCAGACTCTCAAAGAAGAGCCTCAAGAAGCGAGGGAAATACAATCAAATGATCGCCGGCCTCGAGCACTGGCTCCGAAAAGAGGACGCGGCATTCACTCGACGTCCCTGTGAGCCGGGCGCGAGTGCATTGAAGCTACTCCGGAAACTTGGCGTAGACCGTCGATGCTACGTCACGTCCTTGGATCCAGCCTGGGACGGTCGGTCAGTAGCACTAGAAGTTGTTATGGGCAGTCTCGCGGGTGAAGCACCGCGCACAGCTCTCGTTCGCTGCTCGGCGGGTGTTGCTTACTACTTCCATGAAGAACTGGCAGATCTGTCGTCCCTGTACGTTTCGCGTTGAGCCGAATCGACAGTACGACTCGCGTTTGTCGGTCCATCGCAACGCTTCGTTGGGGCGGGCTCCTTGGATACGCTTGGGGGATTGAGTTAGGCACGCAGAGGGGCGAGGTGCGTGACGACACAATCGTCCAAGCAACATGCTCAAGTTCCCCGAAACTCGATTTGATCGCCGTTGTTTAAGCACCGTTGGTGCTCGGTTCGGCGCGCGAATCGATCGCCCTTCAGAATTTCGTTAGATTCTGCGAATAGCTTCCAAGGATCTAAGCCCCTCACGGAGATGACTCATGAACTTCAAACGCCAGCCCGTATTCTCGGTATTGACACTGATTATGTTCGGCGCCGTATCGACGGCGGCACCCAGTTCGTGGGCCAAGGAGGAGCGAAAAGAGACAACGCCAGGCCCCGCCGCAAAGATCCAGTGGTTTGGTACGTGGAAGGAAGCTGCCGCAGAAGCGAAACGAACCGGTCGCCCGATTCTCCTCACGTCCGCCGCGCCGCAGTGCAAGGGTACGCCCGGCATCTGGTGACCGGGTAAGCAAGAGACGGACAAGCGTGTCTTGTTCGATGCCACGGTCGTGGCTGCTTCGCGCGAGTGGATCTGTGTTCGACTTGCCACCTATGAGAACAAGGCAGAGGGTGCGTTCCTCGAGGGCATCTTCACGGGTCGTTCCGGCAATCTTGAGAACACGACCTTTGCGCTGCTTGCACCCGATGGCAAGACCCCGCTCAGTCGCGCCGGTCGCGGGCCCCATAGCGTTACCGGAGCGCGTCGTGGTCCACCGGAGCGTCGCTCAGGTCCTCCCGACTCATCCGGTGGGGGCGTTGACACGAAAGAGGCAAGCAAGTTGGCGTCCGTGTTGGATGCTCATCGCAAGCGCCACAAGCCCAAGTCGTCCATCAAGGCGCTACCACAAGGTTTGGACTTCCGGCGTGCGCTCAATGTAGCCGCTTGCGACAATCAGCCTCTCGTCGTCGCCTACGCAAGGTCAAAATCCACGCGCGACGTCATGACGAAAACACTTGCAACGCTCGCGTGGAGCCAGGCGTTCGTGGGCCGACTGCAGTACATCGTCGTCTCCGATCGCAAAGACTTAAGTACCATCAAGGACATGCCTAAGGCAGAGGGCATATTCGTCATTCAGCCAGGCCGTTTCGGATTAACCGGAAGTGTTCTCGAAAGCGCTACTGCCAAGGCAAACGAACAATCAGTCGCGGCCATGTTCAACAAGGGACTATCAAAGTTCAAATCCGCCACCAAAGACACCCGCGACCAACGCCGCGCCGCGCGCCGTGAAGGTGTTGCGCCGTGGGAGTCGGAGATTCCCGTGACGGATCCTGGGATTCCTCCTGGAGGGCGGCGAGGAGGGCGGTGACAACCATCTTCTGCAGCATTGGAAAGACCTCGGGACGGCAGAGTAGCGCGAGTTGATTAGACGTATTGTCCTTAGGGTCAATGAGAGAGTTTGTTCCGACGCTTGTTGTCCTAGTTGCGTGCTTGTCTTGCAAGTCTGATTTCAGTGAGAAAGCTTAGGAGATGCCTAAACAACCCGCCGTTTGGACGGACCGCCTTGCTCGAAATCGAAGCTCTCCCACATCGGGATGGAGCGTTAGGTTTGCAGGTCGCAGGTACTCCACACCTTGAGGCCAATAGGCAAGCACAACGTCCATGCCAAGAACGTGATTGCCACGAAGATAGCGGCAATGCCAAGCGCTCGTACATGGCTGAGATTCATGAATAGCCCCTGGATTGCATTGGGATGAGATTCTGATTCGAGCATAGTATGGCGATGCCAGACAATCGTATAGATCAACAGGGACGTGCCTGTCCTAGTTGGGGGATCCAATGAACCTGTGCCGGAGGTTACAACGTGGCGTGCTTCTAACGATGTTGTTTGCTGCCGTGGCTTCACTTTCGCTGCCGCCCTTGCACGCCAAGGATGATGCGCCTTCTAAGCAGCCTGCTCGTGACGTTTTCGATGGAATCTTTGTGGGCGCCTTTCAGCTAGTGCGTGTGAAACCGCGTACGGTGGATGCATGCGTTCTCGCGCACACGACCTATCCGGGGCTGACATGCAAGGATTGGGTGTTGTATGCCTGTGTCGCTCCACAGCTAACTACGCAGGACCTCCTGCACCAATCGCTTGGACCCGCAGGCGATCCCGATCCAGGTGCCGATTGGAAGACCGACGAAATTGAAGAGAACGGCAAGGGGAAGCGGCGTCTCCACCGCGCAAAAGTGGATACGCGACGGGCTAGTAGTGCGTCGTCGCTTTCGTGTCGATTCTCTATGCGCGCCGCACTCTATCCCGTGGACTTGCAACCCGGAGAGCCCGCCGAAAAAGTCAAGTCACTCTCGAGCGCTGAAAAGCGGCTCTACCTTCGAGACACGCCGCTGTATGACTACCGCACCAAGAAAATGAAGAAGTGGATTCGCGAGAGTGGGCTGAAGCGCGGTGGCAAGGAACGCGACCTTGCATACGCGTGGCGTGTACTCTCCTACCTTGTATCGAAATACGAAATCTCAACAAAGGCTGCCTACTGTTATCGCGCATCGGACGGACTGACCGTGAAAAGAATGTATGCCGCCGCGGTCGCGTCGCTCTTTATTGCTGTGTTGCGTGCCAACAAGGTGCCAGCGCGCTTTCTTGCAGGGCGCTGGGCAATTCGTGACAAGGATCCGAAGAAGACCCCCGACCACTATCACGGTCGCGCCGAGTTCTATGCGAAAGACGTTGGCTGGGTCCCTGTAGATCCATTCCTCGCCGAAGTTGCCAAGCCACCCATGAGCCTTGGTTTTGGACGCACCGTAGGCAAGTTTCTTGCATTTCACATTGAGCCCAACATTCCTGTCGATGACGCCACCGGAAGCGAATTTGTATCCAATGTCATTGTCGCACCTCTTATGTATCCGCGCGGAAGCGGAATCACCAATGCCCAGCCCAGGCAAGAGTACAAGTGGATCGTAGAGGTGGAAGGGGAGCAACCATCAGAGGCGAAGGGCTCATCAAGAGAGAGCAAGTCGCCCGGCGATAAAGATGCGCCCACGGTGAAGTAACGTGGTGCGTCGCTACGGCGCGCAGCGCGTCATCGACGCCTACCGAGGCGCTTTGAATTCCAGCTCGCGATCGTGCCAAGGAATCGCGTAGCGAACGATCTTGTGCATGCTCGCTGCGACAAAAACGTTCCCATCGGCTTCGAGTTGGCCTTGATTGCGCGGATAGAGGACGATTGGACCCACGAACTGGTTGCTTAGAATGTCGAGCGACCAAGGGCCCGAGGCGGGTTCCGTGTCCATCAAGCGGTCCGAATCCATCACCCAATTCGATTCGAATAGTGCGGGACTCAAGCCAGACATGACACGACCCGTACGACTCGGAAACGCATCAGCATAGCTACGAACACCCGTGAACACATTGTCAACGAAGCGCCACTCGGGATTGATTCGGCCCTGTGCCGGGTCCGCATTCAAGAACATACTGTTGAGAAACAACGCGCTGTCGTTATCGACAAAGAGGTTCCCCTCCATGTGGATCCACGTCCCGAGACGATGCAACGTAACGGCGTATCCGCCAGAACCTGAGGCGGCACAACCCACCTTGCTCGCGCGTGCACCAAAGAACACGTTGTTCGTGACCATGACGGGCTCGGCCTGTGTTCCTCCCATTTTGAGATCGATGGCGTTTTCTCCACACAGAAGCTCATTCGCCCCTTCCTGTAAGTAAGCCTCTGACGTGAAGCCAAAGACATTGTTGTCAATCAGCGTGCCGGCACCCAATCCGTATGGATCTCCATCGCGATCCGTATGTTGATACGAGTCCGTGTAGTTCAGAATGACATTGCTAACGATCTGATTGTGTGTGCAGACGCCATCGCTGACCTGAATCGCGACGTTGTCGCCGTGCCCCCAGAGCGTCCTTTCGAAGCGTCGAAACACGCATCGCTGAACCATATTGCTTCGCGCATCGAAGCGGATCCTGAGTGGTTGGCCCAGCACCTCATGCCAAAGGCAACGATCGAACACGCAGTGGCTTGTACCATGAAGTAGACAGGGTGCATAGCCATCCGCAAAAGTCAGCCCGTGAAAGAACTGATGAGCATTTCCTATTACGCGCACCGCAATGAGTTGAGCTTCGCTCTGGCCCAGTCGCTCTGCGGGATGCGGCTCCGCTAGGATGTCTGCACCAACCGTCGGGCTATAGACAACGAGAATTGGTTCCGTCGCGGTCCCCGACTGAGGAATGTAGAGCCAGCCATCGCTCGCCGTCCCGTTTGAACGTCCTCGATAGTCACCCGGCAACATCACAATGATACGTATGCTGTGATCTAGTGGCGCAAGCACTTCGTCGGGCCATCGATCAAGCGGCTCAACATCCGGCCGCATGACGTAGATATCGCTGCGTGCCCAGAACGCATCGATGTCATCGAGGTAGGGGGGCGCCAACTCATGCGGTGAACTCTCGCGAACGATCAGTTCCGGCAGCATGGGTGCAATGTTGGTGCTACTACCGCCTGACCCGCCACATCCCGGCTGTAGGAGCAGCGCGGAAACGACTAGCAGTAGCGGGCGGTGCATCGGCGTATGTTATCAACCTCTCGTCAATCAGATTAGAAGTCGTCGGCGCGTCCACGGGCGCGATCTTGTTAGTCATCTAAGATATGACCGTGATGCACAACTTCGTCACTTTCCACCGCTGGTCTACGCGTTCCAGCAAGCAGTATCCACCCCAACCACTCAGCGAGCCTCGGTACACCGATGCCCACACAATGGCTTGGTTGCCGTCATCGCCCAAGCCGGGGTAGGACAAGCGGATGTGTGCATTGGCCCGTGGATAACGGACATGAAACCACTGCCACGCAGGTGAGGTCTCATACGCCCTATTGTGGGCGACGCCTCGGTACTCGCTCCGTTTCGAGAACTCGTCCTCGCGTAGCAGCACAACTGGCAGTGGTGCATCAAAGGGGAGTACGTGGTCTCGCGTGTGCCGATTGGACGCTACATAGTTGACGCACGTGTCATGGCGCAATCCAGGCAAGGGAGTTAGGTTGTGGCGAGGTCCGTCGCCTCGTACCCACGCCCAGTGTTTCACCCAGTCCCTCTTGTTCGTTCGTAACGCCCGGCTCGCGGGATCAATCACCAACATTGCCGGCGCCCCTTCGTCATCTTCGACACCGAGATGATTCTCGAGCAAGTAGGTCAGTACGGCCTTGTTGATTTGCATAGACCGATCAGGCGGCCCCGACTTCGTTCCGCAGGCAGACGCAGTAGCTAGGCAGGTCACTAGCATGAGTAATCGAAACGCTAGCGTGCATCGGCCACTAAATTGCATCTAGCTTCGCTCCGATCCCGAATGAGCTATCAGAGATTCTGGCGACTCATAGCGCATAGGATCGTTCTAGGATATCGCACTAAGGTCCTCATGCCCAACGACAAGAGTGCAGCGACAAGATCAACTGGATACAACCCGGTCTCTCGTCGCTCGGTTCGGGTTAAGCTGGAGACATGGCTATACGTGTTATCACGCTAATCCTTCTTATCGGAGCCGGCTTTGCCCTCGGTCGTCTTACCGCCTCGACCGATACAGCTTCCTCTGACCTGCCAATTGAGACCTCAACGAAGGAGCCCGCGTCGGCGCCCATGCTTCTGCCGAACCAACCATTGCGTTCCAAAGAAGGTTCCAAGGACCCTGGCCCTAAGCCACGATCAAAGTCCCTGCCGACGGGTTCGAAATCCACGGTTGATGAGCAGGCGCTTAGTGAACTCGTTCGTGTGCCTCACGGTACGCTCAAGGTTTATTATGAAAAGGGACGCTACGTACTCAAACCCGAGGGGCACTGGATTAACTACGCTGGCGATGGCACCAAGTTGAACGAGGGCCACTACTTAAATGGCGTCTTGCATGGCGAGTACACCTCGTGGTATCGGGATGGTCAAATCGCTGGCCGAGGCACATATGCGCATGGCAAGGAAGACGGCGTATTCACCACGTGGTATCCGAACGGAAAGATTCATGTTCGTGCAGATCACAAGGCGGGTCGCTATCACGGTGAATTCGAGTCATTCCACAAGAACGGAAATCAGAAAGAAGCGACCTTGTTCAGGCATGGGAAACGTCACGGCCCCGGTAGGACGTGGCATGAAAATGGAGAGCTGCACCAACAAGGAGTTTGGCAAGACGGCAAACGGCTCGGTGAGTGGGACCAGTGGGACGCCAAGGGTGAGATGAAGTAGCACGACTGGGCCGCGGACCTAGCGGCGTATCAACGAGCGTCGACGGACATACTTGACAACACTTCTTCTTTCACCAACCCCCAAATGCGTTCCCTTAACTCCGCATAGGCAGGCGTCAGTTGCTGCTTATGTCCGCGTGGTCGCGGCAAGGTGTTGTCTATCGTTGCTTTGATGCGGCCGGGTCGGGCGGTCATAACGACAATGCGATCCGCCAAAAGAAGCGCTTCGTCAATGCTGTGGGTGACAAACACAACGGTCTTCTTCGAAGCCGCCACCAAGCGCACAAGTTCCTCTTGAAGGAGTTCGCGCGTCATTGCATCGAGAGCCGCAAAGGATTCGTCGCAAAGCAGGACGGCGGGGTCGTTTGCAAGCACACGGGCCAATGCAACGCGCTGCCGCATGCCTCCCGAAAGTTGTGCAGGATAATGATCGGCGAAGTCTTCGATGCCAACGGTCTTAAGAAGCGTGGAAACTCGATCTTCATCTGTCTTGCCGCGCAGCTGCGGGCCAAATGCCACGTTTTTCTTGACGCTCAGCCATGGAAAGAGCGCGTACTGCTGAAAGACCATGCCACACCTCGGTTCCACGCCGGTGACGTCGGCGCCCATGAGCGAGATCGATCCTTTTGTTGGCCGTTCGAATCCAGCAAAAAGATTGAGTAGTGTGGACTTGCCGCAACCCGAGGCGCCGAGCAGCGCAACGAACTCGCCATCATGAACTTCCAGATTCAATTCGTTGAGTGCAACGGTGTCGCCATACACGTGGGTCACATTGGTGGCTGCAAGGGCAATCTGACTCATCCGGCGTTATCCGAGAGAAAGGTCCACGGCACAAGTCGGCGTTCAATCCATCCAAAGATCGCATCCATGGCGAGCACAACCACGCTGATGGACACCATGCCTACCAGCACGGCGGCGGTGTCGGAGATCTCCTTGCGACTCCAAATCAAACTTCCCAAGCCCTGTTGCGTGCCCACAATCTCCGCCGAGATGACACAGGTCCAGCAGATGGCGAGCACGACTTTCAATCCGCTGAGAATGTTTGGCAAAGCGGCTGGCAGTAGCACGCGTGTGAGCAGTTGGCGCTTGCTCGCACCGAGATTGGTGGCGGCGCGAACGAGATCGGGATCCACCTTTCGTGTGGCTTCCACTGTGTAGATGAGTGCTGCAGCGAAGCTGCCGACAAACACAACGGCCAACTTTTGAACTTCATCTACGCCGAACCAGATCACGAATAGCGGTACCCAGGCGATCGACGGTAGGGGGCGCATTAGGCTTACGAGTGGGTTGAGGATGGCATGCAGGCGCGGAAAAAGGCCCATAGCAATGCCCAGCGGTACGGCCAATGCAACGGAGAGAAGGAACCCCAATAGAATCCGCAACGTGGATCGGAGAATGTGCTGCGGGAGGCCGATTTCAAGGGCGCGCGAAAACGTGTGCCATGGGGTCTCAAGCCCCGGTGGATTCACGAGAGCGCGAGCGCGCTCGTGTTCAACTTCTTCGTAGCGCAAGACGTCGCCATTCGTACCTACCACCGCCTTGCGTTCGACGCGTGTCTCAGTCAGGAACGGTGTGGTGAGCAAGCACCAAAGTCCGAAGAACAGGACGATTCCAATGCCGCCATAGAGGAGTCGCTTGGATCGCGGCAAGGTGGGGGGAAACCGGCTCACGCCACGACTCTACGGCACTGAAGCGCTACTCGGCTACCGCTTCCGGAGACTTGGCAGTTCCTACATGCGCTTGACTACTGAAACCAATCCGTACGCGTCCAGTCTCGAAATGGCGGAATTGTTTCGAGCAATCCCATGCGCTTGAGAAGTTCACTTGCAACTTGCGCTTGGCCAAACATTCGATTGCCGGACAGCATCTCCCGCTGATCGTCCCAGGTCAGCCATACGAAGCTCTTCATGGCTCGTCTGACCGAGGCCTCGTCCTTCTGCACGCGCTCAACAATCAGTTTGGTGAGATCGTCGGGATGAGCCTTGCACCACGCAACCGCCTCCCAGTAGGCCTTGAAGAATCGCTTGGCGCGTTCCGGATCCGCATCAACCCACGCCTTAGATGCACAGATGACATCGGGTCCACTCATCGTCTTGAAGCGTTCGTAGATCGTCGTGTCTTTGTCGGTGCCCAGCACATGCATGCCGTCGATTCCGCGCAAATCGGTGTAGTAGGGCTCCCACATCGCACCCGCATCCGCATCACCGCGTCGAACCATGTCAACGACCGTGGAATCGGTTGCGTTGAGCACCGTTACGTCTTTCGTGATGTCCAATCCCGCGCCTTCAAGCAACATGGCAACCGTAAGATGCACCGACGTAATGCGCTGGAGCGCAATACGCTTTCCCTTGAGGTCCGCAATGGACGCGACATCTTTGCTTGCGACCAATCCCTCATTACCGGGGGCGATGTTCTGGCAACCAATCCAATAGAAATCTCTTCGGTTGCGAGACATGGCCGTGAGCATTGCCACCTCGCCAAGGCTCGCAAATTGTGCATTGTCAGCCTCAAGTGCATTGATCCGATCCGAGCTGCTTCCAAAGGCGCGTTCCTCCACCCGAAATCCGTGCTTCTTGAAAATGCCCTGCTTCAGACCTACCCATACGGGTGCATGGCCGTACCACGAGGAACCTGCATACACGATGCTGGCTTGTTCTCGATTACCACATCCGAGGGTTAGAACGCAGAGCAGGATTGTGGCGGGGATCCGCGAGGTCATGAACTAACTCCTGGTGCGATCGTAGTCTCTGCTCGATTGCCGAATCATCGCAATGAAGAACACTACGCCCGCAATCACGAATACCGCAATCGCAAGCTTCATCCAACTCCATGCTGCATCAATTTGCGGAACTCGGCTCTTTGAACCCACACTGGCCGTCGCCCTCGCCCATGCTCCTTGTGCACGAAGATTCAAGTATGCAACAAACAAAAGCACGCTCGAGAGAATCCATGCCAATCGTGCGTTACCTAGAAACTTGCCAAGTCCTATGCGCTTGCCGAGTGATTGCTTTCCCTCATGCAACGTCACGCCGGGCTTTGCCCATTTCAAGTCGTCGCCGTGCTTGTTCACGCGGACAGTCTACAAACGTATTGCGCGAATTACACCGTGGGTGGGGTGGTGAATGTCAATGGCGTCTTCATCAATTAAATCAATCCGCCACGGATCCGTGTCCACTCCAGATTCGAGCTCGGGCGGCATGAGAAATGCCCAGGCAAACGATGCTTCCACGGTCGTCTCTTCGGTTTGGCGCCAAGATCCGGTTAGCGCCGGCATTTGACTTCCCGATGGCAGCTTCCAATAGCTAGTACACGTCTGATCGCTTCGAAATTTGAAGACCCACTCGATGTGTTCCTTACGTTTGAACGCTCGTTCCAACGCGTTCGCTTGCCCCTCCGTCAAGCGCGCTCTACGCATTGCGTCCGCAACGGGAAAGCGATGCGTGTACGTGCCGGAATTAAACGGTACGAATGAAATGCCTGGCTCCTCAGCATGGCCGCAAGAGTAACGACGCGATTGACTGAGTATGTACTATACGCGAATTCAGGTGGATTGCTGGCCATGCACGCGCTGAATAAGTTACGCTCGCCGATGTGGCTTCGTAAGTTAGACGTCCGGCCGTTTCATTTAACATGCCGTATCTCCGGTATCCTGAAAGTTGGGCTGAAACACGACGAGTTGATCACCATTTGTGGCCGTGTCTTCGATCGCGATGGAGGAGCGCCCGTCGTTGGAGAAATGATTTTTGCGACGAATCCGTACGATACTAAGAACCGGAGCATTCTCGCGCGAGCATGATCAAACACAATCCCCGAATAGTGTGGATTTGGTCCCGACTGGGTATCCCCGGCTTTGTTCACTTTGTTCGGAAGGGAACGATGGCTCTAAATATCACCCCGTTAGCGTACATCAGCACTTCGAGACAGTACTTGGTTCCTGACTTTAAGGGCTTTTCCGTGTAGGCGCAGATTGCCACCATGTTCTTCGAGACACCGCTGTTCCCGCTATCGGAATGTCTTGGGTTGACAGGAGAGCTGTGTCGTGTTGGCAGGGCCATCCCTTTGCGGCCAGGTGTGCCTCCTCGGTAGAATTGCGCGCCTGTCTTTTTGACGTCTGCGAGTTCAAACCACGGAGAACAGTAATTGAGCCGAACCGTGAATGGCATCCCAGGAGCGGAAATGTCCTCATCTTGGAACTGGGGGTCTTCGTCTTCGACACCTCTTTTCGGGACATCACTTGCGCCGGCAGCAGGAAAGGTGATGATTGGACACGGGCGCCGCTCTTTAGCTTCCGCTTTGTTCCATCCCTCGCCAACGTCCATCACCCAATAGCTTCCAACCGTTGATGAGCCGACGTAAAGGAGCGCGTTCTCTGTCATCAAGACTCGATGGAAGAAAGTCCCCATCATTTCGTCAAGCCCAAGAACACCCGCGCTGGTGCCAAGAGTTGAGAGCTCGGCTGCGGCCGCACCAGCCACGGTGTAGCGGTCCGTGTGGCTCTTGTCCTGATAATGAGCGTATTCATCCCCATATTTCTTTAGGTACCAAGAGTGAAGCGAGCAGCGGGCCGAAAGGTGGAGCATTGCACGCGAACAAGGGAGGCCACCAAATTGCCGCCGCCGCTGGTTTAGTGCTACGTAGGCTTCGATTGCTCCCTTTCGATTTGCCTTCCACCCGCTCTTCTGCCCCTTGATAGCCGCATTCGAGATGAGTCCGTCTTCGGGGGCCTTCGATCGCGTGAGCGAGTAGCGCTGCAGCGTTCCCGCCGGGAGACCCAGCCCCTCGTCGTTACGCTTGAGGAGTTCTTTGAGGGAGATGATGACCTCTTGCCTTGTGGCTTGAAAACGGAGCTGAGTGGGCTCTGGACCTCTTTGAAACTCGGAGAGCCACGTTACCCCGATTGAGAATCCCCAACTCGGTTCGAAAGGGATCCACATCGGGGTCTTGCCCGCGACGTCGTGGATCAGAAACGCGTCTGTGTTGCTGTCAAGGACATCACCGTCGCCGTTGACGTCCGCGAAAGATACCTTTTTCCCAAACACCGTTCTCTTGACCTGATAGACATCGACCTCGAGGTCGAAGTAGGTCGGAAGATTGACAATCTTGTCCGCCTCTGTCGTAGCCCTCTTGGCTTGTTCGATAGCAATATTGAGCGCTCCGAGTTCCTTCCTGATCTTCGGAGGAGTATCTCGTGGGATATAGGCGATGCGGATGGTTCTTTGTTTCGGTTGACCGAGTAAGATCAGCTTTTCTCTTCTAATGTCCTCTTTTGCCTCAACCCGTTGTTGCACGTCAATAAGCCCGTACAGGAGACCTGCCGCTACGAGTAGCACAGCGAAGGCACAACCATTGGATTTACCGTTGGACATGAATGGGAAATCCCCCATCTCACCAAGAAGGTGTTACACAAATCGCGCGGCCCGATTCGTACTTCTATCGAATGCCGCCTCTGACTTTATCACGCGGTACTCTCCAGGTGCCCGAAGTGCCCACGAGGGGCTTCTACAATGGTCCAAGTCCGTCTACTTTTGACACACGCATCCGTGTATTCACGTACCACTTGAACAACAAAGGACAAAATCGTCAGCGCAGGCTGTTGGAAGCCCCACCGCCCACCCTGCCCTTCCCCTTACTGTGGATCATCGCAGGAGGACGCAATGAAGCGTGCAATCTTGTTGGTGCTGTTGTTCACAGGAATGGCATTTGCCGGAAACGATGACGTCGCCACATGGGTGAAGAAGCTCGGAACGAGTGATCAGAAGCACCCATTTGAAGCTATGCAGGCGTTGACCCGGCTCGGCGAGCCGGTGATCCCGGCGGTTCACAAGGTGTTCCGCGACGACAAGGACCCGACGCGTCGTTGGCACGCCGCCAAAGTCCTTGGTTCAGTGAAAGCACGCGCCGCTGTCGCGGATCTGCTCGTTGGCGTCGAGGATCCCAACGCGCTCGTAGCGGGTTGTGCTGCGGAGGCGTTGGGGCGAATCGGTGACCGCTCCGTGCTTCCCAAGTTGAAGGCACTCGAAGTAGCGTGCAAGCGACCGAACGTGAAGACTCAGATCACAAAAGCCATCGAGGCGCTATCCGGCGCAGCATCCGGTAAGCTCGTGTTTCCGTGGATCCCCTGGGCCGACACCATCGAAGCGGCGCGCGCAAGAGCCAAAGACGAAAACAAGCTTGTCCTCGCATTCGTGACGCCGTGGGACAACAAAGTTTGGGAAGCGGGATACGAAGGCGCCCGCAAGGTCGCAGAGTTTCGTCATCCCAATCAGGCAGCGCCGCCGCCGTCTCCGATCACTCGCGATCCCGGTTACTGGAAGGAGCGCGCCATCCTCACGGCATTCCTCGGCGATCCCGCCGTGTCCAATCTAGTTGCCACATGTTTCATTCCCGTGCGCGTGCATATGCACACATGGCACTTTCTTTCTTCGGGGAAGGGCACGTGGTCCGATCCTCTTCCGCAACTCGGCACGTCTGCGGCCGATTCCCATGCGCCGGCAATCATCTTCGCCACGCCGAGCGGTAAATGTGTCCATCGCGTCGTTCGTATGGCAGTGTTTGATCCGCGACTCTTCGAGCGTACCTGTCGTGCGATACTCGATAAGAACAAGCGCTACCGCCCAAAGGAAATGCCCCAAGTCGGCGTCGATCCGGCCGACCCGAAGGATCGCGCAGACTACGACAAAGCGCTCGCCGCGCTTGAAAGGGGTGACACCGACAAGGCGCACACGCACCTGCAAGCGATTGCGCGCCGCGGTGAGCCTCGGCCCCTCGAAGCGCGCTCACGTCTTCTACTCGATAAGAATGGTCCTTTTCCGCGAGTGTGGGAGACCCGCGCACAGGATGCAACCGACCCGCTACTCGACAGTACGGAACAAGCCCCTGGTGAGCGCAACGCCGTGCGTGCGGCAGTCAGCTTCCTATTGGATCAGCAGGATGCCGACGGTTCCTGGCCAGAGCCCTGCCATCGCCACCCGAGTCGCGAACGTGCAATTGACTACGGCGTCATCGTTCCCCGCACCGCACTCTGTGTGGACGCGCTTCGTACGTGGCGCGGCGCTCTCAAGGGTGAGCTTGCGAAGCGCGCGGACAAGGCCATTGCGAAAGGTACAAGGATCGTTTCCGCGTGGTCGAGTGATCCGACGCCGAAGGTCTGGCATCTGACCTATGCCCTTCATCTTGAGCTGGCCTTACAGCCGAATCGACGTGACGCCGCAAAGACAAAGGGTGCGGCCCGCATCGAGAAGCTCCTTGCCAAGCTCAAGGACACGGAGCACGGCGGAGGCTGGACCTACACAGGACCCGCGCGCCTCCACACCTTCAACACCGCACCGATCCTCCTTCTATTGGTCAATGCGAAAGCACAGGGTTTCGCCGTCGAAGACTCGCAGATCGCCCGCTGCGCAACGTTTCTCGAGCAGAATCGCCTCGATGGCAAGAGCGTCTTCCACTACGGCACGAAGATGGAACACATGACGCCCGCCCGCGACAAAGACATTGCGCGCGCCTCCTCATGTTTCCGCAGCCCGCTCTGCGAGTTGGCACTCCACGCCGCCGGCCATTCCAAGGGTGAGAAGCGACTACACGAGTCGTTAGACGTGTTTTTCGATGGCCTCAAGGGCGCTCGGAGCACAGTAAAGGTCTTCGAGAGCTACGTGGATCCAACGTCAATGCAGGATTCCTACCGTTACTTCTTCGGCGTCTGGTACGCCGCACGAACGATTGCCGTGCTACCGGAAGCCGCGCAGAAAAAGTACGTCAAGCGTCTTCGCGACATCATCCGTCCGCTCCAGGAGGTTGACGGTAGCTTCGCCGATTCGCTCATGGTTGGGAAGGCGAGTTCGACTGCGCTTGCCTTGTTGGCGATAGGGGAGTTGGGGGTGGAGTAGGGTGGGTGGGTAGATTCGCGCTTTGCACGTCAGGTCGGTCCATAGATTCCACGGTCTTCCAAGTCCCGTGCGAAGTGTGCATCAGCATATAAGTTGGAATTCCCGTAAGGCGTGGACCTAGTTCCAATGTCCTATCCTTTAGGCACTTGCGTTTCACTCAATATGACACCAGACATTGATCTATAGGTGCGATCGCGCTGAACTCGACGCATGATCTATGCCTCAGAATCCATAATAGTCAACTGGCCAGAAAATCGTCGAGGGCCGCCATTGCATGTTTTGGTCGTTCTGTTCTAATCCCTGCAGAGTTGCTCAAGAGATACGGTTGGTCTGTATTGAGCGGTAAGATCTATTACGAGAGGGGGATCACATGAAGCTTGTTGCACGCGGGATGGCAGTGCTCGTCATATTGATCGCACTCACAGTCCTTGTCTCTCACGTTGTCCCAGGAGTGCGTGACTCGAACTTCGGCCGTTGGGTCAAGAAATTTGTGGGACCCGACGGCAACACTACGAAGGAGAACATTTCCAAGGCGCTAAAGGAACTACGCGCATGCGTTGACGCCGGACAGGAAGTCTCAAATGTAGCCTATGTGGTGTGGAATCCTAGGGGGCTCTTCGGGCATGGGGAACATGCGGCCATCACTGTCAGCCTCGGGTCTGACGCTAAACAGAAGAGCTTTGTTATTGACGTGGGAAGACGACCCAAGAATGCCAATCACGAGGCGATCTCGATCCTAAGAGTGTTTGGGAAGAAGCAGTTGATGTCGAAGAAGGGAGAGAACACGCACATCACTCAAGAGTCTATTTCTGATCTAATGTCAAATCGGTCAGTTCACAAGATGCTGCGCTCCGTCTTGCTAGCAATGAAGAGAGTTGAAGTCTCAGAAGAAAACTATGTTGAATGGAATTATCATGCACTGTTCAACAATTGCGCACGATATGTTCAAGAGCGAATTGGCAATGCGTTGGACGATTCCGAATTGCGTGAGTTGGTGCTCAATTACCAAACTGAAAAAACGATTGCACCTACTCCTCTTCTGAAACATCTTCAGAGATGCAATATGGTTGCACTCGCCAAGCAAAATGGATCAACGCTAAGCTCCACGGACTCTCTTAAGCTAATCGAACACCTTGGGACAATGTCACCGGGCCAGTCGGAGAGGTGGAAGAATTATATGCTCGAGCACAAACTCATTCAGGATCCATCGAGTCTGGAGACTAAGCTGAAAGGGATCCACAAACTGCAGCTGGAGCAACTCAAAATCATGAGGCGCCATGGCTTTCAGGGAAGGTGATCTACAGTTTGCTTCGGGATGCGAAAACGGTGTTCATTGCTCTGAAGATACGGTTCACGGGCAGAATCCACACCTTTAGTAGGACAGCGCACAGTCACCAGGGCGGACGCCTAGTGCAGCGTTTCCTTGACAGTCCGAGGCAATTCGACACGACTTGATACGCACCACAAATTAGCCCACCATTTGAATGACCAAAGATTAGTCCGTCGACGCAAGCTGTTGGCGGCTCGGCAGCCAAAGTGGCTGAGAAGCGGTCACGTGTTTTGTCGCAGCATGGAACTTGCCATTTTGGGGGGCTCCAGTATGGCGTGAGTTGGGCTATTGCTAAGAAGGAGGAGAACTCGTTGGTGTGCGTTACTGGGCTCGAACCAGTAACGCCTACGGGCTCGCTCTTCTTTACGTTGAGCCACGGTGCATTCTCTCGGCTTTGGATCGGACGACATGCCTTACACAGAAGTTCCGACTCTTCCCCGATCCTCCACTCATTTCGTGTGGGCAAGATGCCTCTGACTTCGCCGAGCAATACAGAACGTGTGGACTTCGCCCGCACACCGAATCTCTGAATGCGCATAGGTCTAGAGTCACTTACTTGGTGGGAAGAAACGCGGCACGGTATTACGGCACGGTATTACGGTATTATGTACTGCGAGGCAATTGACCGCGTGCTAGGCTCGATCGGGGAGGCACATGGCTACTGCAGGCTATCGGCGCTTTGACGCGTCGTCACTACTCGACGCGGCGCAAGAGCATCTCGCTGAAAGTGACCGCTTGCCGTGGCCTCCCGCGACGACCGAGTTGCTTGATCTGCTCTACGAGACCGGGCTCTACCGGGAAGAGGGGCGCGTGCCGTGCGGGTCGTTTCTCCTGCTTCCCGCCGACGCCACACTGAACTTGCTCGTCGAGTTCTCGCAGAAGCCCTCCGTTTCAGTGGACTGGCTTCGCAAAGTCGGCTCGGCTTTCGATCCGTGGGAGACGGCATTCGTCATCGAAGGGAGCAACGATGGGCTTCGTGTCCGTGGCATCGTCTCCCGTCAAGTTGCGAACTTCGTGAGTGGCCATGCCTTCGAGTGGGGAGCGGGCTGTGTCGTAGAGCTGCGGGACGTCGCGGAGCTGTATGTCAAGAACGCCGACGGTGAAGCTGTCTTCCTGAAGACGGCGTGCCGACGCCCAGCCACCTTAATCGAAGTGGGGACGGTGATCCCGCCCGCATACCTGCTGATTTCCAGCTGGGATGTTCAACTCCGCGCCGGCGACCTGCATAGGAGTCTGTTCACTGCGGAAGAACAGGCCGACTGGGTCGTGCGTGCCGACGCACCGTTGCTGCTTGGCATCGCTCATGGCTTGGGACAGTCCCTGCTCAAGTTAGCGCGGTCGGCAAGGAGACTCGGCGGCGGCGCCGGGGTACTGGTCACCTGCGCCGCGTCGCTCGACGAACTGAAGTGTGTAGACCAGGCAAACGCCTTGAAGTCGGCCGGCGATGACTGGTCGGGGGGGTTGCAGGAGTCGCTCGCGTGCCGTGCTATCGACCCCGCCGATCCTCCGGCGCCGCCGCCAGCACTGAAGCATCCGTACACCCAGCACATGCTGACGTCGGCGCGAATGGCTGACGACGAGGTCGTGCGTCTCTGCCACGCGACGCGCATCGACGGGGCAGTGGTTCTCGGACCCATGCTCCGTCCCCTGGGTGTCGGCAGCAAGCTGCTTGCGGAGGATGCATACCCCGACCTACCGCCTGGGGTCCGGGAGTTCTTGGAGTCGCGCAAGAAGGGGACGAGACACAAGTCGATCGCATGTGCGACAAGCCGCGTTTCGGACTCTTTCGGCCTTGTGGTCTCCACGGACGGAGACACCACGATCTTCTGCCGTGACGGTAAAGGCAATCTGACCGTCTCGGAGATCGCCTGCTGACCACTCCGTGGCCTAGCGCCGCACCGCGTTCCGCAAGAATACGGTGTACGGGAAAAATCCACACTTGTCGTAGGGCAGCGCTCAGTCAACAGCGCGAATGCTGCGTGCAGGAGAACAGCGTCAGAAGCAAATTCACACTTATTGGCAACGATACTTGTTGTGTACAGTCTACAGTGTTTGCGTCCGTTGCCGCTGCGATCTGCTATGCGTCATTCCGATCGTGCCGAGTGACTATGTCGACGTGACGAAGTAGGATCATTGCAATGACCATGAGGCATGCTGGCGATCGAATTCGACTGGCTTGCCCAGCGCAAAGAGAGCTTGAGAGTTTGGTGCCCCATCTGCGACGTCTATCTCGACCGAACAATTCATCGATGAACTGCACGTCGCTAGAGGAGCGTGCATGGCGCACCTAAAGGACAAGAAAAGTGTGGATTTTTCCCGTACTTCTATGAAAAGGCCTGGCATGTCAAGTGCGAAGCCGCGTCGGCGAGCGCATTTACCGCGTTGTGCATGTGTAGTTCGGCCCCTTGAGTACGCAACTTACCCTTATCGCCCTTGCCTTTCTGGCAGCGGATCGGAGCGAATCAAATTGCCAGCCATCGTCACTGGCGCCAGAAAACACGTCCCATTCAGGCTTCTATGCGCACTCGTGTTGGATCGAAGTTGATGCGACCCGGTGCAAGGTGGGGTCCGAGAACGAGTCTGGGTGCTGCATACTCAGTAGCGACGTCGCTATACGTCGGTCAGGGCACCGCAGTCACCCGGACTCGAATTGGGGTACGTGGAAACTGACCTTTCTAATGCTTGCCTAAAGCTGTTGCGCGAGGTTCAGGCAGCCACTGGGCATCGAACCGGTATGTACTCTTCGCCTGTTCGCCACAGCGCAAGCATGAGCACGGAGAGCTTGCGTGCCACGGCGATGACTGCCTTGCGTTTCGCAACTGCGCCTCCACGCGCAATGATCCGCTCACCGTGGGACTTTAGATCGCATGGCGGGCCCAGTCGCCCGAGGATGTGATGCGCGCACTGAACGAGCAACGACCGAACCATACGGTCCCCAGCCTTCGTTATGCGTAGCTGCTTGTCCATTTGGCCGGATTGATCACGCCGTGGAACCATCCCGAGAAACGCCCCGACATCTCGGCGGTCTTCAAACCGCGCCCAATCTTGAACGGTCAACATGAATGCGAGTGCCGTGAGATTGCCCACGCCTGGAATCTGAGTGAGCAACTGTGTATCTGGATATCGCTCCTTCGCCAACTCATCGATCTTTGCGTCGTAGATCTTTACCAACTCAGTGATTCGCTCGATTGCACTGAGAATGGGATTGAGCACATCGCAGAGCTCCTCCGGAATCTCGGCCCGCGTCTTCGATCCGATGCATTTTGATGCCTGCTTACGCAACCGCCCGCCCATGCTCTTAATGACACCTCGTAGCGAGTTCACCAACTTGGTTCGTGACGACACAAGCGCGGCTCGTGCACGAATCAGCGCAAGGTCTCGTTGTGCGGACTCCGGTCGATGCCGAATTGGGGCAAGTAGTTGGGGATCGAAGCGACCGATTTCAGCCAACTTCTTGGCATCCGTTCGATCGGACTTGCGAGCGTTCCTGTAAATAAAGCTTAGCTCTCGCGGATTCGCGACTAGCGACTGAGCACATCGACCTTCGACGACCCGACTCGCCCAAGGCGAATGCGTTCCCGCCTCCATCACAACTCGAGCGGTTCGGTGCTTCGAGAGAAACTCGTGAAACGATTCGCGCGTTGTCGCTATCTCGCCTTCTTCCTTCTGAACCCCCGTGTCTTGATCTAAGACACAATACCAAGAGAATCGGTCGCCTAAGTCGATGCCAATCGTTTCGGTGATACGCTTATGCATGCTGGTAGCTCCTCCTGGGCCGTAGAGCCCGTTTATTGTTTGCAGCACGGTTTACCGTGACTGCGCGACAGAGGAGCTACCGGCCTTTTCATCCCATCTCCGTATTTCGTCCGGTATGATCCGGTGCGGGGGCGCACAAGGACCGGGAGTGAGACCGTGGCTAAGCACGACAGTTCAGCCCTGATGGCGCACATGCGCGCCACCGAGGCCTTTGTCAGGATGATCGAGAACTCCCGCCTTCTTGGCACGACGATGCAGGAGATGGCAAAGTCAGCCAGCGCAATGCACGTTGTGGAGCAGATCGCCCAGCAGACCCGGCGCTTGGAGCAGCTGTCAGCTCCGAATCTCAAGGCGATTGAGGTCGCAAGTTCCGTGACTCGCGTCAGCCAGCAGTTCCAGGAGATCCAGAACGCATCCCAGCGCCAGCTAGACGCCTTGGCCAAGGCAACGACCCCGAAGCTGCCGGGGTACGCCTCAACGTTGGCGGAGTCTGCGAAAGTTCTGGCTGCGTTCGAGCAGTCACTGTCGATCTCTTCTCGCCTCGCGGATCAGATGGCCGGGCTGAAGATTGGCGGCCTGGTCCCGTCAGACTGGGCTGCCGCCACACAGATCGACGCGAAACTCGGTCGTCTCTGGGCTGCAGAGTCGGACGTACTCGCGGAGCTTGGGGCAGCATCGCTTGAGACGCACGTGCGGCTGCAGACAGCCGCGACCGTTGCACGTGAGCGATTTGTGGCTTCGCGGCTTGCCGAAGTCGTAACGCTCCCCCGCGAAGACCGCGAGCCCGAGCTCGAAGAGGATGCCGAAGCGCAGACCACGCTCGTTCTCGACCAGACGGAGGTGGTGCTCGTGGACCGACTCACAGCGCTCGATCCGGAGTGCGTCAGCCTTTGGGAGGGCGCCTCCGCCGCATTGAGCGCGGGCGGGCCGGATGTCGCACGCCATGTTGGCGCCTCGTTGCGCGAGCTCTTCCGATACGTGCTGCACACCCTCTCCCCGGATGACAAGGTTCAGGATTGGTCGACGGACCCGAAGGACTTCAGCAATGGCAAGCCAACGCGCAAGGCCAGGATTCGCTTCATTGCCAGGCAAGAAACGGCCTCCATGCAGAAGTACGTCGCCACGGACGTCGACGCTGTGGGTCCGTTCTTGAAGCTGTTCGACGAATCGGTTCACCGAGTCCCGTCTGAACTGACAGCCGAAGAAGCCCGGGTCCTCCATGTACGAATGGCTGCTCTGCTACTGACGGTCCTGCCGGAGGCGTAGCGACCATCGCGAAACGGCATTGGGCCAGCCCGGAGGCTCGCCGGCTACTTGTCAGTCCGTCCGTCCAGTCTCACACGCCGAGCGATAGTGTTCATCGATCTCTGCTTCGAGTTCAAGGAGTCGTCTGTCAAGTCGGTCGCGGGGCCGCGCAACACCGACCTCGATGATCCTGTCTGCCGTAGCCGGGCGCTCAGGGGAGAGAAGCAGGAGCCGATCAGCCATGAATACGGCTTCTCTGACGTCATGGGTGACGAAGAGAATGCTGGGCTCCGTCTTTCGCGCTACGGGAAGGCGGACAATCGTTTCCTGTATCGCTTCTCTCGTGAACTGATCAACATCCGCCAGCGGTTCATCCATCAAGATTGTGTGGGCACCTTGCACGATACTACGCGCAATCGCTACTCGCTTGGCCATCCCGCGAGACACTTGACTCGGCCGCTTCAGAGAGACAGTCTCAGGATCCAGGTTTACAAGCTCCAGGGCGTGCTCTATCTGGGCCGCAGATTCACTGTGAGATAGCTCGTGGCTCTGGGCGAAGCGCAGATTCGAGTGGATTGTCTTCCATGGCAACAGTGCCGGATCTTGGTACACAAACGCGACGTTTCTTGAGGGGCCCGTCAGCTCGCTGCCTGCGATCACCACCTCTCCGTCGTAGTCCGTGTCCAGCCCGCCGACTATCCGCAGCAGCGTTGTCTTGCCGATGCCGCTTGGGCCAAGGATTTCCAGAATCTCGCCCCGACGCACGGTAGCGTCCACCGCTCGAAGCACGACCTGATCGCCGAAGGCCTTTGATCGCACAACGAAATGGGCTCGTTCAACTTCGAGCTGTGCAGTCGTCACTCAAGTCCTCCGAACGATGGCCGCCAGCCTGCCATCCGCTGTTGCAGGAGTCCCAGGGCATACGGTGTACGGACAAAATCCACACCTTTCGTAGGGCAGCGTTCAGTCAACAGCGCGAATGCCGTGTGCAGGAGTACAGCGTCAGAAGCAAATTCACACATATCGGCAATGATACTTGTTGTGTGCAGTCCACAGTGTTTGCGTCCGTTGCCGCTGCGATCAGCTATGCATCATGCCGACCGCAAAGAGTTCTCAAAAGTTCGATACCCCACCGGTGCTTCGGTCTCACACGAACGCTCCATCGATGATCTACACGTCGCTAGAGGAGTGCGCATCGCACTCCATAAGGACAAGAAAAGTGTGGATTTTGCCCGTACACCGTGTCTCGTTGCTGGGCACTCACATGAAAGCGATGCGCCTTCAGGATTCGCTGAACGGTGATGAAGCGCGCCCACAAGAAAAAGGGCATGGTGGGCGCCTTGAGGTAGCGATCGACACGGCGGGCGATTTCTACATACGCATCTTGCACCACGTCCGATGCTCCGAGCCTAGCGCGCAATACGGGATCCATCCGCAGCTCGACCACCCGCAAAAGCCGTGCGCGGTACTGAAAGAGGAGCTCTCCGAGCCTCTCTTTGCGCGCTTCCGCATTGCGCCCGGCCGACAGAAGCGCTTGCACATCGGGATCGGGGTCAGTGAGCATCGCGGGAGGATCACACGCTGCACCGCACCAGATTCTGCGCGTAGCGGAGGCCTTCCCCGCATCCCGCCTGCTGCAAGCCCGACGCTGGCGCGGAGAGCGAGGATCGCGACGACGGCGCGGTGTGCCAGTAGAGTGGCGCGACACCATGTCCGTAACCGTTCGTCCCGCTCTGGCTTCCGATGCTCCCGTGGCTGCCCACGTCCTTCGACGTTCCATTCAAGAACTTTGCACTGCCGACCATCAGCACGATCCCGACACGTTGGCACAGTGGCTATCCAACAAGACGGCCCGACGCGTCGGAGAGTGGATCGCCAGCAATGAGACCTTCATGATCGTGGCCGAGTTGCATGACGAGATTGTGGGTGTTGGATCGATCGGGCGAAGCGGCACCATTACGCTGTGTTACGTGCTGCCCGGACAGGAATCCCGCGGCGTTGGAGCCCAAATGTTGGCTGCTCTGGAAACGCAAGCGGCACGTTGGGGAACAAAACGAATCACGCTCAACAGCACAGTCTGCGCCAGGACGTTCTATGAGCGTCATGGATACGTCGCAACATGCGAGGCCACGCCCGGATTTGGCGTCACGCGCTGCTATCCATACGAGAAGGTTCTACCATCCGGAGCCATGGACACAGATTTCAGAATGTAACTCGGTATCTTAAATCGAGCCTTGCTATGATGTGCGCGTTCAACACTGCGGGGAGTACATATGCAGACACGACGCTGGTTGATCGTTCTGGCGCTACTCGTCATTGTCGCGCTCGTCTGGAACTACGGATGGCGGGGTGATAATTCACCTAGCGACGCGAATGCCGAGTCCAACAATGTGGGGACGCCAAACGCGTCGCTCACGGTAGAGCAGAACGCCAAGGACCATGTCGGTCTCAAGGGCGGCGGCTCCACAGACGTTGAAGAGGCTCCCGCGCTTCCTGCTCCCGTAGACCTCAGCAAAGCAGATCGTGAGCGCGATCTGCATGGCGTGGTTGTTCGTGAAGATGGTTCGCCGGTTGCGGGTGCGGCGCTGCAAGTACTCCACTACCCCTGGCGTCACGATGGTCTATTGACTAGACGGGGTCTCTACGGCGAATCGCATGCAGGGCTCGCGACTCGCAGTGCGGTTGACGGGACGTTCTTGATTCGGCTTCGAAAGGGCGAGCACGTAAATCTTCGTGTCTCGGCCGATGGATTGGCGACGACCGAATACACCTTGCGCCTGTCCGGTGAGCGCGCGCGCATCGTCATGCAAAAACCTCGGGTTCTTGTTGTCAACGTCAAGACGCCGGAGGGCAAGCCGGCAGCGGGCCTGTTGCTACACGTGTTTCGCCGCGGCCGTCGCGATACGTCATTCCGACGCGTGGGAACAACCAATGAGGCCGGGGTATGTGTGTTTGACGACATACCGCCCATGCCAAGGATCTTCCTCGACCCACGTCCTCAGCGCGAAGGCTGGGGCAACCCCAGTTGGATTACCATCTCGATGGAGAAATCTGGGACGACGACTCACGACTTAACCTTGCCAAAGGGCCGAACCCTCCGCGGTCGTGTGACCGATGCCACGACAGGCAAAGCAGTCGAGGGAGCGCACGTCGGCATGAACTGGGTTCTGACTCCGCGGACCAAGACGGATGCGGACGGGCGCTTCGTGCTCCATGGATGGACCGGCAAAGGTGTCACGGATGTTCACGTCCTGGCGGAAGGCTATGGCCGCGCCCAGATTGACGTCGAGCAGCACGAGACGCTCGACTTCAAACTCGTACCCGGGCATCGCTTTGTAGGGCGCGTCGTCGATGCGGACGGCAATCCGATTGGAAAGGCTCAGGTCAGCGCGATCGGATACCAGAGCAGTGTCAGCTCCATGGGCAGCACGGTTACCGACGCGGCGGGGCGATTTACAATCTCAAGCTTACGTCGAGAGATGACGCACAGCTTGACGGTATTCGCGCGCGGCCACGCCCGGTACTTTGCGGAGGCGGTGCCACCGCCAACGGACGGTCGCGAAGTCGATCTTGAAGACATCACCCTTGGCCCGAGCCGCAGTCTGATCGGCAGGGTGGCGTTCGCGGATGGGACGCCCGTCGGGCGTGCCTCTGCGAGCCTTACGCATTTGCCCGATGGACCACGCGGACACAGGTATGCGCGAACACTGCATCGTGCAACCGATGATCTGGGTCGGTTCCGCTTCGACGATCTTCCCCCCAGCAAGTATCGGCTGTCTGTGACGCCGCAAGGCGAAGCAGCGACCAGACAGGATGTTGTACTGAAAGACGACGATGAGCCCACTACGGTCGACATCACCCTCGAGGACTCTCGCGAAGTGCGTGTGCGCGTGGTCGACGACGCTGGAAATCCGGTGAAGCATGCACGACTGGCGGTGACCGGAGCCCGGCAGCAAGCGGGCGTGAGCACAAGCACAGACATCGACGGTCTCGCTGTGGTGCGCGTGAAGCCGGGCACCATGCAACTGCAAGTATGGTTTGGCAAAGACGCGCCCTACGAACCGCACCAAGGCACCAAAGTTGTCGATCAAAACGATATCGAAATCGTGCTCAAGCGTGCGCTACTGACCAAGGGACGCGTACTCGACCCTGGGGGCAAGCCCGTGGCGTGGGCACACGTCACGTTCAGGCGTGACGGACAAGAGATCGTGCAAGCCTACTGCGACGAACTTGGCGTGTTTACCTACCGCACAAGCAGCAAGGAAGTGTTCGACGTCGTATTTCGCGGAATGGCGGGTTCGAGCAGGGCTCGGTTACACATGCCTACGCATAAAGCGATCGCAGGTGTGGCAGAGGGCGTCGAACCGGGCGCACAGGACATCGTGGTTCGTGCTAAGGCAATTGCAAGCGACCGTTCGCTGACTGTGCGAGCGCTCGATCCCAGTGGAAACGCCGTGCCGAAGGTCCCTGTGTCCCTTCATCCAACATCGCCCGGTCGCAAGGGCTACTCTCGGACTGACGACAAGGGAGAGGTCACGTACGAAGACCTTCTCGCGCAGCCGACGCAAGTTCGCGTCCTCTTCTCTTCAACCGCTGAACAACCCTGGCGTGTCCCTGCGCCGAAATCCGTGGTTCCCCATGGACAGACCATTGAAGTCCAGTTTGCAACGGGGACGACCATTGAGGGCACAGTGTTCGAGCACGATGGCAAGCCGATAAGGAACGGCTTCGTCCAAGTCTTTCACGACGAAAAGCAGATCGGGATCGCCAAAGTTGGTCCGGACGGACGCTATGTAGCGGTTGTGGATCCTGCGCGTTCCGAGGACGTCCAGCTTCGCATGTACTTGTACGAGAAGGGCAAGTCGCGAGTGGCCACTCAAAGGGCCACGCCGGGCACCAAGGGCGTCGAGATTCGCCTTCCCCAACCCGAATGAGTTTTGCATGCGTATTGGGGCCAACGCGTGTACGGCAGCCCACGAGTTACGCGGAGCTCAAGAACAAGTGTGGCCCTCAAACCATCCTCGTATCTCGCTGATTCGATGTTTCGCCGGGCACGAACCGGCGCGTCGCGATAGGCTGCGGGCATGGATGTCACGCTGCGCCAGATCACCAAAGAGACGCTTGGCGCGATCCTGAAGCTGAGTGTCTCACCGGAGCAGAAGAAGTTCGTCGCGAACAATGCAGTTTCGATTGCACAGGCGTACTTCCACGAGGATGCATGGTTCCGCGGCGTTTACGTGGGGGAGAAGCCCGTCGGATTCGTGATGATCTCCGACATCCCTGAAAAGGCGGAGTACTTCCTCTGGCGCATGATGATTGACAAAGAGTACCAGCACAAGGGGTACGGTAGAAGAGTGCTCGAACTCTTGATCGAGCATGTGCGCACGCGCCCGAATGCGAAGGAGCTCTACGTGAGTTACCAAGTTGGTGAAGGCAGCCCCGAGTCCTTCTACAAGCGCTTCGGATTCGTTCCGACAGGCGAGATCGAAGACGGCGAGCACTTGGCAAAAATCTGTTTGTAGAGGAATGCTGTGTCAGGGAGAAGATCACACTCATTGCCTGTGCTTTGCCGGCACTCCTTGGCATGTTCACGCTGTGGCGATGAGCTGTAGGTGATAGCGATCACGAATCCACGCGCACGGCTTGAGACGGACGTCAGGTATCGCACACATCAATGTCATAGAGACACCGCTGGAAGGACGATCAACTAATGCAACACTTCGAGCCGTCGGAGCTAAGACGCTTGGGGCGTGAAGGCGCGCTAGAGGCGATGCGATCATATCTTTGCGCTACCGCCGAGGATCAAACGGCGGCGCCGCCCCGAATGAACGTCCCTGTTCGCAACCGGCAGTTGGTATTTACCGTTGGCGCATCGGCCACACAAGACGTTGCTGGCTTTCGACTCTATTCCATCGACCGCGAGTCCGGTACACACGATGACTCGCAGTTGCTCGTACTGCTCCGACTTTCAGACGGCCAGATTTTGGCTACCGCCCGCGGGCCCGAGTTCGGGGCGTGGCGAACAGCAGCCCTCGGGGGTGTCGCGATGGAGGTCGCGACTCGCGCCTTGACGCACCCCATTCGCGTTGCGGTACTCGGTGCAGGCTTTCAGGCGTTTCACCACGCCAGAACATGGGCCTCTGCCCGGTCCATTGAATCGTTCCAAATTTGGGCACGGCGCCGAGAGGCTGCCGAGTCGTTTGCTATGGAGTTGGCGAAGGACACGAACGTTCCTGCGCATGCCGAAGTCACATCAGGAACCGCAGCAGAAGATGCTGATGCAGTTCTCGCAGTAACAAGGAGTTCGGAACCTGTGGTTGCCGCTGAGGCCCTAGCTTCTTCACGTTATGTGGCAACAGTGGGACCTAAGTTCGGAGGGCGAAATGAACTTCCCGGAGGCGTGTACTCAAAGGCCGACGTGCTTGTCTCCGATGCCCCTGAACAGTGCGCCTCATTCGAGAGCAAAATAGGCCCCTTGCCCGGCGGTCGAACGGCCGCTGAGATGACTGCACTGTCCGACATTGTTGCCGGGGTGAAATCCCTGCCTGGCACTGGACAGATACTGTTTGTGTCTGAAGGTTTGGCCGGCTCGGAGGTTGCGCTTCTTGGGGCACTCTTTGAACGAGATTCCCAGCTGCGTTACTTCCCATCAACTTGATGAACATAGTCCCGACTCGATGTCAGTACTTACTCGCACTTCGGAGAGATTTCACAGTGCAGCGCGTTGCTGGCGGGTATCGCGTCTGCGCGGGAAAGTACTAGTGGGCGTTACTGGGCACGTCTGGAGGCATGCCTCGGGATAATCGGAGTTGCTGAAAAGTGTGGGTTCGATCCAGACGCCGAGTTTCCCGCACCTCCAGGTGCGTGAAAACGCGGTCCGGTATCTTCGCGGTGTCTTCGACCATCTTGCCAGTCCCGCCGATGCGCGCTACACCTCTTCGTCGAACTCACGCAGAACAAGTCGTACCAGCGCAACCGTCCGATCGAACTCAATCGGGTCGGGCGGCGTCCGCGCGCTCGTCGCGGGATCGGGACGCGAATCCCAAGCTCGATCCAACAGGCCGTGCCAGTCGCGGGGGAGACGCTCCTTCGCCCAGACAATTGCCTCGCGCTTCGATCCGATGTCGCCAAGTGTCAGCGAGCGCCACACGCGACAGAACGTAAAGACGATAAAGCCCTGATAGAAGCGATTCGCCCACGGCGTCGGGTCGCGAACGATCTGTCGCGCCCAGCCAAACATCGCTCGCTTGATCGATGCGCGGAGCAGGTCATCGGGCACCGGTGGAATGAGCGTCGTCGGACACGGCCCCATCAGCACAAACGGAAAGCGGCGCATCGTTCGCCGCACGACCAGTGAGTTGCAGTGATCGGATTCGACGAGCTCGCGTGCGCCGTTGTCCAGGTACCAGAACGATCCTGACGTGTCCTTTAGTTCGCGCAATATGTGCTTGGGGACGTACGACCCTTCGAGGTGGCGATGCCAGCGTCCAAATGTGTCGTCATTAAAGATCTGCGTGTGGATGTGCTGAACCTTTGCCACATCCTCGACCGTGAGCTCATCTCCAACAACGACGATGAAGTCCACATCGCTGTGCTCGTCTCCCGCACCCATCGCAAACGAGCCTTGTAGATAAGCACCGACGAGTGTTGGACCGAGATGCTCCTGCAGGTCCTTGACCCACAACTGGAGCAATGCGTCGAGATCATCGAAAGAAGTCGAGGGCGACATCAGGAGTCTCTGTGGTGCGTGGAGGCCATGCCGCGTTTTCTCCTACCAAGTTCATGACTTAAGTCTCGCCGGCTCGGACACTAACCACGGCGTTGGTGCCTACCACCTATCGGTGTAACCAGTATCCAGGTCGTCGCTTGGAATGTGCGATTGCCCACACGTGTATGTGCGTTGGAATTTCGGTATAGAAAACTTGAAAGGGAAATCGTGTCAATACAGCGCGACGATACGGAAACTCCGTGCGCCACTTGGCGTAAGAGCTCGGTGCCACGGCAATTCGTTCGAGGGCGCGATCAATCGCTGCAACGAATTCAATTCCCAAGCCAGATCGCTTCGATTCGTACCAGAGAGCGGCTTCCGTGATTTCCTCTTCTGCCTCGGGCGCAACCGAAATTCGCCGAGTCACTTTGATCCAAGCTTCGCTAGCACACGCGCCCGCACCTCGGACCACTCGGGCGCGACTTCGCCCCGAGCTTCCGCAGCACGCACCCGCGAGTCAAGCTCCGCCAACCATGCTTCGTCCCATCCAGCGTCGGGTGGGCCATCGAGGCTTGCGAGAACTTCAGTTGCGATGCGCACGCGGTCAACCTCGGGAAGTCGCAAGACGTGCTCAAGGAGTTCGGAGGCTGACTTGGTCATGTGTCGATTATACCAGCACACACGGCGCAGAACATTGGACGAAGGCTCCCTTGAGACGAGATACCGTGCTCTTTAACTCGCCAACATCACGTCAGTCCAGGCCATCTAGCTGTTCCATCATCCAAGTCGCGAAATCTGGAGCGTCAATGTCAGGTGCCTGATCAGATCCCAACTCATGATCCCAAAACACGATCGGATGTTCCTCGCCTTCCCGCGTGTTCAGGCAATACAAATTGCCTCCGCCATCATTCCAAATTGGGACTAGGTGGTGCGGGAGCTGAGGCTCTGCTATCGCTCTTTCACTCTTCGTAATCTGGACTACATCGAGATAGTCCGGACCACCAAGCCCATACAACTCAACATCCTCAACTCCGCCAAAGCCGAAGACCAGTAGAAACTCTCTGTATCCTCCTACAAGCTTCACGGCGAGCGCAGCCTCCGCGGCGGTCACCGCATCCTCAGAGACGCCGGTACCAACGTCGCCTGAATCGAGTTCACGAATCCTCTCTGCGACGCGATCAAAATCACTCACCTCGGAATCCTATCTTTACGGATGCAGAAGAACCTCCGAACCATCAGTGTGTTTCCAAGTATCGTTCTTCGCTGGAGAATTTCAAAATACGGTAGTCTCACGCCTCGACCCGTGACGAGGGCTCTACATGCGCGCCATTCACCTGTTCGCCGTACTCGGCCTTGCTCTCTTAGTTTCCCCCGGGGCAGCCCGCGCTGGCGGAACGAAGGCGGACTATGCCCGAGCGGCTGCCATGGGCGAGCGCGTGCGTGGGAAGGTGTTGAATGAGAGGCTCCGGCACGTGTGGCTTGGTGGGGACCGGTTGCTTTACTGGCGCAAGACGCGCGACGGCACGACACAGCGCGTCCTCGTCGACCTCAAGACGGGTAAGAAGACGGACGCGCCAAAGGACCTGAGGCTTACCGACCTCGTCACGGGCGGCATGCATCCGAGTGGGGAGCGTCGCTCAAACGGCGGGGGTCACGATACGGAGATCGAGTTCGTCAACAAGCACGACAAGACCGTCGAGATCCTCTGGCTGAACCACGCAGGGCGGGAAAAGAGTTACGGACACGTCGCTGCAGGCGGGAGCCGAAACCAACACACCTACGCGGGTCATGTCTGGCTGATTCGCACTGAAGGTGGAGTCGAGCTCGGAACGTACACAGCAGAGCGCGCCCCCGGCCGGGTCGTAATCACTGGCGTACCTCCCAAAGTTCCCGCCAAGCGGACCCGCTCACCTAAGCCAACCCGTAAACCGAACGCTGCACTCTCTCCCAGCGGCCGCCATCGGGCTTTGATCAAGGACCACAATGTCTACATTCGCGACGAACTGACCGGCGAGGCCAAGCGCCTCTCTCAAGACGGCGATGCGAGCGACGCCTACCTGCCTCGCTGGCGTTGGTCTCCATCGAGTCGCTATCTCATGGTTGTCCAAGAGAAGCCGGCGAGGCGGCGGGTCGTGACCGTGGTGAATTCCGTGCCGCGCAAGAGCTTTCAACCTGCGGTAATCACCTACGATTACCTCAAACCGGGAGACAAGATCGCGCAGCCCCGGCCGCGCATCTTCGACGTCAAGCGCATGAAGCCGGTCTTGCTCTCCGAAGACCTGTACGCGACGCCATGGTCGATCGGTCGCTTCTCCTGGACCAAGAAGGGAGAACGCTTCCGGTTCCTCTACAACCAACGCGGCCATCAAGCACTGCGGTTGATCGAGCTCGATCCCGCGAAGAAGAACGTGCGCGCCGTCATCGACGAGCAGAGCGAGACGTTCGTCGACTACTCCCAGAAAACCTACCTGCGATCGATCGAGTCGGGCAAGGCATGGCTCTGGATGTCCGAACGCAGTGGTTGGAACCACCTCTATCGGGTGGAGGATAAGACGGGCAAAGCGGTCCCCGTGACGAGCGGTGACTGGGTTGTACGCAAAGTCCTAGAGGTCGACGAGGAAGCAGAGCAGGTGCGCTTCCAGGCGATGGGGGTATTCCCAAACCAGGATCCGTATCACGTTCATGTGGGGCGCGTCGGCTTCGATGGCACGGGACTCACGTGGCTTACGCGGGGCGACGGCACCCACAGAATCGAGTTCTCGCCCGGTGGCGACCACTACGTCGATACGTGGTCGCGCGTTGACCTGCCTCCGGTGCACGAACTCCGCCGCGCGGAGGACGCTTCGCTGGTCTGCGAGCTTGAGCGTGCGGACGCGGCGGCGTTGCTGGACACGGGATGGCGTGCACCGGAACGCTTTCATGCCAAGGGGCGAGACGACGAGACCAACATATGGGGTGTGATTCACGTCCCGTCCACGTTTGATCCAAAGAAGCGCTATCCGGTGATCGAGAGCATCTATGCCGGTCCGCATGATCACTTCGTGCCGAAGCGCTTTCACGCTTGGTCCGGCGCGAAGGCAATAGCCGAGCTCGGCTTTGTCGTTGTACAGATCGACGGTATGGGCACCAATTGGCGAAGTCGGGCGTTTCACGACGTCTGCTGGAAGAGCCTTGGCGATTCGGGTTTTCCCGATCGCATCAAATGGATGCAGGCGGCGGCGAAGACGCGTTCCTACATGGATCTGGAGCGCGTGGGTATCTACGGCGGATCCGCGGGCGGCCAAAGCGCAATGCGTGCTTTGTTGGCGCACGGTGATTTCTACGATGCGGCCGTCGCGGACTGCGGCTGCCACGACAACCGGATGGACAAGATCTGGTGGAACGAAGCGTGGATGGGCTGGCCGGTCGGCCCGCACTACGCTGAGCAGTCCAACATCACGCAGGCCCATCGACTGCAGGGCAAGTTGCTTCTGATCGTGGGGGAGGTGGACCGCAACGTGGATCCGGCCTCGACCTTGAAGGTTGTGGACGCGCTCATCAAGGCGGACAAGGACTTCGACTTACTGCTGATTCCCGGCGCGGGGCACGGTGCGGCCGAAGGACCCTATGGCAAGCGACGGCGGGCCGACTTCTTCGTACGCCACCTGCTCGGCGTCGAGCCTCGGGTGCGTTGAGGTTAAGGGAGGTTGCTCACTCCCCTGGCTGGGGGTCACTGACAGCCGATAGCGGAACGGTTTCTTGCGTTGCGTAAACAATGGGTTGGTGGGCGTTACTGGGCTCGAACCAAGGGAAGCCGGAACGGCTGACCAGGAAGAACGACCCTTGGGGTCGCTGGTTAGAGCCCCACGCGGCTAACGAACAGTCAAGCGACACCCGAATCTGTGTGGACCATAAGAAGAGATGGTGGGCGTTACTGGGCTCGAACCAGTGACCCCTGCGGGCTCGCTTCGCTCGTCCCTTCGGGGTCAGGACCCGCCTATTTTTACCGGGGGCGCTGCCCCCGGGCCGTTCGCTTCGCTCACTCCCCCGGCTGGGGGTCACTGGCAGCCGATAGCGGAACGGTTTCTTGCGTTAGATAAACATAGGTTGGTGGGCGTTACTGGGCTCGAACCAGTGACCCCCAGCTTGTCGAGCTGGTGCTCTACCAACTGAGCTAAACGCCCTTGGGTCGGTGAGGAGGATACGGGGAAGTGGGCCGGTTTCTAGGGGAGATTCGGTAGTCCGGTTATCTGACGGGTAAAGGTGGTGAGAGAGGGGCATTGCTGGCCGTGGATGGTCGGAACTATGGGGCGTAGAATGTGCGCGGATGTTGGAACGTCGATCCACTACGGTGCTCATGACGGCGGGGCTTGTTGTCCTGGTGGGCGCCTTGATTATCTGGCTGGGTGAGATGGGGGATGAGCCGGCGGATGAGCGTTTGATCGTTGGTGAGGGGTACGAGCGGTCCGGCGATGGCCAGCCGATGCTTCGGGGTCGCGGCGACGGAGCTGTAGAGAAGGGAACGAGCGCGACGACTCCACGAAGGAACGTGCGGAGACCTCGCTCAGGGAGCGTTGATGTAAGCGAGAATCTGCTGGTCTCCGTTCAAGACTCGATGGGAAGGCCAGCCGAAGGAGTGCAAGTTGTTCTTGAGATACGTCGCAAGCCGGGGTCGCCGAAGTTTGAACTCGTAAGTTCAAAGTGGACTGCCGTTGCCGGCGCGCTGAGCGACGCACATGGCCAGGCGTCAATCGATATCGCAAAGGTGCAGAGTTATCGCGTGCTTAGAAAGTCGAACAATGTGCAAGCTCAGTATTGCGTGCGCGCCGAAGTTGCATCGAGCCGGACAGCTGCCGTTGAGCTGGATGGTACGCCTGAAGACGGTCAACGTGTTGAGCTCAAGCTGCCGGCACTTGGGTCACTCCGTGTAAACGTGATTGACAACGAAGGTGCGACACCAGGTATCCCCACGTGTGTTGCCTTGAATTGGGATACGTGGGAAAGCGGCGTGGTGCGCCCGCGATGCCATCCGGACAACCCGCGAATGGTGAAGAACGGCATCGTCGACTACAAATCGTTGGAACTGGGTCTTTCGCTGCGTGTGACGGCGTCTGCCTATGACGACTCGGTTGGATCGGCATCGACAATCGTGAGGGGACCAACTCGTTCAGGAGAACGGACAAGCGTTACGTTGAGGCTAGGACCGTCCCGACCACGCATTCGGGGTACGTTGCTGAACCCTGATGGCGTGCGCATCCCTAAATCTCGTTTTACGTATCAGGCTTGGCTGCCGGATGAACTTTTCCCGGGCCGTCCGGACCTGCGCGGTCGACTCAGCAGTATTCAGCACTTCAGGACCGATGAAGAGGGACGCTTTGATTTTGCCTTTGGATCTACGATTCCCACCGTTGGAGACCAGCGCGCCATAATTCGCGTGAAACGCATCCATACTCTCGATCAAGCGATAGAGGGTACAGACCACACGATACTGTACTCAAGACTCGAACTTCCTCGGCAGCTTCCGTCCGCACCATGGGACTTGGGCAACGTCACACTTGAGCCGGTACCGCTACTAGTAGCTGGCACGGTTGTGGACGACCAAGAACAACCAGTTCGAGGGGCCACCGTAGTCATCCAAAGCGGTTCGCAGAACCGGCAAAGGATGAAATGGGATTCGATCCCCGGATTGAACTGGCGAACGAAGCGAAACGGGAGATTTAGATTTCAGCACGCCGGCAAAGTCGAAACTGGCAGCATACTTATCACCGCTCGGGGATATGAGCCGCTCCGCTTCCAAGATTTCCGGCGCGGCGATGCCGGCGTGGTTGTGCACCTCAAGAAGAGTGCGAAGTAGTGATTTAGTGTCTTCGCGAGCAACACAGGAACTTCCAGCACAGATTTCCACCAACGAAAACAAGCTGGCGATACAATATTACCAATGCAACGAGATCGACGAGGGCTGCTGCTCTTGGGAGTCGTGGGGCTGGCGTGCGTGTTGTTGGCGTTTCTATTGATGGACAGCCCATCAGATCTTCCGCGCAACGATTTTGATAGTGATATCGAAGTCGTGTCTTCACCCGTTGCGACGCCGACCAACGCTAGAGGCGCCGAGCCGATAGAAGTCGATAATGGCAATACGGAAGATCCAGCGGGCGAAACAAACGCGGAGGATGAGGGAAGTGAGTCCGCACTGCATGTGACCGTGATCGTTCCTTCGGGAAATCCGCAGGCGGGCGTGATGGTGGAGCTTGTGCGTCGCGAGCTGATTGAATCGCCCTCACTCGGTGGTTTGGAGGCGCCGTGGGAGCTGGTGCAAAGAGAAACGACGAGTTCGCGAGGCGTCGTATTGTTCGACGTGGCGGCGATGCGTGAGCGCGACTCGTCGCGCGACTTGGGCGAAGTGAAGTTTCAGTATCAATTACAGGCAACAGATTCCTTGTCTCGACGAGTTACAAAGCTCTTGAAGTCGACGCCAGTTGCTGGCCAGCGCGAGACGATTCAACTTCTCGGTTTCGGTCGGCTTCGCGTGAACGTGTTAGATCAATCTGGTAGTGCGCCACAGATTCAATCGCGTGTAAACGTAAGTTGGGTGATTGATGACGGCATGGAGCGACGTGCGGCGGGTCCCGACAACAGTCCCCAAGATGTTGACGCATCGGGCATGGCTTCGTTTGAGAATCTGCCACTCGGCGCGATGCTTCACGTCGAGGCCTACGTGATTGACGACACGCTTGAGCCCGGGGCGATCGATATTGAGGGGCCGAAAGAGGACGGTCAAACGATGCAGTGCACCGTCACGCTTGGGCCGGAGAGACCTCGATTTGTTGGGCGTGTAGTAGGTCCCGATGGCGATCCACTCAAACGAGCACGCCTGATATTTGCCGTGTGGCAACATGGTGGCATGCCCACCGAATCAACCGAGCGGCTACGTGAACCCAAGGACCGTGTCATTTTGTCCACCGATGAGGAAGGTCGAATCGACTTTACGTACGGAACCACCAAACTTGTTGAACACGCGCGTTACGCCTTGCTCATGACAGGCGATGCCAGGGGACGCAAAGGTAGCGGCTTTACGCGCATCGAGTTGCCTAAAGAGCTGCAATCGGGAATCCGCAACCTCGGTGATCAGGAGCTGCATCCCTTGCCGATGTTCGCTTCGGGCGTTGTGGAAGATGATGAGGGTCAGCCGCTCTGCGGCGCATGGGTCATGGGTCTCGCGCGACGATCAGGCGATCGCAACAACAAGTGGTGGCCGCTGCATGGGGTGGGGCTTCGCACCGACGAATTCGGGTGCTTCGAATTGCGCTATGCAGGCGAGCTTGACGAGGTTGCGATTCGCGTGTCCGCCAAAGACTTTGAGGCCGTGCAGTTCAACTCGTTCGAGCGCGGAGAAGAGAACCTCATCGTGCGCCTTGAGCACGCCTCGTCGAGCCGGAAGGTCCGCTGAACCCCGCAAAAGATCACCCGGCACTAATTTGCGGGTTTCGCTGAGGGCGATTGGTCGCGGACGGATGGGGCCTCGGGCCCAGATTTATGGGGGTGTGTGGGGTGTTTGAGGAGCATTTTGGCGAAACTTAGGGCGCGGCGCGGGGTTCAGGGGGACAATAGGCGGTTAAGATCGTCGTCTAACTGGACGCGTGTGGGCTGTCCCAGTACGGACGCCCGCGCATGACAGGCCAGGTCCCGAAAGGTGAATTCGATGAGCATTCCACTTCAGATTCTGTTGCAGCTCGCACTCGTGGGTGGCGGGATTGTTGTTTATGACGCCGTGAAATCGTCCGAGCCCCCGCCCGCACATCATCACGAAGATGCCGTTACCGATCACATCGAAGACAAAGATTCAGGTGACGAAACCAATGAAACGCTGCACGCGGCGCCCGACGGAACCGGGCTTGAAGGCAATCGCACCGAAGCCATGATCGCCAAGCACTCGATGCAGCTCGAAGAATTGAAGCGTCAGATTGCGTTACTCACGCGCATGCGGACTGAAGATTCCGGAAGTACTGGATCGAATGCATCCTCGGATGTGCCGGCGGGTGGTGAAATCGGATTGGCTGCGCCCGCAGGCACGACCGATGAGCCTGTGTTTGACGACAGTTCGATTGAGCGTTTTACGGCCTATATGGAGGAAGCGCAGCGTCGTCAACGCGAAAGGCGTCGGCGCGAAGGGTATGCGCGCATGCTCAAGGCGCAGGATGTCAACCTCTCGGCCGAGCAAGAAGAAGCCGTCATCGACCTCGCCCTCGAGTACCAATCCAAAGCGCGCGACGTCATGCGCGAGACGATGGGCATGATGCGCAACGATGAGACGCGAGAAAAGCGGCGCGAAATGTTGCAATCCGTCAAGAAAGAGTTCGACGACAAGGTTGCGGAACTCGTCTCCACCGCCGACGCCGAAAAGATCTCCAACAGCAATGTCGGTCGTATGTTTGGCGGCGGCATGCGCACCTCCGGCCGCCGGAATAATGGTCGTCGCGGGCGATAGCGCACCAGCGATTCGATCAACCCATTCGATCAACGTTCATGTGCGCCTCCGTGTAGCGAGGTGAACTAACCGGGATCCCATGGTCCTCCGGGATCTAGGGACATCGCTCTAGCTTGCGATGCGTTCTGACGGGCACTCGAGCCGGCCCTGATTTCTCGGTGAGTGCGCCGCCGGGACGAAAGAGCCCCCCGGGCAACTTCGCCTGGTCGCAGTCGGCTATTCACGGGGTCCGCGCCCCATCTTCTCTGCTTCTCGCGTAGCGCCCTTGCCTATACTTCGCGCACCTTTGGCGACGGCGCGGTAGGCGCAGGGAGCGTTGGCGATGAAGATCGGCGTACCGAAAGAGATCAAGGCGCAAGAGAACCGCGTGGCGGTCGTGACAGCGGGCGTGGAGCAACTCGTTGCCGATGGGCACGATGTCTTCGTACAAAAGTCGGCAGGAATCGGCAGTGGCATCGACGATGCCGAGTATGTTCGCGCTGGCGCGAAGATGCTCGACACCGCAAAGGAAGTGTGGGACACGGCCGAAATGATCGTGAAGGTAAAGGAGCCGCTTCCCGACGAGTATCCGCTCTGTCGGCCTGATCTCACGCTCTTTACCTATTTTCATTTCGCGGCGTCGAAACAGTTGACCGACGCCATGTTGAAGGCTGGCTCTGCGTGCTTTACCTACGAAACGCTCGAAGTGGACGGCGAGCTGCCTTTGCTCGATCCCATGTCAGAAGTCGCGGGGCGACTTGCGATTCAAGCCGCAGCGTGGGCGCTAGAAAAGAAGAACGGCGGACGTGGTGTCCTGATGGGTGGGGTGCCGGGGGTCGATCCCGCGGACGTCATGATTATTGGTGGCGGTGCGGTGGGTACAAACGCGGCCAAAATGGCGGCGGGCATGGGGGCCAATGTCACCATTCTCGACATTGACTTGAAACGCCTTCGTTATCTCGATGACGTGATGCCCGCCAATGTGACGACGATCTTTTCGAGTCCGCAGGCGATTCGCCAGCGCATTCGTCACTGCGATGTGGTGATCGGCGCGGTGTTGCTTGAAGGTGCGCGCGCGCCCACGCTTGTGCCGCGCAGTTACCTGAAAGAAATGCGGCCCGGCGCAGTCATCGTCGATGTGGCGATCGATCAGGGCGGCTGCGTGGAAACCATCAAGGCCACGACCCACCAGGATCCAACCTACATCGTCGATGGCATCGTTCACTACGGCGTGGCGAACATGCCCGGCGCTGTGGCGCGAACGTCGGCCTACGCGCTCACCAATGCCACGCTGCCGTGGGTGCGCAAACTTGCGCGCGTCGGTCCCGCAAATGCCCTCAAGAACGAGTACTTGCGTGGCGCTCTCAATGTGTGGAAGGGTAAAGTCACGCATGAAGGTGTGGCACAGGCATTCGGACTCGACTGCGTGGACGCTTTGTCGCTCGTCTAATGCGACTGAGGTCGTAAGCATTTCCGCGAACTTGCGGGGCGCGCCGTAGGATATTCGCGACGTCTTGACATGTGTGCGTGTCGGCGTCGTGCTTGAGACCGCCGAACCGCTGGAGCACCCAACGTGAGCGACGCGAACGCAACAGCCGCGTCCTCCACCGGGCAGCCCGAACGGCCGAGCAGGCCCAAGCAACCCGCCACGTCTCTCACCGACGTCCCGTTGCTCAAGGCAACGCTCTCGTTTGGTACGCCGCTCGTCGTCGCCATGGCGTTGGGTTCGGTCTTCAACCTCGTCGATCTCTACATCGTGGCGCGCATGCCCGAGACACAGATTGCCGTTGCCGCCGTGACCATTGGCTCACTCGTCAACTCCATTCCCATCATTATCTTCAATGGGATTGTGAACGCGATGATCGCGCTCGTGGCGCGCTTTCATGGTTTGGGCCGCTATGGACGAGCCAACGTGGCGGTGGGGCAAGGGCTAATCCTTACCATTGCTATGAGTTTGCTATTCGGCATTCCGCCGTGGCTCTTTGCTGAAGACATCTGTATCGCGCTGGGTGCCAAGGGACCTGTGGTAGGGCCTGCCACCGACTACCTCGCCATTATGAGCGCGGGCACCATCACCATGTTCCTGCTGCTGCAAGTGACCGGCGCGTTGCGTGCGGTGGGCAACAGCCTCGTTCCGCTGATTTTGCTGGGCGGCGCCAACTTGCTCAATGTGATCCTCGACATTTGGTTCATCTTTGGCGGTTTCGGCCTCCCGCCAATGGGCGTTGCGGGGGCGGCGTGGGCAACGATTGTGGCGCGCGCCATCTTCTGTGTGGCCGGCCTGTGGCTGCTCTATCGCGGCTTCAAAGGCATTCGCATTCGTCGCTGGCTCGTGCACTGGAAGATCCTGTGGCAGACGTTGCGCATCGGCATTCCGTCGTGCGGGCAATGGCTCGTGCGCATGACCGCCTATCTCTACACGCTCAAGTTTGTGGATGTCGCCGCGAAGAAAATCGCAATGGCAACCGCTGAGAAGACCGAGATGGCAGTCGCGGCTATTGCGGGGTATCAGCGAGACCTTGTAACCGATGCGCAGGCCGCGTTTGGGGTTGGCCTGCGACTCGACAGTTTGGCGCTGTTTAGTGGATTCGGATGGGGCGCTGCTGCAGCGACGCTTGTGGGTCAACATCTCGGGCGTGGCAGGCCCGATCGGGCGATTCGGGCGTCATGGATCGCGCTTGGGCTCAACATTGCAATGATGTTGCTATTCGCGGCGACGTATGTGCTCTTTGCCGATCAATTGCTCGGCGTGATGGGCTTTGATGTGAGCGCAGACACCAACTCCGATCGCGTGAAAGACATTGGACGGACCTATCTCTATGTGACATCGAGCGGTTTTGTGTTCTTGGCGGTGGCGGTGGTCATCTCCCAGGCATTGGCCGGCGCAGGTGCTACCAAGTTTCCGCTGCTTGTCGAGATTGTGGCCTATGGCGCCGTGGGCTATCCGCTTACGCAATACGTGGCCGAGCGCGCCGACGTGTGGGGCTTTCGCGGTGTGTGGCTTTCAGCGGTTGCGATCCACCTAGCCGTGGCGGTTGTGTATGTGCTATGGTTCCGGTTTGGCCCATGGGCGAAGAAGGAGCTGACGTGACGAAGAGCGATCCGAAAGTACTCAAGCTCGAACGCCAGCTCAATCTCGTTTCCTACCTGCTCTCCGCGCGCGCGCCGGTTCCGTTCTCCGCCATTCGCGGCAAGGTTGTGGGCTACGACGACGGCGCAAGCGTCGATGCGGTTGAGAAGCGTTTCGATCGAGACAAGGCCGACCTGCGTGGCATTGGCGTAAACATTGAATATGTCGCAAGCGATGTCTTCGGTCGCGCGGGCTATGTCATTGATCCCCGCGGCTACTTTATGAAGGAAACTAAGCTCGAACCGGAAGATGCGATGCTCTTGGCCGTGCTTCAGCGCACGCTTGGCGTCGTAGACGACACCTTGGGCCGCAATCTCAAGTCGGCATGTGCCAAGCTCACCATCGATAGCCAACTACCTGAGCCCCTGCGTACGTCGGTGGGGGAGCAGCATCTATTGAGCCTTGGGCGTCCGCAGCGCGATCCCGGTCGCCAGCACATGGCGCAATTGGGCGAGTGTGTGGGTCGTCGTCGGCGTGTGAAGTTTCAATACCACACCGTCGATGCCGATCGCACCGGTCAACGAATCGTGCGTCCGTATGGCCTCGGTCTGGTGGACGGCAATTGGTACATGGTGGCCTTTGACGAGGACCGCGGCGAACTTCGAAACTTCCGCCTCGATCGCATCCGCGGCAAGATCAAAGTCATCGACAAGAAAGACGACGCCTACGTAGTCCCCGACGACTTCGATATCTCCCATCACATCCATCGCGAGGAATTCGAAATCCCCGATGGTCCCGAGTTCACCGCGCGCATCGAACTCGACGACGTCGCCACCTGGCTCATGAAACGCCGCCGCCGCGGCGCGGGCACGCTTGTCGAGAACCCCGATGGCACAGGCGTCTTCACCGTCAAAGTGAAGAGCAAAGAAGGCCTCTTTCGCTGGCTCTCCGAAATGGGCCAACGCGCCAAAGTGGTTTCACCCCAGGCGGTGGCCGTGCAATACCAGGAACGCATGTCGGCTGCCCGCCGTCTCTACCGCGAACCGGCCGCATCTGGGGCGTAACAGTCACTCAGGTTGTTCCCCAAATCAATCCCCACGCCCGACCTCTCACCTCATCCGAATCTGAATCTTAAGCTGTCTCTTAACCCTGTCCTGAGTGCCATTCCTTGCATGTCACGCCGTATGAATTCGTAGACTCCTATAATTTAATTTCACGCAGAGCCGCAAAGAGCGCGGGGCCGCAAGCGACGGTGAACGCGAACTGTGAAGTCGTGGAGTGGGTTGCAAGTAGGTCGCTCTTGAATTGCTCACACGAAGAAACGAAGGCACTAAGGCGCAAGCGACGGTTAGCGCGGTATGGCGAGGGCGTGCGCGGTTGGATACGGGGCACTGCTTGGAAGGAAGAAGGCTCTCACCAAGGCCACCAAGCGCAGCCGAAGAGCGGGGAACTTTCGGAGAAGTCGCATTTGCCGCGCGCAGAGGCGCAAGCGTTAATGGACGCGATTTGTTTGGATGCGGAATGGGTCGCAAGCAAATCGTTTCAAGAATGGGCACACGAAGAAACTAAGCAACGGAGCGCAAGCGTTTTGGGGCGCCTCTTGGCGGTGACGTGCAACTCTGGTGGCGGGACGCTACTTGAAGAAGAGGATCTCACCAAGGACACCAAGTTCACCAAGAGCGGCCTCGTACACGGCCGCCGCGCGCATTGGGGCCATTAAAGGGATATGGCTCCGAAGGAGACAAAGCTGTTAGTCAAGGGTGAGCGAAGCGAGCCCTGTGCAAGCGAATCTCTGATTCGCGCAGTGCGCATCGAAGGACCGAATCAAGAGGCGCGTAGATGGGTCACACACGGCGACCCCACACGAGTTACTTAAATCTGTTGACGCGCACGACGCAATGCCTCAGACGCGTCCGCCATCGCCGGTCGCGCTCCACAACAATGTCAACGGCCCCGTTAGGGGCCACGGATCAGTAGCCCAGGGTGGAGCGCAAGCGCAGCGACGCGGAACCCTGGGTAAACGTCCCTCTCTAAAGGACCCGCCCTGCAGGGGCGGCGGAGATGTGCAACATCGGCTGCGCGCGTATTTCATCTGCATGCGTTCCTATGTCGACAAATGTCACGCACTCGTGTTTGTTGTGTCACGTCGTACGTCTCATAAGAACCTGCAACATCAAACGGTGTTCCAAACTCGCAAAGCCGCAAGCAAGCTATCTTTGAGCGTGATTGACGCGTCGTTCACACGCGGCGTGCTGGTAAGAACACGGTTGTTTTCTTTGTAAAAAACGTTGAGAATTTCCGCGCCACCGGCCGCGCATGTCTCTAGTGTCGATTTCGCGCTGTCGAGAAGCACGCGCAAGTCGCCGTGTTCCTCGTTTTCTCCGCAACGAGCGACAGTCACACGTTGGGGTACGTATCCGCGCCAATCGCGGAGTGGATAGCTTCCCCGGTTAGGGGGCACAGATGACCAACGACACATTGGATAAGAAGGGGAATCGCGAGCCAAATCGGAGCCGCGAGCGTGAAGTCGGTTCCTCGGGTCGTGTTAATCGCGCGCAGAAGGTGAGGCGCGCTGCACCTGTCGCCGGTGTGATGCTTGTTGCGCTTGTCGCTGCGGTAATTACCGCTGCTCCTTCGCCGTATGAAGCTGATTTGGCGCTCTTATCCAATGTCGATGCCCAAAAGCGCCAAGACGCAAGCGACCGGTTGGGAAAGGGCGGTAGCAAGCAGGCTACAAAGCTCTTGGACGAACTTGCAGGCAAACACTCCGCCGTCACACGCGCCGGTCTTGTGCGCTCCCTTTCAAAGCTACCTGTGGGTGGTGATCATGTGAGCGCACTTCGTGATCTCTTAGCAAGTGACAACGCCAACATTGCAGCCAGCGCCGCGCTGATTCTTCAGAAGGCGCCTAAGGCACGCGACAAGCTCGTTGCTGAGCTTGCAGACGTTCTTGCCGATGATCGCGTAGCCGATGGCGTCAAGGCTCGTGCAGCGCGTGCGCTCAAGGGAACCACGGGCGCGGGCGCAAAGGCCCTGGAGGCCGCAGCGGCAAGTTCCGGGCTCACGAAACTCGCGGCCATTCGTACGCTTGGGTTCATTCCAACGTCTGGCCCCGGCAAGCTCGCAGCGATCGCCGTGGACACTAAGCGCGAAGATCGAGATCGAGTTCTCGCGATGCGCTGTCTTGGCGAAGTCACGGGCAGCAATGCAAGTTCGGCCTCTTCAGAACTCAAGACGCTTGTCAAGAGCACGTCGGGGTTCGTGCGCGAGCACGCCACAGCGGCACTTAGTGCGAGGGGCGAGTCTGGAAATACCGCGACCTTCGTCACGCTTGCGAAAGACAAAGACGCGCGTGTTCGGCTGGAGGCACTTCGCGCCATTCAGAAGGCGAAGGCGGTCTCAAGCGAGAAGTCCACGGTCAAGACGTTGCTATCCGATTCGGATGTTCGCGTACAAGAGCTCGCGCTGCGTCTCGCCGCCGCTGAGAAGCCGTGGGACCTGTCCGACGTCAAGAGCACATTCGTTTCCGAGCTTGGTTCCAAGAACTTCAAGATCCGTCTCGGTGCTGCCTTAGCGCTTGCAGCTTATGGCGACAAGGGCGGGCTTCAAACCATGAAGACCGACAAGGATTCATCGACCAAATCCGTCGCAGCCCAAGCCAAGGCTGCGTACGACCTCATTGACAAAATCGACGAGTAGGGCGAAACGCATCACCGGAAACCATCAAGCAAAGTGTGAGCGAGATAGAGGTTAGACATGGCCAGCAAGAGCAAGAAGATTCGTAAGAGTTCCAAGCGCATGCTTCAAGAGACGCCGCGTCGTCCATGGGTGCAGACACCCTTGGGGCTTGCCGCAGTTGGGTGCGCAACCTATGTGCTTGCACTGCTCGTTCTGACGGGCGCTCGCCATATTCGTGCAGAAGCCGGGCACAATGCGAACCCCATCGTCCTAACTGACTTTGGCATGAAGGACACGAGCACCACGGGAAATCCGAAGGAGTCGTACGGCTTGGCCGGACAGGCTGGCGGCATCTACCAAGTCGATAACGAGAATCGCCATGCGGTTTCGTTCGCGTCACTAAAGCCCGCCCACTCCAACAACGCGGTTGAACAGATTGATTTGGACGAGACATCCGGAGATGTGATTTACGGTGCCAGCGATGGCGAGGTCGTTCGGTTCGACATGACGACCGGTACGTCGACCACGGTAGCCACGGTTGCCGGTGCCGACTTCACCGTAGCTGCGGCCGACAACAATTCGGCGAGCACCGATGCGTGGGCTATCGACGCCAATACCAACGAACTCTACAAGATCACAAACTCCGGACCCACGGTGAGCAGCAGCGCTTCCTTTGCAAGGGGGCCGACCGAACTTGCCGGTCCCAAACCAGGTAACAATAACGTCGTTGCTTTGGGCGACGGTTCGGCGGAGATTTACCGGCTCGACGCCACGCTGCTTGTTGACTACGACGACACCTTTGCAGGTGCGAACGTCGAGCCCACGGGGCTTGCCGTTGCGGATGCCGACTACGCCTACGTCTCCATCAACGACGGATCGACTGCCAAGGTCTTGCAAGTCGATTTGCGCGCAGCGACGTTTGGCTTCATTTCGCCGGTGATGGGAACGTATTCGAACGTCAGCGCCGTGGACATTTCTGTGGCTGGCCCGTGGGTCACGGTGTTTATGTCGGATAGCACCAACAATGAAACGACAGCCCGAGTCTTTGACGTCGGCGTGCCTAGTTCGCCGCTTGAAGTTGGGAGCGTGGAACTGCTTTCTGGCTACTTGCCTTACGGCGGAGGCAGTACGTGGCTAGATGGCGGAGATAGTTTTGAGAAATTGCAGATCACGTGGGCGAATCTCACTCAGGACATGAGTGTTACAAACGGTCGCGAGATCAACGACCACATGATCTTCGTGAATCCCAGCAACGTGCCGCCGGGCGGGGTGTTTCCCACGATTACGGCGGCAGCATCAGGCGCCTTCAATATTTCGGCAGCATCGTGCGGCGGACCGTGTCCACCTTTTGATTCGACTGCTCAGGGACCCGTGGAGGGACCGACGCCATCCGCGCAGAGTAGCCCCGCCAGCGTAGCCAGCGTCCAGTACAGCACCGGCGAAGAAGTTTACATTCACAGGCTGGTATCGATCCCTGGCCGTGGCATGGATCTTGATCTCACGCTGACGTATCGATCGCGGCGAGACTTTAAGGGTCGGTACGGAAACAGTTGGTTCCTAAACCAAGATGTGCGCATGCAAACGGAGACCAACGGGGACATGACGTACCAGAGCCCCTACGGCCGGGTGGATACGTACGTCAAAACAGGAAGCACGTTCGTTCCGCCAGTCCACTATGACACCACGCTCGCCCCCTCGGGCGCAAACCACACGGTTACGGATCGTTTTGGTCGCGTGAGCACATTCAATGCCAGCGGCCAACGCATTTCCCTCGCTGACCGCTATGGCAATACGCACACCTATACCTATGTGGGCGACAAGCTGACGCAGATCACCGATTCTTTGAATCGAAATGTCACGCTCAACTACGATGCCACGGGGCGATTGTCGAGCCTGGTAGACTTTGGGGGCCGCACGTGGACCTTCTCCTATGGCTACATGGGAAATCTTCGGACGATTACAACGCCGGCGTCTGCACAGTTCACATCAGGACGCACAACGCGTTTCTCGTATAGCCCCAATCACGCGCAGACGCGCCTTCAATCGAACTTGGTTGACGTGGAGAGTGCCCGGCACGAAATCGTCCAAGAGCTTGAGTACGACGACAACGACATGGTGGTGAAGGAAACGCTCGGGCCGGGCGTCTACTCAATTTCTTATGATGTGCCCAACAAGCGGACGACCGTTGTTGATCGCGCGGGAAATACAACGCGCTGGACTTTTGGTTCCTTCGCGGTGCCCACAGAGAAGAAGGTCTATACCAAGGGGCTTAGAACCGGCGAGCCAACGGACTTCACCACGACGTACACGGTGAACGCAACCACCGGCATGACCACGGCTGTGGTGTACCCGCGCGGCAACCGGACGGACTACACGTATGACAGTTCGCTCAATCTGACGGAGGTCCGCCACCGGACGACGGACACCAGCACCAATAGCGGAACGGACCTCGTAACCTCGTACCAGTACACGGGCCAATACAACCAAGTGAGCCAAGTGACCGACCCCAAGGGCAACGTCACGTCCATGACGGTTGATTCCTCTGGCAACACGACGGCCGTATCGCGACCCACGGTCACGCAGCCGACGAGCCAGGCGATTGCTGAGACGTTTGCATACGATTCTTACGGGCGCATCACGTCAGCAACCGATGCGGAGAGTCGCGTAACGAATTTTGTGTACTACACGACGGGTTCCCAAAACGGGTACTTGCACAAAGTCATTCGTGATCCTGGCGGGCTCGCGATTACCACGACATTTCAATATGATCAGTATGGAAATGTAACCTCTGTAGCTGACCCGAGTGGTGCCACGACGACGATCACGGTGGACGCCGAAAACTTCGTTACCCAGATACAAGCGCCTACGCCGCTCAACTACAAACGCAAATTTACCTACGATGCCAATCGAAATCTCACGCTGCTTGAAACGGAGAACCGCGACAAAGACGGCACGCTCGACCCCACCACGCCCTGGATTGAGACGAGCTATACGTACAACGAAATGGGCTGGCGCTTGACTGCCACCCAGGATCTGACGTCGTCAAGTCAAGCGGTAACGACATATGAGTACGACGGCGAGGGCAAGGTCACCAAAATTCGAAGCCCGACGGGCGACGAGACGAAGGTCGAGTACGACGAGCGGGCGCTGCTCTTCAAGCTCACGCGCGGTTATGGCGCGGCTGAAGCCTCGACGATTCAAGTGGACTACGATGCCAACGGCAATCGCAGCAAGACGATTAACGGCGAAGGCGACGCGACGAATTTCACGTACGATCTCTTTGACCGCGCGACGAAGCGAACGAACGCGCTGAGCCATTACGTTTCTTGGACCTATGATAAGAACGGAAACGTCCTTACGGCGGCGGCCTACAATGCCTCGAATGTGCTTCAATCCAAGACGACGAATCACTTTGATGAAGTGAATCGACTTTGGAAACGCGTCCAGGATCGTTTCGGATCTGGGCTCACGCCGAGCTACCCGACGGTCACCATCCAGCACGACAAAACGGGCCGCGTCACGGAGATCAAAGACCCGCTCAACAATAAGACGACCTATCTCTATGACAATGCGGGGCGCCAGATTAAGGTCCAAGACGCTGTTGGAAATGAAACCGAGTGGATCCTCGATGCGCGCGGGCAAGCCACCAAAATCAAGCGCAAGGACATTCCTACAGCAGGCGGCTCCGAAACTTTTGAAACCGAGTTTGTCTACGATGCCCTGGGCCGCCTCACGTCCAGGCGCGAGATCGACCGGCTCAACGCTTCGAACATTTTGACAACGAATTTTTCGTATGACAGTCGCGGAAATCTGACCTTCCGCGTAGATGCCGAAGGGAGTCCTGTTCGCTGGACCTACGATCTCGCAAATCGCCAAACGAGTTATGAGCGCGCGCTTGCCACTGGCACGTCGATTGACGATTTCACCAATAGCATTCTTGAGACAGCGAGCTTCGATGCGTCAGGCCGCATGACGTCAGTCACGGATGACAATCTAAACACGACGTCCTATTCTTATGATGCCCTTTCGCGCGTCTTCAAGACGACCTTTGCCGACACGAAGTTCGTGACCCGAACTTTCGATAAGAACGATCGCGTCAAGACTTGGACGGATCAGAACGGCACAGTGGTTACCAATACCTATGATGTGCTCAGTCGCTTGACCTCGCGCGCGGTCAATCGCGCCACCGGTGTCTTGGGAACGACGTCGGAGACCTATTCCTACGATGCGCTAAACCGCATGCTCACCGCGAAAGACAATGACTATGAGGTGCAGTTCACGTATGACAGCGTGGGCAACGAGCTGAAGGAGACGCAGGGTTACACCGTGACAGGCCAAGAGAAGTGGCGCACCGTCACTTCGACGTATACCGACGCGGGCTCTCGCAGCGCGATTCAGTACCCGAGTGCCTTCAGTGTGCTTCACCAACGCGACGCCATCTACCGCATGACGGCGATGGTGGATTCCGCAGCCTCCACCAACATTGCGAGTTACACCTTCCAGGGCGCAGGCCGTCTGGCCAAGACGACCAACCAGAACGCGACCACAACGGATCACGGATACGATGGCTTTGCGCGTCTCTCGCAGCTCGACCACAAGAACGGATCGAGCCAGAGCTTCCACACATTCGACTATTTGTATGACAAAGTCCACAACCGCAGGATGGAGAAGAATTCATTCAACTCCACGTGGATCAACTCGTTGCCGACCGGGATCCAACCATTTCTGAACGCTCGAAACGGCAAGGGCGATGTCTATGCCTACGACATGGCCTACCGCATGGTGGACACGCGCTACGACGTGACTAATCCCGCGACTGAGGTGGCCACGCCCGGTTCGCAGACCTACGTCACCAAGCAGATTTACACGCTTGATGGCCTGGGCAACCGCAGCCAAACGCAGCAGACTCCATGGGGCGGCTCGCCCACGACGGTTAGTTACTCGTTCAACGCCATGAACGAATACACGGCGATCGGCGGTACCTCCCGCGCGCACGATAGCAACGGCAATCTCACCGACGACGGCACGCAGACGTACCACTACGATTATAAGAATCGTTTGGTCGAGGTGAGGGTCAATGGATCGAGCACAGTTATTGCCAAGTACAAATACGACGCACTTGGCCGGCGGGTCGAGAAGCACGTTGTCTCTGGCGCGGTCACGACGCGCTACATTCTCGATGGGCAGGACATTGTTGAGGAGTTTGACGGGAACAACACATGGCTTGCGCGTTACTTCCACGAAGACCGCATTGACCATCCGCGGGCGATGGATCGCGCGGACATTTCAGACGTTGATGGCGACAGCAATACATCGGAGATTCTTCGGTTTACTTATCACCAGAACGCGCTTGGGAGCGTGAGCGAGATTTCTGCGCCCGGTGGCGGCGTAGTTGAGTGGGTGACGTATGACGTCTATGGGAAGGCAGCCGTTCGGAATTCGGTTGGGACTACGCAGGGGTCGAGCTATGTGGGCAACCCGTTCCTATTCACCGGGCGTGAGTTCGACGCCGAGTCGGGGATGTATCACTATCGCGCCAGGGCGTATGACCCCGAAGCGGGACGGTTCTTGCAGAGGGACCCGCTTGGATATGTGGATGGATTGTCGCCCTACCAGTACGCCACGAGTAATCCGGCTTCATTGACTGATCCTTTTGGGCTATGGGCAATCTTTTCGTGGCTGCAACATGCCGCAGAGAAGTTCGCGGAATCTATCGACTGGGAGGGACCCTACAATGACGAGTTCTGGCGCGAATTTTGGTCGGAGTACCGTATTGCGCAGCTGCTGCATGGTGCCACTCGGCTGAAGAAGAAGGGTAGGGTCCGACAGTTCGGAAAGGCCGGTGGATATGAGCAGGCAATGGCGGACTTTGAACAGTTAGTTGATGACGAGAAGCCAGTCGTGAAGCGTGGCAAGGGAGAGGATAAGGTATGTTCCGGAGAATTGCCCAATGGCAGTACAGTTTCGGTTCGCGGTAAGAGTACGGAAGGCAGCCCAACTGTCCAAGTCAAAAGGAAGGGGAGAGTAAAAGGCAAGCCCATAAAGGTGCGATATCCTGAGTGACATGAACAAGAAGCCTCTCAACTCAATACCAGTAGACCCAATCGCGTGGCGCAAGATGGCCACGAGCAACAACAAGGTTTATAGTCTTGAGTTCTTGTTAACTACGGGTTGGGGAGCTGTTCCAATCGAATCTGCAGCACACTTCGACAAGGGAGACACACAGCGCCTCGCCGAGGCTGCCAGCTCTCTGGGAGAAGAGCAGTTTCATGCGATACCTCTAGAGCTTGCGAAAGGTGAATCGAATTGCGTGAAGTACGATGTATCGGACTCGGACTTTGAGCGAGTAAGTTCTGACTATTGCCACGCCAACTTATTGCTGGTCGGTGAGCGACGTCGATTCTCGATTGCATGTACATCGGGACTTTGCTTCATTTTAGCTGGACCGATCAGCTTCCTGCAGTCCGCCTGTGGAGGTGACGTGGATGTTGCGATTGAGACGTTTCGAGAGTACGTCTCTGATGGTGGCTTTCCTGATCAAGAGCGAAAGTATCACTTGGCAATCGTGGACCTTTGTCGTCAGTCGTTATTTGACCGCAACTGACAGGGCAAGGATGCCTGAATACCGGGAAGTGTCAGAAATTTTGTGTACGGAGCGTCGTCCGATCCCAACCGTATAGGATGTTCTCATGGCTCAACGAAAGAAGAAGCGAGCGAGTTCTCGAAGGGAGTCGAGATCGGAGTTGACCCGTTTTCGTGGACACCTTTCTTCTAGAACGGAAGCGAGGACAAATTGCCCCAAACACGCCCCACGTATACGCCGGAGTACCGGCGAAACGAGATATCAGGATACCGCGCCGCATTCTCTCCCACCAACTTCGTGACTTTCGACTTTCGTACGCACCGCCGAGTACGTTCCGTGTAATTCACCGGTGCGACCCGCCCCGAAGATTGACGGCCGTGGAGACGAAGAGCCAGTTTAGGGCCTAACCACTCCTTTGACATCTTCAAGAGAGTCGAGCACATCGCCTTGTCACGGTAGACTACAGAAATGTCCGGTTGCCCACTACCGCACCGCCTGCGTCGACTGATATGGACGGCATGTATTCCCGCAGCAGTTGCCGCGATCATTATGTCTATTGAATTCGTTAGCAACAACCAGCGCGCAACACCAGCGCCATTTACATGGATTCGACCTCACGTGGAAGCGCCAGCATTGGCAACAAAGCCAATCGACAATACATCGCTCCATCTCATTGAACGGATGTACTCAGATTTTCCGAGAACAAACACGCCAATAAGCGATAAGGAATCAGTACCGATCGTCCCTCCTCTACGTGCCTTCGCAATCTCCATGTGGATTCACGGTGATTCTGGAACTACATTGACGTTGCGCTGCAAAGACCCCGCACACGACATCGCGTATTGCATCGACACCGATAAGCCAGATCGAGACGTGAAGTTGGTACGAGTGGATGTGGACGACAAACTTGCGCGCTTTACTGCCAGTCGCGGCGATGAGCAGCACACGTTCGAATTCGATCGCAGCCGCGAGTTTCACAGCAATGTGATTCGATTCCATCCGCCGGGGTCATGCCAAAGCGGCGATATCAATCACGCCCAAGCAGTCGCAAGCTCCAAGCACCTCAACCTCAAAGCCGTTCCCTATTTCAACAATCACGGCAAGTGTATCGGAATGCGCGTGACGGGGATCAGATCCGAGTTGGATTGGGCTGGTCTAGGCCTTACGCGTGGTGACGTACTACTCACCGGAGACGGGATCGCGATAAAGCAGCCCGCGATGTTTCGAAAGCGAGTGAGGGAAGGGTGGTCGCCAAAGAGCATCAAGATAGGGAAGATTGAAGGTAACGGGCTTCGGGAGATTGATCTAGGCGCGTAGATAGTAGATAGATGTATCACGTTGCGGGGAGGGGCGGTGTAAATCCTTGGGGGAATTAGGTTTACGAGCGGGCGCCTAACCTCGAAATTTTCTTCACGGGTTCTGGACGACAATTGTGATGAAACGTCTGTGTAGCGGACGACTCGTATTGTCCTTGAGTCGCGGCCTCGCACTTTGAAAAGAAGGATGAGGAGCGGATGTTCTTGGCCTGCCGGCCATTTCCATCTCAGGCACCGTGACGCCCCAACCGACTTAGAGAGTTGTCGCAGAGTTCAGTACCCGGATAAGGAACCAAGGGACCTGTTCACTGCAGTGAACTTACTCAGTGATGGTTGAATTGCCGAACTCGGAAGAGTCCACCTTGGGACGGTTATTGGGTAGTTCCTAGAAGTGCAATGCCTTGCTAAAGTCGGTTCACTCCGACACCAGCTAGGTACGACTCGGTCGCCTACCCAGTCCGTACCCTCAGGTACTCCTCATCCGGGACCTCATGCCCCCTGTTGCGGCACTAGCTTCGCATGACGAGCTAGGCGAGTACTGCGCGAAGAGGTCAGCGAGCCCCCTCATCTTCCCGTCATGGCGCTTTGGGTATTCCGCAGCGCCGGAAGCGAGAAGGCTCTTCGGTCCGAAGACAAAATCTTTGTGAAGATCACAGGCCCTCCTTTCTGCCATGGGCAACAAGGACGACGAAGATAGGTCTTCGCGAACATTCTCTCAGGCTGGGGTGACGCTGGGGCAGCGGATTCGAAGGTGAGGCTTGGCCCCAACTAATGGGCCTTTGCTGGCGAGCCTGTATATGGCGCCATCTAGCGTCCACGTCATGGCCAAGTCAGGACCTCCCAAGACACCACGTGAAATCCTCGAAGCTCGTGGGTCGTGGAGGGCCAAGCTCGTCAAGGACACGCTCAAGGGCAAGCGCTTTGACGGCGCGCCTGAGCCTCCTGACGCGTTGGAGGGTCGAGCTCCCGAACTTTGGTGGTGGTTGGCCGCAAGGCTTCAAGAGCTTGGTGTTCTCGCAATGTCTAACACCGCGGCAATGGCGAAGATACGGTGCCAGGAACGATTTCACACTTTTCCGAATTCGCAAGTGTGACAAGAAACACGGCGCAAGGGCGAATTCCACATATTTCGGCGGAAGCGTCAGGTCCTTTGCCAACGCCGCGCTCTTCTCCTCCAACTTAGCGACTTGAGACTTGTGATCTCCGCACGCCCTCATCATCCGGCGCCAAAGATCATTGGAAGCGCTATGCGTATGCTCTTGAACGGCGCAGTAAGACTACAGGATTCCGTACCTACCGCTTCTCCACTGCGCGAAGCTCGATTTCGATTGGCGCAGGCCGGGGCGCATCGTCTGCACCCGGTTGCTCTGCCAAGCGCGGACTACCGCCACGATTCGGGCCGGGCAAATTGGACGTGCGCATGACGTCGATCTCGGCGGTCGTGAACTTCACGCCGTTGCTAACACCAAGATCTGCATCGGAAAAGCCTGCACCGGTTCCGGACATGAGCGTACCGGCATCGCCCGTGTGTTCGAATCCGATGCTATGCGCGATTTCGTGGGCCGTCACTTGGGCGAAGGCGCGGGAGAAGTAGGTCAACAGTTCATCGATTTCGGAATGCCGAGGACCAACCACCGGTTGGTCATAGAGCATGTCGTCCACGATTGAGGCATCCGTCACGGTGACAGGGTCAGATGTTAAGAGACGTCCGGCTTGCCATACCTTGAACGAACTGGTCATGCGTTCGACAAAGACGCCGAGGCGATTGCCCGATCCCGATGTGCCGCCGTCGTGTTCGATGGAACCGTTGCCCGGATCCAAGTAGGCGCGACCGAGCACCCCGGGGCTGCCGGACGTGGCATAGTCGGCAAGTTCCATCACATTGAAGCGATTGGGGGCGGCGCCAATGATGCCTGCCGGCCCTGGCGTGAAGTTGGGCGGCGTGACGGGACGGAAGTAGGGAAACGACGCACGAAGACCTGTGCCCCGCGTGCCATCACCGTTTCGTAGATAGAAAAAGTTTAGTTCTTTTAAGAAGTATCGCCGCGCCGTTGCCGCGACGCGGTCTTCCAACTCAATGCCTTCCTCGGTCGTCGCAGCTTGCGCCGGCAGCATGCCAATGGAGGAGAGCGCGCGCATGTAGTCGGTTCGGAATGCGTGCGTTCCACGCTTGATGCTCGTATTGACCCACCACACATCGCTCGAACCGAACTCCGCCACATGGTTCGGTACCGGATTGGTGCGTACATCGATGGTCAGGCGCACATTGGCGCCCGAGGTGTCGTCGGTGACGCGGATCTCGTCCTGAACTCCGGTTGTTAAACCTGGCGTCCATACGACGGTCCCCGCGGCGTTGTTGATCATCGAAAGCGCCCCGCCGCTGCCGTTGGCCACGACATCAAAACTCACGGGTCCGAGATCGCCCTGGGATTCAAGCTCTATCGGTACGCCGGTCCACGCTTCACTGCCGATCATACCCGACGTCGATTGCAGACGGAATTCTGCGACCGTGATGGTGTACCCGCGCGTGGCCATCGTGATGTCGTCTTCAACCATGACGACGAAGGCAAAGTCGCCAACGGCATTGGGTGTGCCTTGCAACAATCCGGTTGCGGACATGCCCATGCCTGCGGGAAGGGTGCCGCTATCGATCGACCAGGTCGTCGAACCGGTGGCGGACCCAGCGGCAAACTGCACCGGCGAATATCCCGCGCCCAAGATGCCATTGGAAAGTCCACCGGTGGCGATATGCAGAACGGGATCAGATCCACCTCCGCCGGAACCACACGCAGGCAGACTCAGCGTCGCGGACGCCATCAGTGCAAGTGCAGCAACACAGCGCGTAGCCGACCTCACGGTCGAGCGCGTCCAAACAATAGTTCCAAACAAGGGCGTCTCCGGGGGCGGGGTTGCGCAGGGCCGTGTAGCGCCCAACGCAAGTGTAGTCGCGTCTTGCAAGGCGACAATGCCCCCAAAATGAAGGGCGCAAGCCCCGCGTGGCGGCCGGTTACGGCGCTGTGACGGTGAGGTCGATCACAATGCGTCGGCTCGAGTCGCGAGGGTCGGTGCTGACCGCAACGCGGTGAGCCTCGCCGAGTTTCACCGAGGTGCTCGTACTGACAGCCATGCGACGCGTGTGCGACTGTTGCAGGTCGCCCAGATAGCGAGGACCCATTTTGAAATTTGACGGGGACCGTGTAGGAACGTCGTAGACAAGACCGATCGACACCATCGCACTGCCGGAGTCGGGTTGAATGACGGGGATCACATTGCAGGCGAGTCCGGCGAATGTATGAGACACCTGCGGATTGGCAATGCGAGCATCCTGGGCGACTTCGACCTCGTAGTCAGCAAGGATGGCCGTCGTCTTGCCTGCAAGTAGCGAGCTCCACCGACCCGAAACCGCCGGAATCCGACCGCCAGCAATTCGGCGTGGCGTTATGTCCGAGTCTTCGGGGCCCACGCTCTGAATGGATAGCTCAATCGTTACTGGATGCAGTAAGTCTGATTCGAGTTTTTCCATCGCGACGCGGAGTGCGTCCTTCTTTTGCTCGTTGCCGGTGAAAAGCAGCATCGAACGGCTGTAGGGTTGAATCGTAGCCGTTTCGAAATACTCATCGGACACGGCGCCGTTCATGCCCGTGGATATCATCCACTCAACAACGTTGTCGATCGGAAAGACCGACCTGCGTTTGTTCATCCGCGTAAAGTGCGGAGTTGATGACCGATCACCTGCGTCGTCTGCCCGACGCAATGCGGGGATGTTCAGCCGACCTTCGATGGGAGAAAACGTGAGGTAGCCCGTTGCAACGCCATTGTGAGCGAGCAGTCTGCGCCCTTGTGACGCAGATACATGAAATGAGGTTTGAACGCCCTCCAACGATGTTGGGATGTGCAGCGTCTCGCCGTAGGGGACCACGGAATGGAACGCCACGAGCACATGCGAAAATTCAGGCAACTGAATCACACCGTGAGGGCGAGTGTCGGGTGTGCGCGGCGGCTTGGCGATGTACTCTTCGTCGACGCCCAACCGTGCCGTCCGCCCCAACTCGGTGCTGCCCAACTGAACAACGCCACTGATGAGTGCGTTGGAGCCATCCGCAGTAGGTCGCGTATTGAGTTCTGCCTGCAGACCGCCCACGGCGCCCGCAATCACCGGATCGGCGATGGACACGCCCTGTGCAATCTCAACGTGGTAGTCGGCGACGTATGTCACATGATCGAGTGACGAAATGGATCGAACGGCATCCCACGGTGCATCGATATGCCCGTGGCGGGTTGTCCGAATCCGACGGATTGATTTCCCATCGGCAGGGTCAGCGCCCTGCGTGGCCTTCACTGACAGCGTCGTACGTGCTACGGCATCGGATCGAATCGCGGCGATGACTTCGCGTGTGGTCCTCAAGACATCGGGCCGAGCGCGGATGACCAAGTACTGATTGGCCTCCCCTATGTCTTCGTACTCAACCTCTTCGAAGGCACCCGCGTGGACCTGACTCACGGTCATCTTGATGAGATCGATAAGCTCGGCCTCTGAGCCAACCCATCGAAAGGGTTCGGGCTTCCCTCTCGATTCTGCACGCGGGTAAGACTGCTCAATGCCGAACGGATGTCCAAATAGATCCGGTCGACCTACCACGATATCACTGACATCAATGGTTGCCGTTTCGAGCGAGTTCGATTTGTTGTCTGCAAGCGCGGGTACGGACTGGGCAACTGCCGCAAGTGCTCCCGCAAGAAACAGCGGAAGGTAGATACACGGCATTTTCCAACGGGTCGGTAGTTTCATGGTCATTCTCCTAAGAAAGTCGATTGTGTGCGGATTGGCTATTCGCGCGTTCCCGGTTGCAGAACCTCACGCGTCAGGCGCTGAATGGCACGTTGGGCATGCGCGCTGTGAGGTCCTTCCAACATTGCATGAAGCGTGGCGCGAACGAGTTCGTCGTCCATACGCTGCAGTGCTTCTTTGGTCGGTGTTGAAAGGCGCCCACGGCCGTCCAAGCGCACAATGGCCTCTACCGCGGCACTCATGGGCACCATAGCGAGTGCTTCAATCGCAGCGGCTCGTAGACGTCGTTCTTGACGCCCAAGACGCAATAACACGGGCACGGCTTCCGCAAGACCCGTCGCGCCCAATGCGCGAACGATGTCGAAGCGATGGCGTGCGTGCGCAGAGAGCTGATCGAGTATCTCAACCGAGAGCGGATGTCGAATATGGCCTATGGCTGCAATCGCAGCCGGTGCACTTGCCGGGACGTCCGCAAGTGCTGCCAACGCGCGGGCGGCATTCACATCACCACAGCGCGAGAGCAATTCAATCGCGCGAGTGCGTGTGCGCCACGAATCGGAAGCGAGTTGTTCAATGAGTAGCGCTTCGCCATGGGGGCCCACGAGTGAGAACACAGCGTCAAACGTTGGGGATGGGCGCACGCGAAGCAATGCACGAAGCGACTCGTCTGTGTCGATACGAGCTAATACACGTGCAGCCGCGACGTGGGTGTGTTCTTTATCGAGCAGTGAGGCAAGCGCATCCACCGCTGTTGCGGGACGCAGTCGTTCAAGGTGGGACAGCGCTCTCGTTGCGAGTCGTGGATCATTCGAGGCGGCGACTTTCAGTAGCGCGGGGATTGTTGTGTCGGGGTAGCGTTCAATCGCCTGCCGTACGACCAAACGGATTGTTTCTGACTCACTCTCGCGCCCGAGTAATTCACTCATACTCGAATCGTCACCGATGGCTGCGAGTGCGAGATAACGACGTCGTGCATCGATTTCATGCCGCTCGTTGAGGATCTCTTCCGCTGCCTCGCGCGATCCGATTGCCGTAAGCGCGCGTAGTGCCGCTTCCTGACGCGACACATCCGAAAGCAATGTGCCGATTACTTTGGTGCTTTGTCGGTTTCCGAATTCAGGCAGTTGCGCGATTGCCGCCCGCGCCCGTGCGGCGTTGTCCCCTTTGGCAAACGCATGCAACCAGGCCGCGGCGTCGCGTCGATGCTGGGCAAGCAGTGCATGGGCACTCGAAGGCGAAGCAGTGAGTGCCAAGGCAATCTGCTCCATCGTCGATCGCACGGGCGCTGGTGGATAGGTCTCGATGGTTGTGCCACGCGCGCCCTCCTGAATTTCAGCCGTGACCACCGATTGCGTATCGGATGTCGATGCCTCTGAACGCGTTTCCTTTTTGACTGAATTGGAAGCACTACCAAGGAAGTAACCCAGCAAGCCGACGCCAAGCAATGCACATGCCGCCAATGCATAGCGAGCCATTGACGTCGACGCCGTACGCTCCATGTGGTTCGTCGCGAGGGTCTGATTCGCCAAGAGTTCGTCGACCAATGATGCCGGCGTGGATTCGGGTGTAGCCACAATGTCGTTTAGCACCCGCACCATGGCGGCTTCTTCACTGCAAGACGCACACGTCGACGCATGTTGCTCTAGCCGCGCGCTTTCATCGGCCGTCGTTTCGCCGTCAATCCAGGCGTGGAGCGCTTCGCTTGTTGGGCACTCCGCGCAGTCGGCGTTTTCATAATGCGTGTCGGATTTGTTCATGCTGGTTTCCTGCCGTAAGCGGCAACGTCTTTGCCGACTCGCTCGGCGAGCGACTTTCGGGCGGCTACTAAGTGGGCCTTGACGGAACCGATGGTGACGCCCATCACTTCTGATATTTCTGCGTACGAAAAGCCGGCGCGCGCACGAAGTAGCAAGGCTTCGCGCTGACGTTCTGGCAAGGCGCTCAACTCGCCCAGCACGCGCCGGACGAGGTCGCCTTGTTGGGCACGCTGACTCGGATCACGCGGTGGGTGTACACGTAGCGGTGTGCGTTTCGCTCGTGACTCACGTCGGAATCGGTCGCGAGATGCATTGACGAGTATCCGATAGAGCCAGGTGCGCGCAGACGCGTCACCGCGAAATCGGGCCATGTTGCGCCAGGCCTTTGTAAAGGTCTCTTGGACAAGATCGTCGGCGCTGTCCCGACTCCCCAGGCGGCAGGCCACAGCGAAGAGCATGTCGGCGTGCTCATGCACCAACTGGGCAAATGCCGCCGATTGCTCCTGATTTCGCACGCCGTGCCTCACGGGGGTGTCGGACGCACCTGCCAGATCCATCAACGTCGCTGGATACGCGGATGCCGTCATGCTGCCCGATTAGACGCGAACGCGCCCAACCGGTTATAGGCCTATTTTTTCGCTGAATCCGACCGCGATTCGGGGGCATCGACGGATCGATCAAGAATCTCAAGCACGTTGGATGCGATCTCCGTCGCAATCGCATCGGACGCTACGTCGATCCAGTACACATCCTGAAACGAACGGAAGAACGTCATTTGCTTGCGCGCGAATTGCAATGACTTTTGAGAAATCTTCTCCGCCGCTTCCGCCTTGCTCAACGTGCCATCCAAGACCGCGCTCACTTCTTCAAACCCGAGCGTTTGCCGTGCCTCCGGGCTCATGGGTTGGGAGCGGGCTATTCGCACTTCATCGACGACGCCCGCATCAAACATCATGGCGGTGCGCCGCGCAATACGTTCACGCAAGTCCTCTCGTGTGCGGCGCAAGCCAACCACTGTGGCCGATACGCGATTCGCCGCTTGCCACTCGAGTCGTTGGTCGCTGGCAGGGCGTCCGGTGGCTTCGATGATTTCAAGCGCACGTACAACGCGACGCAAGTCATTGGGATGCAACGCGTCGGCGCGGCGCGAATCCAACGCGGCCAGCTTTTCATGAAGCGCACCGGGTCCATGCAGATCGGCCAATCGACGGAGTTCGTTTCGATAGACTTCGTTGCGCGGGACGCCGGTGCCCAATCCCTTGAGCCAGCAGCGTAAGTACAGTGCCGTGCCGCCAACAATCCAAGGATCACGGCCTTCGTTTCGCGCATTCGAGACTTCGTAGTCGCAATCGGTGAGAAAGCGTGCCGCGTCATAGGTTTCATCCGTGCCAATGATGCCTACGAGCCGGTGGGGGAGTTGGGGCGTCGAGTCGGGCGCCGCGGTGAGGATGGGAAGGTCGCGGTAGACGGCATACGCGTCGCAACTGATCACGCAGGCCTTGCGATTTTGCATGGCAATGGCCGCGGCCGCGACGTCAGTCTTGCCCGACGCGGTTGGCCCAATGACGCAGGGAATTGGCGTATCGACGCGCATGCACGAAGGCTACCGCCGCACTCAGGCACAGAAGCACCGTGGCGCAGGGCCGCACCCGCAACGGGCACTGTGTTAGGGTCACGACCCATAGCCGCTCGTTCGGGAGGCGAACTGCGGCCCACTGGATACGAGGCAGGTCCAATTGAGTGAGAAGCGTGATCTTTGGGTGCCGCTGCTTGTGGCTGTGGTGGGAGTTACCCTCGCCGTCGTGCACGGCATCCAAGGACGCGTGCTTTATGCCGCGGGCGCGGCATTTGTAGGATTGTTGGGCGCGCTTGCGTGTCTACCGATTCGAGTTCGGCATGGACAGCGCCGGGTGATTCAGTTCGGTCTAGGCGTTTTGCTCATCCTCGCTGCGTGGATCCCCGGCGCGACGCGCGGCGTGGCCGACGTGCCCGCATGGTTCATCGCAGGCGCCGCACTCATGGTGCCCATCGCCGTGGCACCCATGTCCACGCGCGTGGCCATGCTGATTGGCGCAATGATGTTTTCGTCTGCGGGCATGTTGGCAGTCATCGACGTCGTGCCCAAGTCGCTCCTGTGGCTCTGCTTCGCCCTCGCGTTTCACTTGGCGATGCAAGTCTGGTTCTCGCGACCCACGGAAGCTCCCGCGGAGGTCGTCGGATTGCGCGTGTGCGTGTATGGCGGGAGTTTTGATCCGTTTCATGACGGCCATCGTGCACTTTGCGAAGCGGCATTGCGTTACAACGATCGCCTGTTGGTCGTCGTCGCCGGTGCAGCGCCTCACAAGTTTGTGGATGAAGAACTGGACGACGATGGGCCGCTGGGTACGCCGTTTCATCACCGTGTTGCTATGACGCGTTTGGGAACCGAAGGCCTGCCACGCACCGAAGTCTTGGAGCTCGAAGGCCGGCGCGCGGGGCCTTCTTACACGGTGGATACGATCGACTCATTGGTTCGCCGCTTTCCCGCCGGCACGCGCTTTCGCTTGCTGGTGGGCGCCGACATGTATCAGGATTTCAATACCTGGAAAGATTGGGAACGCATTCTCGACATGGCGCAGTTACTTGTTGCCGCGCGCCCCGGGTTTGAACTCACTCCACCTGCGGCTCTCGCCGATCGCACCGATGAAGTATTGGCATTGGATGCGCCCGAACTCAATGTGTCTTCGACCGCTATTCGTGCCGCGCTAGCAGCCGACGAAAAACCGGTCGGTTTGCCGCCCAATGTGACTGCGTATATCCGAGATCATGGGCTCTATCGAGGCCAGACGACGTAACGTCGCCTCTTCCCTACACTGAAGCTTAATCTGTCTCCTGACCTATTGAATCGTGTGCTGTCGTAGGCCCTTAGTCTCACGCAGTGACGCCGAGGTGCAGAGGCGCGGTGGGATTTACATTTTGGAACGCGTAGAGTGCGAATGCAGGCCGAATGGTGTCGGAGCGCTTCAAAGAGAAGAGGACTCTCACCAAGGTCACCAAGCGCGTCCGGAGGGGGAGCGTCGACTGAAATCGTGACGATGTCGGTAACGGACCGGGTCTCGCAGAAGAAGAAGCTCACACGAAGAGCAGAAAGACACGAAGCGCATGCGTCGCGGAGAGCCGATTGGGGTGACCGGGTGCGATTGGTTCCCTAGCGCCGTCGGTACCGCAATTGGTGCCGGGAGCGAATGATGGAGTTTGGGGCAAATGGGGGTGTTGTGTCACGGTAAAGTCATGCGTAAGCGCTGGACGCAACAAATGGGGGCGGCAGGGTGGGAATGTGTTGACCGCGTGGGTCAAGATTGATACCAAAACACACGACAGGATCGCCATCGGAGGGATCTTGAGGCATCCGCGACAGATTGCGTAGGGCTCTACTGGGGCCGAACGTCGATCCGCGCGGAGAAAACGCCGCCGGGTGTCGGGTTGAGGGACCCGACCCTGGCCCTTTTTCATGCTGCCTCAACGATTCGAGTTGGCGACGTCCGTCGAAAAGACTGGAGTGTAGGCCCAAGAAGGGCGGCCCGCTCCAGGCAACAGTTGCCCTCGACGGATCGCCGTCGGTTTAAGTATGGGAGTTCATCCATGACGAAGCGCACTTGTCTCCTTGTCGCGTTCGTATTCTTCGCCGGCGTCGCGTTTAGCGGTTGTCGCTTCGCTGCCCAGGGCATCGAAACAGCGACGTGCGCCAACTGCCTCGACAACGACCGTTGTGGTGCGCAGGGCAAGTGGAACGCCATGTGGCGTCAGCAGGCCCGCAACTTCCGCAAGAACGAGCGCTGCATTGACAACATGTTCTTCAACTACGACATCAACGACCCCTATCGCGGCGACTGCCTCGTAGGCTATTAGGCCTAGGAAACACCCGCGCAGTTGAGCTAGACGCCTCCGCCGAGTATTGGTGGGGTGTCCAATCCGAACACGCCTGCGTTGAGATACGTCTCTTCGTGGGCGTGCGGCTATTTTTGGGCCGCCGTTCAAATCGGAGTACGAAGCGATGCTGGATCTCGCCTGGATACGCGCCCACCCCGATGAAGTCCGTGATGGCGCGAGAAGGAAGCGCATCGATTTCGATGTGGATCGCCTGCTCTCGCTGGATGAAGAACGGCGTCGGTTGATCCAGCTCCAGGAAGAGACCAAGGCCGAGCAGAATGCGCTGGGAAAGCAGGTGGCCACGCTTCAGGGCGATGCCAAGAGTCTGGCGCTCACACGCCTCAAGCAACTCAAGGCCGCCGTGGGCGAGCACACCGACGCCCTCAAACCCGTTCAGGAAGAGATCGACACCCTGCTCTTGGCCTGCCCTAATCCGCCCGATGATGAGGCGCCCGTGGGGGACGATGACAGCGCCAATGTGGAGCTCCGCCGCTCGGCCGAGCCACCCACGTATGACTTTGAGGTCAAAGACCACCTCGAACTTATGCGAAGCATGAACATGGTGGATATCGATCGTGCCGGCAAGCTGGCGGGCAGTCGCAACTATGTGCTTCGCGGCGAGGCTGTGTTTTTGGAGCAGGCGGTCTTGCGTATGGCCATGGACCTCATTTCGGAGCGCGGCTACGAAATGCTCTCGGTGCCGGTGGTGGTCAAAGAGTGGGCGCTCCGCGGCACGGCCTATTTCCCTGGAGCCGAGGAACAGACGTATCGAATCGCCAATCCTACCGCCGAGGACGAAGACAGTTGGTTGGTCGGAACCAGCGAAGTGAGCGTCACAGCGCTGCACGGCGGCGAGATCTTGGATCTCGACATGCTGCCACTGCGTTACGCGGGCATTAGCCCGTGCTTCCGACGCGAGGCGGGCACCTATGGCAAAGACACGCGCGGCGTGTATCGCGTGCACCAATTCAACAAAGTCGAGCAGGTTGTCATTGACGTTGCCGACGAAGAAGCCAGCAAGGCGCATCACTTGTCGATTCTCAAGAACGCAGAGGACATGCTCAATCTGTTGGAGCTGCCCTATCGCGTGGTTGCCAACGCCACCGGCGACATGGGCCGCGCCGTCAAACTCAAGTACGACGTCGAAGTCTGGATGCCCAGCCGTGAAGGTTGGGGCGAGACCCACAGCGCGAGTCGTTTTCACGACTACCAAGCCCGCCGTCTGAATCTCCGTTACCGCGACAAGGACGGCAAGGTGCGTCATTGCCACACGCTCAACAACACCGTGATCGCTACGCCGCGTGTGTTGATTCCTCTACTCGAGGTGCATCAACAAGCAGATGGAAGCGTGCGTATTCCCAAGGCGTTGCAGACGTACATGGGCGGCAAGACGGAGCTGCGGCCTAGAGACAGCTAGCGCGCAGCTCCCCTCGCCATCGCCGCCCCCAGATCACTTCTGCGAGCGAATTTGTGCCGGGAGCGAATGCGTAAATTCACAATTAGTACCGGGAGCAAATGCGCAATTTCACGATTTGTGCCGGGAGGAAATTCTTACCCGTCACCCGTCACCCGTACCCCGATACCCGTACTCAAGGGTGGGCATCCGATGAACGAATCGCGCCGCCTTAACGTGGACGTGGACGTGGACGTGGACGTGGACGTCAAGAGCAAATGGCTTGGCCATTTGCGCGAGACCCTGAGTAAGCACCAGCGAAGGGTGGACGAAGTCACCGATTTGTGCCGGGAGCAAATTGGCACAGAGACGGATTGGGAGGTGCGTGAGTTACCTTCCGTTGTTGCCATTTGTGTTGGGCGTGGTTGATTCGTAGGGAACGCCTTCACCGCCACGAAGGCGAATGATTTGCCATACGTGACCTTTGTCGGTTTCTTTGCGTTTCTTGCGGCCGGCATCGGCGTCTTCGTCAGGGGCGACGTCGAAACGAATCTCGATCAAAATCGCATAGGGAATGGCGCCGCGAATGCCTGAGTCCCAGGTTTCGAAACCTTCGGCTTTGCCGGGGGGAAGTTCGCTGGGCGAAGGGAAATAACGCAATCGGAAAGTGGTGATGCGATCGTACACAAGCGTGTAGGTGCCGCCGCTGGTGGGTTTGGCGTCTACGAAGGCATCTTCACGTCGCCAGAGCTCAAGATATTGCGGTTCGTCGTCGTTATTGCGCAGGGCGTAGCCCACCTCCGTCAGGGGGCTGGCGGGCTCTTCACCCTTTCGCTGCTCGCCTTCTTCGAGGGCGGTGGTGCGCGTCAGTCGCGCCGTGATGAACTGGACCGTATCGGCGTCGTTGCCGCTCATGGTGTTTGCTTTGCCGCGGAAGCCCGCGTTGCCCGTGATGCCACCCCAATAGATATAGCGAAAGTCGCGAAAGATCTGGCTGAAGATGGCGTTTGCGATCTTGGGGCGACGAAGTTGTTCGTGGGCGCGTTCGTTGCCCGTCATGGTCTGGGCAATTACCTGCGCCATCATGGTGGCGAGACCCGCTAGCACCGTGACCGCCAGCATGAGTTCAATCAATGTGAACCCGCGGCGTGTTGACGTACATGGTTGGGAAGCAGCCACGCTATTCCCCCGGTACCGACGGTGGCACGTAGGTCTTTAGCACGTAAATGGGTTTGTCGTCACGATCGTCGCTGGCGTTCTTCGTGTCGTAGACCTTGAGCAAGAGTTCCCAAACGACGGGTCCGCTTGTGGCGGCATCGCCTTCCCCCTCGCCCACTTCTCGCGTTGAATCGGAGTCGACCAACCCACCGCCGTCATCCTCTTCCTCGCCCAAAGCGAACAGGGGGTCGCTGTCGTCGCCGCCTGCACCAATCGGTGCCTTGGACAATCGCGAAAATGTGTAGCGATAGCGACTCAGTCGATCGGACTCTGCCGCGGAAAGTTTGGCCCACTCGCCATACTCGCGCAGCGTGCCATCCGTTGGTGACCCATCGTTGTGCTCGTAAATGAACTTGGTGAAGAAGGCCCCGGCATATTCACGAAGTTCGCGGTCATCGATCGCGCGGCCCGCCTTGTCCATGCTGTTGGTCCAAATCTCGACCATCCACGCAATGCCAAAGCCCAAGATTGCCAAGGCAACCATGACTTCAAGCAACGTGAACCCTTCGGTGCGGCGCGGCCGCGTGGAACCAGGGGAGGCAGCGGCAATGGCCATGTCAGTTTCCAAAATCTGCCGAGGGTCGCGAGGCCGTGAGGTCTTTCTCGCCCTGTTGCCAACTGGCCGCCGACGTGAGGCCATTTACGAAGACGGTTACGAATCGCTTGTCCTTAGACGCCTGTCGCAATTCTTTGTGTTCCAGGCGAATGGCAAGCGCCGAATCGACGTTCCCATCCGGCCCGAAGACAATGCTCACCGGTTCACCTCCTGACACTTTGACCCACTTGTCCTTTGCACGGCTTATGCCGGCAATGACTACATCATCGGGTAGTGGCGCCCAATCGGTATAAATCACTTCTCGCTCACCGGTGCGGTCGAATGCCTCGCTGGACTCGTCATCGGCGTCTTCGTCTTGTTTGAGTTCTTGTCGAATGTTGCTCGCGCGCATGCGATAGCCTTGACGCTCGTCGCTGTCGCCCTCTTCGCGATACATGCCCAATTCCATGGCGGCCGGATACCCATCAATGATCGCCGTTTCACGCACGGTTGTGAGCACGGCAACCATTGTGTTGGCGGCCGACTCCAACTGCATCTTGATGCCCGAGCCTCGGTAGTTGGCGAGTGCGATCATCAACGTGCCGCCCATAATGAGCATGACCGCCATGAGTTCGATCATGGTAAAGCCGGCCATGCCTGAGCCGCGCTTGATCGGTTCGCGGCACAGTCCATGGGGTGTATGCATGATGGGGCTTCGTGGGTTGACGGGCGTCTCTACTATTTCGATTCAGGGTAGATGATGTCGTCGTCGGTGTCGTACGCCTTATCGGGTCCCGCGGACCGGATCGTATACTCGTTTCCATCGGCTCGATACTCGTAGGGCGTGCCCCATGGATCGTCGGGAACCGTATCTTCAGACAGGTACGAGTATCCGCCGTCGGACTCCTGGACGAGTTCATCCAATGAGGACGGCAGTCTTTTTTCGCTCAGCTTGAACTGAGATATGGCGCTACGAAAGGAGTGCATCTGCGTCTTTGTCAAACCCACATTTGACTGAAAGAGCGCCTTCCAGATGTTGGGACCGACGATGGCCACCAAGCTTCCAAGGATGACGATGACCACCATGAGTTCCACGAGCGTAAAGCCGCGAGCACGCTTCCGTTGGAACCGTCCCGTTTGCCAGTCTCGCGCCGTAACCTCGCTTCGTACCGTCATCTCACTTGCGCTCACTGATTCGACCCTCATGGTGTTTCTTGCTCCAACTGCGTTGCACCAGCTACGTCGAGTCCGACGGAGCGGCGTGCCTCGATTGGACGTCGCAGCCGCTCGGACCTTGCCAATTTAACTCAAGCCAAAAAATAACATGCCACCCAGCCGTCGTCTCTCGCTGGTGGGCAACCCGGTTCCGGTCGCTCCCTGATCCCAGGGAGGGCGCTACTGGCCGCGGATCTGCGACATTTGGAGAATGGGGAGCATGACGCTAATCACAATGAACCCCACCACGAGTGCCATGAGCACGATGATGAGTGGTTCCATCAGGCTCGTCACTTTCTGCGTCTGTACGGACACCTCTTCATCGTAGGCCGCCGCGACCTGATCCAGCATGCCCTCAAGCTCACCCGTCTGCTCGCCCACGGACACCATGTAACCCACGACCGGCGGGAACACCCCCGATTTCTTGAGCGGTGTGGCGATGTCGGTGCCTTCCACGATGCGCTTTTGCACCGTGTCGATGACGCGCGCTATGACGCGGTTGTCCACGATGTCCTTCACGATACGCAGCGCATCGATGACCGGCACACCGCTCTTGAGCAGAGTGCTCATCGCTACTGCGAAACGGCTAACGGCCGACTTGCGAAAGAGCTCCCCAACGACGGGGAGCTTGAGTTTGAACTTGTCTACGCGGTACGCGTACTCGTCGCGTCGCATGAACATGCGATGCAAGATCATGAGCGCCACGACGCCGCCCAACATAAACAGCCAGTACTTGCCGAGAAAGTCGGCCGACCACTTTAGAACACGTGTGGGAAGTGGCACCGATTGTCCGCTGCGCTCAACGACCTTCAGTACCTTTGGAACGATAAAGACCATCAAGATGATGACGATAATGATGCCGATGAAAATCATCACCACCGGATAGGCCAAGGCCGCACCGATGCGGTTACGGATGGAGGCTTGACGAAGCAGGTAGTCGGCCAAGCGGTGAAGCACCATGTCGAGGCTTCCGGCGGCTTCACCGGCCTTCACCATATTGACGTAGAGGTCGCTGAAGTAGCCCGGGTGAAACGCCAGGGACTCGGCGAACGAGTTACCTTGCGTAATCTTTTCGCGAATGTCGCGAAACGCCGCTTCCAGGTCGGGCGTGCCGCACTGCTCGATCAGGGCACTGAGTGCTTGCGCCAACGGAATGCCCGCCGCCAACAGTGTGGCCAACTGGCGCGTGTACATGGGCACTTCGTTCTTACCCTTCAGCGAGCGGCTGAAATCGAGAATCTTCTCTTTCTTCTTGTCACGTCGGACGGCGGCACTACGCTCGTCGATCTTGGTGACCATGACGTTTTGCTGGCGCAGCTTGAGGCGCGCTTCGCGAGGCGAATCGGCGTCCACAATGCCGGTCTTGATGGAGCCTGCTGGGGTCAGGCCTTTGTAGTCATAGACGGGCATGAATGAGGGTGTGCTCCTTGGCCGTTTGATTCGCTCGGGGTGGTGCTGCTACATCACATCAAGTTGCGTCACGCGCAAGACCTCTTCCGGCGTGGTCATGGCGCGCTTGACCTTCAGTGAGCCGTCCATGCGCAACGTCCGGAATCCGCGATCAATCAGGCCACGTTTGATGGCACTGGCGCTCGCGCGTTCCACGATCTGATGCCGCACCTCGTCGTCGATAGGCATGATCTCGTAGATACCAAGTCGGCCGTGATATCCGCTGCCAAAGCAGTTGCCGCAGCCCTTGCCGCGCACGAGTTTCCCGTCGCCTAGCTCATCGGGATCGATGCCGAGTTGCTTCAGCTGGAAGAGGTCTTCTTCATTGGGGTCGTACTGCTCAAGGCAATCCTTACACACCTGGCGCACGAGGCGCTGGGCGATGGCGACTACGACCGACGAGGCGACGAGGTAGGGCTCGATGCCAATATCCAGCAAACGCGTGGTGACTGTGGGGGCGTCGTTGGTGTGAATGGTGCTAAACACCAAGTGGCCGGTTTGCGCGGCTTGAATGGCGATGCGCGCCGTCTCCACGTCACGCACCTCACCCACCATCATAATGTCGGGGTCTTGTCGCAGAAGTGAACGCAGGCCGGAGGCGAAGGTAAGGCCCTTTTTCTCGTTCACCTGAATCTGGCTAATACCACCCAAGTGATACTCAATCGGATCCTCGATCGTCATCACATTGAGTTTGGTTGAATTGATACGCGTGAGGCACGAATAGAGCGTGGTGGTCTTACCCGAACCGGTAGGCCCCGAGACGAACACAATGCCGTGATTGTAGTGAACGTACTGTTCGACCATCTCCAAGTTGCCTTCAATGAGGCCGATCTCTTCCAACTCGTAAAGGCGCGCCGTCTTATCGAGCAGACGCATCACCAAGCGTTCGCCCTGATTGGTGGGCACGCTGGACACACGCACATCGACTTCCGCGTCGCCCAGTCGCAGAGAAGCACGACCGTCCTGTGGCAAGCGGCGCTCGGCAATATCGAGCTTGCTCATGATCTTGAGACGGCTCGTAACCGCGTCTTGGAGTTTCTTCGGGACCGACTCCATGTCGTAAAGAATGCCGTCCACGCGATAACGCACTTGCAAGCGATCTTCGTAGGGCTGCAGATGAATATCCGAAGCGCGCATCTTGAGCGCTTGGAAGAAGAGCATATTGACAAGCTTGATGATGGGGGCCTTGTTGGCCACATCAAGAATGTCTTCGGAATCGTCAAGGCCCTCGGCAACGCTCTCAAGATCGGCGTCGTCAAAATCACCCACCGACTCCTCGACGATGTCTTGTCGATTGCGGTAGGCCTTGTTGATAAGACTCGTAATTTCAGTACGCGGCGCAAGAACGGGGTCGAGCTCCATGTTGAGCATCGCCGCGAGGTCGTCCATGGGGTAGGCGTCGAGCGGATTCGCGGTGGCTACCCGCATGGTTCCATTACGACTCGATCCGTTTTGTTGTTCGAGGCCGATGAGGTAGTAGTTGCGTGCGAACTGGACGGGCACGCGATTGAGGAATGCGTCGGGGACTGATGCGTCCTCAAGTCGCTCCTCGTAGGTCATCGCCAGCGACTCGGACATGGCCTTGAGCAGATCGTGTTCGCTCACCATGCCTTTGCTGAGAAGGACGCGGTCTAGTGGTGCACCGGTTTCGCGCTCTTGCTCGAGGGCCTTCTCAATATCTTCGTCGCTGAGAAGTTTCTTCTCGCGCAGGACCTGAAGCAGCGGGTTGTGCACGCGGTCGACCCCAATATGTGGGCGCCCGATACGTGGGCGCCAAATATGTGGGCGCACGCGCGCCCTGGCTCCCGACAATTTGCCGGATGGATATGTCGTATGAGACGACCGAGACGCTCATCTACTCACGACGAATGCCGAGATCTTACCCGAGCAATCGACCCGAGGGGACGTTCAACTCTTGGTCAATGTCCCTTGCGATGTCGCCTGCGCGTGGCGCAGGAACCCACTTGTTAGCGTGCGCCGACCGGGACAACGTTCGGGGTGCCGGAACGCAGGGCGCGACGACGAAGCGCAGCGCGTGCTGCCGCATTGCGGTCACTGGGCGCAGCCTTCGAGCTGCTGCGTCCCGCGGAACCGCGCAAGACTGCCCGGCGTGCGGCGCTCTCTGCGTTGAGGCGCTTGCGGCTAAAGCCGGAAAAGCGTGTGGTCTCAAGGAGGCCCACCCGTTCCATGCGGTCTGATGCACTTCCGGAGCCGGGCACAATCGAGGGACGCGGTATGGTGCCGTAGGAGCCGCAACCCGTCGCAGCATTCGAGCCAGTGTTACGGTTGTTGCACGAACCGCATTTGTCACCCTTCTTGTTGTACTGGCCGGTGGCCCCGTCTTGCAGTTCGCAACCCACGAACTGGGAGTTGTAGATCTCGGTGTAGCCGATCAGCTCATCGGCCTTCTGCTTGCGACGGCACGACTCAATGTCGAGCACGTCGAAGGCGTTTTTGCCGGTCATGATGGTGGGCGTTACGAAGAGGAAGAGGCTCGTATCGCGGTCTCGCTTGTTGGTGCTCTTGAAGAGTTCGCCAATCAAAGGCAAGTCGGCCGCGCCGGGTACCTGTTCCAATGTGCTGGTTTGGTTCTTGCCCATCAATCCACCGAGAACCACTGTGTGGCGATCCGGGCAGTTGACGGCGGTCTGCAACGTACGACGAATCTTATCGGCAGGAATCACGTCACCGCTTGGCAGCGTGCGGGGTTCACCGACGAAAGCCGAAACCTCCAGATAGATGTTGAGTAGCAAGTAGTTGCCATCAGCGATGTGGGGCGAGATGCGAAGCGTGGTACCCGCTTCCTCAAAGCCACCAAGGCCACTGCCAACCGCGCCGCCCTGACTGGCGTTTGACGATGAATAGGCCTGCTCGTCTTTGACTTCCATTTCGGCCGGTTCGTTATCGGCGGTCAAGATGCTGGGAAGCTGCAAGATACGGCTGCGCTGGACGCGATTGAGCAAGTTCATGATCAACGGCACTTGACCAAAGGCGAAGATACCGCCCACCAAGCCACGTGGCGCGGCGATGGTGCCGTCGTCCACGAAGGGCGGAATGCGGTCGGTAAAGAACGTGTCGCCGTTCTTGTCGGCAAACGTCGTCTGGCCGTAGGAGGTGAATCCGAACGCGCTAGCAGCGTCGTTATTGACAAGGCCATTGTCGTCGGCGGCGCCAAGTTCAAATGCGAGTGTATACGCATCATCCAGCGTGAGCTCGACGAGCGCGGCCTCGATAAGCACCTGATCTTTTTGCACGTCAATCTGCGAAACAACGCGCTTGATCTCTTCAAACTGCTTGTTGGTGCCTGCGACGATGAGGCTATTGCTCTTCTCGTCGGCAACCACGGCGGGCTTGGGCTGAAGGCGCGGATCGTTCACGTCGCCCACGCGTCCGGTTGCGTTGGCCCGGCCCTGATTGCCCGAACGGCCCGATACCGCTTGATCGGTACCAAAGATGCTCGCGGCCTCGATCAACTGCGTAAGCACATCGGCAGTTTCCACCGCCTCCAAGTTCTTGAGTTTGATGACGTGGACTTTGTCTTGTGGCAGAAACGTCTCTTGGTCGAGGCGGTCAATGACCTCGAGGATCGATTGAATGTCGTCGTTGGTGGCCCAAATGATGATCTGATTTGTACGCGCGTCGCCGATGATCTGCGGCTCGGGATCTTCATCCACGAATGTGGAGCCACGGTTATTGGGTGAGCGTGGACGGTTGGGGCGTGTGTTACTGGCGCCGGGGCGGGTGTTGCCGGTGAAGAGGTCCTGAAGAATGGGCTCAATCTCATCCGCCGTCGCGTGCTGCAACGCGCGGTACTCGGCGCGAATCTCTTTCCCTTCGGGCTGCACGTCCATCTCCTTCAAGAGGCGATAGATGGCAACCACGTTGGGCGCAAAGTCGGTCACCACGAAGGCTTTGGCTTGGGGGACTTCCGTGACTTGCCCAAGGTTTTGGGACGAGATGCGCGAAAACGCATTGCGCGCATTCTGTAACTCGGACATGTTCTCGACCTTGATCGTGGTCGTGATGAAGCGACCATCCTCATTGGCGAGGCTTCCAACGTTCTCGTCGGTCACGTTTACGTATTCCGGCTTGAGGCGCAGAATGCGACCTTGCTGCTTGGTGTCGATGATGAGCTGCACCTGGTATTCGCCGGGACCCACGGGAATCATCGCGAGTTCGTAAAATGTTAGTAGAGCGCGTACGATGCCGAAGAGGTGCTTGCGCTTGGACGTGAGTCGAATGCCACCCTTGATGGCTTTGCCCTTGATATTGCGTTCGGTGGGGTCCCAGACCAGGGGCGTGTCGAGCGACTTGCTGACCAGCGCCAGGAAGTCCTCCATCTTGACCGTTTCGGTGGCGTTGATGGTGACGATCTCTTCCGGGTCGGCGGCGAAGGCCGAATCCGGCGACGTGCTTGTGTGCGACACGAAGCTTGGCGCCACGCCGATCAGCAAGGCGAGCACAATCCCCAGGGCGAGCGCGGCCCATCCAGACCTGCGCTTGTTTCCAAGTTCGTCTCTATCTGGCGAGGAGGAACGAGAAGAGCCGGGCATCGAATGACGAAGACGCTGCATGCGATCTTCTCCCTTGGGATTGGGCAAATGGTCTTACCGGGTCATCGCAAGGATGGGGCCGGCAGCGGATGGGCAGCCATCGCCGAGGCGACGGCCATCGTTCGTAGCGCAGGCGGAAATGCAAGCGACCCCTCCCATGAGGCCGCTCGACCCGCCGGAGGCGCGGAATTCCTCCGCACGACGCTGTCGCTTGGACGAAGGGTCCGTACCCCCCCTTTCAGATCGGTTATCGAAAGGCCTCTGTTTCGGTGCTTCGCGGCAGGATTCCGGGCATCTCGGCTCTCAGCGCGTCACGAATTTGTCATGAAAATCGAGGCGGCGACACCAGGCGGGTCTTGTCCGAGCCCCACTTGCCGTCTACGCTCTCGCGCTTGTGTGCCCTGGGGCGCACGATTCTTGTATGACGGGCACGTAGTCGGTCGAATCGCAAGTCGGTCGAATCGCAAGTCCGTCGAATCGCAGATCAGAAAGAGTTGGTGGAGTCCGCATGGCCATACGTGTTCAGTCAAAGTCTAACGAGGCGCTCGATAAGACCCTTCGTCGCCTTCGCAAGCTTTGCAACAACGAGGGCATCACTCGCGAACTCAAGCGCCACGCCTACTACGAGAAGCCCAGCGAGCGCCGCCGTCGCCGTTCTCGCGAACGCCTCAAGACCATTCGTCTTGCGCAGCGCGCCCTAGACATGATGGGCGAGTAGCAAAACTCCGAGCGCAACGAGATACGTCCGCCAAGTACCCGTTTGCGAATCGTCACGTCCGCGATTGACGATTAAGAATTACTTTCAACTTCTTCGGCAAGCCAACCCTTGCGCGTAGCGAGGTCGTAGACGCGGTCGCGAATGACGTCTCGTATGGCGCGCACGAATACCAGCGGCAAATCTTTGGGATCGCGCAGCGGCCAGTCCTCGACCTCGGCACCCGGCATCACGGGACACGCTTCGCCGCAGCCCATCGTGATCAACGTGGTTACGTCGCCTGCCAACTTGGCGGTGAGGCGTATGGGTTTGATGGCCTTTAGGTCGGCGCCCACTTCGGCCATGGCATCCACCACCACGGGATGCACGTGTTCGCCCGGATTCGTTCCGGCGCTAAGCACGTGTACACGCTTGGGGTCGGCACATAAGCGCATCCAGGCCGCCGCCATCTGGGAGCGACCGGCGTTGTGGACACAGGCAAAGAGAACGCGATCCATGGGTCTCCAATTCTCAAGTGACGATTTGAAGGAGTCTCCGATTGTGGGAGTTGTCGGGGCGTGAGACGATAGCCCGGTGACGAGCGAGTTCACAAGCGAAGCATCGACTTCTTCATCCAAACCCCATCGAGGCTATCGCGCCCTGCTCCTGCTGGCGTTTCTCTTGTCCGGTGCTGCGGGACTCACGTACGAGATCGTTTGGTCGCGTCAATTGCTCTTGGTGCTGGGCCATACCGCGGTCACGTCAGCAATTTTGTTGGCGCTGTTTGTGGGCGGGCTGGGCGTAGGAGCGCGTTGGGCAGGACCGCGCGTCGATCAATCCGGACCGCGCGAGGCCTTACGCCTTTACGCACGCTGTGAAGTGGGGGCGGCCCTCCTTGCGTTGCTGGCGCCATGGATCATCAAGCTGCTTTCGTCGGTGTATGTATCGATTGCATCCGGCGGTGGCGCGTGGATGCATATGCCTTTGCGTTTGCTTGTTGCGGCGATCGTTGTCGTGCCCTGCGCTTTCCTGCTCGGCGCAACGCTGCCCGCCATGGTCGTGGCATGGCAAACCAAGCGGGGCATGGCCGGGCGGTCTACGGCGCCGCTCTATGGCATCAATACGGTGGGCGCGGTGGCGGGGTGCTTTGTCTCGGGCATGGTTGTCATGGAGCGTTTCGGCGTGCCCATCGTGCTTTGGATGGGGATCGCCTTGGGCCTGCTTGCCGCGGCCCTTGCATTCATCGTGTCCCTGACGGCGCACGATGGAAACGCAAACCCCACCGCCACGCGAGAACCATTAGCTGCATCCGGTCGGTCGCCTTGGGACGCGCGCATTCTGGCGTTTCTTTGCGGATTCATTGGACTTGGATGTGAACTTGCGGGCTTTCGTATCTTGGTGTTTTTCCTCGAGGGATTCACCACCGCATTCACCGCTATGCTCGGCGTGTTCATCGCCGGGCTCGGGCTCGGCAGTTTGGTGATTGGTCCGCTGGCCACGCGCACCAAGCGCCCACGTCGAACGCTTGCAGCCCTGTTGGCGCTCTACGCCGCATTGGCGCTCGTCGCGGTCTATGTGTTGATGCCGCAGTTCGAGTCCATCATGCGCGGAATCAAAGCCGATCAATTCGCGACCGTGCGTTCACCCGCCGACATTGCTCGCGCCCTTGGCGTTTCGGCCACGCTTGGCGCGGCGTGCTTACTCTTCTTGCCCGCATTCGTACTCGGGGCCACATTTGCCGTGTGTGTTCGCATCGCCGAAGCGGACGGTGCCTCGCCGGGAGACGCCGTTGGATCCACGTACCTCTTCAACAGCCTGGGCACGGTTACAGCGCCACTACTGTGTACGTTTGTGCTTGTGCCCTGGAAAGGCGTATTGGCGACGTGGACCGCGATTGCGTGCCTTGCGTTGCTCGTAGCGTTTCTGTTGGTGGTGCGCGATCGCGTTCCTCGTCTTGCGTTTGCGCTCGCGGGTGTGGTTGCGATTTTGATACCTCTGCCAATGACCAATGCCGAAACGCTCGTCACGCATTCCGCGGTCATGCAAGGTCGCGATGGACGCGCGCTCACGTCGGTATCGACCGATGCAACCACCACGGTGAGCGTGGTGGACCTCCCGGGCGGCGAGCGCTATCTCTACACCGATGATTTTCCTGCCGCCGCGACCGGCGCGAGTTATCGCTACATGCGTATGCTCGGTCACTTGCCGTGTCTGTTGGCACCAACGCCCGCGCGCACCATGGTGATTGCATTTGGGACGGGCACCACCGCAGGTGCCGTGGCCATGCACGACGACGTCAAAGAGATTACGGTTGTCGAGTTGAGTTCGAGTGTGCTCGAAGCCGCGGATGCGTTCAAACACGTGAATCGAAACGTGCTCGCCGATTCGCGAACACGTATTGTGAAAGACGACGGTCGCAATGCCCTTTTGTTGCGTGACACACCCCTGGACGTGATCACGCTTGAACCGCTCATGCCCTACAGTCCCCACGGGCTTCCCTTTTATACGCGCGAGTTCTATGAGCTGTGCCACGAACGCTTGGCACCGGACGGTATTGTGTGTCAGTGGGTGCCCGTTCACGCTATGCCCGCGCCGCTCTACGCGGCGTTTCTGCGCACATTCTTCGAGGTCTTTCCCGATGGCTCGCTGTGGTTCTTTGAACAGTCAACGGCGTTGATTGGACGCAAGAGCAACGGCGTGTACCCCTCAGAAAGGGCATGGTCGCGGCGCGTCTCCACGATTGAGGATGATCTTTCAGCGTCGGGCCTGGCGACGCCGCGCGCATTGGCCGCCGCCTACATCGCTTCGGGCAAACAGGTGCTCGCGTCGCCCGCTCCCGGGATCGATGTAGCGCACTTTCGCGTGATCTCGGATGCCGACCCCTATCCCGAGTTTCGCCCGACACCTCGTGCAAGCCTCAACACCCCCTATTTGCATCGAACCCTCGCTTATCTCGCCACCTTGGTTGATGACGAAGATGTGCCCACCGGACAGCCGTGGTGGACGTCTCGCGACGGCACGGCTGTGCGTAATGCCACACGTTTGGCATTGGCGGCACGCTGGCGCGATGGCGAAGCGGCGTTTCTGAGCATTTCATTGCGTGCTCTGCCTCCGGGTCATCCCGAGATTCGAGCCGTGCGGAAACTTCGCGATGATGCGCTCGACGAAGCCGCCGACGGGTATGCCAAGGCGCGGGACCTCATTCCTGGTGATCGCGTGCTTGCGTGGCGCCGCGTGCGCGCGCTTCGGCGACAAGCACTCTCTAAAGCGATGGCGCTGCTTGGGCGCGCGAAACGAACCGATTCAAGCGATCAAGAACGCGGCGACGCACGCAAACAAGCCGAGCGCCTGCTCGATGCATGTTTGCCGCCGTTGTTGAGCGATGACGATCCCTTTGCTAGTGAGCGTTTGGACGTGCTGAAGGCCTACGTAGCAGCCGCCCTCACCCGCGGTCACTGTGAGCATGCGCTTCACGCGGTGAAGCGTTGTACCGACGATTCGTGGGCACCTTCGGCAGCGAAAGCGCTGGAACGATTCTCGCGTGTGCTCCGCGCGCGGCTTGACAATGACAAAGCGACGATCCCGCCGGATCTGGCATGGGTCTTTGCCGACATGGCCCCGTGCGGCGAATCGGTTGCGACGTTTCTGGCTCCCGCATTTGACGAGCTGCGCGGGGCGCTCGACGCCGATCGCAAGCGGGCGTTGCGCACCGCGGCCAAGCGCGTTGCGGCCATGGCCAAGGAACATGGCACGTGGGGGTGCGCGGTAGCAATCAAGAGGCTCAAGGTCATTCGACAGGATGCGCCGGCGGTGCATCGGGCATTGTTGGCCGGGCTCTCACGGGTACTTGACGCTAGCGACACGCAACTGAAGACATTGATGGCCAGTGAATCCGATGTTCCGCGCTTGTCGGCGATGGACGAAGTCGCTCACTGGAACTTGCGAGGTGCATTCGTCGCCGAGTTGACGCACCTACTAGCCCACGCTCATGCACCTACACGCGAACGGGCATGCAGGACCATTGCCGGCGGTCGCGCCATCTTGCCGCTACTCATCGCGTGCGCCGAGCGGCTCGATGATGCCGATGAAAACGTGCGCAAGGAAGCCTGGTCCGTATTCCTCCGCCATCGACCGGAACTTGTCAAAGGGTATCGACCAGGCCTCGCGCGCCCGTCTCGTGAGATCTTCGTCAAGCGGGCGAAGGAGCAGTTGGCACATTAGCGATGGCATTTCCTGCCCTGACCGGCTATCGGATCTCGATGATTTGATGGGAGGTCGCCGCGGTCCAGTTGTTCCGATCGCGAACTGAGACGCGAACCAGTCGTTCTCCAGGGACATCGGCGCTGAAGGCTGCCTTGAAATCTAGTTTTTGACCGGGGCTCAGATCTGAAACCATGTAGCGCATCTGAGCGTTGTCCTCGCGGCTTACACCGTCAAAGGGAAAGAATGAGACAATGAGATCTTCGAGCACGCCGTTCCCGGTGTTTTGAATCTGCGCGTGCACGACAAAAGACTTTTTGACGCGTCCGAACTCAGGTGCTCGAGTATTCAGCGTTAGCGCGAAGGGCGTCCCCTTCATTTCGCGCTCGTCCAGTTCGATCGTAGAACCTTGAGGTATCGCGTCGATTCGAAACAACCGACCGGCGCATGCACTACCTCGTTTATCGTGCGTTACCGCGTCGAAATTGTGAGCGCCGGGCCTTGTGGCAATCAAAATGAATTCGACGATGCGGTGATCGCCCGTATCGAGCGTCTTGATGACCGATTTGTTGCCCGTTTTTTCTGCCATCCGAAATACATCGTCGACCCGCACAATGATCTCATGATCATCAAGGGGGTGCGCCCCTATGTTCGTCGCGGCAAGACGTACGCGGAACGGTTTGCCCACCCGCACCATGCGGGGGACGCGACCCGTTAATTGAAGCGCAGCGGGAGCGCCCGCTTTTAGAGGTGCTTGAGCTCGCTTAGATTTTAGGTGGTTTAGCAGCAGCACCAAGAGCAGCAGCGCCACCAGCGTGCCCGCGAGCCAAAGCACTTGTCGGTCGATCCCTGTGCGTGTCGTGGATGTAGGCGTGGAGGCGGGCTCATCGCTTAGCGGAATATGAAGTGGCGCTTCTTCGTTTGTGGTGATTGCACCGCCGGACGTCTCATCGAGAGCAAGCGCTTCGTCCTCGGCAGAATCAGATTTCTCCTCGACGTTGATATCAGTCGACTCGTCGGGTTCTATCACTGCATCGGCGGCAGGCTCCATTGCACCCAGGGTATTCGGCAGCACCTCGGTTTCCTCATCGTCCGCGTCTACGTTGAGCACCGTATCGTCGATGGTGTCTGATGGTTCGAGCGCAAGCACGTCCAACTCGCCGCTTCGGCCATGCTCGGCGCGTGTATCAATGCGTTTTTGTTCGGTTCCATCCTCCACGTCATGTGGCGCAGGTTCTGTGGGGGGCGGCGCGGCTTCGTCGGCGCGAGGTAGCACGCTTGCATCCTCCCTGTTCTTCGCCGCAGATGCCGTTAGCTCGCGAGGGTCGTCCGAAGAACTGGAGGCCGCGTCCTTATTCGTGTTCTCATCGACGTCATCTTCATCTGCTAACTCATCATCCACTTCGTCTTCATCGTCGTATTCCCACTCTTCGTCTTCTGCGTCCACATCTTCATCTTCAGCCTCTTCGTCGCCGTCTACCTCATCCTCATCGTCTTCATACTCCCACTCGTCGTCATCCTCTTCATCGTCATCGCCTTCGTAGTCACCGTCTTCTTCATCGCCCTCAACAGCTTCGTCTTCGTCGTCGTCCGAATCCTCCGCGTCCTCTTCCTCATCGTCCTCGTCGTCGTCGTCGTACTCCCATTCCCAGTCGTCGTCTTCGCCGGGTTCTTCGTCTTCCTCGTACTCGTCATCCTCGCCGTCGCCCATCCAAGGCGTCCACAGACCTTCATCCCAGGACCCGTCTTCGCAGGACCAAGGAGCGTCGGCTTCGGATTTGTCCGGAAAGGACATGGCTACAGCGCCTTTACCTCTTGCACGAGGCTCGTCAGCGTCTTCTTTGCATCGCCGAAGAGCATCATGGTCTTGTCGTTGAAGAAGAGTTCATTCTGCGTCCCGGCAAAGCCAGTTCCCAAACTCCTTTTCAATATGATGACGTTTCGGGCCTTGTCGGCGTTCAAAATGGGCATGCCGTAGATCGGGGAGTTGGTGTCCGTGCGCGCTCCCGGGTTCACCACGTCATTGGCGCCCACCACCAACGCGACGTCGGCGCTTTCGAAGTGGGGGTTAACCTCATCGATATCCAGCAGTTGGTCGTAGGGGACATTGGCCTCGGCCAGCAACACATTCATATGCCCCGGCATGCGTCCCGCTACCGGATGGATAGCGTATTTCATGTCTACGCCACGTTCGATGAGCAGGTCGGCAAGTTCGCGAATCGTGTGTTGGGCCTGAGCCACCGCGAGGCCGTACCCCGGAACCACAATCACGGAACGCGCATTGGCGAGCAAAATGGCCCCGTCCTCCGGCGTGTAGTTGCGCACCGTGCGTGCTTCGCCGCCACCTGCAGCCGCGCCCGCACCGTCATCGCCTGTTCCAAAGGCCGCAAACAGCACGTTGGCGAGGGAACGATTCATGCCCTTGCACATGATGTGCGTGAGGATCAAACCCGAAGCGCCAACCAGTGCACCGGCGACAATGAGAATCTCATTGCCCGTGGCGATGCCCGCCATGGACGCGGCGATACCGGAAAAGCTATTGAGCAGCGCCACAACCACCGGCATGTCGGCCCCGCCAATGGGTTGTGTGGACGTTACGCCCAGGATCAAGGAGACCGGTAAAATCAACCACGGCCACACAGCGCCGCCATTGTTGTTGGCGTAGAGAATCGTAAACACGATGCCGAGCACAATGAGCCCCGCATTCACGACCCGCTGCATGGAAAACGTAACCGGTGCGGTATTGATGATCCCCTGCAGCTTGCCAAAGGCCATCGCAGAGCCCGAAAACGTAATGCCTCCGATCAACACGCCAATCGCGGCAATCACAGCGTTGAACGGCGAACTCGGATCCGTATGCGCAATGGCGCCCAGCGTGACGAGCGAACTCGCCATGCCACCAAAACCATTGAAGGCGGCCACCAGTTGAGGCATCGCGGTCATCTGAATGCGCGTGGCGAGCAGCACGCCAATCACGGCGCCAATGGCCAACGCCGCCAAGATCCATCCGAGGTTATGAGTGACACGCTCGCCATCGCCCGTGGTCTTCCACGTCACGATGGTGGCGACCACGGCCAACACCATGCCAAAGGCGCCGAGTAGATTTCCAGCAGGCGCCGTTTTGGGTGATGCCAAGCGCTTCAACCCAAAGATGAAGCAGCCACAGGAGAGCAGGTACACGATTCCTACAAGGGCGGTGCTCACGCATCACCGCCCTTCTTGCCCGCGGCCTTGGGCGCTTTCTTCTGTTTAAACATCTTGAGCATGCGGTCGGTGACCAGAAAGCCGCCGACCACATTGATGGTTGCGAGTATCACGCCCAGTACGCCCAAAATCGTGCCGAACGTGCTCTGCGTCATGCCGGCCACCACAATCGCACCCACCAAAATGATGCCGGAGATGGCATTGCTGCCGCTCATCAAAGGCGTGTGGAGCGTAGCAGGCACTTTGGTAATAATCTCAAAGCCAAGTAGCGCCGCGAGCGCAAAGATAAAGATGTAGGTCAGTTCACTGCCGAGAATCGCGATCGTGAATGTCATGCGCCCTCTCCCACACTCTCAGTCTCACTGCGCGTCACTGGCGTTTGCTCCTTGTTGTCGGCGTCCGCGCGCCGAACCTTACCGTCGTAGACATAGATCGAACCCGCTGTGATTTCATCGTCGAAATCGATGTGCACACCTGTCGGTGACTCGTCGGCCTCGCCTTTGGGCGGTGTCAAGTGGCGCACAATCTCCTGGATGTTCTTGGCATACATGCGGCTGCCATCAGAAGCCATGGTGGCGGGCAAATTGACCAACCCCACGATCGTTACGCCATTCCGCTCGATCGCTTTCCCCGCTTCGGTCAGCTCACAGTTTCCGCCCGCCTCTGCCGCGAGATCAATCAGTACAGAACCGGGCTTCATGGAGTCTACGACATCGGTGGAGACAAGCCGAGGCGCGGGGCGACCCGGCACGAGCGCCGTTGTAATCACGGCGTCGGCAACACGGATGCGTTCCGCGAGCTTTGCGGCTTGGCGTTCGCGTGCTTCTTTGGACAACTCGCGCGCGTAGCCGCCTTCGCCTTCGCCGCTCTCGCCCAGTTCAACGTCGATGGTTTCTGCACCCAGGCTGCGCGCTTGCTCCAAGGCTTCTTGTCGAATGTCGGATGCCTCGACGATGGCTCCGAGACGACGACACGTTGCGATGGCCTGGAGTCCGGCAACGCCCACGCCAATCACCACGACGCGCGCGGGAGGGATGGTCCCTGCGGCGGTCATCAACATGGGAAAGAACTTGCCCAAGTGTTGCGCGGCAATCAGCGCGGCGCGATAGCCCGCAATGGTACTCATGGAACTGAGCGCATCCATGGACTGCGCGCGGGTGATGCGCGGCACGCGATCCATCGCAAACGCGTTTACGCGATGATCACAAAGGGATTGCACGATTGCTTCATTCGCCGTGGGCCATAAGAACGACACAACGAGCGACCCCAAGGGCATGCGCCCAATCTCAAGGGGCTTGGGCGGATGGATGTGTGCGATGACATCGGCGTTCTCAACCAGTTGCGTAGGCGACGTCGCGATCGTTGCGCCCGCATCGACGTACGCACCATCGAGGAAGCCACCCGCCGCGCCCGCATCGCTCTCGACGACAACCGAATGGCCCTCGCGCACCAACCGTTTCACGACATCGGGCGTCACGGCAACGCGCGACTCGCCCGGGTATGTCTCTTTCGGAACCGCGATTCGCATGGGCCTCCTTCCTGACCGGACGCCAGCGAATGATCCCCGTGAGGAATCCCCGTCGGTTGGACGCGGCAAATGCCACCCAGATGCGACGACGCCGCGGTCATGTGCGGGGTGATCTTATCGCCGAAGGTAGCTGGCCCTACTTTCCAAGTGGGCAAGCCCGGACTATTCATGAATTGAAGTGAATCGCGCGGTTCTCGCTGGTCTTCAAATCCAATCTCTTTGCGGAGAACCGTTCGACGATGCTTTTGGCATCGCCTCAGAACCACCGCTTCGACCTTGAATCCGAATCCTTCGCGAGAACAAACTGTGGCGCGGAGCGGTACTGCGTTTTGACGGCAAAGGGCAGCCGGGCGCGAGCCTGGAGGCTCATCGACGCGCGCTTCATGAATAGTCCGGGCTAAGAAGCCATTCCCTGGCCATAGATCGCGCCGGCTCCAAGACGTCGTGGCCCGTCTCAATCGCGTGATGGGTGATCGCAAGGCCGGCAGATTCGAGATCGTCCACCAGCGCGTGCATGTAGTCGGGTGGATACGACGCGTCCTTCGTGCCGCTGACCCACAACGTGGGCACACCGCGGAGCGCTGCGCACGCCGCGCGTGCGTCCTTGGGTACGCCGCCCGCGAGCCCAACAAACGCCACGGGCGACGTAGCGAGTGACTGTGCTGCGTGCATCGCGACACCGACACCCTGACTGTAGCCAATCATGGATACGCGGTCGGCGTCCTTGCCCGTCGTGCGGGCGACTTCGCCCATAGCAGCAGCAATGAACGCCGCGTTCCGTTGGTCGGTGGCGGTGCGGTCACGGTGGGCGACCCATCCGTAGGCCACGCCCCGCTTATTGGTGCCCGCGCCCGCTTTCGAGCGCACATAGAAGGACGAAGGACCGGCGGGAACCAAGACCGTCCAGGATTCATCCACCAGCGACACCGCGTAGTCAAGCCACGAGGTCAGTTCTTGCGCGTAACCGTGAATCGCAACAAGCAGCGGCGCGTTCGGTGCGGAACCGGGTCGAATGTAGGACCAACCTTCGGACTCGAATCGTGCGCGAACAATAGAAGACACGGTTTGAGTTTCTACTACGCGTCGCTTGCCGCGGGCGCTCGACGTTGGATTGCGTCGATCTTTTCGACGCGACGCGCATGGCGCCCGCCGTCAAACGATGTCGCAAGAAACACATCAACCGCGCGAATGATGGCTGCGGTGGCATGAATGCCCGCGCCCATGCAGATGACGTTGGCATTGTTGTGGCGACGCGTCATTTCCGCCGTGTAGGAATTGCTCACCGTGGCCGCGCGTATCCCGTCCACTTTGTTGGCAGCCATACACACACCAATGCCCGTCGTACAAAGGACAACGCCAAAGTCAACCGCCTCGCCGGCAACCGCGTGGGCCACGAGTTCGGCGAAGTCGGGATAGTCAACCGACGTGGTGTCGTCGGGTCCGAAGTCGGTCACTTCGTGGCCGGCAGCTTTGAGGTGCTTTGCGAGCGCCTGGCGTTCCACAACGGCAGCGTGATCGGAGGCCAATGCGACTTTGAGAGGCGTGACTTTCATGCGTCAAGTGTAGCAATAGTCACCCCGCAGCAGGCATCCAACGGCAAGCTTCTGTCTGGGATGTCTACGACTGGGATGTCTACGACTGGGATGTCTACGTCTGGGATGTCTACGTCTGGGATGTCTACGTCTGGGATGTCTACGAGATGTCTACGAAACGAGCGACCCCGCGATAAGTGTGGCAGCGGCCTCAAGTCGGCGTACGAGCGTGTGATAGGTGGCGTAGCTCTGGCCCGCGGGATCGGCAATGTCTTGGCCTTCGGGGTCGAGCAACAACACGTCGCGAACGCGGTGGGGGAAGAACGCCAGAATCTGTTCTTGCTGCGCCTTCTCCATACAGAAGATACGCGTGGCCCACTCAACGAGCTTCTCAGTGAGCGGTTGCGCGCGATGATCACCGAGATCCAGTGGCGGCGAGACGGCATTGCGGGCCACATGACGCGTGCGTCGTGAAGCGCGGTGGCCAAGTTTGGCCGACTCGTTCATGCCGGCGCTCGCCACGCTAAACCCTCGTTCGGCCAGTTGTGCTTCGCTGCAACCAAGGCGCGCGGCGAGTGCGCGTCGAAGGATGGCGGCGGCGAGGGGACTTCGATCCGTATTGCCAGCGCACACGAAGAGCACATTGGCCCAGCGCGGTTGATTGATGCGCCATTCGGGAATCGCGCCCTCGCGCAAGACCGTGACGGTTTCACCCTCGACTTGGGCAACGGTGCTCGACACGCCGCCGGTAACGCGACCGCCATCAATGACAACATCCAGCGCGTCAGGGAACTGTTCGAGCACTTCGTCGGCGGTAGTTGCGGGAGGCTGCCCCGACAGGTTTGCGCTTGGAACCAAGAGCGGAACACGCGCGGCTTTGACTAGACCTTGCGCCAACGGGTGACTCGGCAAACGAAATCCCACCATGCCTTCGGCGTGTTCCAGGGATCCACCTGGATGTTCAACCGGCAAGACAATGGTGAGGGGGCCCGGCCAAAATCGGCGCATAAGTTCAATCGCTTTGGGCGGAAGATTGGGGCAACGTTTTCTTACCGGCGCAACGTCGGCGACCATGACCGTCATCGCCTTTGTGGCAGGGCGCTGTTTGAGTTCGTATAGACGCTTAACCGATTCCGGTATCTCCGCCGAAACGGCGATCCCGTAGACTGTTTCCGTGGGGAACGCGACGAGCCCGCCGCGGCGCAAAATGCGACCAACATGTTCAAGTTCACCGGCTTCGGCGGTGCGGTCCAGGACGCGGAGGACTTCGGTGGCCACGGCCTAGACAATACCGCCAATCTCGGCACGCTGGTTGACATTCGCATCCAACCGAATCGAGATTCCCATGAATACGCCGATGAACATGCGAGTGAACGCGTGTCGCGTCCGTGCGACATGATCCTGGCTGGTAGGGTAGCGCGGCGATGACGAACTCGATCGACCCCAATGACCGCGCTGCGGGCCCGACCGCCAAAGGACTGGAGTTTCTCGGAGCCGTGGCCGGCGGGCTTGTGCATGAGATTCGTAACCCGCTTTCCACCATGAACATCACGTTGCAACTGCTCGAAGAAGACTGGCAGGGCGAAGAGGATGGGGACGATCGTACCCGCCGCACCATGCGTCGCGTGCGCTCCATTCGTCGTGAGGTGGGCCGGCTGGAGTCGATCCTCGATGACTTCTTGCGCTACGCGGGCATTCGCCGGCTCGACCTCGCGCGTGCGGATTTGAATCGCATCGTGGACGAGGTTACGGCCTTTGTGCGTCCCGAAACCAAGAAGGCCCACGTAGTGCTCACGTTCTATCCAGATCGCGAGTTGCCTATGATGCAGCTAGACGAACGGCTCATCAAACAGGCATTGCTCAATCTCATACTCAATGCCATTCAGGCCATGGAGAAGCACGAACGATCCGAGGGACCGCACGAACTCATTGTGCGCACGGCCGCGGTGGCCGACAGCGCACGCATCGATATCATCGATACCGGTCCCGGCATTCCCGAGCGTGATCGAGAGCGCATCTTTGAAGTGTATTTCAGCAGTCGCACCGAAGGCAGCGGGCTGGGACTGCCCACTGCGCGCCGTATCGCCGAAGAGCACGGCGGGTCCCTCACACTCGACTCCGACGTTGGCAAGGGCAGCCGCTTTCAAGTCCTTTTGCCGCTCGAGGGACCGGAACGACCCGCAGGATTGAGATAGATCGGCTCCGTTTCCCTACGAATACGGATTTCCCTCTGTTCTGGGTGCGCGCGTGCCCCGGATATGGCACACTTGAGGCGCGGACGGCACGTCGTCGCCCGCGCCGCAGCGGTAGGTGCCGCTGCGAGTCACGATTTTATCCCAGGAGGATTTTCAGATTCGATATCGGAATTATGACCGCTCGATGCCCCGTGACAGTGGGCCGCGAGTAAACGATCGCATTCGCATACGCCAAGTACGGTTGATTGATCAAAACGATCAGAACATTGGCGTCGTCCCCACGGACGAAGCGAAGCGAATGGCCCGCGATGCCGGGCTCGATCTTGTAGAAGTGAATGCGCGCTCAAGCCCGCCCGTTTGCAAGATCATGGACTTTGGAAAGTTCAAGTACGAGCAGAACAAAAAGGCTCGCGAAAGTCGCGCCAAACAACATCGTGTTCAGCTCAAGACGGTACGTCTGCGTCCCAAAACCGACCCGCATATGCTCGAGATCCGCGTCAAAAAGGCGCGCGAGTTCTTGGAGCGTGGCGACAAGGTGCAACTCATGATTCTCTTCCGCGGCCGCGAAATGGCCCACCAAGAGTTGGGCATCAAGCACTGCAATGAAGTTGCCAAACGGCTCGAAGACATCGCCAAAGTCGAGCAGCCGCCTCGCATGGAAGGCCGGCGCATGCACATGTTGCTCACGCGCAAGTAGTGGGCGACGCGCGAAGCTACTTCGACGGTTCTTCGTCCATCGGTTCCGACGTGAGCTTGGTTAGCGCCTCTTTGAGGTCGAATACCAGCGAGGTCCCCTCAAGACCCTGAAACGCATCGCCCTGCATCGTTTCCAGCACCTTGAGCGCGGTGGCAACCAGCGGGCTCGAGGTGACGCCCTGCGTGCGAGCATCTTCAAGGACGCGCAGTGCTCCGCTCAGCAGTCCGTTCTTGATGAGTACGTTGGCGCGATACACGGCGGCGGCATCTGCCGGTTGCGGCGCGCGTTTGTCATTGATGAACGCGTCGAGTCGCGCCATCACTTCGGTGATATCGGGCTCGACGACACGGCATGTTGTCACAATGGGATCGCCCTCATCGGGGTAGAAGCCCCACGTCAGTTCATCACCTGCTTTGAGTTTGGCGATCACGTTGTCGGGCAATACGCCGTTCCACTTGATGTTCTCGACTTCACCACTGGTGAATAGTACATCGCCGCCACGGCGAACTTGGATGGACCCTTCTTCAAAGTAGTCGTCGCCCATTTGCGCGTGCAGGTGCTTCATATCCATGGAGCGCACATTGCCCACGGGATAGAGCAGCGCCACCTTGTAGCTACTGCCGCTGCGACTACGTGCGAGCACGCGCCGCGTGTCGATCTTAAGTCCTGAGTCCCACCCATGGACCTTGGCCATCTTGTCCAGATCCTTGAGTGACGCACCTCGCCGCACGGAAAAGCCCAGGAACTGCAACTTGTGCTTATCACCTGCCTCTACTGGGAACGGTTTGATCTTGAGGTCGTCGTGGCCATCCAGTTTGAGTACGAGCTTGACTTCGCCCGGTTCGATGCGCGCCTCGTAGGGCACGGCCTGAAAGTCGGAGGCATTCACGCTAACGGTGGCGCCCTTTACGCTGGCGATGTTGAGCAGGGCGGTGGTTTCAGCCCATGGCTTGGTAATCAAGAGCGCCGACAGGCCGGCCACAGCGAGCAGGGACGCCGCCGCCAACCAGGGATGTTTGCGAATCCCTCGCCAGCGGTGCTGCCACACTGTGACCGGCCGACCCTCTACCGTCTCGTCTGCTACATAGGCACGTAAGTCGCTTGCGAGATCGGCGGCGGTTGCATAGCGGTCTTTGGGTTCCTTCTCCATACATTTCAAGATGATGCGCTCAAGGGGCTCCGGCACGTCTGGATTGATCGAACGTGGCGAGGGGGGCTTTTCGCTTGAGATAAGCTTGATGAGCGCGCGGATATTATCGGGTTGAAACGGCGGCCGACCCGTGAGCGTTTCAAACAACGTGACGCCCAAACCATAGATGTCGCAGCGCCCGTCAAGTTCGTCGTGGGATGCCAGAATCTGCTCCGGGCTCATGTACAACGGCGTGCCAAGTGCTTCGCCGGTCGCAGTCAACGCGTCGGATTCAGCCGTGCTTGCGAGACCGAAGTCGGCCAAGATCAAGCGGCCCCTGCTGTCGTAAATCAGGTTGGACGGTTTGATGTCGCGGTGAACGATCTCGGCCAGGTGCAATTCATGGAGCGCGTCGGAGACATTGGCGAACTGCGTGGCCACCACCTTGGGGTCTTTGATGTCTTTCACCGACTTGATGGCATCCGCAAGACTGCGTCCCTCGACAAACTCCATCGCGTAGAAGAGCTGTCCGTCGGCCTCGCCGGTTTCAAAGATCTCTACGATGTGGTCATGACGAATGCTCGCGCATGCTCGCGCTTCGCGACGAAAACGCCCGCGCAAAACGTCGTCCTGAGGAAAGAACAACTGCTTGATCGCCGCGCGACGACCCAGGTCGCGGTGAACCGCTTCATACACCACGCCCATCGCGCCCCGACCGAGTCGCCTGAGGAGCCGGTACGGGCCCATGTCGCGCGGCAACTTGTCCAACGGATCGTCGGCGCTGCCATCGAGGAGCGCGTCCACGGCGAGCAAGTCGAGAAAACGTGAGAAGTCCTTTCCGAGTCGCGTTCGAAACGACTCGGGATTGACCGACTCGCCGGCTGCTTCACGACCGTGGTACTCGCCGAGGCAGAATGCGATGAGCGCATCGGCCTCTTCACTCTGTCCGGTACCCAAGCCTGCATTGGGCGCGGGATTCGCGTCATTGCCGTTTGGAGCTTCCGAGCCTTCAGAAGAGGTGGGGTCATTCATGGCGCATTCCTTGGTCCTAGATGAAAGAGCGACGTGCCGGCGCCATCCCTACGGTCAAGTCCGATTTTTCCCGGATTCGATCTGGATTGGGGTCAGCGGTAGACTCTCAGCGCCATTCAGACCCGATCTTCAGGGGAGAGTTGCGCATCCGGTGTCTCGTCTAATTTCCGAACCCCCCAATCTTGCCGAGGTGCTCGCCCGGGCGCGCAACGGCGACCGCGCCGCCCTCGATGAGGCGTTTTCGGCGGTGCGGCCTGGCCTTGAGCGTTGGATAGCCTTTCGATTTGGTGAGTTTCTTCGAACGCGACTCGACGTTGAAGACATCGTCCAGGAAGCCCTCTCGGGGGCGTCCGCGGGCCTCGAACGCTTCACGTACGAGACGCCCGGCGCGTTTGCCGCGTGGCTCATGCAGATTGCGGAGAACCGAATTCGCGATGCAGGCAAACACTTCACACGTGAAAGGCGCGATGCGCGGCGCGAGCAAGAACTCAAGGAGACGTTGCGCGTGTCGTGGTGTTCAGCGAGTGGTGAGGTGCAGCGCAACGAAGAACGGGAACGGCTACTGGCGATGATTGCAACGCTGTCGCCGTCGCATCGCGAGATCATTCGCCTCATTCGATTCGACGGCATGACCTACGCTGATGCGGCCAAGGTTCTAAGCATCACCGAGAAGGCTGCAGGCGCGCGACTTACCCGCGCCCTCCTCACGCTAAAGCGCCTCCTTGACGATCCCACCGCCAAGACGGTGTGGGGGTCGGGGGACGACTAGCGCGTACGCGTGCTTTGCGTTGTTCCTCGACGACACCATGACGTACTCGTCAGGCGTCTTTGAGCGTGAAGACGCATCGCTGCGCGAGCGTTACCTGAGCGATGTTCAAATGGTGTTCGCGCGGCCGGGTGACGTTCCGCTGTTGCGCTAGTTGCTGGGTGATGAGTTGGACCTGGGCGTTCGGTACGCGCGGACCCATGCTTGCCACCCTCGGAGGCCGGATGGCATCTCAACGCCGCGCGGGCGTCGGCGCGCGCGTTCAACGCCTGCACCGCCTACAAGGAGTGCTATCTCTTTTGGCAACTGTGCTCGCAATTGCTTCAGTTGACGATCCACGACTGTGCCACTCATGTTGGACGACACACTAATGGCAACCGCATGTGCTCCTACATCGCGCACGGTGTCGACGATGTCGTCCAGGGGTGTGTCCGCGCCAAGGGTATGGGTGTGCAAGCCTTCGGATGCCGTGATGAGGTCGATCATGTAAACACCCAACGCGTGCAGCTCGCCGGGTAGCGTGGCCAAAACGATGGGCGCGGCGCGCGACGTGGGGACATGGTTCAATCGGAGTCGGCGCAGCTCGTCTTGTAGCACCTCCGTAAAGGCGTGCTCATGCCGGACTTGAATATTGCCTTCAGCCCAAGACCGGCCCACGGCCTGGAGCAGTGGCGCGACTCGTTGAGACAAGAACGTCACAACGTCATTCGCATGTGCCTCGGCTCGAAGCCACTGACGCAAGTCGGAGGCCCGGAACGCAGCGATCCACTCGAGCGCTTGTTTCCCTGCGTCGGTGAGCGGCGTCGCCTGCAATTCTTCGTCGAGTAGGGCGTCGAGTTCGGTGGGGGATAAACGAATCACTTCGCTCGGTCGATGGCCGAGGGTCAGGGCGCTCGCCACTCGTCGCAGCCACGTGAGTTGCGCTTCGGTGTAGCGCCGATGACCGCTGGGTAGGCGAACGGCCTTGGGTCGTCCGTAGCGCTCTTCCCACATTCGAATCGCCTGAGGAGAAATGCCTGCCGCATTGGCGGCCGCCCGGATTGAGAAGAGGGTCTCGGGTCCCTCGGCTCGTTCGGGACTGCAGCTCGTCAAAGGAGGGGGCGACTCCGAGTTCATTCCCAAATCCTATATGTTTAGAAAAAAAACTAAACAAATTTGAGCGGTGCGGTAGTCTCCGCGCATGAAACTAGTCACGATGCTCGCTGTAGCCCTGTTCTCTGGGCTCATTTTCAACATGACCAACGCTGCGCACGCCTCCGCGACGGCGGCTCGAAAGCCAATGGACCTAAAGGCAGTGCTTACTAGCGCCATAGAGAAGGGTGTATCGCTATTCAATAGCGGTGATGCGGAGGGCTGCGCTCGCGCCTACGAAGCCGTCGCGCGCAGAGTGATCCAGCAAACGGGTGTGGGCCAACATGACTTGGCGCGCCACCGACTACAAACAGTCCTTTCGCAGGAGCTGGCCGATGCATCGGAGCGCGCCTGGGCATTGCGGCGCACATTTGATCTGTTGCTGAGCGACCTCGCCTTTATTCCTAAGCGCGAGGCGTCACTGCCGCAGGGATTCCCCGCGCCAGGGCCCGTGGGGCATGTCGTCACAAAGCGATATCCGGCGTATCGCGCTGCGATCACGACCAACCGGGGAATGTCGTTTTGGACACTGTTTCGACACATCAAGAAAAACAATGTGGCTATGACCGCCCCCGTAGAAATGACCCTGGACCGCAAGATGCGCAATGCGTCGATGGCGTTCCTCTACGAGTCACTGCAACAGGGGGAGACCGGCGAACAAGGCCGCGTATCCGTTCGTGATTTGAAACAGACTCGTGTTCTAAGTATCGGTATGCGCGGTCGTCGAAACGCAAAGTCAATTGCACTCGCAAAGGCATTGATTGACAAAGCGATGAACGCACACGGACTCACGGTTGCAGGCCCTTGGCGAGTACTTGCCTACAACAGCCCTATGGTTTCTAGTTCGCGCCAGTTTTATGAAGTGCAGGTGCCTGTGAAGCGAAACACGAGCATTTCGGATGGTGCCGCTCGATGATTGATTGTTTCGTGGCACATCGTCGTGGCTCCCCAATCCTCGTGCCTCTGGCGACGTTGGTGTTTGGGATCTTCTTGCGAGGCACGGCAGAGGCCCATAACGCCACGTTCTCTAAACTCCCGCGTCGGCAGGTCTCAGCCCAATACCCCGTGCTCACGCGCAACGTATTGCGGACACCACAATCCACGTTGTCCACTGCGTACCGGTCTAGCGCGCCGATGACACACGGTCCGTTCCGACAGACCTCGTTCAAGCAAACCGCCGCGACGTCGTTTGCGGTCCATGGTGTTCCTCTTACCGCGTCATCAAATCCGTCGATGCGCCGTGCGCACGCTCGGCGTTGGTCGCGACCCTTCTATCGATTCTCACTAGAGGTAGAAGGTGGGCCGTTGTGGCAGTCGCGCAATGAGGCCGCCATTCCTGGCGATACGGGTACGCGGTTCAACGTGGATGATGTCACGGGTGCTGGGCCCTTTCTCGGTGGGCGGGTCACCATGGATTGGGCGCTTTCGCGTCGCCATCGCATGCGCGCCCTGATTGCGCCTCTCACGATCGAGGCTTCGGGCAGCCTTCCAAGTGACGTTACGTTTCGCGATGAGACGTTTGTGGCGGGTGGGCGCACCACGGCCACCTTCAAGTTCAACTCCTACCGATTGGGGTATCGCTATCTCGTTGCTGAAAACGACAAGTGGTCGTTCTTCTTCGGTGCCACTGCCAAAATCCGCGATGCAAAGATTCAGTTGGAGCAGGATGGCAAATTCGCGCGAAAAACCGATCTCGGATTCGTTCCGTTGCTTCACGCCGACGTGGAATGGCGACCTCGCCCGGGCTGGCGCGTTACCGCCGACCTGGACGCCCTTGGTGCTCCGCAAGGTCGCGCCATTGATTTTGCGCTCAAATTGCACCGCGATTTCACACCCCATTGGAGCGTGGGCATTGGCTACCGAACGATCGAGGGTGGTGCCGACAACGACAACACCTACACATTCTCCTGGCTTCACCAAGTCGTGTTGAGCGTCACGTATCGATTTTGAAGCGGTCCGCATCGGTGTTGACCCTACGCGTGTTCGATGTGCGAACGAAGACCGAACGGGCTCTCCGCGATTGAAGCACGGGTCATGAACAGCCGATCCCGTGACCTGCGGTGGTGTGCCGAGTTTCGGCGCCCCCCCCGCAGGAGTTTCCCTTCTTATGGCGCGCGGTACCACCACTAACGATGACGGACTGGGTGCACGATTCCTCGACCTTGTACGTTCGCCTCGTGGCCATGTATTGATACGTGCGCTGCTGGCTTCCGGGGTCTTGCTGGGGGTTAGCCTCGTCATGAAAGAGGCGCGCGCCTACAGCTATGGGCTGCAGGGCTATCAAGTGGCACCGAGTCGCGTAAAGGTCGTCAATATTCCAGCGTGGCTTTCGTCGGATGCGTTTCACTCCGAGCACCCGGATCAGTTCTCGCGTTTCAAGGTGTCGGTGTATGACAACGACGCGGAAGCCATTGTGAAGTCTCACTTGTTGCAGCATCCGCTGGTTCGACAAGTTGATGAAGTGCGCATTCGTTATCCGCGCTTTGCCGATGCGCGCGTTTCCTTTCGAGTTCCCGTAGCTCGCGTTCGCTTTCCCACAACGACTCGGGACGGGAAGCCCGCTGTACTCGAGCGTTACCTAAGTGATGACGGTTGCCTGCTACCCGCCGAACCGTATCAACGCTTTGTCGAGCACGTGGGGTATCCAATTCCCTACGTGACGGGGATTCGGGCGCGCCCGTTGCCCGCCGTCGGGAAGGTGTGGGAGGACCGCCACGAGCAGGTTGCCGAAGCCGTGGCCGCCACGCGCATTGCGAAGATGGTATATGAGCTCTTTGCCGGTCGTGTAACGGTGCACGCCATCGACGTATCACGCTTTCCCGCGAGCGTTTCGCAGCGCCATGATGGCGAGGTGCGCTTGCGCATTATCTGTCCTCCCGAGCGCCGCGGCGGAAAGCGCGTAGTGCGAACGGTGGAGTGGGGCCGCACCGATCGCGCGCGGTCTCGCGTCCAAGGTGAAGACGATACGCGAACAAAGCTCCATCGCCTGCGTCGCCTTCTCACGCAACCCCTTCCCGGCGGTTACTTGGATGTGCGCGACGAACCGCTCATGGATGCGTACCGCTCCACGCCATCCTGGAGATAAATCGAACGAAGGCCACGGTCTTGCGTTGAAACCTCAGGTCCATGCGGTCGTGTTGTAGGCTCGCGCGGGCTACTGTCCTTCAATCGGAAGACCGTCTTTCAATCCGACGACGGTCTTTCAATAGGACGAATGGGGCCATCGTTTTCATGCACACGCGCACCGCTGTTGCTGTTGCTTCGCTGTTTGTCGTTGCGCTGTTGATTCCCGCGGCTTGCTCGTCGTGGTCCATGGCCGACGTGTGGGTGCCATGGCGCGTTTTGTTGGTTGGGCTCATCGTGTGGGCCGTCTTTTTCGGGATCCATAAGACGTCGGACATCGTGTTGATGCTCCTGGCGGCGCTGCCGATCGTCGCGGCGCTGGTGTTTACCGGTGAGGGTCGCATTCGGTTCCTCCCCCTGCCGGGCTGGGCATGGTGGTTGTGCTTGTCCGGCGCATGCCTGCTGTCCATTGTGTCGAAACCACGCCGACGTCTCGCCGCCAGTTCGCTTGTCGTGGCGCTCTCCCTTGCAACGGTTGCGGCGGTGACGTCGCGAGGCGCGAGCGAGTGGTGGCGCGCATTCGCGAAGCGGTCACCGACCGAACGCTACGAACGCACGTTGAGCGAGTTGCCTCCCGGTGCGCAGCACGAGGGACTGCGCGAGGGCGGTGCCACGCGCGTTTCCCAATTGGGTTTTCAGTCAAACCGTGGGTTCACCGAAGGCCCGATATGGCTTGCTGCAGAACGGGGAACACACCCAGGTCCGCGACCGGTTGTTTTGTGGCTATCGACATCGATCGCACCACCGGAAGCCTCAACCGAGTTGACAATCGTGCGCGCAGACGATGTGTTGCGCGCGACCGGAGGAAAACTTGAGCGCGTATGGGACATCGCGCCCGTGGATGTCGTGTTCTGCGGTCCCGATGCATGGCTCGATGACGTGCGAGGCAAGCGTTGGTCTCGTGTCGTGGTGGAATTCGTTCGCGTGGGGGGCGCGGTCATGATGTTGGATGAGGAGCGGCACCCACCGTTGCTCGGTGAACGCGTTCGCGAATTGCCTGACGGCACACTCGGCCATGTACTCACAGCCACAAGCGCAGCAGACGCGGGGGCGAAACTTGCCGATCAACGCGCGTGGCTTCCCCGCCTGTCCACCGTGTTCCATCGTGCACCTCGTATCTCGCCCGCAACGGATGCTTGGGGCGCGTGGTCTCTTACACGCGGTCGGCATGGACGATCGCTAGCATTGGTGGCGCTGTACGTCTTGGCATTGTTCGGGCTTCAACGCGCGGCGCGAACCGTACGATCTCGATTCGTCATGACCTGTGTGGCGTCGCTGGCGACGGTGATTGCTCTTTGGTTCTTGGCGCCCTCCGTGCCCGCTGCACGCGTGGATGCCGTTGTGCTGCGTCTTGGCGCTGATGCACCAAGCAGGGAACTGCATATAGTTCGCGTTCACGCCGGGCCCGATGGGCTCAACGACCGGGTTCGGGTTGTGGGGCCCGGATTCTTCCGATCGTGGGGTGGATACGTAGGCATCGAAGGCCAATTGGTCGTTCCACCGAGGCAAGTTGCCTGGCTGCTCCTCGAACGCCTGTATCAGGAAGCGCCCCTGTCAGCGCCACGTGAGTTGGAACTGGACGAGCGGGCGCGCGTCGAGACGCTGTTCTCAAGGACGACGCCTCGGTTGGATCTCCGGGGCTATGCGTCTGCTAGGCCGGGAAATAGAGGCATTAGGATTGTGGGGCTGGAGCCGATTCGGGAACTGGTTGTTCGAGCGTTTCACCATCCGTAGCCCTCACGACGCGGGAAAATTGCGCGGATTTGGCCGCCTGCCCGGCCTTGACCGAGGGAGCCCGCCCGATACGCTTTCCCGCTTGTCTGCCCGAAGTCCAGCCGGAATCTCATTCGTGCTGACTCGGGTGTTGGGAGCGCCCATATGTGGCGCCCCGTGGGTGACTCGTATGCGAACGAAAACGACTGTCCAGACCAAGCCGCACGTGGGTGCCGAGTGGTTCGTTGTGGATGCCTCTCAAGAAATCTTGGGACGCATGGCGGCGGAAATTGCCCGGCGTCTGATGGGCAAACACAAGGCCACCTACACACCCCATGTGGACTGTGGCGACTACATCGTCGTCATCAACGCACCCAAGGTGCAGCTCACGGGCGGCAAGGAAAACAAGAAGGTCTATCGCCATCACACCGGTTGGCCCGGCGGATTGAAAGAAGTTCCCTACACTCGTATGCAGGAACGTCATCCTGAAGACATCGTTCGTCTGGCTGTGCGGCGTATGCTCCCCAAGACCAACTTGGGTCGTGCCATGTTGAAAAAACTTAAGGTCTACGCCGACGACAAACACCCGCATCACGCGCAGCAGCCCACCGAACTCCAGTTCGGGACGGGGAGGTAATCCATGGCTGGACAGAAGACATTTACCTGGGGTACGGGACGACGAAAGACCGCCATTGCGCGTGTTCGTCTAACGCCAGGTGAAGGCATCATGCGGGTGAATAACAAAGACTGGGCCGAGTACTTTACAACGCGCGCTCAAAAACTTGCCGTGCGTCAACCCCTCACGCTCACCAGCACGGAATCTACCTACGACGTACACGTCAATGTCAAAGGTGGTGGACCTCAGGGACAGGCCGATGCCGTTCGTCTCGGCATTGCGCGCGCATTGGTCAAGGCCGACGCAGGTCTCGAAGCCCAAATGCGTGGCAGCGGCTACCTCACACGCGATGCCCGTGTCTCCGAGCGAAAGAAGTACGGTCAGCGCGGCGCCCGAGCCCGCTTCCAGTTCTCGAAGCGCTAGTCAAACGCCTAGAGCATGCCCACCTGCTATTGGCTCGGCTCCGAATCGATATCGACCACGCAGCACCGGAAATTTCGGTGTAGTCATGTAGTACTCGACTCGCGTTTGCGCTCAACCCCATAGCCCGCCCTTCGGGTTATGGAGGTTTTGCCGTGCACGATTCGACGCCTGTAGCGATTCGATCCGCTGACGCACCTGTTACTGACGCGCCGATCCCCGAGTTGCCAATCGAGGGGCCTAATGCGGCCGCCACGCATGAAGACGAGCCGGTTGTGATCGACGTGGAGGCCAAGCAGTACGCCGTACCCGGTTCATGGCTCGATCTGGGACGCGGCCTCCGTCAGGGTCGACTTCTGATGAGTTGGTGGGCGGCGGCATTCGGCTACGTACTCCTTGACTGGTTCATCGTTTGGGGACCGACGGATTACCTGTTCGCAGGTTCTGCGCTCTTGGCTGGCGCGGTCATGGTGTTACGCAATCCACAGTCAACTGCGGGCTATCTAACTGTCGCGCTGGGTGGCGTCATCGCGCTGATCACCGAACGACTGTTTACTCATCAAAGCAATCTCGACGCACTCATGCTGTTTGCACCGTTGCCACTCGTGGTGTGGGCAATCGTGATCGGGGCGCGCAAGCTACTTGGCCACGCGGTCGTTGTTCCTCGTCCGGCCATGCCCATTCAAGGAACGATCTCCGATCCCATTGCAACGCTTGGGAAGTGTCTCATCGTGACGGGCGTACTTCATCTCATGCTTGTTGCCGCCGTTGCTGCGTCCTCGGCCTATATACCTTCGTTCTTCGTATCGCTCGTTGGTGTTCCCGAACACTTGAATGTGATCCCCGCCCTTCCCGGTTGGACGATGGAAGCTGTGGAAGATGTATTACTCATCATAGGGGGTGCATCGCTGCGTATGGGCGTTCCGTGGGCACGGGCGGCCATGGCGGCGCTCTGCGGCGCATTGGCGTTTGACTGGATGCTCTGGCTGACGCTGCCAGGGCCGAATCACATCGTCCACTTCATTTTCATGGCCATGTGGCTCTATGGGTTCATGGCGCTTGCCTCGCGACGGTTCACGCATGAGTTCCGTGTGCACGACAAAGCGCCTGCGTCAGCGAACCCACTCAACCAACTCCACGCCGCGAGGCGGTTCATGGACGATCTGTAGGCTCGGGTTCGGTCCCCATGATGCCCCACGAGCGACATCACATCCATACACAAGAAGACGAGATGGACCCGACCGTTTCCATGCTTGTTGCCGATTATTTTCTGCGCGCATTGCATGGGGAGGAGCCCGACGTGAATGACTATCGCGATCAAGCGGGAGGAGCATTCGCCCAGTTTACGCGCGTGTTGGATGAGACCCTCAGCGAGCGCCCGGTTGTGCAAGACAAGTCACTCGACGAGGGTGGTGTGGGCGTTGTCGTGGAGGGCTATCGCACCCTCGCCTACTTGGGTTCTGGATCGTATGGCGATGTGTTTCGAGCGTGGCAAGTGGGCCTGTCTCGTGAAGTGGCGCTCAAGGTCTTGCATCAACGGCTGAGCAACACAGAGGCGCGGCAGCGGTTTGAAGCGGGGGCGGCCGCCGCAGCTCAAGTCGAACATGATCATGCGGCGCGTATTTTTGATCACGGCATTGCCAACACGTCAGACCGACCCTACATCGTGATGGGGCTCTTGCGCGGCCCCACCTGGAGCGACGCCATTGGTCAGCTTCACGCAGAGGAAATCTCCTCCGGTGTCGAACGCGACCATGTACTGGATCGACTCGGTATTCCCGGCGTGGGACGCGGCGCCCATCGATTTTCGCGGCGCATCGCCATGGCGTTTGTCGGCGTGGCGGAAGCCCTCGCGGCCTATCACCACGTGGGAATCGTGCACCGCGATGTCAAGCCCTCCAACTTGATCTTGGACGCCAAGGGTCGATTGGTCCTCACCGACTTTGATCTTGCGAAGACCGAACTCGGCACGTCACTCACGCAGCACGGCGACATGCTCGGAAGTCCCTCCTACATGAGTCCCGAGCAATGGCGTGGTGATCCGAAACGGCTGGATGGGCGCTCCGACATCTACGGCCTTGGCGCGGTGATGTACGAGACGCTGAGCGGCCAGCGTATTCATGGCGCCGCCGAATCTTTAGCAGACGTGCGAACGTGTGTCACGCGGGGATCGATCGCTCCACTAGCGTCCGTTACGCCGACGATTGCCCCCGCAATTGCTCAGGTCATTCACCGCGCTTTGGAAGTAGATCCCCGGGATCGCTATGCCGACGCGCGCGCGCTGGCTGACGACCTGCGGAAAGTGGCACAGGGACGTGAAATCCGAATGCCGTCCAGACGTTTCGCCAAAGCCGCGCGTTTCGCGAAACGTCATTGGGTTGCGTCCGCCGTCGTGGTCGCGATGTTGGGCCTAGGAACCGTTTGGTGGACCACGTTTCGCCGTGGAACGCTGCACGTGGTTCCCGAGACGTTGGGTGGGGGCGAAGTCTATGTCGATGGTGTGGCGTGTGGCGGGGCGCCGCTACGCGGACACAAGCTCTCGCCCGGCTCACACGAAGTTCGTTGGGAATCACCGTACTTTCATTCGTGGAGCCAACGGTGCCGCATTCGCAGTGGCGATGAAGTCCAATTGGCGCCGGCGGAGCAGTTGCGCGAGGACGCACCGGAGCTCGTTCGCGAAATGGTTGCACTTGTACGTGCGTCGGCAAGAGCGCATCATCGCGTCGTACGCAGTCGCGCATCTCCCGTCGCATGGCTTCCCCGCGGCAACGTGACAAAGAACGATGTGGTGGCGCTAACGGTTGCCATGCCACCCGGTACCTATGGGACCGTTGCAATGGATGTATATGGGAGTAGTTTTCAGCGGATCATCAAGGCGACGGACGCGGCCACACAGCGGATCGTGATTCCCGAAGACATTCGTGGTCGGCTTCGTCCAGGCCAAACTTATACGTGGAATGTGTTGGACATGGAGGGCGAAGAAGCGGGTCGAGCCACCTTTACGGTCATGACCGATGCCGACCCGAAGCAGACGTCGGCTTCGCTCGCCATCGTCGATCGCGCCACACAAGCACTTCCCGAGGAAAGGCGTGCATTCGTTCTGTACACGCAAGGGCGCTACACCGCGGCGCTCGAAACGCTGCGGCACGTGCCGAGGGTCGGACGGTTGGGCCGGGCCGTTCTCGAAGCGGCACGGCGCGCGCTTGGTTTGCCGCTGCCGACGACCACGAAACACGCCAATTGAAAATCCAACACGAACGGAGTCCATGATGAACAAGCGCAGCGCACTAGCACTTACTGCAGGAATCGTTTCGCTTCTGGTGTTCGGATGGTGGCAGAGTCGCGCACAAGGTGGCGCTTCCGAAGACGAGGCACGGAATCCTGCAAAGCAGGTGGTCGAGGATGTAGATATTGCCGAAGCGCTTTACAAACGCGGCGAGTTAGATGAGTCGGCGGCGATGCACGCTGCGAAGGCACGATCGTGTGTAAATCTGGGGCGATTTGAGTGTTCGCTCAACCATTTTCAACGTGAAGCTGAGATTCATGCGGAGCGTAAGGACGATCAGGCGCGTGCGATCGCGCTCATGTCCGCGGCAAACGTCGCGTCTCGCCTACGGCTGCGTGAGCAAACATTTTCGCTTTATGCCGAGGCGGAGCGCTTGTTTCAAAATGTAGATCACGGGCGTGCGCTGCTCATGCTCGAACTCAATCGAGGCCTGGCCTACGACCTCTTAGGCGAAGATCGAAAGGCGATTGCTTCGATGAAGCGCGTACTCGAAAGGGCGCCTGCCGCTGCCAAGAGTTATGGAGAAGCGTTTATGCGCCCCGGCGTCATGAAGGCGCACCAAAATCTCGGCATGTTGCATGCACAGCAAGGAGATATTGCCAGGGCGCGCAAACACTTTGGTGAATCCCTGTCCATGCGCAGTGAGCACGGCGACCCCCGTGGGTATGCCAATACGCTGGCGGCACTTGGTCGTCTCGACATCACGTCGGGTGACTATGGTCGGGCAAAACGGCGTCTCCTGCGTGCCCGTGAGATTCAACGCCAGCATGGATTCGTGCTCCACGCGGCACAATCGGTGCGGGAACTTGGCGTTCTTGCGTGGCGACTACGAGACCTGTCGCAGGCGCGAAGCTACGTTATGGTGGCGAAACGGGAGCTCGTCGGGGCAAGCGCGCCCTCGGAGCTTCTCGCGATCGATCTGGATCTCGCGAATATTGACATTGCGGACGGCAACAAGAGTGACGAGCTCGTTTCACGCCTAACGTCCATTGCAGCGCGCGCCCAGGCCATCAACGACGTCGAACAGGAGATGGTCGTCCGTGGGAATGTGGCCGATCTCATGCTCAAATCGGACCGGTTTGATTTGGCGGCTCAACTGGCAACGGAGAACTTGGCACGATCACGGAAGCTCCGGCTGCGGATGGACGAACTCGTCGCCCTGCTCACCCTGGCGGGTGCACAGCACGCGAAGGACGATCATCGCGCATCGATTCAGTCTCTAACGCGTGCGCACGCCCTTGCAACCGAGCTGCACAATCCGCGCATGATTGTGGCTGCGCTACGTGGCCGTGCAACGGCGCAGTTGAGTCAAGGCGACCATGCCGGCGCCATCGCATCTGTGCACGAAGCCGTGCCGTATCTCGATGATCGTTCAAACGATCTCGCGCCGCTGGACGTCATTCGCGTACGGGACAGCGATCAGAGCGTATTGGACTTAGGCATGCGCGCTGCGTTCGCATCAAAGAATGCCGACGCGTTCTTTCGTTTTGCCGAAGAAGGCCGTGCACGTGTGCTGCTCAATTCCCTGGCACGCCATCACCGCGTCCCTGCACATGAATCACACGGGGATGCACATGCTCGTTACAAGCATGACGCGGCGATTCGACGTGCGCGTCGGCGTCTGCTTCAAGCGTTTGAGTCGAATGCGATGCCGGAGGTCGAAGCCGCGAGACAGGCGTTACACGAGGCCGTGGCGGTGAGGCGCAGCGCGTTGCGCGGCGGGCGGACATTCAAGCCCCGTGTGAAACGCCTCCGCGAGGCCCGTCGATTGCTCCCCGCCCATCGCGCGTGGATGTCCATCCACGTATTTGACGACACCGTGCTGGCACTCGTTGTAAGCGGGAAACACGCGCGTCTGGTGACCCTGGGCGCCGTGGAGAAACTCAATGCGGCGCAGAGGGCGTTTGCCGAGCAAGAGCATCCGAATGCATGGAACGTATTGAGAGACACCTACCGCACGCGTTTCGATGCCGCTCTTGCCCTTGACCCCGTCACGACCCATATCTATGTATCTACGACAGGGGTGACCGCGCATATGCCGATTGCGGAGTACTTGGGTCGTCGAACGGTCTCGATCGTTCCGTCGTTCGCCATACTCCAAGAACTGCTCGCGCGAAAGCGCGTCGGCGGCAGGCGCGTTGTTGCCCTCGCCGACCCGGACTACAGCGCCGACACGTCTTTGGCGAGACTGCGTGCGTCGGGCGACGAAGCCCGCGCCATCGGAACCAAGGTCCATGTGCGAGCGAGTGCAACGGAGGAGGCCTACCGACGTGCGGCGAGTGAGAAACCAGGATGGCGTGCGATTCACATCGCCGCCCATGGCGACCTCGATGACTACGTACCGCAGCGTTCGGCGCTGCGACTCTCGCCGAGCGGGCATGACGACGGGCGATTGACGATGGAGGAGATTGAACGGATTCCCATTCGGACCGACCTCGTCGTGCTCTCGGCGTGTCAGAGTGGAATCGGGCAACTGTCACGCTCCGAAGGAAGCCTGTCCCTCGCTCGCGGCTTCTTGTCGGCCGGTGCACGCGCTGTCATTGCGAGCCTTTGGCCGGTAGACGACCAAGCGACGCAAGCGTTCATGACGGCGTTTTATCGCCGATGGAATCCGAAGCAAGGGGCGGGTGAACCGCTTATGCAGGCGCTGCGACGTGCGAAGCAGGAGCTTGCATCAAGTGCCGCATTTCGCGATCCGGATCATTGGGCCGGTTGGCAGGTTTGGGGTGTTCCGCACCCCGGCGAAACGAATACGGGGGAAACAAAGTGATACGCAACGGCTTGCCAATCGCGACTCTACTTGCACTCTTGGTGATTGCGTCCTGCTCCAAGTCGTCCGACGTGCCAGTCGGTCCGCCCAAGACGGAAGCAGAAGCACTTGCATTGAAAGCCGAGATTGAGCGTGTGTCCGAGGTCTACGCCAAGCTGGGGAAGTCGTTTTACAAGAGGCAGGACGACTACTACGAGCTGGCGCGACGCGGCGTCGTCGATCCTGCCACGCTCAGGCCCGTCTTGAATGATCTGCTGCATTTGCTCGATCAACTCGACCCGCCCGCCGCAGAACTGATGAAACTCAATGAACGCACGGGCGTGACCGCGATGGTGGATGCATTTCGACCGGCGATTACGAATAACGCAGCGCGCCGACGAGAGATCAACGCAATTCTGGCTCGGTTGGCCTCCCCTGGAGGGCTGCGCCCCAACTAACCCGGGGCGAAGATGCCCAAACCCGGGACGAAGATGCCCGAGAATTCTTGTAGCAACGGACGGCCGAATCCGCTCAAGGAAGCGGAGGACAGATCATGGTTCAACGATTCATTTCCCTGGTGTTGCTCACCGGTGTCACGTTCGTGGCACAGGGCTGCGGCGATGCGCCTTCTACGCGTGCCGAAGCTGTCGCACTTGCTCAGACCGCGATCGACGAGGCGGCCGAAGACGAACGGGTGAAAGCCCATTTCGCAGAAGCCGACAGTGCCGAACGGGCCATGCGGGCCGTTATCGACGAAACAAGGAGCGCCATGGCGGCGGTCCATAGTCCCTATCGCATTGAGAACATCATTCCGGGACTTGGCGGCTTTGGCTTCATGCGGCGCAATACGGATCGCATGGTGATGGGCCAAACGCGCATGTACGGCGAACTTCGATTGGCGCAGATTCGATCGCGGCGCTACAAGGCACTCCACAAGGCGAACGAGTTGGTTCTGAAGATTGCTCGCGAATCAATGAGTGAGGGACAGGCATCGGCAGTGCGCCGCTTCATTCCCGAGTTCTTTGACTCCAAGCGCTCACTCTCTGACGTGTTGGACATCCTAAAGTCCGATGATGCGAAAACGAAAGGCACATAGCCATCGCTACTTCCAGTCAATGCTGCGCGCAGCGCGGAAGCCGAGTTGCATGAGGTAGGTGTTTGGGGGCTCGATGCGCTGGGCTGCGAAATACCCATGATTAGGCGGATAGTACCAACTTGAGCCTCGGACAACGCCCCACGATTTCGGAAGCGTAGACCAATCCGTGGACCCACTTGGCCATGTAAACAATGTGCATTCAGCAGACGCCCACTCCTCGACGTTCCCAATCATGTCGTGTAGGCCGAACGCATTTGGAAGAAACGACCCACCGGGCGACTCGGCGCCGTACCCGTCATTCCAGTTAGCGAGCGACTCGCTGATTCGATTGGACTCCTCCTTGTGGCATTCTGCAAAGGACTGGTCCGCGACATTGGCGGCGCCCTTCAATGCATGATGCGATTCTCCACCCGGGTAGAGGGACTGCATGCCCGCTCGCGCGGCATATTCCCACTCGTGTGCCGTGGGCAAACGCATGCCAAACGTTTCCAAGGCGCGCTGTATGCCATTGAATGAGACATGGCACATGGGGAATCGCTTTGTGATATTGGTCCCACAGCGAGGTTCCTGCATCTCTTCCCAACGCATGCCAAGCTCTCCACCCATTCGTTCCCACTGAGCTATCGTGCACTCACCCTTGGCAAGAAAGAAGGGCTCGATGGCGACAGGACGCAACGGGCCTACGTGGGAGACTGAGCCCAGCTTGCTTTCCCAGATTTGGCGCGATACGCCAACGTCAGTACGCGCGGCGCCGGGGACCAAGACGAACACAATCCCCGTATCGTCTTCAAGAACCAGCGATCCCTCTTCGTTCCGCTTCGGAACACTGCCTGTCGAAACATCCACGAATTCATGCAATCCTGAGCTTGGATCGGCGCCTAAAGGGAAAAGACTCTCTTGTATGGGGATTTCGATACCACGATATCGAGTGTTGCTACGAATGCTCGCCCGGCATGTTCGCCAACGGCTTGTTGAGGTCTCCGGCATTGCGCGTTTTCGTTCATTAATTCGAGCAATGCTCAGTTGGATATCCGCCATGATTTTGCTTATGTCGGGACGGAGGGCCCCTTCAAGCTGGCGATGCCTCACTCCGTCACGCGGTAAAGCATAGCGCCATACGCTGCGTTTCGCTTTCAGGTCGGCTGCCCGAGCGACAACGCCCTCCTCGTATCGCTCAATAGGAGTCTTTGAGAATAGTTCCTCAATGCGGGGGTCGATCACTCCCTCTTCGTGCATCTTGTCATATTCCGTCCGAACCCAGGACACGTACATTGACTCCAAGCGAGCGTCTTCAACGTCCGCGCGATTGTGCCAATTCCGTTGCGCGGCATCGAGCGGGAGCGACGTTGCCTTGAGGGTTTCGAGTTCTTCCGCATAGGGTCTTCTACGTTCGTTGACCGCTTTGGCCCTGTCCTTGAGTTCACGCAATGCCGTGAGGTGCACCTTCGAGAGTGGGATACACTCGTCTAAACTCGCGCGGAGTGCGTTGGCGCTTGACAGAATCGCCGATTCTTTCTCTCTGTCGATTGCCCGTGCCAGCCGAACCTGTGCAGTGGCTGACCGACGTTGCGCGTTGTCAAGCACAGTGCCAAGCACCAGCCAGAGAAGCCCGAGTACTATCGCCCCGCCCATGACTGCGCCTGCGACCGTACGATGCCGACGAGCCATGAGCTTCGTTCGGCGCCAAATCGAGGGTCGTGCCGCAGCAACGGGAAGCCCTTCCAAGTACGCTCGCAAGTCTCCGGCCATGGCCGCGGCACTGCCGTAGCGACCGGTCGGCTCACGCGCCATAGCCAATTCGACGATTTGAACCAATGCCTTTGGCGTGTCCGGCGCAAGTTCCCATATGTCGGTTGGCGGCCCTTTGATCAGTTTGCCCAGAATCTCGCCTTGCGTCGTTGGTCGCGTTGGATCTCGATAGGGCATTCGGTTGGTCAGGGCGTGATACAGCACGGCGCCCAGCGCGTAGACGTCGGCTTGGGGCGTCACGGATTCGCCGAGTGCTTGCTCGGGAGGCATGTAGGAGGGTGTTCCAAGGGCGCATCCATCTTCGGTAACAAGCGTTTCGGTCGATCGCTCGTGCGAAGCGCGTTCAACGGGGCTTGCCTGCTCCTCCGGCTCTCCCAATCCCCTCGCTACTCCCCAATCTACGACATAGACGCGACCGACCTCATCCACCATGATGTTGGAAGGCTTGAGATCGCGGTGAATGACTCCTTGCGTGTGTGCGTAGTGAACGATGTCACACGCCTCCACAATGTGCTGAATCACTCGTCTGCGTTGACGTGGCGTACGAGGCGGCTCATGGGCGCGGCGAATGAGGGCTTTGAGTTCGTCACCCTGGATCACGGGCATCGTAAAGAACCGCGTGCCGCTCTCTGTGGTTCCGACCTCGTAGATGGGCACAATGCCGCCATGCGACAACGACGCTCCGATACTAGATTCACGCGAAAATCGAGCAATGCACTCGTCATCGACGGGAGTGGCTCCCGGTCGAGCGCGCAGCAGTTTCACGGCAACCGCTCGATCCAAGTAGCGATCCCACGACTTCACTACAACGCCCATGCCGCCACGGCCGAGTGGTTCGACGAAGCGATATCTGAGTACTGATTCCTGCGACATCGACGGACGCCTCACGGGTACTTCTTCAGCCGATACACGGGTCGCGCGGGTCGAAACCCCAGCCACGGTGAAGAGAATGTGATTGGCACATCCCAGCGATGCGTGACGCGGGCGTGCTCAATGGGCCGACCGAGGTACCGACCACGAACTGTGCGTGTGTTCGATATCCATCGGCGTACGAAGAAGATCGATTCGTATGCTCCCCCATAGCCTTCCATCAGCTCCGCAGCGTTGCCTCCCAAATCGTGGAGTCCGAAACCATTTGGCGCATACAGTCCCACTTCGGCCAAGACGGCGCCGCTACCGACTTGCGTGTATCTCGGCGCGTGCGTGGCGTCGCCGGGCCAGGGCCAGAGACCCGTTCCACCCGCGCGGGCCGCATGCTCCCACTCCCACTCGTAGGGCATTCGGAGTGCGTAGCGCGACAACATCTCTTTGACTGCGGTGTGCTCGCGATTTCGACGGGGCTCTCGCGGCGCAGCCTCACCGATCGTCTTCTCTATCTCGCGCTCTTCGTCGATGGGGAGGCAGCGCGAGCGAAGCCGATTCCATTGCGCGGCCGTACACTCATGCTTGGCGATAAAGATGGGATCGATGGGCGCTTCATGAGGCGGCCCTTCGTTAGGAACTGCCTGTGGATCGTAATTCCTACCCTTCGGGTTCTCTGACTGTGCGCCAATCCACGTTGTACCGCCCGGAATCAGCACGAAAACGATTGCTGCATCGTCTTTGTAGTGTAGGTCTCCATTTGCATCGCGCCGCGGAATCGACCCCGATGGCAAGAACGCGAATTCTTGGAGGCGTGACGCGCGATCCATGCCCAATGGAACGAGGTCGGGCTGGACGTCGATCAACATGCCGAATCGCGCGTCGGCTCGAATCTGGTCTTGTGCAAGACGCCATGCGTCGCTTGGTTTTTCATAGCGACGTGCAACGTTCTCAGCAAGGTCGCGGCGGGCGTCAATGACCCGTTTGGCGGAGCGCTCGCCACGCGTTAGACGTTCAATGCGGTAGATGATGGAGGCAATACGCGCCCATCGATCGTCTCGATCGACGCGCGCGCGAATCTGTGCGGCGCGTAGCTCATTTTTCAACTCTGCACGCCTCTGCTTTCGTTCCTCAAGTTCGTGCGCGATCGCCTTGCGAATCGGCTTGTCTTCGGTAGACGCCTTCGTCGCGTTGAGTGTCAGTGTTAACGTGCGAATGTCATTCTCGCAGACTGAGATTCTGCGTACGGCGCGGTGGATGGAACGGGTGCGGGGTAGAGGTTGGCTCGTATCGAATGACCGCGTCGCCACCTTGGGCGCTTGATTCAATCGTGAACGTAGCAGGGGCACACGCGACTCAAGTCTTGCGCAGTCTTCAAGCCATGCATTGTACTTTGGCAGCGTACCGGGATCCGGCGGCCATAGGGTTGGCGCCTCTTGCTCAAGCGCAAGGGCAAGCGCCAAGTCAGATTTCTCTTCAGCGATCACGGTTTCATTCCGTGCTGCCAGCTGAGCTATTTGCGCAGCCTTGATCTCCTGACTCATCTCAATGAGATGAGTCATCAGCAGACCCGCACCTGCAAGCAACGTGGCGCCTACGGCTGTAGCAATGGCCGGGTGTCGTCGTGCCGTAAGAACCAGTCGTCGCCATGCCGTAGGGGGCGAGGCCTTGAGGGGACGGTGTTCACGATACGCGTCTAAGTCATCCGCGATGCCCGTGGCTCGCGCGTACGTCGTACCGTCGCCACACGCGTCCGCAATGGCGTCCAGTGCGTCGTTTGTCCCGAAACGTGAAGTTACGGCTTGGATCAATGTACCAATTGCGGACATATCTGCGCGCGCCGCAGCGGGATAATCGGGTTCACCTTGGGCGATGGCATTCTGCCACCCCAACACGTAGGGTTCCCCACCGGCGCCCGCGGCGATGTTGTCCGTATCAAGATGACCGTGTGCAACTCCGTGTTCATGAGCAAACGCGAGAACACGCGCGCATTTCGACAGGATTTCGATGAGGCGCCGTCGATCAAAGCGCAATTCCCTCTTCGAATCCTTCAGCAACTCGTGAAGAGACGTTGATGGCGGAAAGGATCTCAGACGGGCAAGGCGTCCGTCCTCGTCGCGCACAAGATCGTGGACGGGCGCAATGGACGGATGCTGCAGGCGTGCAATGGTTCGTGTTTGTTCGAGAAACGCGCGCTCCTCCATGGATCGAGGGCAGCGTTCCAATGTGTGCGAAGCATGGGGCCCGGATGCGACCCCATGATGCGCTTCCCTTGTCATGCTCGCGACCTCTTCGAATGTGGCCGCGTGGTCCGGCACATCGCCTGCGAACGCATCGAGCAGTGCCGCGTCGGGATCCTCGCGCACTGTGTTCAATGGAGCACGCAAACCCTCCAGCGCGTCGTCCGCGGCACGCAGCGCATCGCCAAGTTGCTTAAGTGCATCGGCGTGTTGCGGATGCGACGTCAAGAGCGCGTGCCACGCGTCGTCATCGCGGAGCCCGTGAGTCTCTAAGAACTCATGAAGGATCCGCTCGGGGGCATCATGATCGCTATCGCCAAGTGTCACTATGCACGCGTCCAGTCGTCGGGCGACTTGCGTATCAACTCGCCGAGTTTTGTGCGGGCGCGCGTCAAACGAGCACTCACATTGGAGGCCGAGATGCCCAAGATCGACGCTGCCTCTTTGTAGCTATGGTGTTCGAACTCGACGACGCGCAAGACGTCGCGATGCGGTTCATCGAGACGTGCAATGGCCAACAACAGACGTTCATGTTGGTCTCGACGAACGGCGCGCAAGCTCGGCGACGTCCACGAACTCGTTAACTGGTGTTCGAGCCGCTGTTCGGCCTCTGCGCTGCGTTTCTGGGCGCCCACATGGTAGCGGTGCGCGTCGCGGATGCGGTTATGGGCAATGGTCGTTATCCAACGCCAAAATGCGGCCTCATTGCCATCCGGCGAAAAGCTGTCGAGGGCCGTGTGGGCGCTCATGCAGATCTCTTGGAACAAATCCTCGACATCGAGGCGCGTTCGCAGGCGGGGCCCCACGCGGCTCGCGATCCACGCCTCCAGACGGGGTCGAATGTGAACGAAGAGTTGCTCGCGAGCAATTGCGTCGGCGTCCTGCGCCCTTCTCACCAAGGCCAGTGTTTGTGTCAAATCTTGGTTGCTTGAGCGCGTGTGAGGATCCGTGCCTTCGCCATTCATGGACCGCAGCGTAGCGCAGATCACAAAAATCACCCCGCTACGTAGCAACCGTTTCGCGAATCCGCTCTCTTGGGTAGCCCCCCAGGAGAGACCATGCATCACTCACAACAATCCGACGTGCGAGCAAACGCCAGCAGCCGTTCTATGAGTCCACCACGCGTTCTTGGTCTGACGGCGCTTGCGCTAGCCGTCGTCGTTGGAATCGCCCTTCTCACGCGTGGCGGCGATGGAATCCTGATGGGCGCCAACGCCACGCCCAATCGGGACGTTTCCGCGGCGGATGCCGCCAAGCTCCTTGGCGATCTCGCAAGCGACGTCGCCGAAACGCGCGCCTGCGCTGCCGCCGCCCTCGGCCAAGACGCATTCCGAAGCCGCGAAGTACGCGATCGTCTTGCAGTGGCGCTCGACGACGACTCTGCCTGGGTGCGCGCCGAGGCAGCGGGCGCGCTTGCTCACCTGCGTTCGAACACGCCGGACTCCGTGGAGCGTCTCATTGAGCTCCTGAGTGACGATCATTGGTACGTGGCACGTCGAGCCGCCAACGCATTGGCTTCGACACCAGAACAATCGTTATCAGGGCTTCGCGCCGCGATGGACACAGCGACCGACAAGAATCGCGATGGGCTCGCAACCGCCCTGCGGCGGATGGGGTCGCAGGCCATGCCCATTCTGTCGGGCGTGCTCACGTCTGATAACGAATCTGCCGTGCGCGTTGCCCTCCGCGCTATGCACGACTCGCAGACAGACGCGAGTAGCGCCTTCGACGCTGTGACGAAGATTGTCGAGCGTACGGCGTCGTCTGATGTTCGCAGCGACGCCGTGATTGCCTTCGGTGCTATGAAACAAGCCACAGCACGCGTGCTCCCCAAGCTCGACGCATTGATTCAGCAACGCGAGACTTCCTATGCAGCAGCGACGGCCTACAAGGCACTTGGCGACGCTGCCAAACCGTCTCTGCCCGCGATGCTGCGCGCGCTTCGAAATGAACGCGAGAGCAACTACACCCTCCACGAGCTCATCGGTTCCTTTGGCGAGGATGCTGTGCCCGGGCTTCGAACCTTGCTGCGAAATCGCAATCAGAAGACGCTTGAAGGCGTTCTTCGAGCGTTGAGGACCATGGGGCGCAAGGGGCACCATGCGATTCCGGATGTCATACGATTGCTCGATCATCGAGATCCGTCGTTCATCATGACGGTTGTAAACACCCTCAATGAACTGGGGCCGCGCTCCGTTGCGGAGATTCTCTCCGTCATCTCGCCAACCAGCCGCATCGGAACCGTTCGACAGGCCATGCGACTCTTGAACTTCATGGGCAAGAAGACGGTGAAGGGATTCGCCCTTGCGCTTGAGCGCGGGAGTTGGATGGTGCGTGCCGCCGCCGCAAAGAAGCTCGTCGAGCTCGGGGAGGACGCGATTGAGGCCGCACCCACGTTGCGGCGCATGCTGAATTCCAAGGATGAATACGTACGTGCATTGTCCGCCGCCGCCTTGGTCAGCATGGGGCGCCATGTTCGCGACGCGATACCTCAACTTGTTGAAGGGATTCGCATGCGGGACGGTAATGTCGTACGCATTTGTGTAGATGCCGCCGCGCGACTGCGGGTATCCACGCCGGAACTCGTCGCGGCCCTTGAGGATCGAATGGGACGCGGATCTACAAAGATCGGCCAATCGGCGCGAACGGCGTTGATTTCGATTGGCAATCCCAGTCAGGCGCTTGTCCGGCAGTTGATACGTGATCTCTCTGGAAAGGAAGGGGCTCGTGCCGCTCGTACCCTTGCCCGAATTGGGCCCGTCAGCGCGGAGGTAGCGTCCGCACTTCGACGCGCCATTGAGCGCGGCGATGCGTCTACCGCGGCGGCGTCGATTCGCGCATTGTCCAAGATGGGTCCATTTGACGATGCAACGCGACGCCTCATTACGGAGAAAATGGCGGACCGTGAACCTCAAGTGTCCGGTGCCGCGGTGGATGCGCTTGCTGAGAGCATGAGTGCAGACGAACTGCTGCTGTTCATCGGTGGCAACGGACCGACCCACGCCCGGGTAGCGCTTGCTGTCCGGTGGGCCCGCGCGTCGAAACAGCCTGCGCCCGCGTCCTTGAGCACACTGGTGCATTCCCTATTCAAGTCGGGTAAGCGCAAGTCCGTGCGCCAGGGCCTGTACGTACTTGATGCGCTGGGACCTCGCGCTGTGCCATGCGTGCTTGCTGCCATTGCGTCGCAGGAAGAAGCGCTCCAAGATGGCGGAATCTTCTTCTTTGCTCGCGCCGCACCCGACTTGAGGGACATCAATATAGACAGAGCTTGGACGTCGGATGAACTCGTCGCGTATCGAAACGAAGTTTCGAGGGACCCGCTTCGAAACGATGCGCGTGCGATGTTGCTCCGCCGGACCAAGGCGACCGAAGCTCCAAAGCGGGGCATGGCGGCTCTGGCGCTCGCGTTTTTTCCCCGTGATGCCACAACGATTGAACGCCTGTCGTCGTTGGTCGGGGACGCGAACGGACAAGTCAAGGCGATCTCGATGCTCGCGCTGCTGCCCTTCAATGGTGCGATTGACGGTGTGATGCCCCGCGTGAGGACTTTGACGAAAGAACGTGGTCTGCCGGGGAGCATTGCCAAGCGCATTGTGGCACTCAAAGACACGTCCGTCCAGGCGAGCGATCGCAAACCCAAAGGAAAGCAACCCAAGCAGGCCGTGTCGGTCCGGGATCAGATCGAACAACTTGCCGTTGCTAAGAAGGCAGGTTCCTTTACCGCAAACGATGTCGAATCGCTATTGGACCTTTTGAATCACGAGGGTATTCGCGTCGGTGATGCGGCGGCGTCCTATCTTCCCGATGTACTCGCTGCGTACCCATGCCTGCAGCCGTTGATTTCCACCGTCGTGGTTGAGGGGAAGCCATTCAAGGTAGGGCTCGCGTTGGACGGAGATCTCGCTCGTGTTGAGTCATGGGACACCGAAGACGCCCGGCGTGTAGTGCCGTTATTGGAGAACGCGCAGTGGGGTCGTCGCAGCGCAGCGATCGCCATTGCGGCGGCCGCAGCGCTTTCCGAGGCGCGGCCCGTATTCTTGAACCTCCTCAAGCATGAGGACGCCATGGTTGCTGAAAACGCAGCGCAGGCCCTGCGGCGCTACCGCGACCTTACGCAGTCCGACGTGGAAGCGTTGATCCAGGCACTTGCGCGGCCGCGTCTGCGTCGCAAGGTGTTGGACGTTCTAGCGTCCTTGGGCAGTAAGGCAGTGTCCGCGGTTCCCGAGATTCTCTCGCTGCTTGACGCCGGTCGAGAAACGGACGCCTCGTTGCGCGCGCTCGGCACTATTGGCGATGATCGACTTGCGGTGAGGCGCCGCATCCTCGAGTTGTACCGGCGACCGGAACACCGAGACGCGGCCATCGACGCGGCAAGAAAGATTGCATCCACGTCGCCGGCGGCGCAAGAGGTCTTTTCCGAGTTGCTCACGGCACCGTCGACGCGGCGATAGGCGGTAACTCGGCCCTCGGCCGACGACTCGACCTGCGGGTTCCCCGCCGACGCGGCTATGATCGACGCTGTTCACGGGCCCGCCGTTCGAATCGCGGACGCGTTGGGCCTACATGGAGCATCATGGCTGGTCACTCCCACTTTGCGAACATCATGCACAAGAAGGCCCGCGCCGACGCCAAGCGCGGCAAGGCGTTCTCCAAGGTGTCGCGACTTATCATGGCGGCGGTGAAACTGGGGGGGCCCAAACCCGAAGACAATCCCCGACTGCAACTCGCACTTGATAAGGCGCGTGCCGCCAATATGCCCAAGGACACCATCAAGCGCGCGATCGATCGTGCGAGTGGGAATGTGGACGGCGCCGATTACGTGGAACTCACCTACGAGGCCTATGGCCCGTCGGGCGTGGCCATGTTGATTGAAGTCTTGACCGACAACCGCAACCGCAGCAGCACGGACGTGCGCACGATCCTAGACAAGAACGGTGGTTCGCTCGCTGCGACCGGCGCGGTCAGCTATCTGTTCACGCGGCAGGGCGAGTTTGATATTCCGGCGGTATCGACGTCGGAGGAGCAACTGTTTGAGATCGCGATTGAAGCGGGCGCAGAAGATATCGTGCTGCTTGACGCAGGCACCGACGACGCGCGCTTCCTCGTTACGTGCCCCGCAGGCTCATTTCAAGAGGTGAAGACGGCGCTGGACGGTGCAGGCCTCAAGCCCACGCGTGCCGAGTTTACGATGGTGGCCAGTACATCGGTTGATGCCGACGAGGCTACCGCACGCAAGATCATGAAGATTCAAGGGTTGCTTGACGACAACGACGACGTTCAGTCCGTGACAACCAATCTTGAAGTCAGCGCCGACGTCGCCGCCAAGCTCGCGGCCGAGTAGACGTCAATCGAGGGAACCACTCATGAAGGCCCAGATTCGGCGGTTCAAGCAGAGACGTCGTTTAGCGCGGCTGCATCGTGACGGCATCCGTGCGCGTGATGTCGGCCACACCGCGATGTTGGGCACCGAAGGCGGCGTGTGGACGGTCTTGCCCGAGCGTCTTTCAAGCGATAGCGTTGTTTACAGTGTGGGCGTGGGACGCGATCTTTCCTTTGATGTGGATCTTGTGAGTCGCTTTGGTGCCCACGTACACGCGTTTGATCCCACGCCGCGATCGATTGCATGGGTAAGAACGCAGTCGCTTCCGGATCGGCTGACGTTTCACGACTACGGCCTAGCCGCCACCGACGGCACGATTTCGTTTTTTCCTCCGCGTCGCGAGACCTCGGCCCATTTCACACCCGTCAAGCGTTACACCAACACCAACGATAGCGACGCCGTCGAGGCACCTGTTAAGCGCCTGCAAACGATCATGAGCGAACTCGGTCACGAGCATCTCGACGTGCTCAAGATGGACATTGAGGGGGGCGAATACGACGTCCTCAAGGACATGGTCGGCACGACCGTTCGGCCCCAGCAACTATTGATCGAGTTTCACCACGGCTATCCCACCATTTCCTATACCGCCACGCGCGATGCGATCCATGCACTACAGCAGGTCGGGTATCGCGTGTTCTATATCTCCCCGCGCACGTACGAGTTCAGTTTGGTCTATCAATCGACGTAGCGAAACGAGACGATGTCGCGGCCTGCGCGGCTGCCAGGCGTGCAATCGGCACGCGAAACGGCGAACACGACACATAGTCCAAGCCCACTTTTTGGAAAAAGTGGATGCTGCGCGGATCCCCGCCGTGTTCTCCGCATACACCGACTTTGAGTCCGGGGCGACCGGCGCGACCGCGTTGGGTACCCATCGCCACAAGTTGTCCCACGCCTTGGATGTCGATGGACTGAAAGGGATCGTCGGTCAGTACACCGTCGTCAACGTAGCGCGGCAAAAAAGAACCGATATCGTCGCGGCTGTACCCAAAGGTCAACTGCGTCAAGTCGTTGGTGCCGAACGAAAAGAACTCGGCCTCGGCGCCAATCGCCTCCGCTTCAAGCGCCGCGCGGGGAATTTCGATCATCGTGCCAAAGATGATGGCAACTCCTTGTCCGGATGCCTGTACGACGTCCTGTGCAATGCGAACGAGACGATCCCGCAAAACCGTGTACTCCTTCACGGTGCCAACCAACGGAATCATGACTTCGGGGTGGGGATCCAAGCCCGCCTTCTTGTTGGCCACCGCGGCTTCAAAGATGGCGCGCACCTGCATTTCGTAAATCTCGGGGTAGGTGATGCCGAGCCGACAACCGCGGTGTCCCAACATGGGATTCATCTCATGCAGTCGTGCGGCACGTTCGAGAATGACCGACTCGTCGAACCCGGTGGCGTCGGCTAGTTGTTTGCGAGCTGCTGCGTCGTGGGGGAGGAACTCATGCAGCGGTGGATCGAGCAATCGAATCGTGACGGGCAGGCTGTCCATCGACTTTAGAATGCCTTCAAAGTCGCTGCGTTGAATGGGAAGCAACTTCGCAAGGGCCCCCTGGCGGTCGGCATCGGACGCCGCGAGAATCATCTCGCGCATCACCGTAATGCGATCGTCGCCGAAGAACATATGTTCGGTGCGACAAAGTCCAATGCCCTCGGCGCCGAACGCACGCGCCACCGCGGCATCGTCCGGTGTGTCGGCGTTGGCACGCACCCGTAGCGTGCGTACGTCGTCGGCCCAACCAAGCAACGTTTCAAATGAGGGACCGGGATCGGCGGGCATAGTGGCCACGGCGCCCAACATGACTTCGCCCGTGCTGCCATCTAGCGAGATGACATCACCCTCATGAACCAGATGCGAGTCCACACGAAATGCGCATCCGCCGTAGTCAATACGCACGTCTCCAGCGCCCGCGACACAACAGCGCCCCATGCCGCGCGCCACCACCGCCGCATGGGACGTCATGCCGCCTGTTGCGGTGAGTATGCCTTGTGCCGCATGCATCCCGCCGACATCTTCTGGGCTCGTTTCGTTTCGAACCAAAATGACCTTGTCTCCTTCTGCCGCGCGCGCTTTGGCATCCTCGGCGGTAAAGACAACGCTCCCCGACACGGCTCCGGGACTCGCGGGTAGGCCGCGCGTGAGGACGGATTTGTCGGCCTTGGGATCGAATTGCGGATGGAGAAGGGAATCGAGTTGCTCCGGTCGCACGCGGGAAACCGCATCGGCCTTGGAAACCAACCCGTCGTTTGCCATGTCCACCGCGATTTTGAGCGCGGCGCGTGCCGTCCGTTGTCCCGTGCGCGTTTGCAACAGATAGAGTTGCTCGTCTTCGATCGTGAATTCGATGTCCTGCATGTCGCGGTAGTGACGTTCCAGCGTGTCGCGCAACGAACAGAGTTGCTCGTAGACCGCCGGCTTTTCACTTTCAAGGCCCGCAAGGTCTTGGGGCGTACGGATGCCCGCCACGACATCTTCCCCTTGCGCATTCATAAGGTACTCCCCATAGAACACGTTTTCACCGGTGGACGGGTCCCGCGTGAAGCACACGCCGGTCCCGGATGAGGGCCCGAGATTGCCAAAGACCATGCTCTGTACATTTACTGCCGTGCCAATGAGGTTCTCTATACGATTGATCTTGCGGTACTCAATCGCACGCGGCGTCATCCACGACCCAAAGACCGCCGACACGGCACGCTCCAACTGATCGTAGGGATCCTGAGGAAACGCGTGACCAGCAAGCTTCTCATAGAGCGATAGGAACGCGTCGGTAACGCGCTCAAGTGCGGCTTCGTCCAGTTCGCTATCGGACTCTACGCCCTGCTCGATCTGTTCGCGATCGAGCATGTTCTCAAATGGGTGAATGTCGAGTCCTTCGACGACATTGGCAAACATTTGAATGAACCGGCGGCGTGCATCCAATGCGAAACGTCGGTTGCCGGATCGTTTGGCCAGCCCTTGCGTGGTTTCGTCGGTAAGGCCCAGATTGAGAATCGTGTCCATCATGCCGGGCATCGACACCGCGGCACCGCTGCGAACCGACACGAGCAGAGGATTGTCAGCGCCACCAAGTTTCTTACCCGTCACCTGCTCCAATCGTTTGACGGCTGCGCGGATTTCCTCGCGCACCTCGTCGGAAAGCGCCTTACCACTCTCGTAGTACTGACCGCACACCGATGTGCCGATCGTGAATCCCGGTGGCACAGGCAATCCGAGGCGGCACATCTCCGCGAGGTTGGCGCCCTTTCCACCGAGTAGGTCGCGATCCGCCGCACTTCCATCGACGCCCGCTTTGCTGAAATGCCAAACAATGGGCGCACGTTTAGCGTGAGGGCGCGATGTAGAACTCGTAGGCGTAGACATAGGCGTATCCCGTCCAAGCGCGTGGGCTCGACGTTCATTATCGGCCATGGTGTGGACTGCGCCGCACGGGCGCACGCCTGATTTTTCCGGATTAGAGACCGATTCCGCGCAAGCAGCGCGCTCTGTTCGCCATCGGCGGTGTGAGCCGGGTCATTTCGGCCTTCGATGTGCTATATCCGGGGCTCGCTCGCCGTTGCAGCCACCGGGTTTGGAGGATGTACGCCTCATGACAGCACACAAGATGCTCGGACAGATCTTGATCGAGATGGGGGTCATCGACGAGCGCAAGCTCAAGGAGGCGCTCGACCACCAGGCCCGCATTCCGGGGACGAAGATCGGCAAGGCGATGGTGGATCTCGGTTTCATCGACGAGGTCCAGTTGACCAAGGCGCTCTGCCGCCAGTTCAAACTCCCCTTCGTGGATCTGACCCGTGCCCGACTGTCTCCTGACGTCGTGGATTTGGTGCCCTCCAACGTCGTGAATGACTTCGGTGTCGTGCCGGTCAAGATGCACGGCAACAAGCTCATCCTCGCCACCGACGATCCCATGATCACGTTCACGGCCGACGACCTTCGGTTCGTGCTGGGTCGTGAAATCACATTCGCCCTGACGCCGCCGACGGCGCTCAACAATATTCGCGCCGAGTCGTATGGCTTGGGCGAGAAGAAAGATGTACCTAAGCGACGTCCCGGCGACCCCGAAGAGGAAGAGGCCGACGACGCACCCATCATTCGGTTGGTGCATGAAATTCTCGAACAGGCGTTGGCCCAGCGCGCGTCTGACATTCACGTGGAGCCGCTCACCGACCGGGTACGCGTGCGTTATCGCGTGGATGGTGTTTGTCACGAAGCCAACTCGCTCGACGCCGATTTGGCGGGTCCCGTCATTACGCGCCTCAAGGTGATGGCGCGCATGGACATTTCCGAGCACCGCAAACCGCAGGATGGTCGCATCAACCTCAAACTCCTCGGCCGGCCGATTGACCTGCGTGTTTCGCTGGTGCCCGGAACCACCGGTGAGTCCATCGTCATGCGTATTTTGGACCGCGAAATCGGTTTGCTGTCGCTCGACGATCTTGGCTTTATTGGCGACGACCGCGATCGCTTTGAGCGCATCATCCGACGACCCAATGGCATCTTCTTGGTGACCGGACCCACGGGTTCTGGAAAGACAACGACGTTGTATGCAGCGCTAAAGCAGCTCAACAAGCCCAACGTAAAGATCATTACGGCTGAAAACCCGGTTGAGTACCACTTGGCGGGAATCAACCAAGCCGAGGTGCGTCACGACATTGGTCTCGACTTTTCACGCATCTTGCGCGCCATGTTGCGGCAGGCCCCCAATATCATTCTCGTGGGTGAGATTCGCGACCGGGAAACCGCAGAGATTGCGATTCAAGCAAGCCTTACGGGTCACTTGGTATTCTCCACCCTCCACACCAACGATGCACCGTCTGCGCTCACACGTTTGATCGACATGGGCGTGAAGCCTTTCCTCGTGTCAACCGCCGTGGCTTCGGTGATGGCCCAGCGACTTCTTCGTCGATTGTGTCTCTCGTGTCGTCAGCCCTATGAACCCAGTGCCGCGTTGCTTGCCGCAGTGGGTATGCGCCCCGAAGAGATTCGCGGTCGCACGCTTTACCGCGCCGTGGGGTGTCGTGAGTGTCGCTTCGAGGGCTACAAGGGACGCGTAGGTATCTACGAACTCTTCGCCATGGATCCGCAAGTGCGTGAGGCGACGTACCGACGTAGCAGCACACAGCAGATTCGTGAGCAAGCGCGACTCACCGGTGGGTTGCGCAGCCTTCGCGAAGACGGACTGCGCAAAGTGCTCGACGGCACATCGACGATCGACGAGGTGCTTCGTGTGGCCGGCGCGATCATGGGCACCACGCAAGAGGTGGTCTAGTCGATCGCAACACGACGGCGCACTGCGCTGTAAATCACGCGCCGGTAGGGCGGTAATCAAGTTTTCAGTCACGCGAGAATCGCAGGCCGGTGCTCGTAGAGATCCATAGGAGGTTGCATGCTTCCCGGTGACATTCACAAGCTGTTCGACACCATGGTTGAACTCAACGCCAGCGATTTGCACATTACGGTGGGACGGCCGCCGGTGTTGCGCCTTAAGGGGCGGCTGCGCAACCTCGATATCCCCAACGTGACCGATGAAGACGCGAAAGCGTTGATCAGTGAAATCATCTCGCCTGGCAAGAAGAAGGAACTCGATGACTGTGGGAGCGCGGACTTTGGGTGGGCCCACGGAACCGCCGCACGCTTTCGCGTTGCTGTATTTCGTCAGAAAGGCAAGCACGCCATGGTTTGCCGCCTGATTCCCAGCCGGCTGCTCACCTTTGAACAAATTGGCCTCACCGACGACGTCATCAAGCTATTGAATCGTCCGCGTGGCCTGTTGCTTGTGACCGGACCCACGGGGTCGGGTAAGACCACCACGCTCGCCACGATGGTGGATCACATCAATCAGAACAATGAACATCACATCATTACGATTGAGGATCCGATTGAGTATTTCCACGAGCACAAGAAGTGCATCGTCAATCAGCGCGAAGTGGGCACCGATGTCACGTCATTTGCCGAGGCGATTCGCCGCGCGCTCCGTGAAGACCCCGACGTCATTCTGCTGGGTGAAATGCGCGACTTGGAGACGATTTCCACTGCCATCACCGCTGCGGAAACGGGTCACTTGGTGTTTGGTACGTTGCACACCACCGGTTCGGCGCGCACGGTTGACCGCATCATTGATCAGTTCCCGCCCGAACAGCAGGAACAGGTTCGCGTACAACTTTCCGTGTCGTTGATTGGCGTCATTAGTCAGGTGCTGATGCCCAAGAAGGACGGCTCCGGTGTTGTGGCGGGCTTTGAAGTCATGACCATGACGCCCGGTATTGAGAACCACATCCGAAAGAACGAGACGTTCAAGATTCCCAGCGCCATTCAAACCGGTCGCCAATCGGGTATGTTTTTGCTCGACGATCATTTGTGGGATCTCTATCAGCGCGACGTGATTGATCAGGCGCAGCTTCTAAGCAAGTGCCAGAATCCACGATCGATTCGTGAAAAGCTGGGTATCTAGGCTGGCGTCTATACGCGTGAACGAATGAATGCGGGAGCAGCACCGTGGCGGACTATCGATACGAGCGCACCAAGAAACTTCTGGGGCAAGTCCTAAAAGAGCTCAAGCTCGTGCATGAGGGCATGATTCAGGAGGCGTTGGGCGAGCAGCGGGAAAAGGGCGGACAGATTGGTCAGATTCTGATTCGTCTGGGGCACATCAACGAAGCACAGCTTCAGCAGGGACTCGCGCGTCAGGCCGGTTTGGAAATGACCGATCTGAGTTCGATCAACTTTACGCCCGAGCTCATCCAGCGCATTGATGCCAATACAGCCCGCATGTTCAACGTGGTGCCTGTTCGTGAGGAACCGGGCAAGCTCATCGTGGCGTTTAGCAGCCCCTCCAACCGCGCGGTGCTCGACGACTTGCGGTTTATGACCGGCGGTGACGTTGAGGGCGTGCTGGCACCGGAAGAACAGATCAACAAATTGGTTGAGAAGCATTACGCCGACGCCTCCGGCACCATGCGCGATTTGGTGGATACCGCCATTAGTAACATCGGGGCAAAGGGCCCCTCAGGGCGCGGCGGGTCGGTTGACTTGGAAGACCAAGAGGCGATGGCCAACTCGCCGCCGGTCATCAAGCTGCTTCAGTACATTCTCTTCCAGGCCATTCGCGACCGCGCATCGGATATTCACCTGGAACCGTTCGAAGATGACTTCAAGATTCGGTATCGCGTAGACGGCGCGCTCTACGAGCTCGAATCACCGCCGCTGCACCTCGCCCTTCCTTTGATCAGCCGCGTGAAAGTCATGTCGGGACTCGATATTGCTGAGACTCGGCTTCCGCAAGATGGCCGCATCGAAATCTCGATTGGCGGTCGTCCGGTGGACTTGCGCGTGAGCACACTGCCCACGCTGTACGGCGAGTCGTGTGTGATTCGTGTGCTCGACCGTTCGGTGGTCTCGCTCGACATTGAGCAGTTGGGTCTTCGCAAGCAAGAGCTCGACACCATGAAGCACTTGATCAAGTTGCCGCACGGCATTGTGTTGGTCACGGGGCCTACCGGTTCGGGAAAGACGACCACGCTCTACTCCGCGCTCAACTTCGCTAACGACGTCGGTATCAAGATCATCACCACGGAAGACCCGGTCGAATACGAGCTTGAAGGCGTAATTCAGATTCAAGTGAACGAAGAGATTGGCGTAACGTACGCCAACTGCCTGCGTTCGATCCTTCGTCAAGACCCCGACATGATTCTCGTGGGTGAGATTCGCGATTTGGAGACGGCGCAGATCGCGGTAGAGGCTTCGCTCACTGGACACGTTGTGTTTTCAACGCTGCACACCAACGACGCCCCGCAGGCCGTCACGCGTATGCACGACCTCGGCATTGAGCCGTTTCTCGTATCGGCCACGGTTGAGGCCATTATCGCGCAGCGCCTCGTGCGTACGATTTGCAATGGCTGCAAGGTGAATTACGAACCGGGTCCCGATGTGCTGGAAGAGTTGGGACTCGCCTCCGCCGACTTGCAGGGCAAGCGGTTCTCCTACGGGAAGGGTTGCCGCGCCTGCAATGGCACGGGCTACAAAGGGCGAACGGCAATCTACGAGATGATGATGATGTCCGATGCCCTGCGCGAAATGGTCATCAAAGGCGTGTCGTCCGATGAGCTGCGGGATCAGGCGCGGCGCGAGGGCATGCACACCCTGCGCAGCTCCGGGCTGCGTGCGATTTTCGATGGCCTGACGACCGTAGAAGAAGTGATCCGCGAGACCACCACCACGTAATGCACGCTGTGCCCGAGGGGCACAGGCGCGCTTGGCGCCTTCGGCATGCAGATTGCGCTTCGGCGCAGGCGATTCAGTGGACAGGTCGATGGGGTCCGGCGAGGATTCACGACCGCGAAGGAGCACGTCCATGCCCAAGATTTCGGCAGGCAGCGCAAAACCAAAGAGTCCTCGGGGCGGTACCGGTCGCGGTGCCCGTGGTGGGGGCGGCGGGCGCAAGAAGGCTCCCAAAGCAGCGCGCCCACGCAACGTGAGTCGAGCCAAGGTTTCCGTAAAGGCGCTCACGCAGTTTACGAGCCAACTCTCCACCCTTCAGGACGCCGGTCTTCCCATCGTTCGCAGCTTGAAGATTTTAGAGGGCCAGATGGAGCGTGGGCCTTTCAAGGCTGTGCTCGGCGACGTGACCGAGGAAGTGGAAGCGGGTTCTCCGCTCTCCGATGCGCTTGCCAAGCACCCGGGTGTCTTTGACGGCCTCTACACCAACATGGTGAAGGCGGGCGAAGCGGGTGGTGTGCTCGATGTCATTCTCGCGCGTCTGGCCGGCTTCATGGAAAAGGCCGCGCGACTGAAGAAGCGCATCAAAAGTGCCATGATCTACCCGGCGGTGGTGCTCTTTGTGGTCACGGCCATTTTGCTACTGATCATGATCTTCGTCGTTCCCAAGTTTGAGGAAGTGTTTGCGAAGATGCCTCAGTTGGGCGAGCTTCCCGCGCTCACGCAGAACCTGCAGGCCTTTTCAAAGTTCTTGATTGAGAAGTGGTACGTCATTCTGGGTGCGATCGTCTTGCTGGTGGTGGGCTGGCGACTGTTTCGCGCCACCCGCTTTGGACGTCGATTCCTCGATCGATTGAAGCTCCGACTCCCCATCGTAGGACCCTTGGCCCGCAAAATCGTCGTGGCGCGTTTCTCTCGTACCTTCGGTACCTTGATCTCCAGTGGCGTGCCCATTCTTGAGGCGTTGGACATCTGTCGTAACACCGCGGGCAATGTCGTCATGGAAGAAGCGCTGGACAAAGTGCGCGAGTCCATCAGCGAAGGCGGCACCATTGCCGAGCCCTTGGGTGAGAGCGGAATCTTTGACGACATCGTGGTCAATATGATTGACGTGGGCGAGGAGACCGGCGAGCTCGACAAAATGCTCATTCGCGTCGCCGACAACTACGACGAAGAAGTCGACATTGCAGTGGGTTCACTCGTCAGTGTGATTGAGCCCATTTTGATTGTGTTTATGGGTGGCGCGGTCTTCTTGATCGTGTTGGGTCTCTTCCTGCCGCTCCTCAAACTCATCAATACCGTCAGTCAGAGCACCTCCTAATCGGCCGGCTAAGGCAGGCCCGATTTCGACTGCGTCCCGCTGCCCGTAAAGCCGGCTACAGTAGTAGTCGGTGTTTCCGGGCTCACGAACGGTCGATGAGGAACCTATGCGTCTGCACTGTTTCCCAGCTCGCCCGGTTGTTTTTGTATTGTTGGGTTTCTTGGCCGTACTCCCTGCCGGCTGCGGCGCAGGTGGGGGCGATGGTGATGGCGTATCGGGGCAGCCACCTCCGCCGCTTCCGTCGTGTGCCAACGCGGGTGGACCGCCGATCACCATCGAAGGCGATGTGCGTTACGAGCGACTCGTACTTTCGCCCACGGGAATTGGGCCGACCACCGAGATGCGCGATGCACGTTTTGCCGATGTCGAGATTCGGCACGCGGTGAGTGACGTCTGTTACGGACGTGACCACACGGATGCCAACGGGCACTACTCACTGGTCGTGTTGCCGCCCACGGGCGAGCCGCTCAAAGTCGTCTTGTTGAGCCGAACCAGCGAACACACCGACTTTGAGATTACCGTTCACAATCGCAATCCGCCGTCCGGCACGATTCACGACAACAACGCGGTACACACGCATGAAGTTGATGGGTTTTCCGCCACAGGCAATCAAACCGTGGACGTTGATATTCCCTATGGCACAGGTGCCGTGCGCCCGTCGATTGGGTTTGGCATTCTCGACGTGATGCTCACGTGTGCCGCACAAGTCAATGCTGCTGCGAGTATCACGCTTCCCGAGTTGCATGTCTATTGCATGCTTGGCAACAACGCCGCCATCGGTGGCAGTAGCGCCTACAGTCACGCTCGTCGTTCGATTTCCATTCTTGGAGGCGCTGCGGGCTCTGAGGATACAACCGACACCGACTACTTTGACGACGCGGTGTTGGCGCATGAGTTTGGCCATTTCGTCGAGCGTTCCACGTCTCACAGCCAAAGTCGCGGTGGGCCGCATGCGGGAGAACGTTTGGAGCCCGCCTTCGCTTGGAGTGAGGGGCAGGCCACGGGCTTCGGCTGTCTGCTGCTTGCCGATTCGCTCTACGTCGACTCCATGTCGACCAACGGCGGTATCAGTTTCGCATTCGATGTTGAGAACGCGGTAACACAAGATCCAACGGGAATTGGCGGTGAGCTTACGTGCGCGGAGATCGTATGGGACTTGGGTGATGGTGCGGGGGGGATTGCGGATACCGATGGAGATGCGATCGCTTTGCCGCTCTCCGATCTCTACGCAGCAATGATGGCGATCGATCCCTTTACCGATGGCGCCTATGTGGGCGCGTTCTTGCAACGAATCGAGAGTGGGACGAGTCTCACCGCCGGCCAGATTGGCGCACTCATGATTGCACCTGAGCCACAGGGCATCACATACCCGTTGGTCGGCGGCGACGTATGGCCCACGCCCATCGCCGTGGGTGGCTCCGATAGCGGTACATGCGACGCGCGGCTCTCAACGATGAACGTTCCCGGAACGAATACGCTTGCCGCTTCAGCGTGGTACCGCTTGAGCGTTCCCGTTGGATCGACCGTTACGATAGATCTGACGATTTCATCCATCGCGGGTAGCGGCGACAATCTGGACCTATACCTATTTCGAAACACAGATGTCGTAAATGCTGTCGCATCGTCTCGCAACCCGGGCGCCGCGAGTGAGTCGATTGGCCCCACTTCGCTCACGGCGGGTGAGTACATCATCGTAGTGGAAGCCGTCACTGGTAACCGCGCCGACTACACGTTGGAGGTCAACTAACGATGGCGGACAAAGGAGAGTCACGTCGCGCCTGGAAACGTATTGCGATCTATGCACTCGTTCCACTCGCAGCTGCGCTTGCAATGCTGCTGTTCGACAAGCCAGCGAAGACTACACATTCGAATACTAGGCATTCACCGATGAGCAAGGAACAGGTCAAATGGCGTCAAGGAAAGCCAGCGCCTGGCCTCGGACTCGTCGAAGCTGCAGTTACCGAACGAATTGCTGAGGATCGCGTGCGAATCAGCGTGCGTGTGCACCCGCAGCCCAACACGGGATGCCGACTTGAACTGGTGTTGCCACTTGGCTGTGACATCCACGAAGGCAAACAGGTTGAGGATGTCTCCGCGGATGCGTTGATCGAACGCACGTGGGTTGTCCAGTTTCCCACGGATCGCACGCTCGATGCTGTGGTGCGCTATTGCGCAAACGTCGGAACCGGTGTCCACGCCACGGAAGTACCGTTGCGGATGGTGACGGCTGAATAACCCGAACTCGCCATTTTGCTCCCGGCACCAATTGGTGGACTTGCGTAACTTCCCCAATTTGCTCCCGGCACTAATTGTGAATTTTAGGCGAGTTTCATGCCAACGACGACGGCGCCTAGCCCGAGCATGAGATGAAGGCCGATGTGCATCAAGGCCATCGCGGTCTTGCCTTGCTGCAGAAGCTCCACCGACTCCAAGCCGAATGCGCTATAGGTGGTGAAGCCGCCCAGTAGCCCTGTGATAAGCAAAGGACGCCATGTGTCGGCGCTTGGGAGACGGCCAAGGCGCGTCGCCAAATAGCCGATGACCATGCAACCGATCACGTTTACGAGTAATGTGGCGACAGGAATGGTGTAGCCCTTTCCAATGAGAGCGTTCATGGCGTGACGCATGGCCGAACCCGCAGCGCCTCCTAGCGCGACCCATAGAAAAGACGACATGGTGTGCCTCCTGACGATGTGGGCATGATCGGTGGGGAGGTGGAGTAGAGAAGGAGAAAGGTGAGGCGAAGGATTGAGATTCAGTTTCCGGAACGGAGAAGGCAGATAAGGTGGCCCAAAAAAATGGGAGGCGCTGGACTGAGTCCAACGCCTCCCGCTGAGCGACACACCACATCCCTAAGGTCTGTCTACCCGAGCCGAGCTGCAACTCGACTTCTAGGAAGTCTAGCCTTCGAATTTCAAGCTGGCACGCGATTCGTGTTTTATTTTTTGGACTCTTTGTAAGTAGGGTTAGCAGCCCTTGGAGCCCAATCAATGGCCGCAGTCAATCTTCAATGCCTTACAAGCCTGCGAGTGCCTCGATGATCGTTCGCACCTTGTCTGTGGCCGCATTCGTATTCGGTTTGGCCATTCTGGGCGCTACGTTTCTGCCCTGGGCCACATATGAACTGCGCGCCAGCGAGCTTCCAGAAGAGATCGCTTCTCAGCTACCGACGCACACGTGGACGGCAATGCTTCGGGGATGGGGGTCAAGTCTAAGAGGTACGTTTGTTGGGCTGTGCGCGGCTGCCGGCGCGCTCCTCTGTCTATTCGCGCTCTATGGACCGCGCCATTCGTCGCGACCGATTGGTGTGCGCCCCGTGCTCTATGCCGCGTGCTTCTTTGCACTTGCACTATGGATGACGGTCACCGCTCATTCCATGGACAAGCTAGGCGCCCGTACGGTCAAGGAGGGCCTTGTCATTACCACCTATCTCAGCGAACACCATATCGGTATTTGGCTCACGATGGTGGGGGCCGCCGTCGCGCTCGGTCTGTCACTTGTTGCGGCGTGGTTGGCGTGGGGAAAACAGGTGATGGTTCCTCAGCCCATGCGAAATCGAGGCTCGAACTAGGCATTTGGCGTCGCGTCTGCCCTCATGAGCAAGATTGCGATCCCAAAATTACTTCCCGCCCCCGTACTAAGGCATATTCTCCAATCGCACCTCGGTGAGTATAGCTCAGTTGGTTAGAGCGCCGGATTGTGGTTCCGGAGGTCGCGGGTTCGAATCCCGTTACTCACCCCATGTATTTCGTTGCGACGTGTGGCGTGAGTTTGATCACGTGTTTATCTGGGAGATGGAATCCCCAAGGCCCCCCACGCTAAAGGGCGGGAGTCGTCTACGTTGCAAATGGCGTTTACATAGCGCGAAGAACGCCACAACCTACCCGTCGTTCGAAGTGTGATCGACTCATGGCAAGATCGAGGATTCATCGCCAGCAGAAAATCTAGTCGGAACTTGCTCCGTCGGTAGGGGCGTTCTCAGTTGACGCATCCGCGCTTGATTCTTCGGCAGCCGTGTCGGGCACATCCCCCCGTTCCACTTTCAGCTTGTGGAAGATCTCTTCCAGGCGCGCGGCCTTTTCCATGGTGTCGTCGCGGTGGAGGGAGAGCTTGGGGGTGACGCGGGTAGTGAGGGCGCGAGCTACGGCGCGTTGAATGACGGGCAGGGCGTCTTCCAGGCCGCGCTCGGTGGTGCGCTGCTGGCCTTCGGAGCCTAGGCACGACCAGTAGATCTGCGCACGGCTTAAGTCGGGCGATAGCTTGATGCGGGTGATGCTCACGAGGCCCGCACCGAGGCGCGGATCCTGAATCTCGCGTTGCAAGGTCTGCGCGGCGACTTCAAGAATAAGTTGTTGCAGACGGAGGATGCGTCGGGGCTTGGCCATTTTGGATCGACTTTGCTTAGCGCCTAGCGCTTGATGGTGCGCTTCTTGGCGATGATCTCAAAGGCTTCAATGCGGTCGGCTTCTTCGAACTCGTCCCAGTTCTTGACTGTCAAGCCGCACTCAAACCCTTCGCGCACTTCCTTGACCTCGTCCTTTTCGCGCCGCAGCGTGGCAAGCTCGCCTTCGTGGATTTGCTCTTCGCCACGGAACACGCGCACCTTGCATTCGCGCTTGAGAATGCCGTCCTTCACGCGGCAACCCGCGATGTTACCGATCTTGGAGAACCGGAAGATGGCGAGTACCTCGGCGTGGCCCAAGATGACTTCTTCGAGTTCGGGAGCGAGCTTGCCCTCGACCATGTCGCGCACGTCATTTTCGATGTCGTAAATGATCTTGTAGGAACGAATGTCTACCTGCGAGCGCTTGGCGCGTTCACGGGCTTTGGAGTCGACGTCTACATGGAAACCAATGACTGTGGCACCCGAAGCTGCGGCAAGCACGACGTCGGAGTCGTTGATGGCACCGACCGCCGAATGGACGATGTTGACGCGCACTTCGTCCTCGAAGCTCAAGCGATTGAGTACGCGTTTGAGGGGTTCGAGTGAGCCGCTTACGTCGGCTTTCACAACGAGGTTGACTTCGGTCACCTTTGAGCTTGCGATCGACTCGAACAGACTCTCCACCGATGCGGGCTTTGACTTAGCCGCGGCGTCGAGTTCGCGCTGACGCTGACGGCGCGTGTCGGCGATGTCCTTGGCCTTGGTGGTACTCTTGGCCACATAGAGTCGCGAACCGGCTACGGGTGCGCGGTCCAGACCAACGACCTCTACGGGATCACCCGGCTCGGCCTTGCGGACCGCCGATCCACGATCGTTGAACATGGCACGGACGGTTCCAAACGCATCGCCTACGAGTACGGGGTCGCCCTTCTTGAGCGTTCCCTGCTGCACGAGCACAGTTGCCAGTACACCGCGACGCGGACTGTTTTGGCTTTCGATGACCACGCCTTCCGCGGGACCTTCGAAGGCGGCGCTGAACTTGTCGGCGTCCACCTCGGCCATAAGCGCGATGTGCTCAAGCAAGTCCTTGACGCCCTCTCCCGTAATGCCGGAGACGCCGAAGAGAGAAATGTCGCCGCCGTAGCCCTCGACGTAAATCTCGTGCTCGGTGAGCTGTTGCTTGACGCGCTCAATGTTGGCGCCGTCTTTATCGATTTTCGTAACCGCGACAACGATCTCTACACCCGCGGCCTTGGCGTGGCTAATGGCTTCGACCGTTTGGGGCATAACGCCATCGTCGCCCGCCACGATCAACACCACTACATCGGTGACGGTGGCGCCACGTGCGCGCATCTCCGTAAATGCTTCGTGACCCGGCGTGTCGAGGAAGGTGACCTTGCGACCGTCTTCCAACGTGACTTGGCTTGCGCCAATATGCTGCGTGATGCCACCCGACTCGCGCCCCGCGACATCGGATTGCCGAATGTTGTCGAGCAACGTGGTCTTACCGTGATCGACGTGACCCAGGATCGCTACTACGGGCGGGCGAGAGCGAATCTCGACGCCTTCGCGCGTGGCGGCCATGGCTTTGATCAAGCCTTCTTCGGCCGTTTCCTTCGTTACGAAGTTGACGTCGATGCCAAGCTCAATGCCGAGGATTTCCAGCGTCTCTTTGTCGAGCGAACTGTTGGGCGTGAGCATCATCTTGTGCTCTTTGAACAGCACCTTGATGATTTCGGCCGCCTTGTACAGCGTCACCTCACCGAACTTCTTCACCGTGATGGGCAGCGATACATCGACGCTTTCGGGATGGATCTTTGGCGCTGCCGGTCGCTTGGAACCACGGCGACGACCGCCGCGACGGTGGCGCAGATCGAACGTGCGGCTGCCCTTGCGTCCACCCCAACGGTTGCCCGTGGGTGCGCGGCGCGTGCGTCCGTCGCGCGTGACGCCTGGCGCGCGTTCGTATCCGGGTGTTGTGGTGGGCGTGCCCGGTGCTCCACGACCCCGCGGCGTGCGCGGTGCCGTAACACCTGGAATGGGCATGCCAGGGCGCGCATCTTGCACGAGCCCGCCAATGCGCGGATCAATGGTTGGAATCAGCTCACCCTGAGGACGGCGGTCTTCAATGCGTCGTCCACGCTTTTCATCGGTCGTGGACGGCGTGTCGGTGTCGGTTGCCTGTGCAGCGGCCGCGGGTCGGACCGCTTCGTCCTCCACCGGTTGAGACACGTCCTCTTCTTGCGGTTGGGGGATGGCCTCTGGCCCTTGCACGACGACGGGCGTTTCGGTGGCAATCGGAGGGACCGATTCGGCTACCGACGCGGCGTCTCGTTCGTCGGCGACGGTTGCTTGCCCATTTCCGCCCGTTTCTTCTCCGCCGCCATCGCCACGAGAGATCTTGAAAATGTCGTGGATGCGTTCTTCGAGTTCATCGGTGATGACAACCATCTGATTGCCCACGGACAGACCGAGACCCGACAGTTCACGAATGAACTTCCGAGGACGGACACCGAGCTCGAATGCGATTTGATAGAAGCGTTTGGCCAAAGGGAAGGGGAACTCCGAGGCGACCCCGCAAAGGGTGCCAGACCTATCGTTTTTCTTCGGTCGCGTTGCGCCGACCGCAAGCCCGAAATAGTACCGGACACGCGTGCACACCGCCCACGAAACCGAGGGTGGCGGCCATCGCGATGAATCGCATCCCCATTTCGCGTAGTCGCTCGACCCATGCGGCGCGCAACCCCTTCTCAAGCGTACGCCGGAGGCGGCTATGAACCGGGCGGCGTGGCGGCCTCTTCCATGGGTGGCTCGGGCGGCGCACTGGACGGGTCAATCGGTGCGTCAATCTCAGGACTGGATGGGGGCGCCTCCGCCGCGGGCGCCGCTTCGGATTCATCATTCACTGGCTTGGCGTCTGAGGCCTCCGCCGTGGTTGCGTCGGCTTCTGCCTCTTCACCGGAAATGTTGATCTCCCATCCGGATAGTCGGGAGGCCAGACGCACGTTGGCTCCGCGTCGGCCGATGGCGAGCGAAAGCTGGTCGCGATCCACGATGACGTCCGCTGAGTTGGTGTCGTAGTTGAGCGTAATTGTATTGATGTGGGCGGGCTTGAGCGCCGCGGCAATCATCAACTCAGGCTGCTCCTCAAAGGGCAGGATGTCGATCTTCTCTTGGTGGCTCAGTTCTTCAATCACGTTCTTGATACGTGATCCGCGTACGCCCACACACGCACCAATGGGATCCACCCGGGAGTCGGTCGATTCGACGGCGAGCTTGGTCTTGTAGCCCGCTTCGCGCTCAATCCGGCGAATCTGAATCACGCCATCGCCAATCTCGGGCACTTCGAGTTCGAAGAGCTTGGCAACAAACTCGGGGCGACTGCGCGACAACACAATGCGCACACGCTGACCCATGGGTCGCACTTCAAAGAGGAAGGCACGAATACGATCACCCACCTTGAAGATCTCGTTTCGGATTTGCTCCGAGCGAGGCACGATGCCATCCACGCGGCCCATGTTGACGATGAGGTTGCCACCTTCGATGCGCTGAATCGTTCCCGTCACGATCGAGTTCAAGCGGCGATCAAACTCTTCAAGATGCTTGTCGCGTTCCGCCTCGCGAAACTTCTGATTCATGACCTGCCGGGCCGTTTGTGCCGCGATGCGACCAAACTCCATGGTGTGTTGCTTGCCGTTGACGACGCATGAGATTTCACCGGTGCGTCGATCCAGTCGAACTTCGATCACCGCGTCTTCGCCGAAACGGCGGCGGGCGGCAGTGAGCAATCCCTGTTCAATCGCGCCAAAGACAATCTCTTTGGGGATACCGCGGTCGCGGTGCACAACGTCGGCGAAGCGTAGGATGTCGGCGGGGTCCATGGGTGTCCTTCGCAAACTTGCGCGCGGATGGATCGAGGCCATCGGTCAAACGGAAGCTTGCACGAAATCGGGTAGTGGTGATCGGGCGTTTGCTGGTGGCGGCACCGTCAAATGCGCCATGACTCCAGCGTTTTCGATGTTGTTTCGGGTCTCCTTGGAGAGGGGCTGTACAACGTGGACACGAAAAAAGACGGGCAAAATGGCCCGCCTTTGAGGCATCCACGTGAACCCCCTACTATGCGGCCTACCCGTGGGGGCTGTCAAGGCGACCCGGTACGGATTCCGCCTCAAACGTGGTAATGTGCGTCATTAGGCACCGAAAGGGAGAACATCATGCGAATTGCGATGCTGGCTGCGGTCGTCTTTGCACTGAGCGCGACCGCGTTCGTCCATGCGAAGGGGGACGACGAGATTACGACTGGCGTGACTGTGGCCGTGGCATGGCCCGGCGAGAGCGGTGCGCGCATCAAAGTGGAGGCCTATCCCATTCTCAAACGCATCGTCGATGAAGAAACCGACGAGATGACCGTGAAGCTCGGGAAACGGCAGACGTACGGCTATCTCAAGAAGGGCCAGCGAAACAAGTCCTTTGCCCTTGAGCCGGGCGAGTGGCGTCTCGTCATCGGTCCCGATGACACGAGTGACAAACGGAATGTAGACCTCACCGTCAAGCAAAGTGAACTGGCTCCGGTTGACCTTTCATTGGGCAAGATCATTGCAGCGCCTCGCACGGTGGGGGGCGCGCCGCTTCACTGCAAGGTCGAGGTGTTCCGAGGTAAGGAGCGCGTGTTTTACGGATACACCAAAGGCAAGCGAAAGAATGTAGTCGTAGTCCTGTTTCCTGGCGACCTGCGCGTTGTCTTTTCTGGCAGCGACGAGTTCGATAACACGATTGAACGATCGGTAACACTAAGCACGAAAGCTCCGCTCAGAATTCCCGTGGAATTTGGCCATGTCGTTTGCACGGCCCTTGGGATACGTAAGGCAAAGTTTGAGTTCTTTCAACGCGTCAAAGGAAAGAACGTGCGCGTGGCCTACAGCTACACCAAGGAGGGCCGCGAGGCGTGGACGGTCCATCTGCGACCCGGCTCCTACCGCGTGGACATCACTAACGAAGACACTGACCGAAAAACAAGCCAGACGATTGAAGTTACGGCTGGTGCGGTTGTGAAGGTGTCGTCTTAGCCACCCGTAGTTGCCGGTGGCGCCAATGGCTTGCGTGGTGGCACCGTTGCGCGCTTGAGGAAGAGCAGCGCAAAGCAGGTGTTCACGAGTCGCGATTGGTAGCCGTGATTTTGGCCGTTGGCAGGCCACGAACCGGACTTGCCCTGTTTGCCAAGTAGGTATTCGGCACCGCGTCGGTACCAGTCGTACTTACCGATGGTTTTGAGTCCGAGCAAGGTGCCCACGCGTTCCAGGCCATAGAGGTAGTAGTAGTGCCACGAAGCGCCGGCTCGGGGATTTGTGGATACCGAGAAATTGTGACTCAACCATGCGATTCCGGAGCGTAGGGCCTTGTCGATTTGGCGACGCTCCGTCGCAGTCAGTGTGTGCTTGCCTTTCTCTGCGGCCAGCAAGTCCTTGACGATTGCAAGCGAGGCGATGCCCGCAACGGTCATGGCACCGGTCGTAGACTTGGGCGCTGTGTAGCCCCACCCTCGCGCTTTGATCTTTCCCGACTTGAAGAACCGCTCATAGCGCCCGCCCGGTTTCCATGTGGGATTCTCTACGTACACCGGCACTTCCGGGCCATCCGTCTCTTGCGTGTTCAAGAGGTAGGTCAATGCGCGGCGAAGTCGCTCGGGCTTCATGCGCTTTCCGTTTTGAGCCAATGTCCAGATCGCCAGCAGTGCGTACTGCGTACAGGACATGTCCTCGGGGGTCTTGTGAGGCGTGGCGCGACCATATCGCCACGCTTGTTCTCGCTGCGTTGTCTCAAACCAGGCGCGCGCTTCACGGGTATGTCGCTTTGTACCCAGTGCGTCGTAGAGCATCGCTCGCACGGCGTGTTCATAGGTGTGGTGTGACGTGGTCGGTGTATTCGAAAGTACCTTCATGCCCTTTCGTACTGCGGGATCGTTACGCGAAACCCCGCACTTCAGCATGGTTAGCAGTGCCAGCGCATGTTCCCCTTGCGTCCACGTCTTCTTGTTGGCACCAAATTGTATGCCCGACCACGTTCCGTCTTTGCCCTGCGTCTTTTTGAGGAACGCCGCGCCACGATCAATCGCTTCATTGACGCGCTTAATGAAGCGGGCATGCGCCTTCTCGTGTTCGTTCGCGCGTTCATCCGCATCATCGTTTGCCTTTGCATCAGGTCCCTTTGCTTTGGGCTCGGTCGGTGGCTCCTTGGCCAGCCCGTTCGCTGCAAACAGAAAGACCAGTAAGCATGCGATGAGTACGTAGCGGAAATGGAGGGGCCTCATGCCGTGATCTCTCGATGAGAAGATCCCTACTAGATCACGTTGTTGCTCAACACGCAAGGTGGACGCACTTACATAGGAGGTTCGGACGCGGCACAACCTGCCGTAGAGGGTGGGGGCTCGGCTGCACAACCGCCACCGCTAACGGCGCAGGATTCGCCCGAAGGGTCATCGCCACGATTCCAGGGCATGCGTGCCAAGAGCATTCCCATGCCGCAGGTATCGGTGATACCCGCGAATACCTGTCCCGCGCCAACAAACGCTGCGAGGGCATAGCCCCATGGACTTACAAATGTGCCTAGTGCGAGTCCGATCAACACCAGCGCGCCCGCCACAATGCGCACCTGACGTTCCAGCGACATGGAACGCTTGCCGGTGACTGTCTCGCCACCCGCGTTGCGGTAGGACTCGATGCCACCGTCCATCACCATGAGTCCACCAACGCCAAGTGATTCCAGCGTGCGCTTAGCCGTCACGGCGCGCTGACCCGATCTGCAGAGCAGAAGTCTCGGCGCAGGAATGGCGCGCACTTCATCGGCGCGCGCACGAATTTGATCCAAGGGAATGTGAACGGCGCCCGGCACGCGTTCGCTTGTGACTTCCGCGCCGGTCCGTACGTCGATGACCGAGTGTGCGCCTCCCTTGGCGACACGTTTCACGGCGTCATCAGCAGACAATAAACTCGCGATGTGAATGCCGCGCTTGTTGAGGCGTAGCAGCGCATCCATATTGGCGGGTCGTGGGGGTGGGTTGGCAGTGAGCGCTTGCACAAACGCGCTTCGGTCTTTGATCGCAAGCCATGCGTTGTGCGCCCGTTCGTCACCCAACGTGGAACTGACCTGTCCTTTGTAGTCATGACCGGGGTAGAGCACGACGTCGTCGGCAAGCGTGTCGATGACGCGATGGATGGAATCAAAGAGCTGCCCTGCGTTGCCGCCAAGGAAATCGGTGCGTGCAACGCCGCCAATTAGAAGCGTGTCGCCAGAGAAGAGCGCCCTGTCGCTCAGTAACACAATGTGATCCGGTGTATGGCCCGGCGCGTGGCGAACCCGCACGGAACGGTCGCCGAGCAACAGCGTTTCGCCATCTGCCGGATGAAGGGTGACACCCTCATGGCCGGCGCGCTCATGGGCGACGCGGGTTGCGGAGGTTTGCTTTGCCAGTGGCGCTGCACCTGAGGGGTGATCCGCATGCGTATGGGAGTCCACGATGTACTTGAGCGACCAGTTCCGCGCTTGCAACGTCTCGGCCACTTGTTGAACCAGGTCGAGGTGTACGTCGAGTGCAAGCGCCTCTTTGGTCGTGGGGTCGGCCATCAAGTAGGTGCGACAGCCTTGGGGGTGCAGCAGGGGGACAATCTCAAGCTCTTTGAGCGTCTTAGGGGGCATCGTGGCGCTGGTGTTCATGGGGTCTCCTTGGTTTCGACTTGAAAATATGAGCAATTGATCATATATTCAAGAAATGAGCCAACCCAAACAAGCAGCCGATTCGTCCGAGACCAACGCCAAGCAGTTGAGCGAGGGCCTGATGGCCGAGATTGCCGAGCGATTCCGTGTACTGGGGAGCGTAAGCCGGATTCGAATCGTGAATCACCTCATGAGCGGTCCCCGATCGATGGCTGAAGTTGCCGCTGCCACCGGTCTAACGCAGTCGAACCTGTCGCGTCACGTGACGGAGCTTGTGCGCGCGGGGTGCATCAGCCGTCGCCGCGAGGGGCGCACTGTGCATCTGGCCATTACCGACCCCACGCTCTACGACCTATGCCAACTCGTGTGTGGTGCGCTTGCTGAACGAGAAGAGTCTCGACGGATCCAACTAGATCTTCCATAAGTGGTTTGGTCTGCGACTGAACACTTGTTCTAAATTACTCTTCGCTCGGTACGTCTCAGGCCGTCGCCGCGGATTGTTCCACTCCCGCCTAGACTCGCGTCTGTGACATCCACCGACTCATCGTTTCGCGCGCGACGTGTTCAAGACGTATCTGCGTTGATTGGTAATACGCCTCTACTTCAAATCGCTGCGCGAGTTCGAGGTCGCGACGTTTATGTGTATGCCAAATACGAACAAGAGAATATGACGGGCAGTGTCAAGGATCGCATGGCACTACGCATTCTTGAGGCGGCGCGGGAAGCGGGAGATCTCAAGCCAGGCGATCGCATTGTGGAAGCGTCCAGTGGAAACACGGGGATCTCGTTTGCGGCCATCGGGCGCGCGCTCGGACACTCGGTGCGCATTTACATGCCGGATTGGATGAGCCAAGAGCGCGTGCAGCTCATTGCAAGTTTGGGCGCGGACGTTGTTCCCGTGTCGCGGGTTGAGGGTGGCTTTGTCGGAAGCATCAAGTCGGCCGAGCAGTATGCGGCGAAACATGAACACGTCTTTCTTCCTCGACAGTTTCAGAATCCACTCAATGTGGATGCGCACGAGCGATCTACCGGACCCGAGATCGACACACAGTTGGCGCTCTTTGGCGTTACACCCGATGCATTCGTTGCCGGCGTAGGCACGGGTGGCACGGTGATGGGTGTAGGACGCTACCTTCGCGACAAGCATATGTCGTGTCGCGTGCATCCGTTGGAGCCATCCAACTCGCCTACGCTTCGCACGGGCACCTGTGTAGGTTCTCATCGCATCCAAGGCATTTCCGATGAGTTCATTCCTCAGATCGTTGAACTCGATGCACTCGATGCCATCGTCGATGTGTGGGACGGAGACGCCATTCTCATGGCGCAGGCACTCAGCAAAGAACTTGGCCTTGCGGTGGGCATTTCGTCGGGGGCGAATCTACTGGGCGCATTTCAGTTGGCGCTCGAAATGGGATCGAAGGCCACCGTGGTGACGCTCTTTCCCGACAGCAATAAGAAATATCTGAGCACCGACTTGTGTCAGCGCGAACCGAAGCGCGACGATTACCTCTTCCCTGATGTCGAGTTGCTGGGCTTTCGCGCGGTTCGCACATAACGCCGAGACGTAGCCAGCAAAAATCGCCCGCATGCAAATGAACCGTCGTCGATTTGCTACGTTGTAGGGGAAGGGGGGCGGACTGTTTGCGTCTAACGCAGGGATCGCGGGAATGACGCCAGCTTGAGACACGTCAAGATACGTCCACGTGTCCACATCTTCAGGCAACATCATCAAGAAGGAGCCGGACATGCGCCCAGGGATGCAACGTCAAGAAGGAAGCCACTCCGTGTCGAGTAGGAAGAGTCTTTCGAGGAGTCTTCCGAGAAGTCTTTCAATGCCTCATGAAGGGAGCGAGTGGGGGGCTGCAGTCTCAGCTACCGTCTCAGCTACCGTCACTGATGGGCATGGGCATCGTCGCATCCTTTCGATACTCGCGTTCCTTGCATGGGCAGCGCTATGTTCGACGACCACGGTCTCCGCGGACGAACGAAGCGACGGTGCCAATCCACAAGACGCCAGGGTGGAGGCAAAGGCGGGCGCCGAGGCCACAGAGGTGTCCGCGTTTACGGATGCCATGGCGCGCAATCTCTTGGCCCGGGCCGCGGAAGTAGACGGTCGGGCGGCGCAAGCAGCACTCACGTTGGGATACAAGCGCCCGCCTGCCCAAAATGCCAGCCTCACGTTGTTGGCTGCCATGTGGCACGATATTGCCCCCAAAGGCATTGAGCGCGAAGCCGATTTGCGATTCCATGTGAAGCAACCGCGCACCGAGTTGATTAAGCATCTCCTCGAAAAGACGCCCGACGCATCTGATGGCAGTAATGCCGTATCACTGCTCACAGCGGGCGCACTGCGACTTATTGTGATTCAGCAACAAGGGACTCAAGTCGAGGGTCGCGCAAGTTTCGAACATGCAGGTGTGTGTGATGGACGCGTGGCGTTTCATGGACGATTTGCAAACGGCGCATGGACGCTTCACCGCCTCACGTTTCCAGAAACGGGTATTGGCCTTGTGCTTCGTAACGGAACGTGGACGTACACAGGCGAAAGCGATTCATGGCGCGGCGCAACGCGACGTCTGCCCGGCGCGATTGTTCTGCGCAAGGGGCTCGTGAACATTCCCCCGAAGGCCAAGGCCCCGCTACGGGAGCGTCCGCTGAAGGAAGAACGGGAGGAGGGGCCCGATGACGATGTGCGACCTCAGAATCACCGGCTGAATGCGAAGATCGATACGCGCATTAGCGCTGTCTACAATGACGCGTTGCGCTGGTTGGCGGCCCATCAATCGCCCGAGGGTCACTGGTCAGCCGCCACGTTTCACACGGTCTGTGACGGTAACGTGCTGCCCAAAGCCAGGCAATTGCAGAAGCCGGGCATAGGCAAATCCCTCTACGACGTGGGGGTCACCGGCCTTGCCCTCCAGGCATTTCTTGGTGCCGGTTATACGAACCGTGGAAAGCATCCGTTCGTCAAGACGGTTACAAAGGGACTTCGATTCCTTAAGCGTGTGCAGGACAAAGAAGGGTGTTTCGGCAAGCGCACCACGCAGCAATATGTCTATAACCATGCCATGTCTGCGCTGGCCATGGTCGAGGCGTACGGCCTCACGGGATCGCCCCTTTTTAAGTCGAGTGCGCAGCGCGCTTTGGACTTCATTGCTCTAGCGCGCAACCCATACTTTGGCTGGCGCTATGGCATCAAGACCGGTGAGAACGACACAAGCATGACCTGTGCGAATTACGTGGTGCTCGATGCCGCGCAGCGCATCAATCGTCGCGCGGTTGCACGTAAGAAGAAGGCTCCGCTCACGATCGATGGATCGGCAGCCGACGGCGTGCGCGCGTGGCTCCAGAAAGTGACCGACGCCGACACCGGGCGCGTTGGCTATATCTCACGCGGCACGCCTCCGGCCCGACCCGCTGAGATGCTCGACAAGTTCCCCGGCGAAAAGTCAGAGGCCATGACGGCGGCTGCCGTCTATGTGCAGCTTCGCATGGGACGAAAGAGCACCGATAAGCCCATTGCAAAGGGCCTCAAGCTCCTGCACTATCTTCGTCCGCAGTGGGACACAAAGAATGGCAATGTCGACATGTACTATTGGTTCTACGGAACCGCAGCGGCGCATGAAGCAGGCGGAGAAGACTGGCACGACTGGCGCAGAGCCATGTCGGATGCGATTCTCAAATCGGTGATTACGGATGGCGAGTACTGCGGAAGCAAGGGATCGTGGGATCCCGTAGATCCGTGGGGCGCCGATGGGGGGCGCGTGTACAGCACGGCCATGCTTTGCAAGATTTGTCAGGTAATTCTCACGCCAGTCGAACCCGCCAACGAAGATCAGGCCAGGGCAAAGGCGGCGGCGGGCGCGCCGGCCGTGAAGGCACCTAAGTAGACTCCGATCGCCGTATCGGATATTCGGAAGCTCCGAAACGACGGCGTTTGCCACAGAAATTGCGACAAGAAATGTCACAAGAAGTGACATAATGGCAGTTCTATGCCTACTGAGTCGCCGATCTCTGAGCCCAGGAGTGGCCTGTCGATCCTGATTGTTGAGGACGACACGCATCACGCTGAAGTTATACGGGACGTGCTGGAGGCCGAAGGGCATCAGCTCACGATCGCCTCATCGGGTAGCGCAGGCCTAGAGAAGCTCGAGTCGCTTCGACCCGACCTCGTTGTTACCGACTTGCGTCTTCAAGACATGGACGGCCTCGACATCGTCTCCCGATGTACGGAGTTGCGCGGTGACCACGGAACGCCGCAAGCGTTGGTTGTCACGGGCTATGGCACAGTAGACGGTGCAGTTGCCGCCATGCGTGAAGGGGCACTTCACTATCTACAAAAGCCGCTTGATGTAGGCATCTTGCGAGAGACGGTTCGACAGGCTGCAAAGCGCATCGCACTGGTTGTTGAGAACCGCGCGCTGCAGGCCACCATCAACAAGGCATTCTCGTTCCCAGGGATTCTTGGTCAGACGCGATCTATGCAACAGGTGTTCGATGTCATGAATCAGATCATGGACACCGATGCGACCGTCTTGATTCAAGGTGAGAGCGGAACCGGCAAGGAACTGGTTGCGCAGGCGCTTCATCGTGCGGGACCGCGGCGTACGGCTCCCTTTGTTCCCTTGAATTGTGCGTCGCTTGCGCAAGGTGTGCTCGAGAGTGAGTTGTTCGGCCACGAACGAGGCGCGTTTACCGGTGCAACGGGAGAACGCAAAGGTCGTTTCGAAGCAGCGCATAAGGGCACGCTTTTTCTCGATGAGATTGGCGATATGCCGTTGGCTACGCAGGCCCACCTCCTGCGTGCACTCGAATCCGGCGAGGTCACGCGCGTGGGTGCAAACGTGCCCACGCAAGTTGACGTTCGCGTAATCGCGGCCACCCATCGCGATCTCGAGACGATGGTGGCGGAAGGCACGTTTCGCGAAGACCTCTGTTTCCGACTTCGTGTTGTTCAAATTCAGCTTCCCCCGTTACGAGAGCGGTTGGCCGATCTTCCTCACCTCGCCGATCACTTTCTGCGTGAAGCGGCGAAGCGCCACGGACGACCGGCACGGTCATTTGCACCCGAGGCGTTGGAAATCCTCATGAGCTATCGTTGGCCCGGCAACGTTCGCGAACTCAAGAACGCCGTAGAGTCGATGGTTTTGCTGTCACGAGGTTCGGTAATCGCTCCCGATGCGGTGCCGCCCTACGTCCGGCCGGCGGGTGGCGAAACGCCCGACATCCTCAAGACGCTGTCCGGTATCGCTCTTGAGGACGTCGAACGGGCCCTGGTCACCAACACCTTGCGAGACGTCGGTGGCAATCGGGAACGCGCTTCGCAGATGCTTGGCATAAGCACCCGAACGCTATACCGAAAGATCCAAGAATTTGGGCTTTCGAGGCGATCGAAGCGATCGAGCCGCGCCGATTAGGCACGCGTAGGGCATAGCCCCTGCCCATTTGGCACGCTCCGGCTCGCGCGCATCGAGGCACGGGTTTGCGGAAAACAAGATTTTGTCGCCCGGGCGATCCGTTGGACGCGAGGGCAAACCGTTTGGAGTGTCCTCACTATGGGCCAACGCATTATTGGAATTGACCTCGGTACCACGAACAGCGTCGTTGCGGTGATGGAAGGTGGCGAGCCGCGTGTCATTGTCAACGCCGACGGCCATCGCGTCACGCCCAGCGTGGTGGCGTTTACCGAAGGCGGCGAACGTCTGGTGGGCCAGGCCGCGCGCCGCCAGGCCGTGACCAATCCCGAGAACACCGTGTACAGCGTGAAGCGCTTCATGGGCCGCCGCCACAATGAAGTGGGTGCCGAAGAAAAGCTCGTGCCCTACAAGATCGTGGGTGGTCCAGAAGAGTTCGTGAAGGTCGAAGTGCGCGGCAAGACGTTTACGCCGCCCGAGATCAGCGCCATCATTTTGCAGCACTTGAAGAAGGCCGCAGAAGACCACCTGGGTCAGACCGTGAACGACGCAGTGATCACGGTGCCGGCGTATTTCAACGACAGTCAACGTCAAGCAACAAAGGACGCTGGCGTGATTGCCGGTCTCAATGTGCTGCGCATTATCAATGAGCCCACGGCAGCGGCGTTGAGCTTCGGTCTGGACAAGACCAAGTCGGGCAAGATCGCCGTGTTTGACTTTGGTGGCGGCACATTCGATATCTCCATCCTGGAACTTTCCGACGGTGTGTTCCAGGTGCTCGCGACCAACGGCGATACCCATTTGGGTGGTGACGACTTGGATCAGATCCTGGTCGATCACGTCGCCGACGAGTTCAAGAAGGATCACGGCATCGACTTGCGTCAAGACACGATGGCGCTTCACCGTTTGCGTGAAGCGTGTGAGCGCGCAAAAATCGATCTCTCGAGTTCATCGCAGACCGACCTCAACTTGCCGTTCATTACGGCGGATGCGGCCGGGCCCAAGCACCTCACCATGTCCATTACGCGTTCCAAGTTTGAGCAGTTGATTGGCGATGTCGTTGACCGCGTGCGTAAGCCCTGCTTGCAGGCGCTCAAGGATGCCAAGTGTTCCACCTCGGAGCTGAGCGAGATTTTGCTCGTGGGTGGTTCCACACGTGTGCCGCTGATTCAGGCCACCGTGAAGGACGTCTTTGGCCGCGAAGGCAATAAGACCATCAATCCCGATGAGAGCGTGGCGGTGGGTGCTGCCATTCAGGGTGGCATTCTCTCTGGCGACGAGACGCTACAGGACCTGTTGTTGCTCGACGTCACACCGCTTTCGCTCGGTGTGGAAGTGCAGGGCGGCACCATGCACACGTTGATCGAGCGCAACACCACCATTCCCACGCAAAAGAGCGAAGTCTTTAGCACGGCGGCCGACAATCAGCCGAGTGTGGAAGTGCATGTGCTGCAAGGTGAACGACCCATGGCGGGCGACAACCGCACGCTTGGCAAGTTCCGCCTCGACGGGATCCCCCCGGCACCGCGCGGCATGCCCCAGATCGAGGTCATGTTCGACATTGATGCCAATGGCATTCTGAATGTGTCGGCCAAAGACAAGGGCACCGGCAAAGAACAAAAGGTGCGTATCGAGTCCAGCTCCGGCATCTCCAAAGAAGAAGTCGAGCGCATGCGCTCCGAGGCCGAATCCCACGCCGAGGAAGACAAGCGCCGCCTCGAAGTTGTCGAGGCCCGCAACAAGGCCGATGGCGCTGTGTACGAGATTGAGAAGTTGCTGAAAGAACACGGCGACAAAGTAGACGCGGCGGAGAAATCAAAGATCGAAGAGGCCAAGAAGGCGGTTGAAGCGCTCAAGGACAGCGATGATCCCGCCAAGATCAATGAGGCTATTGAAGAACTCATGAAGTCGGCCCAGGCCGTGGCTCAAAAGGTGTATGCCGAACAAGCCGCCGCGGCAGATCCTGCGGCGGCTTCAGGTGGCGTACCGACAGGAGCGCCAACCGGTGGCGGAGAGTCGGGCGACGACAATGTGATCGACGCCGAGTTTGAAGTGAAGTAGCCGCGCGCATGTGTAGATTGCTATGCATGCATGCCTTCTTTCGACCGATGCTCTTGGTCCTGGTCGCCCTGTTCATCTTCGTGGGGACCGGGTGTGGTGAAACCTCCCCTGTGCCTGACCCTACAAGACAGTCGGTGCGTCCCTTTGGGCATCCGGACTTAGGACCCATCGAGCACTCGTTTCGGCAACCCGCTTCGAACGAGATCCACTCGCGCATGGGCTTTGCCAAAGATGAGAGGCTACTTGGTGGTAAGCATCGTCGGGCTGAGTACGAGGCCATCATCAAAGCGCTCGACCTTCCCAACGACAAGTGGCAGGTGCGCGCCATTGAGTACGTGTCGCCCACCCGTGCCACCTTTCGGTTGGAACTTACCAGTGGTCGACTTGCCGATTGGTTCGACGGTGATGGGCCATCGCACGAGGAGGGGAAACTCCTCGGCATCGAGGTAGACGTGAATCCGAATCGTCCATTCCTCGTTGCCGTGGCCCACGGGCCGGCCCGTTCCGACAACGATACAGCTACCGATGATGTAGCTCGGCTCAAGGCGTATAACGCGGTTGTGGCCGTGGCAATCTTGGGTGTTGCCGCTCCAAAGCACACTTGGCCTGAAGAGGCCATCGTGTCGAGCAGCACGACGACGCTTGGGTCGATCCAAGTGATTCGGCGTGAGGTACCTGAAGGGAGTCGATTCTCACAGCTTACGTTTCCTATCGCACTCCCTATTCCCGAGAACTACGATTTCACCACGTGGTTTCCCCGAAAGCGCGGTGTGTGGTTTCCGATGGGGCGCTGGCTTGGCATTCGCGATCGGCGTATGAAGAAGAACAAGGCGCAGTGGGCGCCACCCGACGCGGCAAAAGGCACGAGCTACTACGCAAGTGACTCGCTACGTGTCGTGTCAACTGGTGTTCGGTCCTGGCTCATATCAAATGGCGAGAAAGGTTCGGATTTTACGGATTGGCCTGGGACGCTGTGGCGCGCCCGCGCGCGCGTCACATCCTCCGACTGAACAACGACTGGCATCGATTACTTGTCGGACTCGCCCGTAACCACCGGCGCATGCGGGATCTTGATGGAGGGAATCGATTTTACGGGGTTGCGATCGAGCGCCAAGATGAACGCATGAATCGCTGTTACGTAGATTCGCCCGCCTTCTACCCAACCGGGCATATTCATGCCTTTGATGCTCTCTGTGTCGTTCGTGACGCCGGGTGACTTGTTGCACACGCAGTTGCAGCCACCGTCCTCCTGTTGATGCTCAAGGATCTTCCGGAAGTATGTTTTGCGAAAGACGTTCCACGCCTTCTCGCCGCGTGCGGATGCAAGAATCGCACTAAATCCCAATGCCATAGCGGCTGAACCGTGGCCGTCGCCGAGCCATTCGGGATGGGCGTCGATCTGATTGATGGCTCGTGTGATGGCCTTGTGGTTCGGTTTTAGTCCGGATAGCAACAACGCGAGTACCGAACCTGACGTGCGCGCAACACCGATGCGATCCGCGTAGCCGGCGTGACCCGCGCCAGCCTCGTCATCACCGCCGCCATGTTGCTGCGACGGATCATAAGGAAAGGTTCCGGAGCCATTTTGCGACCTTAGGAAATGTTCGCGGCCACGTTCCATCGCGCGTGTTGGTGCGCCGCCCAATACCGCACGCGCTGCGCCAATGCCCGACAGCGCACAGTTGCCCGCGCCCAAAAGCGTCCCCGGATACTTGAACGACCCGCCACCGGGCTTTGGGATCTTGATTGCCGGTAGTCCCATGCCTTCACGACGTGCGTCGTCATGACCCCAGCCGCCGTTCTCTTGTTGGCACGCTTCAAGCAGTTTGACGATGGTCTTTAGCGAGCGCTTTGAAGGACCTCGAGACTTGCGACGGGCGAACCTCGCGGCGAAGAAGTGTGCCGACACCCCCAGATTCCAAACGTACTGCGCCGTGCGACCAAACATGCTGGCTCGACCTGCAGGCTTGTCTCCTTTCTTCTTTTTTTGCTTTTTGTCGTCTTGGTCATAAGCGCGCCTGACACGATCGGCATACCCGTCAAGTAGCTCCGCGATGCGTTTGATCTCTTTGGCTCGTGATGGAAGTTTGGATCCCTCCTTTGGTTTGGCGCTACAGATCAAGTAGGCCCAACCTGCCATCGCGGCAGAGTAGAACTTACGACTCGACCCATACTCCGTCATCTTCCAAAGTCGTTCGTCGAGGTACTTGAAGCACTTCTTTAGTGCCGCATCGCGCTCTTTGGGCGTCACGTCGGCGTCGGCGCGTGATCCTTCTGGCGACTTCTTCTCGGGCGCGTCCTTCGCATAGGCACTGGGCACAAAGCCGGTTAGCGAGATGAGCACAAGCGCGAGCAAAATTCGTTGAGCCATGCCGAGTATCCTATCGAGTCAATAGGATCTATCGACACTTCAATAGCAATCCCCAACCGCTAGCGGCGCCGGCCTCGATTCCGGTCTCGTTTGAGCCGCTCGAGGCGTTTGTCGTGCCGTTGCGCACGCTTGACCTTGAGGCGCAAGGTGAGGGCCACCCGTCCGTGTCCCGCTTTCTCGTTTGTTGGGCGTACCGGAAGTTCAAATTTGAGCGTGTACATCGTGTTCTGCGCCGCCGGGCCGTCACGCATTTCAATGGAGGGTCGGGGCGGTTGATTCCAATCACGTCGTCTTGTGCTCCAGGTGAATGGAAATTTTGAGACAGAGCGTGCGCGTCGATCAAGGTAGTAGATTGCCGTCGTTCGCGTTGAGCGAAGGGCAATCCAACCCGCGTGGACCATGACGACGTAGCACCCTGGTGGCGCCGTTGTTGTGCGAAGTTTCTTCGGAATTCCAAAGGGTGATTTGGGCGTGAGCGTGCTCGAGTCGCGATCTGTATCGACCCAGACGTGATCGATTTCAAAACTCGTCGATAGGAGGGCCATGGGAATTCCATGACCGTGACTGCGCGCGATGAATCCCTCCCGCGTGGTCTCGTCCACGGCCGTCGTTGCGGCGCCGTCCGTCTCAAGTAGTGAGATGGTTTTAAGTGGCATTGCCGCGATCCACTGCGCCCCTTCGCGCACGAACACGCCCGACTCCACGGGTTGCCCCTTCAATGCATGGTCGCGCCAAAAATATCCGTCGTAGTAGTGTTCGTGAACTCGGTCAGGAAGGATGACCCACGGTGCAAATGGCGAGGACGCTGCCCACGCCATCATATTCCGCGCATAACTTGCGCCCGGGTGCCGATCAAAAGATCCACAGCGAAAGCCCGTCCATGGCAATCGCTTGTTTGCGTAGGGCGTTCCTTCCCGCACCGGTATGGGGTCTGGATCGTCTGATTCACGCGACCACGCGCGACATGTGCTTCGCAGAAACACATCAAGCATTGAGGCCACAGAGCCACCGCGCACGACACGTACGCGGTATCGCAAGGGATGTGTGAAGCCACCGGGGTAGGGGTCTAAGAACGAAGACGTCCATTCACTCACATTGCCAAGCAGATGCCGGACGTCTTCGGGGGTGGCGCCTTCAGGTAGTTGATCGATGGGCAGCGTTTCAATGTCTGCCTCATCTCGACTCTCCGCGTCCTGGTGTACGTAGGAGTGCCAACCAATTGCGGTTCCGCCCCATGGAAACGCGCGGCCGTTTTTGCCACGCGCGGCGTACTCCCACTCGTATTCCGTCGGTATGTGCTTGCCGGCCCAATCGGCGAACGCGAGCGCTTCGTGAAAGCTCACGCCGCGAACCGGGAGATTCATTTGAGCCTTTGATGGAAAAAGTGAGGTCCACGTCTTAGGCGGAAGGCGCCGAACGATAGGAACATTCACGGATCGACGCGGAGGCGGCGATGAAAGCCACTTGGCCCAGTCGCTTTCATGGACCGACGCTGGGTCGTCCCTGGCGGGAGCCGCTGCAACGCTAAACAGCCCAGGTGTGGTGCGTCCGATTTGCTGTGCGAAGCGCGCCATGTCTCCATTGTCTGGCGCATAGGCGGGATCGAGAAGTGATGCGGCCCACGCGACCATGGATGGGGCGCGCACGCTTCGAAGTGAAACGTTGTTTTGCTCGCGCGTTACATCTTGGAGGTAGAGCAGATACTGAGCGTTGCTGACTTCCATGCGATCAATCAGAAATCCTGGGATGTCCCGGCGATGCACAGGTGTCTCTGATCCTAAGGCTTCAAGCAAAGGGTGACGTTCTACGAGCCCTTTGACAATGTCGCGCGGAGTACCAATGAGCACGCCACTCGCTCGAGGAAGTGCAACGCGTCCACCGGTCGTGTCATGGCGCGGACGCCCTTGAAACGGAACAGCTCCTGTCTTGTGCGGGGGCCCGGGTGTGTCATCTAGTGCCTCTGCGTCATAGGGCTTTGGCGGAACCACCGGCTCGTCGGTCTCGCTTGAACCAGGAACGGCGATAGCACTTGGGGGAAGCGGTGGAACGTTCTCAGGGGTTTCCACTGTTTCTGGCCGCGGCTTGGTTGGTTTCGGATGCAGCGCGGGAACTGAGTCCATCGTGGGGGCCGCATCGCCGTCCTCGTTGTCTTGATTGGTCGCGAACAGTGGCGCTCGCTCGCCATCGTCTTCGTTTCCAACAACGTTCACGATTTCCCATGTGAGCCACGCCCCCGTACCCACAAACAGCACAAGTAGCAGTAGGAACGGCCAATTTCCGAACGAACGTTTCACGGGAGTTGCCTCTAAACGGATATAGGCTCCGCGGAAGAAGGTTTGCCGGATCCCTCAGTATAGACGACGGCGAATGCGGTGACTTGCGCTAGCCCGTGCGATTCACTTCAATTCATGAATAGTCCGGGCTACAAATACGCGTATGCCGAAAATCTCCCACTGGTTGTTCAAGAGCGAAAGCGACGTCTTCAGTATCGACGACTTGAAATCGTCACCCAAGCGCACGACGTATTGGGAGGGGGTCCGCAACTATCAAGCGCGCAATCTCCTGCGTGACGACATCAAGAAAGGCGATCTGGTCCTCTACTATCACAGTCGCAAGCAGCCGGTGGGGGTTGCCGGGCTCGCGGTCGTGACCAAGGGAGGCTACCCGGATCCCGAGCAGTTCGACGCAAAGAGCAAGTATTACGACGAGAAGGCAACCAAGGAAGAGCCACGCTGGTACTGCGTGGACATCAAGTGGCAAGCCTCGTTCCCTGAAGTGATCACGCTTGCGCAACTCAAGGCTGAAGCCAAGCTCAAAGACATGATGGTGTGCAAACGCGGGGCGCGTTTGTCAATTCAACCCGTGACGGCGGCTGAGTACAAGCACGTGGTTGCGATGTCGAAACGGGGCTAACGCGTCGGTGCGGCAACGTTGATGTTCTGGGACTTTTTGACGAAGGTTAGAACGTCGTAGCTCACGACCTTGGCCTTGGCGATATTGGTGCCGAGTTTGGCGAGTCGTACGTGGAAGTGTTTGGGGCCACAGCGCGCCACCACTTGATGGAGCGTGCCGAACCCTTCGCGACGACGCGCACCTTGAGGCGACGTAATCGGACGAAGGGGTCCGCCGCCCTTCGGAAAACTGGCTTCACACATATGTGCGAACATGCGCTCCACGGTGAACTGGCCATCGTTCTTCGCGAGCCTATCTGCATTGGTCAGTAGTTCGTAGCGCCAGGGCGTCCAGAATCCAGCAGCCTTGGGGATCGCAGACCGTTTGCGGTGGTGATTGGTGCACGCAAGGCAACCGCCAGATTTCTTGCTTTCCCCGGTGAGCGAACGGAGCGTAGCGCCCTTGTCCTTTTCCGTCTTGCTGTCGTACTCGAGTACCCCGGCGCCCGCTTGGTCACCGTACGCCTTCGCTGCGGCGACCATAATGTTATTGCCATAGAGCGTCGGCCACGATTGGGCCATCTTCAATGCACGCGGGCATATGTCGTTTCCGGTCAGTGATTCCATCATGCGCCGCATGGCGAGCAGTCGGGGCACATTGGGCCGCGCCGCGTCTTTGAGTTGCGGGCGATTTTTCACGTCGTGGATGCTGGCGAATGTCCCGTCCGTGTTCATGGCAGTCAACACGCCTATGCACCCCGGATACGTAACGGCTACAAATCCCGCACGCTTCTCGCGGGGCGCATGCACAATGATGAACTGGTGGCCCAGCACGAGATCAAACGTAGGGAAATCGAAGTTGCGCCCAATCAGCGGCAGCTCATCGACCGTGCGCTTGCCCCACACCGCCATCGACGAACAACCAAGGCCATACCAGTCGCCAAAAGTGTTGAGTGCCTTGAGATCGATGAGACCCAGATCGCGACCCAATGCATCGACACGAAGTCCACCCTTTGGCTTGGCAGCCTTCATGCCCTCAAAGAGTGCGGTGAGCTCTTCTTCCTCATGCGGTTCAAAATGAAATTTGGGAACGATAAACTTCGTAACAATGGCATCGTATTTCTTGCCTAGTGGCTTGAGCGCATGTTCAAAGTCGTGCCGCACACCGTCGATGATCTTCTGCGCCATGAGATAGCCGTGCGCAAAGCCTCGTTCTTTGGGCGTGCCCCACAACGACAGCACGGGCTGTCCCTCATTCATTGTCAATCGACCGTTGATGGTGGGTTGTTCTGCGACAGGTTTCGTAGGCGCTTCTTCAGCGCGCGCGTTCGAAAGCACGGTCAGGCAGATTGCAATCGAGGCTGCAAGGGCAATGGAGTGTTTCATGGCGGCATCCTAACGCGCCATACGGCGGCCGTGCGCGCCTCATTTAACGCAGAGGCGCGGAGTACGCGGAGGAGCAGAGGGCGAACGTATTGGGGCGCTAACCGCAAGTGCGGTTGTAGCCAGTGGTGGGACGAAGTTCGAAGAGGCAGTTGAAGAAGAAGAAGGCTCTCACTGAGGACACAAAGATCGGCGAGCGCAGCAGGTGTTGGGGCGATCGTCGGCATCGTATTGAATCTTGTTGCGCGAAGATGTCTGTGGTCGCGTGTTCCGATTGCGCTAGTGCGACCGGCGGTGCTGTCCGCGGTCCCGTCACCCGTCACCCGTTACCCGGAACCCGTACTCAAGGGCGGGCATCTGATGAACGATTCGCGCCGCTTTTACGTGGACGTGGACGTGGACGTGGACGTGGACGTGGACGTGGACGTGGACGTGGACGTGGACGTGGACGTGGACGTGGACGGTGTGGGTACCGAAATGATTGCTGTGTGACTAGAAAATGTGCCGGGTGTAATTTTGCACGGATCACCATTGATCAGCGATGTCATGCACGTGTGAGGTCGCCATGCCGTTTCGTTTTTCAGTAGGTCGAACCGTCCGATGCACTTCAGTTGACACTGACCGCATCGAAACACGGGACGGGCGTGCCATTGCCGTCCAAAACCCATGCCGCCGTTGGTGTGACTGCTCGACCGTAGTCCAAGGTTGCATTGGTATCCATGGCGCGATCGAGCGTGAGTGTGATGACCGAGCCGCTTGTTTGGATCGACGTGACGGTTGCTGCGCCCGAGTCATCGGTAACCGAATACAAGGACGCGTCTCCGCCTGATACGTTCGCGTCATACGTGAGATCAATGGCGTTCGCCGTCGCGCCCGGCGCGGCGGACACGAGCTCTACGAGAGGATCAATCGAGTGGCCAAATCGCAGAACGCGCGCGGCTTCCGCAAAGCGTTGGCCAATCAACTTATAGCCGGCCACATTGAAGTGAATCGCGTCGGAGCGGGGTGCATCGACCGTGGGTACGAGGGCGACACGCGGATCATCTCGGGCGACTTGGCGCTGTGCCTCTTGAATCGGTAGCCACAAGTCCAAGTTGGCCGAAGAAAACGTACCTAGTTGCGCGACGATGGCAAGGAGGTTGGGTGCACCAAGGTCTGTGCGCACATGATCAATGAGCTGCTCTAAGTCGGTCTTGTATTGCGCTGTTGTTCGGGCTCCAATCGCATCGGACTCTCCTTGAAACCAGAGAAACCCCGCAGGCGTTTGTGCACCGCAAGCCGCGCGGGCCCGATGCAGCATGGAACCATAGAGCAGCACACGCCAAGCGGGAGCAGTTGCATTTCGCTGCCATTGGGTGTGAAGATTCGTGCCGCCCAGTGAAGTCGGTACCAGTGCAACGGGAACACCCGTGTCTTCATAGAGCGATTTCGCAAACGGTAACGCAAGCGAATGGAGTGGATTCTCCAACGAAATTCGATCGGTTTGATATGTGCTCGCATCGATCGGTTCTACGGCCTGATCCCATCGGCCGTTGTTGTGAAAGCGATGTACTTGGGGAATCGGCGTCGTGGCGTCGGTGAGGTTGCCGGAGTAGCCCGACATGTTGCTTTGGCCAGCACAGATGTACACGTCACCCACGGCGACGTCATTGACACCCACTTGGGCCAGCACGACGTCGGCCTGATCCAAGAGCCTGACTTGTACGTCGTAGTTGCCACCGACGGATACACCCGTGAGATCCATGTGAACGTGCATGCCATCGGGTGAAGACGGAACGGCTTGGCGGTGATCGGTAAAATCGTGCCCAGGTAGCACTAGGCCATTGTCGGAGCGAACAATCCTAGCTTCCACGGTGCCTGGGCCTTGTAGCCGAACGTGTCCATCTATCGGAATCGTTGCGACATCATCCGGGGCTCGCTGAAAGAGCTTCCACGGCATGAGGCCCTCGGGCGACTCGAAGATGGACAACGGCAAGATGGGACGCTCATGTACCACCGTGATGCGTTTGATGCCCCGAAGTCCAGCGGAGTACTCGCTGAGCACAGTCGCGCGGCCGCGGAACCAGCGATCATCGGAGATGGGAAACACGGCGTAGTCCTCGTTCCAATTGTCACCATTACGTACGTCAATGTGGACGGCGCTCGTGTCCCCTGCACCCTTAATGAGGCGAATACGCATGCGGCCGTCGGCGGGCAACGCGGGTCCAATGACCGAGGGCACTTGTCGCCAAATTCGCTCAAAGAAGTAGATCAGCCCATTTCGAATCTGGATGATGAGTCCGCTGCCAGCGAAATCCGAAAACGAACCCTCAGACCACAACTCAATCGACCCGACACTGTCTGTGTCGTCCCAATCGACGTAAATCGTGGTGTTTTGATGCGCATAGTCTCCATCGAGTCGATCCAATCGATCGGAACTGCCTGAGCTGGCACCCACATACTTCGCGACGCGATCACCTCCGACTTCGGCGACTTCGAAGTCGGTTGGGAAACCACGTTGAGTGACGTCGGCGGGTCTTGAACCGAGCGCGTCGGCTTCAAAGTCGTACGTATTGGGGTCGCATCCGTCGCGAATTCCGTTTTCGTCTTGATCTTGTGCTGGGTCGGGCGTGCCAAGAAAGGTGGCGATCGCAGAACTCGATGTCACCGCGCCATCGGGAAAATCGACGGCGACATACACGTCAACGTCTGCCAGCACATGCGTTGAGGGTGCGGTACCTCGCAATACGCCCTCAGAAATCCACGCGACCATTCCGGTGATTTCGTTGCCACTGCAATCATCAAACATCGGTCCGTTCTGCGACTTGAATCGTACGACGTATGTGGTGCTCACGTCTCCCGGAAAGTGCTGCCCGTGAATTTCGTACGATGTGCCGGCCAAGCCATCCAGCGCAACGTCTATTGACCCGAGCACCGGATCGGGCACGATCGGCGCTGTGTCATTACCTCCGCCCCCGCCGCCACAAGAAACGTGAAACGCTATGAAGAGGAGGAGTACCGCTTGGCGTAATTGACCCATGCGTCGGATCCTAGCCCGAATACATTGATGGGACGAGTCCACCCTACTCGATGGTCGTGGCGAGGGCGGAGTGGGCCGCTCCTAAGCCAGACGCGGCCTGTTCCACGCAGAGGCGCGGCGTTGCGGAGGCGCAGGGGGCGAACGTAGAAGAGTGCTGAGTGTAATTTCGAGCGATTCGCGCCTTGTTTCTCGTTTTTCGTTTCCCGTCACCCGTCACCTGTGATCCGGTCCTAAGAGTGGGGAGGCGATAAGCGATTCACGGCGCGCTTACGTGGACGTCAGTAGGCAGAATCCGGATGCAGTCGTACATAGACCGAGAATCCGTACGGCTCGAATCCAAGTTTCTTAGCAATCGTCATCGATGATTTGTTCGTCATGAGCGTTCGATACTGGGGGAGCAGCCCGACGTTCAAAGCGTGTTGCGCGGCATGCGAAACGGCAGCGCTTGCATATCCTTGCCCCCGTGAGTCCTTAGCACTCACGATCGAGATGTGCGCGATCGCTGCGCCCCAGGTTTCGTATCCTGCGAGAGTAAGTAGGTTCCCGTGCTCATCAAAGTAGCCAAAGCAAGGAACCGCGTTGAGATCACTGCCTCCGTGGTCCCATTCTTCATCGTTACACTTTGAGCGAAGGCTGTCCACGGAACTGCTGTCAGACGCGGTAACCGATCGGACGCGGCTTGACGACAGCTTCGTGAGTGACTGGTACGTCCCGTATCCGATAAACGCGGGACCGACGATCTTGCCGACGCGGATTCCGTCGCGCTCAAGAACACGGAGTTCTCGCGCGAGCGTGGTAACTTCGGAGATGGTTGAGCGCGTCCACGTCGACGCGCGCTCGGCAAGACGATCCATCGCGTTTGCTGGTAGGGACACCAGCGGCGAAGGGCCTACAGCGAGAATCCAAATTCCCGTCTTACCTAGTTGCGAACCCGCGTGCTCTTGCACATGTGTGCTTGTCGGGCGCAAATCGCTCGGACGGCTATCAAATCCTCGCGCCCACCAGTGATCAGCGATCTCGATCGTAGCTTGATCTAGCACAGTGTGAGTCCATGTTCTTCGTGCGTGACCAACGAAGTGAATACTGCGTAGACTGACGCCACTATGGAACGAGCCGTCGGTGAGGATGATCGTTCCTTAGGGGCGCGTTGTGCCTCCCACGCACGCACGTTGCATGTGAGGCCGCCGCCGCGCGACTATGTATAAATTTCTCCGCCTCGCTCTCGAAACTCCCCGCTCTTTGATTGCATACCAGCGGCCACCGCGTCCTTGTCCGATAGGCCTTGCTCTTTTGCATAGTCACGCACCTGCTGGGTGATTTCCATGGAGCAAAACTTTGGCCCGCACATAGAACAGAAATGTGCGGTCTTGGCACCTTCCGCGGGCAAGGTCTCGTCGTGAAATGACCTAGCCCGTTCGGGATCGAGCGAGAGATTGAACTGATCGTCCCAACGAAATTCAAAGCGAGCTTTGCTCAGAGCATTGTCTCGAAGCTGAGAACCGGGGTGCCCCTTGGCGAGGTCGGCGGCGTGGGCGGCAAGTTTGTAGGTGATTACGCCTTCGCGCACGTCGTCGCGATTGGGGAGGCCCAAGTGCTCTTTGGGTGTGACGTAGCAGAGCATGGCGGTGCCATACCAGCCGATCATGGCAGCGCCGATCCCCGACGTAATGTGATCGTAGCCCGGTGCGATATCGGTCGTGAGTGGCCCAAGTGTGTAGAACGGTGCCTCGCCGCACCATTCCAGTTGTTTATCCATATTCTCTTTGATCATGTGCATGGGCACGTGACCCGGCCCTTCGTTCATCACTTGAACGTCGTATTCCCAGGCGCGGCGTGTAAGTTCACCCTGCGTTTTGAGCTCGGCAAACTGCGCTTCGTCATTGGCATCTGCGAGGCTGCCCGGGCGCAACCCATCGCCAATGGAGAACGCGACGTCATACGCGGCCATGATTTCGCAAATGTCGTCCCAGTGCGTGTAGAGAAAGTTCTCCTTGTGATGGGCAAGGCACCATTTGGCCATGATCGAACCGCCGCGCGAGACAATCCCTGTCACGCGTCCCGCGGTCATGGGCACATAGCGCAGCAGCACGCCTGCATGAATGGTGAAGTAGTCAACACCCTGCTCGGCTTGCTCAATCAGCGTTTCGCGAACGATGTCCCAGGTGAGGTTTTCAGGACGTCCATCGACTTTCTCAAGTGCCTGATATATAGGCACGGTGCCAACGGGCACCGGTGAGTTGCGCATAATCCATTCACGTGTCTCATGAATATCGCTCCCGGTGCTGAGATCCATAATGGTGTCGGCGCCCCAATGCGTAGCCCACACCATTTTCTCGACTTCTTCCTCGATCGATGACGTCACCGCAGAGTTCCCAATGTTGGCATTGATCTTTACGAGGAAGTTGCGGCCTATGATCATGGGCTCGAGTTCGGGGTGATTAATATTGCAAGGCAAGATTGCGCGACCACGGGCGATCTCGCTGCGTACAAACTCGGGCGTGATGGTGGGGGGGATTGCCGCGCCAAAGCTGTTGCCCGGATGTTGGTGATTCACATGATTGCGAGCGCGTGCCGTGCTCGCCTCGGCGCGGCATTGATTCTCGCGAATGGCGACGTATTCCATTTCGGGTGTGATGATGCCACGTCGCGCATAGTGAAGTTGCGTCACGCGGGTTCCAAGTTTGGCGCGCCGTGTCGTGACCGTGTGCGGTGTATCTGTACTTGTGGACGGAGTGATTTCCACATCGTTGCGCGCATCGATCCATGCCTCACGTTGGCGGGGCAGCCCGCGATGCAAGTCGATGTCTAGCGACGGATCCGTGTAGGGACCGGACGTGTCGTAGACCACGACCGGTTCGTTGGGCTCCACCGCCCCGTCGAGTCGATTTATTGATGGCGAAAGCGTGATCTCGCGCATCGGCACGCGCACATCGGGATGCACCGAGCCCGGCACGTAGATTTTCTTGGATCCGGGGAAAGGTGCGCGCGTAAGCGTTGTCGCGTCCTTCGAGACGGGGCCTGCGCTACTAATCTTGGACGAGGTAGACATTGGGCGCTCCACGATGCTGGCGCGCGTCTGCGCAAGTCCACTTCGATGGCGACTCAGACAAAGCGTTGCCTCGAATCGTCGTCGGCACGTGCGTGCCATTGACATTCGCGCTTCCCTTCGCCGGTACGAACCGGAGCAGGTTCTTGGGGTTTGATCTCAGCGCGTCGCTATGGCGAGGCGCACCCCCAGCACACCATCACTATACGGCACATCGAAGCAAGCGTCCCCGCCAACGGCCATCGTTTACGGTCGGGGAGCCTCTTGGGCTCCGACGGCCTGCTCCGAACTTGTGGCATCGTCGGGAGATGACTCGTCGGGAGATGACTCGTCGGGAGATGACTCGTCGGGAGATGACTCGACGGGAGATGACTCGACGGGCGAGGACTCATCGGGCTCAGGGCGCGATCGGACTTGCTCAAGCATGATGCTGAGCTTCTTGATGGTGTCGGGGCTCAAGTGCTCAAACTGTTCGAGGTGGAGTTCATCCACGACGGGGATCGCACGCTCGACGTGCTCGCGTCCCGCTTGCGTAATGCGCGCAATCATTTTGCGTGCGTCGAGCTTGCTTCGTTGGCGTTCCACGTGGCCGCAGCGCACCAAGCGATCAAGCAGGCGGGTCACATCAGGAACGCGCGCAATCATGCGATTGCCAATCTCGCGGCACGACAGTCCCCCCGTGCCCGCGCCGCGCAAAATGCGCAATACGTTGTACTGCGATTGCGAAAGGCCCAGCGTCTTGAGGCACGACGCGGTCTCACTGCTTAACATCTCGAAAGTTCGCATGAGGTTGAAGTAGGCCTCGGTTCCGTCGTTGGCAAACGGTTGGGTAAGCTTGATCTCGTCGCGGAGGCGTTTGCGTTTCACATGAGTCCTTAGGAGACAACGGGCTACTTGTTTGCTCAACGATCCCACACGCACGAGGCCGCGAACCGCACATCGCTCGTTCGGCCCATGCTGTGCCATGCCCCCTTCTTAGGGGACCTTGGAGCCGCAGCGTAGCCTCCGAAATCGACGTGTCAACGAGCATGGGGAACCCGATTGCTTTGTGATGCTAACTATCGGGCGTGGCCCATCGTGCACGGCCATTCCATGCAACTCATTTCCATCGAGTACGGCGTGGGCAGTCCGTGCGAGAGAAGCTCAAGTTCACCCCAAGGCGGATGCCGCCTGGGTTAGTCCCTGGCGACACGCTTCATGCGGCTGACGGGCTTGGGAGCCAACCGCGCACCGCGCGCGCCGACGCTGGTTTCGACCAGTGTGTTCAAGTCATAGGTCGTGTCTTTTACTCGCTGTCGAGGTTTGTGGACAAAAGCGAGAAAGAGGCAGCCGGGGTCGTCGTCGAGCAGGAAGAAGTCGAGTTTGCCTTTCTTCCCCTTCTCAACTTTGCAAAGCGTGTATTCACGAGCTCGAACGAATTTGTGAATGTGGATTCGTTTTCCGAAGGCGAACTTCTGTGCGTTGCGATAGACAACCGTCACATGGAGGCCCTGCTTCTCATCGAAGGGTTGGCAGTAGACCACTTTGCCGGGGATGAGCCGTTTCTCTTCGGGTCCCACGATGCGGTAGCTGCCGTCGCTTGAGACGATTAGCGCGCGGTCGTACTCGCTCATGGTCATGGCATGCTCGGACGCGCGCACGGAACTTCCCCAGAAACCGCTCTTGGGATCGTAGGCAACGCGAATGCTCTGACGTGCGACTTTGCGTTTGTCCACTGCGCCAAACGTGGTGATCTCGGTTCGCCGGGGATAGTCCTTGCCGTAGCGGTCGAGCAGATCCTCGAGGACACCGATCGTCGTCTTGGTGAGATTCTTGAGTTTGCGATTCACCGCGCGAATGTTGCGCTCAATCTCGCCCATGTCATCGCGGAACTTTTGGATGTCATAGGCCGAAATGCGACGGATGTGTAGTTGCAGCAACTTGGTGACATCGTCTTCCGTCATCTTACGGATCATGCGGCGCGTAAATGGTTTCATGCCGGTCCACACGGTCTTGCGTACGGCTTCAGCCGTCTTTGCTTTCTCAAGTGCCTTGTAGACCCGCTCTTCGATAAATATCTGCTCAAGGGTGAGCCAGTGTTTGCGTGACGTCAGTTTGGCGAGTTCGTGCTCCAGTTCCGCCTTGATGATTGCTTTCAAGCGCTTGGTGAGCTCGCGCAGGAGATCCGATACCGAGAGGTCGACGGGGTGGCGGTCGTCGATGACAGTGAGGCGCGGATGGAGCGTGACTTCGCAGTCGGTATAGGCCCAAAGCTGAGGGAGCGTTTCGTCGGCACTCACGCCACGAGGCAGTGCGAGATGAATTTCGGCCCTGTCCGTTGTGAAGTCTTGAATCGACCCCACTTTGATCTTTCCACGTTGAGATGCAGTCTCAATACTCGCAATCAGGCTTTCGGTGGTTGTGCCAAACGGGATCTCCGTGATCACCAGTAGTTTGTTGCTGCGCTCTTCAATGCGCGCGCGTACACGCACCTTGCCGTTGCCATCGCCGTATTCCGACGCGTCCATGCGGCCGCCCTGGGAGAAGTCGGGCAGCAACTTGAACTTGCCTCGTTTCAAGATGGCGATCTGGGCTTCAAGCAACTCACAGAAGTTGTGCGGCAGGATGCGCGTGGATAGTCCGACGGCAATGCCTTCGGCGCCAAGCATGAGTACAACCGGCAACTTGGCTGGCAAGAACAGCGGTTCGTCGCGGCGCCCATCGTAGCTGGGCGTGTAGGTGGTCAGATGATGGTTGAAGAGCGTCTCGCGTGCGAGCGGCGTGAGGCGACACTCGATGTAGCGGGCGGCTGCCGCACGATGGCCCGTGAGCACGCTGCCGAAGTTTCCTTGACGCTCAATGAAGTACTCTTTGTTGGCGAGCACGACCAGCGCATCGCCAATGGACTGGTCCCCGTGGGGGTGAAGCTTCATGGTGTCGCCAATCACATTGGCGACCTTGTGAAACTTGCCATCGTCCATGCGCTTGAGTGTGGCCAGTATGCGCCGTTGCACGGGTTTGAAACCATCTCGAAGATCGGGAATGGCGCGATCCACAATGACGTAGCTGGCGTACTCCAGAAAGTTCTGGCGCATGAGCGGTTTGAGATTGGCCATGGCTTACCCCGCGCCTCCGGAGACCGGTTCCTCGGACGCAGGTTCTACAATGTCGGTGTCTTCCACAATGAGGTTTTTGACAATGAATTTGCGTCGTTCCGGTGTGTTCTTGCCCATGAAGAACTCAAGCACTTTGCGTATCTCGCCACGCGAGGGCAAGTCGATCTGAACAAGTCGAATTCCGTCGCCGATGAACTGTTTGAACTCCTTGGGGCTAATCTCGCCCAGTCCTTTGAATCGAGTGACCTCGGCCTTTGACTTGCCCTTCGCGAGGGCGCGCACCGCCTTCCGTTTCTCGGCTTCCGAGTAGCAATAGTGGGTTTCCTTTTTATTGCGCACGCGGAAGAGCGGTGTTTCCAGCACGTAGAGGTGTCCGGCAGCAACCAAGGGTTCGAAGAACTTCAGGAAATAGGTGATCAGCAAATTGCGAATGTGCATGCCATCGACGTCGGCGTCGGTGGCAATCACCACGCGGTTGTAGCGCAGACCATCGAGTCCATCTTCAATGCCCAGCGCGCGCATGATGTTGTAGAGTTCTTCGTTTTTGTAGACCGTGTCGAGCTTGTGATTGTGTGTGTTGAGGGGTTTGCCTTTCAGGCTGAAAATCGCCTGCGTGTAGACGTCGCGCGCCTGAAGCATGGCACCGCCGGCGGAGTCCCCTTCGGCGAGGAAAATCATGGTGTCGTCGCGGCGCTTGTCTTTGGCGCGGTCGAAGTGCTCCTTGCAGTCCACCAGTTTGGGGATGCGAATCGCGGTTTTCTTGGCGCGTTCCCGAGCCTGCTTCTTGATTGACGAAAGTTCTTTGCGAATGCGTTCGTTGGCATTGATCTTCTGAATCATGGCATCGGCCTGCTTCTTATGCCGATGCAGCCACAGCATGACGTTCTCGCGCACTTCCTTCACGATCCAGCCACGGACCTCGGAACTGCCGAGTTTGTTTTTGGTCTGGCTTTCAAACGTGGGCTCTTGCATGCGAATGGCCACCGCACCCAAGATGCCGTCGCGCACATCTTCGCCCGCATAACTCTTACCCGCAAATTCATTGATGCCCTTGAGTACGCCCTCCCGAAACGCACTTTGGTGTGTGCCGCCATCGTTGGTGTACTGCCCATTGACGAAGCTGAAGTAGGTCTCGCCGTAGCTCTGCGTATGCGTAAACGCGAATTCGAGGTTGTCGCCGCGGTAATGGGCCACGTCGTAAATGGGTTTGTCTTCGCCGAGTTCTTCGGTGACCAGATCGGCGAGGCCATTCTTGCTGTGATACTTGGTGCCGTTGTAGATGAGCGTGAGGCCGCTATTGAGGTAGGCGTAGTATCGCATACGCCGCCCAATAAATGTCTCGTCCCATTCGTATTCGCCGAAGATCTCTTCGTCGGGCGTGAACATGGTTTGGGTGCCGTTGCGGACGCCCGACTGCTTTCCCTTTTTCTGCCCTTCAATCTCACCTTGAGAAAACGTAGCCTTCGAAAACTTGCCGTCGCGCCAACTGCAGACCTCGAAGCGCGATGAGAGGGCATTGACGACTTTCGTTCCTACGCCATTGAGGCCGACAGTGAACTGGTATTGCTCGTCGTTGTACTTACCGCCTGTATTGATCTGACTTACGCAGTCCACCACTTTGCCGAGGGGAATGCCGCGACCGTAGTCGCGAATGGCGATGGTGTTTCCCTTACGCTTGATCTCGATGCGCTTGCCGTGGCGCATAATGAACTCATCAACGCTGTTGTCGATCACCTCCTTGAGCATGACGTAGATGCCGTCGTGGGGGTGACTGCCGTTGCCGACACGACCGATGTACATGCCCGTGCGCAGGCGGATATGCGCCAGCGGATCAAGCGAAATAATCGCCTGTTCGTCGTAGGCGGCGCCCGTTCGTGAGACGGGATGTCGCTTTGTGGCCTTGCGTGAGGATCGCGCCTTCTTCTTTGTGCGTGAGGCAGCCTTTTTGCGCGCCGCCGTTTTCTTGGGTGCCCGCGCACGCTTGCGACGGGGCGCCTTGGCGCGCTTGGCGGATTTGGCCCTGCGCTTCTTTCGTTTCTTCTTCGCCACGAACTGCCTCAATTGACCATTTTGTGCCCGCGCGGGCGGGCTCCACAAGGTAACGGCGCTCGCCCCCAGCAAAACGAGTCTCTGCAGCCTTACGGGTGCAAGAGTCCCGTCGCTAGAATCACCGGCCATGCTGGCCAAGATCACCCCGCCGTTTTTGGTGCGCCTCTTCGCGAAACCCTACGTGGCGGGTGACTCGCTCGAAGCTGCGCTTCGCGTCGCAGAGGCGAAGCTCAATCGCTTCGGCACGCTCACCACGCTCGACCTGCTCGGCGAGGGCGACCTCACGCCCTTCCAGGTCATCGAAAACATCGGCACGTGCGAGCGAATCGTGGACGTGCTAGGCAGTGATCATCGCTTTGCCGATCCCGCGACACGTCCCACATTGAGCATAAAACCGTCGGCATTTACGGGGAGCGACACTCAAGCGTGTTGGCCGCGTATCGAAGCGCTCGCCGCGCGAGCCAAAGAACGTGGCGTTGCGTTGACGATCGACATGGAAGATCATCCCTGGACGGAATCCACTATTACGAACGCCGTGTCACTCTTCGAGCGAGGACATGATGTTGGGACCGTATTGCAAACTCGAATGCACCGAACCGAGGCCGACCTTGAGCGCATGCCTGCGGGTATGCGTGTTCGACTCGTAATCGGTATCTATCCCGAAGTCGAGACGTACGCCATTCAGTCAAAGGCTGAGATGAAGGAGCGCATGCTCACCTACGGCAAGCGCCTTCTTGAACGTGGCGCGCGACTTGAGTTTGCAACGCACGATGAGAAGCTTCTCGCCCGTTTTCTTCGCACAGTGGCACCCGCCGCACCGGAGCGCTGCGAAATTCAAATGCTCCTTGGCGTGCCTCGCCGAACGTTCATCAAACGCCTTAAGAAGGGGCACTTCGGGATCACATTGCCCTATCGCCGCTACGTGCCCTTCGCTCGCGGTTGGGACGACGCCACCGCCTACCTTCGCCGCCGCATGGCCGAAAGCCCAAGCTTGCCCTGGCTGGTGCTTCGAAACGTGTTGCGGGTGGGGAGGTAGCGATGCGCCACAAAGGCCAGATGATCTCGACGCACACGCCTCGAAGCAGATGGTCACGATGAGCGGTATCGACGTGCAGGATCAAATTGGGGCCGCACTTGACGCGCTTAAGGCCCGCGAGTTCTTCGTGGCGCTTGACCTTGCGCGAGCATGTGAGGATGAAACAGGCCGCGCAGAGATATTGGAGGCTCGGGCGCTGCAGGGGCTGGGGGCGTTGGATGCGGCGTTGGGTATTTTGCGGGGGTTGCCGCGGCGCCTTTCATGCAACAAGCTCACGTCTGAGGCATATGGCGTGCGTGGGTCGACCTATAAGGATGCGGCGTCAAGGCTGCACGGTGAGGGGGCCGCTTGCCAGTTTCGAAAGGCCGCATGGGCGTATCGCCAGGGCGAGCGCACCAATGTTGAGGTCAACTGGCATCGCATCAATCTGGCAGCACTGCATTGGAAACTGGGAGAACGAGATATCGCGCATGAGATCGCAACAGTCATCGTAAACGACACAGGAACGAACGGCGACGCCTGGGAAACGGCAACCCATGCTGAGGCACTCTTGCTACTCGAGCGGTTTGATGAGGCGTGGCCGTTGTATCGGCGCGTGTCCGATGCGGCTCGCAAAGGGCGTAACTGGTTTGCGCTTGAAGCATACCGCCGAAATCCAAGATTGTTCCTAGACACCACGGGCGAGGCGTGGGCCACGCTGGTCGGCATCACGCATGTGCCACCGGTCGTTCAGTTGGTAGGACATATTGTTGATGCCCCCGGTCGGGCGAATCCTCGCTTTCCTCACGCACAGGTCCCAATCGTCACTCACGCGATTTCCACGTTCTTGGATCGAAACGAGTGGTCGTTGGCTGTGTCGGGTGCCGCGGCCGGAGCCGACTTGTTGTTCTTGGAGGAAGCGCGCAAGCGGGACATTGATACTGCCATTGTGCTGCCGGTTCGCGGTGACTGGTACGAAACGCGATCGGTCCGTGGCTTTGAAGGGCGCGACTGGTCGCGGATGCATGCCGCGGCGCTGGCGTCGCCCAGCATGGTCATCGAAGTGACCAAGGATGCCTTTCCCGAGGAGGGGTTGGCCTTTGCCCATGCAGGTGAAGTGCTCGATGGACTGGTGGCAAGTCGTGCAAGAACCTTGAATACCGATGTTGTCCGGCTCGCCGTGTGGGACGGCAAGGGCGCGTCCGGTGCGGGCGGAACCGGAGACACAATTGCTCGTTGGACGTCTTCGCGCGATGCTGGTGAGATCCATGTGCTCCGAATCGATGCCTTGGAGGACGGCTTTATTCAGTATAGGGCAAAGTCGAACGCGTTACCGTCCTCTCGAGTTGCGAACAGGACGCATGGTAGTTCGTTCATCTCATCGCTGTGCTTCGCCGATGTGAAGGGCTACAGCAAGCTTAGCGAACGCGAGGTGTTGACGTTCGCCACGGAGGTCCTCGATCCCATTGCAAAGCTGCTAGACGCCGCGGGCGATCATGTCATTCACGCCAACACGTGGGGGGATGCGGTATTTGCTAGCTTTTCATCCGTCGAACACGCAGCCGAATTTGCTCTTTCTCTGCGCGATTTGTTCGCGGTGAGTGACGCAACCTCAGGTGTCGAGGCGTCAAATGTCGATAATTCTCTTCCGAGCACATCTCGACTCTTGGAGCGTTTGCATATTCGCGTCGGACTTCACGCGGCGCCGGTCTATTGTGTGCACGATCCGATTCTCAAGAAATTGCGCGTCACCGGTGCCGCCATAAGCCATGCAGCGCGTATAGAGCCCCAAGTCCCCGACAATCAGGTGTATGCAAGTGCGTCGTTTGTAGGAGTACTTCACGCCAGGGGAATTCGCGACATTGCCGAAACGTACGTGGGGCAAGTAGAGCTTGCAAAGGACTTTGGGACATTTCCCACATATCGGATTGAACGCGCCGAGTCAAACCGGTCAAGTTGAACGGGTCTGCAGTTGCGCGAAGGGGTAGGCTTTCCTCGCGCAGGGAGATAGCCACACCGTGGAACGGAGCGCGCCTATGACATTAGAACCATCGATGAGTGGGAGCAACGTGCACCCCGAGGCTGATGCGCCAGAGATACCAGGTAGTTTCGGCGCACGCCGGGAGGTGGCGAGCGCCGAATAGTGGGCCTCTGCGGCTGCGCCACAAAAGCCAGGCTTTTGTGGCGCACTAATTGTGGAGAACGCGGCCTTGGTGGAGGCGGATGTGGCCGCCGAGAATCTTGGCGATGACTTTGGGATAGAGATCGCGTTCGAGGGCCTGGACGCGCGCGGCGAGTGACTCCACGGTGTCATCGGGAAGGACTCGCACCGATGCCTGTTCGATGATGGGCCCGCCGTCTACTTCGTCGGTGGTGTAGTGAACTGTGCAGCCAGTGAGGCGACAGCCGCGCTTCAACACGGCGCGATGCACGTGATGGCCCCAGCACCCTTTGCCGCCAAAGGCAGGTAGCAACGACGGATGCACGTTAATGATGCGGCCCTGAAGATCGGGTGGAACTTTGTAGATCGACAAGAACCCGCCCGACACAACGAGTTCGGGGGCATGGGGGCGGAGTGTTTGTTCGAGTTGATTGGAAAACGCATCACCGCGTACGACTTTGCGGTCCACGATGGCCGTGGCAATGCCGCGCGCCTTGGCAATCTCAAGTCCGCCGACGCCAGGCCGATCCGAGACAACAACCACGACCCTGGCAGGTACTCGTCCTGCTTCGATTTCATCCAAGAGATTGGCGAGCGTACTGCCGCTGCCAGACAACAGAAATGCGATGGGGTGGGCGGGCTCAGTCACGGAGAATCCCGGCGAGTTGGTGACGCACATCTTCGATCGATATGTCGTCGAGTTCCAGCGTCTTTTCCTGGGCAGACGAGCCGCGTACGACGCGAATGGCGGAAACCTGGATCCTGAACACATCGGCAAGGAATCGAATCAACGTTTTGTTGGCCTTGCCGCCTTCCGGGGGCGCGGCGACTTTGATGCGCAGTCGTGTACCTCGCAAGCCGGCAAGGCACGTGCGTGACGATCCCGGGACGACCTTAACGTGCAACCGAACGACGCCCGGCGCTACGCGTTCAATAGGTTGACGGGGTTGCAATGAGGACCGCGCTTACTTTGGAACGTAGACCGCCTTCGGATGCGGTTTGTCCTCGGATCGGACGGCCGTGCCCCAGTGCGTACTCAGAAGTCGTGGCGTATTCTTGAGGGCGTCGCTCTTGGACACAATGTCGGCAAGTGCCTTTCGCATTTCCGTTTCTTTGGCAAAGACCGCTTGGCGATCCTCTTCGCTCATCATGCCGCCGCTGGCCTTGGACGGGGCGTGCTTGCGCTTGAACGCGCGTACCATCTCCAGCAGGTCGATGCATTCCTTCCACAACGCATGGGCCGCCTTTTCAGCTTCAAGTTTGCCCATGCGCCGTGCCGCGATCTCGGTACGGCGATCTTCGGCCGGGAGTGCCGCCTTGGCCGCTGCGTAGGACGATGCCGCCAGCTCGAAATCGCCAGCAAGCTCGGCCAGGGTGGCAATGGCAAAGTGTTGCTCACCATTGGGTGCGAAGCGAAGCTTGCCATCGGCGTCCTTCAAGACGCGTTCTAGTAGCCATGGCACGCCGCGCTCCACGAAGTTGATGGATTCACGGCCATACTTGAGCGACGTGGTGGTGAGCTCTTTGATGGTATGCGCTTTCAGTTTGCCACGTGAATCCACGACACGAATCTTCTTGTCTTTCCAGTCCCCGAACGTGCCAGGGAATGTGTCAAACAGCGCCTTGAGGGAAGCGGCCGCCTCGGCCTGATCCTCCGCAAGCGCTCGGAACGGCGCGGTGTTCATTTTTTCCGCGGCGGTACGGGCCACAGAGGCCGCCGATGTGAATGCCAACTGGGCCAGCAGTCCGCGCGAGGGGGAGGGGCACCTCAGGCGCCGTATCAACTCGTAGTACGCAACTCGGTCGGCGTTGCGACTCTTGTTGCGGAGTTTTTCAATCTCCCCCTTCATGCCGGTGATGGCACGTGCAACCTCGGATCGTTGATTGATCAACTGCGTCTCGATCGGACCGGGTGTCTTGTCGACGGGGGCCGAAGGCAGCGAGTCGTGATAGGGGGTAATGCCTTCAATAGCCTTGGCAAGACCGTCCGACGTGGCGGGCGTTCCTGCGACCTTCTTGGCCTCGTCGAGCTTCGCCTTATGCTGTTGCGCAATGGCCTTCTTGGCCTTGGCCAACAGCGCCGCGCCATACGGTGGTTTTGCGCCAAACAACTTCTTCACCAACGGCTCGACCTGCTTCTTGCGATTGATCAGCGCAATGTCGCCGTCTTTCGCGCCTGCGAGCTTCTCAACAAGGGCTTGGATCTTTTTCGTGTCAAGCGCGCGTTCGAGTTCTACGTACTCGCCTTTGTCGAAATGGGCCTGCACCTCTGCGGCATAGCCCTCCAGGCCCTCCTTCAGAGCCTTGGCGGCGTTCTCGCGTGCCGTCTTAATGCGTTTTTCGTTGTCTTTGAGATATTTGACGCGCTTGCGTATTTCAATGGGATTGAGTGTGGCTCGGGCGATGACTTCTTTGAGCTCCTCCGCGCGCGTCACGTACTTTTCTTTGCGCTTGGCGTCCTTCTCTTTACTTGCGCTGTCCTGCCACTCGCCTTGCTTGGCGATCCAGGTCTTGCCGGCGGCTTCCCATTCGTCGGCCAGTTTGCCCCAGCGCGGATCGGAATAAGTCTCATCTAAGTCGGCTTCACTTTGACGTTCACGAAAGCCAATATCATCTTGAATCGCGGTGTTGACGAACTGGCCTAATTGACTGTTTAGTCGCGTGAGTTCGGCCTCGCGTAGTTTCGCTTGGGCCACGGGATCTACGGGCGGCGGCGGTGGCTTGCGGGTGGCGAAATAGATGCCCGCTCCAATGGCAGCAAGCGCAACGAGACCGGCGAAAATGAGCGGCTTACGACTGTGCGGTCGAATGCCGTGGGCTTCCAAACCGTGGCGCAGCCGCACCTTGTCGAGCGCTTGCAGCAGGTCTTCCGGCGACTCGTAGCGCTCGTCGGGTTCCTTAGCCATCAACGTTTCTACGATGTCGCAAAGATCGCGCGGTACATCGGACTGCAGCTCGTCTACGCGCGGAACCGGCTTGTTGAGATGACCGAGTAAAATTTCCTTCACCGTATTGGCCGGATAGGGATTCTTTCCGGTGAGCACGCGATAAAACGAACAACCGAGGCTGTACAAATCGGTGCGGTGATCGATGTCGGACTTGCGGCGGATGGACTCGGGGGAAATGAAGTGGGGCGTGCCGATGATGCCCTTCTTCATGAGGTCGCCGTGCTCAGACTTCTTGGCCAGGCCCAGGTCACAGAGCTTCGCGCTGCCGTCTTCGGCCAACATCAAGTTGTCGGGCTTGACGTCGCGGTGCAGGATTTCCTTCTTTTTCGCGAAAATGAGTGCATTGGCAGCGTCGATGAACCAGTTGAGTGCCGTCTTCCAACGCACCGTGCCACCCTGGGCACGCGTCTCTTTCACTTGGTCTTCGATGGAGCCGCCGGGCATGACTTCCATCGAAAAGAAGTAGCGACCCTCGGAGCTTCCGACGTCGTAGACCTGCACCACGTTGGGGTGATTGAGCGCACCTGCGGCACGCGCTTCATTGACAAACTGATCGACGAACGCTTGGTCGGCCGCAAACTGTTCGTTCAGCACCTTGAGGGCCACGTGTCGCTTGAGCGAAGTCTGTTCGGCGAGATACACACCGCCCATGCCACCCTCGCCGATCTTTTTCTGAACGACGTAGCCGCCCAAGTCGCGGCCCACCAACTCGTCGGGGGGGAGACTTGGCAGTTCTTCGCTTTGCTTCGAATCGCGTGGCATGGCAAGCGTCGATTCGGCACTATGCCCCGCCGAAGGCGATACTTCCTCGTCGGCTTGGCCGTCGCTAAGGATGCGCGTGATGGTGAGCCCCAAGCGAATCTCGTCCCCGGGACGAAGGGGTGAGTCCCCACCCCCGAGCGGTTGCCCATTGATGATGCAGCCATTGTTTGAAGAGCGATCACGAATGGCGGCACCGTCACCGGAGATGTGGATTTCGCAGTGCAACTTTGACACGCGCATGTCGAGTATGCGCACCGAGTTGTTGGGGAGCCGACCCACCGTATAAACGCCGGGCTTCGCAAGGCGGAAGGTCTTGCCTTCGTCTTGGCCGTGTTCGATTCGCAGACGAATGCTCAACCGCGGTCTCCTTCGACGGGCGACGAGCGCACGTCCGAATCGTTTGTGGGCACCAACTATGGGTTCGACTGTTGGCCGAACGTGCTACGCACGTCCCTAGGCCGTAACGTTTATGTCGAACGATCGTCCGGCCGCGGTAAGCGCACACCGTCAAAGACGGCTCGACCCACGCGCACCATCGTGGCGCCTTCTTGGACGGCACAGACATAGTCCGCGCTCATCCCCATGCTGAGTTCCGACGCAGGCACTCGGCCAACTCCGAGTCGTACAGCCTCGTCACGCAGCCACCGTAGGGTACTAAACGTGCGGCGCAGGTCCTGTTCCTCCGCTCCCGCTTCCGCCATTGTCATCCAGCCACGGATTTGAAGCCGGTCAAAGGCCTGCATCGCCTTGAGCGCCTCGATTGCGTCATCCGGCGCAAAGCCCGCCTTTTGTGGTTCTCCGCTGGCATTGACTTGGATGTAGACCGGCCAGGTGCGCTGCAACGCCACAAGGTGGAGTTGCAGCTGTTCCGCCAATGATCGCCGATCCAGTGCGTGAAACGCATCGAAGAGTTGCACCGCGCGGCGCGCTTTGTTGCGTTGGAGCCGGCCGATGGCGTGTTTGGTCAAGGAAGGCGGCGCCGCGGGAAATCGCTTCTGTGCCGCTTGAACACGGTTTTCGCCGATATCCGTGATGCCGACTTGGGCCAGTAGTTTGTAGCTTGTTGCCGGAACCGACTTGGTCACGACGATCAATCGAACGCGCTTGGCGCCGTGCTCTGAAACGACGCGAGTTCGTTCAATGGTCGCCTGGATACGGGCAAGATTCTCCTGCAGCCTTGCTGGCGGTGTTGTTTGGGATTTCAATTCCATCGGGCGTTGAGCCTAATCACGCACATGGCGTGGGTCCAGGTAGGAAACGGGACCGCACATCATCGTAACTCTCCGAATATCATGTGGTTATGTCGAGGGTGCGGCAATGGGGCGGCCCGCGATTCCCTTGCCTCACGTGTCGCCTCTCGACCCCTTACATTGCGCGACTCGACTGTGGATGGCGACGGCGGGACTCGTCTCCAGACGGCAGCAAATTCGCAACTGGGCGAAGAAACGCACCAACGGATGCATTCGTTCTGCGCTCATTTTTGGTAGTTTCGCCCTCTGGACGACGCGGTCAGGAGGGTGGATCAAGCGACGGGTGCGCCGGTTTTGCCGGAGCGCTTCGTGTGAGATCCAACGCCGCGAACCCTTCGTCTAGGTGTTGTGCTCGTCATGGGCGTGACACTGCGCAGCAATACGTTTCGAACCAAGTACGTATCGGGAAGAGCAACATGCCAGGGTTTCAAATGAAGCGAATCGTCGGGCTTTTCTTTGTTGTCGCGCTCGTCGTCGGCCTGACCCCAGCGCTTCCGTCCTCAACACTGTGTTCGTCCTCAACCGTGTATGCCGCGCCGGATGACGGTCCGCTACTTCGACCGGCAAAGCCGATTCAAGGTGGTGTTGGCGGCAAAGCCGACTTCGGTGTTCAGCGCCTTGAACGGCTTCCTTGGGACGTGCACGTATTGCGTGCGAATCTTCATAGCCGTGGACCGCTTGCCATTGCCGGCATGTACTTGATGAAGCGTCACCTCATTATCGTGAGTAAGAACGGACGCGTGTACTGCCTCGACAAGCGCAACCTTCAACCGCGTTGGGTAACCACACTTAAGTCGCCGCTTGCCAAAGTGCCTTCGGAAGGCCCAACACATTACACCTTCCTCACGAAGGATTCGAAGGGTGTCAACTGGCTCGATGCGGTACACAAGCGTTCCGGCGCGCGCGGTGAGCGTTTCCCCGTGCGCCTCACATTCACGGCATCAAGTGGCGTTGCTACCAATGCATCGATGGCGTTTGTCGGATCGTTGGGTAGCCCACGCAACAATAAGACGATAGAGAGTGTGAATCTCCACACTGGACGTGCTGGCTGGGGCTATCGCAGTACAGGCCTGATTTACGGCGATCCCGTCATGGATTCCAGCGGTGAGATTCTCGCGTTTGCGGCCGACGATGGTGTTGTGACGGCGCTGGCAGCACGGGCCTCGGCGCCCAAGGGTGTGATGTGGGAGCGCTCGATTGGCGGTTCCGTCCGCGGGATTACGCTCAGTCCTTCGGGGCTTGTCTATGCAGGCAATACCGAGGGCAATCTCTACTGCATCGAGTTGTCCACCGGCCGCATCAAGTGGCTGGGCGGCGCGGAGCGCGCCATCAAGACAGCGCCCTATGTCGTAGGCGGTTACAAGACCATTTCGGTGAAATCTGATGTTGAAGGCGCTTCGCCCATCAAGAAGCGTCAATACGTGGGAACGGTGTTTGCCAAATCGGTCACGGGTCTTCACGCGTTTGATGCACTTTCCGGCCAACCGCTGTTTCGTGACACCAACGCCTCGCGCCCCGTCTGTCACCAAGGTAAGTACATCGTGACGGTCGATCGCGGTCGCACGATTCACTTTCGCGATGCCATGGACAAATATAAGGTCAAGGGCTCCCTGGACTTGGGCGTGTTCGACCTGATCCCCACCAATCGAAACGATGGCGCCATCTATGCTGCTACGGCCGACGGCACCGTCGTCGCGGCCATTCCGAAGCTTCGCTAGATCGCTCGCCTTCGCCGCTCGACAGAGCCTCGGCCGCCCACGATTGATGCACACCAATGGAGATTGCGGAGTTCGAAGGCCGTTTTTGCCATCGGCCGCGCCTTTGACGCGAACCTCCCCCCGATTCTCGGGGTAAGTGGTAGAGTGGACTGCGTCGTTCGGGCGCGCGTCCTGTGTCCCGTCGTTCGGAGTGTCTCCCATGGTTTCTGAGGCAATGTCGCCCCTCGCCGGTCCCGCAGGTTCTTTGGCTTCGCTTGATTCCGCCCTGCCAATTGCGGGTTTTGGCGGCGGCTACGAATGGCTCATCGTCCTTTTTATTGCGTTGCTCCTGTTTGGCCGCCGATTGCCCTCGGTGGCACGCTCACTCGGTCAGGGCATTAGCAGCTTCAAAAAGGGACTCGACGAGCCACTTGAAGAGGAAAAGAAAAAGAACCTCTCCGAAGGCGCCAAGAAAGAAGAACCTGCTGAATCTGCGTCCTAGCCCCGCCTTAACTCATTCGTAGCGGAGGAATCTCGACGCGCAGGTGGAGCACGTTCTGGGATGTCGGTCCTACCGCTACCGTGTTCGCAATCCGGTGTCCAATCACCCACACGATTTTGTCTTCGACATCGATTACGACGGGTTGCCCACGACGTCCAACCCGCGCGATACCTTGCGATTTCAACCACGCGGGTACGTTCACTTTGCGGATTCGTGTCGAACGGCTATATGGCGTGAATTGATCGTCCCTGCGCGCCAAGCGTACGCGCAACGCCCCGGTGATTCTTTGCTTGTCCACCAACGCTTCGCCAAACGGCATGGATGCTGGCGCGACATTGTGAGAGTCCGCAGTGAGGGCGCATACCTGCAGCGTTGGTAGTCGCAACGACGAATCGGCGCGGGTTGCGACCCACACAACAGATCCGTGCGACGAAAGCACGAGCCCGTTAGGCAAATCGAGCGCACCGCCGTGTTCAATGATCGCCATGACGTGGGCGAGTTGATGCTGCGTGAACAGCGGACCGTTGTGTCCAGGGATCAGTGTGCGGCACATCATTCGCATCACGCAGTCGCACTCCATGATGCTCATGTCGCGCAACACGTGCCGCCGAATGGCTAAGGACTGGCTCCACGGGTACACGCGAAGCTCGTTCTGAACCATGCGTTTGACGCGTGTCTGAAGCGACTGGCGCTTTCGTTGAAACGAGCATGCGAGCTGGTTGAGTGCATCGACGGTGACCCGTTGGCCGGGCGCCGTCAGTCGTTGGCGCGCCCGCACGCGGTCAAAGTGCACGTCCGTGTTGCTCGGATCGTTTCGCCAAGGGATGCCCTCTTTTGCCAACCACTCGCGAAGTTCGCCGGGGTCCGCGTCAAGTAGCGGGCGAATGAGCTTGATCGTACTGGCGCCCAGGGCACGCGAGGGAAGCATCCCTGCCAATCCCCACGCACCACTACCGCGCAGTGCGCGCATGAGAACGGTTTCCGCTTGATCGAGTCGATGGTGACCGGTGGCGACGGCGACGGCGTCCACCCCGTTAGCAAGATCGGTAAGAAACTGATATCGATATGCCCTGGCCGCAGCCTCCGTTCGTCGAACAGGTGGCGGCGGGGGGGGCGAAATGACAACCGGCATTCGCAGCCGAGCACCCAGCGCGCGGACGTGCGCTACGTCGGCCTGCACCTCGGATTCCGAGCGCCATCCATGATTGACGTAGGCCAGCCGCGGCCGAATGCTCCATCCCGCGTTGCGCAGCCGTCCCACAAGGGCGGCGAGGGCCGTGCTATCTGCACCGGCGCTACAGGCCAGAATCAATTTCCCCGACGTGGGAAATCCACGCATGCGCCACGCGTTTCGGATGGGTTCGAGGAGGGGGAAGGCAGTGTTCACTTCGACCATCCTGGTGCCAATCGTGGGGGAGGTGAACAATTCGGCATGTGGTCTGTCGAAGAATGCGAAATCCCGCGTAGGAAGAGGCTGGCAGTCGTAAGCTCTCGCCCATTCAGTTCGGCGTGGGCGCGCGTCACGATCTCGTACCGCTACCTTTCGCCGCAATCACTAGGAACCGACATGACGATTCGTGTAGCCATCAACGGGTTTGGTCGCATTGGGCGGCAGGTGTTTCGCATCATGCATCAGTCGCCGGGTGCGTTTGACATCGTGGCGATCAATGACCTAGGCGACGCCCACATGCTGACCACGCTCTTGCGGTTCGACAGCACGCACGGCAAGTTTGATGGCGACGTGTCGCTGGATGGCGATTACTTGGTTTTGGGCGACAAGCGAATACCGCTGTTGTCGGAGCGCGATCCGTCGAAGTTGCCTTGGCACAAACTTGGCAATCCGCTTGTGGTGGAGTCTACGGGCGTCTTTCGTCAGCGCGCGCAACTTGAGCAACACATCGCGGCCGGCGCGTCCAAGGTGCTGCTCACCGTGCCACCGAAGGATTCTGTGGATGCGCTCGTTGTGCTTGGCGTTAATGACGATGTGCTCAAGCCGGAGCACAAACTCGTGAGCAATGCTTCATGTACGACCAACTGTTTAGCGCCCATGGCCAAGGTGCTCCATGACGCCTTTGGCATCGAACGCGGCTTGATGAATACCATCCACGCCTACACAAACGATCAACGCATCTTGGATTTGCCCCACAAAGATCCGAGACGTGCGCGCACCGCGGCCACCAACATCATTCCCACAACGACCGGCGCCGCGCGTGCCGTTGGCAAGGTCCTGCCGGAACTTGATGGCAAGCTCGACGGCTTTGCCGTGCGGGTCCCCGTTCCCAACGGCAGCATCGTCGATCTCACCGTGGTCTGTGACACCAAGGACGTGTCGATCGATGCCGTGAACGACGCCATGCGCAAGGCGGCCGACGGCCCCATGAAAGGCGTTCTTCGCTACAACACCGATCCCATCGTGAGTTCCGACATCATCGGGGACCCGCACAGTTGTATCTACGACGCACCGCTCACCATGGTGAGTGGCAATGTGATCAAACTCTGTGGTTGGTACGACAACGAGTGGGGCTATAGCGCTCGCTGTGTGGATTTGCTGCGAAAGATGAGCTCGTAGATCGGGTTAGGGAAGGCCCCACAACACCCACGCCGCCCAGTAGGCCGGGTGTTCCCATTTCTTCTGCGCGCGAACGTGGTCCTGTGCGCGCTTGAGGGCTTCGGCGGCCGTCAGGCCTTTGCCATCTTTTGGACTCCAGTACTCGTAGAATTTGATCATGAGCGCTTTCGTGGCCTCGTCATCGACGTCCCAGAGGCTGCATAGCACGCGTGGTGTTCCGGCAAACATGAACGCGCGTGTCAGCCCAACGATGCCCTCCGTCTTGTAGATCTTTCCCTTTCCGGTGCGGCACGCCGACATGACAACAAGGTCGGTGGGCACTTTCATACGAAACACTTCCAGCGCCGTAAGCAGTCCATCGGATTCCGTGTCGGCGGCCAACGCGAGCGCAGATGACGTGGGTCGGGACGGGCTGACCAAGCCATGGCACGCGAAGTGTACGCTTCGCCAACGGGCTTCTTGCTGGACGGCCTTCGCGAAGCCGGTTTCGGTGGCTTCCTTGCCGAGCAACTTGACGGAACCAATAGCAGACACTTCGATGCGTGTATTGGGCAGACGCGCGAGCTTGAAGAAGCCGCTGCCGCGCCGTGCCGCGAGTACCTGCTTGCCAGACAGTGTCTCTTCGGGCAGCGCACCCGTGACCGTTTTCGTGTCCTCGCCAACGATGGCGTCGTAGTCGGGATCGCCTACGGCAAGCACGCGTTTGCCACGAAGGTCGCGATGTTGATAGAGAATGCCATGCGTTGTTGCTGATGGCGTGTAGCTCACCACGTTGTCGGGCATGACCAGCGAGAATGGTATGAAGCCAAGCACATCGGTGGGGGATATCAGCACGCGTCGCACGTCGCTTGAGAGCTTGAGGGGGTCTACAACTAGCGTGGCAAGCGACGACGCTGCGGCGGGATTGATACCCTTCCCGGAGTCGAGGAGCGTTCGCACCGTCTTACGAACGTAGTCAAACGATGGCAGATCCACGGCGCGTGCTTGATCGCGGCGGATGATGAGTGCAAGCGAGCCGTGCTCCGTGTCCTGGTAGAGCACCATGGCCTCGTCTTCCTCCAGACGCGCTTGGGCCTGCGCCATGGTGTCTGGCTGAGAGAGCGTCACATGGGCCGCAGACTTGGCATCGCGTTCGATGCGCGCCGTCACTGTGCGAACTTGATCCTGCGCACGCAGCCAAGCGCGTTTGCGCGCTTTTCGCACCGCGATGTCGGTGGATGCGCGTGCGCCTGCCAAGGCGTCCAGCGCAACGCGTTCTTGCTCGCGTGCTTCGGCCAGTTCCTGTCGAAGCGTCTCGGGAATCACCGCCGCTTCGAGTTGTTTACGAGACCCCAACGACAATCGAAGCGAACTCGCGCGCCCGTGTTCAAGCATCGAAAAAAGTGACGTTGCGTCACCGGCCTTGTGGGCCGCCCACACACCGAGTTCATACACGTCGCTATAGAGTTCGTTCGCCCGTGCAGCATCAACGTCGGCAAGTTGCGCGGATACACGCAGCACGACATCGGAGCCCTCTCGGGCAAGGGCGACGGCGCTCACGTAGTCCTTACTTCGCATCGCCAAGGAGGCCAATGATCCCAACACGTTCGCCTTCGTGTGCCATGCAGGTGAATCCTGAAGGTACGACTGCGCTTCCTTGAGGACGGCCAACGCCTTGGTTGCTTCCCCCAGTCGGACGTGTTCCTTGCCCAGATTGCTTAGAGCGGATGCCATGCCCGCTTGATCGTGGATCGATTTGAACGATGCATAGCCTTCTTTGAAGTGCTGGATCGCCTTGGCCGTCTCGCCCCGACGTCCAAACAATATACCCATGTTGACCAGCGTGGCGGCAATAGACGCGGGATCCCCTATCCGCTTCTTGAGTGCTAGCGCCTCCTTGTAGAGATTCATGGCGCGATCCGCTTGACTTAGCTCTTCATAGGCGCTTGCCAGGTTGTGAAGCGATTCGGTAAGACCGCGCACATCGGCGATCGTTCGGCGAATGGCAACCGATTCCTTGTACATCTCAATGGCCTTCTTGGTGTCACCAAGAATGGCGTGTGTCATGCCGATATTGCTCAGTGCACGGGCCGCGCCATCTTTGTTCTTGAGTGTGCGATGGATTCTTAGGCACTCTTCTTGATAGGCGATGCCCTCCTGCACGCGTCCAGAGTGAATCAGCGCCAACGCAAGGTTATTGCGACACGACGCACCGCCGCGGAGGTCTCCTTGGTCGTCAAATACCGCCATGGCTTCGCGAAAACAGGCCATCGCACGTTTGACGTCACCGCGGCGGTCGTACACGACACCCAGGTTGTGCGTCTCTTGCGCTACCCGTCCTTCATCCTTGAGGGCGCGAAAAATCTCGCGGGCTGCGCTGTAGTGCTTGATTGCATCGGCCAGGCGCCCGGCTCCCTCGCAAATGATGCCAAGATCGTTGAGGGCGCGTGCGATACCGTGTGAGTCGTTGATCGACTGGCAGATAGCCAGCGATTCCTCCGCTGTTTTGATGGCCTTGTTGAAACTTCCGAGTTTTTCATGCATCGTTGCGATGCTGGAGAGCGCATGAGCAACGTTCTTTTTGTTTCCCAGTTCCCGAAAGATCACCAGTGACTCGGCGTAGTACTTGAGTGCCTCGGGGTGTTCACCGCGGTGGTCATGGACGCGGCCTAGATTGTGAAGCGTGGGGGCAAGGAAGGGCTTGTTCTTCGCCTTAGAAAACAACGCGGCCGATTCCTTGAAGTGCGAGATTGCCTTATCGGATTCGTTCAATCGTTCGTAGAGCGAAGCGAGGCGATGTGCGATCTCTGCCGTGCGGTGGTTGTTCTTCGTAGCGCGAAACAGCTCAAGCGCTTTTGACCCGTGTTCCACGGCGGTCTCGGGATTGTTGGTACGCGAATAGGCGTTGGAAAGTGCGCTGTGGCAGCGGGCTAGTGATGTCTTGTTTCCGCGTTGCGTGTCGATGGCGAGCTGCTGTTTCCAAGACGCGAGGGCCAACTCGGTCTTTTTGGTCGCGAGCGCCGAGCGCCCCAACTCGTAAAGCGCATCCGCTTCGCGAGCCAGCCACCCGAGTGACGCTGCACTCTGTCGGACCGCGCGGAACGCCTCAATACTCTCTTTGACGCTGCCCGAAGTTTGTAGTGCGATCCCTCTCAAGTACTGGGCTTCAATGCGCGCTACGGAAACGGGCGCGTCATCGATCGATGCGAGCGACTTGAGTAGGCCCTTCAAGTCCTTCTTGTTGAATGCGGCGCGCGCACTCGCGAGCGCCTTCTCCGTTGCCGCATGGACGCCGGTCTTGGTTTGCACCTCTACGTATTTGACAAGTGACGATCGAGTGGATGCAGCCGTTGCATTCGCGAACGCGTTTGCGGCGAGGTGCGTCTCTCGCTTACACAGTTCATGGGCCACGAGCCATGGATCGGGCTCATCGGCGTTCGCCAACACCGACAGCGTCGACTTGTCCTCATCGTTTAGCGCGGTGAGTACTCTTGCTGCGATCGACGCTACCGAAGGTCTCGCCTCGTTGGACTTCGCATCCTGTTCCTTGGCGGATGCGACCCCAGAAATCAGTACAGCGAACAGAACGATCCACGCGCCGGTCAATACGTTCTTCGTGGTTTGCGTACCGGCGTAGACCATCGTTTACCCCATTCTTGTTGGTTGGCTACTTCGTTTCGTTGCGGTGCTTGGCATCGTCTCGCTTGGATTTCGCGTCTTGTCTGCGCTGAAAGATCGCCCCCAATACGCGGAAAACTTCATGAGCCGTGCGAATCGCGTCTTCTTCTCTGAGGCTGTTCTTCAACTCATCGAGCGAATGGACGGTCTGGCGCGTGGGTTTGGTCACTGTGATGTCGATGCCATTCACACCGTCGGCGAATTGAAACGAATAGGCAAGCAACGAAGACCGGCGTGATGACGTGTTGCTGGATGTTGCATCGGGTCCCACATAGCTTCGATACCAGTGCATGATGCCTTTGAATCCGCCGTCGAATGTGAAAGGCGACATACCCCACTGAAGGCCCGGATTGTCGCGATGGACCGGGGGGAACCGACTTCGCACATCGTTGGAGATAGCCTCCAATGCATCGGCGTTCATAGACGTCGTATTGTCGATCGACGAATCGCATACCCTCAATGTGACGCGCGCGCGTGTCGTGCCCGAGTCGTCTTCACGTTCATAGGTCATCTGACCATGCGTTGGCGAAACGAGCTTGTCGCGCGACGTGTATCCATCCAGAGGAAGCGTGAGCAGGCGATGGATCTCCGCCTCGTGCAGCGTGCCCGGCGGCGCGCTCGGATCGGGCGGCGTGAATCGTTTGTCTTGGGGCACCTTGGCGTCGTGGTCGAGCGAGGGCTCGCCGCACCCAGCCATACCGAACAACATGCCCACCAGCAGCGCTGTGCGCGCGAGAAACTGGACTCTCTGGACGGTGCGGATCGCCCGTCGCGTCGGCGCGGGCGAACTTGCGAGTAGACTCTTGCCATGACACAAAGCCCACCGTCGAGCGCCCGACGCACCGTTCGAATCGCACCCTCGCTGTTGTCTGCCGACTTCGCCAATCTCGCCGCTGAGATTCGTGATGTTTTGGAGGGCGGCGCCGACCTGCTTCATCTCGATGTCATGGACGGGCATTTTGTTCCCAACCTCACATTTGGTCCGCCGGTCGTGAAGAGCATTCGCCGCGCGACGGACGCGGTGCTCGATTGCCACCTGATGATCGCCAAACCCAGCCAATATGTCGAGGCCTTTGCCAAGGCAGGCGCCGATTGGATCAGCATTCACGTGGAGTCGCCTGACAACATTGGGGACACGATCAAGATCATTTCGGATCTAGACGCGCGACCCGGGGTTGTCCTCAATCCAGCCACACCCCTTAGCGCGGCCGAACCGTACCTAGACGTTGTGGATCTCGTATTGATCATGTCGGTCAATCCAGGCTTTGGCGGGCAGTCGTTTATGCCCGAGGTGCTCGACAAGGTTCGTGCCTTGCGCGAACGCGGATTCGCCGGTGACATCTCCATTGATGGCGGTATTGCAGAAGGCACGGCTCCCGATGCCATTTCCGCCGGTGTAGACATTATGGTGGCGGGCACGGCGGTGTTTGGTCAGAAGGATCGGGCGCGCGCGATTTCGACGTTGCGTGGTTCGGCCGCATAGGTGACTCGGACGAGGAGGAAGCCCCATGGCATTCTTTAGTCGCAAGAAGAAAGAGATTCCCTTTGGACTCTGGATGAAGTGTCCGGCCTGTGGCGTCATGGCCTTCACCAAGAACGTCGAAGACAATCTCAATGTGTGTCCCGACTGCGACCACCACATGAAAGTCAACGGCCCCACGCGGATCAAGCAGATTGTGGACGAGGGATCCTTTGAGCCGTTAGGCGATGACTTGCGACCGCGCGACGTATTGCGATTCGGCACCGGTTCGAATGCTTACGAAGAAGTGATCAAGCGCTCGGAAGCCAAGTCGGGCGTGAGCGAGGCTATTTTGGTGGGTCGTGGTCTACTCAGTGGCCGACCCATAACGCTTGCGGCGATGGATTTTAGTTACCGCGGCGGAAGCATGGGCGTAGTGGTGGGGGAGCGCGTAACGATTGCTGCCGAAGATGCTCTCGAACGGCGTGTGCCGTTCATCTTGGTGGCCACGTCGGGTGGTGCGCGCATGCAAGAAGGCGCACTTTCGCTCATGCAGATGGCAAAGACGAGTGCCGCCATCGGTCGCCTGCGCGATGCCAACATTCCCTACATTGTTGTATTGGCCGACCCGTGTACCGGCGGTGTGAGTGCCTCGTTTGCTGCGCAGGGCGATGTCACGCTGGCGGAACCCGGCGCGCTCATTGGATTTGCGGGTCCGCGCGTCATTCAAAACACCATTCGCGCCGTGCTTCCCGATGGGTTTCAGCGTTCCGAATTCTTGCTTGAGAAGGGCTACGTGGATCGCATTGTCCCGCGCACAAAGCTCAAGAGTGAGCTCAAGACGTTGCTCGACTACCTTGCGCCGGAAGAGAATCCCTTGACAGCGACCGAAGACGTCCCTGAGGCCGCACCCGCGTCCTAGTCGCTCGGCCAACGAGATCACTCGGCGATTGAACCCATGACGAAACAGGAACCAACGAACGACGAGTCATCGGCGAGCGAAGACGAGTCAGAGGTTAAGGTTCATGCCGTGGACGTGGCCGAGGTACGACCTATGCGGCAGCGCTACTTGCGTCCCGGCCAGCCCCTCGAGAGCGTCAACTATGTAAGTGACAGCGACGCCACGGCCACGCACTATGCCATACGAGACACGCGTGGCGTTGTGATCGGCATTGGCAGCATGCACTTTGACAACCGCGTAGCTGGTGTTGGTCCCTATCTGACGCCTGGCGCGCGTGTTCGCGGACTTGCCGTTGAGGAAAGCGAGCGCCGAAGCGGGCACGGACGTTCCATCCTCAGCGAGATGATTCGTATTGCGACCGAGGCCGGCATCGAAGAGGTCTGGGCCAACGCACGAGAAGGCTCGTTCGAGTTTTTCTCCGCCATGGCATTCCGCGAAGTCTCTAGCGAGTTCGACATTCCCGATCTTGGTCGCCACATCGTCATGGCCCGCCAGATTCGCCGCCCCCGCCGCCGCCGCGACGACGCCGGCTCCACTCCAGACCCCAGCGAATAGCCCCAGAACCTCTTCACCTCCCCAAAGTCCTCCTCCCCAAAAACATCGGACCCCGTCCCCACGTCTGAACCCTTGCCTCCCCACCGCCCCCCGATAGCTCAGTTGGTAGAGCAGCGGACTGTTAATCCGCACTCATAAGCAAGTACGAGTTGGTTCGAGTCACGGACTGCAGTGCCTGATGCGCGACCAGCGGCAATCGGGACCACGCCCCTCGCGCTGGTTGGTTGGACTCCAACTCGGGGAGCCATGAGCGCGCGCAATCGGCTACAAGCGTGAAAAGTCAGGGCTTTGAAACGAACCGGCCAAAAAGTGACGCCGGTACGTAGTCCCCTGATATCGTGCGCGGCTCAACGCTCCCCGATAGCTCAGTTGGTAGAGCAGCGGACTGTTAATCCGCTTGTCGCTGGTTCGAGTCCAGCTCGGGGAGCCATAATTCGTAAGATAACGTTACGCAGGGTTGATCGTTGTCATTTTCGTTCAACGCTCTTGGACTCGAACTCAGCGACCAATTAGACACGAGTTGGTTCGAGTGCGGACCTCCAAGACTGAGACGCCCAAAGCTCGCACCCCGGATCAACCCAACGACCTGCTTGGTTCGAGTCCAACTCGAGGAACCGTTCAGACGTCAGCAATGGCTCTTTCTTTTCTGTCCTCGCTTTCTCCTCAAATTTCATCGATGCGGATATCGGGTCAGAAAGGACCTCCGATGGCGTGGATCGAATGGCATACGACGAAATTGGGGCAGCGCACAGCAACCATTCGCTACTCAAGGACAAGCTGACGCGTGCCGTTGACTTGCTTGGTTCAAACTGGCCATGGTGATGTCTCTCGCGATCGAGCGCGCGCTCGTGCAGCTACCAACGTCGAAATCGGTCAGTCGCGGATACCTGGAATTTGAACAGGTGCAGATGGTGATCGCGCAGGCGGAGGGCCATGCGTGGCTGCCAACTCCGGTTGCGCTGACAGCCTACATGGGGCTCGTCCGTGTTTCGGATGCCCGCCGCAGGACAGTTTCCGACCCTGCATGCGCATTTGGGCAGGAGCGGATCGCCATCTATGGAGTGGCAACGAATTGGGCGACAATACTTCTAGGTACGACGTTGGCTGAACCGCTCGAGAACACGTTGTTGCCTTGTGTGAGGCCGTAGAACGTATGGTTTCCTGCAACCACCGGAAATACGTTCTTGGCACAAAATGGAATCGTGAAGCGATTGCCCCCGGCTCCGTCTAGTCGGCCATGGCCAATTATGCCGGAAGACGGCATTGCTGTGTTGTCATCTGACACCGCAACGTCCAACGTCTTGCCATCACCAAAGAACACAGTATACCCTGTCATCGTCACGATCACCTTACCAGCAGATGGAGCATTTACTAGAACGCTTGTGAGTTCGTGAAGTGAAGTGTCGCCATTGGCGACGCTGACATGAGTCGATGGCGTCGTTACTTCGATTCGAGACGCGTTGTCGATCCGAGCGTCGTTGTCGTTGATAGCTGCTGCGTGAGCCGCAAAATTCACATTAACTTCAGCTGCAACCGCAGGCGTACCTGCAACGAATGTGTTTGGCGTTACGACGCTGCTTGCATAGACCACACCGATACCGACGAGTGCGAAAGGGACGATCATTGTGCCGAGTACGAACCTGTTCTTGCTTTCCATTGTAGACTCCAGTGTTTCTTTCTCTTGAAGGATTCTCTTGTTATTGAACGTATTGAAATGATGAGTTGTGAGGTCTAGCCCCAGTTGCCTGAATCCCAGGTCATCTGATCCCAGTTGTTGTTCGGGGTGGCGCCGCTACTGCTCCCGCCGCCACCACAGCCCCCAAGTGGAAGCAGCAGTAGTGCAGCTAGCAATCCGACGGCAATACCTAATCTAGGTAATTTCATTACGCGTCTCCGTTTGATCGTCGCCGGCACGACGCGGTTGATATTGGGCTGCTAATGCGCAAATGCCTTGCCAAATGGGAGTTTCGTGCCGTAAGCCATTGTCTATGAAGAGGTTATGTATTAGCTCGATTCTCACTTGACTATGGGTTGATGTACGGTCGCGGCGATTCTCTGTTCCAATTAGCACGCGCCCGTGAGCGAAAATGTTCAGTCGGCTGTGCAGGTGCACGCAGACTGCGTAGTCGGTCAGCGCGACTCGGTTCAACACCTAACGCCGTGCGCAAATGCGCTTGCGACTCAATAAGGTCTTTCTCAGCGCCACGCCGAATTGTCCGCACCCCAATCCTGGTCCGCCCCTTGGTGCTTGTTCTAGGGTCAACAACGCGAGATGCGCGAAGAACGCTTCCTGCGAGAGTCAAAGGGCCAAATGACTCACACGATACGAAGTTCGGTAAAATCAGGAGGAAGGACGTGACTCGGTATCCCAAATGTCATGAAGAGCGAAATGGCCGCTCGTGTGTCACAAGTAGATACTGGTTTTGTCATCAGGAACTCGTTGGAGGATTGCACGAACGGTACTTTGGTCTTGGCGTGATGCACTAGAACGGGTGTTCAGCTGTACTGCGCAGCATTTTCACGTAAAGGAATCCAAATACCTCGCAAACCCTTATGACTACCAAGCGTCTGTATGAGCATGAAACGCATGCTCTGTACACTTGCAATTCTCGTTACCTGCATCTGGGGCGTTACCAACGTTGCGGATCGTTACACGCGTAACGAGCGCAATCAGGTTTCGGAAACAAAGAAGTTGAATGTCGATGTGGATGGCACGCCGGCTGAAGGCTCTCCCGCGAACACGGCTTCCCCCGGTCGCCCAATGACCGCGAGCGTATTGTCAGGGCGCCTCGCTCTTGTGGATGATTTGGAAGTTGGGAGCAGCGTACCAAGTGTTCAAGTAGCGCGTGCCGATGGTGGAGGCTCAGTTAATCTGGCGAGGCCAGCGCGAACCACGGTCTTGATATTTGGTTCTTATACCTGAGACCCCTTTGCGCGTCAGGCAGGTCGTCTGGAAGCATTTCATCGGAGATACAAGGTCGATGTTGACTTTTACTTCGTCTACATTCGGGAGGCGCACCCAATCGATGGGCCGGGAGCCCCTTCGCCGACCGTTAGCCTAGAAGACCCGAAGACACTTGCCAGGCGAATCGAGGTCGCCAAATTGGGCGCCAGGGAAATGAAGATGACCATGCCACTATTAGTCGATGACATGAACGATACTGCATCCTTGGCATTCAAGGCGTTTCCAGAGAGGCTCTTTGTTGTCGCTCCGGATGGCACGTTGAGATTCATCGGACACCACGATCAATTGGCCGGGCTGGAAGAAGCACTGCAATCATTGCTCCGAGAGCATGCTCGGCCACATTAGAAGTTGGTTCTTCGGGCCGGGCGCTATCGCGTGCCGTCTGCGCTACTGAGGTTCAGCCTCTACTCGAACCGGGTGAGCGGCGCCTAGCGTGTTACACGTAGCACTTCTTCTAATGACGTGTAGCCAAGGGCAGCCTTGCGAAGAGCGTCGTGGCGCAGCAAGACCATGCCACCGTTCTGTTGGGCGTAGGCTCGCACGGTGTCCGTGTCCGCGCCCCTTGCAACTAGTCCTCGAAGCCCTGGATCAACTGACATGACTTCCGCTACTAGCAGGCGACCGCGATACCCCGTGCGGCTACACTGATCGCACCGTCCCGGCGAGTAAAACTTAGGATGTTCAATCCCAAGGCTGTCGATCTGATGGCTTACGTCCGTCGGGATCTCCGTTTGTACTTTGCAATGTGGGCATAGTCTTCGTAGAAGCCGCTGCGCCACTACGAGTTCAAGCGACGACGCGACAAGGTAAGGTTCCACGCCCATATTCACTAGCCGAGTGATCGTGCTGGGTGCGTCATTTGTGTGAAGCGTAGACAATACCAAGTGTCCGGTAAGCGCGGCCTTGAATGCACTGTCAATGGTCTCATTGTCGCGCAACTCTCCAACCATAATGACATCTGGATCTTGTCGAAGGATGGACCGAAGCACAGCAGAAAACGTACGCCCCGACTTCGAGTGAACTTGTACCTGCGTCGCACGCGGGACTTCATACTCGATCGGATCTTCTACTGTTACAACATTTACGGATGGGCGATTGAGTTGCTGCAAGGCGGCGTACAACGTTGTTGTCTTTCCGGACCCTGTTGGTCCCGTCGCCAAGATGATTCCATGGCTCCTCTGAATGCTCTGATGAAGCTTCTTGAGCGATGTCCGATCGAATCCCAGTGAATCTACATCGATCTCAAAATTCGACTTGTCCAGAATTCGTAGAACAATTTTCTCTCCATGCTTGGCAGGCAGTACCGAGACACGCAGATCGATCGGACGATCCTCAAACAGTATCTGAATGCGGCCGTCTTGCGGCACTCTGCGTTCCGCGATGTCCAGATTCGCCATGATCTTGAAACGCGACAACACGGCAGATTGCAACTTGAGTGGCAGAGGTTCCTGATCGTATAGAACACCATCTATTCGGTGGCGAATGCCTAGCGTGTGTCCCAGAGGCTGTAGATGGATGTCGCTGGCACCAGCTTCGACTGCCTTCAAGACTACTGAGTTCGCGACGTTCACAACGTGACGGCGTTTGGTTGAAGCAACGAGATCATTTACGCTTTCTCGTTCAGCTGCGCTGTCCACGCTAGTGAGTGGCATGCGATCCGATGGGGGTCTCTCTTCCTCGAATAACGCGCGGATTGTTTCGGACGTCGCAATCGCTAGGTCCGACGGAGACTCAAGCAGTCCCTCCGATTTGAGTGCATCAGCCAACTGAAGATTGAACGGATTACTGACGACGACTCGCGCGCCACTTTTTTCGGCATTCAGAGTCGCAACACTTTGAGACTTACAGAACGGTGCCGGGAGAACCCCGAGTTTCAAGTCCGTCGGATTAACAGAAGGTAAGTAGCTGACGTTGAAAAACGATGCGATGCGTTTGGCCAAGTATTCCGATGTGAGACCTATGTGGAGAGCGCTCTTACACAACTCATCAAACGTTGAACACACCGTTCCGTCGGCGTTGTCAAGGCCGTCACCGAACTCATCAAGAAAGAGCTTCCGAAATCTCCCAAAGTTAGGTGAGCGCACATCTGTTCGAGAGGGCGGGTCGGGCTGCAAGTCTTGCCATCGAACTGCAGTTTCGAAATGAACCTCCAACGAATGAAGCAGCGTTTCTCGCTCAATCGGCTTGACCAAGTAGTCTACGGCGCCCGCTGCGAACGCGCGTGCGCGGTCTTGTATCTCTTCGGATGCCGTGGCGAATATAACAGGTATTAAAGCTGTTCGAGAGTCGAGTTGGAGCTTCTTACACAATTCGTGGCCATCGAGATCCGGCATTCGCATGTCCATGACGATAACGTCTGGCTTGAAACTGCGTACCTTCTCAAGTGCTTCGAATCCGTCGCGGGCGGTATCGAGTTCATGTCCCGCGGATTGAATGATTGACCCCATGATCAATCGAACGCCGGGTTCGTCATCAACGAGGAGTACGCGCCGTGTACGTCTCGATGCGATGACTGATGCCGCTGACGTGCCCCCAATACCACTACCAACCGTAGAGAGAGCCAAAGCACTTGGATTGGCCTTCTCGCGTTACGAAGATCACTGAGATGCTGGGAAGAGACGCGGTGCGGTGCACTAGCTCCACGTCCACATATACATGCACGTGAGCGTAGGGCCTGCGACTTCCACGATGAGCAGTGGCTCGATTCGTCGAAGAGCAATCATGGCAATTATCGGCGCAACGAAGCCAGCAAAGAACGAGATCACTGTTGCGACGGAGACTGAGTCATACAGTCTGTGGTCTGTGGCGCCAAGCGCCAACATGATCCAGAACGTCATGTAGTAACTGAGTTGAATGCCCAGTGGCAGCAATGCCCAGCCTGTCGTGCGTGTAGGGCGCTTAATGGGGCGAACGTGAAACAACGCGATGACGAGACCCCATGCGTACGCAATAAGGAGCGCCGCGAGGATGGGCATGTTAGTGAGCGCTGGCCTTCCGGCTCCACCAAAGAGAATGACCGTGGTTGCTACTACCGCAACCACGACACTTGCCAGCCTCAAGATATTGAGAAGGATTTGCACGCGCTGAATGTACATCAAGTAGAGCACACTGAGACCGCAGGCAAGGCCTGCTGTGCAACATAGCTCGTTGGTGCGGCCTTTGAAAGCCGCAGGGCAAATCCGCGCGCGGTCTCAAAGTGAACCAGCGCAAGCGTTTTGTTGCCGGAATGGGCGTACCCGCATGCACACTGGGATCATGTCGGCGTTCGAAGCGTGCGAGAAACAGATACTTGAGGCCTTCAAGGATGTTGCCTATCCGATGAAGCATTGCATTAGCGACTCGCTTGAAGGCGAAGAGCCACAGTTGCTGCAAAAGCAGTTCGAGCGATTCGGTCATTGGTCGGAGCTCACATTCGAAGAGCTCGACCAGGCGCCTGACGGGTTTGGGTCGTCCTTGAGCTTCTTCTCGGACGAAGCGCTCCGGCACTTCATGCCGGGGTACATGATTGCTGAGCTGCGCAAACTGCTTGACCGTCAAAGCATGGCGTTCCATATGGTGTCGGGATTTGAGCTTGATCGAAGCCTAGAGCGGGTGAATCCACGCAGGTATGGAGCACGAACGTGGCGGGACCATACGGTGTATAGATTCTCCACGCTGGATCGCGCGCAGAAGGATGTGTGCTGTACGTTTCTTCGTTTGCTGAGTGAAGATGAGTACTTCACGCTCGAGCGAGATGTAGTTGAGCATGCGATTGACAACTATTGGGGGCCGCGCGACTGATCGCTCTTTCGCACGTGTAGCTAGTCGTCCAGCCGAGCTACACGACACGCGTCTGCGAATGATGCTACCTGACGAAGCCATGCCAAATAGCGAGCGTGTGCAAGGTTGCCGCTTGTTGACTCAAGCATCCGGTAAAGACGATGGTCCGGATCTGGAATGCATACGCGGGGCACGGGTACGCCCTCTCGCCGTAGCCGTGTTGCGGCGAGGGACACGGCGAGGCTTTCAAGAGACTCGATCTCGCCTGCAAGGTCATTGAGGCCTTTGTCGATCATTGCGCCGCCGGGAAGCCCTAAGACTTCAAAGCTGGGGTTACCAAAACGTACCTGGGTCCAGCGGCGTATTGCGGCACGCCGAGCAATTGTGGTTCGCTCGCTTGGTGTCAGTCGCCTTGCACGTTCATGGCCGCCCCTGCGGCCTTGGCGTCGAAACTCGGCGCGTATGGATGGAGGGAGGCGCATGTGTTTAGAATACATAGGGGGTAAGCATAAAAGCTGAATTTGTTCGGCTATCCGCCAGATCGCAGTGGCCGGGACTAGATGCAGGCGAGACGGGTGTGCTGCCACGCTCTACCGCCAATGGTCTCATCCGAGCCGAACCGATCCTGCTTGCGAGCGTTTCGTCTTGAGGTGGTTGGAGACAGATGATGCGCCGACGGTGCTCGGTCTTACTCTTCGCGGCGCTTGCCTTAATCTTTGTACTGGCCCCATGCACTCGTCAAGTGTCGGGAGAGGAAGACCGTAGGGAGGACGCACTACGAACGTCCTGCCCCGCGCTGATTCGGAGCCCGAAGATCAGTGGTTCCATTGGTGCGCCGAAGCAAACGGACCTCTTGATCCACGGCATAGTCACCGTGGAGAGCGATGATGTTGGAACCGTACGAATACGTGAGTCGTATTATGGCGATCCGGAATCGAACGTACTGCGCTTCAGTTCGGGCGCGCTCCATCGAATTCCAGCGGGTGAACAGATCTTGGTCCTCGAGGCCCGAACACGGGGTGATCTGCACTGGGCTCTCGTCGAAGCGGTGCCCGCCAATCAACCAAGTATGCTGTCAGCCAAGGCACTCGGCGAAGCGCGCACCGCACTCCATGCACTTGGTGCATCACTTATTCTCGTTGGTCGGGAAATCGCGCTCGCAGAAACTTCCGACATTCGAAAGCGGTTCATTACAAAGCGCTCCGTTCGTACGGTTGAAGTTGATCAGGTAATCTTGGGTTCCAACGAGTTTGAGAAGCAACGTATTCGCGTCTACAACTCATCGCTAACTCGATGGCTTGCACCCAAGCTGCCCCTTCGACCGAAGAAGCGCATCTATGTATTCGGGACGGACGGACCACACGTCGATCCTCCTGTTGTTGATAGTCGGCGATTACCGAAGTGCTACGCATCGCATGTGTCCGTTGGCCACGGAATGCTCGCTCGCATCCGGGCATCTATTAAGAAGCGCGAGACGTACCCGATCGTCATGTCAAAGGAGACGTACACCGAACTGAGCGGAGGGGCGCAGCAACGTGTGCGTGGCGAACGCATTCAAGAGATTTGTTTTCAAGGCTCGCTGGAAGACGCGCTGAAGATGCTGGAGTCCACGCTTGAGGGCGGCTATGAACTGGCAGTAAGCAGTCTTGGGCGGCGACCGGAAGAGGCACGCGGGCCCCTCCTGAAACGAACCCGTACGTTGATGATGGACCACGAAGTCGGCGATCGTGGTCGGCACAAGTTGCTCGAGAAGATGATCCGAGCGCTGACCGTCGTAGAGCGCAAAGCGCCGAGCGATGCGTTGAATACGTTGGTAGTCGAATACGTCGATCAGATCCGATCGCCGTCTGCGCCCGCGCCACCCTCGGCCTATGCCTCGGCACGCGCATCAGAGTCGCACCGTACTGACGTGAACCGCGCGCTGATCTGGTTGTTGGAAGCTATGAGCGAAGAGTCCGCGCGTCGCCACGTAGAGCACATCCGGTCGGCGCGCGATGAACTTCAAGGACCTTGGCGTCGCGAGATGCAATTTGCTCTCGATCATTTGGGAGTTGAAGACGAAGAGGCTCTCGTAGCGGGTTATGTGCGTGGGCTCGCGAAGCCAAAGGGCATTGAGCGGAAAGTGGGCGTGCTTGCCGGACATCGCGGAGCGGTCAAGGCAATGTTCTATTCCGATGGTGGTTCGGCGATCTGCACGATTGGTCGAGATAATCGCGTGTGTACGTGGGATGCACACTCACTTGAACCGACTGGCAATCATGATCTTCCGGTTGGCTTTGAGGTAGACCAAGTTCACGCGTCTGGCAATCAGATTCTCTGCCTGAGAGATGAAGCGCATGTGGAGCAGCGATTTGGAGCGAACTCAAGCTGGCCCCATGGACGCCCGGCTAGAGTGATTGATGCCCTGACGGGCTCCACGCGAAGCACCTTCACGCTCAAGAAGGAGTTCTCCGATTGCACGCTGCTTTGGACGCATGATCCTTTGAAGCTGTTGGTGTGTCTGGATGGCAAGTTCATTCCTCTCGATGCACGCGATGGCAGAACGTCAAATGCCGTTTCCTACAAGGATTCAGGATCTATGGACTCTGAGTTTGAGGAAGATGGTTTGCACATTTATTGCTACGACGGTGTTGCCAAGAACCAGCGCTTGATCGACGGCCAACGAATCAACATGAAGACGGGTGCCACCCGCGCGTTGGGACCCGATAAAAGGAGGTGGGTTTCCGCGCGCAAAGCAGGTCTCTTGCCAGATGGGAAACACTTCTGGTACGCCGCACCCGGTTTGCGCGTGTTCGAGCGCGATACGTGCAAGGAGGTGCTGCATCTTCCGTTGAATAATGTGTCGATAAGGCACGTTTCCCCGAGTCCAGATGGTCGATACTTTGCGGTTCTGTCTCATGAAAAGTTCCCAAGACTCATTCAGAAGGCGGCAGGATCCGAAGAGGGAGCGATACTTCGAATCGTAGATGCGCGTTCCGGCGCGGTTGCGCTCGCCTATGTCGTTGAAGGAGGCGGCGACGGCGTGCGCGTGTCGCCGGACGGTAAGCGAGTAACGGTGCTCACCGGCGGGGGGAAACTCATGATGTGGAGAATGCCGGAGAAGTAGCGGGGAGTTGATCCGCGCAGGATCGCTCTAGGTGTGGCATTCGAGCAACGCGTTCGCTTGGATTGATTCGGCCCTTCGATGCGTCCCTTGCGGATCTTCGATCCGCAGGTCCTTACTCAGAGTCTCCGGATCAATTGCTTCGCATTTGATCCTCCGACACGCGAGCTCAGAATTGTGACAAAAACTGGTGTCGCATTCATAGGTGTAGTCGGTCCTGACCGATGAAGCATTTCGAATCAAGAAGCCGTCAATCAGGACACTGAGATCATTCTCAATGAGCGTGTCGAGAGTCCAAGGGCATAGCTCTTGGACACGAGATCCTGAGTAAGCGCAAGCGGATCTTTGATCCGCGAGGTGCGCATCGAAGGGCCGATTTAGTGGCGCGTCATTGCCCAAAGTCTCTAAATCTAGAGCGATTCAATTACCTCATTGGCCCAAGTCGGACGTGACGTCTCGAAGGTGCGCTTTACTCCAGGCCACGAACTAGACCGACAGGAGAGTTCGAAGACAAGCTGTTAGGATAATTCAAGCGCATAAGTAGCCTTGGACAAAGTGGTGACGGAAAGATCAACAATGGTTAGCGCCTGCTTGGTACAGAGCCCATGGATTGTCCGCGCCGTCTTCGTTGCCACGCTCGCCTTTTTCGTCTTCGCAAGTTGCTCCAATGATAACGAGGGTACTGAAGCTGGCAGGGTGTACCTATCGCCAGCTCATCCGGGTGAAAGCATTTCGAAGGCGTCGTTTCACGTGAAGCTGGCGAGTGGATTGCATTCCGCGTTTCAGATGGTTCAGGCGCGATCCGTGGCGTGGGAGGTGAAGGCGAAGCGACGTGGCACCATTCATCTAACTTGTTGGGCCAACGGTGTTCGGATCGCATCACTTGCGCGCAAGGTCAAAGCCGGGACAGTGTTCGAGCCATGCGTCACGTTGCGAAGGGGTCTTCATGGCATCCGCGAGGCGACGCATGACGGATCTTCGAACTGGTGGATTGTGTTGTCGATGCGTTCTCCAAAGACGTTACGTACTTCGTTGTGGGTCGATGAATCCAGAGCCGAAAAGTGGTCCACGTCATCGGATTCAACATTTTCAGATCCGCGCGAGGTACATGCCGCGTTTGTGATTCCATTCGCACCTGAAGTTGCTGTGCCGAGTAAGCAAGACATCGAGGCGGAGGCGGGTTGGAAGATTCTGATATCGCTCGGACATGATGGCGAGCCCGGTGTACTCCCGAGCGGCAAGCCGATTGCGCTGCCTGGAACCGACGAACATGGAGGCGGTCCGCTGATGGTCTCTCAACTGAATGCCGCGCTCGCTGTAGAGAAGCACGTCCGGCTCTGTCGCGCACAGTGGTCTACGAGCCCTCCGGTTCAATGGGAATTCGGGATCGAGTTTCATCCGCCTTCGGGCTCGGGCGATGACCGGTAGTAGCTGAATCCGATCGCGTGTGCATCCGGCAACGTTCAATGGGCATTGGAGAAAAAAAATTGTAGGGCAACCCTCGACGACCCGTGCGTCTACCCCTTGATCACTTGAACGAGGAAGTTTTCGATGCACATTCCAAGCCTGAAATTCTTGACGATCGCCGCGATGCTCGCCACGTGCTCCGCATGTGGTGGAGGTGGTGGCGGAGGCATATCTACGACATCGGGTGCACTTGTCGCGCCCGTCGTCGAAGGCCTTACCTACAAGACGCCCTCTCGCGTCGGTATCACCGATTCCGATGGCGTGTTTCTTTACGAGCCAGGCGAAACGGTGTCGTTCTCGCTGGGTGATACTGCCATTGGCGAGGCGCTTGGTTCAGAATCGCTCAGCCTGGTCAATCTCGTGCCGGGCACCGTGTTACCTACGTGCATGGAAGACGCGATGCGCTTCGTTGATCCTCCGGGCAGAGAGGCGCGAGACGATCGATACGTCAATACGCTCGTGTTGCTGTACACCATCGACGAAGACAATGATGCGACCAATGGTGTGCAGATTCCCGCGATATACTCGACGGAGAAGGTGGTTGCATCTCTGCCGCTATCCAGCCCACGCAGCACGTTCGCAGATGGCATACCGTTTCGGAGCTTTCTCGCTGACGCTGTCGCCGAAGGGGCGTGGGGCGGAATCGGGCGAAACGTCGTTTCCGCGCGAAGGGCGCTACAACACCACTATGAAGATACTGGTTTGCAGACAACCTTTTGGCGCAATGCAGTCGTCAGCATCGATTGGGACGCCGATGGCGCAATTGACACGGAGAGCCAGACAACGTTTGGTCCCTCGGGCCTGCCAGCGTTCGTCTATTACGACGACGATGGCGATGGGCTCGTTGATCGCCTCCAAGGAAATTCGTACAACGCGTACGATCAGCTAACCGAGGAGACCATGGACACGGGTCTTGATGGCATTGATCGTCGATCGACATGGATAATGGATCCGAATGGACGTGAACTGAAGCACACGAACGACATCGGGGATGACGGCACGATTGACAGCCAAACGGTGATTCACCGCAATGCGGTTGGACTCATGACCATGTTCGAAACGGATAGCGATGGCGATGGCGTATGGGACAATCGATATACATATACGTACGATGTCAAAGGAAACAAGACGCAGATCGAGCGCGATATTGGAGCCAACGGATCCATCGACGAACGCAGTGCTTTTGAATACGACGTCAACGGGCGCGTGACACTCAATCGCGACGATCAAGATGGCGATGGTACCTGGGACTATGTCCGCGAGTTCACCTACGACGGCGCAGGCCGCATGACCATGGAGCGCACGGACAATGATGGCAATGGCACGTGGGATCGGGTTGCGTACAATGAGTTCAATGAGGACGGCACGCTTCTTACCTACCGTAGAGACAACGACAATGACGGCACGATCGATTACGCCAGTCACTATACGTATGACGCACGCGGAGCCATCCAAATGCGTTCCACAGACGATAACGGCGACGGAGTCGCGGACCGGACTACATTCTGGGATTACAACGCCGCAGGCGATGTCGCGATGGTTTCTGAAGATGACAATGCGGATGGTGTTGTCGATGATACAACCGCGTACATTTACAATGCGCAGGGCCTTCGCATGCGCGTCGAGCAAGACAACGGCGCAGACGGCGTGCTCGATGTAGTCAAGGAGTACAGCCCCGAGCCCGGGACGTGGCTTGATGTTCGTCGCCGTTGATTCTCGTGCCGATCCGGCTTGTTCAGGTGCGTGACGGGGAAGCGCATTGAGCGAATAGATTTTTGGCGTCAGAGGTGGAGTGCTCATCTTCTCTCAATCGCTGCGTCGTCCCGTATCGGATACGCGGTTGGGGGCAATTTCTCCTCTCACGTCCGTCTACCCGGTACGTACCTGTCGAAGGAGTACCGTCATGTCTCGATATGCGCTGCACGCCACTTTGCTGGTTCTATCTGCGACTGCCTTGCCTGCCTGTGGTGGTGGGGGCGGTGGCGGCGGTACCGCTGATACGCTACGGGGAGTCCTAGCGGCTCCTCTCGTAGCGGGACTGCCCTACGAAACGCCGTCGCACCAAGGGCTCACCGATGTTGATGGGGGATTTCTCTACGAAGCCGGCGAACTGGTTACGTTTCGCTTCGGCGATACTCAGCTTAGTCAAGTGCCGGGTGCCGCCGCGCTGACCTCAGTGGATCTAGTGCCTGGGACGACGTTGCCCACCACGAAGGCGCAGGCTAAGGCGTTTCTCGATCCTGATTGGCGTGAAGCTAGAAGAAATGATCAATTCATCAATCTAGTGGTCTTGTTTCACACCATTGACGAGGATGCCGACCCAAACAACGGTATCCAAGTGCCAGCGCTGTTTGCGTCGTCTGACAATAATTTGATGCTGGACATGTCCATCCCGTACTACCAATTTCGAGACGATCTTCAGTTTCGCGCGCTTCTGGCGGATGGAGTCAGCGAAGGACTCTGGGGAGGTCTTGGAAAGGGCGTGGTGTCGCTGAAGCGCGCCCTTCAGCATCTGTACGAAGACCTAAACATTCAGACGACATTCTGTCGCGTGACGAATTCAACGAGGGATGCGGACGGCGACGGCACCGTCGATCGAACGGATGAGTATCAGTACGATAGCAGTGGCCGCCGCACATTTAGCCGACGCGACAATGATGGCGATGGTGTCATCGATGTGCAGTATCACCAAACGTACAACAGTCTCGATCAACGAATCGAGTTAACAGCTGATTTCAACCTGGATGGAATCGATCGAAGAGAGCGGTGGCAGTACGACTCAAACGGGCGAGAACTAGAATTCGCACGAGACGAAGGAGATGATGGATCGCTGGACTATCTTGAAGTCAGCTCACGCAATGCGATTGGGTTGAAGACGATGTTCGAACGTGACAGTGGCGCAGATGGCGTGTGGGATCAGAGAGTGCTGTATCTTTACGATGGCGCCGGTCGGCTGATTCTACAAGATACCGATTATGAACCGGACGGCACCATAGACTCTCGTTGGGCCATTGAATACGACGCTCAGGGAAGACCAGTCTATTACCGCGACGATTCCGGTGCCGACGGGACGTGGGACGAAGTTGATCACTATGTATACGACAGTGCGGGTCGCATACATCAATACCGATCAGATAGCGACGGTGACGGGATATGGGACGAATTCACGGGGTATGAGTTCGATGCTCTAGGGCGATATGTCGGAAGCACAACCGACGAATTTGACGACGGATCGATCGATCAAGCAAGTGGAATCGTATATGATGCGAACGGCTGGATTCAGTCGACATGGACGGACGACGACGCAGACGGGACTGTCGATAGCGAAACCGTTTACGAATACAACGCAAACGGCGATGTGACACTTCGATCATTCGATGGAAACGCGGATGGAGTGCCCGATGCTACAACGCGCTATTTCTACGACGCCAATGGTTTTCGAATACGGATGGAGCGTGATAGTGACGCCGATGGCACGCTCGACATAGTCGAGGAGTATGTGCCCGAATCCGGAACCTGGTTCGACGTGTGACGGGTTGAGCCGCGCGGGAGGTGCCACTACTTGCTGTGGTACAGTGTTCGCCATGGATGCCCCCAACCCAGGTACCGAGGCATCGAACCCAAGCGAGCCGCGCTCCCTTAACGAAACGGTGGACGTCTCCCATACGGAGCGCATTCAGACGTGGTGGCGTGAGCACCACTGGCTTTATGCGCTTTTGTATTTGATCGGCGTAGCTGCCTACTTCGTTCGAGATCGGTGGGTATTGACCGGCATCGTTCTCGCTGGGGTCATTGCACTCGTTGGAATCGTACGGTCGCTGAGTGCGCGCGGACTGGCCCCGCGATCCTATGTCTTGGGTCTCAGCGCGTGCTTCATCGTTTTCATCTCCCTCATCGTTGGCACCCCGAATCGGACCCCAGAATCGATCCGGCTCTGGCCGAATCAACATCTCCATCTCGCGTTCCTGCTCGTGGGTGGCGTCATGGCGCTACTTGGATGGATCATTCGTCCAAAGGCGCAGCGACAGAGTGTTTGGTGGGTCCTGGCCATTCTTCCGATATTTGCGATAAACGCATCACGCGCATATAGAACCGCGGATATACAGAGCGCGCGCGGGTACGTCGAGGCGTTTGACAAGGCGCGGTTTGACACGGCGTCGTGGCATGCCTTCGCGCTGGTCGCCAATTCGTTGCTCACGCACGACTTCGATGTGGATATGCGACGTCCACGCGCATTGATCGAACGGGAGATTCGCGGGCGACAGAATGATCACGTACTCACGAGCGCGTCGTGGTCAGGCCTCCTTCAACCGGGTGACGTCGATCGTATCCGTGAGTTTGACGATGAACGCGTCCGTTTGCTATCCCCAGAATCTACTGGGAGCTCCATATCATATCTCACGCAGGATGTGTGGGTCATTCACCTCCTGACAATGACAAACATGTTGGATGATCACGATCGCGACAATCTTGCGATTCGTGTACGTCACTCGTTGGAGATGATCGACGTAGCCGAGCACGGGGCATTGGAGGAGGCGTGGATGCTTGTCTCGCTGCTCGATGTTCTTGAGCGCCCACTTGTGCCTGAGTCGTGGTCTGAACACTTCGCAGAGATGCTCACGGCACTGCATTCCATGCAGGCCGGCGGCTTCTCGGCCGCGGGAGGGTTCCGCGAGTACGAACGTGGCGGTGACTATCAGTGGGGGAGTATTCGCGGAACGTGGTACGGCGTACAACTCATGAAGCGCTTTGGCGTTCCCGAGACCATTGACGTCAATACGGTGCGTTCGTTCCTCATACATGGCACCCAGTCGGCGGGGAATCGAAAGTATGTCGCGGCTGTCGCGCTGCACGATCTGAACGCGATGCCTGGCGCCCCGCGCCCAAGCGTAATGGATTGGATTCGCTACGAGCACACGTGGGTCGCCACGCTCTTGCTTGTGCTGGTGTCTCTCGTGCTCGTTGTGAGCGCCCCCGTGCGATGTGCGGTGTCGAATCCGTAGCCGCCACGTTCCGTCGGTTTGCGCTGGACGCAGCACTTCGGTTCTCGGACACGAGTTTGAGGCCCAAGGGCATTGCCCTTTGAGCGCCACGACGTACGATTCACTCCCCTCGTTTGGGAGTACCTCATGATTCGCATTTCGATCGCCCTATTCGCCTTGATGCTCGTTGTATTCAGTGATGGGCCATACGTCCTTGCGAAAGAGACGCCCGATCCAATGAACATATGGATTGCGGAAGCGCTAAGTGCGGCCGGCAGCAACCGGACAGAACTCGAGAATGTTCTTGCCCATTTCGAATCGAAGGGCGACGACGAGATGTTTAAAGCCGCGCGCTTCTTGATTGCCAATATGCCCGGACACGGCTACATCGTTACGACGCTGCGCGACAAGGCGAAGAACGAGATCGCCTTCGATCCGCTTGCCTACAAGAATTACAAGAGAGCACTTGATGCGCTCGATGCACTCGAGAAAGAACACGGTGAACTGTCATTTGACCGCACCAAAAAAGTGCTGGATGTCGAGACGATCACCGCAACGTACTTGATCGCGCATATTGAAGCGGCCTTCCAAGCATGGCGCGCATCGCCCGCATCGCGTCGCGTGGACTTTGACACATTCTGTAACTTTGTCCTTCCGTATCGCGGCAGCCAAGAGCCGTTGGATGCTTGGTTGCCCTCGCTTGCGAAACGCTACGCGTCGCTCGAAGAACAACTCACGAAGACGCCGCCCACGAAGAAAGAAGCGGGCATGTCTAAGATCCGTCGCCTGTGGCATCGAGTTGGCACGGACGTTCACAAACGCGTGCACTTCAATAAGCGCTATTATCTACACCCTACGGATCAAGGATTTGAGGAAATGATTGAGAGTGGGCAGGGGCGATGCGAGGACATCACCAATATGATCACGTTTGCGTCTCGCGCGGTTGCGCTTGCCACGGCCGCCGATTACACGCCGGCATGGGCCCATCGCGACAACAACCACGCCTGGAATGTGTTGCTCGATCGCGAAGGCAAGGGATCGTCCAAGGGCAATGCGCACGCGGCCAAGGTGTATCGCAAGACGTTCGCAATTCAACGCAATAATCTCATCTTTCAGCTCAGCGACAAGTCGCTGGCGCCATCGCGATTCATGGCAAGCCCGACCTATATTGACGTCACCGATCAGTACGCGCCTACGACTGACGCGACGCTCGCCGTTGACGACGCCAAGCATATCGCGCGGCAGTTCGCCTATATCTGCGTTTTCAATGGGGGCAAGTGGACGCCGATTCACTGGGGCAAGATCAAGGACGGGCACGTGACGTTTACCAAGATGGGCCGCAATATCTGCTACTTGCCCGCGACGTATGATGGCAAGTCCTTGAAGCCCTTCGCACCGCCGTTCATTGTGCACCGCAACGGTTCGCTCGCCACGCTCGGCGGCGTTGGGAGCAAAGGAAGCGTCTATCTCCTGGGCACCCACCCCAAGTTTGTGAGTCCCGATACGCACGAAGTCACCCCCAAGTCCACACTGAAGGACGGAACGACGTACACACTCAAGGTGTGGCGCGATGGCGCGTGGCATGACTTGCGAACGTTCGTGGCCGGGTCCGACTCAATACTTGAGCAAGGGCTAGCTACGGATGGTCTTTACTGGCTGGTGAAGAAGGACTCTCGACGTCTGGAGCGCATTTTCACGCTGCATGAAGGCACGCAGCGCTGGTGGTAATCACCTCTACGCTTGATTCGGCTGAAACTCGGGTCGAATCTTCCACAGGGCATGGCTCATGTACGGTCGTCGTGTTTCGCCGGTAACCACCATGAGCAACTTCGTGATCTTTAGATTGTCCGCGTCCGTCGCCAGCAGAATGAGCAGTTCTCGAATAAAGTTGGTACTCAGCGTCACGTAGTTGTCGGTTCCCACGCCCAGGTCGACGCCCTTTTTCTCCCACCACGAGAAGGGATGATCTTTGTACGTGGGAAGGAATTGCGTCAGCTTGACATTGGAGGAGGGCAACGCCACGAGCGCCACCTTCTTATTGATCATGCGGTTGAGTACGTCGTGTTGGTAGTGCTCGACTTCGCGCGCGGTGTGAAACTTTACCGTAATGAACGACCGAATTTCATCCGGCGACAGTCGGCGGCCCTCAAGCAACTTGCGCTGAATCGACTCCTTGCCGCGCCAGTCCATGTCGTTGAGCTCACGGTACGAGGCACTCGACGCATCGATCGCCTTCCCCGCTGTGTTACTCGCCATGACGCGTTCAAACACCATGTGAAAGAAGTAGTTGGGATTGACGCCCAAGCTCACGCCATGTTCTAGCGCGTCGATATGCCACATGTTCATCGCGTTGTCCACCGCCTGCACGCCAAGCCGCAGAGACTTCCACGTTTCGCCGTGGTGCGAACGCACCGAGAACCCACGCGCGTGAAGCTTACGCATGCCCAGCCGCATCTCTTCGAAGTGGACCTTGCGGTAGTGCTCACGCTCGTCACCGACGGTATCGACGTCGGTCATTTTTTTGGCCAGGAAGGGATGTTTTTCGATGAGCGCGAGGATCTCGTCTACTTGATGAAGGAACGACGCCTGTTTCGAAGGAAAGCGATCGGAGTCGAAGAACTCATTCTCTTTCCGAAAGCTGGGTGACAAGACAAAGTCAAATGCCGGCTGCTCATTGCGGTAGGCCTGGAATCCTTCGTAGAGACCCAGCACCACGTCCTCCGATGTGACTTCGGGTCCTGGAAGCGTGTCGGTGCCAGCCCGCGTGATGCGCGAAAACGTAAATTTCAATCGGATACGACCCACGTTGTAGTTCTCATACAACCGCCTCGCCATGTGGTACGCGGCCGCGCGGTGGGCATCGCGATCGACGAGCACGAGCTTGGCAAGTGTCAGGATTCTCAAGTACTGCGTGAAGCCCATCTCGTCGGTGAGGCGCAGCAAGCGATTGACATCGTCTTCCGATGTGATCGGTAGCGCGTCCTCTCCGTATGTTGCGCGAATCTTCTCTTCATACGCCGCAGCATGAGGACCCTCGAGGAGTTCTGCGAGACGCGGGTAGATAAAGTCGGCCGAGAGTGAGCCGGTCAGGTGAATATGTTCTTCATGGAACGGCAGTGGAAACGCTCGAAAAATCCCACCCAGCGTTTGCGCCACGGGATGACGTAGCAGGGAACCGATCTCCTGGGGGTCGCGCTGGTAGTCGTAGAGAAGTTCGTGAAATGACCGTATTTCGGCGAGGGTGTCGGGAGCGTCATGAACGAGCATGGATCTCGACGCGAGGTCCAGCGTGTTGCCTAGCGTGACGCCGTTTGTCTCGCTAATGATTCGTACAAGGACGCGACCAACATCTGTGGTGTAGGGATCGATAAACACGCATGCACCATACGGGCTGGCCGCTCTCCGCGCCGCGTGAATTTCCTCATGGCCACGCTCGGTTTCGTCCGCGTGTTTCTGCTGAACTAGCCCGGAATATTCATGAATAGTCCGGGCTAGCGCAGTCTCCCAACGCCTCCACGATCGAATTCGAACGCGCTCGGCCAGCCACGCGCAGGCCGGGCGCGTGCTTCATTTTGGGTATCGATGCCAAATCGTCGCATCTACCAAATCGCCGCGAAATGTGGGCATCGCAACGCCAACCGCGCCCCCAATCGTGTGAACTCCACATACAGTGGTTGCGAGCGCGTCTGGGGCGGCGCCTCGCGGGAGTCCTCAGACAATGTCTCGATATTGGAACGTGAGCGCTCGGTGCGCGTGGGTGCTCGTCATGAGCTCATTGTCATTGCTCGCGAGTTGTGGCGGGGGCGGTGGGGGAAGCGGTGGGACGTCGATGACTGGCGTGTTCTCCGATATGTCTATTGAGGGGCTGCGCTTTGAGAGCGGCACCGTGAATGGCATGACGGATGCATCCGGGCAGTTTGCCTATGAGGCCGGCGAAGACATTTCGTTTTACGTGGGCGATACGCTGTTAGGAACCGCGCCGGCCGCCCAATCGATGACGCTCATGGACCTCTTTCCAAGCCTGGGCTTGCCCATCACAAACGACGATGCGCTACGCGCAATAAATGGATCGCTTCTGTTTTCGCAGTTTCTAAATCTGTCCACATTCCTCCAGATGATTGACAGCGACGCTGATCCCGCAAATGGCATTCAGATTCCTGTGGAACTCCACGCGGTTCTAGCAGGCGTTGAGATTGGCTTCTATCAACGATGGCAGACGTTTCGAGCCGACTTGAAACTGCTCACCATGCGGCGAGATGCACTCGCGGCGGGCGTATGGGGTGGCGCAGGAAGGCCGATTCCGTTTGCTGCTGTCGTATTGGAGCGGCAATATGCTGCGCTCGGCGTCGTGCACAATTTCTATCGCACGGCGGAAACCAGCACCGACTCGGATGGCACGCCGCCGCTTGAACGACAGGAGACATGGGCCCACGACGGTCCCTTTGGTTATTTCAGCCAATCCGACCACGACACGATTGCTGGCCCCGGCATTGACGAGTCGATGATTCACACACACAACAGTGAGGGCGCCGTGCTCACGCGTGAGCGTCTCGATGGTATGGGCATGCAGTTGGCGCTGGAAACCAATACGTACGATCCGAACGGCAATCTACTTGAAGAGTATCGGGACTACAGCGGATCGGCGCGTCCCAATGTTCGACGGACATATACCTACGACGCCTTCGGAAACCGCACGTCGACGTCTTTTGACACGAATGACAGTGGCAATCCCGAGTACGAGTTGTTTACGACGTATGATGCGATGGGCAACGTGACCCAGTCCATCGCCCGTAACGATCCCAACGATGATGGCCTCGACGCGGTCACAACCATTCAGTATGACGATCAAGGTCGCGAAGTCCTGCGCCGATACGACGCCGACGACAATCCCGCTACGCCCGACGACGTTACGATGCGCACCTTCGATGCCCAGGACCGACCGCTGACCGTTGAGATCGATCGAGGCGAAGATGGCGTGATCGATGAATTGCAAATGTGGAACTACAACGGTTCGCAGCTCATGAGCCTTGTCACCGAATACGACACCACCGGTGATGGCGTTCGTGACTCACAGTTCCAGACCGCCTACGACCCCATGGGGCGAGCGATCATCTTTGAGAGCGATGCCAACCGCGATGGCATCATCGATTCCGTGACGACCTGGGGCTACCCACCGGCTGGAGGCGTGGTCAATGAATCGGACTACGACGGCGATGGCACGATTGACTTTCGTTCAACGATCCATGCGCTGGGCGGCGTGACGCGCGAGCATGACGCCGACGACGACGGCATCATGAGCACGCGCTGGGAATACGACGAAGACAACCGTCTCGTGGAATTGCTCGAAGACCATGATGACGACGGCACCTTTGACGAATCGACGAAGTACGAACATGACGACACTGGTCGCGTCACAGCCGAGTTGAATGACATCGACGGCGACGACGTGCCCGACAGTACGATCCGCCACGAGTACGACGGCGTGGGTCGGCGAACGCGAACCGAAGTTGACACCAACGGAGATGGCACGCCCGAAACAGTCACCGCGTGGTGGTTCCAGACACACCCGACCGGTGGATTGATCATTTTCGAAGACAACAATGACGACCAAGTTGCCGACAAATCAACGACGACGACGCTCGACGTCTACGGTCAAATTCACCAAGTGCTGGTGGACGAAGGGAATGACGGGAGCCACGAGCAGGTGACCACGACCGTACGCGCGTCGGGCACGTGGGCCGCGATCATTCCCCACACGCTGTCTGCGTTGTAGTGCATGCATGAGACGACGACCATTCGCGCCATGCGCGCATCCGATATCGACGCTGTGTTCTCGCTTTGGCGACGAGTCTCGCTTGCCACCTACACGTTCTTGGTTCCTCATACAGAGGAAGAAGATCGCGCCTACTTCACACGTGTGATCATGAAGAACAACGACGTCTTTGTCGCCGAGATTGATAAGAGGATTCGTGGCTACTTGGCAATGAAGAATGGCTACATCGATCGGCTGTATGTGGACGTCGCACATCAGCGAGAAGGTATTGGGACGCTTCTGATCGCGTTTGCCAAGCAACGCCATCCAGATCGATTGAGGCTTCACACGCATCAAAAGAACGTCGGCGCCTGTGCGTTCTACGACCGGCAGGGCTTTGTCGCGACGTCGTACGGCGTGAGCCCACCTCCGGAATCGGAACCGGATGTTCTCTACGAATGGTCAGGCGGAGATTCGGCTGCGTCTTGTGCCAGTGAATAGACACACCGGAACCCATTGAGCGAATCGCGTGCATCAGGATGAAACGAGTTGCGAAATGTACAGCGCATGAGGCGGGCGGGAATGCCCCACGAGCCGCCACGCAGTACCCGTAATGCCTTCCGGCTCGTGAACCAACTGTCGGTCCAGTTCCAAATGGTTCCGCCTGCATCGCGCATGCCATAGATTGAGACAGCAGATGGAAATGCGCCTACGGGCTCAGGTTGGGGCGCGTAGGGGCGCGATTCTCGATTCTTGCCCAGGCTTGCATCACACAGGTCGCCCCACGGAAATTCGCGGCCATCCACACCGCGAGCGGCTTTCTCCCACTCGTATTCCGTAGGCAGCCGCCACGCTCGCTTTTGTGTCTTCCGTTTCCACGCGCAGTACGCAAGGGCGTCGTTGTAGCTCACGCCGTGCACGGCGATATTGGACTCAAATCCCGGGCCGTGCGCCGCCAGCATGGCGTCGTAGGCGTCGCCTTCCACGATGGTTTTGCTTGGGACGTAGGTGCCGTCGTCTCGGCGAATGAGATAGTTGCCGTCGCTGGTTTCGGTTCTCGGAACGTGTTGATTGGCAACGTCCTTGCCCTGCTCCTTTTCGATGGCGGCTAGGAACGTTGCGTATTCGCCAAACGTGACCGGGTGCGTCTGAATGACGAAATCTTCGGTCGTGACGATGGAGGCGTCGCGTCCCACCCCCGCGCGAAATGGACCGCCCGGAACATGAACACATCCGGGCTCAATGTCGTCGGGTCGGCGCATGGTGACACTGCCTTGCCATGTCTGTTGTCGTGCGATGCACACGGGATAGCGAAGTTCTGCATAGCCGTTCATCGACAAAATGCAGAGGTACGTGCCCATGGGAAGTGATACGTCCATGATGGGCGTGGGCCCAAGCGAGCGTGTGTCATGCTCCACCAGCACACCGTCTTGGTCGCGGTACGACACCAGTGTGACGTGGGCCCCCAACGGCTCGGATGCCAGGAAGAGCGCGCCATCGCCCTTGACGAAGGCGCCAAGTTGTCCGTCGTCGTAACGCTCAATCATGGCAAGCGCTTTGGCTGCGTTGGCCTCGTGCTGCATCGCTTCCGCATCGATCAACTCTGACTTCCAAAGTCGTGCAAGGGTCTGCCGCGCAGCAGCGTTGTCGGATTCCTGCGTGAGCGCCGCTCCCAACAGGTGCGTGGCCTCGGCAAAGGCAAGCGCGATATCGCGTTTGGCTTCTTTGACGCGTCGGCGCGCATCGAGCAGATCGCGCTTTTCCTCCACGGGCTGCCACGCCTTGATGTTGGCCTCCGCCTTCTCCGCCGCGATCTCTGCTCGAACGAGTTCTTCCTTCTGTTTCTCCACGTCGGCAAGGGCGGTTCGACCCTGTTCCGCAAGACGTTCGGCTTCCACGTGGCGTCGTGCGCGCTCGCCACGTCCGTCGAGCCATGTGCGCAGAGTCGATCCCAAGTCGCGCGCTGATGCGTATCGATCGGTGGGCGTTACCGCCATGGCCCTCCGGCACGCGTCGGCGAGCGGGTGCGGCACCGCGCGCCGCGGATTGCGCTTCGTCACATCCACGGTCTCGCCGTCGAGCTTCTTCTTCGCGAACCCCTCCATGCGCGTATCAAACGCGGCGTGAAGCGTGAGCACCTCGTAGAGCAAACAACCAAGGGCGTAGACATCGCTGCGCGCGTCCACTTCGTCTACGCGCCCACGGATCTGCTCGGGACTCATGTAGGCCGGTGTGCCCTTGGCCACACCACTACCGGTTTCGCGTCCCAGTGCCGTTCGTGCGGTTTCAACAATGTCGGCGTCCTCAACGTCCAAGTCACTTGGCATGTGAACGCGCGCCAATCCCCAGTCCATGACGTGGACCTCACCGTAGTCACCCAACATAATGTTCTCGGGCTTGAGGTCGCGATGAATGACGCCTCGCTCGTGGGCAAACTGAAGCGTCTCGCATATCCGCTCGACAATGCTAATCAGTTTGTGCAACGTAAACTCGCGTTGAACGTCCCGGCGACGAAGTGCAATGTCACGCAAGACCTCCGCCAGCGTGCGCCCCTGGACAAGTTTCATGGTGAAGTAGAGGCGTCCCTCCGGTGTCAATCCAATGTCGTGGACCGGGGGGATGCCGGGGTGTTCGAGTTGACTTGTCGCTTGCGCTTCTGCGACGAATGACAGTCGGTGTTCGCGATCCTTGGCAACCTTGTCCAACATGACCTTCATGGCCACTTGGCGTTTGAGATCCTCATCCGTAACGAGATACACTTCGCCCATGCCACCGCGGCCGATCGGCATTTCAACGCGAAATTTCTGGCGCGCCGGTTCAAAGGACCCCGGCGCTTGCTCCGCGGCTGTTGGCATGTCGCGCGCGGCCCAGTCAACGATGCTGCGGCGTCCGAGGTCGTCTTCCATGTCGAACTCCTCTGAGTCGAAAATAGCCTACACGTCGCTCGACTGCCCTTGACAGGGAACCTGGTTGGCGCCGACACTGGGGTGATGAAACCCTACACCGTATCTGTTGATATTGAGGCGCCTCGCGAGCGGGTAATTGAACTCCTCGACAACCCGGCGAATTTGAAGCATTGGCAAAACGGATTCATGTCCATTGAACATGTCCGTGGCGAACCGGGCACCGTGGGTTCCGAGTCGGTGATCACCTACAAGATCGGTAAGCGCACCATGAAACTTACCGAGGTCATTACCAAGCGGGCACTGCCCGATGAATCTAATGGCCGATACACCTGGGGTGGGGGATCCAATACGCTCGACAATCGATTCATCGAACTGAGTCCCACGCGCACCCGCTGGGAGAGCACATGCGACTATGACATGGACGGTTGCATGCTGAAGATCATGGGAACTCTGTTCCCCGGCATGTTTCGCAAGCAAAACTTGAAGTTTATGAACAACTTCAAGGCCTTTGTTGAGCACGGGACGTCCGTCGCCGATCCGTCGTAGGGGTTTCTTGCTCTAGCGCCGTTTGTGCGTCATAGTGGCCCGGCAGGCCCGTAAGGGTCTTCAAAGACGTGTTCGTTTGGAGCCTGTCGTATGAGTCCCCGAGAGGGTCGGACCGTGCTGTGTCACATCGATCTCGCTTGCGCGCGCGAGCGCGCGTGGCGAGCGTGGAGCGAGCCCGATCATGCCAGCGGGTGGTTGGCAGCCGAAGTGCGTGGACGCGTTGTAGAAGACGCGCGCGTCGAGTGGGAGTGGTGGCGTCCGGCAGCCAGCGTGACACAAACCGTTCGGGCAGCAACGCACGAGCGACGCATGCTCTTTGACTGCACCCATATCCGCCTGCCTGAAGGCACGGAACGACACGCGCCGCGCGGTCTCTCCGATGAAGTCGGGCTGCGCCTCGAAGTTCGCATCGACGGCGATGATCAAGCGTGTCGCGTGAGCATTGCCAACAGTGGATTCGCGGAGGACGAACACACCGAGGCGCGTGTGCGCGCTACAGCGGGTGCATGGCAGTTGGCCCTCGAACGCCTGCGGGTCTATACGGAGAATCAATGGGGCATGAAGCGTGAGGGGTTTTCGATGATCGAACCCACCGCGCATAGCAAAGAAGAACTCGTCAAACGCTTCCGTACCGAGCATGGTTTGTCTACGTGGCTAACAGAGCGAGGCGAAGTGGGGGACGCCGGTTCGGTCCTCGACCTGCGCTTGCGCAATGGCGCGACGCTGCGTGGCGACGTATTGGCAGCCAACGATTGCGGCATTTCATTGCATCTTGCCGAGCGAAACGCCGTGTTGGAATTCACCGCGCATGAAGCCCTGCCCCAGGATGCGACTGCGCCGCAGCGAAAGGGCGCGCCCGCCGGCACATTCGCGCGCGTGTCCTACATGACGTGGTCCACGGGTGACGCACCGCTCACGGCGTTCGAAATGGGTATGTCGCGTGCGCTAAAGCTCTTGGGCTGAACCACAGCTTCGATTCAATGCCCGAAGCCCGGTAGCTCCTACTTTAGAAACGCACGAATCTCGTCTTCTTTGCGACTGTAGATGGCCTTGCCGCCACGGCGGACGATGGGGCGCTTGAGGAGGTTGGGCTCTTCTAGCGCGGCGATGACGAATGTTGCTTTGGAGGGGGGCTTTTTGTCCCAGCCCTTCTTTTTCGCCACCGCGTGGCGGGTGTTCAGAATCGTTGAAAGGTCTTCGACGGCATTCACAAGTGCCGTGAGCTCGGCCTTGGTAAAGGGTTCCTTGCGGTAGTTGCGCTCTTTGACGTTGGGCGAAAGGGATTTCACGAGACCTCGTGGATCGCGGCAACTGCTTCAGGTGCCATTCCAATAAAACGTGACGTCGTTGCGCGGCATCGTCATCCATCCCTATGCACCGAGGCGCGATTCACCTGTGAATCGCGCTTCGAAGTTTGCTTCTCGTCTTGCGTTTTCCAGTGTCCTTACCTACTTGGCGGCGGCGAAGCGCTTGGCCACCTCGTCCCAATTGACGACATTCCACCAGTTCTTGAGGTACTCGGCGCGCCGGTTCTCATAGGTGAGGTAGTAGGCATGTTCCCACACGTCGTTGCCCATAATGACCTTGTGTCCGTCACTCATGGGGTTGTCTTGATTCGGCGTGCTCGTGATGTCGAGGCGTCCGGCCTTCGACATGATGAGCCAAGCCCACCCGCTACCGAATCGCGAGCCGCCCGCACTATTGAACTTGTCCTTAAAGTTGTCAAACGATCCAAACGTGCTGTTGATGGCATCGGCGAGGTCACCGCTGGGCGCCCCGCCCTTCTTGGGTCCCATGATGCTCCAAAACATCGTGTGATTGACATGCCCACCGCCACTATTGCGCACGGCCGTACGCTTGGCTTCGGGCACCTTGTCGAGCATGGCCAGCAGTTCTTCCGGCGACTTGCCCGCGAGCGAGGCTTCACCCTCCACCGCGGCGTTGAGGCCTTTGACATAGCCCGCATGGTGCATGTCGTGATGGAGCGTCATCGTTCGCGTGTTGATATAGGGCTCAAGCGCGTCGTAGCCATAGGGAAGTTTGGGAAGATCAAAGGCCATACGGGTCTCCATGAAGAATGGTCTAAGAAAGCGGCTACGCGCAACCGGCGGTAGGGCCGGTGGTATAGCACGCGCGGGCGGTAAGGTCCCGTCCCTCCGCCAATGCTGCTTTGCCGGCGGCCTCGCCGCCCGGAGCCCCTATACTCATGCTGGACCACCATGACCACGCTCCTGCTTGCCGCCCGTGAGAAATTCCTGGCGTCCACGCTTCCCCTTCGGCGTGGCGGTGTGACTCGTCTTTTAGCGCTCATGGCCTTTCTGGGGGCCTTGCTGTTGCACCCCACATTGCGACCGTTGCTGGTGGATGCAATGAGCGAGGCCTATTTGGCGGTGGGCGTATTCGTCGCCGCCACGTTCGCGATCTTTTTCGCGATCGAGCACCTGTTTCGCATCGACGTGTCCGATGTCCTCGAACGCCACCGAGCTTGGGAGCTGCCCTTTGCCGCAGGCATGGGTGCCCTGCCCGGCTGTGGCGGTGCCGTCATGATCATCACCCAGTACGCCATGGGACGCGCGAGTTTCGGTGCGGTCGTCGCCGCGCTGACGGCCACCATGGGCGACGCGGCCTTTCTGCTCCTGGCGCGGCAACCGCTCGTGGCGATGGGGATCATGGCGTGCGGGTTGGTGGCCGGGTGGTTGTTTGGCGGCATCATCAATCGCATTCACGGGCGTGATTTTTTGCGGGTTGAACCGGCCGTGGTCTTTGAGGCCGACGAGGACGACGAGCGCCTTCCCGTGTGGATGACCGCGTTGTGGACGGCGATTCTGATTCCGTCGTTCGTCATCGCCTGCATGCAACTCATGCAATTGGACGTGGACGCGATGCTTTTCTCGTTCGCGGATCGACAGGGCATGTCGGTGGTTCTGCTGCTCGGCTTTTTTGGGGCGTTGGTCTCACTCATGATGTGGGCACTCAGCCGAAGCCAGGCCGATACCATGAAGGTGCAGGACTCCGAACCTGTGCCGCTTTGGGAACGGGTCGCCGTCAACACCAACTTCGTCACCATCTGGGTCATTGGTGGCTTTCTCGCTTACGAGTTGTTGGTGGTTTACGGCGGCGTAGACGTCTCCACCCTCAGCGGCACATGGCCCGCATTGATGCCGCTCTTCGGCGCGATGATTGGATTCTTGCCAGGGTGTGGACCACAGATTGTAGTGACCACGCTCTACCTCGGCGGCGCGATTCCGTTTAGCGCCCAACTCAGCAATGCCCTGTCCAACGATGGCGATGCGCTCTTTCCCGCGATCGCCATTTCCCCTCGTGCGGCGTTGGTCGCCACGCTTTACACTGCGATTCCCGCGCTCATATTGGGCTACGCTTATATGTTGGCGTTTGAATGAACGTCGGCGTCGCGACGGCGCGGGGAATCGCCGATCACGCCAAGTGAAATGAAGTTGCCGGCTTCATCAATGTAGGTGTCCACCGGCGCCGGACGGCCCCATAGGTAGCCTTGCGCGCGCGCCACGCCATGGTCCATGAGCCAGCGAAGTTCTGCGCGCGACTCGACGCCTTCCGCCACAACGTGTGTGTCCAACGCGCTCGCGACGGCACATAGGCGCTTTAGCCATATGGCATGGTCCTTGTTCTTGTGAACACCCTGTACCCACGCGCGGTCGATCTTGATCGTGTCGGGCTTCAAAACAATCAAGCTCTCCAGGCAGCTTCGACCGAATCCGACGTCGTCAATGGCAATCTCAACACTGGCTTCTCGGATCGGCGCGAGGTGTTCAATTAAGTAGCGAGGATTGGCCACGATTTGCTTTTCACTGATCTCCAAACAGAGGTGTTTGGCGCTGGCTTCGCGAAAGAGGCGCGCCAAGCGTTCGCCGCCCACGGATAGAATCGTAGAAGGGAGCAGGTTGACGTGATAGGACGCGCCTCGCCGTGTGGCATGGAGACACGCTTCCAGGCACTTCATGTCAATGGTATTGACCAACTGGCGTTCTTGTGCCACTCGGAAAAAGTCATTGGGGCTTTCAAATGCTCCATTGGGACCGCGGGTCAACAACTCGACACTCTCGATCGTGCCTGCCGATAGGTCGATGATCGGCTGACACACCACGGTAATGCTCTCGCCGCGAGACATCGCCAACATGACTTGATCTTCGGGCGTGACTCGATCCGAGTCGGGGGATGCCGCCGTACTCCAAGCCTGCTGATTCTTCCCGCGGCGTTTGCAGCGTTTGAGTCCGCGATGGGTGCTGTGGAGCATTTCGCTCACGGTGGCGCCATCCGTAGCGATTTCCGAAATGCCGACGCTTGCTGTCACGCGCACGGCCTCGCCTTCATACTCAATGCATGTTTCGTCGAGGGCCGCGCGTAGGCGTTCCGCCACATGCGATGCTTCTTCTCGCGACAGGCAGCGCAGCAGGACCAAGAATTCGTCGCCACCCACGCGCGCCAATACATCCGATGGGCGTAAGTAACGACGAATGACGCTCGAGACTTCCTGCAGCATGACGTCGCCGGTCGCATGGCCAAAGTCGTCGTTGATCGACTTGAAGTTGTCGAGGTCGGTGAGTAACGCAAAGGAAGGTAGACCCACATCGGTCGAAGCCGCCGCGCAGAACTTACGCGCGGCGTGCTCCAGGCCACGTCGGTTGAGGCAGCGCGTGAGCGGATCAATGCTTGCGAGCATTTCCAGTCGTTGACGAACCGAGGCAAGCCGGAGCGAAGAGGCGCGTCGCTCCTGGGCGTAGCGAATGCACCGAAGTAGCGTCTGCCGGTCGAGATCCGAAGACGCAATCCAATCTCCATCCATGGTGGACAAGACGTCTTGGGCCCGCTCGCGTTCGCGTTCGTCCACAATGACAACCACAGGCAGAGCGCGGAGCATGCTGCCAGCGAGTCCTCGAATCTCGCGCCTCCACGCGGCGTCGGGCAAGCGTGCATCCAGAATCAACAGGTCGATGTCGGGCGTCTGGTCGTGGTGGCTCCCCTCAGACATGGATGACCACCATGCGACATGCGCGCGCCGGGTAGGGTCAAGCAGTCGCGACAGGCGATCGCGAATCTCACGATGGGGGGTAACAATGAGGGGGAGCAGACCCGTAGCCATTGGAATACCTATCGACGGGCTACTACGGACGAGTAAAGGCGCAAATCGGCGGTGCATCATTCGATTGCAAAGCCCAGGTAATAGGGGCGAAACTCAGCCGCGGCCCGGGTTCACGTCGCAGTCAAGGTTCAGGTACATTTGACGGTCCCGCGCGGTCCCGAGAACGCGCACGTCAAGCGCAGCGAGGTCAGTTCATGGCGACAAAGGTTGGGTTGGTGTACGGGTCAAATACTGGCGTGACCGAGCGGGTCTCCAAGGCCATCGCAGACTTAATCAACAAGAAGCTCCCCGGGACGGTGGAGGTTCACGATCTAGCAGCAGTCGGCGTCGAGAAGCTGCAGGACTACACCCATCTTCTGATTGGTGCCCCGACATGGAATGTGGGCGAGTTGCAAGATGATTGGGCGGCCGGGTACGAGAAGCTCGATGGCCTCGATCTCTCCGGCAAGAAGATCGGCATCATTGGCGTAGGTGATCAAGCGGGCTACCCAGACAATTTCCAAGACGCTATCGGCATTTTGGGAACCAAGTTTATGGAGCGCGGCGGCGAGCTTTGTGGCTTCGTCGATGCGGAAGATGGCTTCGAGTTCACCAAATCGCTTGGCGTGTGGGATGGCTTCTTCCTAGGACTCGCCATCGATGAAGACAACCAGGCCGACATGACCGAGGACCGTATCAATGCGTGGGTGCCTCGCATCATTGATGAGTTTCAGCTTACGGCGTAGCGAGCGCGGGTTGCGCCGCGCCCTGACACGACCGAGGAAGTCCCTCCGAATCGTGCTCATGATCACGATGGCGGGTCTTTGCGCGTCCGCGCATGCGAAGGATCTTGAACCTACTCTCACGAACGACGATTTCGCGGTATGGGAGCGGGACGGGACGCCGCGGGGCTGGCAAAAGGGGGTAGGGGCCAAGCGTGGCGTAGGCAGCGCATCTCGAATTCAGCCGCGAAAGGGCGGCGGGGTTTCGCTCACCGGCGACGACGACACGTCCACGTGGCACATGCTCTCGCAGCGTGTCGCGGTTGACGGAGATGCTGTCTATCGACTCCACATCGTGGCAGGCACCGAGCGCATCGTGCTGGCTGACGGTCAACGCCCCAATTGCTATGTGGGGCTGTTCTTTTACGACGCTTCGGGTCAGCGATTGCAGATGGCCATACGGACACTTCGAAGTCCCGAGATTCGTACCGAGACGCTTGTCGCGGCTGCGCCATCGCGTGCCCGGTCGGCTGATATCGTCATTTTCTTGTCCATGTCGGGAACATTGATCGTGCGAAGCGTTCGGCTCGAGCGGCTGCACGCCAAGCAAAGCTTGGCGATACTCGAAGATGAAGTTTCGCGGCACTACAGCTTCTTGCATGCCCACAAGATCGATTGGCGAGCGCAATTCGGTGAGGCACGCGCTCGCTTGGAGCTGGCGACCGACGCCGAAGTGTTCGCACGCGAGGCGGCGAAGCTTCTTAGTAAATTCCAGGATCCTCATGTAATCGTCGCGACACCGTCGGGTCAGGATATCCCAACTGTGGATGGACCTACGAAGCGACAACAAGCTAGTGCGCGTCGATGGGCACAGGGATTTGAACGGGGCGTGATATGGCCCAAGCTGGCCATGTTTGAACGTGAACCCACAGACATAGGCGCCATTCTCATCGCCAAGCTGCCCAGTGATCAAAAGTCGGCTTCGGCCATGCTCACTGTTTGGGAACGCCAGCTCAAGTGCATTGCGCTCCTCGTTGATCTTCGGGGCAACGGCGGAGGAAACGAGGCACTGGCGCAGAAAATGGTTGGGCGACTCACCGCGAAGCCCATCGTGTATGCCAAGTCGGTGCGTCGCTGCGGTCCCAAGCCTGGACAATTGTGTCCGGATCCACCTCGCGTGCTCCGGCCGGTGGGTAGGTCTCCCGTGAACATTCCGGTGGCTGTGCTCGTTGGTCCGGGATGCATGAGCAGCGGCGAGGGCATGGCACTCATGTTTCGCGCCTTGCCGCATGCCAGGTTGTTTGGCCAACCCACGCGCGGTGCCAGCGGGAACCCCGTGTCGCTCCCGCTTCCCAACGGCGTGACAGTTCGGTATTCGACGTGGATGACTTATCTGCCCGACGGTACAGCGTTGGAACGTAAAGGCGTGCCGCCCGACGAGCTCATTGCGGAATCGGACAACGGGGATGCGGTTCGTGAACGTGCGTTGGCATGGCTGAAGAAGCAACTGGAGGCATCCAAGTGACCGAACGCGTGATTCTTGACCAGTTTGTAGAGGCGTTCAATACCCGGCAGTTGGACCCCATCTCGTCGCTCCTACAAGATGATGCGGTGGCTCAGGTTGTGGAGGCGCCCTTTCCGCGTGAGGAGGGGCGCGAGACCATCATGAAAACCTCAATCCCCTATATGGCCGGCGGCGACTTGGCGGCAAGCGTCGTCGTCATCGACGGTCATTCACGCGTTATCTTTCGAACTCAAGGCGGTCAGGGCCCCCTCGACGTCATTGCCCACATCGATCTCCAGGACAAACACATTCAACGCATCGACTGGATCACCGGACCGCATTGTCCTGTCGAGCTGCACAAGGCCGGAAAGGCATTGGGACTGGAAACGACGTTGGTGCAGGAGTAATGCACCTCTTCTCATCTTGTCCACCGCATCCGCGTGCGGCGCTCCACATCCTGCAGCCCACTGCGCCTCCGCATCTCGGCGTCTCCGCGTGAGGTGAATGTCGCCCAACCACACCGGACACAATCACCAACGCCAGCAAATAAGCATGTCTCCAATCCGCAACAGTGTTGATTCAAATCGACATCGGTCCCATACTCGCTACCCGAGTTCGGCGGGGAGTCGCGAACGGTAGGGGGCTGGGCGCCGACGAGCCCTCGGCATAGTGTTTGCGATCCTTTGAGTTGCATCATGAGTTCGTCGGGAGGTTCTATGCGTTATGCGCTTGCGCCGTTGGTGATGGTTGCGGTTATTTGTTCGTTCTTCGCCGTACGGCCGTCAGGGATAGCGCGAGCAGGTTCACCGGATACGGCGACCGCCATTTCGCCGTTCCTAAATGGTGTGATGCCCCCAACTGCGCCGCCACTCCCGGGCGCGGGTGATCCCTGGGAACTCATTGATGCATTCCCGAGTTTGCCCGATTTTCAAGATCCGATTCACCTCGTTCAGCGTCCCGGAACAAATACGCTGTGGCTTATGGAGTTGCGTGGACGAATTTACTCGTTTGACAATGAAGTGAATGCTGATTCGCGGACGCTTGTGCTCGATCTTGGGTCACAAGTATTGGATGTGCACGACAGCGGGGCAATGAGCTTTGCGTTTCACCCCAACTTTGGCATTCCAGGTGCGGTTGGCCATGACGAAGTGTTCGTCGCCTACAAGTGGACACCGGAGCGCATCGATAACAACAAGGGCTATATGCGCTTGTCTCGCTTTCAGATGGCCGCCAACGGTGCGCAACTATCGCGTAGCTCCGAGCGCGTAATGATTCAACAGTACGACACGCACAATTGGCACTCTGGCCTTGCAATTCTGTTCGGTCAAGACGGCTACCTATATATGACCGTCGGAGATGAGGGCGCCGCCAACGATTCGTACAATTCCGCGCAGGAACTCGACACGGGGCTGTTTAGCGGTGTCCTACGTATCGACGTCGATGAAGATCTATCTCGAAGTCACGCGATTCGGCGCCAGCCGCGCAACAACTCTCCTGCACCCACGGGGTGGCCCGCCTCGTTTTCGCGTGACTACACCATTCCCAACGACAATCCCTTTCAGGATGCTTCCGGCAGCATCTTGGAAGAGTTCTATTGCGTGGGGCTGCGCAGTCCGCACCGCATGAGCATGGACCCTGTGACGGGCGATATGTGGATCGGTGATGTGGGGCAGGGCACGGTCGAGGAGATCTCCATCGTATCGCGGGGTGCCAATTTCCAATGGCCGTGGAAAGAAGGCACGCGCACCAATGGAATCCCGCCGTCTCAAATCATCGGCACGGAGGCACCGCCGTACTTTGATTACACGGGCGAGCTCGGTCGTTGCGTCATTGGTGGACATGTGTATCGAGGCGCGGGACATCCATCGCTTTATGGCAAATACATATTCAGCGATAACACATCGAACAACGTCTATGCGCTCGATACGACGACGAAGACGACGCAACTTCTCGCACGCTCGCCAGGCTCCGCACGGCAGGCCAATGGCGTGACGAGCATCAACGCCGACGCCAATGGCGAACTCTATGTACTCGCCCTGCATGGACGTCTCACGACCGGTGCGCGCATTCGCAAACTGCGTCAAGGCGGTGCGCAGACCGGCCTGGCACCGGCGAAACTGTCCGATACGGATGCCTTCTCAAATCTGGCCGCGCTCACGCCGGCAAACGGCGTGCGCCCCTACGAAGTCAATACACCTCTTTGGTCCGATGGCGCGCTCAAGCAGCGCTTTATTGCGCTTCCAAATGATGGGACCCACGATACGCCCGACGAGAAGATTCGCTTTGATGATGATGGGAACTGGGCTTTCCCTGTAGGAACCGTATTGATCAAGCATTTCGCGCTTGGCGCCCGACGCTTGGAAACGCGGTTCATGGTCCACGGCACGGCGGGTTGGTACGGACTTACCTATCGCTGGCGTGTGGATGGATCGGATGCCGACCTATTGCCCGGTTCTTATGTGGAAGACATTGATCACGATGGCGACACAATCGAGTGGAACTATCCCAGCCGTTCCCAGTGCCTACTCTGCCACACGGACGCGGCGGGTCGAGTCCTAGGCGTACGTACTCATCAGCTCAATCGTGACTGTGCTCTTCCGAGCGGCGGCCTGCGCAATCAGCTCTTGATTTGGAACGATGCGGGCATGTTTGACGACGCATTCGATCCCGCGCTCGTCGATGACATGCTCGCCGCCGAGCCCATAGGCGACACGACGGCTACGCTTGAGCGCCGCGCGCGCTCCTACTTGGACAGCAACTGTGCGCACTGCCACCAACCGGGCGGCGTGCGGTCGCAATGGGATGGGCGGCTACCTTCACCGCCGCGTGCCCAGCGCACGTTGGACGTGGATCCTGATGACGATCTTGGCATTGCAGCTGCCCGTGTGATTGCACCCAACTCGGTGGCGCGTTCGGTGCTCTATCAGCGCGTGAATACGCTGGACGGCTGTTGTGCGATGCCTATTCTGGGACGTTCAACGATCGACGACGAGGCCGTTTCCGTGCTGCGCGACTGGATCGAAACGATGGATGCCGTCGCCGAGTTGAGCAGTCGTGCTCTCACCCAAACCGAAATCGACGCCATGATTGCCGCCAAACCGTTTGAATCGCTCACGGTTACGCTCTCGGCACCCGCCAGTACGGCGACACCATCGTTTGAGATCGGAATCACTTCATCGGCCAACCTTATCGGGCATGAGATTAGTGACTACGTCGTCACCAATGGGACGGCAACCGACTTGAGCGGCGCCGACGATGCCTGGACGCTCATCATCACGCCCGATGCCGCCGGTGACGTAACAGTACGTATGCCAGCGGACGCGTGCTGGGACACATTCGGCAACGCCAACGCGACATCAAACACGGTGACGACCAACTACGATCCAGATGCGGGTGGGGGTATTGAGCCCGTCGGTCCCAGCAATCCGGCGCTGTGGATTAAACTCAATGAAGGTAGTGATACGCAGGCGTCGGGTGATGGTGCCAATGGGCAGCCAGGGACTCTCAGAGGGGGCGCCACATGGGTGGAAGGGCGCTACGGACAAGCTGTGCGTCTCGACGGGACGGGGTTCATCGATGTTCCCTATACGCCCGCACTCAACGTATTCAATCAACTGACCGTAGCCGCCTGGATTCGCCCGGAGCGCATGCGCGATTGGGATGGGCTTGTCACCACGGGCGGTGCGACGAGTCCGTGGGCCATGCAGCTTTGGAGTAATGGCGCGTTGCGCTTCACGGCCAATTGGGATTCTCCGGCCGGAAGTTCTGGATCCGGAAGTTGGAATTCGCAGAGCACGTTATCCCTAAACGAGTGGCAACACGTCGCAATCACATACGACGGAAGCAAACTGCGTTTCTACATCAATGGCACACAAGATGGTCGCGTGATCACCACGAATCTGACGTTTGGGCAAGGCGATCCCCGCTTTGTGATTGGCGCCGGACTGCCCGGTGCAGACGAGTTCTTCAAGGGCAGCATCGACGATGTGCGTGTGTTTACTCGCGCGCTTAGCGATAGCGATATTCAGTCCATCATTGAGCATACCGATCCCCCCGAACCCGATACGACGCCGCCTACCGTTGCACTCACTACGCCATCGTCTCAGGTACAGGCCGCCTTTGATGTCGATGTTGCGTGGAGTGAACCCGTCACCGGCCTTTCGGCTGCGGACTTTGACATAGTGAACGGTACGGGCGCGCTCACCGGCACAAGCGCGAACTACCAACTCGTCGTCACGCCACAGGCCGATGGCGTCGTAACGGTCTCTCTTCCTGCAGGCGCAGCGATGGACTATGCCGGAAACCCGAGCGTGGTCTCAAGCCTTCTGTCCGTGACGTATGAAGCAGGACCTCCGCCCAGTGACGACGAACCCCTGGTATCGACGCCCGCGATGTTCTGGATGAAGTTCAACGAGGGCACGGGCCAAAGCGCGTCACCGTCAGGAACCAACGATCGTGCGGGGTCCCTTGAAGGCGCCACCTGGGCCGCGGGTCGATTCGGTCAATCCGTTTTGCTCGATGGATCCGCCCACGTCAACGTGCCTCACACATCTGCGCTCGATGTTCAAAACCGCATCACGGTATCCGCATGGGTCTTTGCAAGTCGATTGCGTGAATGGGATGCCATCATGTCGCGCGGCAGCTTTCAAAGTCCGTGGACGCTTCATCAAGGCTCCGGCGGCACCGTTCGATTTACGGCCAACTGGGGATCGCCCGCCGGTTCCACCGGAAGCGGATCGTGGAACAGCACCACCGCGATTACCACCAACACATGGCACCATGTCGCCGCTACGTACGACGGCTCCCGCGTTCGCATCTACATCGACGGTCGCGAAGATTACGTCTCGGATTCCGTGACGCTGGCGTTTGGCGATGATGGCGATCGCTTCGTGATCGGCACAGGTCTACCCACAATCGATGAATACTTCGAAGGTGCCATCGACGACGCTCGCGTCTTTGACAGCGCATTACCCCTTTCCGACATTCGAATCCTTGCTGGGATCGAGGGCGGCGCTCCTGCCACGCTCCAAGCCGAGCAACCTCTTGATTTGCGCGTCAGCTTCCAACCCGACGGCGCTCCCCTGTCAATCGACACCATTGCTGACAACGGCGCACCCTTTGGCGCGCGCGGCGATCACACGTTTGGCTGGAGCATCGACGCAACGGCGAACACATCGGCATCCGGTGTCCACGCCAATCCATCCTACGACTCGTCGATAGCACCCGGTGTTTCCACGTGGTCCATGGCGGTGCCCAATGGCTCATACGAAGTGCGTGTCGTAACCGGTGATCCAGTTCACGTATCCACTGCGAGTCTATCGATCGAAGGCACGCGGCTGTGGAACGCCGTTTCGCTAAGTGCGGGTCAGTATCGAGCTCGAACAGTGAGTGTCCATGTTATTGACGGGCAACTCACTCTGGATGTCGGACACAACGAGGCACGCGTCGCGCTTATTGAGATTCGTCAACAGTGATTCGCGGTCTCATTGGGGCCGTCGCTCAGTGTCGGATACTGCGATTGCGCGTCGTGATCAAGGCGTCCTTTGTAGTAGGACTACGGCGCCGAATGGCGTTGTGAACACACGATACGTATACTCTACGCCCGAATCCTCCCGCGAAGTGTGAGCGTTTGAGGTCATGAGCAGCTTGAGCACAGCGCATCGTCCTTATCGAGTTTGGACGTTTCTCGGAGGGATGCTCATCGTGGCAGCGGCACTCGTTGTACCCACGTCGCACTATAAAATTGGCGAAAGCATTGGGGAAATTGGCCAAAGCAATGGGCTTGGCAAGAGCAGCATCACAGGCGACGGAAATGCCATTGGCGAGCTTATTCCTACGTTGCGCCACGAGCTCAATTGGGTCTGGGAGATCGTAGACGACTGGGGCCAATTGGGTTTGCCGACGATTTTGGGAACCGGCTTGTTGACCATTCTTGGGCTCGTGGCATGTGGTGGCGTCGTTCGACGCCCGGGTACGAGGTGGGTCGTCGGATTGACGATGGGTGCTGGCGCTGCATTGGCAATCGAGTTGGCGAGCTACTTGGTCGTGTCCTTGCCAAGCAACAACGCGATTCTGAGCATGACTGAAAACATGGGCGGCGGGTCGCTGCCGCAGGGTGCGCGTGTGTTGAATTCTTACACACTCATGGCCATGATGTGCGCGGCGATTGTGGCTGCGTATGCCGCAACGCGCCGCGTGGGCTCAAGCGTATTGGAGCGCGGCGTCGCCGGAACGTGTGGCGCGGCGCTGCTCCTGTGTTTTGTGCTTGGCGGCTATTTTCAACCGGCCAAGGTCGCCGCGCGATTGAACTATGGCCATGTGCTCACCGATCATCTATTTAGCGTAGACGCTTGGAGCGAGACATGGAAGGCGAACACACGATTGCTCGTCTTTTTCGTGTTTGGTGTCTTTGGTGTACTACTCCTTGCGCTTCGTGGGCGGGTGGGGGAGATTCTCTGTCGGTTCGTGCAGTTGTTCGCGTTTATCGCTGTGCCGGCATACGTAGCCTTGACCATCTGGCAACTCGCATCGCCAAAATTTCCGAGCACGAGCGTAGGCGTTTTCGTCAACATGTTTTATTCGATGGCCATGGACACGTGGACAGTCGGACGCGGATTCGCCGCTCCCGTTGGGTTGCTCATGTTGCTTTGTGCTGGCCTCACCTGGATGTTTGAAACGAGAGGCGCAATCGAAGACATCTAGCCCGGCGTATGTTCGAAGCGCCGTTCGTTCTTGCGTACGCGCTCGGCGTCTGGCGCTCAATACCCCCGTCCCACATCCACTACATTTCGCGCTCCATTCCCGCTTGCGATGTCCATGAGGGTTTCCACCAGTGCCTCGGCGCGGCAGCGATCGGTATCGCCGTCGTGACCCGCACGGTGGGGGCTTAGGACAACCGAGCCAAGTTCGTGAAACGAAAATTTTGACGGCAACGTGTTCGTTCGCTCGACTTCCGTTCTCGGATAGCGGTACCACACATCGAGTCCCGCTCCCCCAAGATCCCCCGATTGCAACGCTTCGAATAGCGCCTCTTCCTCAACGACGAATCCTCGCGACACATTTACGACGATAGCGCCGGGTGCCAGCAGTGACAAACGCTTGGCATCGACTATGCCCTTCGTTTCAGGCGTGGCGGCCACCGCAACAACCAGCACGTGGGCATTTTTCAGAACGCGATCAAGGTCCTCTACACCAACATGCAATACATCGCCTGGCCGCGCCCGTCGGGCAACTCCTGTGACCTGCATGTCCATGGCTTGTAGCGTGCGTGCAACCCGTGAACCAATGGCACCCATGCCAAGTACAACTGCGGTGCGGCCCGAGAGACGCAGTGAAGCATCGTGCTCAAAGCGAAGCGACCAGTCGCCGCGTCGCAGCGCGCGATCGGCAGGCACGAGTCTTCGTGCCGCGGCCAAGAGGAGGCCGACGGCTGTTTCCGCAGTCGAGGCGGCGTTGTGGTGGAGATTGCACACTGTGAGATGGGGGAACGCGAGTAGCGTTTCGCGCGCCTTCGTGGCTACGCCGGCCCATGGAATCACGACGGTATGCAGCGCCTCGCTCGCACGGAGATCATCGGCGTCCGGCACGCCATGCACCAAGACGTCATACGCCGCGGGATCCGGACGCTCGATACCGAACGCGATTGCGATCGTATCTGGCAACGCCTCGCGCACGAGCTGTTCAAACGGTTGGCCGCTTGTGTGGGGCATCCATACGCGGAGGGGCGACGTCATGTCGCTTTCATATCACTTGACCGAGCCTTCGTCCCCCTGGGAACAAGCCCGGACACTCCATGAATAGAAGTGAATCGCGCGCTTCATGAATAATCCGGGCTAGAACGAAACGCATCGCGTATGGCTTTCGCTCGTTGGCGGAGCGCGCTGGGCCAGCGTGAGATGAGCGTGGATCGCACGGTAGGTGGAAAGAGATCGCGGTCGTAGTACTGATAGGGCGTCATCTTCCAGCGCATGCGAATCGCATCCACGGTCAGCGTGTCTACCGTGTCGATGTCGGCGTGTTCGAATGCCATCTGCATGGTTCGCTTCCACAACAGGTGGCCGGGAGAACACTTGTTGAGTGCTTCGTCATACGCCAACTTGTGAATTGTGAGCTTGCGACCGAAACGAAAGGCAAGTTCGCCAGAGATGGGGCGTCCATTGAGTTCCAAGACATGTATCTGCATGGTGTCTGTGGGGGCCAGTGCTTCGCGAAGGGCGTTATAAAACGCTACATTTCGTTCGCTCGATTGAATCGCTGTGCCTTCCCGGCCCTTCCAGCCCGAAGCTTCCAGTGCCAAGAACGACTTCATAGCCGGATCGAGCCCAGCGGGATCGCGAACAATGCGATGCGTCACGTTGCCCATGCGCTCGAGCCTTCGTTCTGCAGCGCGCAGTCGCGAACGCGTTTTGCTTCCAAGCGTTTTTACGTGCGCATCAAAGTCGTCGCGCGTGTCCAAGTAGCAACCTTCAACGCCGCTCGGGCGACTTACACCGGTGTGCTTCAGCGAGAGTTCGTCAATCGTGCGCGCGTAGGCAGCTTCCTTGATTAGGCGCTCGAAGGTAATGCGTACGGCGCGAGGTTCGCACCGCAAGTGTTCGCCGACCAACTCACGTGCAATGGCATTGCCGTCCCGTCCCATGGCCAAAATCGGTCCACCCATGAGCGTGTGCAGATCGGTGGCAGTACGCAGCGTAGGGGCAGCCATTCCGAGCAAGGAATGAGGCACAACGATCAGTGGCAAGACACCCATCAATGCGTTGTCCTTATAGGCAAACACACAACGCCAGCGCTCTCGTGGCGAAAGGCGATGAGCCAAAAAGGTGTGCACCCACTCATAGCCGAAGACGGGGAGTTCCGGGCCCGACGACGTTGCCAGTGCGGTCCACGCGTTTGCGTGGGGTCGCAACGCCTCCATGGAATTGACGGCGACGCATTCGTAGGTTGCCGGCGAAACGCCAGTCGCCTGCTTCACTGCATCGACGGACCCCTCGGCTGTGAACGCGTGCTGAGTCACTGGATTGCGCTGAAACTCCACGTTGTGTACTTGCCGACCGAGCGTCGCCGCACATTTGGCGCACGCGGTAGAACAAGACCCTTTCGACTGACGCCGTGACCGACTATCGCATTGCTATCGAATTCACCCGGCCCGGAACCAATCCGCCTCGGACTTGGACGCCGATTCTGCCCCACAGCGCGCTAACAAGTAGTTTCTGGCCGGATCAAGGCGCAGGATTCTCAAAGCTACCGCTTCGTTGAACACTTGTCCATGAATCGATGCAATTTACGGACTAAGTTGCTCGGCCACACGATCCCAACCGACGATAAGATAAGATCGCCTACGCAATTGTACGTTCCGAGAAACGATCCAGCACAATGACTTCTGTTGCAACGAATACTGAATCGCGATCCCCTTTTGCCGACGAGGGCGCCATTGGCCAATCGCCACACACGGCACGGGTGTACGAAGACCTGTCGTTTTGCAATACGCCTCCCCACCCGTTTCGCCCGCGGAAGGTGAAGCACAACCTCGTCGGTCATCCGCTACTGACGATCGACTCCATCCTCGCGCTGTCCACGCGCCTCAAGGAGGACCAAGTCCAATGGAACTTGGGCGATTTGCCCGAGCACATTGATCGGCGACTCGTTGAGCACAATGGTTTGACGCCACAGCAGACCATCGAACGCATTGCTGATTGCAAGTCGTGGATCGTACTAAAGAACGTGCAGAGTGACCCTGCGTACAAGGAACTCCTTGACACGTGTTTGGACGAAGTCGAGCACGCTGAACGTGAGACGTGTCCCGGGATGCATCAGCGGGAATGCTATATCTTTGTGACTAGCCCCGGATCGGTCACACCGCTCCATATGGATCCCGAACACAACATCCTGCATCAGATTCAAGGTGCCAAAACGCTTCGGCTTTGGGACCCGGCGAAGCAAGAAAATCTGAGCGATGAGCAACTTGAGTTCTTCTACACCACCAAGAACTACCGCGACTTTCAAATGCCCAAGCTTGATGACGCCTATGAGGCGTTCACGATCCAAGCGGGCGAGGGGCTCTTTTTCCCGCTTGAGGCACCTCACTGGGTACAGAATAGCGACGCCGTGTCCATCTCGCTGAGCACCACGTGGCGCAGCACGTTTAGTCACCGCAAGGTCTCCATCCACCAGTTCAATGCCAAGCTTCGCAAGCGCGGCATGAACCCCACGCGCTACGGCGTCAGCAAGACTCGCGATGCGATGAAGTTCGCCACAATGCGCGCATTGCGGGCTGGCAAACGCCTGATCACACGCTCGCGCGATTAAGCCACGGTTCCTCTGCCCGTCTGCCCCGCCGAGGGGGTAAGTTCACGGGATGACCGAAACATTTGCACCCTCCGAGCGCGGCGAGCGCGAAGAAATCGTCCGCAAGTTCTTCAAGGGCACGGGCACGTCCTATGACCGCTGCGTCGCCGTCACGACCTTCGGTCTCGACCGTCGCTGGAAGGATCGGCTGATGAAGTCGATTCCGACCGAGGCGGATCGTGTGCTCGACTTGGCGTGCGGCACCGGCATCGTCTTGGATCGCCTCCACAAGCGCTTTCCCAACGCGGCGCTCGTGGGCGTGGATTTCACCCAAGAGTATCTCGACGAAGCGAAGAAGAAGTTCGAAGGCAATCCCCTCGATCTCACATTGATTCACTCAAACGCCGAAACCATGGAGTTGGATGGCACCTTTGACGTGGTCGTGTCGAGTTACATTCCGAAGTACGTGGATCCTGACATCCTCATGACGCGCCTCGCGCCGCATGTGAAGCCGGGCACGGTGGTTTCCCTTCAAGACTTCGGCTATCCACGCGGCTTTGCGCGCATTGTCTGGAAGTCGCATATGTGGATGCTCAAGGTGTTTGGTCCGTTGGTATTCCCGCAATGGAAGGTTGTCTTTGACGAGAATCTGGCCGACCTCATCGCCAAGTCCAAATGGCAGCGTCGTTATCGCGAGTCGATGAAGCGCCACGGCTACAACGATGTGACCGTGGAGTCGATTCACCATCGCGCGGCCTACATTGTGCGTGGCGTCAAGGCGTAGCGATGACCGGAGATGACGGTGAAACGTCCAGACCGGCGTCGACTGAGAATGTGGACAACGTGTCGTCAACCCAGGAGCCTTCGCCGCCCATCGTGGTCGTGATTGACGGTCCGGCAGGTGCCGGCAAAAGTACCGTCGCACGTGGTCTGGCGAAACAACTCAAGTGGGCCTATCTCGACAGCGGCGCGCTCTATCGCGCGCTCACGTTCGAGTGCTTTCGCCGCAAGATCGACGTTCACGACGCTGCTGCGGTGACGGCCATGGCACGAGCCGTCCGCATCGACTTATTGCCCTCGGGGACGGTCAAAGTGGATGGCAGAGACGTGACCCCGCAGCTGCGAACGGGAGCGATAGACAAGGCGGTTTCCATCGTTGCCGCGATTGCCGATGTGCGCAGCGCCATGGTGGAGAATCAGCGCCGTTTCGCGCGAGAGAACGGACGCATCGTGGCGGAGGGCCGAGACATGGGGACGGTCATATTTCCTGCCGCGCGGGTCAAGATTTACCTCGATGCCGATCCCGCTGAACGAGCCAAACGCCGCACCAAACAGCGGGGTGAGGACGATGCCGATGTGCGCCGCATACAGGAGCAAATCGAGCGCCGCGATGCTTTGGATCGGGGCCGCGCCGTGGCACCCCTGCGCGCTGCCGTCGACGCCTGGCGCCTCGACACCACCCATATGACTCTGCAAGAGGTTTCCGAGGCTGTGCTGGCGCGGGTACGATCCCTCGCTTGACCCAGGCTGTCGCGCTACGTCGCCGGGACCCTGTTTGGACACCAGCGAATCCGTTGGTGCCTGTCTTTGCCGCTCGAGGCAGATTCGATCGAGGTTTGTAGGACTTGTTGAGTTCCACGGAGGCGATCGAGTTCGAAAAGGACATGGGACCAGGCGTTGCGTGCGCGACACGAGTGTGCTCCGTCCGCTCCAAGCATCATTTCTTGTCACGGTGACGAGAAACTTGGCGGCGCCCGTGAAGCAGCCGTACGGCACATGCACTCAGGCCGCATTTCATGAAAACTCGTAACCAACCTTTATGCGCGCAAAAGATAAGATTCGTAAGTACGACAAGACTCAAGCTGAACTCGACGCCGAAGTGTCATCCATCCTCAGCACGGCTGGCGATCTCGATGAGAAGTACACCAAGGGATCTGACGGTTTCATTCCCAACAAAGTCGTGACCGGTCGCATCGTTGACATCCGCAACGATGAAGTTGTGATTGACATTGGATATAAATCCGAGGGCATTATCTCGGCCAAAGAATTCAATAACATCGATGAAGTGGATGTTGACGACGAAGTCGATGTGTTGCTTGAGAGTGTGGACGAAGGCAGCGGCGGCGTAGTTCTCAGTAAGCGTAAAGCCGACCGCATCAAGGGTTGGGATCGCATCGTCAAGGAATACGGCGAAGGCGACGATGTGCGCGGTCACGTCGTGAAGAAGATCAAGGGCGGGCTGTTGGTGGACATTGGCGTGCCGGTGTTCTTGCCTGCCAGTCAAGTGTCAATCCGTCGCACCAATGATATCTCCGACTTCATCGGCAAAGACATCGAAGCGCGCATTATCAAGATCGACCAGCCGCGTATGAATATCGTCATTTCGCGTCGTAAGCTCATTGAAGAGCAGCGCGAAGACGCCAAGAAGTCACTGCTCACCGAAATCAAGCCCGGCCAGATTCGCGTGGGCGTGGTCAAGAACATCGCCGACTTCGGTGCATTTGTTGACCTCGGTGGTATCGACGGCTTGTTGCACATCACCGATATGTCCTGGAGCCGCCTCCAGCATCCCAGCGACATGCTCAAGATCGACGACCAGATTGAAGTCATGGTCCTCCGCGTTGACCTTGAGCGCGAGCGCATTGCGCTGGGCCTCAAGCAAAAATTCCCCTCGCCCTGGGAGTCGGTCGAACTCAAGTATCCGGTGGGCAGCCGTGTGCAGGGTCGCGTCGTCAACGTGATGCCCTACGGCGCGTTTGTGAAACTTGAAGACGGCATTGAAGGCCTGGTGCACATCAGCGAAATGAGCTGGTCCAAACGCGTCAATCACCCGCAGGAAGTGGTGAGCGTCAACGACGAAGTTGAAGTCGTGGTGCTCGACATCAACCGCGACAAGCAGGAGATTTCGCTCGGCATGAAGCAAGCCGACGGCAATCCCTGGGACGACGTGGATCAGCGCTTCCCGCCCGGCACCGAAGTCGAAGGCACAGTGCGCAACCTCACTAGCTACGGTGCATTCATCGAGCTTGAAGAGGGCATCGACGGCCTGCTCCACGTGAGCGACATGTCGTGGACCAAGAAGGTGTCCAATCCTGTAGAAGTCATCGACAAGGGAGACAAGGTAAAGGCCGTTGTACTTTCGGTGCACCCCGATAAGAAGCGCATTGCGCTCGGCATGAAGCAGTTGCAGCTCGACCCATGGCAGGATGAGATTTTGGGCAAGTACGCGCCCGAGACCGAGCACGACGGGACGGTCACGAAGGTCACCAACTTTGGCATGTTCGTGGCACTCGACGAGGATTTGGAAGGCCTGATTCACGTATCCGAACTCACGCCCAACGACGATCTACAGGGTGGAATGAAGGTGCGTGTTCGTGTGCTTCGACTCGATACCGACGAACGTAAGATTGCCCTCACCTTGGTTCGTGGCAATGCGGATGAGGACGGTGCGCCTGCCGCTGCGGAAGCGACCGAAGACGCCCCGCAAGCGAGTGCGGAAACACAGGCTGGTGACGCAGCCGAGACACCATCAAGCGATGTCGAGGCCCCTTCTTCAACCGAGAGCGCAGATGCACCTGCAGACGATACACCTGCAGACGATACACCCGCAGAGGGTGCGCCATCGGAGCCCGCAGTTTCGGATGAGGCGCCCGCGGACAAAACGCCTGAAGACGAGAAGCCCGAGGACGGCGAATCTACGGAAGAAGGTGCATAGCGGTACGACGAACGAGTTCGGCATGAACACGGTGGGCGCGACGTTGCTACGGCGATTCGCGCCCGCGCTACTTTTTGCGCTGTTCGCTCTCGCATGGGTTCCCATGCTTGCCGGTTGCAGTACTTCGCTGCTCGGTGGCGACGAAGAGGACGAGGACGACGAGAAGGAGATTTCGCGCGATCCCATCATCTTTCCCAACCCGCGCGGAAAGGGCGTTCGAGAGGGCGCCACTCGCGAGAAACGACCCGTCGGTGAAGAGGATTTTGGTTGGGCGGAGAAGTTTGAACTTGCCGCGCGGTATGCGCAAGGCGGCTATGACGACGAGGCCATCAAGATTCTCGACGTGTGCCTTGCGCGTATGCCCGATGAGCCGTGGGCCGGCAAGATGCGCGAACTCAAGGCTCAACTTACCACCCGTCGCGCCGAAGAGCGTCTGTTGCGTGTTGATGCACGCGGCGTCAAAGACTATGTGGCGTTCGGTGAGACCGTGGACTTTCGCGTGCGGCTCCGAAACGTGAGTGACGAGACGATTATGCTGAAGAACCCACGTGATCCGCGCGAGGGCTATTCGTCCACGGCGCTTTCGCTCCATGTCAAACGTACCGACCGCGATATCTATGCCACGCAGATGGCCAGGCGTTGGACCGTGAATGTTCCGCTGTACAAGGCAGCGGGTGAAGTCATCAAGATTGCGCCCAACGGGACTCACGAGGTCCGGGTGCGCATTCCACGACGCGACGCAGGCGGTTCGCTATCCGGCCTACGAGAGTTGCGTCTCGGCGGTATGTTGCGGCCGACGTTGCTAAACAAAGGCGGACGCCGCCGCACGGTACACTTGCGCGTGCGGTCGGGTCGCGTGGTGGCATTGCCGGAGGGATTTGAGCCGCTCGCCGAAGAACCGCTTGAGTCCATGCGCGCCTCGCTTCGAAGTTTGGCGCCTACGCATCTGCTCGTGGCTTGTGAGTTTGTCCCCACTTCCGGTCGCCTAGAAGCTATGGAAATCCTTGCGCGTGCGCTCGAAGAGGGCGACCCCTCGCTTCACCGCGCCGCCCTGGGCGGCATTGCGCTCCTGCGCGAACGCATGCAGGGCGCGCCCCTCAAGAAGGTCGGGCGCCCCCTCATCGACGCACTGGAGCGCACATCGTCACGCGCGGACGTCATCATGGACGGGCTCGCCACGCTCTCGGACCGCCGCCTCGCCCCCGACAAGCGCCTCTGGCTCGACTGGTGGGAGCGCGATCTCACGGACCGCACCCCCGTCCCTTCCCTCGACGACTAATGCGCCACAAAAGCCTGGCTTTTGTGGCGCACGCCGGTTGGTGCGCCACAGAAACCAGGTATTTTTGGCGCGTCGTGAGTAGTCGACGCACGGCTGGCCGAGGGATTCGAGCGTGATCACCAACACAGAGCTGGCTGAGCGCCTAGCGCCCCTCGCGCGCACGACCGAAAGCGTGATTCCGGAACACGAGCTTTTGAAGAAGCTTGAGTCCGGCAGGCCGTTGCGATGCAAGCTCGGACTCGATATCACGTCTACGACGGTTCACATCGGCAACGGGATTGGGCTTTGGAACCTGCGCAAGCTCCAGGACATCGGGCATCAGGCGGTGCTCATTCTTGGTGACTTTACCGCGTTGGTGGGGGATCCATCGGGCAAGGACAAGACGCGCCCCATGCTCACGTCCGAGCAGATCGAAGAGAACCTCGCCACCTGGCTTGACCAAATCGGCTGCATTCTCGACATGGACAAGGTGGAGGTACGGCGCAACAGCGAGTGGTTCTCCAGAATGAACTTCCATCAGATCTTGGATCTCACCAATCGCATGACCGTGCAACAGATGATGGAGCGCGATAGCTTTGCGAAGCGATGGAAGAGCAACACACCTATTTCCGTGCGCGAGTTTATCTACTGCTTGATGCAGGGTTGGGATTCCGTCGAGGTGAAGGCCGATGTTGAGCTTGGCGGAACCGACCAAACATTCAATCTCACCGTGGGTCGCCGCCTGATGGAGCAAGAAGGTCTTGACCCGCAGGTGTCGCTCATTAATCCGCTGCTTGAGGGCACCGACGGTCAAGCGAAAATGAGCAAGAGCCTTGGGAACGACATTGGCCTCAAGGAAGCGCCCAAGGACATGTTTGGTAAAGCCATGCGCGTGAGTGACGAGCTGATGCCCAAGTACATGCGATTGGCTACGGATCTTACGGACAACGACATCGAAACACTGCTTGCGGGCAATCCCATGGACGCCAAGAAGGCCATGGCCGCCGCACTCGTTGCACGCTACTGGGGCGACGATCGAGGCAACGCCGAACGCGAAGAGTTTACGCGCGTTTTTAGTCAAAAGCGCGCGCCCACGGACATACCCGAAGTCGATGCGGGCGCTCCCGGTGACGCGGGCACATGGTGGATTGTTGCCGTACTAAAGGCGTGCGGGTTCGCCAAGAGCACCAGTGACGCACGCCGCGCCATCCAAGGCGGCGGCGTCTACCTCGACGAAGTCCGCATCGATGACTGGCAGGCACAACTCGCGCTCAAAGGCGGCGAAGTATTGCGCGTTGGCCGAAGGCGCTACGCCAAACTTCGAGTTTAACCCGGAGTGTTCATGAACTGACGTAAATCGCGCGGTTTTCGCTGGTCTTCGAGTCCAAATCTCTTTGCGGAGAACCGTTCGACGATGCTTTTGGCATCGCCTCAGAACCACCGCTTCGATCTTGACCACGAATCCTTCGCGAGAACACATTGTAAGTGCCTGACTCAATTAAATTTTGGAGGCGAACGGCATCTTGTTGCACGATTGGTAACTCATCGACGCGCGCTTCATGAATACTCCGGGCTAGCGATCTGCGTCGGCTGCTAGCTCGTCCGCGCGTTCCTTGATGCGCTCCCGCAGCGCGTCGCCCGGGCTGCCCTCGATGTGGGTGATCTGGAACGGATCGACACCCCACGACTCGTATTCGGCGTATTGATCTTCCGACCACACGCTTCGAAAGCGTTCGCGCATGCTGCGTTTCACGGATTCAACCCGGGTCGCGAAGCTCTCATCCGTACCCGGGGCGTTGACCGACTTGACGCGTTTGACCCACTCGCCCCACCCCATAGGAGGCTTGACTTTGGCGATGCCCGCTGCGGAGATTTCGACCACGAGATCGTAGTAGTTGTACCCGTCGTCGGCGACGACGTTGAGTACATCCACGATCTCTCGCTGGCCGCGCACCACTTCGCGTTCGGTCTCCTCGATCTGCCGCTCATTGAGCCCCAAGATGGCCGCGAGCTTTTCCAACGGCGGCTTCTTGTTGCGTTGCTTATAGCGAATCTCTGCCACTTGCTTCGCCACCGCTTGATCGACGAGCGTCTGCACGGTTGCCGACGTGGCCGCATCATCGTCGTGTTTGGCACCTATCGATGCGCTTTCGCCTTCTACGTCGGATCGTGAAGTCGGTTCGTTCCTGCGCGCTATGGGCTCGTCGTCCCTTGTGTGTGTCGAAGGCATCAACATGGGGGCATCTGTCGATCCGCGCTCCAGGTCTCGCATGCGCTCTTCAAGCAGTGCGACTTGTTCTCCTAACGAGGAAGCATCGGATTCGATGATTTCGTGCGGCGCGGGTCGGGTGGCCATTACATACGTCGCCAGCGCAAGTCCGCTTAGCCCGACGACAAGTGAGAGTATCGAAATTTTCGTTGCCACGGTTGCATCTCCGAGCAGGCGTCGATGGCCCAATGCTGGATTGTAGGATGCCCAGTGAAATGCGCGAACGAGGCGCTGAATGCGCGAAGGCCACGATTGAATCTCTCGCCATCGCCATTCGTCTGGCCGGGTAGCGCCATACAATCGGCTCCGCGCCGACCTAGGCGCCGAGGAGTCCCCGTTGCTTCCACTCGCTGAGATTCCCTATCCGCGCATTGATCCGGTGGCATTCACCGTTTTCGGTCATCCGGTGCGGTGGTACGGGATCTCCTACATTGTCGCATTCCTGCTTGCTTTCCTCGTGTTGCGTATGTTGGCGCGTCGTGGCCGCTGGCCGGTGCCCGCAGACCGCGTGGCCGACGTCTTGTTTTGGGGCATCTTGGGCGTCTTTTTCGGCGGACGCGTCGGGTACATCCTGTTCTACATGATTCCGGAAGGGGATTTTGCGTGGAGCAAGATCTGGCGCGTCACAGATGGCGGCATGTCGTTTCACGGTGGCCTGCTCGGCGTCATCCTTGCCTATGTCATCTACTGCTGGCGTACCAAGGCCAAGTTGGGTGACCTCTTCGACGGTCTTACGCTCGCAACCCCGCTTGGCATTGCGAGTGTGCGCTTTGCCAACTTTATCAACGCCGAGTTGTGGGGCCGCGTCACCGATTCGTGGGTCGGCATGCGGTTCCCCAATTACGGGACCAATCCCGACAACTGGGAAAAAATGGGTAGGCCCATGCTCGCCGATTTGCGACACCCCAGCCAGCTCTACGAAATGTTCTTCGAAGGCATCTTGATGTATTTCCTTTTGCGCTACCTCATGTTGAAGGTGGGCATAGGCGCCGGTCGCATCGCGGCGCTCTTCCTGATGCTCTACGGCTTGTTTCGCTTCTTCATCGAGTACGCGCGCGAGCCGGACGCCAAGCTGGGTCCCCACTACTTCCTTGGATTTTGCACACAGGGGCAGGGGCTATGCCTCGGCATGATGCTCGCGGGGCTTATCGTTTGGTTCATGTGTAAGCGTCCCAATCCCGGTCCAGGCCCGCATGAGCCCCTACCGCTCGCCAGTGAAACGGAGGCCACCGCTTAGCCTCGTGACTCGTCGTTGTTTCCTCACGTTAAGTCTTCTGCTCGTGTCAGCGCTAACGGTACACGCCGACGAAATCACACTGCGAGGCGGCAAAAAGGTTCGTGGATACCTATTTCGTGGCGAGCGCGAAAGTCGCGTCAACACTTTCGGATGTTCCCTTCCTGAGATGACCTTGGGTGTGCGACGCATGCGCACCCTCGACGTTATGGACGTGTCGCCTCATCCTCCCCAAGACGGCACCTATCGCGCACTGGCTGAATTGGGCCCTCGCGACATTGACCGACGCGTCGACCTCATGCGCACAGCTCAGGTGGCAAGACTCCGCCCCGAGATCGAGCGACTTGCCGCCGAGATCCTACGCATCGATCCCAAGCACGCCGAAGCACTCAAGGCCATCGGTGGTGCGAAGAAGGCAGCGACCGTTCGTTCAAAGCACATTGCCTTGCAGCCTGGACACCTGAGAACGCTACGACAAATTGCGCGTGAATCGTTGGGTGCCATTCGAAAACGGAGAATCGCGAGCCTTCGACGCACTGGCGCCACGGGTTTTTCAGACGCATGGTCCGAGCGCGTAGCGCGTGCCGTGATGCGGCCTCGAGGTCGCCACGATGAGCAGACGCCCTCTCTGCGCGCCGATGAATACGCCCAGGCGCGTTACAGCTTTTTCGCGCCCGAGAATGTGGATGTGTTCACACCACGCCCGCTCGTTGTTGCGCTTCACGGTGGAGGGATCGCACACCAAGATCCAAAATTGCCGCCCCAAGGGTCCGGCGCGGAAATGATGGTCCTCCTACAAGACGTTGCCGCGGCGGAGGGTTGGTATTTGGTGGCGCCCCACGCGTTGGAAGCGCCATGGGGAACCACTGCAAACGACGCTTGGGTTACGAACGTGATCGAAGAAGTTTGCGCGCGTTGGAATGTTGATCTGAATCGCATTCACTTACTTGGCGTGGGGGGCGGGGCCGATGGCGTGCGTTTTATCGCTTCGCGCCGCGGCCAGGACTATGCGTCGATTGGCATTGCGGCCGGTGATCAACCCAGGGGTCTGAAGGGCCTCACATCGAAAAGAACCGCCATTTGGCTATACCACGGTGAAGCCGACACGGTCTTTGACGTTGCGCCCGTTCGTAAGGCCGCCGAGCGATTGGCCAAGACCTCGGCTGATTTTGTGTATTGCGAGTTGCCGAAGGAGGCACACGGTCTCCCGCCGGTTGCGTTGAACGATTGGCGGCGCTACGTTATGCCCAAACGCAGGCCGCGCGCAAAGTCTGCCTGGCCCGCAAGTTCATTTGAACGGACACCGTCTCAAGCTGAGTTGCTCGCCTTGGGTCCGCCCGAGGGTGCGTGGGGCGCGTCGGTTCCATCCGACGCCGGGCATAAAGCGTGGTTGGACACGCTCATCAAGGGGACCACAGAGTCCGAGCCTGCCGCAGACTATTTGCGCGGTGGGAAAAGTAAGGCTGCTTGTGGTGCCAAAGTGCGCGCCTTGGTAGCCGATGAAGCGGCACCGGTGTATGCGCGTCTCTGGGGCGCGTGGCTACTCGGGCAGTGGAGTGACAAGGACGCCCTCGATCCACTCACTGCCATGGTGCGCGGGTCCAAAGATCCGCGCCTCGTGCGAACGGCCGCCGATGCATTGGCGGCGATTGCGCATCCCGATTCGTCACGCGATTTGGTGTGGGCCCTTGGCGATGTTTCAACGCGCTACCGCGGCGTGAAGGGAAAGCGCGTACCGTTTCACGAGTTTCGTATCGCTTGCGAAATGGCAACGTCTATCGTGGCGGCCATAGGCAAGCTTGGCAAGCGCCCGGATGTAGCGGGGACGATCGAAGAGCAGATCGTGATCGCGATTCTGCGTGATCGCCGCCCCATCACATCCCGTCCCGAACATGCCGAAGACCCTCGCGTGCCACGCGAAAAACTCGTGAGAGCTATCGTTGCTGCGTACCGGGCGCTTGGCGCCGAGAAGACGTTATTCGATATGTTGCGGGTGGCGCTCAAGAACGATCCCGCTGCTCGCCAACTCGTTCCAGCGCGTTAGTCAGTTCGACTCATGGTTGCGAGTCGCCCCACCTGTGTTCGGCGCTCGTACTCCGGGCCGTTCATGAATAGTCCGGGCTAAGAGAATCGGATACCATCCGGCCCCCTTTGGAGCCCGGCATGAATCCTCTTGCACGCGTTCGTTCAACCATCGAAGCCAACGACCATTGGCGTGCTCGCACCGTCAATCTTATTGCTTCAGAAAATGTGCTGTCGCCCGCCGCACGCAGTGTCATCAACAGCGACCTCATGCATCGTTACGCCGAAGGTCACCCGGGACAGCGCTACTACGAGGGCACACAGTTCGTCGATGAGATCGAAACGCTCGCCATGGAGCACATGTGCAAGCTCTTTCGTACCACCTGGGCCGATGTGCGACCCATCAGCGGTACGGTTGCCAACGAGGCCGTATTTTCGCGACTCGTTCCGCAGGGAGCCACGGCCATTGCGCATACGATCGCCACGGGCGGTCACATATCTCACGCACGCATCGGGAGTCTTGGAAAACGAACAAGGAACATTCTCGCGTGGCCCATGGCCGAGGATGGCTACACGATTGACGTAGCGGCATCGCGCGACCTGATTGCCAAGGAGAAGCCCGCGCTCGTCGTCTTTGGACGCAGCCTGTTTCTACTTCCCGAGCCGGTCGCAGAACTACGCGACGTTTGCGAAGAGCAGGGCGTCAAGGTCTTGTACGACGGTGCCCATGTACTCGGACTCATCGCCGCCGGCCGCTTCCAAGACCCGCTTGGGGAAGGCGCACACGTGCTTACCGGTTCCACGCACAAGACCTTCTTCGGGCCGCAACGCGGCACCGTCTTGGCGCGCGGCGACGATGAGAAACTCTGCAAGACGCTTGACAAGGGTGTGTTTCCCGGGAGTTCCTCCAACCACCATTTGTTTACGCTGCCCGCCCTGCTCGTCTCCGCAATGGAGATGGAAGCGTTTGGTACCGGCTATGCCGAAGCGATTCTTGCCAACTCTGCCGCATTGGGCGCCGCGTTGCACAAACACGGACTTCCGGTGGCTCTCGAAGCGCATGGCTTCTCAAAGAGTCACCAGGTGGCCGTAGACGTGTCGGCCTATGGCGGTGGACGTGAAGTGAGCAAGAAACTGTGCCAGCAGGAGATTGTCTGCAATATGAATCTGCTGCCGGGCGAGCCCATGAAGAATGCCATGAACCCCAAGGGCATACGGTTGGGCGTGCAGGAAATGACACGGTTCGGTATGGGACCGGAAGAGATGGCGCATATCGCCGAGCTCATGCACGAAGCGGTGCGTGGCGATCGTGACGTTCGCCCCGCCGTGACACTGTTGCGTCGCAAGTTCCGAGACGTGAAGTACGGCTACAGCGAAGACGACATGGAGGGGTAGTCGCGCGCGAACCAATGAAAACGGGCACAAGCCGCCATCGACTTGTGCCCGCGTAGGGTTGCTGTTGCTCGACGCTCGCGCCGTAGAGGACTCGAGGATTGAGGCGGCTAGTTGGCTTCTTGGAGCGTGGTGCTTTCGGTTTCCGTGGCGAGTTCTTTCCCGCTGTTGGAAGAAACCACCGCAGCGCGCGTCTGCACGAGGTTGTCGGGCGGCACGCCAATTACGCGCACTACCAGCTCAAAGTTTTGAGCCTTGTTTACATCGAGCGCGAACACCGATGACTCCGCGGTTTGCGCAGTGCCCGTGACCGTGGAGCCGCCGTCCGCCGTGCCGGAGACAAACTCCAACTCCGGTGGAAGTTGCCACATGATCTTTAGGTCTTCGGTCAGTGCCGTGCCCACGTCGTTCTCGACCTTCAAGATGTAGATGAACTCGTCACCCTTCTTGAAGATGCCTTCGGCCTGGCGGGAAAGATCGAGGTCGATCATTTCCATCTGCAACGCCGGAAGACCCTTAACGAGCACCTGACAGATGCAGCCGGATGCCGCCCAGCCGCGTTCTTCACGCGCCGAGGCGTTTACGCGCCGTGAACCCACGGCGTCACAGACGAATTTGCAAGTAATCGTGCGGCTTTCCCCTGGGGGGAGCTTCTCGATCTTTTGCTTGAGTTCATCGCCGCCCACGTACGTCACGCCCGGGGTTCCCGCAAGCGCAAACGTCACATTGGCCAGCGCCAAATCGCCAGTGTTGGTCACGGTGGCGCGGACGTCAAATGGATCGCCTACAAGGATGACCTTGGCAGGCGTCACGTTGCACACCACCTCCATCGCAAGGCGATGGCAGTCGTTTTCTTCGGCCGACGCAGTACCCGCTGTCGCGATCCCAAGGACCAAGACAGCCAGCAGGCCGGTCGCGCATGGAAGGTTGCGAATCATAAATCCTCCACCCTGCGCATCGCCTTGATGCGCCTGAATTTCAGAAGTCGGCATGGACTTCATTGGTGTTGACCACGAATTATGCACACACAACGATGAATCCAGCGGGATCTTGTCCAATTCAGCGTGATTCTCGAGGGTCCTTTGGTAACACCACCATGAGGCGGGAAACGCGGTTTCAGGGCGGATCAGGGGCCCAGAGGTAGCGGCCTGCGCTTGACGTCGCCCGTCCGGATGGTCTGTTGTTCGCATGCTGCGGTACTTGCGAGGCCCACTCTTTCCCATTTTCGCGGCGCTGCTCTGCGTAGCGCCAATTGTCACCGTTTCTTCACAGAGGCGTGCCGCAGCAGGGTCTGGGGGCAAAATCACGCTTGCGTTGCTCGTGCCAGCCAAGGATCAGTTTCCCGCTCGTTCTGTTTCCGCGGCCATGCAGATCGCGATCGGCAAGGCTCCCAGCGAAGGGCTGCTGTCGGCAGGTGCCCAAGTTCGCGTGCTCGAGACGGGCACCACGCGAGACGCTTTGAAGTCTGCCTTGCGCGCAACAAAGGCTGCGAAGCCCAAGGCCGTTTTCTATTTCGCGGACCGCGATCGGCATGAAGCGATCTGGAAAGCTGCCCGAAGTCTCAAAGTGCCGTGGTTTGGACTATCGGGTGCATCCCCCGACTCGGAGCGAAATCCTGGACGCGTGCTTCACGTGGCGCCCACGGAAGTGTGGCAAGCGGTATGGGCCGCCGATGCGTTGCTCGCACCCTTGGCTGCGCGAAGTGTGGGCGTGGTTCACGAAGAGACGACGTGGGGGCGCAGGACCGCAAGCGCGTTTATGCGAAGTGTCAGTGGGTGGATTCGCCGCGGCGGTATCAGCACGTGGGCCGCGACGAGCGATGAGGCCACCGCAGAGGAACGACTGGCGCCCCTCCGAGCCATGGAGGCCGAGTGGCTGTACGTATCACTGTCGAGCGAACCGCTGCGCAACTTTTTGCAAGTCTTGGAAGCGAGTGAATGGCGACCCAAGCTGTTGCTCGCCGCGCCCGCGCGCGATGAGAGTCTGTTGGCCGTAGCGCCAGAAGCACTGTCAAACGCCGCGATCGTTGGCGGTATCGATCCAGAGTTATCTGGACGGGTCGGCGAAGCGCTTATTGATGCTATGGACCGGCGAGAGATTCCCCTCGACGACGCCGCGATTCGTGCCTTTGAAGCGACCCGTCGATTTCTTTCCGCGTATGCGAATACAAGGAAGGGTCGCATCAAACACGTATTGGAAGGCGTCGCGGGCTTTGCCAAGAAACCATCGGTGCTGGGGCGCGTCGGTTTCGCCCATCACGGGTCGTTGGAACATCCACCACTCATGTTGTGGCGCGTGCATCGTGGGCGCGTGGAACCCTGGCCCGAGGAGTTTCGATTGGTCAAGGGATGCGGACCACCCTTAGGCTTTGGCGTGCCGCCCATACCCCCTGTTCGCGAACGAGGTAAGATTGGCTATCTCACCTACGGCGAAGGTGAAAAGCGAACCATTGAAAAGGATCTCTTTGAACTTGGTTTGTCAACGAACGGCAAGCACAAGGACATCGACGCGTTTGTTCGCAAGGAGGTTCTTGCTCGCGCCATTCGGATTGCGCATCAGCTCTTTCGCCGTGAGCCCGATGGCACACCCATACCCGGCTGGTCCTGGGGAATTTCACTTACCGCAACGCAGCCACCCAAAGACACACCGCAGTCCAAGATCTGGCTTGCCATCATCGCCGGCGATCACGAAAACGCAGGTGGCCAGGCCTTTGGAACCTGGGTATCGGTCTACAGCACGTTCTTAAAACGAACGATGTACATCTCGCGCGCGTTAAAGCCACCGCTAAGCAAGTCGGATCTCGAACTAATAAACGGCACGTATCGCTGGGGCGAACATCGCGGCAAGAATGCGCGGGCCGACAAAATTCGTTGCTTGATCGACGGGTTTGCGAGTGCTGTAGGTCTTACATTGGCTCACGAATATGGACACCTTTGTGGCTGCGGCCACGACACCGAACACCCTACATCGATCATGAATGTGGTTGCCGGGGCGGGCGCGTCGTGGGAAGAGGCCGTTTGGATTCCTCGCCATCAGCGACTGGTCGCCAAGACTCTCGGCATCGAATCACAGCCTGAGGACGACTAGTTATCCTCGTCGAGCGATTCCATGGCAGGCAGGGTTAGGCCCAGCGTGAATAGACATGGGCTATGGCTATAGTGAGTTGCACCAGGAGGAACCACATCATGACCCCAGGCACGAAATCTCTGACTCGCATCTTCTTGCTCTTGGCTTTCGTTGTCCCCGGCCTAGTACTCATGTCCTGTGGCGATGCCGAGGCTGAGAAGAAGGCCAAAATTTCCAAGCTCCAAAAAGCATTTGACGCTGCGAGGCAGGAGTTCGCCGAGAAGACCGAGGCCTACAACACGGTGCGGGATAAGCTTGAAAAGGTAAATCGTCCCTATATGGCAGCGGTGAAGAGCAAGAACGAGGCCAGGATTGCTGAACTGAAGCCCGGCGTTGATGCTTTGACGCCCGAGTTTACGGAAGCCCAAAACGCGTTCGACAACGCGCGTCGCAAGTTTCGCGATCTCAAGACCCAACTAGAAGACCTCGGCGTATCGACGAAACCCGCCGGCTCTGCCAAGTAGTCGTCTGCACCGGATCGCCGCGGCGCACGTGAGCGCTTCGCGGCCCGATTGCCGATTTCGACGACGCGCCGGGTGCGTCCACACGAATCCAGGCCGCGACAGCGGATACACTTGGAGCCCGCGCGTCCGGCTGAACGACCCGCGGCCCGTGGAGTTCCTATGCCTCATTCCGATTTGCTTCTAATCGACGAAGCGGGCGCGAACCATTCGCTGTCTGCGGATCCGAATCAAAGCCCCCGCCGTGCGTGGCATCGACGTCTAATCCACCTGGTCATGCTCGCGGCGCTGCTGTTATCTGTGGGCTTCGGGGCTGCACCCCTTCCCGTCCACGCAGATGACGAAAAAGATGACGGGGCCGCGGCATCGGAAAGGGTCGCCGATCGCGAATCCGAAGACGAAGAAGAACTGTCCGAGGAAGAAGAAGAACGACTCGAGGCCATCGAGCGGCACACCGAGAAAGGAATCGAGGCCTTCCGGCGGGGCAGTCACGACGAAGTGCTATCCCGCATGAAGCGTCTTGCGCGCTACGACAAAGACAATCCGCTTGTTGCGTTTCTCACCGCCCGCGTGCAGCGTAGAACCGGAAAATATAAGGAAGCCATCGAAACTGTCGCTGCCGCCCGCAAGGTAACGCCCGACGACGTGCGTATCAGGGCATTGCAATATCGCCTGTGGCGCGACGTCGGTGACTGGGCATCGCTGGAGAAGGCCGCCAGCGCCGCCGCGAAAGCCGATGCCAAAGACGTGATGGCGCGCGTATTTCTTTCGGAAGTCCATGAGGAGTTTGGGCGACGAAAAGAGGCGCTCGCTGTCTTGGATCAGGTGTTGGAGGCCTACAACGGCGAGCAGACGATTCCGTCCGATAACCCGTGGGTGGCCCGGGCCGCAGAACGCGCCACATGGCTCAGCCCCAAACCGGGCGACGACATGTTGCAGCAGGCATTGGGCCTCATGCAACGCTACGTCAAGGATCACGAATCCGATACCGATGCCACGCTTCAATTGGCGGACCTGTTTCGCAGCGACAAGGGGGTGCAGGGGCAAAGCACGGCCGCCAAGTACTACCAACGCCTCCTAAAACAAAACTCGGAACTCGCGATTGCTCGCGTGGGGTTGGCCCATACCCAACTGGTGTTCTACAAGCAGTCGCAAGCACTCAAGGGCCTTACGCGTGCGCTCCAGACCAATCCCAAACTCGTTCCCGCACTGGCGCTCAAAGCCAAGATTCATGTGGGGGACGGTGATTACGACGACGCTGAGAAGTTAATCAAGCGTGCTCAGGCCGTTGATCCTGAAAACAAGGACGTCAACTCGATCAAAGCAGCGCTGCACTACATTCGCGGCGAGCAAGAGCCGTTCGAAGCACTTCGCGACACGGTGTTGAAGCGCGATCCGCTCTATGGCGAGTTCTACATCACGGTGTCCGAACTCGTGGGAGAGCGTCAGCGTCGCTACGACACGGCGGGCACACTCGCACGCAAAGCCATCGAGGTCGACCCGGCCAATCGCAACGCCTACGTCGTGCTCGGCGAAGCGCTCATGAACACCGGGAAAACGGACGAGGCGCTCAAGCAATTCAACAAAGGCTACGAAGTCGCCAAGCAATACGCCGACATCCGTCGAGACAATTGGATTGAGGTGCTCACGGTTGCCATGCCGAAGCACAAGGTCTACAAGACCAAGCACTTCGTCGTTCGTATCCCTTTCAAAGAAGCACCGGTCATGAAGCACTATCTGCTGCCGCTGCTTGAAGAATCCTATGAGGTGCTTGGCAAGAAATACGGCGTACAGCCGCCGAAGGTCGTTTATGCCGACGCCTTCGATCGCGATGACGATTTTTCCGTGCGTTCGGTCGGCACGCTGGGCCTGCCCGCCTTGGGTGTGTGCTTTGGCAACGTGGTCACCCTCTTGGGACCCACCGCCAAACCCATGGGGCAGTTCAGTTGGTCGCGCACCACATGGCACGAGTTCGCGCACGTGGTCACGCTCACGCTGAGCGAGGGACAGGTGCCTCGTTGGCTCACCGAAGGCCTGTCCGTCTTTGAAGAAGGGCAACGCAAGGAAGTGTGGGGGCGCGACATGGATGTCGAACTCTTCAATCGTTGGCACAACGGCAGCCTGCTGAAGATGGGCTCCATCAACAGCGCGTTCCGCGGCCCCGATATTATGTTTGCCTACTTCCAGGGCGGGCTCATTGCCGAACACCTTCAAGAGGCGCGCGGCTTCAAGGTGATTCCTGAAATGCTCAAGCTATTTGCCAAGGACAAGTCCACGGCGGAGGTCTTTAAGGAAGTACTCGAGCTTGAACTGTCCAAATACGACGCCATGTTTCACGAGTTTGTTGGCAAGATCGTGTCCGGCTACAAGATGGTGCCGGTGTGGAACGACGCCACCATGCGCAAACTCAAGTCGCGCACGTCCAAGAACCCAAAGGATGCAGCGTCCTGGGCGCGCCTTGCCTGGGGTCACTTCCAGCGCAAGCGGGAGATTGACGCGGGCGCGGCCCTGCAAAAGGCGATCAAGCTTGACCCGGATCTGCCAGACGTCATTTTGCTCCAGGCGCGTATGGCGCAGCAGCAAGAGCGCGCGGGCGTTGCCAAGGAGCTCTACGAGAAGTTCCTTGCGGACGGTGGCGACGACCTCCGAGCGCGCCTCTTCCTCGCCGAACACGAAATGACCCACGGCACCGATACCGACAAAGCGGTTGCCCACCTTCAGGCGGCTAAGAAGTGTTTCCCGCGCTATTCAGGTAAGGACAATCCCTACACGCAGCTCGCCAAGATCTACCGCAGTGCGGGCAAGCTTGACGAATCGATCAAAGAGATGCACGGTTACATTGCCGTTGCGCCCAAGGACTACAAAGCGCGCAAAGAGCTTCTCGATTGGCACGCCGAGAAGAAAGAGTGGAAAACTGTGCGCAAACTTTGTGAAGAGATGGTGGATATCTCTCCGTTTGGGGCCAACGTGTCCCGGGACGAGATGCCCGATTTGGAGCTTCACCGTACCTACGCCAAAGCACTGACCGAACTCGGCAACACCAAGGACGCGCTCCGCGAGCTGCGCGTTCAGGTGGAGTTGGGCGCTATGCTTCCCGATGAGAAGCAAGAGGAGGCCGGCGTGCTTGACGATCGCATTTCATTGGGGCAAGTGTTGCTCGATGATGGCGATGCCGACGGTGCATTGGAGCAGGCTTTTGCGGCGCTGCGGATTGACCCCGACAGCGCCGCTGCACGTATGCTGAAGCAACAAGCGACCGAAGGGCGGTAAGTCGCGGGGGACGCATAACCCTGGGAGCAGAGGCACGGTGCAGCGAAGTTCGGCGATTCACCCGTCAGACGTTACGCCCAAGGTTGTATGCAACTCGCAAGATGACCGTACGAAACTCGATGCACCCATCGGAGGGTTGGGCGCGAACCAGGTTGCGACGTCGTCTCTACGTGGCCGTGATGAGCGCTTGGGTTCTGCGTCCACGCCGTATCAAATGATCGCCGCCAAGCTCCGAGACGAGCTTTCAAAGTCTCTGGGCAAACGGCGCACGACGCTTTGGTTTCGCGATGCGGCGGTTACGAATGTACTCGATGACACGGTAACGCTCGCCGTACCCACCGATGCCCACCGCATGTGGCTGGCGTGCATTTATGCCGACCCACTGCGTCGTGCATGTGACGCCGTACTCGGTCCCGGCGTCAAGCTAGACATTCATGTTTCGAAGGCACTGGACGAACGCCGCCATGTGCGCGATGCACTGCCGGAACGTGAAAACGTTTGGGCGGCCCTGCTCGCCGACGCGCGCCCGCGCCCCCAGCTTTCATCTTTTGTGGCGGGATCCTCCAGCAGATTTGCGCGGCTCCTCTTCGAGCGGATCTTGAACGCGTCGCCGTCGGTTTCAGCACCCGCCTCTTCCAATCCGCCGCGTAGTCGTGCATCGACACATCCCTCTAAGGCTCCGCAGCACGAAATCTCTGAGGCTCCGCAGCATTGGGCCGCCTTAGCTGGCCCATCAACAATATTGCTCTATGGTCCCGCGGGCGTTGGCAAGTCGCACCTCCTGCAAGCCTTTCATGCCGAAGTTCATCGTCGTCGGCCGGGTGACTCCATCTACTTGCATGCGCGAACGTTCACAAGACATTTCGTGTCGGCGGTGCGAGGGGGCGATGCCTACGCGGTACGAGCACTTGAGTCGGATCTTTCGAGCCGCCGCTTTGTTTTGATTGATGATGTGGATCAGTTGCGTGGGCGACACGCCACTCAGAGTCACTTGCTCACCTTGTTCCGTCGCTTCGCACGCACGAATACGATGCTCATTGCATCCAGTCAGCTTCGTCCCGATGGTAGGAGCGGTCCGTTGCGCGTGGAGGGGTTTTCCGCTCAACTGGCGTCGCGTCTCGCCGGGGGCGTTGCCATTCATCTTCCTGCGCCCGATGACGAGCTTCGCCGTGAAATCCTTACGCGTCGTTTGATGCATTTTCGCGTTCGCTGCCGTCCAGACGTGTTGACCGCGCTCGTGGCGCGCTCGCGATGCATGCACACGTGCACGCAGCTCCTGGATCGATACGCAATCGCCTCGCTACGGACAGGGAGTGCCTTGTCGCCCGAGTGGCTTGATGAAGTGGCCCCGCCGCCCGCAACCTCGGCCCGCGACGAAGTCGTGCGACGTGCAAAGGATTTGGTCGCGGCGCACTACGGCATATCGCGCGAGCTGCTCGATCGATCCACCAAGCTCAGGAGCGCCGTACTCCCGCGCCGCGTTGCCATGTACATCGTGTATCGCGCGTGCGCCCTGCCCCTCAAGGAACTCGGGCGTGCATTTGGTCTGCGCAGTCACAGCAGCGTGAGTCGATCGTTGAGCGAGATCCGCGAGCTGCATCGCACCGATCCCGAAATCGAGCAACTCATCGACGGACTGCTTGCGCGCCTCTAGCCCGGATCGTCAGAGCCGCAGCGTACGCTACGTTCCCTCCTCTCTCGAAGTAGGTTCTTCGCCCGTGAACGCCACGTCATCAACCCCGAACGCCGCTCGTTTCATTGTTCTCGACGGATTGGACGGGTGCGGCAAATCCACGCAGGCGGCGCGGGTTGTAGAGGCCTTGAAGCGAGAGGGCCGTGAGGTCTTGCACACCCGCGAACCCGGGGGCACAGATGTCGGTGAAGCCGTTCGGGCCGTGCTCCTCGATCCATCCATGACGGTCAACGCCACCGCCGAGTTGTTTCTCTATCAAGCCGCGCGTGCCCAACTTGCGCGGGATGTGATTGCTCCGGCCCTTCGGCGTGGCGAAGACGTGGTCTGCGAGCGTTGGCACTTTGCCACCATGGCGTATCAAGGTGGTGGGGGCGGTGCCGACAAGCAACACATTGCCGATACGTCACGCATCGCTACCGGAGGTGTTGAACCGCATGTGGCGATTCTGCTTGATATCGATGCCACCGTGAGCCATGCACGTATCAAGCGTCCACTGGACCGCATGGAGAAGCGTGACCTGGCGTATCGCAAGCGAGTGGCCGAGACCTTTCGTGCCCAATTTCAAGGAGCGGCCCCCGCGCGCGCAATCGTAAATGCGGATCGCACCGTGGATCAGGTATTTGCCGATGTATGGCGCGCCATTGAAGGTGTGGCCTTGAAATGAATGTACACGTGTCGCATCCGCTTACGCGCTTTGGTCAAGCCGGCGAAACGCTGCACGATATTGTGTCCACGCGTCGCTTTTCACCCAGCTACCTCATCGAAGGCAATGACGATCGCGCGCTGGCCGACCTCGCCGACCTGTTTGCAACGTGTGTGTTGGCGACCGACGAACGAGAGCTCGACGTATTGCACCAACGAATCGTGGGCGGCAACCATCCCGATGTTCATCACGTGCATCGTGACAAGGCTACGGTGATCTCGCTGGAGGCGCTCGCCACGCAATTGGAGCAAGCCTACCTATCGCCCCGCCATGGATCACACCAGATCTTCATTATTCAACCGGCCGACGCCATGGATATTCGCGCCGCATCACGCTATCTCAAAGTTCTGGAAGAACCGCCGGCCACGACCGTGTTTCTTCTGCTCACATGTCATGCAGAGCGCTTGCCCGATACGGTTCTCAGTCGTTGTCGCCGCCTGCGTTTGGCACCTCATTCGATCGAGGCACTGGTGGATCATCTTGCCAGCTTCCCGGTTGAGGAAGACGCTGCACTCATCGCTCAGTGCGCCTCCGGGTCGATCCATCGTGCGGAACGCCTTGCCACACTAGGCATCGTTTCCATTGCTCAGGCCATCAGCGAATCGATCGCGCGCGGCGCACCGTCTTTGATGGAGCTCAGCGACGGGTGGTGGCAAAGACTCTCAGCGGCCGCCGCCACGCTCAAGGAGAGCGGCGAGCCGCCCATCACAGCAGCGGTGGCACAGCGCGCTGTGACGAGCGAACTGCTGCACGTGCTTCAAGTGGGCGCGCGAGACGTCATGCGCGGTCGATCCAGCCCGGTCTGCCCGCTTTCCTCGGTCTCGTTGGCGCTCGCCTGGCATGAGGACCTGCTCGGTTTGCAACAGGCCACACACCAAAACGGGACGCCTTTGATCATGTTTACCGAGACCCTGCTGCGCCTTTCACAACACGCCCGGGCGTGAGTCGGGAATTCCTCCTTTCGCCTGTGACGGAGCCCGTTCGGTAGTCGATAGTGGACGGACGCAATGAGGTCCCTGGCCCTGTTGTGTGGTCGTTGTCAAGGTGCGCTCACTTTTTTTGATGCGCCCTCAAATGTGAAGTGCGTACGGTGACGCTCCGCATTCGAGCGGCGAGGGTAGGTAGGGCGTGCTGGGCGCATGCCAATGACCGTAGAAGTCCGGCGGCAGGTTGTCGCTGGTCGTCGCGTTTTCGCACGACGTGTCGTAGCGAGATGCGTTGAAGTGAGGCCATGCACGTGAGTTGTCTGGACAAAGACATCACCATTCAGTCGATCGTCCGTCGGGACCCGCGCTTCGATGCCGATGCGTACCATTTCGTCTTTGAGGCGCTCGACTTCACCATTCAGTCGCGCGGCGGAACACGTCGGCACGTGAGTGGCCCCGAGATCATGGACGGCGTCCGTGGCTTGGCGCTTGAGAAGTTTGGCTTCATGGCCCGCACGGTGCTTGAGCACTGGGGCGTCACCACCACCGACGATTTTGGTCGCATTGTCTTCAATCTGATTGGTGCCGATCTGCTTCAGAAGACGGCCGACGACTCCATCGACGACTTTCGTGGCCTCTACCGCTTCGACGAGGCCTTTGATCGCGCCTTTGAAGCCGCGCTGCACGAAGTCGAGCCCGCGTAACTTAGACGCGCCAACCTGCGACGAGCGCGTGTCGGCCCGTCACACCCTGATCGCGGCGATGACTAAACCACAAATCGTGTCGATCAAACGTGCACGTACCGTCGCTGAAAAGCGTGTCTTCGGAAACGCCTGCAACTACGAATTGGGCGCGAAGGATGCCGCACAGATCTACGTAGGCGTGACCCAATCGTTTGGACGCACGAGCCAAGTCCTTGGATGTGAGATCGAAGGGCAGTGAGCACTGCAACGCTTCAACAACATCGGGCGACACTTCGTAGCGATCCTGTCCAATGCCTGGACCGATCGCGGCCACGAACGAGGATGCATGGCCTCCTGTTTCTGCCGCGAGTCGTTCTACTGCACGCGTGGCCATGCTGCCCGCGATGCCGCGCCAACCCGCATGCGCCACAATCAATGTGTGCGAAGGCGGATGAACCAATAAGAAACCGGGGCAGTCGGCGCCCATGACACCCGCAAGTAGACCGGGCTCGCGCACCAACAGTCCGTCGCATTTCCCTGGATGGTCGGTGGTCGGAAGGAGTTCGCGAATCGCCGTGCCATGGACTTGATGGGGCATTACCAGACGCTCAAAGCCAAGCGCCTCCGCGACACGCTGGCGGTTTGACACTATGCGATCACGATGATCATCGGTGCTCAATCCGAGATTCCACGCAGCAAACGGACCTTCGCTCGCACCGGCACCCCAGGCGCGATTCTCGCGCGTAATCATGCCGTGTACGAGGCCGGGTAGGCAGCGCAAGCGTTCAACGTCGCGCATGGCGAATCACTCGCAAGCCACTTTGTCTGTTCCGTGTCTCGTCTGTTCCGTGTCTCGTTGCGCCCGCTGTTACTTGCCCGCGGGCTCGCGCTTGCGCTTGTTCTTCTCGTCCTCGGCTTCTTTGGCAGCGATCTCAGCCGCTAGGAATGCCAAGTCTTCATCGGCATTGAAGTCGCGGTCAAGCGTGTCATAGAGATCGAGCACGGCCGCTTGCAACTGGCGATCATCCACGATGTCGCCCACAAGTTCACGTCCCAACCGATCGCCGACTTCGCGACGCGTGTGGTAGCGCACAAGCCACCGAACCGCGTCTTTGCTAAGGCGCGTGTCCAGGGAGCTGTAAAACTCGTCAAAGCCCGGGTAGAGCGACGGATCCTTGCGATCGGAACGCGCCAATCGATCCATCAGTTCCTTGTCTTTCTCAAAGAGCTTCGCCACGTAATCGCGCACGTCGCCTTTGGATTCCAGCTTGCGCTGTGCCTGCACTTCCCAGAGATCGAGGCGCTTAGGGAGCGACTCAACATCGGGCTTGATGCCGCCGACGCGCTGTACCTTGCCATCGACGGTCTTGATCTCGCCTTTGGGATTGAAGCCACTGGGCAAGTAGTAGTTGGCAATGGTGATCTTTGCGCCGCCACCCACGTCGTACTTGTTGTTGCCGTTCTTATCGGTGAAGGGCTCGGCGACGTCGTAGACGCCATTTTCATTGGCGTCGATATACTTCTCGCCCGGATCCCAGGAGCCGTTGCCGTTGCGATCATCGAACTTCTCGGCGTGGTCGTAGCGACCGTTCTTGCGCGGCGCGGCTTCAAAGGGCTCGCCCTTATCCCAACGGTTATTGCCATTGAGATCGGTGTAGCGGTCACCGCGACCCGGGCTGGAGCGCTTGCGCGGAACATCCACAAAGGGCTCACCGGGGCGCGATTCGATATCGAATGGAATCTGCGCCGAACCTTTGCCGAATGTGATTCGGCCCACAAGTCGCGCCACGTCATGATCTCGTAGTGCGCCCGAGAGAATCTCCGCGGCACTTGCGGTGCCCTGATTGACGAGCACAACGACGGGTACTTGTTTGCGGTGGCCGCCGGTACCCAAGGAACGGTGCGTCCTCCCCGCGTAGACGCCATCGCGGCCCTTTTCGCGCACGACGTCGGCGCCGCGGGGAAGAAAGTTGCTGGCGATTTTGACGGCGGAGTGAAGAAAGCCACCGCCGTTGAAGCGCAGGTCAATCACCAAGCCGGTGATGCCCGCTTCATCGAACTTGTCGAGGACCTTGGCAACCTCGTGGTCCGTGTCTTCAGAGAATCCTTGAATCTGGAGGAACCCGATCTTGCCGGGCAAAATGTCGTAGGCGGTGGTGGGAATCGTAATACGTTGACGTACGAGCGTGAACTCGCGCGCTTCTTCCCAACCGCGACGCAGTATCACGACTTTGACCGGTGTTCCAGCCGGACCCTTGAGCAGTCGAACGCAGTCTTCGACGGAGAGCCCTTCGGTGCTCTTGCCCGCAATCATGGTAACCATGTCACCCGCACGCAAGTCGGCCTTGTAGATGGGTCCGCCATAGATCGGACGGCTAATGGTGAAGAACTTGTTGTTGTCCGGGTCATTGAAGACGTACGCGCCCACCCCGCCGTAGGTGGGATCGAGCGACTCAAGCATTTTGGCGTTGTCTTCGGGCGAAAGGTAGCCGGTATGGGAATCGAGCGCAGACGTCAGTCCTCTGGCAGCGGCGTCTTCGAGCTTTCGATGATCGAGCATCGAATCGTCAATGTAGTAGCTCTTCAGTTTTGCGAAGATTTCATCGAGCAACGGCCAATTGCCCGCCGAACTCACTGTTGGCGCACCGGTGACAATCGGCACCTCGGGCTCGGCGCTCTCATCACCGCGCATCGCTTGCTCAGCCATCATTTCCATGCGGTTGAGGCGCATAATGAGACGCGCGCTGCGACCCCGTTCCGTGGGTTCTTCCGCCAGCGCGCGCAGGACGGTACGCGCATCCGAGATCGCACCGATTTCTCCAAGCGCCAACGCGCCCAGCGCTTTCAGATTCGCGTCGGTGCTGCGCATGAACGCGAGCATGACATTCTTGCCCTTTTTCTTGCTCGAACGATTGAGATCCCATAGTCCCTTGGCCATCGCCAACTTGACGTGGGGCTCGAGCATGTCGTCAATGCGTTCTTCGAGCCACTCGGCCTCTTCGGGCTCACCCTCGTCGCCAAGTATCTGTATGGCTGCGACGCGAATGGGTGTTTCCGCGTCATCATTCATAGCAATTAGCTTGAGCGCATCCAAGCCGGCCGTGTGTTCTTCGAGCAGCACCAACGCCCGCGCAATGGCAAGCCCCTGCGAAGGCTTGGCCTCTTCGAGCGCCTTGCGAAGTGCAGGGACGGCGGGCCGCTCGCCTTTGGCCAACGTCTGTGACAGACGCCAGATCGTAGGTATGTCGTTGTTTGTATCTTTAGCGAGGAGTCGTTCTACTGTCTGCGCCGCCGCCTGTTCGTCAATGTCATCGGCCCACAACTGACTTGGAAGGAGCAAAAGGGCTACAAGCGGGAGCCAAGCGATCATTCGCAGCATGGGGCATTCCTTGAGTGTGGGCGCCAGACTCGCCCTGAGCCAGTACTCAAGGCGACGGGAAGGCGCAATCCTAGCAACGGATGCGGCAGAGACCCGCAGTTCCCAGCCAAGAGAGTGCCCTCGATCCCCAATTAGGTCGGCGCTGTGGCCGACCGGATGGAGGCGACGGGCGATTTGATGACCTCATTCCAGCGAATGCCACATGCCATTGGATCTGCATCGACGCGTCAACCGACGCTATGTGTTCTCAGGCGCTCCGGGCATGGTCTGCATTCGTCCCGCTCCGCTTCATTGGCAACACAGCCAACCATTGAGCCCTTGCATGCATCTTCCTGACACACTTGAGCTTCATGGCCACACGTTTCGCGCGATTCGAACGCGACGCGGTGGTCGTGTGCGCGTGTACCGGTCTGACGCGTTGTTTCTAAAGCTTGGCGACGTCGAGCGCGAACGAGAGGTGCATCGCAGACTATTGAAGAGGGGCGCGCCTCTCGCCGACATCGTTTATGAGGGGAATCACAACGGTGCCTTCTACTACATCGAACGCTCACTCGGTGACGAACAGCTGGGCGAGCTCTTTCGTCTCGACATGGATCAATCCGGTGCCATAGGCGAACAACGCTTTGGCGAGTTTCTCGACGTCGTAAGTCGATTCGCGAGCGCGCAACTTGAAACGCGATTGGATACGCACGAGCCCTCGGCCTTCGCAAGCGGCATTGCGCTGAACGAACTCGCCCTTGAGTTACCCGTATGGCATGACCGTATTCATCGCCGTTTCGACGACGCCATTGCCGCACTCTTCCCGTTTCCCTACGTCGAGAGCCACGGCGACTTCAACGCACACAACATGTTTCCCGCCGGCGTGATCGACCTCGACGACGCCTTCCCGGCGCCCGCAGGCTATGACCTCATTACAGCACTCGTTCACACCGAGTACTTCGCGCCCGATCCCTCTCATCACTTTATGCAGCGCTACACATTCACACCCGAGCAACGCACAAACTACCTAAAGATTATCGACAGCATCTACCGAGACAGCCGGCTCCCTCCGCCGTCTGCGTTCCTGCCCGACTTTGAGTACTGCCGTGCCGTCTGGCTGTGCGTAGCCATGCAAGACAAGCCCAACATGCGCGCCTTTCGCCTTGAGCGATTGAAAGAGCGGTTTCTTGCCGGTCATTCGTAGGACGCACCCGTGCGTACGAGCGTGTGTTTGTGGGCGGTAGTCCACAAAAGTAGGCAATGTGGATTTTCGGAGGCATCGATGTCCTGAGCGCGGGCACAACTAGATAGAAGCCAATGTCTACGCCACTGACCCCCGACCAGATCGACGAACTGCTCAGCTCCCGGCAGGGGCTCGTGCGGCTCGCGCGCCGACTTGTCCGTGATGATCAGACCGCTCAGGACATTGCGCAGGATGCGTTGGTGGTGGGTCTTACGGGTGCCGGTGCTGCAAAGACCAGTCTGGGACCGTGGCTCAGTGGTGTGGCGAAGAATATGGCGCGTCGCGAGCTTCGATCGGACGAGCGTCGTCGTCGGCGGGAACAAGCGCGTGCGAAACGTGAGCGCGTGGCATCGACGGAATCACTTGCGCTTCGTGCCGAGGCACAGCGTCGCGTACTCGCAGCGCTCGCTGAACTTGATGAGCCCTTTCGTTCAATGCTGTTGCTGCGCTATTTCGAAGAGCTCTCACCCAAGCGTATTGCCGCCCATACCGGCGTACCCCTTGCCACCGTTAAGAGTCGACTTCATCGGGGCCTCACAAGGATGCGCGCGGCGCTAGATGAAAGACACGAAGAAGGGCGGCGTGGATGGGCGCTCCCACTAGCGGCGTCCATAGGGGGAGGAGTTATCATGAAAAAGACCGGCATAGCACTCACGGCAATCGTATTGCTCTCCATAGGCGGCAAATTCGTCTACGACGCAACAACCTTCGACGAAGCGACTGATCCCTCTCGCGAGACAACGATTGAGTCGCCCCGGCCATTGGGAAATGGCGTCATGCGCAAGAAGGTCGAACTCCGTTCTCCCCCTAAGGAAGTCTCCGTAGACATTGATGAATCCTCAGTGGTCGAACGCTTCATGCTTGTGGGGCGCGTGATCGGCGAAGGGCGTCATCCCGTCCCAAACACCGACGTGACCGTGCTCCTACTAGACAAGGTTCTCGGCCAAGCAACGACGAATCAGAAGGGCGAGTACCATGTCGACGTTCTTCGCCGAGACGTGGTGTTTGCGGAAGGCGACGCGCAAGTTCGCCTCACCGTTCGTGCCATCGCTCCGGACGGCAAGGCGGGCTACCTGACACACGCCATTCAGGCGTCGGAAACACAGCGAACAGGTCCATTCCGCGTGGCGCCGATTCTCGTAAAGCCCGCGGAACGACTAACCATTGATGTGTACGATGTGGAGGGGCCGGTGGCCCGCGCGTTTGTAGTTCTCGATCGGCACATCGTGTTTCGTACCAACGAAGCCGGGCGGGTTGTGACCTCACCACTCGTCACGGGTGGCGAGTTGCGCGCGCTCGTCATTGCTAAGGAAATTCGACCCACTGAGGTTCGTCGATCGGTTCGTCCATCACAAGGCGAGGTATGGCGCATTGACGTCGCGAAGCCCGACAGGCGTGTGGTTCGCGTCGAAGAAGTCTCTAGTGGCGATGCAGTCTCCGGCGCACGCGTGCGCATGTCGATTCGCCACTATAAGCATTGCACCCCTCTGCTTTCCATGAACTCCGTTTTGTGCGATGTGCGTACAGGGAGCGACGGATTGGTCACAGTCGATTGCGCCGATCCATTCGCGTCCACAATGCTGAAGGTGACATCGGACCGCATCCCCAGTGTTTCGATCATGGTCCCCTTCGGTCGAAACTCACTGGACCCAAGCGGAACAGGTCCAATCGTTATTCAGATTCCCGCGACTAAGTCGCTGCGATTTCCACTAGCCCAGCCAACCCAGGCGTCCATAGCCGACGGGACACCCGTTATGCTCAGATCTGCCATGCGAGTGCGAGAGTTTGCGCATTACGGAATGCATGGGCTTCCAAGTAGGGGGACCATCGTGAATGGTCATCTCGTCGTGCCCCATGTGGTTCCCACTGCCAGTGCCGAAATTGAGTTTGTTGCTGTACTCCCGGACGGGCGCTCAAATCACGCTGCAAGCACCTGGGTATCCACCGGCGCACGGCGAAGTTCGCGAAGAGGGAGGAAAGCGCTTTGCAGACATTGCCATCGAGGACCGAATGGGTATCGATGTTGATGTCCTCATGCCAAAGGACGACGTTCTCGATATCATGCTCGAACGCTGGTCTCCTGAGTACAAGCGTTGGTACTTAAGTCCGAAGCGCCGCGAACGCGTAGTGCGCGGTCCCGGATCGTTTGCCTTTGAGCCCATGCAGGCTGGCCGATGGCGTGTCGTGGACGCGAAGTCAGGCAAGACGAGTGCAGCAGTCGAAGTGAACGCCAAGGCGTTGCGCGCTCGCGTTACACTGGACTTGTCGCGCGCCGGTATCGTTCGTGGACGCGTAGACGCCCCAGATGGCATCGAACTAAGCCGAGCGTCGATTCGGGTGATCTCAGGCGACATTCCTCGCAGCCTTGAGTCGCATCCCGCGGCTATGCGCCATGACGAAGAACATGCCCAAGCCTCGGGGCGGCCCGCGTCAACACCCGAGCACAGGGGCCCAACGCACAAAACAGGTCCCTACGCAGTGGACAGCGACGGATTTTTCTACTTTCGAGTCTCTGGTACGCCCACGGTGATTGAAGCCGTACACCCGGATTGCTCAAGTGTCGAGCAGGTCGAAGTCACGTCGCCGAGAAGTAACGTCGTACTTAAACTCGTTCCGTCCTCGCCCATTCGCATTCCACTTTCGATCGATGAGTCACTTGGAGCGTCGCTTGCGAGTCAAAAGTTGGACGTGTTCTTCGTCGATTCGGTCTCGCAGCGCCTTGAACGACGCGAGAGCGTGTTGGAGGAGGAAACCCTACGTGTGATTCCTCCGAATAACGGTGTGTTTGACATTTGGGTTGTCCCGGGGACGTTGGCACCCGTGTGCATCAAGGCGGTTGATGTCGAACGCGCCGACGACGTGATCGATCGGGTCTCGTTGAACAAAGGCTCGACGATTCAGGTGAAATTTGAGGGCGGAGAGCCTCCGAAGATATTCCGCATTCGAGCGGAGTACTTAGGCACAGTGCGTTATCTCCGATCTCAGATCGTGCGACCGAATCAGGCGGCTTCGGTTAGTGGATTGGGCGCCGGCCGGCACCGCATCATGGTTCGCGGTGTGATGGGGTCCGCGACCATCTTGTACGACGAAGAGCACGACATCGATGGCGAAACCAACGTGGACATCGTCGTGCCACATAAGTGATCGCCGTTGTCACCTGTTCGCACGCTAGAAATTGCTCGTGGGCGAACCACCGAACCAATCAAGGGGATTGACGCCTTTGCGCGTAGGCTCCCAGCGATGTCTGTCGAGGAAGCCCCATCGTTCGAGGCGCTTGGCCTAGCTCCCGAGCTGCTAAAGGCGATTCGCGAACTGGGCTACGAGACCCCAACGCCGATTCAAGTGGGTGCGATTCCTCCGCTGCTCGAAGGCCGCGACATGGTGGGGCAGGCGCAGACGGGGACTGGCAAGACGGCGGCGTTTGCATTGCCCCTGCTCCAGCGGTTGGATCTGGAACGGAAAGACGTGCAGGCAATTGTGCTTGCACCCACCCGCGAACTCGCGATGCAAGTGGCGGCATCGATTCGTGCGCACGGGAAGTATGTTGGCAAGTACGGCGTGCGGGTGCTGCCGGTGTATGGCGGTCAGCCGATTCACATTCAGCGCAAAGCGCTTCGCGGCACCGTGCATGTTGTGGTGGGAACGCCGGGTCGTGTATCCGATCACTTGCGGCGCAAGACGCTCGATCTTGCGGGCGTGAGCTTCTTCTGCCTGGACGAGGCCGACGAAATGCTGAACATGGGATTCCTCGACGAGGTCGAGTGGATCCTCGATCACGCGCCCGAGAAACGGCAGATCGCGCTTTTCTCTGCCACCATGCCAAAGCCGATTCGTCGGGTGGCCACCAAGCACTTAAACAATCCCGTCGATATACGCACCGCGCGTGAGGGCAAGACGGTTGATCGCATCGAGCAGTTCAGCATGCGCGTCTCACGGCATCGCAAGAACGACGCACTTGAGCGCATTCTCGGCGTCGAAGATCACGAAGCGGTGTTGGTCTTCGTCGGTACACAGCGCGCCGCGGCAGAAGTCGCCGAACATCTGCAATCGCTTGGCTTTGGCGCTGATTGCATTCACGGCGGCATGGATCAGAAACAACGTGATGCCGTCGTCAATCGACTTCGCAAGAAGCGCATTCAGGTCGTCGTCGGCACCGATGTCGCTGCGCGTGGCCTCGATGTGGATCACGTCACGTTGGTCATCAACTACGATTTGCCGCGCGATCCCGAAGTGTACGTCCACCGCGTCGGTCGCACCGGCCGCGCAGGTCGTGAGGGGCGTGCCATTTCTATTTGGCAGCCGCGCGAACAGTACATGCTGAAGAGCATTGAGCGCTTCATCAAGCAACCCATGAAGCCCATGCCGATACCCGGCATCGAGGAACTTCTATCGCGTCAACGCGAACGCATGTTGCAGGCACTTGCGACTGTCAGTGAGGATGGCATCGATGACTTTCGCGAATGGGCCGAGCACATCACAAGTGCATCCGACATCGATGCGACTACCCTTGCTGCGGCCGCACTGCGTCTTGCGTGGGGCGATGGCCCGCTCCGCGCCGACCCCGTTGCGCAACCCTCCAGAGATCCCAACGACTACACCGAGATTGTGATTCCCGTCGGCGGTCGCGACCGCGTACGCCCGGGCACGTTGGTGGGCGTCATTGCCGGCGAAACCGATCTCCCCGGCCACGTCGTTGGCCGCATCAACATGCGCGACTCCGTAAGCTTCATCCAAGTCCGCACCGAACACGTAAGCGCAATCCTTACCGCCCTAAAGAACGTACGCTTTGGCCGGCGCGTCGTCTCCGCCCGCTTGGCTCACCCCGGGGGTCCACCTCGCCGCAAGAAACGCAAGGGAAAGCCGTCCGGTCGCGGCAAGCGGAAAGGCGCAAAGCGCGGTCCGAAGCAGGGCCGCTAGCGCCCCGCGAACCCCGTACAAAAGTGCCGGGTGTATACCTGCGAGGTGGATGGAAGAACACCGCTCCCATGCTGTCAGCGTGACGTCGTCGCGGATGGAGTGGTAGGTGCCTGTGACGTGGTAGGGACGGCGGGCGCACGGCGCGTGATCAGTTTCCACTTGGGCATTTTGAGGCGACGCCAATTGCTGCGTGTGAGGCGTTGGGGGTGTGTGTCCCAAGGTATCTCGTATCCCCAAACCGTGACGGCTTCGGTGCGTAATGGGACGAAGCGCGTGTGACTTGCGCCGAGGCCTCCACCGCCTGAGTAGTTGCGAGACTCAAGTACATAGGATTTGGGTGAGTCGCCCCAAATGCCTTTCTTGTCTTTGACTTGAAGGGCGCCCAGCGTGAGTGTGACCTTGACCGAGATCTTGCCCGCCGTGTAGTTGTCGGCCAGCAACAGGTAGTCTTTGTGATTGTCGATTCGTACCGTCCGTCCCTTGGTTCCGACCAACCAGTACTCGACCGTAACCTTGGGCACGGGCCCCTTGACCGTCTTGCCATCGGGCCACTTACGCAAGCCGCTAAAGGACTCTGTGACCTCCGCCTTGATCCAGAGATCCTTACGCAGTGCCGATTTCGGCACCCAGTAATAGTTGTTCATGTAGTACCAAAGCCGTCCGCCGGATGCCGCATAGAAGTTGCGCAGGCTCCCTCGGGGCACAAAGCCGCCTTTGCCATGGGCGTTACCCGGCGACGCGCCTTCGCCCAGGGTCGATTTGTTTCGTGCTGTTTTGTTTGGTGCGGGGTTGTTCGGTGGGGGCTCGTTCGGTGCGGCCTGCGCGCTAGCCGCGACCACGATCAGGGTCACCATCAGACTCTTTGCGAAGGTTCTCACATCGATTCAAACGTGCAGCCGAAGCGGGTTCCGAGGAAATCTCCACATGGGAGCGTCAGGCCCGTTTGAGGCTGAAATACCTGCCTTGGATGTTGATTGCAAAAACGTGTCGGATGTATATTTGTGGGCTTCGTGACGAGTCAAACTCGCGAATTCGTGCCGGGTGCGAATTCGCGGGATTGAGCTGGGGGACCTATGGCCATCCACGAGCCCATGCGAATCAAGGTTTTCGTGTCTTCGCCGAGTGATGTGAGTGCCGAGCGGGCGAGGACGTTGCGGGTGCTTGCGCAGGTGGAACTTCGCTATCGCGGACAGATTAAGTTTGATGCGGTGTACTGGGAACACTTGCCCATAGCGTCCACCGGGTCGTTTCAGGAGGGCATAGAACCACCAAGCGAATCGGACTTGGCGATCTTCATACTTTGGTCGCGCATGGGCTCACCGCTTCCGGACGTTGAGAAGTATCGAAACGAAAATGGCCGGGTACTTACCGGTACTGAATGGGAGTATTTCGACGCACTTGCCGAACACGATAAGTCCAAGAAGCCCCACATGATGGTGTATCGAAAGACGGCGCCGGTTCCGCTCATGTACAGCGGCAAGCGCGGCGCGGTCAGCAAGCAACAGAATCAGGTCGACGCGGTCGAGGCGTTCTTCACGGAGCAGTTCCACGATAGCGACGGCGCGTTCTCAAGTGCATACCATTCGTTTCCAGATACCGAAGCCTACGAGGCGAAACTTGAGCGACAGATCACACACTGGGTTGTAGATCGATTGACATCGGCGGGAATCATAGCAGAGGTTGATCAGTGGGAGGACAGCCCCTTCCGAGGTCTGCGCGTATTCGAAGAGGAACACGCGCCTATCTTTTTTGGCCGCAACGTCGCAACGCAGCAGGTACTGAATGCCCTGGAAGAGCAGGTTGCCGCGAATAAGGGCTTCGTGTTGGTGTTGGGGTCCAGTGGTAGCGGAAAGTCGTCGCTCATGCGTGCTGGTGTATCACCGCGTCTCAATCGACCGGGTGTTATTGACGGCAGGCTTCGTGGTGGCCGAGTGCGTAGAGCCGTGTTTCGTCCAGGAGACGACAAATCACCATACGAATCGTTGCTGACATCACTAGTCGTACCGGCGGCAGTACCCGAGTTGGAGCAGCACCTCCGCGACGACCAAGACTTGAAGTTGGACACGCTTCTCGGACGCACGAAGACCATCCTTCAGCCTCCGGCTCGCGAGCATGAAGTTCCCATTGAAGATCGTCTCGTGGTGTTCGTCGATCAGTTTGAGGAGTTGTTTGCAAGTTCCGTCACGCCACAGGAGCGCCAGCGCTTTTTCGGCGCGCTTTCCGCTTTGGCGACGTCCGGATTCGTATGGGTACTGGCAACGCTACGCAATGATCACTATGCGCAGTTTCAGGAGGCCGAGACCATGGTCGGCCTACTTGGCGAGCATGGTCGAATCGACTTGGGTCGCCCGACTGACCTTGAGATCGCCGAAATCATCAAGGGACCCGCGGACGCTGCGGGCCTCTCATTGGAGATACGAAAATCCGATGGACGGCGTCTCATTGACGTGATTCAAGACGACGCCAAGCACGAAGCCGACTCATTACCACTTCTCGAGTACACGCTCCATGAACTCTACTTACGACGCGATGGAACCAAGCTGACGTGGAAGGCATATGAGGACATGGGCGGCGTTCGAGGTGCAATTGCCAAGCGTGCCGACGCTGTCTTTGCTGGGTTGTCAAACTCTGAACGGGCGGCATTCGCACCTGCCATGCAGAAGCTCGTTGAAGTAGGCACCGACGATCGTCCCAAGCGGCGTCGCGTTCCTCATCGCACGCTTGCCGCGGTTGCGGGTGACGGGTTCATTGAAACATTCGTCGATGCGCACTTGTTCACAACCGATGCCGGTCCCGATGGCGAACCTGTAGTCGGTGCCGCGCACGAAGCCCTCTTTCGCAACTGGCCCAAGCTCAGCGAGTGGGTGGACTCGAACCGCGACCACCTGACCTATCAGCGCCGCCTTCGTGAATCGACGAAGCGTTGGCTGGAAAGCGACAAATCCCCCGACCTCGTACTACCTCCCGGCAAATCCATCGATGAAGTGAACCAACTCGTTGCGTCCGGCTTTGCATTGGATCCCGAAGAAGAAGAGCTACTTACAGCGTCAAAGAAGAGTGCGAGTTGGAGCAAGAATCTGAAGCGCGGGGCGATTGTCGCGCTTGCGCTACTCGCGGCGGGTATGGTCTACATGTGGATACGCGCGGAGGGCGAGAGTGAGCGTGCCCGAAACTTCGCGAACCAGGAGAAAAAGGCGAGGGGGAGTGCAGAAGAACTTATCGATTACATGTTGTTTGAACTTCGGGATGGATTGAAGCCACTTGGGAAACTTGAGTTGTTGGGTGGGCCGGCCAAGAAGGCACTTGCATACTACGACGAAAACAAGCCATCAATTGCGGATCACGCGCGCCTTCGGCGCAGAAGTGCCGCTCTCATCAATGTGGCCAATGTCTTACAACTGGAGGGAAGTCTTGTCGCGGCACGTATGGCAGCGCTTGAGAGCCTAAAGATCGCACGCGCGCTTGTAAAGGTTGACACTCGCAATGCACTGTGGCAACGCGATCTCGCGGTGAGTCTAGACAAAGTCGGGGAGTTGCAGCATTTGGCCGGCAACGGCACCAAGGCGCTGGCAAGCATTGAGGAGAGCCTCTCAATCATGCGCGCGCTGGTGAATCGAGACGAAAGCAACTGGGAGTGGCAACATGGGCTCGCATCGCGCCTGCATGCTGTCGGCGACTTCCAGCGAGACGCCGGGAATAGTGTCGAGGCGCTAGCAAGCTTTCGGGAGAGCCTTGCAATTATGCGTGGGTTGGTGAAGCAAGATAAGAGCAATAAGCAGTGGCATGTAGATCTCGTATCGAGTATCAGCAAGGTTGGCGATTTGCAGTGGGTCACGGGCAACGGTAGCGAAGCGTTAGCGAGGCATGAAGAGAGCCTCGCGATTATGCGTGCGCTGGTAAAGCAAGACGATAGCAATAAAGAATGGCAACAAAATCTCGCGGCGTGCTTACATAGCATTGGCGATCTGCAGCGAGCCAACGGCAATAGAATCGATGCGCTAAGGAGCCATGAGGAAAGTGTCGCCGTCATGCGTGCGTTAGTGAAGCATGACAGCAGCAATAGAGTGTGGCAGAGCGGTCTCGCAGGGAGCATATCTAGGGTAGGCAAACTGCAGCGAACCGATGGTAAGTTCGCTGAGGCATTGGCGAGCCTCGAGGAGTGCCTCACGATCAGGCGTCAGCTCGCGAAGTATGACGAAGACAACACCATGTATCAGGAGGCACTTGCGACATGTCTTAGCATTGTCGGCGACTTGCAGTGGGACGCGAGCAAGCGCGACGAGGCGTTATCCTCCTTTGAGGAGAGCCTCGCAATCAGACGGACGTTAGTGAAGCAAGATGGAAGCAATAGTAGGCGGAAACGGAATTTCTCGACGAGCCTAATCAGAATCGGCGCTTTGCTGCGAGAAATGGGTAAAGATGCTGAGTCGCTGGAATGCCTTAAGGAGAGTCTCGCGATTTCGCGCACGCTAGTAAAACAAGACGAAGGCAACAGCCAGTGGCTGCGCGACCTCTCCATTTCCTTGTATTACTGCGCGGTTGCCTTGTCAAGCTCGGGAGCTCATGTTCAGGCACACACGCATATGTCCGAGGCGATCTCCGTTCATGCGTCAGTCGTAAATCTCACCGGACGAATGTCTGGTGAACACGATTGGCTATTAAGCGAGTTTCAGAAGATAAAGGCCGCCGCGGAAACCGCCTCAAAGAGTAAACCCAAGTAGATACCTTGATTCGAACGCAGCATTGATTGCCGCATCCGCAAGAGCTACCACTGCAATTTGACGCCCCCCTGTTACCTCCCCACGCCTCGTGCGTCATAGGGGTGTGCGTACTTTTGCTCGAACATCTGGATCTGCGCTCTTCGGTGCTCGCGCCGAGGGTGTGGATGTGCAGACCTCGCTTTCAGGGGATGCGGAGGGGAATACGCCCATTTTTCGGATTGTAGGATTGCCCGATAGTGCGCTCAGAGAAGGGCGGGAGCGCATACGCAATGCCGTTACGCACGGCGGGTGGCCGTGGCCGCATCGACATGTGACGGTCAACTTGGCGCCCGCGACTGCGCCGAAGCAAGGGGCGGCGCTCGATGTGCCCATTGCGCTTGCCATTATGCAAGCGGAGGGGATCTTGGGTCCCGACAGCAATCTCGCTTCATGGCTGTGTTTGGGTGAACTCACACTTGATGGTGATGTCCGGCCTGTGCGTGGTGCGATCGCATGTGCGGAGAGCGCGCGCCGGGCCGGCATCCGCAGGGTGATGGTGCCGCGCGAGAATGAACACGAAGCCGCGGCCGTGCCGGGCATCACGGTGGTTGGCGTAGCCACGCTTGCCGATGCCGTGGGACATTTAACGGGGTACGATCCGCTTGCTCCCGTGGTTCCCAAGCAGTGGACCCCGGCGCCACCCGATCCCGGTGTGTTGCGAGCCGTGCGAGGTCAACCGGCTGCCGTTCGCGCGGCGTGGATTGCCGCAACGGGTGGACACAATCTCTTGCTTAGCGGTCCACCGGGAACCGGCAAAACGCTACTAGCGCGTTTGGTATCGCAGATTCTTCCTCCCATGACCTTTGAAGAAGCATTAGCCGCGAGTCGGATTCACAGTGTTGCGGGGTTGCTTGAAGGAGGACTGCTCAAGCACCGTCCGTTCCGCGCGCCGCACCATTCGACAAGTACGGCGGGACTTGTGGGCGGGGGGCGCATTCCCAAACCCGGCGAAGTGAGCCTTGCTCACAATGGCGTGTTGTTTCTTGATGAGTTGCCCGAGTTTCCGAGAGCTACATTGGAGGCACTGCGTCAGCCAATCGAAGATGGACGCCTTGTGATCAGTCGCGCGGCGGGCCAAGCCGAGCTACCTGCCGACATTGTGATGGTGGCAGCGTGTAACCCGTGTCCGTGTGGATGGCGCGGCGTGGCGTCGCGTTGCAAGTGTCGCCAGGAGTCGGTCGATCGCTATCAACGCCGTATCTCGGGCCCGCTGCGAGATCGATTCGATTTGCAGGTGACGCTCACGCCGGTGGAGGCGTCCGCATTACTCAATGGTGGGAACGAGGAACCACTTCCTGAGATGGAAGGTGCGAAGCGCGCGCGTGAAATGCAGATGCAGCGCTTGGCGGCGTTTGATGACGTACGTCCGTTCAATGCTCGGTTGCCGGCGCACGCGCTGCCCGATGCAATCCAGCTTTCGAAGGAAGCTGAGAAGTCGGTCCTGCGTGCCGCCGATTCGCTTGGTCTGAGCGGTCGCGGGATTCACCGCTGTTTGCGCGTTGCCAGGACGATCGCCGATCTCGATGGAACGCCCGAAGTTCGGAGCGAACACATGATGGAAGCGTTGAGCCTGCGTTGATTGCCCCTTCTCCTCGATCAGCACTACACTTGGGCGATGAACTCCGATGCCTTCACCCATCTCGACGAACGTGGCGCCGCGCACATGGTGGACGTCACGACCAAGCCCAAGACGCAGCGTCGTGCGGTGGCGGAGGGCTGGCTAAAGGTCGCCCCCGAGACGGCAGCAAAGCTAAAAGGCGGCGAGATTGAAAAGGGCGACGCCCTCGCCGTGGCCCGCATCGCGGGCATTCAAGGTGCCAAACAGACGAGCAATTGGATTCCCCTGTGCCACCCGCTCAGCATTAGGCACGTTGTCATTGACCTCGATGTGCAACAGGAACAGGTGCGAATCACCGCCGAAGTGCAAGCCATCGATCGCACGGGCGTTGAAATGGAGGCAATGGTCGCTGTGTGTGCTGCGGGCATGGCGCTCTATGACATGGTGAAGGGTGTGGATCGTTCGGCGGAACTGTCATCGGTGCGATTGCTCGTCAAAGAGGGCGGGCGGTCCGGCACATGGAAACGTGAAGGAAGCTCGTCGTGACGGACTCGACGCAACGAGACGGATACCGCATAGCGATTGCAGGTGCTACGGGCGTCGTGGGTCGTGAGTTGATGGCCCTGCTCGACGAACGTGGTTTTCCAATCGCATCGCTCTCGTTGTTGGCGTCTCCTCGATCTGCCGGAACGAAGCTCCCTTTTCGTGGTTCCGACCACACTGTGGCCGCGCTTTCGTCCTTTGATTTTCGTGAAACCGACATCGCATTCTTTTCTGCGGGCTCTGCGCTGAAAGACGAAGCGCGACGTGCTGCCAACGAGGGCGCGCTCGTCATTGACAACAGCAGTGCGTTTCGCCGGGATGCCAACATTCCGTTGGTTGTGCCGCAGATCAATGGGCACACATTGGACACGCTACGTCCCGATCAACCGCTTGGGAATCTCAAGCCCGGCATTGTGGCCAATCCCAACTGCAGCACCATTTTGTTGATGATGGTATTGGGTCCGACCCATCGCCTGTCTCCCGTGAAGCGTATTGTTGTGAGCACGTATCAAGCGGTATCGGGTTCGGGCGTTGGCGGCATTCGCGAGCTGGAGGCGCAGCAGGCCGCCGCCATCCGAGGCGAGCCGCTCACGTGTGAAATCTATCCGGTTCCCATCTATGCCAATGCGATACCCTTTGTGCAGGCGTTTGCGGATGGTGATCTCACCACCGAAGAGTGGAAACTCATCCACGAGAGCCGACGCATTCTTGAGTCTCCCGACCTCGCGGTTTCGGCCACGTGCGTACGTGTTCCGGTGTGGCGCGCGCACAGTGAGTCGGTGAACATCGAGTTTGGCGTGCGTCCCAGTACGCCGGCGCTGCGACATGCCCTGGCTACAGCGCCGGGCGTCACGCTTGTGGATGAGCCCGACGAGATGGCCTTTCCCACACCACGCGACGCCAACGGGAAAGATGATGTCTTGGTTGGTCGCATTCGCCGGGACCCCGGAAACGAGAACGCCATCGACCTATGGCTGTGTGGCGATCAGATACGTAAGGGCGCCGCGCTCAACGCGATTGAGATTGCCGAGTACGTGTGTGGCGTGGGGCAGACGTCGCGCACCTAATCGACTGGTATGCCTGCGTCTTCTAGTACGACTCGTAGAAGTTTGGCAACGCCAAGTCGCTCTGCCCATTCGCGGAGTTCAGCGATGTTCATTGATGCGCCACTAACTTTTAGTACCCCGACGACATCACGAAGCTGTCGCTCCAACACGCCATTTGACATTTCGTACCAGACCAGTTTGCTGAGAACGATGTCTTCGGGGGACGATATGAATACATCTATGTTCTCTAAATTCAATGGACGAGCGTTCTGAATCTGCCGAATGGATCTGGCGTCCGTTCCTGCGATAAAGAAGTCAAACTTGACCATGCTTGCGCCATGGAATGCTTGAAACGAGGACTGTCGTCGAATGGCATCTCGAACGGCGACTTCGTTAACTAGAAAATCCTGCTCAACAGCTCGAAGAAACGACGCTGAGTTCGCCGGTGCGATATCGAGTACCACATCGACATCGTTGGTTGTGCGAACCTCGCCGTATCGGCTGCTGGCGACCGAACCACCTACGACGTAAGGAACATTCGCCGCCAGCAGGGCTTTCGCTAGAGCACGAAGCGCGTCTTCTGGCGAGGTGACCACGAATCAGGTCCTAACGTTATGCTCGCTCAGTCAATGACGTGGGCTCAATGAATGTCTCTGTGTCAGGGTCCCATCCAAAGGCGCGCATGACTCTCGCAGGATGTCGGCGAGCCGCGAGCCGGAGTTTCAGCTCGCGATTCGAGGCCATTGGAAAATCCTGACGAAGTCCAGCAAGTGCGACGGCTTCAACCATGCGCCCCAGTTCGCCGATTCTGCGGATACGCTCGATCGGCGACATTGCACGATAGGCGCGCATCATGACTGCATCTGCCCACGGAGAAGTGTCCGGGGACTGCGTCGCGTGACGTGGAATAGGTCGCATGAGGTTGAGTGTAGCCGGGCGGTAGCACGGAATAGGCATTCCAGCACCTACGGGTGATAGCAAACACCAACCGAACCGGGTTTGAGAAGATCCGCGACTCGCCTGTGGGCGCCCGGATCAAGCGCGAGCCGGGAGTGGGATTCGACTACACTTCGCGTTCTTCTCCACCACCAGTCAGCCGGGGGGCGGCCATGGACCAACGCGAGCTCGAAAAGCTCGTCCAGTTGATGAACGACAACGGGCTTGTCGAGCTGGAAATTGAGCGAGATGGCGAGCGGGTTCACCTCCGCAAGGCGGGTGCGATGGCCCCCGCGACGGTCAACTGGCAGGCAGCACCCGGTGCGGCTCCTGCTGCTGCGCCTCAAACGGCTCAACCGGCTGCTGCGTCGCCTGCCGCAAGCGATGCCACGCCCGGGACGCTGCCTTCAGGTGTGAAGGAAATCCTCTCGCCCATGGTCGGGACGTTTTATCGCAAGCCGAATCCAGACTCGGACCCCTACGTGAGTGTGGGGGACCGAATCGATTCCGACACGGTGGTGTGCATTGTTGAAGCGATGAAGGTGAATAACGAACTCAAGGCCGAGATGACCGGCGAGATTGTCGAAGTCTTGGTCGAGGACGGCGAGCCGGTGGAGTTTGATCAACCGCTCTTCCGTGTGCGGAGTTCGTAGCCCCCGATGATCAAGCGTCTGCTCATTGCCAACCGGGGCGAGATTGCGCTGCGTATTATTCGCGCGTGCCATGAACTCGAGATCGAAAGTGTGGCCGTTTACAGCAAGGCCGATGCGGGCGCCGCCTATCTCGACTTGGCCGACGAAGCGATTTGCATTGGTCCGGCGCCCAGTGCCAAGAGCTACTTGTCCATTCCCAGCATTATCTCGGCTGCCGAGATTGCCGATGTGGACGCCGTTCATCCTGGCTATGGCTTTCTTGCGGAGAATGCGCACTTTGCCGAGGTGTGTCGCGCCAACAATATTGAGTTCATTGGCCCCGACGTAGACACGATTCGTCGATTGGGTGACAAAGCTCAAGCGAAAGCCGCGGCAAAGTCTGCGGGTATTCCTATTGTTGAGGGCAGTGACGGTCCCGTTGAAGACGACGAGACGGCATTGGAAGTCGCCAAGCGCGTGGGCTATCCCGTGCTCATCAAAGCGGTGAGTGGGGGCGGAGGTCGTGGCATGCGCGTAGCGCATAACGATATGTCGTTGATCCAGAGCATGGCCACCGCGCGTGCCGAGGCCGACATTGCGTTTGGCGATCCGTCGATCTACATCGAAAAGTATCTTGAGAATCCGCGCCACATTGAGATACAGATTCTCGGCGACAAGAAGGGCGACGCGATTCACCTCTATGAACGCGACTGTTCCATTCAACGGCGGCATCAGAAGGTCGTTGAGGAAGGGCCAAGCCCGGGCATTCCCTCAGACTTGCGCACCAAGATGGGCCGTTCCGCCGTCAAACTCGCCAAGCAGGTGGGCTATCACGGCGCCGGCACCGTTGAGTTCTTGGTGGAAGGCAAAAAGTTCTACTTCATCGAAGTCAATGCGCGCATTCAGGTGGAGCATCCGGTCACAGAACTCATCTCGGGTGTGGATCTCATCAAAGAACAGATTCGGTTGGCGGCAGGTGAAACGCTTGGTCGCAAGCAGCAGTCGGTGAAACCACGTGGACACGCCATTGAAGTGCGAATCAACGCCGAAGATCCCGAACGCGGTTTCGCGCCCAGCCCCGGCACCGTGACGCGCTTCGATGTGCCCGGCGGCCCCGGCGTGCGCATGGATACGCACGTCACGGCGGGCTATCGCATTCCGCCCAACTACGACAGCATGATAGCCAAGGTGCTCGTACACGCCGACACGCGCGAGCACGCCATCCAGCGTATGAGCCGCGCCCTCGACGAGTTCCGCATCGAGGGCATCAAGACCAATCTCTCACTGCACCGCCGCATTATGCGCAACGCCTACTTCGAGCAAGGCGACTACACCACCCGCTTCCTTGACGAACTCCTCAGCGACTAGCGCGCCAAAAATACCAGGTAAATTTGGCGCGCCGCTTGTGAGCCAAGAGTACCAGGTATTTCTGGCGCATGGCGATGCGTGGGACGGTCGCGGATGCGCCACAGAAACCAGGTATTTTTGGCGCACGCTATCGTTGCGAGGGGAAGAGAGCCGTGGGGCCCCAGATGAAGTAGCTGCGGGCGAGGAATCGTTGTTCGTAAGCAGCGGTGAGGGAGCGGCGTTGGGATCGAGTGTGAGCGCGCTTGTAATCGCATGCGAAGTTCCAGGCGTCAGCGCGGATGACCTCAAGCCAGTGAATTAGAGCACGTTCGTCGAAGCGCAGGAGAAGTGCGTCGAGGGTGGCGATCCCGGGCGCATAGTCCTGTGCGACGCGTTGTGTTGCGCGATCGATGCATGAGGCAACGGCGTTGCCGATGGTGCCATAGTCTTGCTTGCGTCTGGGGCCGAGCGGTCCCTCGATGTCAGCGAGCGCGAAGCCAAGATCTCGAACATGGGCAAGAATTCCAAGTATCAACGTACGGGGCGCGCCCACAAGTGGATCGCGGCTGGCGCGATATGCATTGCGCCACACGGCGGGCGCACACGAACGCCGGCCGCTTCGTTCAAGCACTAGCGGTCGTCGATAGTAGTTGGCAAATCTCACCAGCAATTCGGATACGAATGCGTTGTCGAGGTAAGCACCGCGTGCCATGTCTTGTCGAATCGCATGCGTTGCCTCTGCGTAGAAGGTTACGAACATGCCCCGGCGGTCCCGCACCGTTCGGTAGGCACACTCAATGGCGTCGAGTCCGCGTTGAACATCACAGGGCGAGTTCCATGGGCCATGAATCGATGCCGGATTGGCAGGACTGCACGGGTGGCGTGAATCAACCGTTGCGCAGGATGGCATGAGCAGCGTGGAAGCGATCACGATGGCGGTTCGGAGGAGCAAAAGTGATCCCATTCGCTTTGGGTTGAGGAACAATGCGACTGGAATCAGTCTGCGCCAACGCGCTTCACGATTCAAGCAGGAGGTTCCGTCGATGGCCCATCATGTTGTTACTGGCGGCGCGGGGACCATTGGCTCCCATCTTGTGGATGCACTGCTCGCGAACGGCCATCAGGTCACGGTGTTGGATAACTTCTTGACCGGCCAGCGAGAGAATCTTGTTCATCATCAAGATAGTGAACGCTTCACGCTCGTCGAATGTGACGTCAGTCAGCCGTGGACGGTCGAAGGCGATGTGGATTTCGTGCTGCATCTCGCCAGCCCTGCCAGTCCCACCGATTTCGCCATGCTGCCCTTTGAAATCATGCATGTGGGGTCACGCGGAACGGAACATGCACTCGATGTGGCTAAGGACAAGGGTGCGCGCTTCTTGTTGGCCAGCACGAGCGAAGTCTATGGCGACCCGGCCGTCACGCCTCAGCCCGAGGACTACTTTGGCAATGTCAACTCCATCGGTCCGCGCAGTGTGTATGACGAGGCGAAGCGCTATGCCGAAGCCGCCACTATGGCCTACCACCGCTTTCGCGATGTCGACACGCGCATCGTTCGCATCTTCAATACCTACGGCCCACGCATGCGGCGTAACGACGGTCGTGCACTGCCCGAGTTTATCTGCCGAGCCCTGGACGGGCGTGAGCTTCGCGTTCACGGCGACGGTTTGCAGACGCGCAGCTTTGGTTACGTCAGCGACACCGTGCGCGGCATCTTGACCGTGCTTGCTAGTGACGAGACACGTCCCGTAAACGTGGGGGGCGAGGGTGAGATCAGCATTCTCGATTTCGCGCACCGTGTGCTCAAGGCCTGTGAGAGCACATCGACGATCGTCCATACGGAGGCATGGGCCGACGACCCGCGTCGCCGCCAGCCGGATCTCACGCGCCTGCGCGGATTGGGCTGGCGCCCCGAAGTCAGCTTTGAGGAAGGGCTCTCGACCACCGTATCGTGGTTTCGCGGTGCGCCTGCAAAGGGCTGAGCGCCCGAGAGTTAGGGCTCTATAGGCTCAACGCACAATCCGGCGTTTGTTCGGGCTTCATCCGTAGCGCCATACGTTGACGAAAATTGCGCAAATCGACTACCTTCTCCCGCCGCAACCGCGGCGCAGTGCCCTGCCGGTCCCCGATGATCGGGTTCCCCACACCCCAGGGCAGGCCCGTCGAATGCGTCGGGCCCTCGAGGAGCATCGATGGCCAAACTTCTAATCACCGGCGGCGCAGGATTCATCGGATCCAATCTCGTCGAGGCCTTCGTACGCGCGGGCGACAAAGTTGTGGTCGTGGATGACTTCTCCACGGGCGCGCGCCGCAACCTTCAAGACTTGAAGCCATCCGAATGCAAAGTGATCGAAGGCGACATTCGCGATGTGGCGTTACTTAAGAAGGCCGCCAAGGGATGTGACTACCTTCTGCATCTCGCCTCACACCCAAGCATTCCGGACTCGGTGGAAGATCCTCAGGCCTCCATTGACGTGGCGGTGAATGGTACCTTGGCCGCGCTCATTGCTGCGCGCGACATGAAGGTCAAGCGCTTCATCTATGCCAGCTCCAGCGCGGTGTATGGCGAGAGCCCGGTGCTGCCCAAAGAAGAGTCGATGCTGGCCTCACCCAATACGCCCTATGGTGCGGGTGCGCTCATGGGCGAAGAACTCGCGCGCGTATTTTATATGTCGTACCGACTCGAAACGGTTTGTCTGCGCCTTTTCAATGTTTATGGGCCGCGTCAGGCCGTCACAGGTTCCCACGCGGGCGTCGTCGGGCGCTTCTGTGCCAATGTACTTCGCGAAGAGAAGACGACCGTCTTTGGTGATGGCAAGCAGTCGCGCGACTTTGTTCATATCGACGATGTGGTCGAGGCGTTTCGCTTGGCGTGTACAGCGCCTAAGGCCGAAGGCGAAGTCTTCAACATTGCCTCCGGTAGTCGCGTGAGCATTGGCGGCATGTTGACACTTTTTGCCAACCTGCTCGATGAAGAGCTAAACACCAACTACATTGATGGCCGCCAGGCCGACGTACGACACGCGTTGGGCGAAATCTTGAAAGCGCAGGAAGTGCTCGGTTTCCGTCCGCGTGTGAGTTTCGCCGAGGGCCTCACCAAGACGTTGATTTGGTACAAGAAGAATCTTGGCAAGGGACTGCGCATCACCAAGCGTTTGTAGCCACCGTTGAAGCAGCGCTACTTCCTGCTTATTCTCTTCTTTGCCGGTGTGTTGATCCGGCTGCCAACGCTCACGCTTCCCCTCGAGGGGCGTGCGGCGGTCCTTGCGAGTGTGGCCGACGGGCTCGGTCACAGCCGTGTTTGGGCGGTTGAAGACAGTCCGCCGCTGCAGCCCTTCTTGGTGGCGATCGTCGTGGCGTCGGGCGCCGATGCCACGCGCGCCTTGCGGGTTATGGAAGGGTTCGCCGGTGCGCTCCTCGCACCGCTGCTCATGCTCCTTGCACTGCGTATGGGTTTTGGTGCGCGAGTTTCCCGCTACAGCGGTTTGGCCCTCTTGGTTCATCCGATGATGATTGTGCATGCGGGGGGGGCGCGGCCCGACGGCAATGCGCTGGCGTTGCTGTTGTTACTCGTCACGTTCTTGCTTCTGCTCTCACCCCTCGCAAGCCGCCGTCGATTCGGCGCGGCCGGAGGCGTCGCACTCGGGATCGCGCATCCCGCCGGCGCGCTCTATATGGCCACGGCCCTCCTTGGCTTTGCGACGCGCGAATCGGTGTCGGCGTGGCGCAACGTGGCCATTGGCCTTGGGCTCGCGCTCTTCTTCTTCGGGCCTTGCAGCGTGCTCAACCTCGTGACCACAAGCGGAGGCGCAAGTAGTTTCGCGCCAACCACGGTTTGGATTGCAGTGGCAGCGCTGGGTCTGCTCGTGCTTGGCTTACCACTCGGCATTGTGTCGGCGCTGCGGGAAGGCGCATGGGTTGGTTGGATCTTGCGCGCGTGGATGGTGGCGGCTGCGGTTCATCTGGGACTGATCGTGGTTCGCGGTGCACCCGAAGCGTTTGCGTGGTCGTGGGATCTGTTGGGTACGGGGTGTTTGCTCGTACCGCTCATTGTTCTTCTGGGGATGCGTGGCGTGGTGCCGTTTGACGGTCGCGTCGCGCTTTCCATACGCGCGGTGTCCCTTCTTGTTGGGTTGCTTACCGTCGCTGCGCTCGTGTTTACCAATCAGATGGGGTGGATGTTGGGCGCCAAACCCCATCCCGGCGCCTCGCTAGCCAAACTTCGAACGGCCGCGCGATTGGCGGCCAGTCAAGCGGGGCCCAAGGGGTGGATCCTCTGTGACATTGAACCCGATTTCGCCGCTGCCGAATGTTCACTGGCCGACGTGTTTGGCGATCAATACTTCTGGTCCCCACACGACAAGCGGCCCAGTGATCCGACGGCACACATTCGTACCTTGAGGCGTTTTCCCGCAGCCGCGTACAAGCCCGGCAATCCAATTGTAGTTCTTGCACGCGCAGGCACGCTCGGCGAGACCCGTGTACTTAGCGATGGCACCATTTTGCGTCACGAAGTCGTCGATCAGATTGGCCCGTATGTCATCTTGTTAGGACACAAGTCGGATTAGCCGGACTATTCATGAGTAGTCCGGGTTAAGTCGCGAATTCGATACGTTGGTCGCGGTGTGCGCGCCACGTGCAGACCGGGCGTATACTGATGCGCAGCTTCCCGAATGCCCCGCACTCTAGGAAACTTCGTGCAGTTGAGACACACACGTTCAGCGCCACGTCACCGCATGCCACTGCTCGCCATGGCGGGCGTGTGTGGGCTGCTGTTTGCACTCGTTGGAACGGCCGTGCATCCGGGGCCAGGCGACGTGGGGCAGCGCGCCGAAGCGGGCGAAGGTGAGGCATCCACGACCAAACGCGACGACGGTTACGCGGGTGCCGAGGCGTGCCAGCGCTGCCATCAACGCGAGTACGACCTGTGGAAGACGTCGAGTCACTACCACACGGTCGAGTCAATACGCGAAGACAATGTACCGGGTGCCGTGCTTGCGGAAGAGACCGCCACGCACCCACCGGGCAAAAGCACATTTCGTCAGGCGGGCGACAAGTTCTTTGTGAGCACCGTCGGCGAAGACGGCGAGGTACACGAGTATCCACTCACCCACGTTGTGGGACGTATGCGGGTGCGTATGTACATGACCACCATGCCCGATGGACGCATGCAGGTCTTGCCGGGCATGATGGAAGCCCAAACCGAGAAGTGGTTTGACTACACCAAGTTGATATTTGGCGCAGGCGGTACGGATTGGGACAAGGCGCCGGTTGTGAAGCCGGGCGATCTCTCATTCTGGAGTGGCTCCGTACGTTCATGGGACAACCGCTGCGCACGCTGTCACACAAGCGGCTTTGAAGCCGTGCCACCGGCCAAGCCCGGCGAAGTCAAGCCCCATCACACGGCGCGTCGCATCGGCATTGACTGTGAAAGTTGCCACGGCCCATCGGCATCGCATGTTGAGTTCCACAATCGGCGAGAGTCGGGGAAGCCTGTCAAGGGCGAAGATCCAATTCTCGCGTTGGCGGGCCTCGCGCCGCGTCGTCACACGTCGATCTGTATGCAGTGTCATATGGAAGGCGATCTCGTCGATACCAAGTATGAGATCGGCAACGACATCTTCGAACACTTGGATCCCACGCTTATCGTGGATCCAGAACGCTTGGATCCCTACGGGCGTCAACTGGAGCTTGTCTACGACGGTGTGCCCTTTCATTCCAGTCGCTGCGTCCAGGAAGGGGGCCTCACCTGCGCCACGTGTCACGATCCCCACGGCAGCTCATCCCGCTCCCAGTTGCGCAAGTCTGCTTCCAATGCCGATCTCTGTGCATCCTGCCATCAGGAAATTGCCAACAACCTTGAAGCGCACACCCACCACGATCCAAAGGGGTCGGGTTCGAGTTGCGTGTCGTGTCATATGCCGTTCCTGCGCATTGAACGCGGACACGGTGTGGTGGCGGATCACGCGATTAGTATCCCCCGCCTTGACCTCAAGGGAGATCGCGTGGCGCAGGACGCTTGCACGTGGTGCCACACGGCCGGACTGTACGCGCCCGACGATGCGCCCAAGCAGACTCACGACCAACTCAAGGTTGCGTATGATAAGTGGTGGCCGGGTGGTGGTAAGCCCGCGTCGTGGATGGAGGCGCTAGCTTCGGCCCGGCTCGAAGAAGAGGGGGCCACAACAAAGCTTGTGAATGTGCTACGTGACAAGGAGCTTCCCCGCGTGGTGCGTGGATCGGCCATGGAACTCCTGGGTCGTCATGCCAAAGAACTTCCCTTGGCGATCATCGCGCGCACACGTGATCCCGATTCGTTGGTGCGTCGTCGGGCCGTATCGGCGCTGGCCGAACTCGACGGCCCCGTTGTGGACGGGCTGTTGCTAACGGCAATGAAGGATACGTCGCTGAGCGTGCGTATCGCCGCTGCGCGTGCGTCGGTCAAGGGTTGGAAGCGAATCCAAAAGAACAAGGAACTCCGCGCCGCGGCCATTTCGATTCTGCGAGCCGACGCCAATGAAGTGATGGAGGACTGGATTCGTTGGTGGCTCCTTGCGGGGGCCGAAGATCTCGCGGGCAACAAGCAGGGCGCGCTTGAAGCCTATGAACGCGTGGCGCTTTTGGATCGATTCGCAACGAATGTCCGCAAACGCATCAAACAATTGCGGGAAGAACTCAAGAAGTAGTGGGCGCGAGCGCGGCCGCAATTTCACCCGCGGCGTGTTCACCCACCGCGTAGGAGAGTGTTACGCCGTGTCCACCGAGGGCCGCCACGTGATACAGGCGCGGGCGCTCGGCGTCAAAGCCAAGGATGGGCCGGCGATCCCGCGCAAAGGTTCGTTGTCCAACCCATGTGGACCTGATTTCGAGCGCACCCAAATCAGGCTGTGCCTTCGCGAGCGTCTCGCTTAGTTCCCGCAGAGCATTCGGATTTTCAATGTAGGCGCCCGGCCGCGCGGGTGTTTCGTCGCAAGGACTTGTGAGCAACGTTGTGTTTTCGGGGCGCAAGTAGTAGCCGCGTTGCTCGTCCCACACATAGGGCGCGTTCGTGGGAATTCCTGCGGGCAACCGTGTGCGATAGACATGGCGATTGGTTGGCGATACCTCGAGGCCGCCAACGCGACCTGCCCATGCCCCCGCGGCATTGACCACGATGTCGGCCTGCCACGTACCACGCGAGGTGTGAACAAGAGCGCCGTCCGGTTGCGGCTCGATCTCCAGCACATCGCAGCCATATTCGACGTTTGCACCCCTCAGGTACGCCGCGAGCAATGCCCCCGGATCGACGGTGCCGTCGCGCGGTTCATACGTGCCCCACCCTCGGAGCGTCGGAACGAGCTCGCTGAGATCATCGTCGCCTTGATCGGGACCCAACAAGAATCCACCGCATGTACGAAAGGGAACGAGTTGCAAAGTACGCAACGCATCGGCACCGCGCGTAGTGAATCGATCGACTTCGGCATCCCCCGTGTGGCGGCGAATCATGGCTGCATTGCGACCGCTCGAGTGCGCAACGCCATCCGATTCACGTTCGACAACGACGACATCCGATACACCTACACGCTTCAGATGAAACGCCGTCGATGCACCGGCGAAACCGGAACCGACAATGAGTACAGCCGCGTGCCGATGGGCGAGACTACCGTCCAAAGACGCTCAGAACCCAGCGGGTCGTATCTTCCTCGGGTATCACCTCGAGGAACGCACGGCCAATCGCTTCGCGCGAAGCGGCATCGGCATCGCCCGTGGCACCAGCCATCATGGTCATCATCGACATCATCTGGGGGCTGTCGGGACCATAGTCGGCACCCATCTTGCGAATTTCATTGACGCGGTTGTAGGCCGCTTTGCGACGCGCCTGAACGCTCTTCTTTAGCGCGCGCAACTGTTTGCGCACCTTGGCAGACGGGTTGTAGCCCGTGAGCACGCGATCCATGCGCTGGGCACGTTCGCCCACATTGATCTTGGGGGGAATCGAGCGGTAGTACATCCACTGCTCGTCGGTAAACACTTTCTTCGTTTCCAGGTAGCCGAATCGAACAAGTTCCGTGAGGCGTCGATTGGTATCTCGCAGCTCGCGTTGAATTGCTTGGCGATCGGCCTTGGAGAGCTTCTTGTTCTTTAGTTCGGCACCGAGGCGCTTTTGCGCCGCGCGGTCCGGTGAGGCCTCGGCTTCCATCTCTGTGAGCAATGCTGTGAGGCGCGCGCTCTGCTTCGGCGTCAAGTTGGGCGTGCGATAGAGATGTTCGATTAGCTGTGATCGCTGGCGGTAGGCGCCGGGGAGACGACCGTATACCACGGAACGCTGTTCATCGGTGAGTACGTAGTCCACCAAGCGCCAGAAGCGCTTGTCCATGTCGTAGACCTGGCGATCAAACGTGCGCAGTATTTCGTTGGTGACACTGCGGTCGGTCTTCAACTGCTTGAGCTTCAATCGTTGGCGTTTCTTTTGTTCGTGGAGGGCCAGTGTGGCGCCGTCGATTTGCTCAATGACCTGTGCAAGCAGTTCACGCTGCTTGGGGGAAAGGCTCTCGACGCTCAACACCGTGCGGTGTGCGTAGCGCATGACGCGATGGGGACCTCGAGGCACGTCTTGCAGGAGCTTCAGGCACGTCTTGTCGAACTCGAAGGCGCTGCAAATGTCTACGACCTTCCCGAGTACGGGGGCTGCTTCCTTACGGAGTTTCTTCAACTGCGCGCGGAGCTTCTTGGATCCATCGTCGTTCTGATTCTTGCGCTTGGCGAGATTCTCGCGCGTTTTCTTTGCGCGGCGGTGAAGAATCGACGCGCGATTGAGGACGTCTTCGTTGTCCAGAAAGATCGCGCCGCGCTCCACGGGATGCATCGGGAGCAAATCAAAGTTGACCGGATCAATGTCAACGGAGGCCGCTTTCGTTTTGGGATCCGCCTTCTTGGAACTGGCGGCCTTCGATGCATCGTTGGCTACGGCGCGCGGCGCACCGAGCAGGGCGAACGAAACTGTGAAGGCGATCAACGCGAAGGAACATTGTGAAAAGGAACACTGTGAAAAGAAACATTGTGAAAAGAAACTCTGTGAACGGGTCATGCGAATAGCTCCAAAGGCTTGTAGGCGCCAAGTACCGGTTCGGGGTTCATGCCCAGTGCGTGCTTGAGGACCGCCGCATAGACGCGACGGAAGTCGGTGGTGTACTTCAAATTGTCGCGGTCGAGGTCTTCCAGGGACGGCTGGGCTCCAAACGTTCCGTGCTGAATGCCCTTGCCAATGACAAAGACCGGTCCAGCCGAGCCGTGGTCGGTACCACCCGACAAGTTTTCGGGGACGCGGCGTCCGAACTCGCTCATAACAACCGTCACCACGGACTCACCAAGGCCGAGCTTCTCAATGTGATCTTGGAAGCCACGCAAGTTGTTGCCCACCTGCGTAAGCAAGCGTTGATGCGAGGGCAGTTGATTGCTGTGCGTATCGAATCCGCCGTAACTGATCTGAATGCACTCAAGACCGAGGCCTGCCGACAACAAGGCGACGACTTTCTTAAGACTTTCGCCGAGAGGGCCGTACATGCCACTGCCCGAGGGTTGCAGTTTGGAAATGCGCTTGGCTACGCTGATCGCCTGTTCTCCGGCGGCGCCAACCTCGGCGCGCGCGCCATCGCTTCTATTTGCGTACGTCTTGTAAAGCGAGGCTGCTGTGGCCATGGCCTGCGGCACGCGGAATCGGCCAAAGTCGGTCATGGTGACAATGCCCGGTTTGGACGCCGCAAGACTAAGCGGTTGTTCTTTCTGTAGCGCAACGGCGCGCAGTGGCTTCTTGCTTGGATTCTGATCAAGCGCGCGTCCGAGCCAGCCGTAGGTGGGGGTCTTGTCCGGTTCGGCGCTAAACCAAATCTCGGTACTGCGGAAGTGGCTGTAGTTGGGGTTTGGGTAACCCACACCATTGACCACGGCTAGCCGCTTCTTTTTCCAGAGCGTTTGCAGTCCGCCAAGCGCCGGGTGGAATCCCAGTCCGTCACCGATTTTCAGGACGCGGTTGGCATCGATGGCAAGGCTGGGACGCATGCGACGGTAGTTGTCGTCCTTCCACGGAATGACGGTGTTGAGTCCGTCATTGCCACCGTTGAGATGAAGGAACACGAGCGTTCGCCGCGGCGTGTCGCGCTTGGCGGCTTTTTCCGCATCACCGAACGCAAGTCGTGGTACTGCAACAACCGATCCCAGCGCCACGCCCGTACTCAGCCCAAGCTCAAGGAATCGTCGTCGATTCATGTGCACGGGCGACTTCTGCTCCTGAGAACTCATGGGGATGGACTCCTGGGAACGACGAACGTATCTGATGAACACGAATGCGTGACTAGCCTACTTCAATTGATAGTCGGGACTGCCAAGCATGGTGGCAACACGCGCCTTGCCATCGGCACGTTGGGTGGCGGCCGCAAGGGCCTCGGGTAGCTTGCCGTCGAACGCAATTACGGGAATCGCGTCCACGGCGGTTAGGGGAGCGGCCTGTGCAATGCGCTCGGCACTACGAAGACGCTCCACCACGGCGCCGGCGCTCAGCCAGCCAGTTCCCGAAGTCCACCCCTTGACCGAGGGCGGACGGAATAAAATTTGGCCCATGCGATCGAGAGCACCGTGGACCCAGGGCGGGACGCTGCGCAAATCACTGCACCGAAGCGCCGACACCATGAAATCGACGGGACCGCGCACGAGGCAACGAACGCGACGCGTGGAACGAAATGCCGGATCGCGAAAGAGATGCTCGAGCGCCGCGTCGATGCGCATGTCGTTCTTGGTGAGCACGCCCGCCAGGGCGGCAACTTCGGCCTCGTTCGGCGAAGGATGGGAATAGAACTTGAGAAGTTCCCTGGCGATGTAGCGCGCGCATGCAGGCAGGTTGGTAACGATGCGAATGACGTCTTCGCCAGTCCAGTTGCCCTTCTTACCATGCACGGTCTTTTCGCCCGTGTCGTGAAAGTGCTTGCGAAACACGAAATCGTGGTGGCGGCTGCCCCAGCCCGTAAAGGCGCGAGCGATTTCGCGAACATCGGTCTCGGTGTAGTTGCCAATGCCGAGGGTGAATAGCTCTTGGAGTTCGCGCGCGTAGTTTTCGTTGGCGGTACCCTTGCGATTGGCGTTGCCGTCGAGCCAGCGAATCATGGCGGGGTCTTTGCTGATGCCCATGAGCAGGTCACGGAACGGTCCACTCCCTTGACTCCGCAGCAATGTGTATTGCTTCCACATGAGCTCGGGATCTTTGATCTTGGCTTCCGAGGTGGCGAAGTGACCGTGCCAAAAGAGCGTGAGTTTCTCGGCGACGCCGCCGCGCGTGCGCACCATGCGTTCCAGCCACAGTTGCTGAATGCTTCCCGGTTGATAGGGGTCAAACGTGGACGGTTCTGCGGACGGCGGCCGCTTGAGTTCATTCATGACGGCCGTTACGGCGTCGTCGTAGCTACCCTGAGAGAGCGCTTCCCATTGTTCAGGGTCGGCGCCAAAGCCCGCACGGCGAAGTAGATGTGCGATTGCCGCCGGACTTTCCAGGAGCGTTTCCTCTGTCAAGGCTTGGGCGGGGTTTTGAGGCTTCAAATCCTCGGCACTTCGTGGCGATCCCTTGGCCGCCTCTTTCCCAGTCTCCTGCAACTTACCCTTTGACGAATCCTTGCCGTTTGCGGCCCCGTCCGCCTGCTTATCCTTTGCCTTCACGGCGGGTGGGTTGGCGTCTCCCATGACGGTTGTCCCTTCGAAATGGAGTTGCCGGGAAGATACGCGAGGCAACCACCCTACGTTATACCCTCGGAACAAGGCGCGGGTTTCGCGTGTCCGACCTCGCGTCCACGGCCCATTCGCTGCGGATCGAAGCCATCATTGGCGCGGGGTCGTCCACTGAGTGAGGCAGAGTGGCCAACCCGGTCCATCGTGCGTGTTCGTTGGCCGAACCAAGGAGCGATCCGATTCAGCCAATCGTTGCTCAACTGTTGACCGCCCTCATCGCATGCGGGGCTTTCGATTGTGGTTGGCGTGGTGCTCCTCAAGCGCGCCGCATTGGGTCGTGTACTTGACATCCCCGAAGCGCGTTCGGTCCACGTCAAACCGACGCCCCGCATTGGTGGCACGCTGGTGATCCTCGCGTCCATTTTTGCGTTGGTCGTGAGCGCTTACGTTCTCCCCGCCCGCGGATCGTGGCAATCCTGTGCTCTGGCGGTGGGGTTGCCCGCGTTGCTCCTTTTCGCGTGTGGCTTGGTGGATGACATCACTCGACTGCGCGCGCGTACAAAGGGGATCATCCTCATCGGTATTGCAGCCGGGGCTGTTTACGGACTTGGCTGGCGATGGCATGGCGTTGCACTGGCGCCTTGGCCCGATTTGTCGTTGGGGGCTGCGACACAACCCATGACGGTGCTTTGGATTGTGGCGTGCGTGATTTTGATGAACTTTGTTGATGGCATTGATCACCTCTGTTCTATGACGGGGGGCGTGTTGGTGGTCGTGGGATCCGCATCAGCGCCGGGCACCGTATTGGGTTTGGTATACGCCGCGTTTGGTGGAGCGCTGATTGGTTTCACGGCTTGGAATGTTCATCCGGCCCGCATGTTTCTTGGCGACTCCGGAAGTCAGGTGGTTGGGTTCCTTGTGGCAACCGTTCCCTTGATGTCGAATCGAATCCACGGATCGAGCGATGCTTCGCTGACGCCATGGGTCGTGCCCGCGGGCGCGCTATTACCAATCGTGATCGATGTCGGTATGGCGCTGATAGGAAAATGGCGCCGGTCGATTCCCTTGGCAAAGGCCCACAGCGATCATCTCTATCAACACTTGACCAAGATTGGTCACGCCCACGCATCGGTTGCGCTTTCCTATGCCGGGCTTGCTGTCTTCGCCGTGTTTGAAATCGCCTGGATCGCTCCCCGGATGGGACTTGGTGTTTGTCTCGCGACGTCTGCCCTGGTGCTTGCCCTATTCTTTGGAAGCGGTTGGTGGCGAACCCGCAGCGTGCCGTGGGGTCACGGCGCCCGTGTAACGCCTGCGGCATGGCCACGCCGCTGAGTAGCACATTTCTCAGCCAAGGACGCAGCATGAGTCAATGGGCCACGAGTCGAACGCGTACCTATACGTGTTTGGTGTTGTGTGTGTTGGTTACGGGCACGCTGTATGGGTGCGCAGGAAGCGTCTTGCGTGCGTCGCCCGGGTTCACGGCTGACGATCGACTTGCGCCTTACGTTCCACCATCGGTGTCGCCAAAGACGCCGCCCACGATGCCGCCTCAAGTGCGTGTGGGGCCGGGCACACGACCTTCGGTGTCCCAAGTGTCACCACATAGCGCGTTACCGAAAGACGACGGACTCTACTACCTTCCCTATCGTGCCGGCAAGTCCTATCGCGTGGTGCAGGCCGGGCCGGGACCGTTCAGTCATTCGGGCACGCAGAAGTACGCCGTTGACTTTTCCATGCCCGTGGGCACACCCATCCTCGCTTCACGTGCGGGTGTCGTCATCGCCGTCAAAGAGGACTCAACCATTCGCGGTACGTCGCCCAAGTACGGAAAACACGGCAACTACGTGCGCATTCGCCACGTGGATGGCACGGAAGCACTGTATCTCCACCTCAAAGTAAACGGTGCTCGCGTGTCGGTGGGTCAGCGCGTTGCCCGCGGCCAACACATTGCCGATTCGGGCCATACCGGACAAAGCGCCATGCCACACCTTCACATACAAATCGACCGCCGTGACGCACGCGGCCGCCGATCATCGATTCCCGTACGGTTTGTCGAAATCGGTGGCAATGGCGTGCCGGGATTTCTGGGTTCCTACAAGTCAAAGAATCGGCAGCAGTAACGCCCCAAGGCGCCCCCGATACATCGAAGCCGGCACAGTTGCCACCGGGTTGTGCGACGTGTCCGTGCGCAGACATCGACGTGCGCAATCTCATTCGAGTGAATCACTCATCACTAAACGAAAAAAGCCGGCCCGGGAAACCCGAGCCGGCTTGCGACGATCGGCGCGTGCCGATCATGGGATGTGGTTCGCCTCGTTAGAGGCGCGAATCATGGATGTCCTTTACCACCAGCAACCGTAGTAGGTGGGGGTGTAGGTCACAGGGTAGCTGCAGGGCGTCGCGGCCGGGTAGGACACGGTAGTCGTGCAGGGGTCGGCAGCGGGATAGCTGCAGGGTGTGGGGCAGGGGTTGTGACACGGCATGGGGCATGGATTGACGCATGGCGTGACTTCAACTTCCTTCTCTTCCCAGCCAGTGATCTTCTGGTACTTGCGTGTACCAACCTGAACCTGCTTGCGGTCCCAACCGTCGAACTGCTTCACGGTCTTGGTACCCGACTTGACCTGGACACACTTGTAGCCGCACTGGACTTGCTTGGTGTCGTAGCCAACGAGCTTTTGCACATTGCGGGTGCCACATTGAACCTGCTCGGTCTTGTAGCCGCAGAACACACGCTGCGTGGTGGTGCCACACTGGTAGGTCTCAGTGCGATAGCCACACACGACCTGCTCGCAGTCGTAGCCGGCGAACTGGCGCTCGGTGCGGTAGCCACACGTCACGTACTGCGTGTTGCAGCACTGATCGGTGTAGCTCGACGTGATGGGTACGGATACGCATGAATAGCGCGGCGTGCGCTGCGTGCGATAGACCGCAACCTGTCGCGTGGCATACTGAGCAACGGCGACTTCCTTGTACACCGGCGTGCACTTGTTCATGTAGACAGGCTCTTGGACCGTCTCGTACTTGGCAACCTTGCAGTCAACCATGATGGGCTGGTACTCGGTCTTGTAGACGTCTACTTCAACGTCCTTCCACTTTGCGGTGCATTCGGTCCGCATGATGGGTTCTTCGACCGTCTCGTAGACAGCTACTTTGCACTTAACCTTGGTAACCGCCGGCATGGTTACGGCCACGGGCGTGGAGGTTACTGCAGGCTGGCAGGGATCGACACACGGTACAGCACAGGGTGTTACACAGCAGGGGTCATAAGCACAGTTGTGCCAACCGCAGTTATCCCAACCACAGTTGTGCCAACCACAGTGATTCCAGCACGGATCTACACATGGGGTTGTGTAGGCGCACGGGTCCCAACACGTCGTCGTGTGAACAGGCGTGGTGTACGAGCAAGGATCCCAGCACGGGGTCGTGCAGCAGGGGTCTGCTACAGGATACGCACAGGGGCTAACAACGGGAGCCGACCAACCACAACCGTCATACGCGGTTGCGTCAGTAGCCAGCCCGCATACGGCGATGCAACAACACATCGCCAGCAAGAATGACTTCATAGTTCTCTCTCTCCAAATAGCGGCGTCCCTTTCTCTCTCATCCCTTCGGGCCGGCATATTTCCATCCTTCAATGTTTGAATATGCCGTAATGCCCTAGCGGGCCTCCTGACCCGCACCACCCGAGAGAGGCGGCTTCGCCACACCGTGTTTCGATCACCCCCAGTTTTAGGGTCATAGTAGGTCGGTTGTCAATCGCGTGCGCTTGAGTTTGTTGCGCAAAATCGTGTGGACCAAGTACCAACTACCAAACATCGTTTCCCTATCGGATGCAACACCGTGCGCAGAAGTAGGTTCATGTTGCGCTACAGTCGGACTAACAGGTCGAGGATTAGAACCCATACACGATGGGCAGTAGCCATGTAGCCAGGGCCCACAACAAGATCGCCAGTGGTGCGCCCAGTCGTAGGTAGTCCATCAAGCGATACCCACCCGGTCCGTGGACCAATAGATTGGTTTGATAGCCCACCGGCGTTAGGAAGCTGCACGACGCAGCGAGCGCCACGGCGTACACGTACGGCTCATGGTTGTGCTGCATACGATCCGAAATGGACAGTGCAATCGGGATCATGATGCTCGCCGTTCCCGCGTTGGTGACGAGCTCAGTCAGAATGGCTGTCGCGAGATACACCATGGCCAAGATGCCGTGGGGACCAAAGCGTTCGCCGAAGGACACCATCCCGCCTGCGATGTCGGCGGCGAGTCCCGTTTTGCTAGCCGCCGCACCGAGGGCCAGCATGCTACCCAAGATCACAAGGATGCGGAGGTCCACGGCTCGGTAGGCCTGGCCCCGCGAGACACAGCCGGTCACCACAAGACCCGCCGCACCCAGCAGCACAGCAACAACCAGTGGCATCCAGCCAAATGCGGCCGAGAGCAGTGCTGCCGCCACGATGGCTATAGCAATCGGGAGCTTGTGCCGACGCGCCTCAATGCGTCGCGTTCCGCCGAGCACCATGAGGTCATCTTCCGTCTGCGTGAGCCGCGAGATGTCGCTGGGTTCACCCTGCACGAGCAAGATATCACCCACGCGAAGGGCAAGTCCTCCAATGTGTTGCCGAAGGTGCGCACCCTTGCGCAGAACGGCCAGCACGCTTACGCCGAATCGATAGCGGAGCTTGGCGCCCTGCACCGTCTGATTGGCGAGCGAACTTCCCGGTGCGACCATGACTTCGGCCAACGCAACATTGTGACTGTGGATCGACTCTTCGTCTTGCGACGTCTCGTTGCGACTTCGTAGCCCCCGTTGATCGAGCAGTCGTACGAGTTCATCCTGCTGTGCCTTCACCAACAAAACGTCATTTTCTTGCAACTCAACATGTTGAAGCGGGGGCCAAAGAATCTCTTCGCCGCGAACAATTTGTAGGAAGCGCACCTTCTTGAGAAGCGCCGGGAAATCTCCCAATTGCTTTCCAACAAAGGGTGACCCTGCGGGAATGGCGATTTCGGTTAGATACTGTCGCGTGGCCTCCGCCGTGATGGGCGTCACGAGTCCCGTACGATTCGGCAAGAGCTTGGGTCCCGCCAACACGAGATAGATCAATCCCACGACGCAGAACACGGCGCCCATGGGTGTGATGCCAAAGAGACCGATTCCGTCACGGCCTGCCTGTAGCAACATCCCGTCCACGAGCAGCGTGGTCGTTGTGCCGACCAACGTCAACGTACCGCCAATAATGCTCGCGTAGGAAAGGGGCAACAACACTCGGCTGGGACTCATCTGCGAACGTTGCGTGGCGGCAACAAGTACGGGCAGCAGCAACACGACCACCGCGGTATTGCTCATGACGCCCGATAGCAACATGACCAGTGGCAGCAGCCCGATCAATAGAAAGCGCATGTTCTTGCGGGCGGCCACTTCCACCCAGCGGCCTACGCCCCGAACCGCGCCCGTGCGCTGCAGGGCCTCCGCCAAGATGAACATGCACGCGACGGTGAGCAGGGTGGTATTGCCGAACCCCGCCACGGCTTCCGTCGGCGCCAGCACGCCGCCTAAAATGAGTGTCGCGAATGCGGCGATCGCAGCCACGTCGAGCGAGATTTTGGGGACGACCGCGCCCAACAGGACCCAAGCCATGGCGAGAATCGTGATGGCTTGTGGACTCATGAAGGGGATTATTGTCGCAGACCCTCGATTTCCGCCGTGGTTTGCGGAGTCCGGGGCGAAGGGCGGAGCATTTCTTCGCGGTGGGCGCCACCTTTGCGGTATCCCTTCGACATCATGATCGACAACTTCAGTTGGATCGACGACGGCAACGTGGCGGGCATGGCCCATCCATCGCCCCGTTCCTGGAAGGCGATACGCAACGCGGGCGTGAAGGCCATCCTCACACTGACCGAACGGGACCTCCCCGATTCGCGCGAGACGAAGGGGCTAGAACGCCAGCACGTGCCCATTCGCGATTTTGGAACGCCCAGTGTTGAAACGTTGGCGTCGTGCGTCACTTGGATTGCGGAACAGGTGAATGCGGGCAATCCCGTCGCCGTGCATTGCATGGCGGGTCAAGGTCGCACCGGAACCGTACTCGCCGCGTGGTTGGTGGTCACGGGCGCATCGCCGGACGAAGCCATTGCCCGCGTTCGAACGCTTCGACCCGGCAGTATAGAGACGGCCGGTCAAGCCGGCGCCATTCACGATTTCGCTGCTGCGTGGAAGGCCACTGCCGACACGCAGAAGGACGAAACGCGGCGCGTCGTCTTCGTGGGCGCCGAGGGTCGTATGGGAAAGGCCCTGCTTCCCGGTATAGAGGCCGACCCGGGCGTGAGGTTGGTTGCGCACGTGGATAGGGATGATGATCTCGACCAATGCCTCAGCGACACGTCGCCTCACGTCGTCGTCGATTTTACGGCGCCGAACGCCGTTGAAGAAAATGTAGCCACAGCACTGCGTCACGGTTGCCATGTTGTTGTGGGCACGTCGGGGATGAGCGACGAGTTTCTCGCGCAAGTGGACGCACAGGCACAAGCAAAGGAACTCGGTGTGTTGGTCGCGCCGAATTTCTCGCTCGGCATGATTCTGATGCAGCGATTCGCGCGTGAAGCGGCGTACTATTTTCCTCGCGCTGAGATCGTTGAACGGCATCACGAGGGCAAAGCGGATGCGCCGAGCGGCACAGCCCTTCACACCGCAGCGCAAATGTCGAGCCGCGGAAGCGAGGCGCCGCGCGATGCCGGTCAATCGCAGGCCCTTGCGCGCGGCTTGTCGGCCGACGCCGTGCAAATTCACAGCGTGCGACTCCCGGGCATTCACGCGAGCCAAGACGTGATCTTTGGTGACGCGTTTGAAGGACTTAAGTTGCGTCACGAAGCTGTGGATCGGCGTTGTTATCTCGCCGGCGTGTTACTTGGCATTCGCTGCATCCCTGAGCATGTTGGGTTGGTCCATGGTTTGGAACACCTACTATTTGATGCACGCTCGTAGCGTTTGACGTTTCGTTTCGAGAGTCACATGTCGCTAGACCTCCCCAGCGCCATTCGATTGATGTATCTCGTCAGTCTTGACACCGCTGTACCCAGTGCTCGTCTCGCAATGTGTGTGTCCGGGGGCGTAACGGCACTCTGGCTGCGCGATCCACGTGCCACGCCCCGCGAACTATTTGACTCGGCAGTAGAACTGGTGCCGTGGTGCCATCGACGGGGCGTCGCGCTCGTAGTTTCCGATCATGTCAGTGTTGCCCGTGCGTCCGGCGCCGATGGTGTACACGTCGGTCGTCGCTCGTTGCCGATCCATATCGTGCGATCGTCTTGGAACGGTTGGCTGGGGGCGAGTTGTCATACGACTGACGAATTGGCCCATGCAGAAGCCGCGGGTGCAGACTACGCCACACTGTCGCCGGTGTTTGAGGTGCCGAAGAAGGGTCGTTCCTTGGGCGCCGAAGGCTTCATTGCGGCTCGTGAGAGCACGTCGCTGCCGGTTGTGGCGCTTGGAGGCATCGAGCCCACGAATGCACGTCCGCTATCCCATCATGCAGTGGGCCTTGCCGTCCGCCGGGCGCTACGCGATACCGAAAAACCTGCAAACATCGCGCGCTGTCTCCGAGAAATGACCGACGCATGAAGGGTACGTGGGAAGGTGCCCGCGCGTGCCCTGCGCACTATCCCCTCGTCAACCCCCAACCTTAACGACTTGCTGAGTGCTTCATGGCTCCCGTTCGGCCTCTCCACCCCAGCTCGCCATTCCTCTACGCGGTTCTTTGCCGTCGCGTAATCCGAGTGTCGTTGTTTGGTGTGGCGCTCGTCGCCTCGCTCGGTTTGAACGCGTGCCAGTCCTCTACGGAACGAAGTGAACCATCGGACGGAGGCCGGGTACGTGGCGATCCGGATGGGGGTGAACGGGATCGCTCGACGCGTGGGGGCACATTCGGTGATCCCGATGGCGGCGAACGAGACGACATGGATCGGCGCGAGGAAGACCCAAACGGGTTCGAACCTAATGACGATGTTGATGATTCGAGTGCAGGTGACGTTGATGTTGAAGATGACGGTGACGTCGCGCCTCGTCGTCGCCGTCGCGAGTCGAGGGACGGATTTGATGTTGGGCCAGTAGAGCGTGACGAGTTCTTTGCGACCGATGTACCCGACGACGAACTGGACGTGCTGCGCCCTGCTTTTGCCGATGAACCGTTCGATGACGCCCAGGATGCGCGTATGCGGGAGGCGCCGCGAGACGATCCCTACGACATGGACGATCCCTTGGATGATGTCTTGCCCGACCGCGGCGAGAAATCAAAGGAGGATGACGAGGACACGGGGAACATTCGCTACCGCGGTGCCGGCGCGTTTCGCACGCCGTATGTCGATCGCTCACGAGAACGGCGCAAGCGCGAAGAGAAAACAAAGGCCGAGCGAACAAGGCGCCGGCGCGAATCGGGCATTCCTCAAACATCGGAAGCCCCAGGGTTAGGTCGCGTAGACGGTACGCAGGCGTGGGCTGTGAGCGGCAAATATCGAAACGATCCGCGATTCAAGGAACTCGCTCGCACCTGGTCACGTCGCGTTGACCGTGCTGTGGCTCGCCTGCACACAACCACCGGGTTGCGACTCCCGGAAGGGCAGCCACCGCGTGTGGTGCTCACGCCGCTCGGCGATGAACGAAAGGTGTACGAGTTGCGCGGCGAAGTGGTTGAGGGGCACAACCATCTGCGGCTGCTTGTCAATGCCGAGCCGCTTGTTGCCAAGACAGCCGATCCGGATCGAACGCTGCTCCACAGTTTGGGCGCGAGCGTGTTGGAGACCTTGGTGGGCAATCAACGCGCCACGCCCGTATGGCTCGCCCGTTTTGCCGGACTTGCCGCGGCGGGTGATCTGTCGTCCCGCCTCGATGCCTTGCATCGTCGGTTTGCGCTCGGCGAGCGCAATGTACTTCGTGTCGATCCGGCCGATGACGACACGGCCGAGGCCACAGCGCTTGCCGCCATGTTGTTGCTTACGGAAGAAGGCAACCCTCGCATTGTTCGTCAGGTGCTTGCCTTCGCGGCCGATGGTGATGATCCACACCGCTTGATGGGACGGTTTACGAAACAGCCTGATGGTGCATGGGTTGAGCCCGCCATGACGTTGTTGCATCTACGTATTCGGACCATGGATGACAGTTCGTGGAAGACACTTGAGCGAGCGCAGAAGGGACTCGCTGACGGTGGCCGCGCCGCCATGGAATCGGAATTACCCACGCAGATACCCCGTGAAATTCGAGATGAAGTTCATGTGCTACTCGCGGAAGCGGCGCTTATGGAAGGTGATAGCCGGGCCGCGCGTGAGCTCTTACGCGGGCTTCCAGAGGATGCGGCGATGCGCCTTCGGGATCCGGCGCACGCCTTGTCCCTTTTGATTCGCGCCGAGTCAGCCACCGATGGGGACAAGCGTGCGGCGCGTACATTGATGTCCAATTTGGATCGAGATTTCCCAAAGAGCGAGGCACGACGCAAGCTACTCGACGCCGATCCCATGTTGGGACTGGAGGAAGATCCGCTGCAGTGGCTCGACGCTACACGAGAACGCGTGGAACGTGAGGGCCCCGCGTTCTTGGATCTCAAGGGTTGTGCGCAGTACGCGCGTATGTTGTTGGCCGACCACCGCGCGGGCGCCGCCGAGTCGTTTGTGATGATGGTTGGTAAGCGCGCGTTAGCACCGGAACTTCATGAACTCGGCATCGCGATTACCGATGCGCAAGAGGAACCGTCGCCCGCGGCGCGCGCCCAGGCGAGGGAACGTATCGATCGTTGGCTGGATCGCCCGCGCGAGGTGCAGTCACGGGATGTCGTGGATTGCGGATGCGCGGCGGCACAAGAACTCAAAGATCTGCTCTTGCGGTATCCCGATGGTGATCCTGATGAACGCGACGCCATTGTCGCAATTCTGTTGCGCGCAGCGGGACCGCATCGTGGTTTGGATGTGCTCGCCATTGTTTGGAAGAGCCAACCACAAATGGTGACGCGCGATCTTGATATCGCCGCGGGCGTGGTGCCCATGACGGCACTTCGCGACGCTGCGCTCGACGATGATCTACTCACATTGACCGGCAGGCCTCCCGCCGAGCATTGGCGCGAAGTGAGCTTGGGGATGCCTGGAGGGTGGCTGGAAGAGAATCGATCGTTCCTGAGACAGATTCGCGATCCTGCCTATCTGGTGCGCCATCGTGCATTTTCTGCGGCTGCCCGCGCAACGCCACCTGTGGTTACACGCGCGCTGCTCGATCGTGTATTGCTGGATCCGGCCGCACTGATGCGTCGCGATGGGGCGCTCTCCGCAGGCTCATTGGGCCACGGCGACTTGGTGGCGCGCGCCATCAAGGACAAGGCATGGGTTGTTCGCCAAGCCGCATGCGGAGCAGCCGTCGATGCCGTTGACACCAAGGCGGTGCCCACACTCGTTTCTCGATTGGATCGCGATCCATCGCCCGAGGTACGCAAAGCAGCCGCACTCGGACTGCTTACGCTTGCGCCGCGCTCACGCGCGGCCATGGTTGCATTATTGCGTTTGCAACGTGGACCGGCCACGCCGGTGCAAGACATGGTTGCCCAGCGACTTGCCCGTATGAAACCGGTTCCGGTTGCATGGGCGGTACACCGCGCACTTGTTCAGGAACTGGGTCGTAAGCGCATGAAGAGCGCCTACCTGTATCGCCTCTTTGCACTCTTTCAGCGTGTTACGGGTGTAGATGTTGGTTTCCATCCCGGCAGCAAACGTGCCGATACCAACAAAATGGTCTCGCGTGTGGGCCGTTGGGTTCGTGAAGCGCGCGCCGACGCAGTCAATGCCGACGCAACCAGCAAGGGCAACTAGGTGTCACGCGAATCGACGCACCCGTCGGGCGAAGACGCATGGACGGCTCGCCTCGCCAAAACACACACTAATTTGCCAACCGGTTGGCTAGGTATCGGTGATGACGTGGCACTGCTCACGCACGACGGCCCCATGCTCTTCGCTAACGACACACTTGTTGATGGCGTTCACTTCCTACTGGCCGAGTGCACGCCGTCGCAAGCAGCATTCAAATCCGTCGCGGTAAACGTTTCGGATCTCGCCGCGTGTGGCGGCTCACCCCTGGGCATGGTCGTGGGACTCGTAGCACCTGCCGACGCGGATCAAGCGCTCCTCGACGATCTCAACCGCGGGTTGCAAGAAGCGTCCCAGCACTTTGATTGTCCGCTGCTGGGTGGCGATACGAACGTGGCCGATGGACCGCTGGTGCTCTCGGTCTCGATCCTTGGAAAACTAATGGGGAAGCGTCCCTTGCTTCGATCCAGTGCAGTGGTGGGGGACACGATCAGTGTGACCGGACCGCTTGGCGGCTCAATCTTTGGTCGCCACTTGAGGCCAACGCCGCGGATGGACATCGCGCGCGTTCTTGTGGATGACGACGCCGTACATGCGGTCATGGACATAAGTGATGGACTGTCTCGTGATCTGCCGCGCATTTGCTCGTCGTCACACGTAGGTGCGTTACTTGAGGCGTCGAAGATTCCGGTTCACGAAGACGTATCGATGTATGCCGAGGGTGACATGACGTCGCTGCAGCACGCGCTTGACGATGGGGAGGACTTCGAACTACTTGTTACGCATGGATCCTTGAGTACCGCGGCTACGAAAGCACTCGAAGAACTCGGTACACCATTGATCGAAGTTGGGCGTGTCGTGGAAGAAGCGCGTGGTGTGTGCATCAAAGCCGCGAATGGTGCAATTCATCCGTTGCGTGGAGGTGGGTGGGATCACTTGGGTCGTTGAGCGCTGTATCTTGTCGACCGCTGCTTGAGGAAACGGTTCTCACGAAGGACACGAAGGGAACCAAGAAACGAAGCGCAGGCGTGGGGGAGAGCGTTTGGTGGGTGCGAGCGCATTCGGTGGCGGGAAGCTCTTTGAAGAAGAGGCTCTCACCAAGACCACCAAGCTCAGCCCGTTGTTCTGTTGCGGTGGTATATGGGAGTGGTTCAGGAGAATGAGGCTCCGAAGGAGCCAAAGCTGATAGCTAAGGGTGAGCGAAGCGAACCCTGTGATAACGAAGGGTGTACGACGAGCGCAGCGAGGAGAAACCCTGGATGCAACCAGCATCTACGATTCCCCAGATCGCGCGAACGGGTAGGCACGGAAGAACACGATTCGTTGATTCGCGTGCCGTGCATCGAAGGACCGAATCAGCGCACCTCCACCCACCGCAGCGGCCCCAGCACCAAGCCATGTTTCTCCTCGCCGCCAATCAGCAATCGACCGTAGCTGTCTACGGCTAGCGGGTCGCCTTCGTAGGTGCCACTGCGATCTGGATCTTGAAGATGAATCATGCGTCCTGTTTCGAAGAGGGCGGGTCCCGTTTGGAGCATACGCCACGAGCACTTCATCGTGCCCGGTAGCTGCCACGTTTCTTTGGTTTCGAGATCCAGGATGTGCAGTTGATCACCATCGCTCGTGCCTCGAATTAGCGCACGGTTTCCGTGAATCGCGCCTACGTGGCGAGTCGTTGGAATCAGGCGAAACGCCACGAGATCGGCCACACCCGGCGTAGTCGCCCTAGACCAATGGGGCCAGTATTGTCCATAGATGATCTTGCGTTTGTCGTCTCGCCTAATGAGCCCTTTTGTCGGTAGTTGAATGCGGCGGTTCCCTCGATGAAGCCATAGCGGGCGATCCTCTTTGCTCGTCCCATACGCGAGGACGAATGATGCTGTAGTGGCGGAACGGGCGTAGAGAACCGCCGCATCGGGGGCGGCAACGATGGGAAACTCATCACCGTTCCGCTTTCGAAGTGCCAACGCGCCACTTGATTGGCGAATCAGCAAGTCCTCATGAATGGGCGCAATCAAGCCGGGAATCGACACAGCCGTTCCGCCGGTCGTGGGTGCGATGCGCAGTGTGGCGTCATCACCGCGCTGGCCGAACGTGCTATATGCACCGACCGATCCTCGGCAACGGCGTTCGACGAGTGACGATGGATACGTTGGACGTTCAAGTGTTCCGTTCTTGTCGGTGTCTTTGTCCACAACAAACACAAGTGCCCACAAGCCGGATGGATCGATATGGGCGCGGTGAAACAGATCGGGCCCCGGGTCAATCAATACATCTTTGTGGGTGACCAGATCTCGGACCACGACGGTGACACGCTTCTTGTTCTTTCGGAGATACAAGCAGCGCTTACCGCCTGCGTCGAAACTCGCGGCCGAGTGCGGACCGAACACGGGATCGACATCGTCCGTCAAGGCACCGGTCTTACTGAGGTCCCATTCCTTCTTGGTGCGGGTATTGATGAGTATCAGCCGGTCACCTCGAATGATGGCAACCCAGCGACCGGATCGATCGGACGAAACAAAGTCCTCGATGCGCATGCCCACGCCTGGAGCGAGCACGAGATAGGGTTCGACGTCATCACCCAATACATTGCCATGAAGACGATCAAAGAAGGCTTCGACTTTCCCGTCGCCATCGGTGTCCTTTCGCACTTGACAAAGGACCATCCATTGCCCGGCGGGGTCCACCTCGTGAGCGAGGGTGGGATGGGCCGTGCCGTAGGTTTCTTCGGGCGAGGAATGGGCGCGTTCGGGAACAAATCCAGTCGCGAGCACCAGACCCGCGACCGCGATTCTCAGCACGTGCTTGGACATGAAACCGCCTCCAATGGGGGTTTCAACGTGCTTGATCTAGGAGGGTTCAGCGTTGACGGCGCATGGCACGAGCCAAATCACCGAAAAATCGTGATTCGCTGCGATGCAGGGCCAGCGATCCGTACATGCCCGTGAATCGGACGCCTATCGCAGTCCGCGGGAGTCACACCATGAAGCGCATCGTCATCTGCACCCTGATCGCCCTTTCGAACTTTGCTACTACCTCCGTCGCTTCCCCAGCCAGCACGTCCAGCGATGCTCCAGCAGCACAGATCAAGATTGTTGGCGATGAAGCACTCAGTGTTCTCGATCGCGCACCGCTTCCCGATTCCATGCAGCGTTTGCTCGTTCCCGCGTCGCGATTCGCAGGCGGTCACACGTTGATCATGAGTGCGTAGTCAAGTTTACATATCCAATCGTTACGTCCAGGCTGTGAAGGGTCGTTCCATGAAAACAATTGCGTCCTGCTTGATACTTGTGCTCTGCGTTCCCGCACTGGCGAAGGACTTCAAGCCCACCACCTGTTCTGAAACCGCAGCGCGGGTACTCACGCCGTACCTAGATTCGGTCAAGCGAGCGGAAGAAGCGCTCGAGGCCTATAAGCAACAAAACAAGAAGAGAAAGGAGGACATTCGTGACTACATCAAACGCATCGCGAGCACAAAGGCGTTGCTCGAAGCGCTGAAGAAGCGAGAGCTTGAGAACTATCAGAATAGACTCAAGTGGGCCCATGAAGCAATCCAGGAGATCACGTCGCGCAGCAAGAAACAGATCGCGGAGCGCAAAAAGCGCGCGGCCGAGCTTCGTTCAAAGAACCTCGCCAATCAGGCAAAGCAAGTTGAGAGGAGCGCGAAGACACTTGAGCGGTCGCTCGCATCTGGAGATGCGTCGGGCTACAAGAAGGAACTCCGTCAGTCCCATAGCATCAATGCTTGGCGAACCTACATCCGCAAGACTGAGGCGGCCAAATCAGATCGTATGGCGGCACATGCTGCGGGAACAGTGCTTGTGTTCAATAGGAACATCCGGAGATCGATTTCCTGGAAGAGCGCTCTCGAAGCGATTGCGAAGGAAGAGCAAAAGTTGGCGGACGCGGACGCTCGTAAGAACGCGTATTTTCTGAAGCCCGTGAGAGTTTCTCTCACTGGTGACGGTATTGATCAAATGCTCCGCAAGCGGAAAGATGCCCTGGCCGATGCTCGTACCCGCATCAGTGCCGGCACGTATAGGCTCTTTGTCCCAACGATTCGGACTACCACCGATCGAAACGGCGTCCTGAAAATGATCGCCGACGCGAATCGAGCGATCGAGGAACGCATCGCCGCATGGAGAAAAGCGTCATACCGTGCATTCAATCCAGAGCGACGCGCCTCCGTCACAAATGGCTGGATCAAGGATGCCATTGCGGCGATTGAAAAGAAGATTACGGACTTTCAATCGCAGGGCGACCACGCACGGGTATTTGTTAAGGAGCGACCGGGGAGCCTGACGGGTCAGGCGTGCAAGGACGCACAGTCCAAGGCCAAAGATGCAAAGGCAAAGGCCCATTGGGCTGCAATGTACGGTCATTGGCAGAAGGCAGTACGGCAGTGGGTTTTCGCGCGTCGCGGCGAAGTTGAGCACCTCCAAGACGTACTCAAAGAACACGAGCGCGTCTTCAAGGCCGACATCAAGAATCGGCGTCGTGACATCAACACCCGACTCAAGCGCGCGTTGGCCGAAACTCCATGTGGAGGGAAAACGACGAGTGGTGAATTGCCGCGGGACATCGTTGTGCGGCATATTCGAAAGTTGGGGCACTCCGGCGAATCCAAGGAAGAGACTCAGCGTCGTCTCGATGAGTATGGAGACAAGATTTACGTTTCCAAGAGTAGCGGCGTACATGGTGACCCCCGCGATGCCTGGAAACATGCACTTCGGGATACGGAAATGAAAGATCCCGGACTCGCCTTGCGAGCGGCGGATTTCACAACGTGGTTGAAGGATATGGCTGATTGGGCGCAGGGTTTGCCTGACGCCAAAGAAACGATTGAGGCATTCAAAGGTGCGCGAGCAGCGGAGGTTCGCAAATTGATGGAGGCGTCGGAGACGATCCGACGGTTCCTCGACGCGTTTGAACGGCTCGATGCGAAAGCAGACGACTTTTACAAGAACATGCGGCTGCTGCGCACCTCCCTCTTCAAGAAGATGGAAGATGTCTTTCGGTCGGGCATCTTAGAAGACAAGAATCTGGGTACGCTCATCGAAACGCTTGATGAGATGGGCGCGGGCTCGCGCGAAGCTCAAGCCATCCGCCGACGCATTGAGGCGTTGCGTACCTTGGCTGCGCTAGGCCGTTCCATTGCGTTGCCTAGTCTGAAGTCGATTTTAGGTCGCGTAAAGAGCGTGCCAGCTGCACTCGCATCCACGCATCGTGCAATGACCGCGGCCGCCGTGAAGGAATTTGGAAAGACGTGGAGTGCGCAGTTTCGATCCAAGGCCAGCAAGGCAAAGGCAGGTTTTCAGAACATGAGCAAGTGGGACCGTCGTCTACTGCTCCTTTCGCTTGCGGCATCGACGTCCGAAGTCATTCAGAACAAGGCGAATGGCATGGCGACAAGCGAAGCAGTAGGTCGTAGTGCCGTGAATCTTGCCATCGACTTTGCAATCGCAGGGTTTCCCGTGACGCTTGCAGCGGAGGCCGGATCACAGATTCTCTTCACGACTGCCAGTGTTGGATTTGGCCAGAAAGGCATGGAGGGGTACACCCTCTCGTCGTTTACCAAGTGGGTCGCCGGTCGCACCATGGATGCCGTAGCCAGCGGCAGTGCTGCCGCCGGCCGCTTGTGGGAAGGCGCACCTGCTAATGAAGAGATCCTCAAGCAAGTCGACCTTGCGCATGTCCGTCGGTCGCTATCGACCGTTGAGTCTCAGTTGGATGCGCTCCCACCGGGCGATCCTGGCTCCGAAAGGCTTATGCGCAGTCGCGCAAGACTTCGTCAGTTGATTCGCGCCAAAGAGGGTCGCAAGTAGACGATTTGCACCGGGAGCGTATTCGCAACATCACAGTATGCGCAGGATTCGTGGCGTCGAACGTGATACGATGGACTTCTTCGCGCGTGCGTCTTTCATTGTCGCCGCGTCGCGCGAGGTGTACACGGTTCGAGAGGAGTGATTCGCATGTCGTTGCGGGGGTGGGTGTTGGCACTGGTCTTTGTGGCGGTGGGTGTTGGTGCATACGTTCTCTCGAACCAGATGCTCTTTACTTCGACTCAGTACATGCCCGTTGAGTCGAATACCGTCGACACCAAAGAGTCCGAGACGAACGCACCGATGTTGGCGCAAGAAGCTGACGATGACACTGCAGTAGCTCTACGCGGTGATCCATCGGTTCGTCAGAGTCCGAAGACAGATGACCAAGCCTCGATTCGGGTCGTGGGGCGAGTCGAAGACTCTGAGAGAAACGTAGTCGAAGGCGCGTCCGTCGAGATTCAATACGACGGAAACACGTTGGGGACCGCAACCACAGGGACCGAAGGTTCCTATGAAATCAGCTTTGCACTTCCTGCGATGTGGGAGCGGCGAATCCCAACGCAGGTCCTCGCTACGACGGCGGATGGGCGGATGGGTCTGACGACGCTGTTCCTTCCTCAAGTTTCCCGCACGGATACGCGAGTTCGGACAGGCGACCTGAAGGTGCAGCCGATAGTAGTTGTACACCCGCAGAGCCTTCAACTGGAGGTGACAAGTGACTGTGACGGTGGCATTCCCGCCACGGTCCATCTGGTGCACAGTCTTTTTGGGCAGTACACCGTCCGCCGGACGCGAAAGACAGATAAGGACGGGTCTTTGCGTCTGGAACGCGTTCCGCAAGGGCATTGGCTCATCGTTGCAAGTGCTCCCGGATGCGGTCAGGGAAGGGTGGACATTGCCGTTCCTCGCAAAGCGCGGGCGCCAATAAACATTGTGGTTCCTAGAGAACGATCCGTAACAGTGCTTGTGCGGGAAGCGACGACCGAAAAGCCTGTCCCCGGGGCAAACGTCTACGTAGGCATAACGAGTCGCGATCGAGGAATACGGCGCGAAACGCCTCTCTTCACGTCACCGAGTCAGCTTGTGACCGATGAACGCGGGCAATGCCTGGTATCGGGGTTGGCTCCAGACGATCACCTCAACGTGCGCGCTGAAGCGGACGGCTATCCGGTTCGATTCGGAAGGAGCAGCCGTGCCAGCGTCGGGCCGGGCGTCTCCCAAGCCAAGCCGGGAGAGACGACATGCGTCGTCGAGCTTCCGCTCCCACGTACGATTCGTTGGCCCATGGAGGACAAGGGGCATGGTGTGCCGACGGAAGGTGCGACCATCGTGCTCAAGCCGTTCGCAAATAGCGGGCTGAATAACATTCCCTCCACAGGGCGCGTAGAAGATGGTCACATCGTGGTGGAAGGGTGGGGGCCCGGATACGCATCGGCGATTGCCTACGCAGATGGCGTTGGCGCGGCGCGACTCCATGCAAAACGCGATAGTGACGTGGGTTCACCTGCCGCGTTTTACCCCTTGCGAAAGATCGAACTGTTCGCGAAGGAGCCCGACGGATCCCCGGCAATCGGCGTTTGGCTGTCGGCGCGGGGGCCCGGGAACAACCTGATACAAAGTCCAGCAGAGACCAACGATGATGGGTACGCCGTCCTTCGCGATCTCTACTCTACTCCTGGATGGCGTGTCAACTGTTTCGTCTCGCGGACAAACACACCCTTTGCTAGGGCCGCCTTGGGCGCTGTGGATCTAAGCAACGGTGACGGGAGGTTCGAGCATACGTTTCCGCGCGAGCGCACGTTGCGAGTGACGATTACAGTAGATGGTGCACCGCCTCCCAAGGGATTTAACCAAGACGTCGTCTGGGGAGAAACGAACGTCTCACTCAAGCCCGATGCTCAGGGCGTGTGCGACGTCGTATTTGCTCCACTCACCGAAACCGGCATTGCGTCGTTGCCGATTCGCATGGGAGGCTATCGAGTAGAGAAACCCGTTTCTGCTGACCTCAGCCTGCCGGATCCCATTCCTGTGCCGGTTGCGCTGCGCCGCACCTACAAGGTTCTGGTCAACGTAACGTTGCCCAAAGACGGCCGGCACCGCGTCTACTACCAAGCGTGGGACGCAGACAAAAAGTCGTGGCAGCCAAGTCCATTGGCTCATATGAGTACGGGGGCTGATCGCGCCGACGCAAATGGCGTTGTGACGTTTGGAGGATTGGCCCCAGGGCGCTATCGAGCGGTTGACGCCACGTCCGGCTTGGCAACTGTCTCCTTCGACGTGGGGCCGTCGAGTCCCACGGCAAGTGTTGCCCTCGATCTCTCGGGTGCCGGCTGGGCTAAGGGGAAGGTTGTCCCCCCCGACGGCGTTTCGTATGTAGGGTTTTCTGTGGGGGCGGAGGGCGAACGCCCCAGCGGCTTTGCCATGTATGGAATGGGGCCGGGTACCGTTGGCAAGCCCGTCGATCGAACGGATGGAACATTTTGGTTTCGAACCGTCGCGGGTCAGCCCAAGAGAATTCGGCTTTACCACCCGACGTGCTTACCCCATCCAACCAAGGGCTTTGCAACAGTTGACGGACCGATCGAAGGCATAGAACTGTATGCCATTCAAGGGCCAACGGCAACCGTCACACTGGATCCACCGCCGCAGATTTCCATGAATCCCGGAAGCGCACGCCGGCTGACGGCGTACCTCTATCGTGACGCCATGCGTGCCGAAGAAAAGGCTCCGATCCATGTCATGCTCAATGGGGCCCATGACACATTGACGCTTGGTGGCTATAAACCAGGTACGTACACGCTCTGGGTCGATGTGCCAAATAAGGCGCCCCTGGTTATGCCAAAGGTGACGCTTACCAACGAATCGATTGATTTGGGAACGGTCGCCACGAATCCAGGATCGACCTTTCGGCTCATCGTGAAAGTAAAAGATGGTCAGTCACCCCCACGCATGCACATCTTTGCAACTGCCCAGCGGGGTCCAACGTATAGCCGGCGTGCTGATGGCGCCGGTACGCTCACGATTCGAGGAATCTGCAAGGGGAGTTTCCGCGTAAACGGCATGTCGTACGGTAGCTCCAATGCACGAATCGACGAAGTGATTGAATTCGACGGCGTGAACGATGTGGAGCGCGTGATCGATCTGCGGTGACCCCCTAGGTTTCGCACCGGGAGCGTTTGCGCAACTTCACAATTTGTGCCGGGAGCAAATGTTGAGCGCGTAGCCCATCGAAGTGGACGCCGTTCGGACTCGAAGCGAATTCTTGTTCGTCGCACGTGGGTGACCTTACGCAGAGACGCCGAGTGGGAGAGGCGCAGCGAGCATCCGTGTCGTTAGCCGATGACTAGGATTCGCCCGGCCCCGCCGCGTATTGAAGAGACTCATTCTTGTGATTGAGATGCAAACGACCCAAAGCCGGCAATCGTTTCAATCTTCGGTCGCGCTTGGTGACCTTCGCCTTTCCTTGGTGAGAATTTTCATCTTCAAGGCCCGTCCCGCGTACGGCACGCCAGCACATTTACCAGCTACGATCCTCAACGCTTGCGCCCCCGCGCCTCTGCATCGTGGCGCCTCTGCGTGAGATCGACTGCAAGGGTCCACAATTTGCACCGGGAGCAAATTGTGCAACTTCCTAGCACACGCAAGGTGGCGGCTGGTACAAGAGTGCGGATGTGTTTCCCCAATCGCTTTGCAAAGTGGCTGTGCTTTGTCGTGGCACTAGCTTGCATGCTGACGTCATGCAAAGACGCGCCGGAAGCATGGATGATGGGCAAGCGTGCTTCAACATGGATTGCGGAGTTGCATTCCAAGGACGACGCCACGGTCGGGAAGGCGCTCGACGCTATAAAGCAGTTGGGCCCCGACGCACCCGTGGCAGTGCATTCGCTGACTACGTTGCTCAAATCAACGCGAAGCGATCTTCACGTCAACGTGTATCTAGCGCTATCCGCCATTGGAGGCAAGGGCGTTGACGAACTGCTTGCGTTCATTGAGTCAAAGAAGGGAAGCGAGCGCGCGATATCCCTGATGGCCCTTGCAAAGGCGCCCTATCTTGAGCCGCCGCAGGCTGGACGGGTTGCGCGATTGCTCGGAGAGAGCAACGACCTGCTCACGCGCCTTGCTGCCGCCGATGTCGTTCTTGCCCACGACAAGACTAGCAAAGAACCGGCGATCGTGTACAGCGCAGTGCTCGAATCCAATGGAACGCCCGAACGATTCGTTCGTCACGCAATCGAACAACTCGGCGCAATGAAGGATCGAGCATCGGGTGCGGTTCATTCCATTGTCCAGCACATCATGAAGACCGACAACTTGGAGGTTCAACGCTTGGGCATTGAGGCGTTGCGCGCGTTGGAACCGGCAACCAACAAGATGCTTTGTTCGACACTCGAGGCATCGACGTCGGTCGTTGAAATTCGAAACATGGCCATACTGCTTCATGCATTGGCCAAGCCCAAGGGCGAGGCAGCGAGTCTGTACCACGAGGACGCCGACGCCACGAAGGCACTCCTTCCCCATCTCGATGCAGCCGACGAAGGCGTACGGCTCAATGTCTGCCAAGCGTTGGCGCGCATCGCGGCACCCAGCGATGCCCTTCGTAAGGCGCTACGCAAGCGTGTCCACGCGAAGCAATCCGAGGCATTGTTGGCATGGTTCACGCTGTCACGCGTAACCGACAAGATGGCGGTGGATGTCTTGCGTGGAGTGCCATTTCTGCGCTCACGAGATCATGTGTTGGAGAGCGTTGCTGCTGCTGTGGCGGGCTTTGGGATGCCTGGCATCACCCTTGTAGGACTTGAGCTTCGGGCAACGAACGATCCCGTTCACAAGGCATACTTACTAGAGATATTGGGCGCCATCGTTGCGATCAGGAAGAAACAGGCGCACGCTGTCTTTCGCTTGACCTTGCCCCATCTGTCGAACGATTCGGATCTCGTGCGCGAAGCGGCGGTGTCGCCGTTTCAGAAGGGTGTACTGCCTTCGCTAAGCGAATTTGAAACCCTGTTGAGGATCGCTCGCGAGGCAGAAACCTCAAAGCGAAGCGCGTGCATGCGTGCCCTTAACCACGTATTGATCCTCTGTTCACCTGCGTTGGATTCCTCATCTTTGCCCGAACTTCAGCGTCAGCGCGCGCGTCTGCTTGCGCCCATCCTCCAACAAATCAAAAAGCATCGTCCGTGGCTGCAGAAGATGGCCACATCCCGCGATTCCGATACGGCGCTCGCAGCTCGATTCTGGCTTGCTCGAATCGGGGAGTCGCATCCGCTGCGCGAGGTGCTATCGGGTGCGTCGTTCGTGGATTCAAATCCTGCGAGCCATGCGATGGCGGTGCTTTTGCTTTCGGATCATGCACCCGATGTTTCGGCACCACTCGTCGAGGCTCTTTTCCTGGAGAAGGGTCGACGAAGCATGCCAGCGTTTGAGCTCTTGACACGCGTCGTGTCGAGACAGAGTCAATCCGTCGCAAAAGTGATGGCGCAGCATTGGCATGCTGTTCGTGTCAGTCCCCTTGCACCGTCGGTAGCGAAAGCGCTCGGCAAAGATGTCACAATCGTGGCGCCGCGACTCAAGGAAGACTTGGCAGCCGGTGACCAGCAGGCGCTCACCGCTCTCACGATCCTGAACGAGTGCTCAGGTCACGCGACGGGTCTTCGTAAGGACGTGGCAGGCCAGTTGTCGTCGAAGCATCCTCAGATTGTTCAAATGGCTGCGAACGTATTGAAGCGCATGGGCTCGGCTGCAAGCGATCACGTGCCATCCCTTTGGAAGGCCGCGACGACGCACTTTGGTGGCACGGTGGGCGACGCATGTGCCGTCGCTTTGGCGCATCTTGGTCCTAAGAGCATCTCGCACGCCGCGCACATGGCGCTTCGACCGTCGTGGAGGGAGTACGCCATGGCCATGCGCGTACTGCAAGAGAGTGGAGAATCGGCCCGTCAGGCAATTCCCGCTCTCATTGAGCTTGCAGGGCATAAGGAGTCCGATCGTCGCGCACTTGCCGCGATCCTGCTTGCCAAGTCCTCCGATGATCCGCGCGCAGCGAGTCAGATAGAGAAATCGCTCGCCGATGCGGTGCCCAGTGTGCGCCTCATGACCGTTCGCGGGCTCGCCCAAAATGCACAACTCGGCGATGCCACGCGAGAGCTACTTGCCCGCATCGCACAATCGGACCCAATGCCTCACATTCGCGAGGCTGCGGGCAAGGCCGCTACTTCAGCTCGTTAACGATCTTTTGCAGTTTGTGGGTGAGGCCATTGATGCGCTCTTGCATCGCTGCGATCTGCGTGGCGAGCTGGTGGACGTGGGCGCGCAACTGGCGGTTTTCCGCCGCGCGTCGGTCCGCGTGATCGCGCTGGCGCCGCTCGTCCTCTTCGGCTTCCACAACGCGTCGGCGCTCTTCTTCATCTTCTGCTTCGACGACATCCTCGACTTCGCGCTCATCGCGTGCTGCACGTCGCTCGGCTTTCTGGGCTTGCCAGCGATCTTGGTAGTACTCGGCGAGTTTGGCGGTGGCTTCGGCGTTCTTGGCATTGCCCCACTTCGACCACAGCTTGCTTGATACACCGAGCAACTCAGACAGTTGTCCAAGGTTGGGCGTCTGACGGAAGACCTTTTGTGCTTCGTTGTCGGTACGACCTTCCAGCATGAGTTCGCCTGTATGAATGGCGCGTTCCATGAGTTCGGCGGCATCTTGTTTCTTTGCTTCGAGCAAAGCTTTCATGGCGACGCGTAGCGTGCCGATTCGCCATGCCAAAACTCGGACAGCTTCAGCCTGCGCATTCGCCTTCGCTCGCTTTTTGCCGCCGGGGAAATTGCGAACGGCGGGGCTGTTTCGGTGTTTCTCGCGGAAATGACGGCCCTCGGACTCTATCTTCTTCGAGAGTTCACCGAGTACCGCTTGAAGGCGATCGGCGAGCTGCTCGTGACCACCCAAAGCACGCAGGCCCTCAAGCCCGCCGGCAATGGCGCGGCGAATGTCGCGCCGTCGTTCGTTTTGGCGGCTCGCGCGACTGACTTCGTAGAGCGCACGCGCACTCTCTTCGGCCTGCCGGCGCGCGTCTAGCGCCTTCTTGAGTTTCTCATGGGCCTTCCGCGTCTGTTCCTTCGCGCGCTCCAACTGTTCGCGCACGTCGGGCGTCTCGTCTTCGGCGTATGCAGGAGCGGAAACAAACATGGCGACGAGGGCAATTGCCCACAAACGACTCATCTTGGCCATCACGACCTCCTCCGATTGGATGATTCGCGTCTACGATACGCCTGAGGTGCGGGCCTGTCCCCCGCGCGCGAAAGACTGAACGCGTCGATGAACATTCTTGCACTCGTCATACCTACGCCCGACGCACTTGGCCATTTTGCACAGCAATTGGCGGCCTCGATCGTGGATCCCACCAACCGAGATGCGCTCGAACAGGGCTTGGTTCTGGACCTGCGCGGCCATCTCGGAAGCGGTAAGACGGTCTTTGTGCGCGCCCTTGCCCGCGCGCTCGGCGTACCGTCGTCGCAGCCCGTTCTGAGTCCCACCTACACCCTGCATCGCGTCTACGAACTACCCGGCGGTGACATTGTGAGGACACTTCACCACCTGGATGCCTATCGAACCGGCGGTCCGGAGGACTTTGAGGGCATTGGATTTGAAGAACTTTGTGGGTCGGGACGTCTGACTGCCGTCGAATGGGGTGACCGCGTTGAGGAAGCCCTGCCGGACGATCGGCTCATGATTGAGCTTGAGACGGTGGTCGGGGAACACGACGCGGTTCGCGCACAGGATTCCTTGCCGGAGGAACCACCTGTTCACCCCCGACGGGTATTGGTGCGTGGCACGGGGCCGCACGCACGCGCACTTCTCGAGGCGCTGCGAGCGCGCATTGCACAGATGCAGGAGAAGGCGAACCCATGACGATGAGGTTTGGCGCCACGTTGTTGATGTCAACGCTGCTTGTTTGTAGCGCGGTGCTTGTTACTGAATCGCAATCCGTTGCCAAAGAAGACGCGACGCCCAAAGCGAGTTGGCCCGCGCGCATTCAGGTCTTGGGTAAGACCGGACGTCCATTCCAGGGTGCCCGCGTGAGTTGGGTCACAGAGCACGTGCATCACCTACCACTCTTTGATCCGCGTCGCGACGTTCGTGCCCATAGCAATAAAGACGGCATGATCGAGGACTACCTCGCAGCCAAGAAGCCGTCAGGACAAATCCCTGGCGACTATGTCGTGTGGGCACCCGGCCATGCATCCGTTCGTGTGCCAAGCGATACGACGATGACGACGGTCACATTGCGATTGCTTGAAGGCAAGCGCTTGCACGGCACGGTCAAGCTGTTGGGTGCCACGAAGAAGGCGCGGCCTGTCGTCTATGCATTGCCCTCCGACAAGGGCGACTTGGCTTCCGTCGCGACGAGTAGCGACGATGGCAGCTACGCATTTGATCATCTCGCCCCAGGGATTTACTCATTGCTCCTGAGGACGCCTACAGGGCGGTTGCAGTATCTGGGACGCGCGGAATCGGGCGGTGAGGCCAAGGGAATTACGCTGCGACAGGGCATCGAACTGCGCGGTCGCGTGATGGATGCGGATGCGCACGGCGAAGTCTACGCCGTAGGTGCGCGCGTTCGATTGACGCCGCTACCCCGGGGTGAGGGCGGTGCGGTTGCAAAGCGGCTCACTCGCACACCCACAGAAGACGAGTCGGCGCTTGAAGACGAAGCGCCGCTTGAAACTGTTGTTGACGACAAGGGGCGCTTTCTCTTTACGGGATTGCAACCGGGTGTGTATCGCGTCGAGATGGCCGATCCCCTGTGGACATTGGCCGATCCCCATACACTTGTGCAGGTGGATGACATTCGCGTCAACGAACGCGAGCTTTGGTTTGCGCGACGACGAACGACGGTGCGCGGTCGTGTGATTTGGTCCGATGAGAAACCGGTGGCAGGCGTCACGGTTTCGCTGGTGCGTCCGCCAAACTCGTCCAACGCGCGAAGCCGAATTGCGGTGCCACAACCTGTAATGAGCGATGAGAACGGGCAGTTCGAAATCAATGGCGTTACTCCGGCATCCGACTATCGCATTTTGCTGGTGAGCGACGCGATCATGCCGGTGCTCGACAAGCTTCTGGATGTCACACCGGGCGGCGCCAACGACGTGGGGGATATCGCCGTCAAGCCGGCGTGGTCACTGCGCGTGAAGACGCGCGACATTCATGGAAAACCGGTTCCCGACGCCAAAGTGACAGCCCATCCCATGGCCAAGGAGGCCTTCTCGATCTGGGACACCGAATTCATGCCGAGGTTGACTGCGACGACTGACGCCGAGGGGCTTGCGGTCATTGCGCACATGCCGGAAGACGATGTGGTTTGGACCATTTCCGCGCCCGGCTACCAACTCGCGCGTGGCAAAGAGTTCTTTCCTTCGTCGGGAACAGTGCGGGATGTGGAGGCCACGCTAACTCGACTTCACGAGATCTCTGGCGCGGTGCGTCGTCTTACCGGGCCCGTACGTAACGCCTACTCGGTACGAGCGCGTGCGCATCGCAGTGACTTCACCAAGGTCATTCAATCCCGTCAAGACGGCACATTTCAAATGGACGGACTCCCATCCGACCCGTTGGTGTTTGAAGTCTTGGGACGAGGTGAGCAGTCGAGTCACGTGTTGGCGCAGCGCGATCAGGTTATGCCCGGCATTGAATCCGCCATTGATTTGGTGATCCCGCCTGTTGTGTCCATTTCGGGCCGCGTCGAAGATAGCGACCGCGACGAACGCATTCATGTCTCGCTTTACGCCAGCGTGTACAACGCCAAAGAGGATGTCTATTCGTTTCGCGAGGTCGGGACCTATCCCACGGAAGACGAAGGGTCGAGCATTAGCTTTACGATCGAAGACGTTCCCCCGGGTCGGTACGAGTTGCGTGCCGTGCAGGGCCTGCGCGACAGCGATGTTCAAAGCGTGTTGGTGAAAACCGACAATGTGGACGGCGTCTCGCTCACGCTCATGCCCATCTCGCGCCTTGCGGGTTCCGTATTTGACGCCGACGGAAAGCCCGTGTTTGGCGCGCGCATTCAAGCCGAGCGCCTACAGGGTCCCGGCATGGCGCGTTATGGGCCGGGGTGCAAACGCGTCACGACCACGCGCGACAACGGCGCGTTTGCCTACGACGAGATCGCTTCCGGTCTTTGGCGGCTTACGGTGGTCACGCCCGATGGTGGCGTGCATACACAAATTGTGCGGCTCCCTCCCAACGAAGTGCTCGTGTTGCCCCCGATCAACATGACCAACGGCGGTACGATTGTGGTTCGCGCCGAAGCAAGCAATGGGGAGCCGGTCGATGGCGCGATGATTGCGGTTACTCGATCGGACGATGTGGGTCCCACATGGCGCATGGTGACGTCGGAGCAGGGCATCGCAGAGCTCGACGGATTGCAACCCGGTTCCTACCGACTGTTTCGCCGTGTACGTGGCATCGAGGTGCCCGCCGATCAGACGGTGCTCGTGGATGTGGCCAATGAGAAGCGCAGCGAAGTTACCTTTCGCGATTCCAGTGATACGCACCTGTCGGGCATCATTCGTCGCGACGGGGGCGAGGGTGCGGCGGGCGTATCGCTTGAGTTGCTACTTACCGACGTAGGTGCGTCGGCCTATTTCCGCCGTCACGCACTGCGAAGTGACGAGTACGGACGCTTTTCGGTTCGTGGCATTCCACCCGGTCGTTATCGCCTGCGCCAGACCGACGCCGCGATGCAAGTAGAGCACGTCGTTCAACTTAACGAGGGACAAGACGTCGAGGTGGAGCTCGAAGTGTATGACGCGTTGCTTGAAGGCACGGTGGTTGACGCCTTTGGCGATCCCGTGTTGGAGGCCGACGTCATTGCGACATGGATGGGCAACAAAGCGTCCAAGAGCTATGACGGCCCTGTCTTTGAAGCCCGCGGGCGCAGTGATGCGTTGGGTCGCTTTCGAATTGCGGGCGTTCCCTACGGACGCTACAACGTGGAAGTTCGAGCCGAGGGATGGCCACCGCTACTCGCCGACAATATGCAGAGCGACAAAGCCGGTCATACGATTTCCATGGATCTTCGCTTCAGCCACGGTGGACGCATTGAGGTGTGGGCCATCGACAAATCGAAACAGAGCGTGCCGGATGCGACGGTTGTGATTCACGATGCCGATGGACATCCTTTGCACCGCTCCACGCTCACCACCGGCATGGACGGCAAACTCTTGCTCGAAGGCGTGGCCATTGGAAGCGCGTGCGTGCGCGTCCATGCGCAGGGTTATGGCCGGGCGATGTCGTCGCTAATTCCCGTGCGATCCGGCCGACTTTCTACGGTCAAACTTACGCTCGTGCCATCGGGATCGGCGCACGTGCGCATTGAGGACAGCGCCGGGCATGTGCTGCGCGGTGCCGAAGTATCGCTCTTTCAACGGGGCGAATCGCTACCGCTCGTTCACTTACCTGAAGTCTCCGATGCCTCGGTAGGCAAGCGAACGAGGCGGCTCACCGAAGATGGTTCGCTTGTTATTCCCGATCTGCGACCCGGTCCCTACACCGTTCGAGTGCGCGTCGATGGGTCACCGGCGCATGTCGTCGAGCAACCTCTGGTGATTGCCGAAGGCCGTGTCGCACGCTGCACGCTTCGGGTCGACATTAGGTAGCGGTACATCTTGGAAGAAGAAGGGGCTCACCAAGGGCGCCAAGATCGCCAAGCGAGGCCGTGCGCGCGGACGTGAACGTTGATGTGGTTGTGTTGGTTAACTCTGCGTGAATAGGAAGCGGGCACAATTGTGCGGCTTCCAACCGAATTGGGCCACGTGGTAAAGTTACCGCGTAGACATCGGTGGGCGGGAATCGCCTACACCCGGAGGTCATCCATGGCACGACGTGTAATCCTATCGGTCGGCACAAAGCGCGGACTGTTTCTTGTCGAGGGAGGCGTCGGACGTAAGCGGTGGAGCGTTTCCGAGCCACTGCTACGGGGTTGGCAGGTTCCCTACGCGGTGATCGATACACGCGGTGCACCAAAACTTCATGCGGGTGCGTCGCACTACGCGTTCGGTGTAACAGTGCAGTCCGCGCCGCTACGCACTTTGAAATTCAAGGCAGCCGAGCGTCTGCCCACGTTTCCGAAGCTCAATCCGAAGGCGTCAAAGTTTGCTAAGCAATTCGGGCTCGATGCGTCGCCGAAGATATGGAACATCACGCCAGGCCCGGCCAAGCAAAGGAGCGTGCTCTACATGGGCACCGCACCCGCTGGACTTTTCCGCAGCGAGGATCGCGGGAAGACGTGGGAGCCGGTGGACGGTCTTAACAAGCACAAGACGCGTAAGGACTGGACGCCTGGGGCGGGCGGACAGTGCCTGCACAGCATCCAGTTTGACGCTGGCGATTCGGCTCGCATGTACGCGGCTATTTCTGCTGCGGGAGCGTTTCGCTCAGACGACGGTGGTACCACGTGGAAGCCCATCAATAGCTGCGTCGCCAGCTACGTCGGCGCGCCGGAGCAGAGCGAAGTATTCACTTGAGTGCATAAGCTGCTCGCGCACCCGGAGGTTCCGGGTCTTCTCTACCAGCAAAATCACGTAGGCGTTTACAAGTCGATCGATGCGGGGGAGGGCTGGGAGCGCATCGACGGCGGTCTCCCATCGGACTTTGGATTCGGGCTCGCGTTGCATGCGCAAGACCCGCATTCCTGCTTCGTGATCCCCCTTGCCCATGTGGACTATAGCTTTCGCGCCACGGACGGCGAGTTGGCGATCTACGAGTACGGTCGAAGAAAGAAGTGGCGCAAGCGCAACCGCGGATTACCCCGGCGGCATGCGCATGTGAGCGTGCTTCGCCAAGCCCTAACGAATGACACACTCGATCCCTGCGGTGTCTACTTCGGTACGCAAGGTGGTTCGCTCTTTGCCAGCAACGACGGCGGCGTGAGTTGGAGCATCATCGCGCAGCACCTGCCCGGCATTCTCTCTGTAACTGTGGCAGTCGTGTCTTGAGCGCGACCCTTCGGCTCCCTTCAGTGCTTAAAGTTGCCGTCGGGGCCGATCGCGTGCGCGTAGAAGGCAAAACGGTCGGAGAAGGACTCGAGGCAGCGTGTGCGATGCTGCCACGACTTCGAGCCCACATCTTGGAAGGCAAGGGCGCGCTTCGTCCTCACGTGCTGTGTGCACTCAATGGACGAGTCCTGCCTCGCGCCACGTTCGGCGAACACACGCTCAGCGACGGGGACGAAATCCTTATTGTCCAGGCCATTTCAGGAGGCTAGGAGCGTGCCCCACAGCACGCGGCGTTGGCCGGGTGGCGGATTTGTGCTTTGGTGCGTCGGGTGGATGGTTCAGAATTCGGTACAGAACCGTTCTTTCGCCCGTACACGCCGGATAAGCAGTACTGACCCTTTCATTCCATCTCGGTATCCATAACGCGCTCGAATGCGTGCGGGTCAAGAGTCACCAATTGGGTGACAAAAACGCGGCACAGAATCCTATCGCTTGGGTGCGAACACGTCGTCAATGCACATTCGAGCGCCAACGCGCGACTACGATCTAAGTCGAGCGACTTTCCTCGTAAGCAATTCGTACGCTCAAATCTCTAAACATCGACCTGCGAATGTTGCGAAGTATGAGCATAGACGACACAAGAATGCCAAATTCGGTTGAATCGGTCGAAGAGTTCGCTCTCACGCGAATCATGGCTCATGAGTGAGATTGTGCCGACTGTCCCTGCTTACTACGATCCCGCGGCACTTATGGAGGTTGACACATGAATCGATTGATTCACGTAGCGGTACTGGCGCCAATAGTTTGGCTTGTACTTGGATTGACGGCACCAAACGACGTGGCACTCGCAGACGCTTCCAAGGCGTCTCCGCAGAAGAGCATGCGCGTGGGCACCGTCATCGATACGGATCGCGATGCGATGACCGTGACGGTTGAGTATGTCGGCAAGCTCGGCACGCAGACATTTGCGTATGACAACATGGACGGCATCACATGGGACGGTTGGGAGATCGAGCCGCGCTCAATCCAGGCCGGCATGAGCTGTCGCCTATTTATTGAGACATCGGATTCTGGTGAGCCTATGGTCACTCGGATGATCTGCGACATGACGATACCGCAGTACAACGATGGTTATCTGGAGCTGATCGATCCTGCAGCAGGCGACGACAGTATTGCGGTGTTGATCGAATTCGAGGGTGAACTTCTAACGTGGTGGTTCGAGTTCCCCTACGAATCGACCATCTACGTTGATGAGGCATTGGCGACGTGGGAAGACCTGCGCGCAGGAATGCACGTTTCCGTTGTAACTGAACTCAACGAAAACATGGAGCTCGTGCCTGTCGCCATATGGGCTACGTCCCAGATCGCCACTGAATAGCTCGCTTACATCTACTGCGGTACGATGACGTATGCGCTTCTCGATAACCCCGGCAGACTTTGATGTCAGCCGGGGTTTCTTCGTGAAGGAATTTGCCTAAGATCCCGCGATGCGAGTTTGCCTGTCTTCGATGAGCATCCTGTTGGAGGCCTGCAGACACCATGTCGAGTCTTTTCCCACCAAGTTCGCCAATTGGGGTTTGCGTGTAGCCTTCAAGAAATTGTCCATTTAGGCGGATACCGAGATTCTGAGCCGAAGAAACTTGCGGGCGCTGTCAAAACACGAATTCGCTGCCGGAGCCCATGTCCAAGGCCCTCGTTCCTGTAGGACGCCTACTTTGCGCCGATTGCCCTAAGTTCCGCTACAGTGTCTACTGCCCGGTCCGCCCGCATCTCCCGGTAGGGGGCCCGTTCATTCATCGAGAGTTGAGGCGTCTGTGGCGGATCCGTTAACGGAACTCATGATTCGCGTGGCGGCGGGAGACGACTCGGCGTTTGAGCCACTCGTCACGTCGCTTTGGCCACGGCTGATTGGGTATTTTCGTCGTCAAGGGGCCGATGCGGCGACCGCAGAAGATTGTGCGCAAGAGGTCTTTACCAAGATCTACCGCTCGCGTCGTGGGTATCAACCGCGCTCGAAGTTTGTGACATACGCGTTCCGAGTGGCCCGCAACCATTGGATTGACCGCTATCGAAAGCGCCAATCCAGCCCCCCGCCCGCGTCTCTCGATGCCGGTGGAGGCGACGGCGAGCGCTCGTGGGTCTCGACGCTTCCCGATGAGCGCCCGGAGGAGCCCGCCGCCCAGCAGCGACTCCATCTCGCCCGCATTTTGGAGCGCGCCGTGGCCACCATGGGCCAGGCCCAAAGGGAGGTCTTTGTGCTCGCACGCGTGGAACTTCTGCGCTATCAGGAGATTGGCGAGATTCTTGAGATCCCCGTGGGGACCGTGAAGAGCCGTATGCACGCCGCCATGCGCCACCTCCGAAAGGAACTTCTCGCAGCCGGCGTTGAACCGCCTTAGCGCGACCCCGTTCAACCCCCTGGAACCGTTCTATCCCTCGATTCCCTAGAAGGCGATTTCCCAGCAATCATGACGTGTGATCCCACCAATCCAGATCACGACCTGTCCGAGGTCGTCGATGCCATCGAGCCGCGCGCGACGGGCGAAGCGCGTGTGACGCCAAACGGGGAATCAGATTCGACAGCATCTGATCTAACAGAACGCTGGCGCGCACTGCTCGATCTCGAAGCCATGAGCGCAGCGCGCACCGTTGAGCTGTTGGGCGGCGAGCAAGAGGCCAAGCGCGTGGCCTATCTCGTGCGAAAGAATGTGCGCGCCGATGAAGATGCGCGCGCGCGCGCTCCAAAAACACGTTTGACGCGTCGAGCCCGTCGCCGACGCCGCTTAGCGAATGTGTTTGCGTGGTCGGTAGCTGCCCATGTGTTGGCGTTGGGCACGCTCTGGTGGTTCACTCGCGATCAAGCCAAGACCCCGACCAACGATCAACGCTTTGAGGCGCGCTTCGAACCCGCACCTGAGAGCGTGGATCTCTATTCGTTTCGTCAAGCAGAGCTGTTTCAAAGCCATGCCGACGGCTTAGCGGTCGATGTGCCCGATGAAGCGCTATTGCAATTTCCCGATGAGGTCGAGCGCGATACCGACTTTGATTCCGTGTTGTCGGGAAGTGATAGGGAGCGTTCTGCGCCGATTGGTCCCGCAGCGTCCGGGGCATTGGCCTTTGATCACCCTCTGCATGTTGCCCCCGCGATGTTCGTTCGCCGTTCCGATGAACTGAAGCGGCGTAAACTCAAGCTCATGGGTCTGGATGGGCGCGAAACCATGCGCGCCATGCGACGTGGACTTACTTACTTGCGCCACCGTCAGTCCGAAGATGGTTCGTTCCCGCCACCCAAGCAGGGATCGACGATTCACTCCACCGCACTCGCACTTTTGCCATTCCTCGGCGAAGGCAAGGGGAGCGCGCTTGAGGAGGCGGGCGTCGACGCGCAGCGCGTGGTGAAGCGTGGCGTGGACTGGATTCGCAAGCGCGTCATTCAGGGGAGCGGCGAAATTCGGGGGACCGAAGAACCCTCCCTCGTACGTGGCCTTTCGTCGGTGGAGTTGGGTTGCGCGACCACCGCCCTGGCGGAAGATTTTATGTTGAGCTACGGATCGCTCAGCGTGCGCGAGGTACGGCAGCGCAGTCGCGAGTTGCATGTTCTTGGCGAAGCGCTTGCTAAGGCTGCGCCCGATTTAGAGGGCGACGCGCTCACGAGCGTCTGGTTGAACATGGGCAAGAGCGCGTTCGTGCGAGCCGGTTTTCAGGCCCCCGATGCGTCCAGTCAAGAGACGTGGTTGGCTTCAGCAAGTGATGTCGATGCCGACGGGGCGCTCAGCGATGAACTGCGTGCATGGCTTCGTGGCGCCGTCATGATGCGTGCCATGTCGTCGCGGTCTGAAAAGCGGTTGTCACACGACAAGGTGCGCTCGTGGCTCTCCGCCCATGCACCCGCGTGGATTAGCACGATTGCTACTGCCGACTCGGGCGGCGTGCGCACCAACGGGTCCGGCATTGAGCAGATGGCGCTTACATTGTTGGCATTGCAAACGGCGTATCGCGGTTATTGAGGTCGTCGAGGCGTCGGGATCACTGTTCTGCCGACAACCCCGTCGAGTTTCACGCGCGCGGTAGCCAAGTCACGAAACGCGGCGTGTCGTTCTTGTTCGATATTCCTGCGCTGAAGAATGGCCGCGATGAGCGACGGCGCGTCAATGTGCTCGCCGTCGTATTGCTTGAGAGCATCGGCGACCGCGAGTTCGGCCTTGGGGAGGGCCAGTGAATATTGTTCGATGCGTTCGCAGGCGTCGCCAAAGCGATGAACGGCATCGGAGATGGCGATCACGGTACGGTTGCGCACGGAGTGCCAGCGGCGTTGGGCGCTGCGCGAGGTCTCACGTGCCACGCGACACACTTGGCGCGCAGCAGACAACTTGAGGCGATAGGCGTTGATGTCGGAAACGTCGGCGGGAATCTCATCCTGCTTCGGTAGCCCCTCGCAGGCAAAGCTGGTTACCAAGTCGGTGGCGGCAGCGTGGGCCTCCGCACGAAGTACGTCGGGTTGGCGCGCCATCGCCATGCGATAGAGATCGTCACGGGAAGGCAACTCGCAGATTGCAGACGGCTCATGATCCTTCGATCTGGGCGGACCCAGGTTGAGCGCCGGTGGCATATCCATGGCTTCGGCGATATCGGTGCGAATCGAGTCCATGCGCAGTGTCCACCGCTTGCGGTCACTCACAAGACGTGCCAGCGCGTCGGCAAGACCGGGCTCTTGCTCCGGATCGCGCCCGGCGGTGGCTTCAACGAGTTCCTTGGTGGCGCGTTCCGTCGCACGCAATGCAAACAGTGCGTACTCGTAGTCAGAGAACAGGGCGCCTGCCCGGACCAACTCAGTGCGTACTACACTTGCATACGTTGCTAACGCCTGATCGAACTTACGTGCCAAGTGCTTTTCTTGGAACCAAAGCGCGCCGGGACGTGCCTGGTAGGCACTGGTGGCCACGTCGATAACTTCGCCCTCATCCTCCTCCATCACTGTGGGAGCAAGGGGATCTACAAGCAGGGCGTCGTCACCAAGCTTGTAGATGGACTCGACTGCGTCGCGCAGCGCCATGTGTGCGCGCCGAATCTTCGCGTTGCGCGCAAACACCGCGCCGTCGAGGTCCACGCGCGTAAGACTCGAGGCCAGGGCGTCGCGAAATGACGCGTCGTGCGCCGCATCCTGCGCCTGGGCGTAGTCGCTCTGCAAGAAGTCGCGCATGAGATGCAGACGTTCGGGCGCACCCACGCGGCGTTCGGCCACCAATTTTAGCTTGTCGACCTGCTCCTCAAGTTGCTCACGTGTGGGCACCACCACAAGTGCAGGCGATTCGAGCGATGGGGGAGGTTCCATTGGCGCGGGGAGTGAAGATGATTCGCCCGCGGTATCGGACGTCGTTGGATCCGGCAATGCCTCGGGAAGTGTCACGGGGCGAACGTCATGGGGATCGAACCCTTCCAGACGATCGATCGCGTGGCTCGTAACTTCGTTTTCTTCAAGCGCCAAGAGTCGTGTCCGACACCCGGTGAGCGCGGTCATGGCGGTGGCGACACACAACAGAACCAGCACGCAAGGGTGTGTCCAAAGTTTGAGCGACTCTCGATTCATATTTCGCCCGGCGACGTCCCGTGTCTTGCCCACGTTGGCGGCGACTCGCGCGCTGCCGTCACGCGCTACCGCCCGAGTGTACCAACTTCGCGAAAGGGGCCTGACCACTGCCACGGCGATCGAGGTGAGTTTCATGCAAAGCCCCTGCACATTCCTCGTCTCCGTGCGTGACAGAGTCATGAATGGTGCGGATTCTCTGACACGCATTGGCGACGACGACCTGTCATCTTCCATTTGACGGCAGACCGCTATTGGAAGGCTCGGGAGCGGACCCGCGTTCTTCGCCAAACACCAGCAGCGCCGCCAACACGATCAATACCGCGGCAAATAGGCGTCGAATCAGCTTGGCGTCAACAATGCCCGCGAGCCACGAGCCAATGAACGCGCCTGCGACGGCGCCAAGGGCCATCCACGCAGCCACTGGCAGATCTACGTGCCCCTGCGCGCCTCGTCGCCAGAGAGCGATGGCCATAGCCGGGACGATGACCGCGACGGAAGTCCCGCTTGCGATACGCGGATCGACACCGCGAAGGAGAATGAGCGCGGGGACCACCAAGAAGCCACCGCCCAGTCCAAGCAAGCTACCCAGCGAACCTGCGGCGAGGCCCAACAGAATGAGAATGAAGATGTCCATCGTGCGACTGTATCGAGTTGCCGAATCTGCGACAACTCCGCGCGAGGCATTGCGCACTTTGCGGGTAAAAGGTGCGTCTACATCTACCGGCACCTTCGCTGCGACACCAAGGACCACTCCGCCAATGGACAGCCTGTGAACATCTTAGGCATCTCAGCCTTCTACCACGATAGCGCGGCGTGCTTGGTTCGCGATGGTGTGGTGGTGGCCGCTGCACAAGAGGAGCGCTTTACCCGCAAGAAGCACGACGACGCGTTTCCTGCGCACGCGGTTCAGTACGTTTTGGACGAAGCCGGCATCGCTGCCGATGCCCTTGACCATGTCGCGTTTTACGACAAACCGCTTACGAAGTTTGAGCGCTTGTTGGAGACCTGGGTCGCGACGGCGCCTCGCGGGTTTCGCATGTTTCAACGCGGCTTGCCCGTGTGGTTGAAGCGAAAGCTGCGGACACCCGCCGCGCTCGATCGCGGTTTAAACAAGGCGTTTCAAGGGCGCTATGTATTCACGGAACATCATGAATCGCACGCCGCCAGTGCCTATTTCCCGTCGCCATTTGACGACGCGGCGATTCTCACATTGGATGGAGTGGGGGAGTGGGCCACCGGGAGCATTGGCCACGGCACGGGAAATCGAATCCGGCTATTGAAGGAGCTTCGCTTTCCACACTCGGTCGGATTGTTGTACTCTGCGTTTACGTGGTTTTGTGGCTTCAAGGTGAACAGCGGCGAATACAAACTCATGGGTTTGGCGCCCTACGGGGAGCCGCGCTACGAACAGGTGATTCGCGACCATTTGATCGACTTGCGTCCAGACGGTTCCTTTCGTCTCGACATGAAGTATTTTGGCTACTTGAACACGCCGTTTATGACCAACAAGCGGTTTGCGAAGTTGTTTGGCGGTCCGGCGCGTGCCCCCGAATCGCGTATGACGCAGCGTGAGATGGACTTGGCCGCGAGTGTGCAATGCGTGACCGAAGACATCATGTTGCGTTCGGCAAGGCACGCGCATGACATGACAGGGTCGCCCAACCTTGTACTCGCGGGCGGTGTGGCCCTGAACTGTGTAGGCAACGGGCGTATCATTCGAGAAGGACCGTTTGATCGCGTTTGGATTCAACCGGCGTCCGGCGATGCGGGCGGGGCGCTTGGTGCGGCGCTCTTCGTTTGGTATCAACTGCTGAACAAGCCAAGAACGGTGATGCTCCCCGATCAGCAACACGCATCGCTCTTGGGCCCGTCCTACGATCAGCACGAGATCGAGCACACGTTGCGCGAAGCAGGAGCCGTCTTCGATGTGATCGACACCGAGGATGCCCTTGCCGAACACGTCGCGCAGGCTATTGCCGACGGTCATGTGGTTGGGCACATGCATGGCCGCATGGAGTTTGGCCCCCGGGCGCTCGGCAATCGGAGCATTTTGGGGGACCCGCGTTCGCCAAAGATGCAGTCGTTGATCAATCGAAAGATCAAGTTTCGAGAGTCGTTTCGACCCTTTGCGCCGAGTGTGCTGCGGGACGCCGCAGCCTCGTGGTTCGAGTTGGACGCGCGCCACGAGAGTCCCTACATGCTACTTGTCGCTCCGGTTCATGCGGATAAGCGACACCGCGTCGAAGAACACGCACGAGGCTTTGACAAGCTCAAGCAGGTTCGCTCCGACGTGCCCGCCATCACGCATGTGGACGGGTCGGCGCGCGTGCAGACGGTGGATCAGGCCCGTAATCCCCGCTATTGGGCCATCTTGAAGGCGTTTGAACACCTCACGGGCTGCCCCATGTTGATCAACACGAGCTTCAATGTGCGCGGCGAACCCATTGTATGTACTCCGGCCGACGCGCTGCGTTGCTTCCTGGCGACGCACATGGACGTACTGGTCTTGGGTCGTGCGGTCTTGCGGAAGGATCGGCAACCGCAGGAACTCGTAACGAGTCACGCGCTCCCCTCAACTTTTGCACTGGACTAGCCCCAATGGCGATGATCGACATAGATTGGAATCCCGGCACCACCATGCTTCGGCGCTTTAGCGCGGTGGGGGCCGCTTTCTTTGGGGGCCTCGCTGCATGGGCCGCCTTGAAGGGCTGGTCGCCGGGGTGGCTGCCATGGACGGCTGGCGGGCTTGCACTGTTCTGCGCGCTGTGTGCATGGATCGCACCGAAGTGGAATCTGCCGCTCTACCTCGCGCTGACGGTGTTGACGTTTCCTATAGGACTCGTGATCTCCTATCTCGTCTTGGGATTCATCTATTTTGGTTTGATGACACCGCTGGGACTTGTCTTTCGACTTATGGGGCGCGATGCCTTGACGCGGCGCTTGGATCCCCAGGCAGAAACCTACTGGGTACCACGCGAATCCGTAGGCGACCTGCGGCGCTACTTTCGTCAGTTTTGAATCGGCCAAATTCTCTTCGCGTGCCCGTGGCGGCGGGGAAACTAGAACGCAATCGAGGACACGATGACCGAGCAATCGACGCCAACTGAAGACGAGTCTGCACCCCATGACGACTTCGCCGCACTCGCGGAGGGCGAACGACAGGGCGTGCTGTCCGAGTTTTGGGCGTTCCTGAAACACAACAAGAAGTGGTGGCTGCTCCCGCTACTCCTCGTCATTGGCGTGTTGGGTGTGCTGGTGGTCATGGCGGGCGCAGGCGTCGGTCCCTTCCTCTATCCGCTCTTTTAACAGAATGGCACGCATGGATCATCGTTCGCGATGCACGTGGATGGTGTTGCTATCGCTCGTCGGAGCCGTAGCGCCTTGGTTTTTCACGAGCGATGTGGCCGCGTTGATTGCGCGCCAAGAGCCTGTGATTCTCAACGCCTATCACGTCAATCACTTTCTCGTGCTCGCATGCCTAACCACGCCATTCTTTCTAATCGCTGCATGGTGTTGGTGGTTGAGGAAGACCAAGTCGCGTCGGCAGATTGCATTTCGGTTGATTGCGCTGATCTTCGCATTGGTCATCGGAGTGGTGGCGGTTGAGGTGGTTGGACGAATGCTGCGCAAACCGCGCTACGTTACGTCGTCCGTTGCACAAATGGACCATTGGCCACGGGATCACGTGCTATCGACGTATCGTTCGCGACCACCCAACAGACGATACGAAGTTACCTACACGGACCGACCCGAAGCGCGGCGCAGCTACCCCAACGCTCCAGATGGCTATGGCACGGTCGAGGCCACGCTCACGACGGACGAACGAGGATTTCGAAATCTCCAACACGCGGAGGCGCCCACGGAAGGCTACGACGTAGTCGTGCTTGGGGATTCCTTTGCGGAGGGATCGCGCGTATCGGATGAGGCAACCTGGCCGCGGCGCCTAGCGAGTACATTGGGCGTGTCGCTATACAACCTCGCGATTTCAGGCGCCAATCCGGATGGTGCAATCGCCGCGCTTGAGGCGCACATCGAGACGCTACGACCGAAGCACGTTTTGCTGATGGTGTATGAAGGCAACGACTTCAAGGGATCGCGTCGCACGGGCGACCGAGCAACACCTTCGTTGTCAGCGCGGCTCGAACGAATTGTCGAAACGTCGGCGATCTATCTTGGACTCAAGCGCGCAGCGATCTCATCGTTAGGCGGCGTTGGGGCGAACTCGATGGTCGGCGGTTGGCACGGACTCGACTGGATGCCGCACCGAGTCTCTTCCCAGCAACGAACCGCCTATTACAGCTACAAACCGAAGCGCCTCCTGCGCCTCATGAAGACACCGGATGCGTTCCGTGCGAGCCGCGGTTGGACTGATACGGCCGGTGCGTTTGCGCGTCTCAAAGCACTGTGTGATGCCCATGCGTGTTCATTGCATCTGCTCTACGCGCCCAGCAAGCCACACGTGGTGTATCCCCTGGTGGCCGACAGCGTTGACGCGGCATCACTTCACCGTTTTCTCTCTTATCAAACGCGCAACGCGCCAGATGTTTCGTTGGTAAAGGACGTCGTGAACGACAATCTTGACACACTGGAAGACACCACTCGCACGTTCTGCGAGCGGAACGAAATTTCGTTTGTATCACTTACGGAGCCGCTGCGTGGTGCTACGCAAGAGGGCATGCAGACGTACTTTACCTATGATCAACATTGGTCCCCTGCAGGTCACGAGGTAGTGGCCAATGAGTTGGTGCGTGTGTTGCGTATGAGTTTGACCAAGTAACGCTACTCGTGTCGCAACGCTTCCACGGGATCCAAGTCCGCCGCGCGAATTGCCGGATACATACCGAAGACCAAGCCCACGAGCGCCGAAATGCCGAAAGCAAGAATGAGGAAGCGGGGATCCACAACGGTGGCCATGTGAAAGAACTTGGTGACGAGTTTGGGTAGTGCAACCCCCAGCGCCAATCCAAGCAGGCCGCCGCCAATGGAGAGCAACACCGTTTCAGAGAGGAATTGCGCAATAATGTGACTTCGTCGCGCACCGAGCGCTCGCCGCACACCCACTTCGCGTGTTCGTTCAACCACGGTGGCGAGCATGATGTTCATAATGCCGATCCCACCCACGAGCAACGAGATGGCAGCGATGGAACCCAAGATAATCGTGAAGCGCCGTTTCGTTTCACGCGCTTGTCGCAGCAGTTCTTGCGGAACGGTGACGCGCACATCGTTCTTCGGATGACGACCTTTGAGGAAATGTCGAAGCGCTGCCGCGGTGCGGGCAATGTCATCCTCGTGGTCACTTTCGGATTCAACGGTGATGCGATGCAATTCGATGCGTTCGCGCGTCCAACTTCCGCTTGAGTTGTGTCGAATGACTTGGCCGTAGCGCCGCTTCATGGTCTCCAATGGAATGAACACGGCCGCATCCGACTCGCCGCCGTAGCCCGCCGTGGCGCCGGTCCCTTCGCCGCGCGTTTCAAGCGTACCCACAATTCGAAAACTGTTGCGACCGATACGAAGCTGAAGTCCCACGGGATCGATGTTCTTGAACAATGCGTCGCGCACGCTGGCTCCCAACACGCACACGGAGGCGCGATAGGCAGCATCACGGGCATTGAGAAAGCGTCCGGTCGCCAATTGGAGGTTGGCGAGTTCTACGTAGTCATGGGTGGTGCCCATGATGACCGTATTGAACTTTCGACGCCCGTAGCGCGCCTCGGAGGGGATGTCGCGCCGTGGCACAAAGCGCCGAATGCCCTGAATGGTCTCGCGCATGCCCTCCAGATCACTCTGCAGCAGTCCATACGCACTTACTCGCGAGTTCTCCTGCGACGCGTCGCCTTCATCGGGAGGCGGTACCGATGCAAGCAATATGTTGCGACTGCCCATGCGGCGAATCTGTTCTTGTGCCTCTTGGCTGGCGCCCTCGCCGATGGCCAACATGGCGACGACGCTGCCCACGCCGAAGACAATGCCCAACACCGTGAGTAGTGAGCGCAAGCGGTGCAGCCACAGGCTCTTGCACGCCAAGCGAAACAGTCGCCCGAGTCTCATGAACGCCTCTCTTCGCGGTCGATGCGCCCGTCGAGCATGTGAATGGTGCGGTGTGCGTGGGCCGCCACACTTGGATCGTGCGTCACAACGATCAGCGTGTTGCCCGCCGTACTCAAGTCATCGAGTAGATTCAAAATTTCGCGGCCTGTGGCGGAGTCCAGGTTGCCGGTGGGTTCATCGGCAAGGATCACCGACGGTGCGTTCGCCAGGGCACGGGCAATGGCCACACGCTGTTGCTGGCCGCCCGAGAGTTCGGTGGGGCGGTGACGCATGCGTTGATCGAGTCCCATGCGGGTGGCGAGTTCGATCGCGCGTGCACGGGCGGCACTGCGTGATACGGCCGCGTATTCCATAGGGACTTCGATGTTTTCGAGAACCGTTAGGTGAGGGATTAAGTTGTAGGACTGAAATACGAAACCGAGCCGTCGATTGCGCATACGCGACAGACTGCTGTCGTCGAGCGCGCTCACGTCGTTGCCATCCAAACGATAGTGCCCGCTTGTCAGTCGATCCAAACAACCAAGAATGTTGAGCATGGTGCTCTTGCCGGATCCGGACTGTCCCATAATGGCGAGGTACTCGCCTGGTGGCACGGTCAGATTGACGCCATCGAGTGCGTGTACTTCGCTGTCACCCATTGCATAGGTGCGACGGGCATCCACAAGTGCAACCACGTCGGTCGTGGCGGGCGCAATCGGTAGCGACGTTTCCGCCATGTGTGGGAACTACTCCCGCGTCCGGGCGGGCTTGCCTTTGCCAGACGTTTCGCCGGGCGTGGACTTCTTTCGCGGCATATGCCTACTGGAGCCCGACGTATTGGCGCCGGGCCCCTTTTCGTTCGCACGCTTACCATCGCCTCGCGGTCGTGCGTCGCGCCTATCCGAATTCACGTTCTTTTCTTCGGCCTTCTCTTCTGGCGGATTGAGCAACACCTGTTGCCCCGACTGCAATCCGCTCTCAATCACAACGAGATGCTCGGTCGTTGGCCCTGGCGTAACGGGTTGCTTCTTCGTCGCTTCGTGCCCGTCGGCGTCCGTACGTCGAACATATACATGTGGCGTTTCAACAGGCCCTGCAAGGCACTGAATTGGAATCGCAAGCACCTCGTCCAACGTGCGCGTCACAATCTCAACTTGTACGCTCATGCCAGGTTTTAGCTCGGGGTGCGTGCCCTCGAGTTCCAGCGTGGTTTCATACACTTTCAAATCGGGGTTGATCCACCGGTTCGGTGGCTTGGGCATACGCGCCACTTTGATGACTCTTGCGTTCAGGCGCGTATTGGGATCGGCATCGACCACGACGAAAGCCCGTTGTCCGACTTTGACGCGATCCACGACGGTTTCGTGCACCGTGGTTTCAACGCCCATTCGCTTGGGGTCAGGAATGCGAATCAACGTCTGCCGATGACGCACGGTGGCGCCTTCTCGAATCTCGTCTTCGTCGCGTCCCCATCGCCCCCTGCCGCTGCTGGCATACACCACAAGCCCCGGCTTGGTCGCCCGAATCTCGCAATGCTCAAGTTGCTGCTTGAAGCGATCCCGCCGCCGCGTCTGTTGCTTGACCTGTGTGAGATCGTTTTGCACGTCGGCTTCCACGCGACGACGTGCGGACTTGGCTTTCGCGATGGCGCGTGCCAAGGCGTCCTCGGCCGCGGATACATCCGATAGCAACTGCTCGACTTCTTTCGGAAAGTCGTAGCGTACGAACTGATTGCGCGCGGTCTTGGCCGACTCCAACTCAATCGCCCGACGCTGTAAGGCAAGCCGGTCGGCCTGGAGTTCATCACGGCTAATGAAGCCCTTCTTTTCCAAGCGTTCCGAGTACTTGAGTTTGTCATCGGCGCGGGAGTGTTCTTCTTGGGCAAGTGAAATCGCGCTGTCGAGTTCGCGCGTCTTCTGCAGTGCTTCGCCATCAAGTTCCTTGCGACTCAACAACCCCTCGATTGCGGACAAGAGGTTTTCGCTTGCCGTAGACACATTGCCTTTGGTGGATGTGTCGCCGTCGGTGGTCTTCGACATTTCCTGGATCGCGGAAAGGTCTTCCCAGGCCGCTGTACCCACGTAGCGCTCGACGTCCAATCGTGCGAAACGAACATCCAGGCGCGCCTTGCGAATGTCGCTGGCGTTCTGTTGAACTTGTATATCGCGACTCGCGATCGCATTGTCGTAGTTTGCTTGGGCAGTGATGACGTTGCTCTCTTGAGCGAGTAACTTTTCTTCAATGGTCGAACCATCGAGTCGCACAAGCACAACCTTGTTGCGTACGTCTTCGTCGGTAATGATCTTGCCCTCGGGCGCGATATAGGTCACTTCAACGCGCGACTCCACTTCGCTGGTTACGCGGTGAAACTTCAACGCTTCGAGGCTGCCACTTTCAATCACGTTGAGTGTTACCGCGCGCGGCGCGATCGGTGGCGTGAACGACAACGTGGACCGTTCGGCAGCCGTGCCGTCACGCATGAGCCACCATGCGCCAAATCCACATCCGGCCAAAAGTGCGAGTGCCAAGAGGCCCAGTCGAGCGCCACCATATTCAGACGTCAACCACGTCGTGTGCGAACGGCGTGGGGGACCGGAACGATGGGGTGCGTGGGCGAAGCGATAAGGAAACGAGGGCGGCATCCCCACACTCTACCGGCGAGCCGTGCCCAATGACGCTTCGGGATCACCTTCGCTATGCACGGAGCGGGGGGCTCGTGCTTGCGAGGGCGCACCATCGAGATTGGGCACATCGGCACTTCGAACGATTGGCGCGGGTTGCTTCGAATCCGCCGCAGGGGCATCGATCGGTGGGGGAACGTGTTCCCAACGGCCTGCAGCGTCCACACGCAAGATACCAATGTCGCGCAAGAGCGATAGCCGAATCGATGCGTGATCGACGAGGGCACTTGTTAGCGCATTGCGCGCCTGGACCAACGACGCCTCGGCTTCGAGCCGGTCGCGAATCGATGCCGTGCCACGTTCCAAGTGCATCTCTGTGCTTTCCACGCGTCGTTCGGCAACCTCAACACCTTCCTTCTGGATATCGAAACTTCGACGCGCGCGCTCAATGCGGCGATAGGCCTCACGTACTTGCAGGACGACTTGGTCACTGAGGCGCTCTTCGCTTCTACGTGCGCGAACCGCCGCGAGGCACGCGCGGCGCCATGCGTTGCGCTCCTGCGTGCGTTCCAAGGGCAAGTCGAGCTCCAAACCCAACAGTGCCGACGGACTGAGATTCAACAGATTGAAAGGTTGGCGATCCGGCGTGGCCAGGCGCGGTCCAAGCGAAATGTCCAACTGCCCGCGAATCGCGTCACGTGCGACGAGGATTTGTCGCTTTGCGTCGCGCGTACGGTTGCGCTCGTTCCGTAAGTCCAATCGATGGTGACATGCCAAGGGAATGGCGCGTCGCTGCGGCATGGGGGCGTCTTGCAACCCGCGTGAACGCAACTGGGCAAGTTCGTTGTGGTCAAGTTCGAGCTTGGCGCAAATCGGCAGGGACAACTCGAGCTTGAACGCGTCCAATGCGTTTTGAAAATCGGCGTCGGCGCGCTGCACGCGATCCTGCGCGCGTAGAACGTCCTGCCGGGCTTGGTCCACTTGGAACGGTGCAATGCGACCCGCTTTTGCTTTGTCGGTCTGCACTTCCACCAAGCGTCGAAGTCGTTCTTCTGATGCGCGCTCATTGCGAGCAATGTCTTTGAGTTGCAAGATGCGGTAATACTGCGTCGCAACATCTACCGTGAAGGTTTGCTGAAATCGCGCGTAGTCACGAAGCGCGTAGAGCAACTCGTGCTCGGCCTGCGTGAGTGGCTCGCGCACCACCAGTTTGCTTGAACCCCGAAGCAAGGGGAGCGTAAAGTTGGCATTGAGAACCATCTGTGCGGCGCTTAAGGGGTTCTCTGCCAACTGCTTAACGAAGTCGGTAAGACTCGTGAAGCTTGCGCTCGCGCCATTTGACCAACGTTTGCTCGCTCCGAACTGCGCTTCCCCCTCAAGCGTTTCACCTGATTCGTCGATGTCGAGGCCAAGAGAAGCGCTTCCGGATCGTTGCTTACGAAACGCGTTCTGCTCGAGCGTCAGATTGAGCGCTGCGAGATAGACCGACTCGCGTTCATTGCGATACGTTCGCGACGATTTGGTGGCAAGAACCAGCGCTTCCGCCAACGTTACGTGCTGCGCACAGGTTTTGCGATACGGCCGTGCCTCGCGTTCCGCTTGATCCAGCGCCAGCGATCCCGCAACGTCCGGTACCTGTTGGCGCGCATGGTGAAGCAATCCATACACATCGCGATCGGCGGCCGCGGGTGTCCACGCCTGGCAACCCCATGAACCGGTGGCGAGCAACGCAACAAGTAACCCGCGCAAACACTCGGGCAAGGGGAGACTTCGCACAGCACCGACTCCGTAGGGAGGCAGGTCTCCCTAGTGTGTCGAATCGGTACGCGGGGACGGACTACTCAATGCCGCGATAAGAAATCAAACAGCGGCGGTGTTTTCCAGCGGGCCTGGCGAAGAAGTGTTTACCGATCAGGCGGCGACCTTGCCCCACGGGCACGAGCACTTCCTCGCCATCAGGTGCGGTCTGAGACGCGCCTGTTCGTGCTAGCGCATCGTGGTCAAAGGCGCGCACGACGACCTCGAGATCCTTCTTCGCATCCGAATCCCCCGCGAGGTACGTCCACGTGTCGTTCTGTGTGAGGCGAATGGCTATCTGTTCCACGTGGACTCCTTCGCCCGGGCCGAATTGATGCCTCGCATTGGGGCGCCGAAGACCGTATCCGAGTACTACAAGAACGCACGAACAGCGCAAAGACATTGCAGTCGATGACACAGCGGTGACAGCCCCGTTGGAGACCCTCAAGTCTCACTCCTGAGCGACCGATCTGACGGGCTTCGCCGCGGCTTTATTTTGGAGACGCGGCGATCCTGAATTCGTCCGAGAAGCCTGCTTGTTTGGCTTTCCGACCATTGATTTCGGCCTTACGTGGGCTTGAATCTTCTACTGGTTTCCATGAGTAAAGGTGTGCGTCTGTCAAGACGTACCCTACACTGTGGCGACGAAGGAGGGCGGCAGGGTTACCGGGGCTCGTGAATCGAGCGTCTCGGTGGCTGGCAGTCCAATCCGTTTTGCGACGGATGAAGTTTCTGATTCGCGACGGCTCGCGTCGAAGCGTCAGAGGCAAGTTTTCGAAAAACGTCTCGGTTGGGATGCTTCGGCGCGTGTCGGAGCGTGGGTTTGGTTCGCAACCTGTGGGTTGGGTTCAGATCTTCCGGGCGTTTGGTTTTTTCATACTTCCTATGAGGAGGGAACATGCGACGAGGGATTTTCACCTTGTTCGTTGTGGGTCTCTGCACGGTCCTCGCTGGTTGTTGCGGCGTTGACCTATTTCCTACCTGCAACACGTGCTCGCTTAACGCGAGCCCGTCTCCCGATCCCGAACCGCCTGCGTGCGGTCCGGCGATGCCTGTTGGTACAATGCCTGTCGGTCAGGTTGCTGGCGTAACTGGAGGTCCTGGTGACCTTCCGCCGCAAGCACGTCCCGGCGAGGCATGGTGCCGCGTAATGGTACCTGCGCAATATCAGGACGTTCCCGTCCAGGTTTGCGTGCGTCCAGCTTCGCAGCGTCAAGAGACGATTCCTGCTGTGATGGGCACGCGTACGCGTCGCGTCATGGTCCGCCCGGCGAGCACTCGCCAGATTCCGATTCCCGCTGAATACGCAATGCGTCCGAAGCAGGTTTTGGCTCGTCCGGCAAGCTGCCGCACCGAAACGATTCCCGCCGAGTACAGGACGGTCGAAGAGCGCTACTGCATTCGTCCGGCGAGCACTCGTCAGATTCCGATCCCCGCTGAATACGCAATGCGTCCGAAGCAGGTTTGTGTGCGTCCGGCTAGCAGCCGTACCGAAACGATTCCCGCGCAGTACAACACGGTCGAAGAGCGCTACTGCATTCGTCCGGCGAGCACTCGCGTGATTCCGATTCCCGCTGAGTTTGGTACACGTACCAAGCAGGTTCTCGTGCGTCCGGCGAGCACTCGCCAGATTCCGATTCCTGCCGAGTACACAATGCGTGCGAAGCAGGTTTGCGTACGTCCGGCGAGCACTCGTCAGATTCCGATTCCTGCCGAATACACCACGCAGTCGCAGCAGGTCATGGTCAGCCCCGGTTCCACCCAGTGGCGTCGTATTGATTGCCAGACGGGTGGCGGTGTTAATCCCGGCGAAACCCGTGGTGATTGCTGGCAGCTTCAGCAGTGCCCGCCGCAGTACCGGACGGTTACCCGTCAGGTTTGTGTGCGTCCCGCTAGCTGCCGCACCGAGACCATTCCCGCTCAGTACAATACTGTTCAGGAGCGCGTATTGGTTCGTCCGGCAAGCTGCCGCACCGAGACCATCCCCGCCGAGTATCGCACCGTTCAGGAGCGCTATTGCATTCGCCCGGCTAGCAGCCGTACGGAAGTGATTCCCGCCCAGTACGGCACGCGCACCAAGCAGGTTTGCGTTCGTCCCGCGAGCACCCGCCAGATCCCGATCCCGGCCGAATACAAGACGGTCATGGAGCGTGTGATGGTGAAGCCCGCAAGCTGCCGCACGGAAACCATTCCCGCTGAGTACGGTACACGTACCAAGCAGGTTCTCGTTCGCCCCGCGAGCACCCGCCAGATCCCGATCCCGGCCGAATACAAGACGGTCATGGAGCGTGTGATGGTGAAGCCCGCAAGCTGCCGCCAGGAAGTCATTCCTGCTGAGTACCGCGAAGTTGCTGAGCAATACGTCGTTACGCCTGCGCGTACGCGTTGCATCCCGATTCCCGCCGAGTACGCGACTCGTACGACCCGTCGTATGGTTGCGCCCTCCCGCTGGGAATGGCGTCGTAGCCCCGGCTGCGAGGTCCCCGGGCTATGCTCTCCCTGCAACTAGCAGTCGGTAGCTAACGAACCAGCGATAATCGCTTTGATAGTCCGCTTCGCGGCGTTGTAAGACGCCGCGGGGCGAACTGAGGCTTCTCTCGGGCCGAGGTGGCCCGTACAACGCCTCGGCACGAATTACTGACCCCGCGTCTTAGGGCGTGGGGTCAGCTTTATTTTTGGAGTTGAGGGGTCAGCGTTGCCCGTGGGGTGGACTGGAGGGAGGCGGTGGCGCGAGTGATTCCATGGGGCCGGGGAGGACTAGAATCCCTCGCAAGGCAGGGAACGATACGCGCGCGGGTGATTGCTCGACTTTGGCGCGATTCGCGCTTGATTCGAATGGAGCGACGGTATGGAACAGGGACGAAAGCAGTCGCGGAGCACAGCGATATCGGAGGAAGCAGCGGTGTCATCTGATGCGTCGAGTTTCGAACGGGCCGTCAAGGATCGCGATGTCGCTAGCCTAACCATCGACACCATTCGTTGTCTGAGTATGGACGCTGTGCAGGCGGCGCGTTCGGGGCATCCTGGAACGCCCATGGGACTTGCACCGCTTGCCTATGCGCTTTGGACATACGGGATGCGGTACACGAGCGCGAATCCGGATTGGATCGACCGCGATCGATTCATCTTGTCTTGCGGGCACGCAAGCATGTTGCAGTATGCCATGCTCCATCTCACCGGTTACGAACTTGGTTTGGATGACATCAAAGCGTTCCGGCAACGGCATAGTCCGGCCGCAGGTCATCCTGAGTACCGCGAAGTGCCCGGTGTCGAAACCACAACCGGACCCTTGGGACAGGGAGTCGCGAATGGCGTTGGCATGGCGCTCGCTGAAGAGATGTTTGCGTCACGCTACAACACCGAGCAGCACGCCGTTGTCAACCACCGCACGTGGGTCATTGCCAGCGACGGTGATCTGATGGAAGGCGTCGCATGTGAAGCAGCGAGTCTTGCGGGGCATCTGCGTCTAAAAAAGCTCTGTGTGTTCTGGGACGACAACCGCATCACCATCGATGGCGGTATCGATCTGTCATTCTCTGAGGACGTAGGCGCGCGATTCAAGAGCTACGGTTGGCATGTAACGAGCGCCTCGGTCGATGAAGAAGACCAAGGGCTCCCGGCGTATCGTGCCGCGATTGACGCTGCGATTTCATCGGATCGACCCACGCTCGTTATCTGCCGCACCCACATTGGCCACGGGAGTCCCAACAAGCAAGACACGTCATCGGCCCACGGTGCCCCACTTGGCGAAGAAGAAATTGCCCTCACGAAGAAGGCGCTCGGCTGGCCCGAGGATGCCACGTTCTTCGTCCCCGAGCGGGTTCGAGCGCATATGCATGAGATGGGTCGGCGCGGCGAGGCGTTGCGGGACGCATGGGACAAGCAGTACACCGCCTATTCAGAGGCCAACCCAGACAAAGCAAAGGCATTCTTGCGCGATGTTCGCGGCGAGTTGCCAACTGGCTGGGAAGACACCATTGCCGGTGAAATGAAGGGTCCGCAAGGTGCAGAAGCCACGCGCGCCTCATCGGGTCGTGTACTCAACAAACTCGGTAGCGTTATCCCGGCGTTGGTGGGTGGATCCGCCGATCTCGCGGGCTCCAACAAGACCACCATCAAGGGATCCGGCGACGTGTCGCGCGCAGATTTCAGTGGACGCACGATTCATTTTGGGATTCGCGAACACGCCATGGGCGGCGTTCTCAACGGCATGGCGCTGCATGGAGGATTCCGTCCGTACGGCGGCACGTTCCTTGTATTTAGCGACTATATGCGCCCTTCCATTCGTTTGGCGGCGCTCATGAAGCTTCCAGTGATTTACGTGTTCACGCACGACTCGTTGGGCGTGGGGGAGGACGGGCCCACCCATCAACCCATCGAGCATGTGGCCAGCTTGCGTGCCATGCCCGGTCTTCACGTCGTCCGGCCTGCGGACTCGGTCGAGACCGCCGCGGCATGGCGATTGGCACTCAAGCGCGAGGGTCCTACGGCGCTCATTCTCACGCGTCAGCGCACAGCACCAATTGAATCGCCCGCGACCCCGCCCGCGGCAGGCGTTGAGAACGGCGCCTACATCGTCGTCGAGGGTGCCGTACGGCCCGATGCGGTACTCATTGCCACGGGATCCGAAGTTGGCCTTGCAGTCGACGCGGCAGCAGCACTCAAGAAGGAGGGGATTGCCGCTCGTGTCGTGTCTATGCCCTGTTGGGAGCAATTCGAGTCGCAATCCGACACCGAAGCGGTATTCGGCGGTTGCGATGTGTGCATTGCCGTGGAGGCGGGCGCAAGTTTTGGCTGGCATCGCTGGGTGGGCCGTCACGGCGCGATTGTGGGTGTGGACCGATTTGGGGCGAGCGCACCTGCCACAGAGCTGTTCCGCGACTACGGATTCCATGTTGACGGTGTTTGCCATACGGTGCGTCAAGCGCTTGCGCAGAGCGAGCAGCGTTAAGTCGACACAACCCCTCCGTATTGTCACGTTCGTATCACCGCGACGAACTGCGATAGCACCTAGACGTTGGGTAGGGCAAGCGGCTCAGGTTCAGCGTAGAAGCAGGATCCTTCTCCGAAGCTGAATCATAATCTGTATCCATGCTCCCCGTTTCCAATGCGTATTCATCGGGCAACACGCGGGGCTACATGCGTAACGATCGAATGACGCGATTGGATCTCGCTCCCAGTGTGTTTGCGGACGTAGTGTGTCGGCAGACGTATTGTGAGAAGATTTCGAGAAGATTGTGAAAAGACTGCGAGAAGATCGCAAAACCATGGACGCAGCCCGTGTGCACCATCCGGCATGGCCCGTATACGCCGCACGGCATGGCCCGTGCCGATTGAACATTGACCTCGTATCGGCGTCGGGAATGCAGCGGGACGTAGGCGCCGGTCCCAACGGCCCATAGCGCCCGACCTACTTCAAATGTTCATATTTCAGTGTCTATTTGGTTTTTGGCGAGTTGTTTTCAAAACCTAGACTGAATGCGCAAGGACGTTTCTTAAGGAGGGAGTCCCTATGCGCGCAATTGCATTGTGCTTCGTGGTCGCCACCATCGGTTTGGTGGCGTGGCCGCAGGAAGCAAGAGCCGACGACGACGTCCGCTCGATCGTTCAGGAAGAAATCAAGTCGTACATGAAAGAGCATGGCGGCGGCGGAAAAGGCGACTTCCGGGTGTACTGGAAGAACGGGATCCGCATGGACGCAGGCGATGTCAAGCTCAAGATGGGCGGACGCCTAATGGTGGACTTTGGATTTTACGGGGACGATGACCTCGAGGATCCGCCACTGAACATTGATCTCGAAGACGGCGTCGAGTTCCGTCGGGCACGAATCTACTTTGCTGGTCAGATCAGCAAACACATTGGCTTTAAGTCGCAGCTCGACTTTGCCGATGGCGATGTTTCGTTCAAGGACCTCTACATCGACTTCAATCACCTGCGCGAGTGTTGGGGATGTGGCGTGCCCAACTTCCGCGTCGGTCACTTTTTTGAGCCGTTTGGGTTGGAAGCGCAGACAAGTTCTAAGTACATCACCTTCATGGAACGCGCGGCGTCTACCAACGCATTCGCACCGTCTCGCAACGCAGGCGTCATGCTCTACGATTCACTTCTCGGTGGTCAGCTGAACTATGGCGTGGGCTTCTTCGGTGGTGCAACGCCTGGTGTTGCGGGTGACGAAGGCGCCAACATCTGGGAAGACGATGGCTATGGAATCACGGCTCGCGTCGGCTACACGCCCTGGATGGACTGCTCATGTGATTGCAAACTGTGGCACATCGGCGCTTCGGTGACGAGTCGCCATGACACATCTCGCGTACGCTTCCGCGCACGTCCGGGTCTTCATATCGATGACACGCGATTGGTGAATACCGGAACGATTCCGGGCGATGTCGCCGGCGAGGATGCCGAAGACTACTTGGTCTGGGGTCTGGAAACCGCGCTTGTGTACGGCCCATGGTCGGTTCAGGCAGAGTACTTCAGTGCCAGCGTGGACTCAGGGCTTGCAGATGACCCAACCTTTAGCGGTTACTACGTACAAGCGAGCTACTGGCTCACGGGCGAGTGTCGCAAATACAAGAAGGGACTGTTTAGTCGCGTAAAGCCTTGCTGCGACTTCTTGGATGAGGATTGTTGCTGCAAGGGTGGCTGGGAAGTTGCGGCGCGTTACGACGTTCTCGATCTCAACGACGGGAATGTTGCTGGCGGCGAACAGACACTCATCACGTTGGGCGTCAACTGGCACCTCACACCGAACGCACGCATTATGGCCAACTACATCATCGGCAACGTTCAGGATGGTGGCCTCGTGGGCGTCGGTGGCGACGAAGACTTCTCCGCTTTCGGTATGCGTTTCCAAGTTGACTGGTAGACACGTCGACTCGTAGAACGCATAGATAAATGATTTCGGGTTCGACCCTCGAACCCTCATCGATTCATGAATGTGCACTTGCGCGCATGTTTATGTTTCTCTCCCGCCTGATTCATGGGATTCCGGCGCTTCCTCCCGGGGCGCCGGATTTTTTCGTTTTGTACCAACTTCGAAGCTGGCGGTGGATCGTTCGCCCGGCCCTGACTTTGGTAGCGATCACATGAACGTGCGCGTGCTGCTCAATGATTGCGAGTTGGTGAAGGATAGAGAGTGAGGAAACAGATGAAGATTCAGGTTCAGAGAAGGGTGATCTCGCCCGAATCGAGACGCTGCTAGACCTGAAACAAAGGCAACTGATTCGGATCATCCAACGGCGGCATGCCCTCCGCCGCTAGCACTGTGTTACGCATCAACATCGCAACCGTAACGGGCCCCACGCCACGGGGAACAGGCGTAATGTGGGCCGCCTTCGCGGCCACTTCATCAAACGCCACGTCTCCTACAATGCGCATCTTTGCGGAATCGTCGGGGTGAGTGACGGCGTTAATGCCAATGTCGATGACGACGGCGCCTTCTTTCACCATGTCTACACGAATAAGGTCCGGTTTGCCGACGGCGACGGCGAGTACATCGGCGCGTCGCGTGTGAGCAGCGAGGTTTGCGGTGAACTTGTGACACGTGGTGACGGTGGCGTCTTGTGCCAGAAGCAACAGGCTCAGTGGTTTGCCAACAATCTCGCTATGGCCGACCACGACGGCTTCCTTGCCTTGCAGGGGGACACCGCTTGCTTCGATCAAGGCCATCGACGCAAGCGCAGTGCACGGCAATAGCCCATAGCGTCCGTAGAGGCACCCACCCAGGTTTTCGGGATGAACGCCCTCGACGTCCTTCTCGGGGTCAATCGTCCGTTGCAGCGTGCGCGCGCCGAGGCCAGGGGGGAGGGGCATGGAAAGCAAAATGCCGGTGACCGTGTCGTCGTTGTTGAGCGAGCGAATCGCACGCGCAACGCTGCGCTCGGTAGATTCGGCAGGCAGGGTGAGCCGCCGAAATCCAATGTTCCAGCGCTCGGCGCCCCGTCGCTGACCGCGCAAGTACGCGCGCGCCGCCTCATCTTCACCCACTTCGACAACCACCAATCGTGGTCGGCGTCTCGATGCGACAAGCGCCTCCACGCGGGGCGCGAATTCCTTGCGAATCTCCGCGGCGAGCGCGCGGCCATCCAAGATGTGTGGCTTCGACGAGGTGGTCATGCGCGGAGTATCGGGGCACGTGGCGGTCGCGACCACCTGTGGCACCAGCACGAAGTCGCTCATGGAGGGAGTAAGGTGAATGGAAGGCCGGTTCCCGCTTTTCGGACGCGCAAATCGCCGTGAAACTCGGGCGCAACGCTTCGCCAGGACACCGCATGGGCATTCACGACCGCGACTACATCCGAGAGCGCTCGACTGTGGCCGAAATGGCGGCAGCGGGTCGCGTCACGTTGGTCTTGATGGCGGTCTATGTGGTGGTGTGGGTAGTGAGTGCAGGCATGGCGCGGTCGGGCAGTCCCGCGGGTCGCTGGATCTTTACCCACCTGACGTTGGAGCCTCAAGCCACGCTGCGCGGGGGTGAGCTATGGCGTTTGTTTACCGCGCCGTGGTTACACCTGCCTCAAGTAGGCCACCTACTCTTCAACATGCTCGTGTTCTTTTGGGTGGGGCGTCGTGTTGAAGCGCTGCTCGGTCGCGGGCGCTATCTCTGGTGTTGCCTTGGCTCGATGGTGGTGTTGGCGCTTATGTATGCCGTGATCGGACTCGCCATGGGTGGACCGGTACGAGCGGCGGTCGGCATGGATGCATTGCTCTGTATGCTTCTTGCCATTGCGGCGATCCATCGGCCGCGAGACAACGTGCGACCCTTCGGTCTCTTCAACGTTCCGCTCTTCGTGGTGGCGGGCGTGTTGATTCTGGGCATTGCGACGACAGAAGTGGCATTCGGTCGCGCGACACGCGGACTGTCGCGTGGCGCTCTGTTTGTGCCTATGGGTGGCGTTGTGTGTGTGGCTGCGGTCGGTCTGGCGTGGTTGTGGACACGACTTGGAGCTCGTCTTCCGGGCGGGGCGCCGGCCAAACGGTTACGGCGAAAGACGAGTGTGCGCGTGCCAGAACCCAATGCAAGCGATACCCAATCGGATGGGGCCGAGTCCGATCGGGGGCGTGTGCGCGAACGCGTCGATGCGCTCTTGGCAAAGATTTCAGCGAATGGCATGGATGCGTTGACCAGTGAAGAACGTTCGTTCTTGCAGGATGCTTCGCGCACCTTTGGTGCTCGAAAGTAGGTCGCATGGAGTTTCAAGCCCGATGAGTACGGCCAAGCCCGACCCTGTTGTGAAGGCATTTCTCGTTTGCGACTGCGTAATTCACGATGCGCAGACCGGCAAGAAGTCACTTGTGGGCGTGTTCCATGAACTGCGTTCGGATCGCTTTCCGGCGGTGCATCCCGTGCTGTGGATCTATGCCAACATCACGAATGCGCGCGGGAAGTACAAGTTCGAGATCCGCCTCGTGGACATCGAAGAAGGCAAGGTGTTGGGTAAGGGGCGTCCGCCGGAAATCAGCATCCCCGGCCCTCTACAAACCACCGAGCTCTCGGCGCAGCTCCGAAACGTGACGCTGCCGCGTCCCGGAACATATGAATTTCACCTGCTCTCGGACGAAAGCTTGATTGCTACAAAGGCCATTCGCGTGAGCAAGACGCAGCGACCTGCGACACCGACCGATGAAGGTGCCGAACCGTCCGCCGAAGGCTAACTCGACGTCCAATGCAATGTTTCTCTGGCACCTCAATGTGAGCGGTCTATTGTGACCCGTGTGGATACGACTCCCACACAAGATATCGGCCTGCGCCGCAAGCTGCACACGATCATCTTTGAGGCCGATACGCCCGCGGGCAAGGCATTTGATGTCGCGCTTTTGATCGCCATTGTGGCCAGCGTTGTTGTTGTCAGCCTTGAAAGCGTGACTGCGATTCGCGAGCGGTACGGCGATCTGCTCTCAAGGATTGAGTGGGGTCTCACCATTGCATTCACCGCGGAGTATGTCCTTCGACTCTACTGCGTGGATCGTCCTCTGCGCTATGCCCGCAGCTTTTACGGCATCGTCGATCTTCTAGCGATCGTGCCTACGTGGCTCACATTCCTGTGGCCCGGCTCGGCGAGCTTCGCGGTCATTCGGGTGCTGCGACTGCTCCGCGTGTTTCGTGTATTCAAACTCGGCCACTTTTTGGTAGAAGCCGACCTACTCATGCGCGCCTTAGCGGCAAGTCGTCGCAAGATTCTCGTGTTCTTGGTGTGTGTGGTGGCGCTCGTGTTCATCCTCGGCACGATCATGTACATCATCGAGCCCCCCGAGGCGGGCTTTACGAGCATTCCAGAGAGTGTTTATTGGGCGATTGTGACCATGACCACTGTGGGCTACGGCGACATTGCGCCCATTACCGTGCTTGGCAAGTTTATCGCGTCCTTGGTCATGATCTGTGGTTACGGCATCATCGCCGTTCCCACGGGCATTGTAAGTGTAGAGCTTGCGCGGTCCGAGCCGTTGAAACCGGTGAGCACGCAAGCGTGTCCCTCATGCGGCGCCGAGGACCACGATCACAAGGCCAACTACTGCCATCAATGTGGCGCCCATCTTCACAACTGAGATCGAGTACAGTCCTGGCGCTGCGTAAGGCTCCTCACTTAGCGCGGTTGCTACCACCAGGTGCCATCGCGGATGCATGCCGGTTACGGTTCGATCTGTTACGCTCGCGCCACACGTTCGTGAAACCTCCATTTTATGCGTGCAACTCGATGGGGCCGTGCCCCAAGAGTCGTCGATGTTCATTGGCACTGCTCATGCTCCCTTATCCACGTCCCCATCGACATTCACGCTCGGGAGATTCCATGAAACACGTCGCCATAGCAGCATCCGCCGCCCTCCTTGCACTCGCATGCGCACCCACCAGCGCCAGTCCAGCAGAGGCCGGGATGACGCTTCCCGTGCACTTCTCGGGGACGTCCGCAACACCCAATTTCCCTCCTGGCGCCGTAATCTGACTACGAGGTAGTCCAGCCGCCGTGAGCGGTTCAAATGCCGGCAATGGTTCGGTGGGCGCCCTAACCCCCGTGCCGCCCGGGCCCACGACGTCAAGTGGGACTCCTCAAAAGAGAGGTGGCGGCACATCCGGGGGCACGGGTTCCGGAAATCCACCGCCTACGCCTCCGCCACCGAATAAGGGTGGCGCGGGAGACGCCGGCGCGGGCGGCCCGGCCGGACCCGCTGGCGGGCCGAAAGGTGCGAAAAACGCTACGCGCGATCCAAGTTCATGGCTGAACTGGTACAAACACAACAATGCGCGCATCGAGAACCTGAAGCGTTCGCTCTATACCCGCGTCACATCACAGAATCCACTGTTTCAAATCGGTGGAAATGACACAGTGAATCGCTCTGATGCAGGTCACGCGATGGATGCGCTCGTCCGTACAGATCTCATGGACACACTTATGTGGGCGATGAGGCGAAATCAAGACGGTCGATCCAATGTTCGCCCCGCCGCGTTTATCGCCGCCGGCAAACTCGCTTCGTCACCGACTCATGTAGAGCAAATCCTGAGTGGCCTAGGGCGCAAGGAGTCGCAGCTCATCAAGCAGTGCGCTGTGCTTGGCCTTGGGAACTTGCGTCGTAGCAGCAAGCATCGCCAGCTTTCGGTGACCGAACTTGCGCGCGTGCGCGAAACCTTGTTTCGCGTAGTCAGGAGCCCCAGGGAGTATGACGCCAACACGCGTTCACTCGCCGTCATGGGTATTGGGCTACTCGGCGATCAACCCTTCGTGGAAACGCGCGGGAGCGTCAATAACTGAGCAGTCGCATGCGTCGCGAGTCAGGTGAAATGGTGTCCGTTTCGCGCTGCACTTGGGCCGAAGACTCTGAGAAACCTGCTAACACACACAGTTCCCTCGCGGCGTGAATCTGCGGGGGAACGCCTATCTAATTCGCGATTGGCCGCAAGACCGAACGTGGGTCATACTCAGATTTGATCCGTCGGTTCGTACGCCGCCCCAGGCATTCCCATCGCTCAATTTGGTAGGTTGTTTCATGTCCTCATTATCCTCAAGGCCCATGATTCTGCGCTCGCCGGGTCATGGAGCTTTCCTCCGCATCAACGCCGAGTTCGAAGAAGAACTGGGCCTGACCCATCAGCAGCTCGCGGACGCGCCTCTCCGCGAGTGGATTCATCCTGAAGACCAGCAACAGTTCGATTCGTGGTTAGCACGAGGTGAGGGAAGCCTGCGCTCCCGTCACCGGACAGGCCACGATGCCTGGCGGAATCTGGAGTGGCGGGTGTGTGCTCACGAAGGCAAGCAGGTCGCGCTTGGGTTGCCGGTCTTGGAGCAGGAATCTCAGCTCCGGGTTCCCGAATTGGGTGTTCCTTTGGTGCATTCAACGCTCACCGACACGCTCAAGGAAATGGCACGCACCCTTGAAGCCAATGCCGAAGGGTTGCGGTGTTCGATCCTGCTCGTGGATGAAGATGCGACGCGCGTTTTGGTTGGTGCCGGTCCGAGCTTGCCCGATGAGTACAACAAGGCTGTTCATGGACTTCATATTGGCCCCACCGTGGGCTCGTGCGGCACCGCAGCCTATTGGAATGTCCCCGTCGTCGTCGAGGACATCAATCGAGATCCGCTTTGGAAAGACTTGCGCGAGGCCGCGGCGATAGCGGGCGTTCGGTCGTGTTGGTCCGTGCCAATTACGGCGTCCAACAACGGCGACGTGCTTGGCGCGATGGCGCTCTACAACGATGCCCCGCGGGCACCTCAGCTCAATGAGATGAATATGCTTGAGATTGCGGCCCGCATGGTGGGGCTTGCGATCGAGCGGGACCGACTTGAAGAGCAGTTGCGCCGAGCAACAACCGTTCGTGCTGTTGGCGTGCTTGCTGGCGGCATCGCCCACGACTTCAATAACCTCCTGGCGGTGATTCTAGGGAATGCAGAGTTGGCGATTGCGGAACTTGGTACGGACAGTCGTGTCAGCGAGAGTCTAAAGGAGATCGTGAGTGCAAGCTCGATTGCCACGGGACTCTGCAATCAAATGCTGAACTACGCCGGGCGCGGCGCGCGCACGACGGAACACATAGACTGCACGCAACTGGTGAAAGAGATTTCTGAACTGCTCCTGGTATCGGTGCCTAAGAAAGTCACGCTTGAGTTCGACTTGTCGGACGAGCCGCTGGGTGTCGTAGCGGATTGTGGTCAGCTGCGCCAAGTTGTTATGAACCTCATCACCAATGCGTCGGATGCCATCGGCACGGCATCTGGACGAGTGAGCGTGCGTACGCGCGCCTGTTTCCTACGCGAGGAGCAGCTGCGGCGATCGCACCCACTCGACGACTTGGGCGAACGCGAGTACGTGGAAATCCAGGTTCAAGACACGGGCATGGGCATGAATGCTGAGACGCAGGCAAAGATCTTTGAGCCCTTCTTCACAACAAAGCCAACCGGGCGTGGCCTCGGTTTGGCTTCGGTGCAAGGCATTCTGCGAAGTCATGGGGGTGCGATTTCTGTAGATAGCACCGTCGGCGAAGGAACCACCTTTACGGTGATCCTCCCGCGCAAACTCCCGCCGACCGATGAATCGCCCACGCCCGCAGCGTCACAAGTCCTTACTCGCGAAAATTGTGTTCTCGTCGTGGACGATGAACGCGCTGTTCGTGACATCCATTCGCGCATGCTCAAGAGTGGCGGGTACGACGTCGTCGCGGCCAGCGACGGCAGGGAAGCCATCGCGTCATTCGCCAAACATGCCGATTGTATCGACGCAATCTTGCTGGATCTGAGCATGCCTGACTTGGACGGCGAGGAGGTGTTCGCGCAGCTTCGAAAGATCCGAGAAGACGTGCCTGTGATTCTGATCAGTGGCTTTGCCGAGCAGGACATTCTCGATCGTTTTCAGGGAGCAGGGTTGGCTGGTGTGCTGCATAAGCCGGTTCAAGTGAGTGTGTTGTTGGAGAACATTGGGGCCGCGATCAAGGGGCGAGTTGGGGTGGGGCCTTGAGGTGGGGCGTGAGACGTTGCCCCATGGTTCACGCTCGGCCGGTTCCCTAACTTCGCAAATCGTGGCTAACACCGTCGATGTACCGTGATCGAACGTGAATGCCGACTGCGAGAGATTCAGTTCAGACTTCAACTTCCTTAGCAAGGAAGGCCGTTGACCGAGCGTGATCGATGAACGTTGATTCGTCTTCGTGGAGAATCGCGCCGAGCTTCTGCCCTGCTTCCGAGCTCATTGCATCCACAAATGCTTGCTCCGATTCAAACCAAACGTGGGCAATGCCGTCATACGCCTCAACCATGCCCCTCGACTCACGGAGGAACTCGTTCATCGGCGATTCGAGTGTGTGATCCTGTACATACCGTTTTGCGTTGTGCGTGTCCGCGAACGAGTTAAACAAGGGGGCATGCTTGTTTTGCCAGTAGTCCAGAAACTCTGCGCGCGTGAGACTCGGGTTGCGGTGCAGGCACATGACGAACTTGATCATGAGGGCGACTCCTGGTTTCGGGATGTTGATTGACAAGCGAGCATTCGAAGGGAGGCATGATTCTCGCAGAGTGTGGCGGGACACAGGTTCAAGTTCGAGAAGAACGAGGAAGCCGTTCCGCGTTTCGGGAGGTTTGCTCCGAAGAAATTGGTGGGCGCAACAGGACTTGAACCTGCCCCACCTTTCGGAGCCTGCGCTAGCTCGGCTCCTCATGCTGCTAAAGCAGCACCGGTGGCGAAGCTCGTGCGTGTGAAGCGTCGGGGCGTTGAGAGTGGTGGGCGCAACAGGACTTGAACCTGTGACCTCATGCGTGTGAAGCATGCGCTCTAGCCGGCTGAGCTATGCGCCCGATCTTTGGATGGTGTTTACAGTCAGACACTGGCAGTGTCCAGGCGCGACTTGATTCCTGCCCCACCTTTCGGAGCCTGCGCAGGCTCGGCTCCTCATGCAGCTAAAGCAGCACCGGTGGCGAAGAACTGAGCTATGCGCCCGGGGGAGGGGAGCCTAACAGAGCGCCGCGTGGAGTGGCTGGTTTTCGGGCATGTTTGGGAATCGGAAGGGGGTTGGTGGACACGCGCATGATAGGTGTGTGAGATTCTTACGCAGTTGATGCGAGGAATCTACGCGGTGAGCGGATGGCGTCTCAAAATCTTGAGTTTGATTGGCATCGCGGCCACGACGTGGATGTTTGCGGGGGCATTTCGAACCACGATGGCGGTGCGGCAGCCCGCGCCTGCGGATGATGCCAAGTCGATCGGGCGCATGGTTGTGATTGTGCTTGATGGTCTCGACTATCGACTCACCAAAGAGGCCATGGAGCGGGGCGATCTGCCGACCTTTTCCGCCCTTGCAAAGAAGGGCGCGTTCGAGCCGCTTGAGAGTGAGTTGCCGCCGGAGTCGCCGGTCGCATTGGCGTCGCTTCAAACGGGTGTGAATCCTGGACGACACGGCATCTTCGACTTTGTTACGCGCGATCTAAACTATCGACCGCAGAACGGCATGGTGTCCGTTCAGCGAGCGCGGCTAGCACTAGGAAGGGTCCCGATCCGTCCGCCCCGCGTAGCGTCGCGACTGAAGGCGCCCACGTTTAGTGATGTGGTTTGGCAAGCGGGATACCCCGTACTCTCGCTGCGCCAGTCGCTCAACTTTCCTACGCCCGCGCGGCCTGGTGCGTGGATGACGAGTGGACTGGGTACGCCCGACATTGCCGGATCAGCGGGTTTCTACGCCGTCTATTCCAATCAAGCTGGGTTTTTCGCCGGTGAAACGGAGATGGGGGGGCGCCGCATCCCTCTCTCGTCAAACGACGGTGGGGTCACCTTCGAAACCTATTTGGAAGGGCCTCCAGACCCAGCGAAAGCGCGCGGTGAGTCGGGCGAGTTGCGCCACGCACGCCTGCCCTTGACGTTTCGCGTAACGCCCGGTGCGCGAGTTCTAGATATCGATGTCAACGGCGAAACAGAGCGCATTCAGATGCGCGACGGACGACCCACTCGCAGCGGACACTTCCGCGTCGTATTCAAACTGTCTACGATTCCAGCGCATACCGTGCATGGCGTCGTTCGCTTCAATGTACGAAGCATCGAACCCCTCGTTGTGGTTACCGAGGCAGTCAATATGCGCCCCGGGCACACGCCCATGCCCATTAGCACGCCCGATACGTACGCGACGGAGCTCCAGTCAAACTACGGTCCCTTCGAAACCGTGGGCTGGCAAGAGCAGACCTTTCAACTCAATGACGGTTGGCAGGACGATGCGGGATTCCTCGAAGACTTGCTGGAGGATATGGACATTTCTCGCGCCCAACTTCTGGGCGAACTGCGACGCAAGCCCGAGGCACGGCTCGTGTTCATGACCGTGACCGCCACCGATCGCGCTGCCCACTGTTTCTATCGCTATTTGGACGAAGACCATCCGGCGCGACAGACCGCGAAACTCACGTTGGATGGCGATCCCTACCTAAGGGTGCTGCGTCATGCAGACGAATACATTGCAGCAGTGGAACGAGCAATTGATCCGGGTGACACACTCATCGTGTGTTCGGATCACGGATTTGCCACGTGGCGCTATGCGGTAAACCTTAATCAATGGCTTGTGAATGAGGGCTACATGGTGCTCCGCGACGCACCCGGCGCGAAGTCGCTGGGCGCGTTCTTCCGCGACGCGCGTCCCGAAGATGCAGTCGACTGGAGCAAGACACGTGCCTACGCCATGGGGCTTGGTCAGATCTACATCAACCGCGCCGGTCGGGAATCACGGGGAATCGTCGAGGGCAACGACGTGGATGCACTCATGGATGAGATTCAAACTAAGTTGCGTGCGCTAAAGAACCCACTCATCGGCGAACAATCCTCGATTTCACGATCCCCCGTTCACAAGGTGTACCGCTTGCACGATCACTACTACGGCCCCCTGTTGGCGAATGCACCCGATCTCCAAGTGGGCTTTGCGCGAGGCTACCGCGTGTCGTGGCAAACCGCCTTGCTCGGAGGTATGCGTAGCGCTGGGGGCCATCCCGTAATTGAACCCAACGAGCGTGCATGGTCAGGAGACCACTGCAGTTGTGACCCCTCGCTGGTTCCGGGTGTGTTGCTTACCAATCGTCCACTGCAATCGTTCAAGGCGAGCCGAAAGGCACACGTACGGGACATAGCCGCCACCGTTATGACTCACTTTGGATGTTCAACAGCTCATTTGGATGGAGCACCCTTGCACTTTGAGGTGTCGCCTAAGTAGACGGCGTTTCCTCACCTTCAGCGAGGAGTTTTAGCTGCTCGAATAGTGCTGTGTGCTCCGGCGTCATCGGATCTGGTAGCTGAATCAAGACACGCGCCAGCATGTCGTCACCACGAATACCCTTGCCCTTAATGCGTAACTTGGCGCCCGACTGTGTCCCCGCGGGAACGCGCAACCGACCCTCACCGTCGAGTGTGCGCACGCGTACATGCCCGCCCAGTGCGGCCACATGAAGCGGGACTTCAAGATCGACCAAGACCTTATCGCCTTGACGTTTGAAATAAGGACTTGGCGCCACTCGGATCGTTAGTCGCAGATCACCCGCATTGCCGCCGCGCGGTGCGGTTTGCCCCATGCCTTTGAGTCGCAACGTATCGCCGTTTCGCGTGCCCGGGGGAATGCGGACTTCAACTTTCTTTGTTTGACCCGTGGGCGATTGAAGAGACGGTGTCTTTAAGTTGAGTTCAATCGACCCGCCTTTGGCGGCTTTGACAAAGTCAACTTCGATGTCGGCCTTCGTATCAAACCCGCGTCGCCGTGCCCGCGTTTCTCCGCCGTAGATGCCGTCAAACCCGCCGAACAAATCACCGTGCCGTCGCAAGATGTCTTCAATCGACAATCCACCCATGCCCGAAAACAGATCGCTGAAGTCAACCGGTCCACCGCCACCACTGAGGCGCTGATCATACGCCGCTCGTTTTTGCGGATCGGAGAGCACCTCGTAGGCCTCGGACAGTTCCTTGAACCGTTCTTCGGCGTGTTTGTCCCCCGGATTCTTGTCCGGGTGAAAACGAATGGCCAGTTTGCGATAGGCCGCGCGAATCTCTGACTCCGCGGCGTCGTTTCGGACGCCCAAGATCTCGTACAGGGTGCGCTGGCTCACGGGCTTCCTTCTTTGTTGGTCAAGGCTGGCGTCAAGGTACCCGAAGTCGCGCCAAGCGCAGCCAACCAGAGGCGCAGAAGCTGGATTCCTTGCAGGTCGGATAAGCTCTTGGGATGCCGGTGCATGCATCCCCACCCATTCGACGCAGCCTCCCTATCGAAGGCATGCACTGCGCGGGTTGCGCATCCACAGTGGCGGCATTGATTGAGCGTCAAGATGCCGTGGATCGAGCCCATGTAAGCGTGGCATCCCATCGAGCCGAAATTGTCGGTGACGTCTCCCTTGCGTCCTTAGATGCCGCCCTGCAGAAAGGTGGCTATCGCATCGGACGGCGCGAAACGTCCTTTTCGATTTCGCCCGCATCCTCGGTTTCATCGATCGAGGCCATTGAAGGCGTAGATCACGTCACGCGAGACGGCGAGGTGGTGCGGGTACACCATGTTGATGACCCGAGCGTGCTCAACCAACTCCGCGAGTTTGTCGTGGATCCCTCATCCTTTGACACGGGTGAAGATCCCCGCGAACGACTGCTGTATGCCGATTCGAAGCGCTGGTTTCGTTCGATGTGTATTGCGTTACCCATCGCCCTGTTTCTTATTGCGCGAAGCGTTGGCCTCTTTGATTCGTGGTCGGCAATCTCACTTCTTTCCGATCCGCGCCTCGCCTTTCTGCTCGCATGCGTGGCGGTTTTCGTAGCCGGCGCACCCATTTTGCTGCGCGCATTTCAGGCGCTACGTGCTCGCCGAGCGACCATGGATGTGCTTGTTGCCATTGGAGCCCTTGCGGCACTGGCCTATGCGACCTTGCTTTGGCAACGTCACGGTTCGCCCAAGTTCCTGGACGCACCGGCGGTCATTGTCGCCCTCGTGTGTTTGGGACGACTCCTGGAATCGCGGGCCGCGCGCGCTTCGGGCGACGCTGTGGGCGCGTTGTTACGCCTTGCACCTGAGTCTGCATTACTTGTTGATCCAGAGCAGCAAACGCAACGTATCGGACGATCCAAACTGCTCCCGGGCGACGTCGTTCGTGTACTGCCCGGTGCCCGCATCCCGCCGATGGCGTTGTCGTCGATGGATCGTCATCGGTGGATGAGTCGCTACTCACCGGTGAATCCGCGCCGGTTGCAAAGGACGAAGGTAAATGGGTCATCGGCGGGACGACCAACGGTACGGGTTCATTGGACGTGAGGATGGAGGCGCCCGTATCCGAAAGCACGCTTGAAACCATGGCAGCGTGGGTTCGTCGTGCCCAGGCCACGGAAACGCCCATCGCGCGCATGGCAGACCGCGTTGCTGCCGTTTTTGTCCCCGCGGTGATCGCAATTGCTGCGCTTACATGGCTTGCATGGGGCTTCTTCGGTAGTGCGCAAACTGGATGGCAAGACGGGCTTTACGCGGCCATGGCCGTGCTATTGATTTCGTGTCCCTGTGCGCTTGGTTTGGCGACACCAACGGCAGTCGTGGTCGGCACGGGGCAGGCTGCGTCGCGCGGCATCTTGTTTCGCGATGGCGCCTCCCTTGAAACTGCGGCGCGCGTACGCGGAGTGCTCTTTGACAAGACGGGCACACTCACTTCGGGTTCGCCCGCGGTCGTAGACGTTCACACGCGCGAAGTTTCATCGTCATCGTGGAAGCGAGCACCCGGCGACTGGGACGACGAGCAGCGGCGCATTTTAATGTTGGCTGCGAGCGTCGAAGCCAAGTCTGAGCATCCGCTTGCCCGGGCGATTCAGTCGGCCGCAGCACGTGCATCCCTACCGCGTCGTATAACAACGAACTTTGACGCCACACCCGGCCGTGGCGCCCGCGCGATCGTTGAGGGTGCCACCGTGTTCGCTGGCAGCCGTGCCTACCTCGACGAGCAGGGAGTCGAAGATCGAGGACTTAGCGACCGGTGGACCCAGGCGGCCGTGGTCGCGGGCGCAACCTCCGTGCTTGTTGCGCGCGAGAATCGATTGATTGGTTGCATTTCCATTCGCGATACGGTGCGCACCGAAGCGGGCGAGGCCATCAAGTCACTCGATGCGCTGGGCGTCGCGACGGGGGTGGTGTCCGGGGACCAACGGGATGTCGTTCTCGCCGTAGCGCGTTCGCTTTCAATTGGGGAAGCACATGCCGAGTGCTTGCCGCACGACAAACCGAAGGTTGTGAAGCATTGGAAAGACACTCACGGCGTCGTTGCCATGGTGGGGGATGGAGTAAACGATGCGCCGGCTTTGGTCGCGGCCGATGTTGGCATTGCTTTTGGACACGCGGCCGATGTGGCCGCGGAGGCTGCACACGTGTGTGTTGTCTCGTGCGACGTGCGTCGCGTGCCCGAAACACTCCGACTTGCACGTGCCACGCTTCGAACGATTCGACAAAATCTCTGGTGGGCATTCGGATTCAACACCCTCGCTATTCCCTTGGCCGCGGCGGGCAAGTTGGATCCCCGCATCGCGGCGGGGGCGATGGCACTATCGAGCTTCTTGGTAGTCTCCAACTCGTTGCGATTGCGTAGACGCAGTGAGTCGGAGAGATCCTAAGGTGGCAATGCCCGACTCCATTGTGGCGATCGACCCGCTTCCCACGCCGATCGTTGTAGTGGGGGATGTACATCTGTCGGCGCAGCGCCCCGATATCACCGACGCGTTTTTCGGTTGGTTGGAATCCCGTCGAGGCATGGGAGGGACTCTGATCTTGCTCGGTGATCTCTTTGACTACTGGGTGGGCATGCCTCGTCATCCTTCATCGGAGATCACTGGCGTGATCAAGCGGTTGAAGACGTTGGCCGACGAGGGCACGCGCATAGTCTTTCAGCCTGGAAATCGCGACTTTTTGCTGCGCAAACTCGATGGCGTCCCCTTGGAGCACTGGCCCGATGTGGTGTCAACGATGTGGGGATCGCAACGGGTGCTGCTGACGCACGGTGACCTACTGTGCACGGCCGACGTGTCGTATCAACGCTGGCGGCGATTCATTCGCTCGCGCGGCGCGCGCTTTACCATGCGCTTGATCCCCGGGGCACTCTTGCGCGCCATGGCGGGGGTCATGCGACGCATATCACGACGCGCCGTCTCAAGAAAGCCCAAAGTGAGTATGGGGATCAACTACGACGCCGCCAGGTCGTGGATGGATCACGCGGGGGCCCACGTGCTCGTCGCTGGACATGTTCACACTGGCGTTACGCACCGCTTGGAGAGCGAGGGCCACGCCAAGGTCGTCTATGTGCTGAAGGACTGGAATCCCCACGGCTCGGTGGTCATCTTTGACGGTCGTGACATTTCCTTTACGTCTAGCGCCGCAACATATCGTTGATGGGCATTTTTGTTGAGCGGGTACATTGTCGCCTGGTGCGACGCCCCTTTGACCACTCCCGACCGCCCCGCCGCCGTTTGGGGCTCTGCGCGCTTTTGCTTGGCACGCTTGCACTCCTGCTCGGCTCCCTCCCTCTCGGCTTCAAGGTCACGGGTCAGGGCACTCTGCGTACAGCCCATGCCAGAACGTCGGCGCTCAATCCGGCCCTGGCGAGACGGATCCGTGCGCGCTTGAAGAAAGCAGGCGTTCGCGCAAACAGTTCGGGCGTCGCATTGATGGCCCTCGGCGAGCGTTCCGCTGTGGTGTGTGCCGATGGCCATATGAAGTCGCTCGTTCCCGCGTCTGCATCAAAATTGTTTACCGCCGCAGCCGCACTGGACCATTTGGGGCCCACGTACCAGTTCACCACACGCGTAGATGTGCGCGGGCGCTTCGACAAGGCCACGGGAACGTTGCACGGCGACCTTGTTGTTCGTGGCGGCGGGGATCCCAACATTTCAGGGCGCTTGTACAAGGGCAAACATCTCTACGTCCTTCAGTCGCTGGCCAAACAGGTTCGCGGCGCGGGTATTCGACGCGTCACGGGCGCGCTCCTGCTTGATGAGGGTGGCTTCGACCGGGTATTTACACACGCGACGTGGACGAAAGCCGACAAGCGGCGCTATTACGGCGCTGCGGTTGGCGGCCTCTCGCTCAATGACAACTGTTTGGAAGTCGCGGTGCGCGGCGGTCCACATGTGGGCGCGAAGGCCACGGTTTCGTTTCCTGCGACGTCCGGTCCTTGGTCCACGGCCAACGCCGTAACCACGTCATCGAAATCGAAGACGGTGGTCGGTGGCGTTTGGACAGGCGGCGGCAAGACCTTTCGCGTTCAGGGTTCCGTTCCCGTAAAGAAGTTGGTGTTCATTAAGGTGCCCGTGCCGGATCCCGGCTTGTACTTCGGCGGCGCATTTCGACGTGTGTTGCGCAAGAGCGGGATCACAATTGGTGAATCGATGCGTCGCGTGGGGGCGTCCGACGACTTGCGCGCCCTTCAAACCGTCGCTCGACATCGTTCGTCATTGCGCGACGCGTTACGCATCATGAATCAGTCCAGCAACAATTTCTACGCCAGCATGATTTTTAAGCTCTGTGGTCACGCCTATGACGGTGTGGGATCGTGGGAATCGGGGACGCGCGCTGTGGGCGCAATGTTGGTTCGCCGCGGCATTTTGACCGTGGAAGATGACGACGTGCTCATGCTCGACGGATCGGGACTGAGTGTAAAGAACAAGGCCACCGCAGGCGCGCTGGCCCAGATGTTGGCTTCATTTTCACGCGATCCGGTGCGCGGCCCGCTGCTCTTCGAATCGCTGGCCGTAGCGGGGAAGTCCGGAACCCTTCGACGACGTCTCAAAGGCAAGTCCGTCAGCGGACGAGTGTTTGCAAAGACGGGGACGCTCAATGATGTGCGTTCGCGTGCCTTGGCTGGATACTTCGCCGATGGAAACGGTGCGCCAAGCTATGCCTTTGCTATTCTCCTCAATGGGCGCGGCTCATCCCACGGGGTGATTGACGACGTTGTGCGTATCATCTCGGGCGCGACGCGCTAACGCATTCGTCTGCACGTGTCGGAGACCCCATGCTGGATTTAGCCCGATCGGTGGCCACACGTGCCGGCGAAATTCTGATGCAGCGTTACGGGCGGTTGCGACGCAGCGAAGTGGAGCGTCGTGGACAGCGCGACGTTGTGACGGCGGCCGATCTTCAAGCGGAAGCACTCATTCGGCGTGAACTCAGCGCCGCCACACCAGACATTCCCATCCTTGGCGAAGAACAAGGCGGGGGGCCGGATGATCGTGGTGGGCCGTGCTGGATCGTAGACCCGCTCGATGGGACGGTGAACTTCACGCAGGGAATCCCCATCTTCGCGGTGAGCATTGGGCTCGTTCGGGATGGGGCACCGGAGTTGGGGGTGGTGCATCTGCCCGCCATGGATGAAACGTTTTGGGGGAGTCCCGGCAGCGGTGCCTATCTCGATGGACGTCCGTTATCAGTAAGCGTCACGCCTCAACTGGAAGATGCGATCGTCGCAACGGGATTTGCATATCGTCGTAACGAGATGGCCGACGGTAACATCAAGAGCGTGGTCAACATGATTGAGCGCGCGCGCGGCATTCGTCGCATGGGGGCTGCGGCTGTAGATCTCGCCTATGTCGCTGCGGGTCGATTGGATGGCTTCTTTGAGCTCCACCTGAGCCCGTGGGACGTGGCGGGCGGCGCCGCGCTGATTCGCGCGGCCGGTGGCGTAGTTTCGGACTATGCCGGGGGCGAAAATTGGCTCTTCGGCGGGAATATCGTGGCTGCCGGTCGATTGCTCCATACCCCTTTGCGCCAGGCGCTTACACCGTTTCAGGCCGGACCGTCAAGCGACCGATAGCCCCGCGCCCTGCTTGACCGCCGGGGGTCATCCTCTAGCCTCGCCCGATTGCGCCCACTGCGGGCGCACCGCGCTTGGTGGTCGCCTCGCGCGCCAGCTGGCACTCCCTCCGTAGGTGGACACTCCGTTGGACGTACCCCGTTCCGCCCGACCGCTAATTGTGCAAAGCGACCGCTCGCTCCTGCTCGAGGTTGGGGGCGAGTTTTATGGCGCATGCCGAGATGCCATTGCGCCGTTTTGCGAACTCGTCAAGTCGCCGGAACACATTCACACCTACCGCATTACGCCGCTCTCCATCTGGAACGCGGCAGCCGCTGGCATGAAATCGCCCGCGATGCTTGAGGCACTTGCCGGCTACTCGCGCTTTGATGTGCCGCGCAATGTGATTCGCGACATCGAAGATTTGCACGGGCGCTACGGTCGGCTGCAACTCGTGGGCGAGGAGTTTGGACCCCTCACGCTTCGCTCTAAGGACGAGGTGCTGATCGATCAGGTTGAGGCGAGCGGGCTCACGAAAGACAAAGTGTTTGGTCGCGAGACGGTACCCGACGATGAGACCGGCAAACCCTGGCATCACCTCAGCGTGGAGCGTAAGGACCGCGGCGAAATCAAGCGAGCGCTCATCAAACTTGGATGGCCGGTTGCAGACATTGCGGGCTACGTGGACGGCGGTCCATTGACGGTTGCTCTGGCCGAGTCGCTACCGGGCGGTGCACCGTTCTCGCTTCGTGCCTATCAACACGAAGCCGTCAGTGTGTTCCATCAGAACGGAAGCTCCCTGGGCGGCAGCGGTGTGATCGTGTTGCCGTGCGGCGCCGGAAAGACGATCGTAGGCATTGGCGTCATGCATCAAGTGGGCCGCAAGACGCTCATTTTGACGACCAATCACACTGCGGTCGATCAATGGCGGCGGGAGTTGTTGGAAAAGACGCAGCTTTCACCCGAAGACATTGGCGAGTACACCGGCAAGACCAAAGAGGTGCGCCCGGTGACCATTAGCACCTACCAAATCCTTACGTACCGCCGGCGAAAGACCGATGACTTCGTTCACTTTGGCCTGTTTCAAAAGAACGATTGGGGCTTGGTGATCTATGACGAAGTCCATCTCTTGCCGGCACCGGTCTTTCGATTCACGGCCGACATTCAATCCACGCGCAGGTTGGGCCTCACGGCAACTCTGGTTCGAGAAGACGGTAAAGAGGACGATGTCTTCACGCTGATTGGCCCCAAGCGCTATGACGTGCCCTGGAAGATCCTTGAGCGCAAGGGATGGATAGCGAAAGCGATTTGCACCGAAGTGCGCGTGCGCATGGATTCGGAACTCCGCAAACGCTATGCATTGGCCGGACGTCGAGCGCAGTTTCGATTGGCCTCCGAGAATCCGGCGAAGATGGACGTGTTGCGGCAACTACTGAACCGCTTTGCGGGCGATTCGGTGCTTGTGATTGGCCAGTACATTCAGCAGTTGGAACGCGTCGCGCGGGAGGTGCAGCGACCCCTGATCACGGGAAAGACGAAGAAGGAGGAGCGCATTGAACTCTACGAGGCGTTTCGAAGTGGTCGCGACCCTGTGCTAATCGTTAGCAAAGTGGGCAACTTCGCGGTGGATCTCCCGGAAGCACGCGTCATCATTCAATTGTCTGGGACCTTTGGTTCTCGTCAGGAAGAGGCGCAACGCCTTGGACGCGTGCTGCGACCCAAGGCCGATGGAAGCGACGCCTACTTTTTCACGCTCGTGTCCGACGAATCCATCGAGCAAGAGTTCGCTCAACATCGCCAGCTCTTTCTGACCGAGCAGGGCTACGCCTACGAGATCGAGTCGGCGACATCACTGTTTCCGTGCCTCACACACTCTGCATCAGAAGACTCGCCTCAGCCTGTGTCTGAAACTGACGGAGCGCCCCGGTCGTGAGCGCTGAACGAGGCACACCCGAAGGCTCGCGCGCTCGAGCTGCACCGATGTCGAGCTCCGCGGCATCTATTCGGCGTACCAAAAAGTCTCGCACGTCGGCATTAACGTTGAAGAAGTACCTTGAGGGACTTCGCGTTGCGTCGCTGCGAGAGCTTGTGCCGGTGTGGATCGACGATCCGGGCGTACTCGGCACAAAGAAGGAACTCGTTGCACTGCTATTTCGGCAGATGGCGGAAGAGGGTATCGTCTACCGACGTGTGCGACAGCTCACGCGCCGTGCCCTGGACGTGTTGCTGCTGTTTCTCCGTCGTGCTCACTACACAAGCGATCTTCCCGGGCTCTTTCAACGCCTGCCGGGTGAGGCGAAAGCAACCATTGAGTTTCACGAGGCCGAGACCGGCATCAAAGCGCTCGTTCGTCGCGGATTCCTCGCTGAACGCATTGAGCGTGGAACGGCGAGCAACGGGCGCGTGCTCTACTCGGTGCCCGAGGAGCTTGGCACCGCACTCCTGTCACTCTTTCGTGAAGAGACGCGCACCGTCGCCAGTCTCATGTCGCTTGAAGAACATCTGTTGACCATGGCGGCCAGCGAGCGTGCAGGGCTTCAAGAGCAATTCCCCGATTTGGCAGCGCAACCCAGCGACAACGATGTCGAGGTAATTCTAAGCGACGGCGCGTCGGCGCGGATTGATGCGCTACCCGCCGACATGCGTGCTGTGGTCGGCTATGCGCTGGACCGTCACCGTGGCTTCGTGCGACGGGGCGAATGGAGCCGACGCCACCGACTCAAGGAGATCCGCTGGGATCGTGCGGCGTGGGCCAAGGCGCTTGAGGCGCAGGCGGTCGGCACCGTTGCGCGCACTTCGCTTAAGGGGTATGGACTCGCATGTGACGACGAAGTCTTGGTCATCTTTCGCGAGATTCTTGAAGGCTTGGTTGAGGAAGACGCACCGTCGGACGTTCCACCTGGCGAACTACTCGCCGTACGTGGTGACTTTGTTGCCGATCTCTGCATGTACCTAGAAACTGTGCGCCGTGCACCGCTAAAAGTGAGCCGAACGGGCGAAGTGTACAAAACCAGTCGGCGCAAGATTGAAGCTCAGTTCGTATCGCGCCACTCGCTACTGAACGACGCGGAGGCGATCTGGACGTCGGTGTGTGATGCAGCCGTTCGACTCGGGCTTGTGCAAAATGACGACGAGGGATTTCTGGAACTCCTCCCAACGGCAGACTCGTTCTTGCGGCAACCCTTGGAAGACAAACTTCGCTCCGTCTACACCCTCGCACTCGAGCAGCCCGGCAGCAAAGGGCGCAGCCTTCACCAGCATGAAATGCGTAAGGTGCTCGCCGACGTCTTGCGCGAGTATCCGGAGCGCTGGTGGCCCGGGCGTGCGCTGCCGGCCTGTGTGCGGCACCGCTACCTTGAACAGATGGACGCACTGGGAATTCCAGCGCGATACAAAGACCGGTTCTTTTCCGCCTATTTCTCGCAACGCGAAACGCCTGCCGCGCTGTTGGGTGAACTCAATCGCCACTGGCTGAGGCGTCTGCATGGCTTTGGCATCTTGGACGCCGTAGTGGACGACGAGCGCGTGGCGGCGTGGAGGCTCTCGTCCGTGGGCGCCCGTGTGTTGGGTGCCGAGGTTGCCGAACAGTCTACGGGTGTACTGCCGCTGCTCGTGAATCCCGACTTCGAGATTCTCGTTATGCCGGAAGGGGATGTCAGCGACGTCGTCCACACCCTGGATCAATACACCAAGCGCGAGAAGACCGGCGACGTGGTTCACTTTCGCGTAACGCGGGAAGCCATTGAGTCGGCAGTGGGTGCAGGTCGCTCGATTGATGAGTTTCTGGCTTATTTGGCAGCGCGATCACGCAATCCGGTGCCACAAAACGTCGAATACTCGGTTCGTAGCTGGGCGGGTTCCGTTACGTTTGCAACATACGAGCGCGGTGTTGTCTTGCGAACGCGTAGCGAAGAGGCGATGGATCGCCTCGTGGCCATCGAAGAAGTGCAGGCACTCTTGGTACGACGTCTTTTGCCAGATCACGCCTTGCTTCGCAGTGTGCCGGACGACAAGAAGTTGCTTGCCAAACTTCGTGAGCACGGGATCGAACTGCGCGCAGAAAGTTGATCATGTGCATACGTCCTCTTGCGCTTCGTTTGGTATTGGTTAGTAAATGGCCGATTCGTCCAGAATCGCCCGAATTACCGTTCCTGGATCGCAAGCGGGATTGACGATCTGTATTTGCGAGCGTGTGAGCCATGTTGATATCCGGTCAACGCACTTGAATCTTGAGTTGTGCTGGGGTCATACTTGAGGCACGTCAAGGAGGTAGCGCGTGAGTCAGTCGGAGAGTCGCCACGCGCTGCGCATTGCGTGCCGACTCCCCGTGCAGCTCAGGGCCAAGAAGCAGACCCTGGTTGGTACCATGCTTGACGTGAGCCGATCCGGCTGTCGCATTCGCGTGCATGTGGATCTCTCTACGTCGAGACGTATCGGTTACTTGGCGCGCGCGCACGACGTGCTTGGGCGTAACATTACGGGCGCGTTGCGCCATGACGTCCTAGGCAATCTCGTATCGAAACGAATGACCATCGTCCGTGCGTTGCCCCTTGAAGACCTGTCCGAAATCGATATCGCGTGTCGCTTTGAAACGCCGTTGACGGATGAAGAGGCCACAATGTCCGGGCTCGGACTGCCTGCATTGGGTGTTACGGAGGAATCGGCATACCGAAAACTGGTCGGCCCGCGGCGGCGATCCGCCTCGCGCGTGCGAACCGAAGATGGACACCTCTTCGAAGCTACACTCACATCGCAAACGAATCATCGCGTGGATCCACTGGTCGCCACGACGGATGGCATGCAGGGTCGGCGAGCTCGACTTTTGGCGGACCTCGTCGGTCCGCTGGCTGGGTCGGACGCTGAGACCCTGCTTGAGGCGCTCGCACGCGCCTACGGTCCTCGACCCCAGCTCGAAATTCTCGATGGATCGAGAGTGGTCTGGAACGGTGCCGTATTGATCGAAGGCGTATTCGTGGGATCGGAAGCTTCGGTGCGGATCGACGTATCTCAATCAAACGAGCCGGTTTCTACCTAGACGCGCTTTTTTGACGCCGGCGACCTTCGTTTATTCCGCGTCAAACGCTTCGTTCGGCTGGTTCGAATTCCACAACAATTGTCGAGTGAAATTGCTGGATTCGACCCGTCAATCAACGGCAAACACAACCGGCTCCGCCAATGGCCCGTCGTAGCCGATAACCGAGCTCGCATTGATAAACGTCGTTGATTTCCAGTGCGTGATGCCACGGCCCTCGTGGATGTGACCATACACATGAAGCGTTGGTTGGCGTTCCCGAACGACGGCGAGCAAGTCTTCGCACCCAACGGCATCGCCGTGTCGATTGACGTCGCCGTGTCCGGATGGGGGGCCGTGGGTGATAAGTACATCTACGTCGCTTGGAATCTTGTCCCATTTCTCACGGATCGCTGGACCGCGCTCGACATTGAAGGCCCAATCGTAGAACCACGGTTGCCACGGTGAGCCGTAGAAGTGAATGCCGTCGATGGTGGTCGATGTATCTTCGAGATAGGTAAGATCTGCCATGAGGCGCCGCGCTTCAATTGGATTGCGCTCGAACAGCAAATCGTGGTTGCCTGCGATCACTACTTTGTGAGCGTGAGGGCGAGTCCGCATCCAGCGTGCAAAGTCGCTGACTTCAGGCACCGTGCCGGCGTTGGTAAAGTCACCGGCGTGGATCAGCACATCACCATCCGGGAGCTCCAGCTCGCGGTGGCGCGTATGCGTGTCACTGATCAACACAAGTCGCATAGTCACTTGCGACAGGCGTGATCGTCGAGGACGCCTGCAATCGCGGCAGTCAGTTTCTTGCCGGTTGGAATGTGAAGGAACTCGTTGGGACCGTGGGCGTTGGAGTGGGGGCCAAGTACACCCGTAATGAGGAACTGTGCCTCAGGAAACGCTTCGCCGAGCATGCCCATGAAAGGAATCGATCCGCCTTCGCCCATGTACATGGCGCTCTTGCCAAATGTCCCCTGCGAAACACGTTCAAGAGACGCTTCGAGCCACGGCGCCACCGCAGGTGCCTCCCAACCACTGCCCGGCGTACGAATTGTGAATGACACGTTGGCGCCATACGGTGGATCGGCTTCCAGAAGCGTTTTTAGCGCCTCTGCGGCGGCCCCTGCATCGCGCGTAGGGGGCACACGCAATGAAAGTTGCAGCGACGTAAATGGTCGCAACACATTGCCCGCATGTTCGAGGGCTGGGAGTCCGTCACTGCCCGTGACTGACAATGAGGAACGCCACGTGCGATCCAGGATGAGTTCGTGTAGCTTGCGGTCATTTCGCCCCGCGCCATCGACGAATGGAAAACTCCTCACTACTTGATCACCCAGCACGCGCGCGGCCTGCTTGGCTTGCTCGACTCGCGCTGCAGGAATCGGATCGATGAACGCATCCGCCGTGATCTCGCCGGTATCCACGTTCTCCAATCGGGAGAGCAGCATGCGTGCAATGCGGAAGCTTGACGGCGCGATACCACCTGCGTTTCCGGAGTGAACGCCCTCGGTAAGAATGTCGACTCGCAGTGTGCCCACCACAATGCCGCGCAACGACGTCGTGCACCACAGTTGATCGTAGTTGCCGCACCCCGAATCAAGGCACACGACGAGACTCGGCGTGCCGATGCGATCCTTCAAGTGCTCGATGTAATGGGGTAGATCCGGGCTGCCACTCTCTTCACATGCTTCGATCAACACAACGCAGCGTGCGTGCGTGCCGCCGAATTTGCGCACGGCTTCAATCGCGGTGAGCGAGGCGAATGCCGCGTAGCCATCGTCGGCGCCGCCGCGCCCGTAGAGCTTGTCACCTTCGCGAACCGGCTTCCACGGGCTTAGGCCCTCGCGCCAACCGGTCATCTCGGGTTGCTTGTCGAGGTGGCCGTAGAGCAGCACCGTGTCGTCGCTCGATCCCGGAATTTCCATGTAGATCAGCGGTGTGCGACCCTCAAGACGCACGATCTCAACCGTCAGCCCGTCGATGGGGCGCCCTCGACACCAGTCCGCGATCATGTCGGTGGCGCGATCCATATGACCGTTTGCCGACCAGTCCGGATCAAATAGCGGTGACTTGTTTGGGATTTTGATGTACTCGGCGATGGTCGGGACGATGTCCGACTCCCAAAGGGAATCCGAGAATGTGAGTGCGGCGTTGAGGTCGAAGGTGGATGTGGGGGACGTCATGGCGACACGCTACCACCTCTAGGGAGGCCCGGCCTACAACGGGTAGACTCCGTGGATGCGCATCCATCGATTTCTCGTTTCGTTTTCGGCGACGTTGCTCCTACTGATTGCAGGCTGCGGCGACACGTCGCCGGCTCCGTCGGACACGGCCGCGAAGTCCTCGTCAGCAACGGAATCGCAGCCCCAAGATGAGCCGAGCATGTTTCGGGTGGAGTACTTCCAAATCAGCGAGGCCTGAGGCAAGTGCAAACGCGTAGCGGATACGTTGCGCACCATCTGCGATGAGCCGAAGTACATAGCCCGTTTCGACTACAACTGGTACGCCTGGTGGAACGAAACGGGCAAGAAGCGCGCGGCGAAGTATCCGTTTGGACCCACGTTGCACGGCATGGTGGTCATGAATGACGCGGGCGATGTCGTGGCGATTCGCGGCGGGCACCACTACGGGCGTGAGGAAATCGTCTCCGATTTGGATGCCCTCTTGGAAGGTCACGAGGCACCGTCGATGGCCGACCTCCGAGAAAGACAGTCCGAGGAGGCAGCTGCCGAAGACGACGAAGAGTCCGAAGACGAGAACTAACCATCGCCGACTTCCGACAGGCCCAAGGCTCGATAAACTGTCGCGGCTATCGATGGCGAAATTGAGATCGCGCCGGGCTAGCTGTCCGGGCGATGCGGGAGTTTGACCATGACGACGGCCGTTGAGACACGCGCATTTGAGGCTGAGACCCAAGAACTTCTCGGGCTCATGATTCACTCGCTCTACACCGAGCGAGAAATTTTCCTCCGTGAGCTTCTGTCCAATGCGAGCGATGCACTGGACAAACTCCGCATGGCGGCATTGAAGGACACGTCGCTTCTTGCCGAAGGCGAAGAGCTGTCAATTCGCATCGAAGCCGATCCTGAAGCGCAGACGCTTTCGGTGATCGACAACGGCATTGGCATGAGTCGTGATGAAGTGGCGTCGCACCTCGGCACGATCGCGAAGTCAGGTACCAAGGCGTTTATCGACCAACTCAAGAAGGACAAGCAAAGCGACGCGGCAGCCCTGATTGGTCAGTTTGGTGTGGGCTTCTATTCGAGTTTCATGGTGGCCGACAAGGTCGTCGTCGAGAGTCTACGTGCGGGCGAGAAGCAAGGTGTTCGTTGGACCTCGACCGGCAAAGGGGAGTACACGCTCGAAGACATCGATCGCAAGGAACGTGGAACGCGCGTGACACTGCACCTTGCAGCCAAGGGCGACGACGACGAAACGTGGCAAGATTTTGCCGACCCCTATGTGATTCAAGCAACCGTTCGACGTCACTCCGACTTCGTGGAACATCCTATTCGCATGAAGATGGAGGAGTGGGAAGGCGAGGGCGACGATCGGAAGCAAGTGATGGTCGACAAGACCCTCAACTCGCAGAAGCCTCTGTGGGCGCGTTCGCCATCGGAGGTGAAGGACGAGGAATACGCCTCGCTCTACAAGCATATGTCGCGCGACTGGCAGGCGCCGGCGCGTGTGATTCACATTCGCGCCGAGGTGCCGGTCGAATTTCAGGCCCTGTTGTTCGTCCCCGAATCGTTGAATCCCATGTTTCTGGATCCCAACCAAAGCAAGTCGCGCGTGTCGTTGTACGTGCGCCGGGTGCTCATCATGGACGAATGTGAGGACCTGTTGCCGGGGTGGCTGCGCTTTGTGCGCGGCGTGGTAGAGTCAAGTGACTTGCCGCTCAATGTGTCTCGTCAGACACTTCAAGCCAATCCTGTGACGCAGCGCATTCGTAAACACCTCGTGTCGCAGGTGCTCAAAGAGCTGGCGAAGTTCTTGGACGAGGATCGCGAAGCCTACGAGACATTTTTCCAGAGCATGGGCGCCATGTTGAAAGAGGGGATCTACTACGGCGCCGACGATGATGAGCGTATCTCGAACCTGTGCGTGTTTGACACTGCCGATGCGCCCGGTCGTCTCACCTTGCGGCAATACGTAGACGCCATGCCCGAAGATCAGGACAAGATCTACTACGTAACGGGCGGGCAAAAGGAGACGCTTGCCGCGAGCCCACACTTGGAAGCGTTTCGCGCCAAGGGCTATGACGTATTGTTACTCTCAGATCCCATCGACGAGTGGATGGTGTCTCGCCTTACCAAGTTCGCCGACAAGGAACTTCAGCCTGCGAGCCAAGGCGATCTCGACTTTGAAGACAAAGACGACGACGCGAAGAAGGAAGAGGCGGAGACCGAGAGCGAACACAAAGATGCACTCGAGGCCATCAAAGAACATTTTGGCGAACGCGTCTCCAACGTGCGTTTTTCAAAGCGGCTCACGGATAGCCCTGCTGTGTTGGTTGCGCCCGAAGGTGCCATGAGTCCCGCCATGCTGCGCATGATGCGTCAGATGAACGAGGATATGCCCGAGCCACCGCGCGCCTTGGAACTGAACAAGGACCACGCGGTGGTAGAACGCCTCGTTGCGCTTGCTGAAGCTAGCCCCACCGAACGCGACGCCGTGTCGTTTGAAGACTATGCCGAACTAGTATATGGCCAAGCGCTCCTAGCCGAAGGAGCCCCGCTTCCCAAACCTACCGAGTTTGCACGCACACTCGCCGCATTCATGGCCACGCACACATCCTCCAAGGCGGACTAGACTGATTCATCCATGACGCGTCAACAGTGGATCAGTCTTGCGGTCGTTTTGCTGGTGGCTGCCGGTGCGACCGCGTGGGCGATTTCACGTTCAAGCGATTCGACGTCCAACGGCTCGTCTTCTGCGTCGAGACAACCGACAGGTGCCACGCCCGATGACGCTGCCTTGAACAAGACGTGTGCTGTAAGTGACATCGAGCCACCCAACGTCAACGGCCCCGTTCGTGATCCATTTTTCGCACAAGAAGTGTGGGTGAGCTATCTCGAGGACGACGTCAAACATCTTCCCAACCGCTATCCCCGTTCACGCAATGAAGCACTGGCACGAGTTCGCAATCTCTGCAAGCGCGTCTATCGCGGCGAGGATATCGGCAGTGTTGCGCGCGAGGCAAGCAACGGCGTGGGGGCGCGCGCATTGGGATTTACATTTGCGCCGCTCGATCCCAAGTCAATCACGCGTCGCGATCGTGTCTACATAGCCACGCCGGTTTGGGGTATGACGCCCGTGATCGAGTGGAACGGTGGATTCGGCTTCGCGAAACGCATCGACCGCAAGCGCGGATTTGAATTGCTCGCCCTTCAAAGGCGCGAAGCACGGCGGCGGGCCAAAGTGCGCGTGATTACGTTCGCCTATCGAGGAAGCTGGCCTGCGCAGGAGAAGAAGCGTCATATCACGCGTGATGTGGCTCGAAGTACGGCACAGGGCGTACTCAACAAAATCCTCAAAGAAGAAGCAGAATTTGACGAAATGGCGCGGCAGTACTGCTTCGACGCCGCCACGCGCGCACGAGGCGGCGTTCTAGAGGTTCGCCATCCCAAGACCCGCGAACGCACGGAGTGGATTCACTGGGGCACACGAGACATCGGAAGCGATTTGTTGAAGTGGATCCTCGACGAACGAACGCCCGTGGGTCACGTGCATCCTGAGCTGCTCGATTTCAAACGCGGGTGGATGATCATAGAAGTGTTGGCGCGCGAGTAACGGACCGGTGACACACTCGTCTTAGATGTAGATTGACGAGGAGCTGTTGACCATGCGCGGAATGATCTTGATTGGCGCGCTGATTCTCCTCGCGGCATGCGTTTGGACGCTGCGCGAGCCGGAGCGTGACGAAATTCAAGGTTCCGGCACCGACGAGCCGTCATCATCCAAGGCTCCGATGCTCGGTTCGAAGCGAGATTCAGTCGATCTTGGCAGCAAAGACGTTCGCAATCCATCGATCGATGCGTTCAACGGGGATGCCTCTCATCCTCCGGTTGACTTGAAGGCCGCCAAGCGAAGGGGTGACGTTCACGGTGTTGTCTTAGATAGCGAGGGTTTGCCTCTGGCGGGCGCAGAGCTGCGTATCGTTCGCTTTCCGTGGCGGCGTGGTTCGATCTTGGCGGCAGACCGATATGACGAACCTGCGTATGGTGCGAGCACCTACAGCGCTACGGATGGAACGTTTGCGCTCCCCGTGCGGCAGGGCGAATCCATTCATGTGAACGTCCGACTGGAAGGCTATGCATCGCTCACTCGAAAGAACCTGACGCAAGCCTCGTATGTGAAACTCGTTCTGCATCGTGGTGTCGCGTTGCACGTGACAACGCAAGGCGAAAACGGCGATGTGCTTCCGTCTGTCTCACTCGAGCTCAGTCTGTTTGACAGCAGCGGCGACTACGGTCATGACATCAAGGCGACGACGGATGCAGATGGCAAGCATACGTTTGCAAATCTTCCGCCCGGTTGGTCATTTCGTATCAGTGCCAACGATAATCATCTGGGTGGTTGGATGGACGACTACGAGACTCACCGGCTTCCCGAATCAGGCTCTCGCACGATGACACTGACGATTCCTAAGGGGCGCCTCGTAACGGGCACTGTGACCGACGCGGTGACCGGACGAGCCATCGCCGGTGCGCGCGTTGGCATGGGCTGGGTGTTTCACAAGGAGACTCGTGCCGATGAAGAGGGACGGTATGCGCTCGGCGGCTGGACGGGTAATGGATATCACGACATTCATGTGCTAGCCCCCGGCTACGCGCGTGCATCGTACGATGTGGCCAACAAGAAGACGGTCGACTTTGCACTTGTGCGAGGATTCTCCGTACGTGGCCGAGCAGTCAATGAATCGGGAAATCCGCTATCGGGCGCCCGAGTGAGTGTTGTCGGTTCCAAGTTCGTGGATTCGCGTCAGAGCATCTCCACCGCCCATGGCGTCGCATCGGGCGACGGATTGTTTTCGTTTGACGGTCTTACGCCATCCATTGTCCACAGCGTTGTCATTCAGTCACCGGGCTACGGCAGGTATCTCACGGATTTCGATGCTCCTGTAGCGTCAGCGAACGAAGTGGATCTTGGTGAAATTGTAGTCCCAAGCGGCGTTGCGCTTACCGGAGCTGTCGTGGATGCCGATGGCGCGCCGCGAACCGGACTCTACGTTTCTATCCAGGGCGCAAATGACGACGCGGGACGATTGCGACGTGATGGCGGTGAATCCGTCGACTTGGATTACGGGCGCCAAGAAGAGACGCGTACGGGTGCAGACGGTCGGTTCGCCTTTCCCGATCTAGCGCCCGGTAGTTATGTCGTTCAGGCCGGAACGCGCGGTGACGTCGTGACTCAATCCCTAACTTTGCGCGCTGGTAACACGCATCCGTCGATCCGGCTTCAGTTTCAACCCACTCACAAGCTGAGTCTCCTTGTTGTGAACGAAGACGGTGAGCCAATCAAAGAGGCGTTCTTCCGAATCGAGCCCGAAGGGGGCGAAGAAACCTACAACGACACAGACGCCGATGGGTGCATTTCGTTTGTGTTGCCACTGCGCGTTACGCGGGCGCTCGTTGCCTACGAGGGTGGGATGGTCGACTCAAAGGAGGTCTATTTGACCCCCGACGCCGTGCGCCTTGCCGTGAGAGAGAAGACACACACGATTGTCTTGAAGCGCGCAGCGGTGGTTCACGGCGTGTTACTCGCCGACGACACGCCGCTCGAGCGCGCTTTCGTGAGTGCCAAACGCGCCGGCCACCAGGTGGACTCCGCCACGACCGATGGGAAGGGTGCATTCCGGTTGTTGGTGCCACTCGGAGTTGCGGTCGACGTTCAATTTCAAGGAAACGTCTTTCGACGATCAAAGAAGGGACACAAGAACCTACAAGTACCTTGGTTTGCACAGGCACTCGATGTCAAGGGTGACGGACCGCTCATTACGCTGCGCGCGAAGCGCGTCCCCAAGGACCTCACACTTACTATTCGCGTTGAGGACACAGCGGGCGCGCCTGTAGAACGCGCAACCATTGACGTGCGTCCCACGCCAACATTGGATGCCGAACATCCAAAGACGGATAAGCGGGGCATGGCCACGATTTCAGACTTAACCGCCATGCCGCTGCTTGTCATCGTACATCCCCCTAAGAGCGATCGTAGCCGCCTCGGTCGCGTGGCCGTCAAGAACGTACGTCCATCGGACGACACGCTGACCGTTGCTCTTACGCCGCCCAAAATCATGTCGGGTGTCGTTGTTGATTCGCAAGGGCGAGCGGTAGAGGGCGCCAACGTACAGGTATACGGACAGTTTGCCGGATTCAACTTGAAGGAAACGACCAACGCACTGGGTGAATTTCGACTTTACGTACCCGCCGATGCGAAGGAGCGATTGGAGATTTCGGTGTACAAGTCCCAGAAAGACGGCACCACACTGATGGAGCGCCGTTCCGGCATTGACCTGTCGCAGCGCAACTTGAAGTTCACCGTGCGGCCGAGGAATCGGTAGGACGTGATCTTTGCACTCGAATCGCGAGCCTGTTCGCCGGGAGTGGGTTATCTCACGCAGAGACGCAGCGTGGCAGAGTCGCAGAGAGAACACATGCCGTTGGCTGCCGCCTCAGATTCGCGGAACTCAGCCTCGCAGCGAATAGTTCCATCTCTCACTACAGAGCGTATCGAGCAGCCAATCAACGATTCAAGTTTGGGGAGGGAGAGCGAGTCTCGAGCTAAGCATGAAGTGTGAGTTACTCGTCCTCGCGCCGTTTCCCAGTTTTCTTGACGCCAATGGCTGCCGCGCAGACACTGCGGCGGGAGGTGGCTCCATGAAGTTGGCTTTTTCACGCGCGTTGTTGGTTGCACTATTGGTGTTGGGAAGTGGGTCGATCGCGGCCGAGGACGCACCGAAAACCGAGGAGCCGAAAGCGGAGGCCGATGGTGCCGAGGACTCGGAGGTTGTAAAGGCTCGGAAACTTCGCGAGCAAGGGGATGCGCATAGAGAGGCCCGCCGACACGAAGAGGCGATCAGGGACTACAAGGCGGCGATTCAGTTGCTTCGCGCACGTAAGAAGGACCATAAAGAGCTTGCAATCTGCCTAGATAAATTGGCCGGTGCACTTAAAGATAGTGACAAAGCCAGTGAGGCGCTTCCTTACTACAAAGAAGCGCTCGAGATGCATGGGCGCTTATTTCCAGGAGAGCATCCGGCTGTGGCAATGAGCCTAAACAACTTGGCCGTCGCCTACGAGAGTCTTGGCAAAGCTGGCGAGGCGCTTCCCTACCACGAGCAAGCACTAGAGATGAGAATGCGCTTGTTCTCAAGGGACCACCCCGCTGTGGCTACGAGCCTAAACAACTTGGCATCTGTTTTGGACGGCCTTGGAAGGGCCGACGATGCGCTTTCCTATTACAAAAGAGCGCACGAGATGTATAAGCGCTTGTTTTCAGGAGACCATCCGGATGTGGCTTTGAGCCTAAACAACTTGGGCTATGTACTTCTAAGCCTTGGCAAGGCAAACGAGGCGCGTTCCTACTACAAAGAGGCGCTAGAAATGAGAAGGCGCTTGTATTCAGGGGATCACCCGAAGGTGGCTTTGAGTTTGAACAACTTGGCTGGCGCGCTTCTAAGGCTTAGCAAGCCCGATGAGGCACTTTCCTGCTACGAGAAAGCACTAAAGATGCGAATGCGTCTGTTTTCGGGAAATCACTCCGGCGTGGCCACGAGCTTGAACAACATGGCCGGTGTACTTCAAGATCTCGGCAAAGCCAACGAGGCGCTTTCCTACTACGAGAGAGCGTTAGCGATGTTTAAGCGCTTATATTCAGAGGACCATTCGAGTGTGGCCACATGCCTAAATAACTTGGGCACTGTACTTCAAGACCTTGGCAAGACAAACGAGGCGCTTTCCTACTACGAGCAAGCACTAGCGATGCGTAAGCGCTTGTATTCAGGGGACCATCCGAGTGTGGCTACGAGCTTGAACAACTTGGGTCTTGTACTGAATAGCCTTGGCAAGGCCAATGAGGCGCTTCCCTTCTGCGAGGAAGCGTTAGCAATGCGAAAGCGCTTGTTCTCAAAGGACCATCCCGATGTTGCCATGAGCCTAAACAACTTGGCCGCTGTGTTGAACAGCCTTGGCAAAGTCAACGAGGCGTTTTCCTACTACGAGAAAGCGCTAAAGATGCGAAGGCGCTTGTCTTCAGGTAACCATCTCGAAATGGCCACGAGCTTGAACAACATGGCCGGTGTACTTCAAGATCTCGGCAAAGCCAACGAGGCGCTTCCCTACTACGAGAAGGCGCTAGCGATGCGGAAGCGCGTGTATTCCGGGGACCATCCCGAGGTGGCCATGAACCTGAACAATCTGGGTTATGTACTCGACAGTCTTGGTAGAGCCAACGAGGCGCTTCCCTACTACGAGCAGGGATTAGCGATGCAAATGCGCGTAATTTCAGGGGACCACCCGGACGTGGCTGTGAGCCTGAGTAACTTGGGTTGTGTACTCGATAGTCTTGGTAGAGCCAACGAGGCATTTTCCTACTGCGAGAGAGCGCTAAAGATGCGAAGGCGCCTGTTATCAGGAGACCATCCCGATGTGGCTTTGAGCCTAAACAACTTGGGCGCTGTACTTCAGGGCCTTGGCAAGGCAAACGAAGCGCATTCCTACTACAAAGAGGCGCTAGAAATGAGAAAGCGCTTGTTTTCAGGAGAGCACACGGATGTGGCTGTGAGCTTTCACAACCTAGCGGTCTCGTTTGCCGATTTGGGGCGAAGGAGCGAAGCCAAGAGAACTGCCATGGAGGCGGTACGAATCGGCAAACGAATCCACTGGCCCAATTGTTACATCGCCCACGTGTTTTTGAGCGACCTATACCTATAGGAGGGAAACATTGCTCAGGCACAACAGGCCCTTGGCCCCGCAGCCGCGCAGTTGGAAGTGCGACGATCCGAAGCAGCCGAACTGGGAAGCGAGGGGCGCGTGCGATATCTGGCCTCACTGCGACGGTGGGATCCGTTTCCGCTCATGATTCGAGCGCATTTGATGCTGGGGCATGCAGAGCAAGCGGTTGAGACGCTGGAGCGCAGTCGGGGTCGGGAGATGCTGGACCTCTTGCAGCGAGGTCAGGACGATCCTGTCCAGGTCGCGAAGCGTCAAGCTTCTAAACGAGGCGACACTTCATTGGTGGCGCGCATCGAGAAAGCCGCTCGAGAGGTGGATGACGCATTCTCGGCAGTGACTGTCGCGTCGTCCGATGTAGCACGGGCGCAGCAAGCCGGACGTCGAAAGGAAATACAAGCGCTTAGGAAGGTCGAAATCGATACGCGTGCCACCTACGAAAAGGCGCTGCGAACACGGTTGTCTTTGATCCGCCAGGCCTTGCCGGAGGGACGGCCACTGAAGGCTGAACAGATGCGTGCATTGCTCCAAGATAAGGAACGCATGCTGGCCTATAGCCTGGGAGAACACTCGTTTGTGTTCGTGGTTTCAAGAGACGGCATTGTCGCTCATCGCCTTGGCACGGAAGAGGCGCCGATCACTTCCATGGCGATCGCTAGCGCGGTTCACGCGTATCGCAAAGTCCTTGCGGCAAAGGGTGCAACACGGTCAGACGCAGCGAAGCATCCTGGCACGACGTTGTTCAAGATGCTGCTCCCCGAAGCGGTCTGGAATGATGTAAAGAGCGCATCGCGCGTGTACGTGCTTCCCCATGGCATACTTCATCAGCTGCCGTTTGAGGCACTGGTTGTTTCAAACGATGGCGATAAGCCGGGCTATTGGGCGCAGGAGGGTCCACCGATCGCCTATGCGGCATCGGCTGCGGTACTTTCCGCGTTGAAGGCACGTCCGAAGGCTACCGGGAACTTGTCGGTTGTGGCCGTGGGAGACCCGGTGTTCGATGGGGCAGTGCGTTGGCCCAAAGAAGGAATCGTTGTCAACGACATCTCACCGGGCTCGCAGGCTGCCAAGTTGAAGCTTCGACCCGGAGACGTGATTACTGCCTATGGCCGCATGCGGACGGCCACTCACGAAGACTTGGTCAAAGCGATTCGCGGCATTAAGCCAGAAACCAAAGAGATTCCTCTCACTTACGAACGCGAAGGCACCACTCGAACCGCTACCCTGGAGCCCGGACGCATCGGTGTCTTTCTCGCCAAGGAGCCGCCTCCGATTGCGGGCCCCAAGGTTCTTGCGCGGGTGACCCCGGGCGTGCTTCGCGGCGGCAGTCTGGCTCGCATTCCCGGAACGGGTGACGAGGTCCGCGCACTAGAGAAGTTGCTTGAGGCGTCGGGAAAGAGGGTGTCAGTCCGCACACTATTGCGCGAGCAGGCAACCGAAGCGGCGCTATTCAAGGCGTCGGATTCCCCGCGCATCCTGCACCTCGCTACTCACGGCATCATTGAGCCGGACCAAGGGGCGCGCGCCTCCCGCTTGGCACTTACTACACCGCGCGTACCTGTCTCCGACAACGACGGGTTTTTGAGTTTGGGTGATCTGCTTGAACGTTGGCGTTCGCGCTTGGAAGGCACTGAGTTGGTAGTGCTTTCTGCGTGCGAGAGTCACGCTGGCAAGCTCGATCAAAACGAGGGCATGCTGGCGCTGCCTTGGGGCTTTTGTTTCGCCGGTGCTCGGTCGTGCATTGCGAGCTTGTGGCCGGTGGACGACAAATCCACGGCCAAGCTCATGACTTCGCTATACCGACGTATGTTTGAAGGCGATACCCTGTCTCCCTGTGAGGCGCTTCACGCGGCACGCAAAGAGCTCATGAAGACCCATCCCGATCCGTACTACTGGGCGCCGTTCCTGTTTGCTGGGGCGCCGTAGCACGACGTTTAGGACGTTGGACCGTTGCATGTTCGATCGATTCCGCCGCCCATACAGGGCGGGGATTTGGGGTGAGGACGAGGACCCAGGGCTGCGCTTGCGCTAGCCCTGGGCTACCCTCCATGGCCCTTGACATTGTTGTGGAACGCGGCCGGCGATGGCGTTTGCGTGCTGCGTATTCGGTATATTTGCGCAGGAGATGAGGAAGCTCATGGCGCCATATGACGTTCCCGTCTACGTTCCACGCGAATGGGTAATCGGATGCTCACACAGAAGTCCGGGTAAAGGGTGACGGGTAACGGTGTACGCAGACGCCTATTCGCTCCGGGCACCGAATAGCGCGTTCACGCAAACGTCCACTCTGGAGTCGGCCCTCTTGCTCCCAGCACCGAGTTGTACGGGGCGCAAACTCGCTATTGCCCAATTCACGCTCCTCTTGATTCGGCCCTTCGATGCGCACCGCGCGAATCAGAGATTCGCTTGTGCTTACTCAGGATCTTCGATTGGGTCGGGTCTTCGACCCGCCCAATCTCCGACACGCATCTAGGCGTGTTCCTGTGTTTGGTTTTCGCGCATCAGTCGTTTCATCGCCTCCTTTCCTTCGCGCCGATCGGCGAAATCAAGAACCCGGTTGCATCCAGGGTTTCTCCTCGCTGCGCTCGTCGTGCACCCTTCGCTATCAACTTAGGCCCCCGTTGGGGCCTCCTTGCTTTCACGATTCCAATGAAACGCAACGTCTCCTACCCCGGATGCGCTTGGTGAACTTGGTGCCCTTGGAGCGAGCTCTCTTCATCGAAGAAGTGCACCCAGATCAAGCAAACGGATCTTCCCTCGCATCCTTGATCCACACGTGCTCCATGCTTCGCGCGATGTTGTCTCCCACGTCGTCGGCCGTGAGACGACTAATGACATGCAACGTGGCGTCGAGGCCCGCGCCCACACCCGCGGCGGAGATGACTGAGTCGTCGTCAACGAATCGTGCTTTGGGTTCCCAGGTGACCCGCGGGGCGGTTTCGCGGGCCCAGCCGAGTGCCCGCGAGGATGTGGTAGCGCGGCGGCCGTCAAGAATGCCGGTGGCGGCGAGCAGCACGCTGCCCGTGGAGATTGTGAGAATCAATTCCATCGATGCGGCAGCCTCGGTGAGCCACGCCAAGGCGGATTCGTTGCGAACGAACTCGCGCGCACCTGCGCCACCGGGGATCACGAGCATGTCGAGTTCGCCAGCGTCTTCGAGTGACCGACTGGCCGTCAATGCGACGTCTTGCGTACTGGCGACGGGCTCTGTGGATTGGGCGAGTAACACGCAATCGAATACGCCCTTGAGCATGCCGAAGGCGTGCATCGGCGCCGTTACTGCGAGCAGATCGAAATGGGGGTAAAGCAAGACGCCTACCGTGCGCTCGTCGGGCCAATCCACCATGACGTTGGTCGGGCTCCATGCGGAATTGCGACGCGGTCGTGATGCCGCGAACGCGCTCAGTTTGAAGGCGTGACCCGTGAGCGCAACCGCGGCCCGACGCGCATCACGATTTGTGTGAATCTCACTGGACGAACAAGAAGGTGCGAAGTCCTCCGCCGATACCATGGTGCGGTGGGCCTTCATGGTCCGCCAAAAGGCCCAATCGCGGGAGGGTGCAATGCACGCAAGCGACGGGAGTCCCCGAATCGTTCGGGGCCTTCGCAGTTCCATCGGAACGAAGTACATCATGGCGCTCACGGGCGCAGCGTTGTTGCTTTTCGTACTGGCCCACATGGCTGGAAACCTCTTGATCTTCAAGGGGCAAGATGCCGTCAATAGCTACGCCCAAGGCCTCAAAGACATGGGTCCGCTGCTATGGGTGGCGCGCATTGGCTTGCTTGGCATATTCATCGTGCACATCGCCAGCGCGATGCGACTTTCACTTCGAAATGCGGCCGCGCGACCGGTTGCTTACAACGAACATCGCCCAATTTTGAGCGCCCTTGCGTCCCGCACCATGGTCATGAGTGGGCTCATCATCCTTGCCTTTCTCGTATTCCACCTACTGCATCTCACCTTGGGCGTGACGCACCCAGAACACTACAAAGCTGTGGACGAACTGGGCCGACACGACGTCTTTTCCATGGTGGTGCTTGGCTTCCAGCAGGCGCCGGTGACCATCGCCTACGTGGTGGCCATGATCTTGCTTGGATTTCACCTAAAGCACGGCGTGAGCAGTCTGTTCCAGACATTGGGCATCAATCGACCCAGTTATCGGCCACTTACAGCGCTCTTGGGTTGGCTCGTCGCGGGACTGATTGTGGTGGGCAACTGCTCCATGCCGCTCGCCGTGTTCTTCGGACTCATCAAGCTGCCAGGAGGCGTGAACTAATATGAAGCTCAACGCCAATACGCCCTCCGGGCGGCTCGAAGACAAGTGGCAGCACCATTTGTCCACCATGAAACTCGTCAATCCGGCCAACAAACGCGGATTTCGCGTCATCGTCGTGGGTACGGGGCTCGCCGGTGGTTCCGCCGCGGCCTCGCTCGCGGAACTCGGCTACGACGTAGACGCGTTTTGCTTTCAAGACAGCGCGCGCCGGGCACACAGCATTGCCGCCCAAGGTGGCATCAACGCCGCCAAGAACTACCCCAACGACGGCGACAGCATTTGGCGGCTCTTTTACGACACCATCAAGGGTGGCGACTACCGCTCGCGCGAAGCCAACGTATATCGCTTGGCGCAAGTCAGCAACAGCATCATCGATCAATGCGTCGCGCAGGGTGTACCGTTCGCTCGTGAGTACGGCGGATTGCTCGATAACCGCAGCTTCGGCGGCGCGCAGGTTTCACGAACGTTTTATGCCCGTGGCCAAACGGGACAGCAATTGTTGCTCGGTTGCTATGGCGCCCTGAGTCGTCAGATTGCCAAGGGCAAAGTGCGCATGTTTCCGCGCACGGAAATGCTCGACTTGGTGCTGAGCGGTGGCCGTGCGGTGGGCATTGTGACGCGCGACCTGGTGCGCGGCACGATTTCGTCGCATGCGGCCGATGCCGTGGTTTTGGCCACAGGCGGTTACGGCAATGCCTACTACCTTTCGACCAATGCCAAGGGCAGCAACGTGACCGCCAGTTTCCGTGCGTATCGCCGCGGGGCCGGTTTCGCCAATCCATGCTTCACGCAGATTCACCCCACATGCATTCCCGTGAGCGGCGACTACCAGAGCAAACTCACGTTGATGTCCGAATCGCTGCGCAACGACGGTCGCGTGTGGGTGCCCAAGGAGATTGGCGACAAGCGTCCTCCCAGCAGCATTCCTGAATCGGATCGCGACTACTACTTGGAGCGTCGCTACCCGAGTTTCGGCAACTTGGTACCGCGCGACGTGGCATCGCGTGCCGCAAAGCTCGCCTGCGACGAAGGCCGCGGTGTGGGACCCACAGGTCTGGGCGTCTATCTCGACTTTGCTCACGCCATCGGTCGTTTGGGCGAAGACGCGATTCGCGCGCGCTACGGCAATCTCTTTCACATGTACGAAAAGATTACCGACGAGAATCCCTACAAGGTGCCCATGCGCATTTATCCCGCCGTGCACTACACGATGGGGGGCTTGTGGGTTGACTACAACCTCATGAGCAATGTGCCGGGGTTGCACGTGATTGGCGAAGCCAACTTTTCTGATCACGGCGCCAATCGACTGGGCGCCAGTGCGCTCATGCAAGGCTTGGCCGACGGCTATTTCGTCCTGCCCTACACCATTGGCAACTACTTGGCGCAAGCAGGCCCGGCCAAGGTGTCGAGCGATGCGCCCGAATTTGCATCGGCCGAGGCGGAAGCCACGGCGCGCATTAGTAAATTGCTTTCGATTTCCGGCAAACGATCCGCGGATTCGTTCCACCGTGCGCTTGGCCAGATCATGTGGGATCGCTGCGGCATGTCGCGTAATGCCGACGGCCTCAAGAAGGCACTGGAAGAGATTCCAGCGCTCCGTCAGGAGTTTTGGGAAGATCTGCGCGTGGCGGGTGGAAGTGCTTGCCTAAACGTGGGACTTGAAAAAGCAGGTCGTGTGGCCGACTTCTTGGAGTTTGCCGAGGTCATGGTCCGCGACGCGTTGGAGCGCGAGGAGTCGTGCGGAGGTCATTTCCGCGAGGAATACTGTACGGCGGAAGGTGAGGCCGCGCGCAACGACGAGGACTACACCCACGTGGCCGTGTGGGAATACCAAGGCGAGGGCAAGACGCCCCGCCGTCACAAAGAAGAACTCGATTTCGAGCGCGTAGAACTCACCACGCGGAGCTACAAGTAGCGCGGGTTAAGGAGCCTATCTGTGAAGCTTACCCTTCGTGTTTGGCGGCAAAAGAGTACCGATGATGCCGGTCGTTTGGAAACCTATTCGCTCGATGGCGTCAGCGAGCACATGTCGTTTCTTGAGATGCTCGATGTTCTCAATGAGCAATTGCTCGCTGAGGGGAATGACCCCATCGCATTCGATCACGATTGCCGCGAGGGCATTTGCGGAACGTGTTCGCTCATGATCGATGGGCGTCCCCATGGCCCCGACAAGGGCACCACCACGTGCCAATTGCACATGCGGCGATTCAAGGATGGCGACACCGTTGTGATTGAGCCGTGGCGCGCCAAGGCGTTCCCCGTCATTCGCGATTTGGTCGTCGATCGCACGGCGTTTGATCGCATTCAGCAGGCCGGTGGCTACGTGAGCGTGAACACCGGCGGTGCACCCGACGCCAATCTGATTCCGATACCGAAAGACGAAGCGGAATACGCATTCGATGCCGCCGCGTGTATCGGTTGCGGCGCCTGCGTGGCCGCGTGCAAGAACGCCTCGGCCATGCTTTTCGTGGCCGCCAAGGTGGGCCATTTGGCGAATCTTCCTCAGGGGCAAACTGAGCGCAATCGTCGCGCGCTAGGCATGGTGGAAGCCATGGATGCGGAGGCCTTTGGCGCTTGCACGAACACATTCGATTGCGAAGGCGCGTGCCCCAAGGAGATCAGCGTCTCGTTCATCGGCGATCTCAATCGCGATTATCGCCGCGCTCTGCTCCGCGGCGACGCCTAGTCTTCCGGCGGATCAAAAAAGAGAATGGGCCCGCTTCCAAACGGAAACAGGCCCACGCGTATTGAATCGATTGACGCGTGACGCGCCGATCGGATGCGCGACTACTTACCGAATGCGCCCAATACCTTGCCGAGCACACCTTTGATGGCGGCGTTCTTCAAGAGTTCCATGGCCTTGGCCTTGATGCCGTCGAAGAGGCCACCAAACTTTTTGAAGTCGGGCATCTTATCGGTCAGTGAACTCGGAAGCGCTGAGAGCGCCGACTGCGACTTCGTCAGTGCGGGAATCCACTTGGTGAGATTGGGAAGCGCCGACTTGGCCGTGGCTTCGTCCGTGATGCCGTCGAACGCGCTCTTGATGTCGTTGCCCTGCTTCATGCCCTTGGTGAGCATGGCCTTGGCGTCGTCAAGGCTCATGACAGCCGAGTCGCCACCGCAAGCGGGGAGGAAGGCAAGCATGGCAGCAAGCGCGATAGTCAAAGTTGTCTTCATAGCAGTCCTTTCAAACGGTGTGCGGAGCAGCGCCTCGTTTTCACGTAGCTTCCGCTTCACGCGTGACGGGCCGCGAACGTGCAGTCCGCCACTACACCGGGTCTTCTCTTTCGTTCGATCTACGAGGAACTACCTGCAATAGCCCAAATGCCGCTGCCAGGTCGTAGGCCCGCGTGATAACGCCCCGCCGAGGCCCGCAAGAGACAATTGGCTGAGCTTTTGGATCTGCGGGATCGTCCGGAACGCCTCACGTTGGGCTCTGCCTTGATGTTTGGACTTCGTTTGTGGTACGAGAGGAGCCGCAGGCGGCGCGCGCGGCATTCAGGATCGAGGCGCACCAAATCACTTTGCACCAATACAGTTCGCACCGGGAGGCATTATGGGGCGCAAGCTTACAGCCGAGTTTTATGGCACGTTTTGGTTGGTTCTGGGTGGGTGCGGCACGGCCGTGCTCGCCGGAAATCACGTAGGCATCCTCGGCATCAGTATCGCCTTTGGGCTCACCGTTTTGACCATGGCCTACGCCGTGGGCCACATTTCCGGTTGCCACCTCAATCCGGCGGTCACCCTGGGGCTCATCGCCGCGGGTCGCCACCCAGCGAAGGAGGCCGTGCCCTACATCATTGCCCAGGTTCTTGGCGCTTTGGCGGGCGTCGGGCTGATTTACGTCATCGCCACCGGTCGTGCGGGCTTTGAGATTAAGGACGGCGCCTTTGCGTCCAATGGCTTTGAGGGGCGTTCACCGAAGAACGGAAACTACTCAATGATTGCCGCACTCGTCACCGAGTTCGCGATGACGTTCTTCTTCCTGCTCATCATCCTTGGCGCTACAGATCGGTTCGCCTCACCTGGGATGGCGGGGCTCGCCATCGGGTTGGGCCTCACCTTGATCCACTTGATTAGTATTCCTGTAACAAACACCTCAGTGAATCCAGCGCGCAGCACGGGCCCGGCGATCTTCGAGGGCGCGGCGGCACTCAAGCAACTCTGGCTGTTCTGGGTTGCGCCCATCGCCGGGGCCGTCTTGGCTGGCATTGTCTACAAGGTGGCTCTTGAAGAGGTGCGCGAAAAGCCCGTAGACGCGTAGCGTTCCCCCGCGTTCCCCCGCGTTCCCCCTCAAAGCCCTGCTTCGCCCTGTTTCTGGTATGGTCGCCCACACTTCATGGGCATGCACGTCGCGACCCCGGTTTGGGTTGACGCAAGTGTCTACAAGGCAGCGTGTCCGTGAAGCCTGACCAGGAGAATCGATATGTCGTCCAATTCTATGGCGAGCGAACTTACAGCCGCACTGCAACGCAATCACCTCGATCGTATTAGTCGCAGCATTCGTTCCCAGCCCCAACAAGCGTCGGCCGCCGTCGACGCCGCCGTGCCGCTATTGTTCAAGGCACTGTCCAACAATGTTCGCGATCCTCAGGGCGCTGCCGCGCTCTACCGCGCAATTGAAAAAGATCATGACGGCGCCGTGCTGAATCGCATTGAAGACGTGATCGACTATCCCGAGGCTGGCCCCGGTGCAGGCATTCTTCGCCACGTGTTTGGTGACAATCTCGACGCGATCTCATCGGCCCTCGGTGGTTTCATTCGGCTTGATTCCGCAACGATCAATCGATTGATGACGATTCTCGCGCCGCTTGTGCTCGGCGTGCTTGGCCAGCGTCGTTCACAACCCACCGGTGGTTACGACCAACAACGGCTTCCGCAAATCCTCGAGCATGAAGAACGGCAGATCCCGAGGGGTGGCGGCATCGGCGACATCCTTGGCGATATCCTTCGAGGTCGCGCCCCGCAACAGCCTCAAGGTGGCGGGTTCCCGCAAGGCGGATATCCCCCGCAGGGTCAAGGCGGCGGCTTTCCACAGGGCGGCTTTCCTCCTGGTGGCGGTGCTCCGCAGGGCGGCGGATTTCCGCAGGGTGGATTTCCGCCCAGCGGTGGGGGGCGCGCGCCCGGCAAACAGCCCGGCTGTGCACAGATGCTCGGGCCGCTCCTCAAGGCAGGTAAGAAACCGAAGTAGCGAGTAGCCATTCGAACGAAAAGCAATGGGCGCGTCCGTTCCATGCCGGGCGCGCCTCTCTTCGTTTTGACGCATGATTTCGTTGATGCATGTACACGCGAGTCGGCGGCTACGGCGCAGCCGATTGCTCATCGGTTTCCCATACTTCATGAATCTGGTCGGGACGCAGCGGGCGCGATAAGTGATAGCCCTGTCCGAGGCTGCAGCCAAGTTGCGCGAGTTCCCGTTTCTGAGTCTCGGTTTCGATGCCTTCAGCAATCACGGGCAGATTGAGAGATTTGGCGAGGCCAAGAATCATCAAGATGATGGCGCGGTTGTAGCGCTGTCCTTCAATCGTGCCCACGAACGAACGATCGATCTTGATGCCATCCACGGGATAGCGGCTCAGGTAGCTGAGCGACGAATAGCCCGTACCAAAGTCGTCAAGCAGCACACGCACACCCATATTCTGCAACTGGCGGAACTGCTGACTCACGCCTTCGGAGTCACTCTGCATCAACACAGTTTCCGTGAGTTCAAGTGCTAGCGACTTGGCTTCCACGCCCGACTGCCTCAGCACTTCGTCCACGTCCCTTACGAAATCCGCGCTGCTGAACTGTCGCGCCGACACGTTCACGGCCATGTACACGTCCTTGGCCTGCGGCCAACGCGCCTGCCACGACGACAGTTGACGCGTGGCCTCCTCCAATACCCAGCGGCCAATAGGCACGATGAGACCCGATTCTTCTGCAATCGGAATGATGACCGACGGCGTGACCTTGCCCCGCTCGGCATGGTTCCAACGAATCAATGCCTCAAAGCCCGCAATCCGTCCAGTGCCAAAGCTCACAATGGGCTGGTATTCGAGGTGAAAGTCGCGGCGCTCAAGAGCGCGACGCAGTTCGGCTTCGGTCCGCAATATGTTTTTGGCGCGTACGCGCATTTGACTCTCGAAAATTTCGTGTCGTGCGCGTCCACGACGTTTGGCGCGATACATGGCGGTTTCGGCATCGCGCAAGATCTCTTCAGCGTTGATGTAGCTCGGGTTGCTGAGCGCAATACCGATGCAGACGGAGACGAACATGTCCTCGCCATCGATGTTCATCGGTGTTGCCAGGCGGTGATGAATGCGTTCGGCGAGGGCCAGTGCATCCGTGCGATTGCCCAAACCCTCAATCAGCGCGCCAAATTTGTCACCGCCCACGCGCGCCAACGTGTGACTGTCTTCCAGCACGGCTTCGAGTCGCCGAGCGATCTCGATCAGTACGCGGTCCCCGGATTCGAAGCCCATACTCGCATTGATATTCTGAATGCGGTCGACGTCGATCATGAGTACGGCGAAGCGCACGCTGTCTAAACGAGCAGGTCCGAGCGGCGGGGCATGCACGGGGCGGGCTGATTCGATGGCTTGACCGATGAGCTGAAGCAGCGGCGCGGTTCGGGGCAATTGCGTGAGTGGATCCTGCAATACGCCGGATTCTCGTTGCAGTGTGGAGAGACGAATCGCCGACTCGACGGCGGGCCCCAACCGACTCAGTCGGTCTTTCATAAGGAAGTCCACTGCGCCGCGGCGCATCAATTGGATGGCCAGCGTTTCGGGAATGTTGCCGGACACAACGATGAAGGGAACGGCGGGGGCCATGCGATTGCGCAGGTCGAGCGCACGCTCGGAGTCAAAGCCAGGTAACACGTGGTCGGCAAGTATCAAGTCGAGCGTGTCGTCGAGATACTCGCGATACTCGCCTTCGGTCTGCACAATGCGAACCCACTCAAGATTGAGTCCATAGCGACGCAATTCGCGCACGGTGAGGATGGCATCGTCCTCGTCGTCCTCCAGGAGCAACACCCGCAGCGGCTTTCGGAAGGCCCGGCCTGGTTCCATGCTCGCTTTTCCTACGTTCTCAGAGAGGATGCCCCGAGAGTCCGAATCTGAACGTCAGGATACCCCTAAACCCACCCCCGAACGCCGCGGATCCCTAGTTTCTGGCGCCGCAGCGGAGGGCGTACTCGTCTTCGTTCAGCAATTTGGGCGCCGCGCGTGGTCCCATCGGTATCGTCTTGGCATGAGCTATCTGCGTAAAGCCCCGGACGATCAGTCGCCGATCGTGATTCTCCTCGCCGAAGACGATCCAGATGACGTGTTACTCATCGAAGATGCGCTAAAGGAAAACCGACTCGTCAACGAGTTGCATCATGTCGGTGACGGTGAAGAACTGATGGAGTACCTCCATCGCCGAGGTCGCTACGAGGACCCAACCACATCGCCTCGACCGGGTTTGATTCTCCTCGATCTAAACATGCCCAAGAAAGATGGGCGACAGGCGTTGAAAGAAATCAAGAGCGATCCCGATTTGCGACGCATTCCGGTCGTTGCGTTGACTACATCGCGCGCCGAAGAGGATATTGTGCGCACCTACGATCTGGGCGTGAGTTCATTTGTGACGAAGCCCGTGACCTTTGACGGTTTCGTGGAAGCCATGCGTACCTTGGGACGGTACTGGTTTTCGATCGTCGAACTTCCGCCACATTAGCACCTGCGCAAGTTCCAACGTATGAGTGATCGCCCCGCCGGAAACCCGTCGCCAGGGAGACCCAACGAGACGCTTACGCAGGCACGGGGCGACCACGTGGCGCGTGAAGATCCGCTGGCATCTGTCCGGCGCCAGCTTGCGGATCTTGAGTACGCGATTTCTCACGATCTCCGTGCTCCCTTGCGAAGTCTTGACGGGTTTTCGAAGATTCTCTTGCGCGATCATGCGGAACGACTAGACGAAGAAGGGCAGGACTTTCTTCATCGGATACGCCGCGCCGCCGAGCGACTTCGTGAAATGATCGAGGCGATTCTCTCCCTCTCGCGCATGCGTACCCTTCCCCTTGACGCCGAGCCTGTTGACCCCACGGCTGTCTTTCATGAGGCGCTGCGGACCCACGCATCATTGGATCCCGAACAGCGCGTCGATGTAGCGTTGTCACCCATGGTCCCGGTCTGTACCTCGCGGCGTCTGTTTGCGATGATTGCGGAACAGTTGACGTCCAATGCGCTCAAGGCCGTCGCTGCGTCGCCATCCCCACGAATTTCGATCGGTTCCACGAACGGCCCGGATCGGACTCGACAAACGTTCTTCGTTGAGGACAACGGTATTGGGCTCGACCCGGAACGGGCGTCCGATGCGATCTCCCTGTTTCGCTCTCTGCATCCCGATGTGGAGTTTCCGGGAACCGGCGTTGGACTCGCCATAGTGGACCGGGCGGTTGCGCTGCTCGGGGGGCAATTGGTCGTCTCGACGCCAGCAAGTGGTGGTACACGTATGTCCTTTGACGTCGAGCACCAAGAAATTTGAAACGCGTACGCCCGATCCCTTGAAATGTCCAATCGCTGTGAGAACCACGCCATGTCTGAGAATCAGAAGCCTACACGTAGTGGCCACCTGTTGGCTGGCCTCGTGTTGTCACTTGTCTTGACTGCTTGTGGCAACGGAGATGCCCAGACAACGACTGCCAGTGAGAAGGGGGAGTCGGCATCAAATCAGGCCACGAATACGAATCGGCCATCGCGTGCAATCGTGTTTGGCGTGTACGCCACCGACAAAGTTAGTGTTGTCATCAAGCAGTTTCGCCCCACCTTGGATGTGCTCCAGACTCGATTGTCCGAGTTACTCGGAGAGAACGTGACCATTCGCTCCGAGGTGGCGCCGACCTATCGCAAAGGTGTTTCCGCACTGGTTGAAGGGAGCGTTGATTTTTCACGCTTAGGCCCCGCGTCCTTTGTCGAGGCGACACGTGACAATCCGGGACTTCACCTGTTGGCCGTGGAGACGAAGAAGGGCAAGACAACGTTTAGCGGCGTCATTGCGGTGCACCCCAAGAGCGAGATCAAAACGATCGCCGATCTCAAGGGCAAGCGATTTGCATTTGGTGACGAGATGTCCACGATCGGTCGTTACCTGGCGCAGCATGAACTTGTCAAGCATGGCATATTCAAGCGCGATCTTGCCGGGCATGAATACCTCGGTCGTCACGACCGTGTCGGCATTGCCGTGGCCTCCCGCGAATACGACGCCGGCGCGCTGAAGGAAGGGACGTTTAAGAAGCTCGTGGCAAAGGGCCGCGAGCTTCGCGTCTTGCATCGCTTCGATAACGTGACCAAGCCATGGGTCGCCAGGTCCAAGCTCGATGCGCGGGTGGTTGCGGCCATGCGCAAAGTGTTTCGCGAGTTCCAAGGCCCGGTCGCACTCAAAGCGTTGGGCGCCACCGGTTTCGTGGAAGGCAACACGGGTCTCTATCAGCCGATACGGGAAGCCATGGAAAGTAACGATGCGTTTTTTGACGGGAAATCGTCCCGTTGAATGCCTTGCGAGCAATGCCCCTGTGGTTGCAGATCATACTCGCCGTAGCACTCTGTAGCGTCATCGCGGCCTTCCTCTTGGGTCGGTTTGTACGGGACGCCGAGACGCAGTACCTCGAATCCCAGTTGCTGGAACAGAGTCGTGAGTTGACGGCGCTCATGGCGGCCACGTCGGTCGAAGCCGTAGTGCGCGAGGATGCGCTTGGCCTTGAAACGGTCGTGGAAGAAAGTGGTCGCGTACTGCGCGATTTGAGCAGACTCTCCGTGCACAACCGCGATGGCACGGAGTTGGCTACATGGATTCGATCCGATGCGGCCGGGGCAACCGACGTTTTCGTCTCGCGTACACCCATCGCCATCAGCACGGAGACATTCGGTTCCACAGTGGCAACCTGGAACATGGCGCCCCAGCGTGCCCGCATCGCTCGGCACGCACAACGGCTACAGGTTGCGACGTTTTTCGGCATGTTGGGCACGGGCGCATTGATTGCCGTGCTGACGCACTTGCTCACGTCGCGTCCCGTGATTCAAATTGACCGGGGGCTATCGGAGCTTACTCAAGGCCGCATGGCCAAACCGCTTCGCGTGACGGCCGCGCCCGAGCTTCGTCGTCTAGCGAATTCAGTCAATGCGCTAGGTAACGCACTTCAAGAACGCGATGCCCGTGAGGCCGAGTTGCGGGCGAGTGAACAGGCTTTGGCGCGCATTAACGAGGAGCTACGCCTGGAGGCGGGCGAACGCGCGCGGGCCGAGCAAGAAGTACGGGGGCGCAATCAGGACTTGCTCCGAAGCAACCGCGCACTCGAAGAGTTTGCCTATGCGGCGAGCCACGATTTGCAGGAGCCGTTGCGCAAGATTCAGGCTTTTTCCAGTCGATTGGTATCCGACTACCAAGATCGGCTGGACGATCGCGGTCGAGACTATTTGGATCGCGCGCACTCGGCGGCCTCGCGTGCACGTCGGCTGATTGACGATCTATTGGCACTCGCACGGGTTTCGCGTGCCGGTGCAGCATTTGAAGCCGTCGATCTCAACGAGATCGTAGACGAGGCTCGCACGGAGCTGGGTGAACGCATGGTCGCAGAGGACGCCACGCTTCACGTCTCAGACCTGCCCACGATCGCGGGGGTACCGTCTCAACTCGTTCAATTGTTCATCAATCTAGTCGAAAACGCGATTAAGTTTCGTCACAGCGACCGCGCGCCACACATTCGAATCAGCGCTGAGGCATATCAAGAGGGCGGCAACAACGGTTGGACGATTCGCGTGAAAGACAATGGGATAGGGTTTGAACCCAAGTACGCTGCCCAGATCTTCTCCATGTTTGGCCGCCTCCACGGACGTGACAAATATGAGGGTACGGGCATTGGCCTCACGATCTGCGAACGCATCGTGCACTCGCACGGGGGTGAGATATTCGCGGACAGCGAACAAGGAGAGGGCGCCACATTCGTCATGCACGTTCCCGCGTTGCAAGGGGATGGATCTACAGGCCCCGCGTTTCGATTTGGCGAGCAATCGACGCGCGAACGGCGCCTGGAATCGACGTCATGACCGCTTGGACGCCTCGACCCATTGGTCTGCCGCGTGCTCCAGAAACGTCACAATGTCGGTGTTCGTCGTGGGACTCGGCATCGATCGCATGAGAAGCGACTTGCCATCGGCAGCAATACGTTCTGCGGAAGGGTCTACGACGACAACGGCAGGTGTTGTGGCTTGTAGTTGCTTGCTACGCTGCTCCCGATCCGTTGCCAGAAGGTTCCATGTCCATCCATACCGCTTTGCCAAGTAACGGTACGCCGGCGATAAGCTGTAGACTGCCGTGTTCTTTGGCCACACAACGGTCTTAAGTGTTTCGTGGACCGCCTGAAGTCTTCCGCGGATCTGTTCGAGCCGCCCGCGAAACAATGCAGCATGTTTCGGTAGCCGATCGGCGAGCGCGTCCGTAATAGCAGCTGCATGTTTCATAAACAACAGGGGATCAAACCAGATATGGGGATCCAATACGTAGTGTGAATGCGCGGCACCCATGCCGTGGCGATGCGGCGCTTCGTCCTCAATTAGGACCTCGTCGCCCTTGATTGACTCGGCCAAGTGCAAAACGCTGGATTCGGGAAGTGACGTAAACGAAAGCCAACCATCAAAGGCCGGTCCAAGCACCACAATGAGGTGGGCTGCGTCCAGTGCTTTGTAGTCGTCGTCGGTTGGCTTCCAGGTTCCGTGCGTCGTGTCTCCCGCTGCACGAAGCGTATGAACGCGAACACTGTCTCCGCCGATCATTGAAACAAGGCTCGCGTAAGGAGGCAGGTTGGCTACGACGTGCACGGGTCCGTCGATCGACATGGCGCGAGGCGTGGGGTCGTCAGGTCGATCACTGCACCCGGTCATCGTTATGGCCAACAAGAACGAAGCGAAGGCGGCGATCCAAGCGCCGAATGCATCGACTAGAGACTTAGGGGTAGTTGTCCGGCTATCCATGCACTAGCTCCCAAGGCAAGAAGCAATCCTACTGCTATTCCCGCCCCAATCAGGATCAACAACTCAAGGCTAATGAGCTTGGCCTGCGTGTTCTTTGCGCACCCGAGCTTATACAACGTATCCATCTCTCGCGCCCGCACGCGAAGCGTGAGCAAGACGATCAGTGCGAGAAATAGCGCACACGCGAGCAGCACGAGCAGGAGATTCGCATCCAAGAACGTCTTGAGCGAGGACACCAGGCCCAAGATCTCCGCCATCACGCCCGACGGTGCGAGCAACTGTATTCGTTGATGCGACCGAAACTTGCCCTGCACGATCGTCGCCTCGCGATCGTTGCGTGGCCACAACAACACGGCCGTGACCGGAAACGTGCTTGGATCGCCATGGAAGTGAAAGCGGTCCACATTGTTGGGGTCGATCTCGGTGTACTCCACCGCTTCGGCATTGAACACCCACTGGCCATTCGCGTCCTTGGAGGCGCGGTCCGTGGGTTGATCTTCGCCGGCCTCGTGTCCGTGCCCGATGCCCTCCATGACCCACGTCGTTTTGATGTCGGTAAAGACTGCGTGGTCATCCGGTCCGTGCGTGGGGCTGAGCACACCCACGACGCGCATTCGCAGTGGATACTCCATACCAAATCGGTACAAGTGATTCCGATCCGACAAAATGTGATCGCCCGGTCCAAGCGATAGTGAACGTGCGACCTCACTACCCAGTACACAGTCGCCCAGTACCCGCAATCCGCGACCATTCGCAACCGTGACGCCGCGCGCGCGCATGTAGTCAAGCGTGGTGCCCACGATGGCATGGTCACTCGCACGGTGACGAATGAGAAGTGGCACCACGGTTCCCGGTTTGCGAGTATCCAGCGCCTTCACATCTGCCATGGACATTGCGCGCGGTACCCGTCCGGCAAAGTAGAGCGAGTTGAGTACGAGGTCGTAACGGCTCCCCACGGCGCCCGCAACGAGCGGGGTTGCCTCGGCACGACCGCGAATCGATTGTTCGTAGCGTCCCATGAGCAGGTGCACGGCAAGCGGCAACACGATCACCAACGCAATACACAGCACCAATAGGCTACTACGCAGCGGATAGTGGCGAATGTAGCGCCACGCAAGACCGATGAGGTCCTTCATGTCGCCTTCTCCGCGCCCCTTGACGTTTTGTCCAGCGCCAAGTGACTATCGAAACTCGCAATGCGACTGACGTCGTGCGTGGCCATGATGAGCGAGGCACCGCGCGTGCGTACTTCGTTTAGCAAGACTTCTACAATGACGTCCGACGTATCGGGATCCAAATTGCCCGTGGGTTCATCGGCCAGCAGGACTTGCGGGTGCGTAACTACCGCACGACACACCGCGACGCGTTGGCGCTCACCCTGCGAGAGCCACGCTGGGTAGCGGTGAAGGTGATTCGCGATGCCAACTTGATCGGCAAGTGCGCGGGCGCGCTTCAGGGCATCGGGTGTTTTCTTGTGCACACGGTGAATGGCGTAGGGTAGGAGGATGTTCTCTTCCACGGTCAGGTGATCGAGCAGCGCGAACTCTTGAAAGACCATGCCAATATGTTGAATGCGAAACGCGCGTCGCGTGGCGTCGCTGGGCGCAGGCGAGGCGTCTGCGGAGAGATCCAGCGGCCCCACCACGACACGACCCTGAGCAGGCCAAAGGATGCCAGCAACAATCTGCAACAGCGTGCTCTTCCCGGATCCGCTGGGTCCCGTGCAGGCTGTGCTCGTTCCCGGCAACACGTCAAGCACTGGAACACGCAGTTCAAAATCAAGTCGATCCTTGGGGTAGGTCCACACAAGATTGGATACAGAGATATGCGACGAGACGCGATCTCGCGGTGTCAGCTCCGTGGTGTGCGACTCCGTAACCATCTATTTGGGTGATCCACCCATGATCGGCGTCTTTACGGTGGGGGCGTCGCTTGGTTTGAGATCCTTGGGAGCCTGGCCTTCGGGATACACGTCCGTGTCCTCCCGCTTATGCGAAAAAATCTTCTGCGAAGCGATCTTCCACGCGTCGCCCGTGTGTCGCACGGTGAACTCTGCGCGGTAGAAGTTGGTTCGCTTGTGTGTGTGGCCCAGATGTGTAATTGAACCGTGAACGCGCCACGACCAAATGACATCGAAATGGCGTTTCCACACCGCTTCGGGAATATCGATGTGGCGGTCGTCGTGATCCACAGAATCGATGACCACGATCACGCCGCTGTTGTTGCGCATGATTCGGCTCTCGTAGACCTCCGCATACACGTCGTTGATGAGCGCGCCATCAATACTCAGGGCGAGGCGATCGTAAATGGCGTCTTCGTCGTCGGCATCAAACGCCGCGTATACATTGTCGAGGAGTTGCTCGAAGATCACCTTGGCTTCTTCGGCCGTTGGTAGGACCGAGCCAGCGCTTCCCGGCGCGACGATCGACAGGGTCAGCGGTGCCCACAGCAACGCAGCGGCGGCCATCGAACTGGCAACAACGGATGCGCGTAGCGGTGTCCCCGCACGTCGAAGTATCGGGAGCCACCGCACGGCGAGCAGTGCCAGGATGACGAAGATGGGCGCCATCGGAATGGTCCAGCGCTCGGGGGGCTTGGCTTCGACATGCGCGACGTCGCGAACCGGACGCGGCTTGTGTTCACTGGCGCGCCAGGTGTAGTGCGGATCGATCGGCGAAAACAGATTGTCCGCGAAGTTGCCGGGGCTCTTCAGCGTGATTGGAACTTGTACGGATCCTTCCCAATCCACGCCATCAAATCGGTCCCACGAAAAGTGAATCTCAGGCGGCATCTCTGCAACGGACAGTGGATAGCGCACATGCACCATGTAGCGTTCCGGCACTTCAGGTTGCGTCGGATCAATGGGGCGAAACGCGGGAAGCATCTGAACTTGTTCCACACGCGGGGTCACTTCAACGTCGCCTACTTTCACCGGTGCGTGCTTTTGCACGAACGACTGCGCATCCTCCTTGTTGGGCTCCTCCCCCGAACCCTCTCGACCCACCCAGGCGCGAAACAGCGGCTCATCCACCGTCACGGTGGAGTGGATGATGTCCTTTGTGATTTCCACGTAGACATTGACGGGTGCGGGCGTGGTATGGGGATGGGCGAGGACCCCTCGAGGCGTGAGCGTGGCTGCCGCGACGCATGCGCATATCCAAGCGAATCGACGGAACGTAGGCCTGAGAATGATGAAGGGGCGCATCGAGAGCGATCTTACACGCCGCGCAACCCTCCGGTTCAAGCATGCGCTAGCCCGGATGTTGCACGAAGCGCGCGTCCGGGGCAACGCAAGGAGTTGTGGATTGGGGACTTGTGATCGAACTCCATGCGAACGAAGAATGACAAGGTGTTCTCGGTGAGGATTCGGGTCCAAGATCGAAGCGGTGGTTCCGAGGCGATGCCAAAAGCATCGCTGAGCGGTTCTCCGCAATGAGATTGGGGACGAAGACCAGCGAGAACCGCGCGATTCACCTTGTTCGTGCAACATCCGGGCTAGCCTGGGAGGACGAACGTAAGTACAACAGCGAACATGAGCGCAAGGAGAGCGCTCCGTATGAGAATCGCGTGGCCGCGCCGTTTGAGCGTTTTCGCCTCATCGGCGTTTGCGACGGGTACAAGCCCCGGGTCGCCTTCACGGACGCCCTGCTGTGCAAGACGCACTCAGGTCCCGGTACGTGCTTGATCCATTCCCAGCAAGCCGACGAAGAGCGGCAACACGACCGCGAGTCGCGCGGCAACCGGCCAGGATCTCGCATGGACAAGTGCGAGCCACGCCACGGCCGCTGCAAATGCGGCGAACCCGATGAGCCAACGTAGGCGAATGCCCGTAGGTCGAAGGTTGGTTAGCGAGGTCAAAGCGCGTAACCGTTACTTGGACCTTTTCAGTTTCGTAAGCAGCGCCTTGGCACGTGCGGCCGCACGTAACTCTCCATATTTCTTTACGAAGGGTTCCAAGAGTCGCAGCGCCTTCTTCTTGGACAGGTCGCGCACTTTGGCTTCGAGTTTGAGCCACTTCTTGCCGGCCTTGATTTCGTTCTTTGCGTCTTTGTCGGCCAACAGTTCCTTGATGGCGGCCTTGGCCTTGTCTCCCGCTTCAAGACCCTTGAACGACGTCGCAATCTCGTCGTACTGCACCCACGCGGCGAACGGGTTGCCGCCCTCCGCGTCTTTGGCCGCGTCTTCGAGACCGCCCGTGCCCCACCAATCGATCCACTCGACGGTTGCTTTGGCGGCGCTCACCACGTCTTCATCACCGCCCTTGTCCACAAGTGCTTGTGCCTTCTTGCGCGCGTCGGCATACTTGAACTTGGCGAAGGCCTTCTTTACCGAGGACATGGCCTTGGGAAATGTAGGCGTAGGACGGATGCCTTCCAGCCAACCTTCAATTTCACTGTCTCGAAGATTACCGGGGTTGCCATTCCAGAGCACACGACCTCGGGGCCCAATCACATACATACTTGGGAGACTGGTGACGCCGTACGCATCGGCCGAGTTGGTCTCCTCGATCATGATGGGCGTCTTGCAGTCGGTCTTTTCAACGAACTCGTCGATGTTGGAACGCGGCTCTTTGGATACGCTCAGGACCACAAGTCCCTTGGGACCGTATTTTTCTTGAAGTTCATTCAGGTGCACGACCTGGTGATGGCAGGGCTTTCAGCCGGTTCCAATGAACTCGTAGAGCAGCAACTTGCCCCGTACGTCGGCCAACGTAAACGGCTCGGAATTGACGAACTCTTTGCCGACGAAATCGAATGCGCGATCGCCGACGACCGCTTTGGCGTGAACCGAGGTGGCACCAAGGGTCAGTAGAAAGACCAAGGCAGTCCCTGACAACACGAGCGTCATGCGCGTCATGAATCAATCTCCAACATTCAGCGAAACCACGCCGAAGGCAGCCGAAGTATACCGCATGAGTCACAGAGGGGATCACGCGTTGGGGGACAGCCGCCGAATCGTCTGCACGTGACATTCGCCCCGCAGTCCCTGCGTAAGCAAGCCGATCGAGTCCGAGGCAGAACTCGACGCCAACGACTGTGCGCCCAGTGCCAGCGTGGCAAGATCACTCGTCATGGCCATGTCGCCCCATGCCGCATCCCAGCTCACGATGGGGCGAATTGCGTTGGGTAGTGTTGAGACACGGGCCGACAGGTAGGCGTCGCACGACACGCCATCGAGCATCGCGGCCCAGGATTCGTCGCCGAGGCTATGCACACGGTATTTGTCAAGGACGGCGAGCGCGTTGACGTCGCGAGCAATAGCCGAAGCCTTGGACTCAAGTACAAGGGCCGCCCCGCCCTCTCCGGGTGACCACAAGGGGAGATCAAGTCGCATACGTGCTTCCGCACGTGCGATGGCATCCAGCGGATTGGCGGCTGCGACCACAAGTGCGACGTCCAGCTCGCCCAGGCGAATCGAACGCGCGGCCATATTGACAAGGGTCAGGGCAGGCCCGGCGTAGCCCGTTGCGCTTGAATTGGCGCCACCCAGACCAAACCACGTGGCAATGAAACTGAACGCATTGTTCTTAAGGTCTTCGAGAATGAAGTAGGGCTTGACGTGGCGCGCGGCTGCGCGGTTGTAGGATTCCTGTGTGGGTTCGCCGTCGGCATAGCGCGGCGCCTGCAACACCGACGGCCAAAACTCGTTGCAGTCCCAGTTGGAACCATCGACTTGAGCTAAGAACAGCCCGCGACGGGGGTGCGGATCTTCTGTGTCGGCGACGCTCGCTTCCGTCGCCAGTTGGGCATGGAGCATGGCTTCCCGCGCAGCTTCCACGGCGGCCTCGCCAGCCCGATTGAGGAAACGAACCTGGGTCTCTAAGGCATCGGGGACTGAGTTGCGAAGTACCGGCGCTTCCATGGGCGCCCACTGTGTCCCTTCGCTGCCCATGGGGTCCGCTTGCAGTGCCGAGGTTCCGAGAGCCAATGCATCAATATGGGCCGGTGCATTGCGCGCGAGCCCCGATATGACGCCAATCCCGGAAATGATTACGTCGTGCTCGTTCATTCCGGGGTATTGCCTCTCAACTCTTCGTACTCACGCTTGCGCTTATCGGCCTCGCTAAGGTCATCCATGGGGACGGGGGTCGCCCGGAACCGTAGTTCGGCGCGCTGTGACTCGCCACATGAGACGCGAGCCACGAAACCAATGCCGTACTCGTTGGGCGCCTCCGACGCGATGTCCAACGCAAGATCGAGTTGATCGCCCGGCGTACACATTTCGTTGTAGCGCGCACTCTCCACGTGGCGTAAGAGCAGCCACTCAGAGAAGCTCGTATGGTGCGCGTGCCACCACCCCGCCAACTGGACACACGCTTCCAAAATCATGGTCCCAGGGAAGATCGCCTTCTCCGGAAAGTGCCATTCCAGGATGTCCTCGCTCTGCGCAATAAGTTTGGCGCCAACGATGCGCTGCGCTTCCACGCCATCAATGCGGTCTACCAAGCGAAACCTCATGCGCCGCCCTCGCGCGCAAAGCCGACGATCGACGCCATTGCGTGGTCGCCATCGTGACTCAATGAAAGTGATGTTTCGTAGAGGCCTAGCTGCCTGGCACGTTTGGCAACGCGATCGGAGAGCACAATGCGCGGTGCACCACCCTCGCGGACAACTTCAATGGACTTCAGGTCGCGGTGAATGCCAATTGCCGATAGCCCCAAGCCAAGCATTTTTAGCGTGGCTTCCTTGGCCGCAAACCGGGCGGCGAACGATTGCTCGGGTTGTTGGCGCGAGTTGCAATAGTCGCGCTCTCGACCCGTAAATACTCGCTCTGCAAACTGAGGATGAGCACCTAGCGAACGCCGTAGGCGCGGTACGCTTACCAGATCGATGCCGTGATACAGCGTCTTCATGCGACCGAAAGCCCTCCGTCTACGCAAATGGCTTGGCCCGTAATGTAGGACGCCTCCGCGCTACAGAGGAAAGCAACAAGGCCGCCCACGTCTTCCGGCGTACCAAATCGACCGACAGGAATGCGTGCAAGGACTTCGTCGCCCGCCCGTCGTTTGATGGTTTTGGTCATATCGGTGTCGATGAAACCGGGCAATACGGCATTGAGTCGAATGCCGCGCGAGGCCACTTCTAGAGCGCATGCGCGAGTAAACGAGACAACGGCTCCCTTCGCTGCAGCATAGTTGGCCTGTCCGGCACCACCGCGAATCGCGCTAATGGACGCAATGTTGACAATTGAGCCCGCGCGAGCGCGAATCATGTGTCGAATTGCCATTTGCGAACAATAAAACACCCCGTCGAGATCAACGTCGAGCACGCGCTTCCAATCGGCGTCACGCATGGTGGCAACGAGCCCGTCGCGCACAATGCCCGCATTGTTGACAACGATGTCGAGCTGGCCATGTTTTTCGAGCACCGAGGCGAACATGGCCTCCACGTCTTCACGTGACGCGACGTCGGCTTTGATCTTACTGACACCTTCACCAAGTTCGTCGCACAGGGCCGAAGCGTCTGCTTCCGATGACGCGTAGTTGACGACGACGTTTGCGCCCGCCGCGGCGAGCCGTCGCGAAATTGCAGCGCCAATGCCCCGTGCGCCGCCGGTGACCAAGGCAACTTGACCGTCAAGGGATGCATCCGCGTTCATCGGAGTTGATCTTTCGAGGGTTCGTAGCGCTTCAGGGCCACGCAGGCGTTCTGACCGCCAAAGGCAAATGAGTTGTTGAGCGCGGCGCGCACAGGCATCGCGCGGCCTTCGCGAACGAAGTCCAAGTCACAAAGACTATCGGGATCATCGCAGTTTGCCGTGGGGGGCACACGACCGTGTCGGACGGTGAGCACCGAACATACGAAAGCAACGCCCGCTGCCGCAGAGAGAAGATGCCCCATTGCGCCTTTGCTGCTCACCACGGCCAACTTGTGCGCGTGGTCGCCAAATACCGTACGAATGGCCCGCACTTCGGCGGGATCGTTGCGTTTGGTCCCGGTGCCGTGGGCATTGACAAAATCGACGTCCGTTGGGTCCATATGAGATCCCAATGCGCCCGACATGGCTTCTGCGGCACCGCGTCCGTCTCGCGGCGGTGCCGTTGCGCGGTGTGCGTCGAGGGACGATCCGTAGCCCGTGACTTCTGCGTAGATGGTTGCACCGCGGGCGCGCGCGCGGTCTTCTCGTTCCAAAACGACACAGCCCGCACCTTCGCCCATGACCAGTCCGGTGCGTTTGCGATCAAAGGGACGACCCGCTGCCGCAGGGTTTGACGTATCGACTTGCGCCGAGGCACCGAGCAAGACAAAGAACACGAGGCCCAATGGGTGCACCATGGAGTCGGCGCCGCCAGCCACGGCCCATTCAAGTTCCCCGCTGGCCACCGCTCGGTAGGCACACCCAAGCGCTTGATTGGATGCTGAACAAGCGGTTGTGACGGTGTGTACGGGTCCTCGAATGCCCCATGCCGACGCGATTGCATGCGCTGGCCGCTCCACGTTGTGTCGCAAGAGCGAACCGCCATGGGTCTTTGATACGTCGGTCGCGGTTTGCCCGACGTCTTCAAGCCGCTGCACGCCGGGTCCCGATCCCAAGAACACACCTGCGTGAACATGTTCACCCGATTCGATGCCCGCGTGGCGCAGTGCATCAATGCCCGCTGCGTAACCAAAGAGCGTTCGCCGATCCTTTAGCTCTGCCATCGCCGGAAACTCGGTCGCAAGTTGATCTACAAGTGCCGCAGGCACTTCACCCACGGCTCGTGTGGGAACGGCGGGATGGGCGTGGCGTCGTGGCGCGTCAACAGCAATCTCGCCATCCACCAATCGCGTAAACACGCGTTCGGGATCGCGCCCGAGCGGTGTCACCGTGCCGAGTCCTGTGACCACGACGCATTTCATGCTGGGGTTCCACCAAAGTAGCGAAAGCGCGCTTTGAGTTCTTCGGGGTCTGCATGGGGTGCGTGGCCGTACACAACCCGGCCAACGCGGGCAACTTCCCTTTCACCTATGTGCGCTGTTGCGGATCCCACCGATCCGCTGCGATTGGTTCCTTGAAGTGTGCCTATAAGCTTAAGTACTTGGCCTGGCGCCACATCGATGGGAACGGTGACATCCTCCAAAATCGTGAGTACAGCCGACACTCGGTAGTCGTGCTTGGAAATGGCCGCCCATGCCAGCAACTGAATCATGGATTCAATGATCAGTGAGCCCGGTATACGCGGCGAACGATCAAAGTGACCACGGAGGTATTCCTCGGTAATCGACGTGCACTTCACGCCTTCAATTCGCCTACCGGGATCGAGCAGCGTTACGGAATCGAATAAGAGGAATCTCACGACGCTTCAACCCGCACGGCACCTACGCCGCCATGCACATCGTCCCCCACAATCCAGACATGGTCCACTGCCGAATCGATCGCTTCCGCTTTGCTCAATCGCTCTACTGCAACGGCCAGTGACAGGAGCGCACCGGCAGGCCCGAGATTTCCACATAGGTCGTCGAGTGCGGCGTCCGATTCGTAGTCACGCCACGCCTGCAAGACGGCGTTGTTCAACGCGTTTTGCGACGTCATGACCAGACCCGGCGAGCTGCTTTTCAAGGGCGTCGTGATACCCACTGCACGTCGCCGTAGCGCTTCACCTACCGCGCGGCCTGTTTCCGGCGTGACCCCTTGGATCTGCAAAGGCCGTTGCTGACCCGGTCAGGTGCGCGACGGACGCGAGCGATTTGTTTACAAGTAAGCAGCCTGCGGCACCTTCGCCCGGATTCGGAGCCCCGCGAGGCAGCAGAGCCAATCGCGTAAGTGATCGTTCGTCGATTGGCGGTGCCGCACCAAGCACATACGCCGCGTCGATGCGATGCATTCGGATTGCGCGTGTCGCTTCATGCAGCGCGCGCACGCCACTATCCCATCCAGACGCGAACACCGCGTTGTCCCCACGGATATTGAATGCAATCGACACCTGCCCAAGCGCCACATTGTTGAGCATGGAGAGTGGCCAGAGTGGATGAATGGTCCGATAGCCACCATCGAAGAAGTCGTCAAACGTAGGATCGCCGTTTGCGTTTGACTTCAGCGTCTTGGCGGCCGCTTCGAGATCTTGCGGGCTTGCGTCGATCATTCCGAGCGCGGCATAGAGTCCCACGCGTTCTGGCGCCAGGTCACGTGCCTCCACATGCGGCGCCAGTTCGGCGGCAAGTTCCATCAAGAGCGTGCCGTGAAAACCAAGGATGCGCTTCTCAGGATCGTCAACATCCACGTGGATGGGTGGCGAAAAGCGAGCGCCCTTGGTCGGGGCTCCGGCAGGCACATCACAATCACTCAGGGCAACGACGGTTGATGGCCCGCGCTTGAGACGATCGACCAGTGCAGGGACTGAACGCGCGGCGGGCGTGCAAACGGCAGTCGCTGCGATGCCAACACGTGGCGGTTCGTCAGACGTTGTCATTGCGCGTTATGCCGGTGCCGCGCCGAGGCAAAGGCACGCGTTTTGACCCCCGAACCCAAATGAGTTGGAGAGTGCCACGCGGTGTTCTTGCTCACGCGCTTCATTGGGGACATAGTCCAAGTCGCATTTGCGGTCGCGAAACTCTTGATTGATGGTGGGTAGGAGCACGCCCTCCTGCATACCGCGCAGTGTTAAGAGCGCTTCGACGGCGCCCGCCGCGCCAATCGTGTGACCGATCATCGATTTATTCGACGACACGGGAACATGGTCTGCACGTTCGCCCAATAGACGCCGAATGGCCTTCGTTTCAACGGGATCGTTGATGGGTGTACTTGTTCCGTGGGCATTGATGTAGTCAACGTCACGCGGCTCGAGCCGCGCATCGCGAAGTGCGCCGCGCATGGCGCGAAGTGCGCCATCGCCTTCCGGGTGCATATCCGTAATGCGATAGCAGTCGGCGCTGCTACCGAATCCCAAAATCTCACCCAGCACCGGCAGATTGTGTTTTTGCGCGCGCTCTAGGGACATCAGCACCATTACGCCGGCGCCCTCGGCAATCACAAAGCCGTTGCGTTTACGGTCGAAGGGGCGCGAGGCCGTCTCGGGCGAAGTGTAGCGGCGACTGAGGGCACCGAGAATTGCAAAGCCCATGACGTAAACAAAGGAGAGCAGCGGTTCGGCACCGCCCGCAAGTACGACGTCGGCGTCGCCCGCGCGAATCATGCGCATGCCTTCGCCAATTGCGTGCGTGCCGGCGGCACATGCAGACGCGACGGGGACTACCGGACCTTCAATGCCATGCGTGCGTGCTAGTTGATAGGGCGCTTCATCGGGAAGGCGCGTACGAAACTGTCGAAAATTGTAGGACGCGTCTGCGGCCAAGGCGCCCGCGTCAAGCTTGTCATCGGCTTGCACGTAACCCGAAGCCCGCACAATGTCGCTCATTGCCGGTGTCTCGCCGTGCCCACCGATGGAGACCGCAATGCGTTCTGGGCGCACGTGGAGCGTGGCCAACGTGTCTTGGATGTGGGCCTGTTCGGCAGCCGTGCGTAACATCCGCCACGCAGTGCCCGCGTCTACGTCATCCGCACACTCAGGCGACAGCCGTGCGACATCTACCTCGCCCGCGATGCCGCACGGTAAGCCCTCGGGCGTAAAGCGCGTGAGATGCCCAATCCCCGAGCGGCCCTCGCGCATGGCGGCGAAACTCTCGTCCAAGGTGGCGCCAGCCGACGACACCATGCCCCATGACGTCACCACCACGCGTTGCTCGGCGGATCGTGATGGCGTGGCGCTCACTGTGGGGTGTGCCCCGTCTTTCGTTGGTCGATCGACGGCGCTATGCGTCGAGCGCGAAGAGCTTACGTTCGTTCTGGACCTTGTGAATCCAGCGTTTGGTCAACTCGTCGCCGTCGGGGTAGGCCGCGTCTTTGTTGCAGTTCGTGCAGATGACCTTCGCGCCGTCCGCAGATCCCCATGACGAGGCACCACAAGAAGGACAAGCCTCCGGTAGTTCACCGACGATGGCTTCGACACTTTCGGCAATGATTTTGGGAGTAACCAAGTCCGGAATCTCATCGCGAAACATGCCTGCTTTTAGGTCGTCGTTGTCACCGAGGTACATGCGCATTAGCGTCGCCGCACTCTCCGTGAGTTTGTCGTCGCGGTCCACGGCGATGCCCTCGCCGAACTCTTCTTCCACATGGTCAACCAGCATTTGGCTGGCCAAGCGCACGCCAAATGTGTTCTCAAGGCGAAAGTTGATGTCGAGGAAATCGAGCGACGTGGCCCCCAACGCGCTCTTGATCGAAGCATTCATATCGATGGCGTCGGCCTCTTTGCGCAGTGTCGTGGCAATGGCTTGGCGCACTTCGGTATCGATGCGCTCGCGGGTGATGAGGGCGTTGGCCATAAGGACCTCCGGGAAACGAGGGGTATGAAACCACCCGTGGAGGCCAATGCAACATCCACCTATCGATTGCTTGGGACGCGGTTTGTTCCCGGGCCGCTACGCGTCGGGCAGAGGGCGCATGAGACGATTGCTCAGCCCCTGGTCCACGACCAGGGTTTGGCCACGAACGGCGTCGCTCTCGGGGCCGGCCAGGAAGGCGACGGCGGACGCCACCTGCTCGGGTTGCACGAAAAACGGCTCCGGCAAGCGCGCCAACTCATCCCAGAGCCGCCGCAACGTCTTGTAGGCGTCGGTTTTCACGAGGCCCGCGCAAACCGCGTTGGCGCGAACACCGAAATCGCGAAACTCCTCGTCCCACTGTCGTACTTGCGCCTCCATGGCGGCCTTCATGGCACCGAGTGGGTACTTCTCGTTCATGTATCGCGAACCCAGGCTCGAAATGAACACAATGCGACCTTGACGGTCTCGCGTGACGGTGTCGTCACGCAGGAGGGGAAGGCCGAGTTGAACGCAGAAGTGGGGGCCGAGAAAGTTGGTGGCAACCAACTGGCGTAAGTCGCGTTCGAGAAGTTTGTCGCTCGTCTTGAAGGGCGCGCGCGCCGCATTGAGCACGAGCACATCCAGGCGCCCAAAGGTGGATTTGACGACGTCCATCAGCGTACGGACGTCGTCCTTGTTGCCCACATCGGCAGGGGCGAATGCCACCTTCACGCCCAACGCTTTGACCGCATCAACGGTTTCTGAGGCATACGCGCTGTGCGCGCGACCATGAATCATGAGGTGGCAGCCGGCGTGGGCAAGACGCAGCGCGATGGCTTTGCCAATGCCGCGCGTGCTGCCGGTGACCAGTGCGACCTGTCCTTCAAGTGATCGATGCATGGCGGGAATCCTACATCGCACCACCCGCCCCAACCGTCTTGAATTGACACGTGAAGTTGTGCCCCCCTTTTCTTGCAACTCACCGCGCGCGCTCCGACACTCTCGCCGCATCCCACGTGCGTGTGGGACGCCCAGGAGTCTTCTGTGGCAGAGATTACGTACGACACGGAAAAAGTTCGAAGCATGCGCGGGCTCGATGCCTTGCTCAAGCAGATTGAGAGTGGCGGTCGACAGAAGCCCGATTGGATCGAAATGAAGGGCGATGCCAATCTTGGACGTCTTCCCACCGACGAGTTGGCGGCACTTATTACGCGCATCCATCCGTTGGTACGACGCGGCTTCGAGGCCAATAACGTCAAGATCAAGGGCAAAGCCAACAAACTGGATTACTGGAAAACCATTGCAAAGCGCGGATTTCACGATTTCGGCGAAGAATGCTGGATGAAGTGCTTCGATTCACCCTTTGTGGAAGACTACGACTACATCACGGCCTACCAAGAAGGTGGATTGGAAGCGCTGGATCCCTACATGGTGTATTCGTCCGTGCTCGGAACGTGGGACTATTCCATCGAGGACTTCCTGCTCACCGATCATTGCCGTGACGTCAAGACGGTCGTGGAGCCATTGGCGGGGACAGCGGAGTTCTGTTACTCCGGTCACTTTCATCGCCCCAACTTCAAGTACGTAATGTTTGACTTGGACAAGGACGCCGAACGTCATGTTGCCTCGCGCCAGTGGCTGCCGGGTTCCGAGTACACCTACATCATTGGCAATGCGGTGCACGAGCAGACGTGGAAAGAGGTTCGCGAGGCGTCGGAAGGCAAGTCACTTAGCTACGTGGGTAAGCAGAGCCAAAATTTCTTCAACGTGAAAGAACTCATGTCGATCCTTCAGTGGGGGACGACCTATACGGACTACCTCATGGTTGAGGTCGCCGAGCCCTACACGATGGCCGAGGAGCCGGAGATCGATAAACTCACGCGCAAGGAGCAAAGGGCCGCCGGGTTCAAAGTCGCATTGGAAGACGGCGAGTCGTCGCCGTGCAACCCCCTCACCAACGAGATGGATTTCGAATTGGTCACGTGGGACAAAGAAGACCGCCGTGTGTTGTTTAACTATGACGGATGGATTGGTTGGCAAGCCCCCACGATCACGGCCATGGCCGAGTATCTAGACTTGGACGCGCGCTACTACCATTCCGAAGAATGTGAGTTCTTGCCGATTCGCGAGGGCACCGACACGGCCGACGTTCACGAGAACAATACCTTTTTGATGTTCACCAAAAAGTAGGCTCATCCGTTCGGAAGGGCCGCCACGGCGCCGCACTCACGCCCGGAAGGGAATCTGGCCGATAGGGGAGCACGGCGTCTTGCCTCCCGATTCGGAGTTTCCCGTGGGCTATTCCATGCTTTCCCAGCGCGGCAGTGACCGCATCCTCTGCGATATTCCCGCCCTGATCCTGGCTTCGGGTGGGGACTACCAAGTGCGCTTGCGTGATGTTAGCCATCGCGGCGCGCGCATTCGCGTGAGCGTCGAAGACCTCGGTGTTAGTGGGCAGCGCGGCCTCGCGGATGTCGCGAGCGCCATCTCCACCACATTCGGATCGCGTCTCGACGCTCGACTTGGCGGGGGCGATACCCACGGCGATGCAGTCTCCCGTGAGCTCATTTTGGTACGGATGTCGATCCCAAATGACGCGCCCGGTTTCATCGATCTGGGTTGCGCGTTTTCGGACGCCCTCTCCCAGGCAGAGGCGGGCCGAATTGGAGTCGCCCTCCCGGCCGCCACGGATCCAGAAGCACCCCGGCGACCCCTTGAATGGTCCAAACTTCCTCGCGCGCATGATGTTGCCGAGGGGGTCAAAGATGTGTCGCGTCCCGATCACGAGCGAACAATCAACATTGAAGACGATGCCGACGTCGCGAACAAGGGCAAGCGCTTGATTGTTGCGCGACCCCGACAGAGTTTCGCCGGCACCATCACCCACCGACGCGATCAGGTGGGACCTCGCTTGGAGTGCGTTACCGATACCTTGACCCCTCACGCGATTCTTGTGCGCGTAACCGATGGCCTGCGCAGGTTGGATGTGGAAGAGGGTGAGGGAGCCTTGATGCGTGCGGCCTACGAGTTTGCCGAGACGTATGGGGAAGTTGTACAGTTCACGGCGCGAAGCCAAGTGCGTGAACTTTGGTCGGGCCTTATGCGCGTGTGCGGCGTCGAGTATGGCGGCAAAGGGGACGATCTCTTGCTCACCATGGCGTTCGTCCGCCCGCTTGAAAACAAAGATCTGAAGTCGTTGGGGCTCGCCAGCTAGCTCTTCGTCTTTCTAGTCGTCTTGCGCTTCGCTGCCTTTTTCTTGGATGCTGCGCGCTTCTTCACCGCAGCGTTCTTCTTTAGCGCGGCACGTTTCTTCGACGTCTTTTTCGCAACTTTCTTTGGGGCCTTCTTCTTGACGGCCTTCTTCTTGGCAGCAGGCTTCTTCGCCGCGCCCTTTGCTTTGGCCTTCTTGCTAGACGTTGCTTTCTTCGCGATCTTCTTCTTAGCAGCCTTCTTGGCTACTTTTTTCTTCCTAGGTGATCGCTTCTTCGCGGCCTTTTTCTTTGCTGCTGCGGCTTCTAGCTTGGCCGCCTCCCGACGCTGGGCGGCAAGACGCGCAGCTTCCTGCTTTTTGAGTTCGACCGACGCGGGCTGGAACTTTCCCGTCATGCTCTTGCGCATCTCGGCCGCGCGCTTTTCCGCCAAGGCCTTGGCGGAGGCGTTGACTTTGCGCGCCTGTTTGATGCCGTGGTCCTTGGTCTCCGTCTTGGCCTCATCAGGCATCGTGTGGGCTTCGCCGTGCCAAAGCGCTTCGTACGCCAACGAGAGGCGTCGATCCCACTCCCGAACGTGTCGCGGGCGCAACAACGGTGTCGTTCGGTCACGGAGATCCTCGAAAACCCGGTGCAACACAGAGATTTGGTGGCGAAGCGTCATGCCCGGAATCGAAGCGCTTGGAAAGTCAGGCCATGTGCCCGGATTGACGGCGGCGGGGACGGCCGGCGGATACGGATCGCCATGGTCCACCATCATGGGGATGAACATGGCTCGATAGGCCTTCTCAACTTGACGCGCCCAGTGCATCCGAATGGAGCCCGAGTAAAACCCCGGTGTGAGCAATTCACCCGCGATCCAATGGAGGTAGTCCAAGATTGACCGAAGCGTCTTGTTAGGACGCCGCTCAGACTTCATTTCGGGCCAGGGAAATTCGCGCATGCGTGCCTTTGGTCTACCTCCGGGGGAGGGCAAGAATGCGAGGAGGCGGTCCTAATTGCAAGGGAACAAAGAGCTTACACTCGCGGCACGAATGGGAAAATATGGGTCTGTGCGAGTCCACCTGCGCGGGAACGCGCGGGTACTCTGGAATGCACGGAAGGAAGCAGCGCGTGGCTCCGCCCGCGACGTCGCTTCAGGGAGTTTTCAAACCATGGCCGAAGTCAACGTCCGCGTGGACATGGGCGGGGTGCACCTGGCCTTTGAGGGTAGTCAGGCGTTCTATGCGCGCCTCATCGAGCCGCTTGTCACCGCGACCTACCAGCTCGCGGCTCGTCGCTCCGTGAGCAAGCAAAGGGAGGAAGCGACTGAAAGCGCTGCGCCCCTCGGGTCATCACGCGAGGGCGGCACGCACGCTGTGCGCGAGGATGTGGCCGCTGCCGAGCCTGCCAATCGATTGCGGGTGGAGGACGCCTCGGTCGCCACCGACGAGGGCTCAGCACGTTTACCCGAGTCCGCCAATGGGGTTGCGTCGTCGCCTGCTGAATTGGGTGTTGAAACACGCAATCCCACGAATGAGTTTGTGCCCCAGGCGCCCGATCGATTCCGCCAGTACGTCATGCAGATTGGCGAGCGCGCGTCGACCGACGAGCGCCGCATCATGGCCTTTGCGTTCTATCTGTGGAACTATGAGAAACAGGAGCGCTTTGACGCCGAAGAACTACGAGGCTTCTTTCGTACACTTCATCTGCCGGAGCCCGACGGACTGAGTGAGACCCTTGCCGATCTCACCACGCGCAAGCGCTGGTTGGAAGTGGACGCCGACGAAGACGAACTGTGGTCGCTCACAGCCAAAGGCGTGAACTACGTGAAGAACCGGCTTTTGACGGGAATCTAACTCTCGATCACGCTCGTCGTATTGCGATGCAAGATTCGATCTTCCACCAAGCAGATTGAACACTACGCTTTCGCGGTCTTCTTCTTCGCGGTCCGAATCAGCACTAGGCCTTTGGGGGCACCAGGAATCGCACCCTTGATGTAGAGCAGGTTCTTTTCGGCATCCACTCGCAAGATTTCGAGGTTCTGGACCGTGATACGGCTGTTGCCGTACTGCCCACCCATGCGTGTTCCGCGCAACGTGTGCTGCGGCTTACGGCTACCAATGGAACCCGCGTGACGCACAAAGAAGTGAGAACCATGAGACTCTTTGAGTGTTGCAAATCCATGGCGCTTGACGACACCGGCAAACCCTCGGCCTTTCATGGTGCCAATGACATCCACGTACTCACCTTCGGAAAAGATATCGCAGGTAATGCTTGAACCGACTTCCGGCGCGTTCTCTGCATCGCTCACGAGTCGCACTTCGCGAATGTGTCGCAGTGCATCGACCCCAGCCTTCTTGTAGTGCCCCTTCATAGGCTTGCTGACAAGCTTTTCGCGCTTCTCGCCAAAGCCAAGCTGAATGGCGTCGTACCCGTCGCTTGCCAAGGTCTTGCGTTGCACAACTTTGCAGGGGCCCGCCTCCACGAGTGTGCAGGCCATGGCCGTGCCGTCCTCGAGGAATACGCGCGTCATGCCAAGCTTGAGGCCGAGGATGCCCTTGTCGATGATGGTTGGCATGTCGGAAATCTCCGGGGCGCCCGTATTGCGAGAAACACGAGCGCGGGGAAAACGAGCGCGAGGTATCCACGCCGAACGGCGAAAGGTAGATCGTGCCCGCGGCGGGTCAAGGAATCCCTCCCCGAGCATCGGATTCTCGGTTTCACCGATGCCGGAAGTTGCCTCGTTCGGTACGAGCGATTCCGACGGTCGTCCAGGCCGCAAATTCGCCCCGAATCGCCATTCTGTGCCCCCTGCGGGCGGAACATCCACCCGCCCCATCCCGTCCTACTGCTCGGACCCCACAACCCGGGTGTCCCCGCCTTTTCGGTAGGCGAAGCTCATATCGGATCGCAAGTCGAGTCCAATGCCGATGCGGCGGATAGGATCTCGGCAAGCGCGCTGATGTTGGAGAATGCCTCGTATGCAAGAGTCGACTGGGTCTCGTATGCCTGAAGAAGAGTCCAGAGGATCGGGCCCCAATTCCAAGAATTCAGATTCCAAGAACGGGCTGGCAACCGACGGGCTGGCAGCCGACCTTTCTCGCGATGAGCAATCGCTTGCGTTGGCCTTTTCGAAGGCGCCCCGATATCTGTACACAGCCCCATTGGATTCTGCGTCCGCGTTCAAAGACGAGTTTGGCCTGAGTGAAGGTCGTGTGTTTGCCTTTCCCAAGCGCCGCGCCGCATGGTTTGGAGACGGGTGGTTGGGAGACGGGTGGCTGAGAGCAGCTTTCGCTGCGGCGGCCGTCGCGCTCATTGGCGTGGGCACCTATTCGTTGAGCGGTGAGCGTCTCGACCGTCGTCCCTCAGCCGACTCCACCAGCTACGCCGCCGGTGTCACTGAAGGCAATTTTGTGGTCGTTTCGGATCCCGACATGGTGCTCATGGACGAGATCGAGATGTTTGATGAGGTGGGCAATGCACCCACGCGCCTCGTAGCGGAGTGGGGCCGCTAGGCTCGTAACGCAGTGGGGCCGCTAGGCCCTCCCGCTCGTCAAACGCGGGTAATCAGAGTCTTCGCCGGGCTGCCGGTCTGAGTTGACGTGATCGCACGCGGTCGTCGTAGAATCCGTGGATTGCGCTTCGCGCAAAGGAATCTCAAGGCCCCCAGGCTCTCGCGCGTTGGGGGCACAAGCACTCGTAAGGATGCCTAGTTCTAGATGGCAAACTCTCAACCCGAACCGGTAGCGACACCACGACGTTTGCGATGGTCGTATGCGCGCGGCATCGGGCTTGTCGTCCTCTTGTTGTTGGCACCGTCGTTCATGACGGGTTGCGACGAGTCGAAAACCCGGGATCCGAAAGCCCAGAACTCAAATGCCAGGGACGCAAAGTCAAATGGCGCGGCGCGCAAGGCCGGCTCCCCCGCGTCCGCGAAACCTGTGTCGGCGGAACTCATTGACCGATGCGAGCTTGCGCTTGGACGGTTTCTCGAACACGGACCCGAGGTGGGTACGTGGCAGGTGGAGACACCCACTAAGTCCCAACGCTGGTATCTCGCCGATCATCCAACGCAGGAAGGCGTGGTGCTGGTTGCCGACTGCCTAAAGAACGGCCAACCTTGCGCGGTATGTCCTCTTTCCAGCTTGCGCATTGCACGACTTTTCTTCAAGCCCGCCCCGTATCTGTTTTTTCACAACTACAGGCGCACCAAGGATGTCGTCTGTGAGTCGCTCGAACACGGTGACGACGCCATACGACTGAGTTGGGCCCACAAAGACAGTTCAAACGGTCCGGCGCGCCGGTGCGTTTGGTTTTCACCCGATGGAAAGCATGTACTGCGCGTCGAAGATCACACGTCGTCCGGCCACCTGTTGCGTCGTGTGACTCATCTCGATGATGGGACCGGCCCATTCAATCCCCGTGTCCTTGGCGAAAAGGCACTTGCCGTACCGGCCTTGAAGGGCATTGGCGCGACTGCGGCACGCATCGAACGCGCGCTTAAGGCTCCGTTTCCTGTGTATCAGCCTAAGTATTTACCCAAGGGCTATGTGCTCATTCGGGCCGACTACAGTGAGAAGCCTCTGCGCTACCGCATGCCTTCGTGCTGCGATCAATCTGAGCCCACGCAAGACGAAAAGGCGCAGGCGCGGGTCAAAATGGCCACCTTGACCTATTCCGATGGGCTGGGGGCAATCTCGATCTGTTTCGCGCCACCTTCCGACATGGATCGCATTCGTCAGTACTACGCCAAGACGGATACAACCGATCAGAAGAAGGGTTGCGGCGAGTCCTCGCCCGTCACCATCGAGGAATCCGAAAAGAAGGCCAGCGCCGATGCCAATCAGATTCGTCTGCGGCGCAATGCATGCCGAACCGTGCTCAGTTGCGAAGATCTGCCCGAGGTCCATGTGCGATTACTCAGCCGTAGTGAGCTTCCCGTCAACGAGTATCTGCAGGTGTTCCGCTCGCTCAAGCGCGTGATGGGTGATTGATTCGCTCCCGTGATTGATTCGCATCGGGGGAGAGCGTATCTGAGTCACACGTACGCGGCAGATTGAGCCCCGCGAATTTGCCGGAAAATGACGCCGTAGGATTCAGGACAGCGAGTAGGTTCACCCACGCGTCGTCCGCGGTGGGCACGCACCGGAGCGATGTGCGTGTACCGTCTGTTCCTCGCCCTGCGTTATCTGCGGAGCCGGCTCGTCAATCTCATCTCGATCGCGGGTGTGGCCGCCAGCGTGGCCGTGTTGATATCCGTCGTTTCGATCATGGACGGATTCCAAGAGCGTGTACGCACCGTGGTGCGCGGCAATCTCTCCCACATTGTCATGTACCCCGACAAAGACGGGTTGCATGCCTTTGAACGCCTTGAGGCTCAACTCAAACAGGAGGAGCCGAGCGTGGTCGCGGCCAGTCCGCAAGTCAACCTGCCGGTGGCTTACCCTTACGAAAGCAAGCGCATCAGCGCGTTTCGACTCCAGAATCGCAATCTCCATCAGATGAAGGCCATTGGCGTTGACTGGGAGAAGGAGCGTCACGTTTCCGAGATCCGCGCGAATCTCATCGCGGGCGACAAGGACCGGCCTTTTTACAACGAGCGGGCCAAGCGCCGCGAGATCAAAACCGTGATTGTGGGACGCCAGTTCGTAAAGGATTTCTTGCAGCGTGAAGGGGACTACCCGGCGCTGGTCGAAGAGGAGACGCGCCTCACCATTCAGTTTGCGCTTGTGGATGAAGATCCTGAAACGAATGAACCGCGCTTTCACGCACAGAGTCGCAACTTGATGATCACGGGGGTCTACGATTCGCACGATGCGATGGTCGATGACCACGTGCTCTACTTTGACATCAATGACCTACGGGAAATGGCAAACCTGGATGTGCCCTACTTGGAAGTGCGCGTCAAGCTCAAAGACTATGAACAAGCCCGTGAAGTCCAGGCATCGCTCAAGAACCGCTATCCCGCCTACGGTGTGTTCACGTGGGAGGACATGCGTAAGAAGTTCTTGGAGCAAGTCAACCAGGAGAAGGTGCTGCTCGTCATTGTGCTGTCGTTCATTGTGCTGCTAGCGGGCTTCATCATCTTGGCCACGCTCACGCTCACGGTGGTTGAAAAGACGCGCGACATCGGCATTGTGGGGGCGCTCGGTGCAACCAAGGGTGGCATACTCACGGTATTTTTGTTTAACGGGCTGTTTATAGGAATCATTGGCGCCGGATTGGGACTCGCACTCGGTGCGTGGTTCACAGCCAACGTCAATGCCGTGCGCACGTTCTTAGAGAAGACCTTCAACGTTCGATTGTTCCCCGCCGATGTGTATCACTTCCGTGAGATTCCGGCGATTTGGGATTGGCCCAGCGTGCTAACCATAGTGGCGGGCAGCATTTTGATTTCGTTTATCGCAGGTCTCGTGCCCGCCATGCGCGCCGCACGCATGGATCCCGTAAAGGCGTTGCGCTATGAATAGTCCGCAAGCCGCCACCTCCCGTACGCAGGGGCAGGACGATCGCGAGCCCGTGCTCGTTGCGCGCAATGTGGCCAAGCACTACAAGATCGGCGGCCATCCCCTGCACGTGCTGCGAAACGTCAATCTTGAGGTGTATCCCGGCGAGATCTTGGCCATTCTCGGCACGAGTGGCTGCGGCAAGAGCACGCTGCTCCATGTGTTGGGCTGGCTCGACCACGTCAACGAGGGCGAGATCATTTTCGACGGCAAAGATCGCGCGAGCTTGCCGGGCAGCGAACGTGCGCGTCTTCGCAACGAAGTGATGGGCTTCGTCTTTCAGTTCTATCACCTCTTGCCCGAGCTCAACGCGCTCGAAAACGTGCTGATGCCTTCCATGATCATGCATGGGCCGCTTGCGTGGCGCAGTGAAAGGAAGGCGTGCAAGGCGCGTGCGCGCGAACTGCTTGAGTTGGTCGGCCTTGGCAAGCGATGGAAACATCGCTCCCGCGAACTCTCAGGTGGCGAACGTCAGCGCGTAGCCATTGCGCGCGCGCTTCAAAACAAGCCGCGATTCCTCTTCTGCGACGAGCCCACCGGCAACCTCGACGGCAAGACGGCCGACGATGTGCGCGCGCTCCTCTGGGGCCTCAACGAAGCCAACACCCAAACTATGGTTATTGTCACCCACGACGCTCGCCTCGCGGCCCAAGCCCACCGCGTCGTGCGCCTCGACAAAGGCAAAATCGTCGAGCACGACCCCAAAAATCTCGGCCTCGTCGAAGAGATCAACCTCGACTGATGCGCCGCGGCGCGCCACAGATACCTGGCATTTCTGGCGCACGCCGCATGTAGCTCTCCTTCCCGCCGATCCGGCGCCTCCGAGTGCGCCACAGAAACCAGGTATATTTGGCGCGCGCCTCACCAATGCACCACAGAAACCAGGTTCTCTAGGCAGATATTGTTGGCGCGCTAGCGTTGAATGCCGATGCCGGGTGGGATGGTGAGCGTGATGTCTGTTTGGCCGGGCCTAAGGTCTTCGGCGAGGACGATGGGGGTGAAGTCGGGCTTTAGAACGACGGCGCGGTAGCTGCCTTCTAGGACACCAACCGTGAACGGTCCCGAGCCGCTCGCAGAGAATCGCGCCGGCGCGCCCTCACCTGCTGGAACGAACTCGATTTCGACGGACAGGGAATCCATTCGAACGACACCCGACAAGAGGAGGGGCTTCCTAAACTTTGGCCGAATGGTATCGCCTACCGAGACATTGGAATGTATCGACACCTGATCTTCCGACTCAATACGAATGTCGTATCGCTGATCGGACGGCAAGTTTCGAATTGCCATTCGATCAGACCGTTCTCGTGCCGAAGTAACGAGCAGCGCGGAACCGCGGCGGTACACAAAGGCCATTGCTTCCCTTGTTCTCCCGAGTTCAACGTCAATCTGCCCTGGAGCATGTACGGAAATGGTCACCCCATCCATGGGCGGAACGACTGTCCTCGCCAAGACAGCATGACCACGTTCAAAATAGCCAATGAGTTCGAGTGCGTAGCGCCCACTGGTGAGTCCACCGATTCGGAACGTATTCGTCGAATCCACATCGACAATGCGCAGGTGACGCATGACCTGTCCCCACGATAGGGGTTCTTCGCAAGAGCGCGCCATGATGCGCAACAATTTGGGCTTCTCACCTCCACTAATTGCCACCAAGCCTTGAATGTGGAGACCTCGAACAAGACGCAGCGCGACGTCCTGGTCGCCCGCGCGAACTCCATCTACTGCTTTCGGAACCTGAAAGCCTAGCGCTGCAGTGGAGTCTGAGTCGAACGCGAGCCTCATCGCGCGGTCGGTGGGAGCGTGCGGGAACGAGAATGTGCCATCGGGGCGAATCGGTATGGCGAATCGGTTGTTGTCTTGAATATGCTCCCCGAACGGCTGCTCCCACGTGACCCTCAAAATGATCTTCTTGGCGATCGACTGGATATTGGGTGCATGGACACGTCCCGCAATCGTGCCCGCGCGGGCCAGCGAAATGAATCGTTCCGGTCCTCCTTCTAGATGCTCAATGTCATCCACGCGAGCAAATCCTGCCGGTGAGTTGACTCGCACGAATGTTGTGTGCGGCAGTGAAGGAAATGAGTACCAGCCATCCGCGTCTACGGGGACACGTTCTTTCAGGATCTCCCCCTCCCCGTCGTAGATCATCTCCTTCTTGAGTAATGAAACCGTGAGGTTTGGAATTGGCTTGCGCTGCAAGTCTGTGATTCTGCCGCGTATCGCAGATGTACTATTGACGACAATGTCTACGGTGCCCGACGCAGGAATCTCTGAGAGTTCAATCGCTTTCGTCAGTCCCTCTTCCGACTGCTCGTCCGCATCAAATGAAACATCGTAGACATGGATAACAATGGGAAGTTCACCCGGGACTTCCAGCGTAGAGGTTCCACGCCTTCCCTCGATCTCCACGTTCAAGCCCTGCTCGTTTCCTACCGGCGAGTCCTTAAGGCTCCACGCGTTGGCAGAATACTCGGTTGCTGAGTTTCCCTTGTCGTCAATCACGCGCACATCAATACGTGTGATCGTGGACCGCTCACCGACAAACGTAGAGACTGGCTCCTTGGGAACGAAGTCGCGTGCAAGTTCTAGGGCTCGGCCCGGAAGGTGCTGCGTCACCGTCAACGGGCCATGAAGCGCCTCTACCTTGAAGGTGCCCTTAGCATCCGTGAAGGCGGCGAAGTAATTGCCAAGCAATCCCGATGGATGTTCTCTCACGTGGATCAATTCCCCAGCGAGGGGGGCGCCATCTTTCGTTACAAGCCTCCCTTGCAGTTTGTATTTGTCAGAGACCACGAAATCGACATCAGACATGTGTGAACCGGCGCGCGGTGCGACGCTTCGAAAGCACTCTCCCTTTTGACCCCATGCGGCAGCAAGTTCCGTGGGACCCGGCGGCAGCGTTGGTAGCGAGTAGGTCCCATTGGGCGCAGTGACAGCCTGCTCTACCGGTGGCATTGCGTACTCACGTCGCCATGTGTCTACTTGCAAGGGCAACACACGCACGCCATGAGCGGGAGACTCGTTCATGCGCCGTACTGTTCCAGATACTGCTGCAGGTTCCAATAGACGCAATTCAACGGTGTCGTGATCACCATTGAGGGAAGCCTCGATAAACCGGCAAATTGAATCGCCTTTCACTGCCGCGTACTGCAACTTGAAGAGCGGCGACGGCGAGCATGTGCATGTGAACCTGCCGTCCGCCGCCGTAACGACGGGCGAGTGTTGACTGATCAATCTAGCGAGTGACGTCGTGCCGAGTTTGACACCCAAGACCGTCTCAGGCAGTTGAATGTGAATCCTCGCCCCGCCTACCGGAAGTCCCTTCGCGTCGAACACACGTCCATGCAGTGTCCGCCCTCGAGAGAGCCGAACGGTTCGTTGCATCGGCTCGGCGCCATCTTCCGGTACAACAATTCGGAGTTGTTCTGGCATTCGCCCGCTCGTAATCGCAAGCTTCCAGTCTTGCATACCTGCAGGCAAGTAGTCCGGGTGCCACACGATTAGCAACCATGATCCTGGCTCGACCCCATGGATCGAAAATGCGCCGTGCTTGTTGGAGGACGCGAAAGCTGAGTCATGCGTGTTAGTACGTAGCACCATGACGCGCGCACCTTGTACTGCCGCTTCCGTTTCGGCGTCAATTACAGTGCCAACGATTTGAGGAGGCTCGGCAACCGGACGCGGTGACGTTCCCGGATTGAGTTCTGGCTCCTTTGAACCTCTTGCGAGACGTCCTTTGTCCGCCTGTGATTGATTGTCGGCGGACTGCGTAGCAATCGTCTCTATGTGAACGTCCTGCGTAGGCGATAGAAGCGCGAAAAGCGCACCAGCGACGAGGGCCAAGCCGAGCGCGGTCCACAAGTGGCGGCCCATACGAGTCCTCCTAGTTCATTCGCCGCTTTGCGAAGCGTGACGCGGCGTAGCGGTGTGGGCCGCGGTGGGCGCGCGGAGGGCCGAGAACTTCGGACCAAAGCATGCCGCGGCGCGAGAGTTCGCGGGGAGAGAGATCAGTCCGTGGGTCGAGACCAAGACGTGCGAATGCCGCCTCCCGCGTGCGTGTGGCGTCGTCTCTTTGCTCGATTGCGTAGGCGACGTGCTCCGATGCGGAGTCCTGCGGTGACGGAAGATCGGCCGCACGCGTACGTTGAGTCGTTGAATCGGGCGTAAACGTGTCCGCCATAGTCTCCGGCAACATAGTCTCCGGCAACCCGCCGGCAGGTTGCGATTCGAGTTCCTTTCTCCGCCGTTCTTCCTGTTGTTTTTGCTGCTTCCGTGACAACAGCGCCAACGCAATCCACATCACCATGGCGATGAGGGAGCCAATGATCTCGCCAAACTCTTCCATGTGGTTCTCGCCAGTGGTGAACGTAAGTAATGCTTCGCTACATGTCTCTTTGCCTATTCTTCGGAGGGATCTCGGGTGGGTGTGGTATCGCCAGACCCTAGGCTTTCACGCATCGACGTGTCGGCTTCTACGTTCTTTAGATTGAAATAGTCCATCACGCCCATTCGACCGCTCTTGAGGGCTTCTGCCAACGCAAGAGGCACTTGGGCTTCGGCGAGCGTGACTTTGGCTTGGTTCTCAACCACGCCCGCTTTGTTTTCTTGTTCCAACGCAACCGCCAACGCGCGGCGTTCCTCGGCCTTTGCCTGCGCAACGCGTTTATCGGCTTCCGCCTGGTCGGCCTGCAAGCGCGCACCGATGTTTTGACCAATGTCTACGTCGGCAATATCGATGGAAAGAATGGTGTAGGCCGTGCCCGCGTCAAGTGACTTGGCAAGTACCGTTTTGCTGATCATGTCGGGATTTTCGAGCACTTCCTTGTGGGTTGCGGAGCTACCAATCGTGCTCACAATGCCCTCGCCCACGCGCGCAATGATGGTCTCTTCCGTGGCACCACCGACCAGTCGATCCAGATTGGTGCGCACCGTGACGCGTGCACGCGCCAAGACTTGAATGCCGTCCTTGGCCACCGCCGCCACTTCGCGCTTGTCCTTCTGAGGGTCGGGGCAATCAATCACTTTCGGATTGACGCTGGTCTGAATCGCGTCAAGCACATCACGTCCGGCGAGATCAATACCGGCGGCCGTTTGAAAGTCGAGGCCAATGCCCGCGCGGTCGGCTGCAATGAGCGCGCGCGCCACATTGTCTACGTCGCCTCCTGCGAGAAAGTGAGCTTCCAAGTCCTTTGTTTCGGCGGGCAGGTTGGCTTGGACGAGCGCAATCTTGCTCTGCACGATCTCTTGCGCCTTGACCTTTCGCAGCCACATGCCCACGAGTTCGAACAGGCTGATATTGGCATTGCTGAAGTAGGACTGAATCCACAGCTTGAAAAACTTGAGAAAGATCACCAACAGGATGAAGACGATCAGGAGACCCACGGCAAGCAGCACCGTGCCGGTGTCGAGTTCAATCGCGAGTGGATTGTGATGCATTGCAAATGTCATTCGTTGGATTCCTATGAGATACGCGTCCTAGGTGTACAAGTCTAGCTACGTTGTTTCCGTCAAGGGTTTTACAGCGGCGGGTGCCATTTCGGCATCCTGCTTGCGCACACGCACTTCGCCGCCCTCGACTCGTTCTACGACAATGGCCGTGCCGCGATCAATCATGCCCACGACCGATACGACGGACACGCGTTCACCATGGATCATCGCCATGCCGGATGGACGAAGATCAGATTCTGCCGTCCCAGTGGCGCCGGCAAGATGATCGAGATTGGGTACGGCTGGAACGGGTGTCGTGGTGGGGCCTTGAAGCAACATCTTTTGCCCCATGGGTACTTTGGGGAGCGTGCGAAACGCAAACCACACCACGAGTGGGACCAGCACAATTTCCGCCACAATGAACGTCCAACCGATGAAGTTGCCACCCTCGTGAAACGCTTTGATGTCGGCAAGAAGAATGCAGAGCCCCGCCACAATGCTCAAGATGCCAAACGAGGGAAAAAACACTTCCGCCAGGACAAAGCCAAGCCCAAGGATGAGCAAGAGGATGGCCCAAATCATGTGTTGGATTCCTTTGCAGATTCGACAACGATTTCGGTGCCACGAACGGCCACAACTCGAATTGGATCGTTTCGTTCGATATAGCCTGTTTCACTCACAACATCGATGTCGTGCTTGCCGATTCGCGCCGAGCCCACCGGTCGCAAGTCGGATAGGGCTATGCCCGTAGCACCCATCGCGACGTCCGGCGCGGGGCGTGATCGAAGTCCCGTCGCATGGCCTGTTTCCGAATCGGTGGGAGTGGCCAGCACCATACGCTTACCGGGCCCGACGCTGGGAAACACGCGCGACAATAGCATGAGCGTGACGAATCCCGCTATGGACGTAACGATAAACTGTGCCGCAAAGCTCTGCCACACATCGGTACTTACCGATCGCGTCGTTGAGTCGCCCGTCTGACTACGCGCTTGCATAAACATGAATCCTGCGCCAATGCACGCGATGCCGAGCGCCCCCGGAATGCCGAAGCCCGGGAATACGAAGAACTCAGCGGCAAGCAGTAACAGGCCTACGAGAATGAGAAAGAGCGGGAATCCTTGGGAGGCGCCGGCACTCATGTGAATCGCCCCGAGCAATGCAAGCGCCACACCGCCGACGATGGTCATGATGCCGGGTCCCATAAAGAACAATAGGAGCACCGACAACAATACGATGGCCGAGAGGATGCCTGCGAATCCAAGCAGCCATCGCAGCGCGCGCTCCGAAAACGAAAGTCCGATGTCAACGACCTCGGCGTCCACGCCTTTGAGTGGCGTGAGCATGGCATCGTCATCCGTGGGAAACACGTCGGGATACTCGCGCTTCATAAATCCAAAATCGATCATCTCCTTGGCGGTAAGCGTGAGCAACTGCTTATCGGTTACGATGGGGGAGCCAACTCTCACCAAATCTTCGCGCCTGTGACCGTCCACGATTTCGTCGCCGTCGTCGGCCTCATCGAAGGTGTCTCCGCGCACAAGAAACTCTTCGCCCGTGTCTTCGTTGCGAACACGAATTACGCTGAGGCTTGCGCTCACCATGGCTTCGCTCAAGAGTACCGGATAACCGTTCTCCTCCGCCAGTGCGCGAAACCAAGCGCGCAAAGGACTTTCGATCTTTTCGCCTACGGGCGTGGGTGTGCCTGCGCCACCCACAATGGGTTGGCAGTCGCCAAAGCTCGCTGCGGGACCGACGATGATCTCCCTACACGCCAAACTGATCCACGCCGCGGCACTAATGGCTTTGTCGTGGACCCACGCAATCGTGTGTATGTCGTCCGGAACCTCTTGTAGACGCTGTGTGATTTCACGCGCCGCACCCACGCCACCACCAAATGAGTTCACGCGCAAAACAATGCAATCGGCGCCCGATGACTCGGCGTCGTCGAGCTTTCGTTCGACATACTTTCGCAGTAGCCCGTCGATCATGCCTTCGCAGTCTATGATCACGATTTTTGCGAACGGACCGGGTTGCATCTCCTCGCCGGCATGGCCACGGTTGGCGGAGAGTGCGAGAACGGCGACAAGGCACGCGACCCCCCAACCAACGCCACGTCGCTCTGTGAACCGGACGGGTGGGAGGATGCCGTACCTTGCGCGCATGCTGCGAGTCTATCCCGCGAGGTAGCGTCGTGGCCCGTCCTGGGGGCGGCTTGCACTGCATCGCCGGCAAAAAAAGAAGCGCCCGCGTAGTCGCACTACGCGGGCGATCGTCGCGTCACGCGTCACGCGTCGCGCAACGCGGTTTGGATGGCGCTAGTGAGTGATCTTTGGCTCGGTGTTCTTGGCCTCTTCAATCCACTTCATCACCATGGACTCGGCCGGCACTTTGCGGGTGAGTTTCTTTTCCTCATTCACTTCCGTCATCTTGGTGGTCAAGTTGTCGGGACGGCGAGTGCGAAGTTCCTTCACGGTGTCCACGCCCGAGGCCTTGAGCAACTCGGCGTACTCGCCGGCGATGCCATTGATGCGCATGAGGTCGGCCATATTGGCCCACTTGAGAACTTGCGATGTGCTGAATCCCGTCTTCTCTGCAACGGCCTCGCGCCCCTTTGCGTCGGCGCACGACGCAAGCAACTGCTCAACCGTTGCAATGTCGGCCTCGGCAAGTTTGGCCGCATTCGCGGGCCCAATGCCTTCAATCTCTTCGATTTTGTAACTCATCATGACTCCTTCGGTTGCTCGTGGGACGGCGGCGAACGTCTCGTCGTTTGAGCGAAATCAGTGTTCTTGGGATGGTTGCGTTGGCACCCCGATGACGCCTGTTCCCGTGGAATGGGCACATGCAACGCGGTACCGAGGCGCATAGGTAAGCAACATACCAACTCCTAACACACCCTCACCTTTCGAGTGCGTTGAGGCGTCGAATTGGACGCTGCGAGCAACCTTGGTCCCAGACATCTGCCTCCTCCGCCGCTTGAAGGGCGCCACGCGGGGCGGAATTGGCTATGCTGTGATGTACGGTCTAGGCGGGCTGCACCGGCACCGGCCACGATGATGAGACCGATTCACATTCGAAAGGCCTGCCCATGCGTCAAGCCCTCCGCATTTCACTTCCTTTTGCCATGTTGTTCCTGCTTGTGATTGGCGCCGCCCCGCAGGCAGCCAAGGCCAAGGGGCCATCATGGAGCGAACTCGCCAAGGCATTTCGTAAAAACTTCAAGGGTGACAAGTCGATCCGCGAACGCACGCTGGCGGTGCTCAAGATTAGCAAGTCGGAGGACTACCGCGGAATTGATGTGCTCTTGAAGGCCTACAAGGGGCAACTCAAGAACACGGAAAAGATGTACAAGTCATGGGAGGTGGCTGAGGCCGAGTGGCAAGAAAAGGATAAACGCATTCGCAAGCAGCTTGACGCCATTGCTGAGCGCGCGAAGCGCAAGGCCGAGAAGAAGGGCGGTACCTGGGACGGAAAGATTACTGCACCCAAGAGCCTCATTGAGTGGGTTGGCAACAAGGAGATCAAGGCGAAGGGTGCGATTGAAAAGGCCAAGGTCGGCAGAATCTATACAAACTTTCTGGAGGAAGACGAATTCTCCAAACGTGTCTTGCGGGAGGTCGCGCGACTCGCCAACAGCCTCTCCGGAGAGGATAAGGAAAAGGGCGAGCGATTGACGATTGCCGCCGTACGTGGCGCAAGCGGGAAGAAGGTGGTGCACCTCGTTACGCTGCTCGGCTATATGGAGTGCGAAGCGGCCACCGAACAGTTGATCCGGCTAGCGGACACGACCCGCGCCGTCGATGAGTTGCAAGCCACACTTTCGGCGATGGGCCGCCAGAATTCCGAACGCGGAAAGAAGTACCTGCTCTCGCAGCTCGCACACGCGTCGTGGACGGTACGGGGCGCGGCGCTTCATGGATTGTCCTTTTACAAAGATGAAAACGTCGTAGATGCGCTGCTGGCCCATGCAGAAAAGGAGGAAGGTGTACTCCGGCGTCGCGTATTCGGCGCGATGGCATCCATCGTAGACGAGCCTGTATTGGCCACCTTGGACGCATGGCGCTCATGGTGGAAAGCCAATCGCGAACAGACGATCAAGAAGTGGTCCGTGATTGACCACCGAGGAAAGCCCGTCAGCGGCGAGCCCAAGCGCTACGAACTCAAGACCACCGCCCACCAGGGTGGGACGTCGTTCTATGGCATTAAGACCGACAGCAAGCACATTGTCTTCGTCGTCGACGTGTCAGGCAGTATGCGTCCCGTTCAGGCCGAGGATGGCACGACGGAGCCGGAGGACACCTCACGTATTGGCGTTGCGCGAAAAGAACTTCTTCGTGCGCTCAAGGGTTTATCCGCCGTAGACGAAGACGAGCGCGGAGCCGCCACGTTCAACATTGTTACCTTTAGTACCGACGTGAACGTGTTCAAGCCCAAGGCAATGGTCGTGGCGACCAAGAAGAATAAGGAGCGGGCATTTAAGTGGATCGAAAAGCATGTGAAGCCCCAAGAGCAGACCGACATTTATGGGGGCATTCATAAGGCGTTCAATATCTTCAGCGCCCACAAAGAAAAGAAGAACATGGCGAAGGGCGCGGACACGATCTTTCTTATGACGGACGGAGCGCCAACGCTCGGAAAGTTCACCGATCCCAAGCTCATTCTTGCCGAAGTGCAGCGGATGAACAAAGTGCGGCAACTCAGCATCCACACCATCGGTGTGGGCAAGAACCACGCCTCTGGATTTCTCAAGCGCCTCGCTGCGGAAAATCACGGCCAGTACATTGGTCGTGAGAAGTAGCAGCCAAGGATTGAATTCGTATGACCGGCGTGTTGGGCGAAGGGTGAACTCGTCGTCATGAGTAAGTCCACGATGGTCATGCTCGCCTTGCTGTTGTTGGTGGCAGCCGGGCTGCTCTATATGACAGAAGTGATGGTCGGCAACTTAGCGCCCTACGGCGAAACCGGTCGGGATCTCACCAAGCGCTTCGCTGCGCGCGGCGACATCGCGGAGGGGAGCAAGATCATTGTGCGCCCCCGGCGCAAACCTTCGGAGCCGCATGGCAACTCGGTGAACGAGGGCTCAACACACGGGAATTCGCCAGGCGACGAAACGGCAAGCGACGATGCATCCAACACGGGTGGTGGTCTCGAAATCACATTGGCGCCCTCTCGCGCAGTACTCGACGAGAAGGGCCTCCTCCCTGCGTTGTGTTCGATGGTGATTGGCCATGCCTTAGAGCGGCCCGAATTCCGGTCCACGCCATGGATCGAGTTGACACTCACCTGCCAGGGAAAGTACGGCGGAGAGCCGAAGATCTTGCGATCCCACGTGACCATCGACGGTGATGGCCAGCCCGGGACCGCGGATCCGCCGATTCCCGACTCGATGCCTTGAGATCGGGGCCACGATGTCCAAGACGCGACGGCGTTAGGACCAAGAAGCCCTGTGCAAGTTGCATCCCCGGTGGGCCCGGCTACTCTCAGCGGCCTGTGTGCTGCGGATTCCCGCGCTCGCGCTGAAGTTATGCGAACCTGGGTCGTACGCGAGCCAGCCTCGGAGCATTAGCCATGCAAGACAAGATTCATCCTGAATACCATCCGGTCGTATTCGTCGACGCCGGTGCGCAGACCGAATTTGTTACCCGCTCCACCATGCGGAGCAAAGAGACGCGTGAGATCGATGGCGTAGAGCACTACGTGATCAAACTCGATATCTCATCGGCGTCGCACCCGTTCTATACGGGCAAGCAACGTTTCGTGGATACCGCGGGACGCATCGACAAGTTCCGCAGCAAATACGGCAGCCGTTACGGCCGTCGTCGGAAGAAGCAAGAAGGCGAAGGCTAGCGACGCCACGTCGCCCTTGTTGCCGCGGGGTGTTGTCTGCCCCACGGTTCGCCCGCGCTTGTTCCGTCCCGCTCGGTTTCTCGTTGAACCCTTGTCCGCGGTGACGCAAACCCCGGACCTTCATCATGCTTGCTGATCATATCGTCAGTCGCCTCGAAGAAACCAAGAAGCACGTCGATGAATTGTCGGCGCGGCTGATGGAGCCCGAGGTTGCTGCCAATCACGTAGAGTACTCACGCATCAACCGCGAGGTCGCTTCGCATCGCAAATCGGTTGAGCTTTACGATCGGTATTGCCAGGCCCTGCACGAGGTTGAAGAGGCGAAAAGTATTCTTGCGGATGGTGCTTCAGAACCCGAATTTCGTGAGTTAGCGACTGAGCAGCTATCGGAGGGCGAGGCGACCGTCAAGACGTTGTCCGAAGAGATTCGACGCAGTCTCGTTTCCGAAGATCCCGATGATTTGCGCAATGCAATCGTAGAAATCCGCGCAGGAGCAGGCGGCGATGAGGCCGCGCTTTGGGCGGGCGATCTTTTTCGAATGTATCGCATGGCGGCCGATCGAACAAAGCTTACCATCGATGTCATCGAGATGGATGGCTCCGAACAAGGCGGCTACAAAGAGATCAAGTTCATGCTCAAAGGCAAGGGCGCCTTTGGACGCATGCGTTTTGACTCCGGCGTCCATCGCGTGCAGCGGGTGCCCAAAACGGAAACGCAAGGGCGCGTACATACTTCGACGGCGTCGGTCGCGGTCCTTCCCGAAGTCGAAGAGGTCGAGATCGATCTCAACGAACGCGACATTGAAATGGAGGCGATGCGCGCGGGTGGTCCCGGCGGGCAAAACGTAAACAAGACGTCTTCCGCGGTACGGCTGACTCACGTTCCCTCCGGCATTGTCGTCAAATGCCAGGCCGATCCCTCACAACACAAAAATCGCGCGACGGCGATGCGCCTATTGAAGGCGAAGCTGTTCGAAATGGAGCGCGCGAAGGCTGCCGCCGAGCGCAGTTCGGCACGGGCCAGCCAAATTGGGACGGGCGACCGTTCCGAGAAGATTCGTACCTACAATTACAAAGACAACCGCGTGACCGACCATCGCATCAAGTTGACGCTCCACACGCTGCCTGCCTATCTCGACGGCGACGTGGACGCGTTGCTGGCGGCCATGCGGCAGGCAGAAGTCGAGGAGCGGCTAGCGGCTCTCTAACGCGTGAATCTTGGGGCGTCCGGGAACCGCGGACGAGCGGAATCGTTGAACGGATTGGGCTCGCTTGGCCCCCGCACGGTGATTCCCGTAGGATTTGGGCCGCGGGCGAGGTTCAGGACCCGTGACGAGGCTGCCTGTAACAAGGCTGGAGGTATGGCCCGATGAGCGACATGGAAGACAAGTTCGAAACTGCAGCCGAGGCATTGGAAGACGGCGTGATTGACGCCGCCGAACTCGCCGATCCCAATTTCGATCCCCGCCACGCGGCGGCTGTCGAAGAGGCCAGCGCCGACCGCTTCGCGCGGCAAGCGTTTCTTTTCGGTGTAGACAAGCAAGTCTTCACATTCCTATTCGCCAATTGTCTCATGATGGCGGGTGTACTCGCCACCTGGTACCGCGTTGGCCCGGGCGAAACCTACGACGCTCAATATGCGATCAATGGCTTGGGTTCCATTCGAGGGACCATTATCTTCGCACTATGCCTCTACGGCTTCTTTACGGCCGTGCTCAACATCTTTTACGGACAGATGAAGATCTGGCCCTATCTCATGGCCGCAATCCTCTCGGTATGGGTTGGCCTGGGCGGCATCAAGAATGCGCTCACGTCTGAAAAGCTCGACGCTGTGAGTGACTACCTGAAGACCGTTGATCACAACGCATTCTTCGATCCCATCATGGAACGTGGCAGCTTGATAGCACCCGGATACTGGGGTCTCACGCTCGGTGGGCTGCTCGTCCTGTGGTTGTTGATCAACGGCATCATGCGCGGCGCTTCGTCCGTCAAGTCACAGGCCGCCGAAGAGGGCACATCCACGCGGCGTCGGCGTAAGTAAATCGCTGCCCACACGCTTCTAGACATCCTGAACCGCTCGGCTACGTGGCTGGGCGGCAAGGGCATCGAACGACCTCGACTTGACGTCGAGCTCATCATGGCGCACGTCTTGAGATGCGAGCGTATGGATCTCTATGTACGCTTTGAGCGCCCGATGGTGGAGACCGAGCTCGAACAGATTCGGGGGCTCCTCCGCCGTCGCGCCGATGGCGAACCCGTGGCCTACTTACTTGGTCGTCGCGAGTTTTATTCGCTCGATTTCGAGGTTGACGCCCGCGTGCTTGTGCCGCGACCGGAAACGGAGCATCTCATTGAGGTCGCGCTCAAGCATTTGCACGACGAGCCGGGCTCATACCGGTTCATTGACGTGGGCACGGGCTCTGGCTGTGTCGCCATCACGCTGTTGCATCACCGGCTGAATGCAATCGCGTTTGCAACGGACCTTTCAGGCGATGCACTGGATGTTGCCGCAGCCAATGCAGCGCGTCACGACGTCACGTCGCGGATCACGTTGGCGAAGGGCGATCTACTTGCTCCGGTAATCGCCAACGAGGAATGGCATAAGGTGGACGCGGTTCTTGCCAATTTGCCCTACGTCGCAGACGGCGACCCCTCGGTGGAACGAGGCGTGGCCAAGCACGAACCCACTACCGCTGTGTTTGTCGAGAGCGACGATCCTCTTTTGCTCGTCAAGCGACTCGTCCACGAAGCGAAGTCCGTACTCGCCCCCGGCGGCCTGCTCGCACTCGAAATCGGCGCAGGCTCATCTCAAGCCACGGCCGACTCGCTAGCCGCAGCGGGCTACGAACGTGTCACCACCACCAACGACCTCGCCGGCATCGAACGCATCGTCTCCGCCCATGCGCCACAGAAACCAGGTATTTCTGGCGCCTGGTGAGGCGGCGATGCACGCCGGAGGCCAGCGACTTCGGTTGTGCGCCAAGAAAACCAGGTATTTTTGGCGCACGCAACGCGAGATTGGCGAATCGTTCACGGACTTGAGTCCGCTCGTCGGCTGGCCGGCGTTCCTCATCTCGAAGTCGTCGAACTGATGACATGCTCCGGCGATGGCGCGCGCCCGATCACCATACGTTGCACGAAGGCGTTCTCCGCGCCTGGGACATATCCCCGGTGCATCTCTCTGAACTGAACGACATTGAGATACCTGAAAAGGACGACTAATGCCGTCGCTTCAAATACCGCACCGCGTTCTTGAATGGTGCCATGCCCTCCGGTTGCTTGGGGGCGCCTCCCCCGTGAAAGCGTGGGTCTTGCCACACGAACTGGTTACGCTCGGGGTGAGGCATGAGTCCCAAGATTTGGCCTGTGTGATCAACGAGGCCGGCGATGTTATCGGTTGAGCCGTTGGGATTGTCGGGGAAGGCTTTGGCGTCGCGGCCGCGTTCGTCTACATAGATCAGGGCCACGTGTTGGTTGTCCCAGAGTCGTTTGCGGGTGGCCTCGTCTTTGGGAACGAGGCGGCCCTCTGCATGAGCAATGGGGCAGCGCAGGACGTCGCCCGGTTTGAAGAACACGCTTGTTTCTGACACCGCTTTCAACGTGATCCAACGATCCTCGTAGCGATTCTGAGCATTGGTCGCCAGCGAAATGAGTCGCGTGGGGGCATCGTCGGACGCGTCGCGAAATCCTGGCAAGAGTCCGCTCTTGGTGAGCACCTGAAAGCCATTGCAAATACCCAAAATGATGCCGCCGCGATCCACGAGTTGGCGCAGCGGATCGCGCAACTTGGTGCGGAGGATGGTTGAGAACACGGTGCCCGCACCCACGTCGTCGCCAAACGAAAATCCACCGGGAATCACAAAGCCATGTGTGTCGCGTAGTAGTCGCTTCTTGTTCACAATCTCGCCGATGTGATGAATCGACGTGTCGGCGCCTGCGCGTTCGAACGCGTGCGCTGTTTCGTGTTCGCAGTTCGTTCCCGGCGCGCGCACGATCAATACGTGGGGCCGCGCCGTCTTCTTCGTGCGGGAGTTTCGCGTCGTTTTCGATTTGGAAGTGGGCATGCGTTTCGCCTAGTCCTGTCCAGGAATCGGAAGTGCCGTGCGCCATGCGCGACGTAGTGCCTTCGTCGAACTGTTGATCAGCGCGTCGTCGTCTCTTGCGCGGTTTCGAATGACAACTCTCTTCTCTTCCGTCACGCGACCCAGGCGACCAAACGGGATTTTCTTGTCACGTAGTAGCGCTTCAACGTCCTTCTTGTGCTTCGAAGTCACCTCCACGATGAATCGCGAGTTGGACTCACTAAACAGTCGTCTGCCGGGGTGCTTCGTCGTTGCGGGCATGGATGAGAGCGAGACGTCTGCACCAAGATTGGATGCAAAGGCCATCTCGGCAAGCGCCACAGCCAAGCCGCCCTCGGAGAGGTCATGCGCCGCGCGGATCATGCCGCGACGAACGAGTCGCGAGACCGTGCGCATGGTGCGTGGCGCGGATTTGGCAACGGTCGGCACATTGGATCCAACCTTGCCGCGCAGTCGATACCAATGACTGCCGCCACATTCGTCGTGCGTCTCGCCAACGATGTAGATCCAATTGCCCGCGCGCTTCAAGTCGGACGTACACGTTTTGCGCACGTCCGAGATCACGCCAATGGCAGAAATAAGCAACGTGGGGGGCACCACAATGAGTTCGCCGTCGTCGGTGCGGTACTCATTGTTGAGCGAGTCCTTGCCGGAGATAAATGGCGTGCCAAAGAGCATGGCCGCGTCGTGGCAACCCTCGGCCGCTCGCACAATGCTGCCGAGCGTCTCCTCGCGATTGCAGTTGCCCCAGGTGAAGTTGTCGAGAATGGCCATGCGCGAGGGATCGGCGCCGACACACACGGCATTACGAATCGCCTCGTCGACCGCGCCCATTGCCATTGCGTGCGGGTCGATGTCACCGTAGGCGGGGTTGATCCCTCCAGATAAGACGATGCCGCGCTTCGATCCAAGTTTGGGTGCAATGACTGCCGCATCGGATGGCCCCTGATTTGGCCCTGTGAGTGGACGAACGACAGCGCCTGCTTGTACTTCATGGTCGTACTGCCGAATGACCCACTCCTTGGATCCGATTTGCGGTAGTCCCAAGAGCTTTCTGAGATCACTCGTGTAGTTTGTTTTCGGTTTCCAAGTGGGCTCATCGTTCTTAATCGTGGCGAACGTCGCTTCCCGCACGAGCTTGGGCAAGCCGTCGTGAAGGAACGACATGCTGAGGTCGGCCAATAGCGTCTTGCCATGCCGCACCGTCAGGCGCTTGTCGCCAGTAAAGGTGCCAAGCACACACGCTTCCACATGTTCCGATTCACAGAGCGTCTGAAACGCTTTCCACTTCTTAGGTGAAATCGCGGCCACCATGCGCTCTTGCGCTTCGCTAATCCATATCTCAAAGCCGCTGAGGCCCGGGTACTTAAGTGGGGCGGCCGAGAGGTCCACGTCGGCGCCCACCTTCTCTCCCATTTCTCCGACCGCGCTTGAGAACCCTCCGGCACCGCAGTCCGTAACTGCATTGAACATGCCCCGATCGCGCGCTTGCAGCAAGACGTCGAGCACCTTTTTCTCGGTGATCGGATCTCCGATTTGTACAGCGCCCGACGACACCATTTCGCTGTCTGAACTCAGTTCGACGCTACTAAAGGTTGCGCCGTGAATGCCATCGCGCCCTGTGCGTCCGCCAAAGGCGACAATCAAGTCACCTGGGCGTGCGGCCTTCTTTATTCGATTGCGTGGAATGAGCCCAACGCATCCGCAATACACGACGGGGTTGCCCACGTAACGCGGATCGAACAACACCGCGCCATTCACCGTGGGAATGCCCATGCGATTGCCGTAGTCGCGCACACCCGAAACGACGCCGCGCAATAGACGCATGGGATGCATCGTGCCGGACGGCAAGTCTTCGTTCGCAACGTACGGATCGCCGAAACAGAACACGTCCGTATTGGCGACGGGCTTTGCGCCCTTACCGGTACCCAGAATGTCTCGAATTACGCCGCCAATGCCCGTGCCTGCACCGCCGTACGGCTCAATTGCACTGGGGTGGTTGTGTGTCTCTACTTTCATGCACACGCCGTCGTCGTCATCAAAGCCAATGACGCCGGCATTGTCTTCAAAAACGCTGAGGCACCACGACTTGTTGAGTTTCTTCGTCGCTGCGAAGACGGTTTCTTTGAGTAGGTTCTTGTAGCGACGCGTGCCGCGTTCGTCGGTCATCACGACCGCACCAGCAAGCGTCTTGTGTTTGCAGTGTTCCGACCACGTCTGCGCGAGCGTTTCGAGTTCCACGTCGGTGGGGGCGCGGCCCAACTCGTCAAAGTGTGCTTGAATCGCGCGCATCTCGGCGAGATTGAGCGACAGCCCCATGGACCCAGAAATCTCCATGAGCTCAGCATCCGTGATGTCTTGAATGTCGATCGTGTAGCGGCTTATGTCTGCCTTTGTGTCGGCCGGAAACTCATAGTCACGCACTTCGCCGTAACGCACGTCTTCAATCACATCGTTACCGAGCGCGCGACGCGCCATGGCGAGCACGTCATGTTTCGAAGCCGACGTTTGGATGGAAAACGTGTGCGCGCTATGGACGCGCAGGGCGGGAATGTCCATGGCCTCAAGCGCAATGCGCGCACTCTCGGCCTCCGGGTGCGTGACGCCCGATTTACGCATGACAGTGACCGCATGCGCGCGCGTCTGCTTAGCTTTCTTGGACGTACGCTTCCGCGTCGGCAATCGTCGATTGATGGCAAACTCGTCCTGTACGGGATCGGCCAGGACGTCCACCGCCGCGCGGTGAAGCGTGTCTGTATCGAGGTCGCCTTCAAGGAACCACACGCGCTTGAGCCCCACGGACGTAACGTCGTTCAGCCCCGCCGCCCGAAGTGCCTCGGCAGCCTCCAGACCCGCCGGATCCAGCATGGACGGGCGCGGACGAATGGCGATGCGGTGGACCGCCCGCGAAGATTGACGCGTCGTTTTCTGTCGCACCGTGCGTGGGCTACTCATAGGCCCAGTGTCGCGCAGCCAGCCGACGAATGCCGAGGCGCGCACGGCTGATCCCCGGATCAATGCTGCTTATGGGCCCCACGAATCGGGGTTCCGGCCAACTGGGGGCGAGCATCGGACTTCCGCTGGTCGGAGCGGTACGCCTTCCGGTACCATGCGGGTTGGACGGAGCTGGCGGCCCTTTTCCGGAGCGGCGCGCCCTGAGGACTTTAGGTCTCGGCCGAAGGAGTAAGGAGCCCCATGACTTCCAGTACTCGCAACGAAGATGCGGCCTCGCTCCCCTTCGAGCGCCCCATCCTCGATCTCGAACGGAAGATCCAGGAGCTGCGTGCCATTCCCGATGTGAGCCTCAATGGCGAGCTCAAGCCGCTGGAACGCAAGCGCGACCGGCTCATTAAAGACATCTTCTCCAAGCTCACTCCTTGGGAGAAAGTCCAAGTCGCCCGACACGCCCGTCGACCGCAGTTTACCGACTACGTCCAGGGCTGCTGCGACGAGTTCGTTGAGCTTCACGGCGATCGACTCATCGGCGACGATCGCGCGCTTTCCACAGGTTTTGCACGTATGGGCGACCTGCGCTTTTTGTTGGTTGGCCATCGCAAGGGCCAAGACATGAAGGAGCGCATGGAGTGCAACTTCGGCTGCGCCCACCCCGAGGGCTACCGCAAGGCGCTCTCCAAGATGAAGCTCGCCGAGCGTTTCGGACTACCGATTGTTACGCTCATCAATACCCCTGGGGCATTCCCCGGTGTCGAGGCGGAAGAACGAGGCCAGGCGTGGGCCATCGCCGAGAACATCCTTGAGATGTCGAAGTTGCGCGTGCCCATCGTCTGCTTGGTAATTGGCGAAGGTGGCAGCGGCGGCGCGCTTGGCATTGGCGTTGGCGACCGTGTGCTCATGCTCGAGTACAGCTACTACTCCGTCATTTCCCCCGAAGGCTGCGCGGGCATTCTTTGGCGTGATGGAAGTAAGGGTGAGGAAGCCGCAGAAGCACTGCGCCTCACGAGTCCCGATCTCCTCAAACTCGGTGTAGTCGACGAAGTCATCGCCGAGCCCCCCGGGGCGGCGCATCGCGATCCCAAGACTACTGTTGCGTCCGTGAAGGAAGCGCTAGAGCGTCATCTTAACGAGTTGCTTGCCATCGATCGAGACGCGTTGCTTGAGCAGCGCTATCAACGTCTGCGCGGTATGGGCAACGATGTTTCGCCGCTTCCACGTCGTAAGCCGCCGAAGTCCTAGAAGACCGTGGTCAAGTAGCGCCGCTTGGAAAAAGGGGGCTCACCAAGGACATCAAACACAGCCGGGGGGCGGGGAGATTTTCGTAGAGTCGTTTTTCCGCGCGCAGAGGCGCAGAGCTCGCAGAGGCGCAAGCGTTGATGAACGCGATTTGTTTGGATGGGGAATGGGTCGCAAGCAGATCGTTTCAAGAATGAGCACACGAAGAAACTAAGCAACGAAGCGCAAGCGTTGGGGGGGCGCCTCTTGGCGGGGACGTGCAACTCTGGTGGCGGGACGCTACTTGAAGAAGAGACTCTGTCGCGGTAGGGACTCCGGTTTCCCGGAGCCCCCCGCACAGATCCCGGCGTGCGGATTTCCCGCACCGGGCTCCTGCCTTAGGTAATGACGCGCAAGTTCATGTAGGGACGTTTGTGACGGATGCGAAGGCTTGGGAAGTAGCGTTTTTCCAAGGCATACATGCGACACCAGGAACACCGTGAGCGTTGGCTACGCCGCCGTAGGTGGTTGCGCCAGATGCGCAGGAGCCGCCTCCGAAAGAGCTGGAGCGCTGTGCCGTTATCGGGGATGGCATGATAGTTCAGCCAGCCCCGCATAACAGACGCGAGCCATTTAGCCACACGTACGGGTTTCCAGTGGAGTCGTTTTCGGAGCGCATCACGGATGGCTCGTAGCGTGGCTACCAGTCGATCCGCACGCGTTCTGCGTACAACCTTGAAACGGCCTTTCCGGGTAGTTGCGCATATGTGCGTAAAGCCCAGAAACTTGAATGTGGGCGGCTTCCCTTCACCGCGTTCCGCTCGGTTTACCGCTGCAAAGCGGCCAAACTCAATCAGACGCGTCTTGTCGGGATGCAGTTCCAGCTTGAACGTGTTGAGGCGTTCGCGAAGTTCCCGTAGGAATCGCTCAGCCTCGTTCTTGTACTTGAATCCCACCACAAAGTCGTCAGCGTAGCGCACGATGATGATGTCACCGCGCGCATGGCGCCGCCGCCACTGGTGGGCCCACAGATCAAAGGCGTAGTGCAGGTACACGTTGGCAAGCAGCGGACTAATGCCGCCCCCTTGCGGGGTGCCTGCCTTCGTCGGCCTGCGCACGCCATCTTCCATAACGCCCGCGTGCAACCACTTCTTGATAAAGCGATGCACACGTTTGTCCGCAATCCGGTGCGAGATGAACTTCATTAGCCACTCATGGTCGATGGCATCGAAAAACCCACGAATGTCTGCATCAAGCACCCAGTTCACCTTCTTGCGCTCGATTCCCACGCATAGGGCGTCCAGCGCGTTGTGCTGGCTGCGCCCGGGGCGGAAGCCGTAGCTGAACCCGAGAAATTCCTCCTCGTACACCGTGCCAATCACCTCCGAAGCTGCGCGTTGGACCACGCGGTCCTCAATCGCAGGCACACCGAGTGGACGCTGCCGTCCATCGGCCTTCGGGATGTACACACGTCGCACCGGAGGCGCTCGGTACGCGCCGCGCTTGAGGCGATCGGACAAGTCCACGAGATTATTCTCAAGGTTCTTGCCGTAGGCCTCCCACGTAACCCCATCAACGCCGGCTGCGCCTTTGCGCTTGAGGCTGAAGTACGCCTCTCGAAGTCGGTCCACGGAGTACACGTGGTGCCAGAGCGTGGTGAACTTCTCATCTTTTCGTTCCACAGCAACTTGCCGTACCCGATCCATCTTCTGGTTCAGAACATTCCGTATCTGCGCACGGGTTCTGCTTCGTCGGATCGAGTTCCCCTTGGCCAAACCCCTTCCCTTCACGTCCTCCGCAGACCGGGACGCATCCCGACCCTTGTTCGGTCGCTTCTTCGGTACTACGGGTTTGTCCGACTGCCTGCGTTCGTTCATCGTCGGCGTGACCTCATTGAGGTTCCCGACGCGGACCCGTTGCCAAAGGCGGGCCAAACGTAGGCTCTCTCAGGTTCCGTATGGAAATCTATTGGGGCATGCACCGGGTCTAAGACCGCGCAGGAGCAACTGGACGCTCGCCAAGGACGCACCCAGCCGTGTTGCCTTCTCACGTTGGTGATCGTGTCGGCCTCCTGGAATTTCATCGTGGTTTCGCGGCTCAATACCGGGCCTACCTCCCCTCTGTCTACGCTTCGCAGCGCGCCCTTACGAGCGCCCACGCAAGACACGAGGCCGGCGTGAGTGGCTAGCTCTTCGCCGTAAGACTCTTTCATTCTCTGATCTCCATCGGCTTATCCTGACGCACCACCAAGGACACGAAGGGCACCAAGCACGGCCTGATAGACGACGTTGTGCTCATTGGGCGCGGTAAAAGGGACACGGCTCCGAAGGAGCCAAAGCTGATAGCTAAGGGTGAGCGAAGCGAACCCTGTACAAGCGAAGCGGCGCGAAACCCTGGGTCAGCGTTCACCCACAAGAGATCCGCCCTGACAGGGCGGCGGAGACGTACACGCACTCCCGGTGCCCCATGTAGAACCGAAATCGTACGGTGCGAACATTATCGGCTGTTCGTTCCACGCATCTTGGTACGGGACATAGGTCATGAAGTTGGGGGGGAAAAACGCGGAACTGTATCTGGTATCTCTAGCAGTTTGACCATTCATCGAATCGGCTCACATCATTAGGGCGGAGGTGATCTCCGTCGTTGCATCTGCAGACTGTCGCGCGATGCGCCACTTTGATGCAATGCGGACGCTGAGCCGGACTAGAACGGGTCGCGCATTTCGTCCATCCGCCGAGGTGCTTCACCGGGATCACGTTCTCCCCTGTCGTACCTCTCAAGCCTCTCTTGAAACTCTCGCGCTTCGCGCTCACGACGGTCGATCTCTGCCAAGATTTCGTCGCGCGCCGCCTCATCAGCCGCTTCCTTTAATCGCCTTCGAGTCTCGGCTTGTTCTGCCTTCTGATCCGCAGTGATGCGGTCCGCGACGGCGACGAGTTCGGCCCAGTCTGCCCGTCCAATCACTGCTGGATCATCTACGAACACGCCCTCTCCGATGATGTCGAGGAGGTGGTAGCAGGTCACCGCGCCATCCGGATCGACGAAACAGTCGCCACCGTCTCTCACCTTGATGACGCGCCCACGGTCTTGGTTGTTTGGCGCGATCCCATCGATCGCCAGTTCGTGACGTCCCGTAGGCAGCCACCGTATCGTCGACTGATCCTTGTTCTTCGGGTCGTCTTCGATCTTGACTGCCACAGGGAACGGCGACCTGTTTACAACCACGCCGCCACCAAGCAACTGCCCACGAATGTCAACCCTCTGCGTAGCATGAAAGTGAATTCCCCAGCCGCGAAACGTGTAGTTCGTAGCGGTCTCCACTCGATCGGACTCGATGTCAAAGCGGCAGTACTTATTGTCTCGAAAGAAGTAAACCTTGCCGTTGCCGTAGTTGAGTACGGCGTCCACCCGGTCTCCCCAGAGGCCGTTCCAATTGGCTAGTCGCGCAGGATAGCCAGGATCTGCCTTGTCTGTTGCGATGTCGTAACGAACGTACTCGTCATCCCGGAAGAAGTAGACCTTCCCGTTCCCCCAGTTGACCGCGGCATCGATCCTGTCTGTCCAAAGGCCTCGCCAACGCAAGGGCTTGGGATATCCCTCGTCCACCCGGTCTCGGGAGATGTCGAATCGAGAGTACTCGTCACCCCGGAAGAAGTAGATCTTTCCGTTGCCCCAGTTCACGGCAGCATCTACGCGATCTGTCCACAAACCGCGCCATGTTGACAAGGGCCGGGGATTTCGTGCGTCCGGTCGGTCCGCGGCGATGTTCCAGCGGACGTATCTGTCGCCAGAGAAGAAGTACGCGGTCGCACTGTTCCACCTAATCGCAGCGTCGATCATGCTTGTCCTCCGAATCGCCACGACTGAATCGTATCTCACGCTCCGAGGTGTTCAACTGATGTAGCAGCACTGAAGTTCGATGTGGTCGATCAACACGCCGAGTAGCCACTTGCGATGCGGCTGGCCGCGCCCGCGTAGCTGACGCGCATCGAGTACGCGCGTGGTTCGCACCGCGTCCACGAGATCGGAGACACGGAGATACGGGGAGATACGGTGCCAGGAACGATGTAACACTTTTCGAAAGCGCCCGAGAACTCGTCCATGGAGCGAAGTCGCGTCCCGCTCGGGAGCCCGTGACGCGTTCATTCTCGCTCACGAACTATCCTCGATTCCTCGCGGGCAATCAAAGATGTCCAGGCTCAGGGACTCCCTGAGACCCTCCCGCTGGCCCCGCTCGATTCGTGGTCCACGGATGCCCTGGCGATGTCTGCCCATGGACGAAATTTGCAAACGCCTGGGCCCCATCCTGCGTAAGGGAAGTCGGAGGCGCTTAGGCGTCCCCTAGACTTGATCCAGGCCGATTGGGCCGGCAACACGAGTTGTCTCGCGGAGATTCTTATGCGCATACGAAATCGTCATTCCTCAGCATCTTCCCGGGTGTGGCTCGGCTGTGCCCTTGCGACACTGCTTGCGATCGGCGCCCTGAGCGTGCACGGCACCGCAGTCGCCGGACCCGAAAGCGCAACCGATTCCCAGATTCAGAAATGGATCGACGACCTCGGCGCAGACGACTTCCGCACACGCGAGCAGGCCAGCGAACAGTTGGCCGCTCTCGGTACCCGTGCCGAACCGCTTCTAAAGAAGGCCGCCAAGGACAGCTCTAGTCTCGAGGTGCGTTGGCGTGCGGAGCAGTTGTTGCGCGCAAGTAAGAAAGGGCCTACGACGAACACGTCGCCTGAACGCAAAGTCATTCCCGTTCAACCCAAGCGTCCTAACCCGGCGCCGCGAACCAGTGAGACGGAAGACGAGTCCGAGAACGCGTCGCCGTTCAAGCGCAAGCGTAACAATCCTCTCGGTCAACCCAATATGGACGACTCGTTCCGCAAGCGCATGGAAGAGCTTAAGCGTCAACTCGAACGCTTCTCCGGCGGCGCGAATGGTGGCGACTTGGGCCTCGAAGATCTCGATCGTGCCATTGAAGACATGCAGAAGCGTTGGCCCGAAATCATGCGCCGTTCCATGGACGAAACCATGGAGCGTTTGAACTCGATGCTCGATGGTCAAGGCATCGATCCCAACTCCATCTTTGGTTCGTTTGGCACGTCCGCACCGCGTGTCGTAAGCGTACGCGGATTGACGCTACGTAAGATCGCGCCCAGCAAGTACGAGCTGCAGGTTCGCAATGTCGATCAGCCAACCACACCTGCAGAGACGTACACGGGATCGAGTCTCAGCGACATCTTGCTGCGTCATCAGGAACTTGCGAATCATCCGCAGATGAATGCGTTGAAGCAACGCATTGCGGCACGCCAGCGCGGCGCATGGCCGGGTTTTTCCGGCATGCCCCGAGTTCGCATCCATCGCGGTCAGCCGGGCAGCGTCTCGATTCAGATTCAAAGTGGCGGCGTTGAAATCAAAGAAGACGCGAATGGCGCGACCGTCCGCATTCGCGAACGCGATAAGGATGGCAATGAGAAGGTGAAGGAATACACCGGCAACTCGATCGAGGACATCAAGAAGGAACACCCCGAGATCGCTTCTCGCCTTGGTGGAACCACCTTCGAGATTCGCCCGCCGCAGATGTTTGGCCCCAGCGCCGGTAGCCAGTGGCTCAGGGAGTGGCGCAATCGCTCGGCGCGTCAGCGCGGCCCCACCACCGGCGCCCACCCGCGCCGCGCGCGTCTTGGTGCTCAGGTGACTCGTCCGCTTCCCGCATTGGCTTCGCAGCTTGGATTGCGCCAAGGTGCGGGTGCGATTGTGGTCCACGTCTTGCCCGGCACGCCCGCCGCAGACATGGGCCTTGCCAAACACGACATCATTGTGTCGGTGAACGGCAAGTCCGTGGAAAGCCACGCGCATCTGGGCGGCCTCGTTGCGCCTCACCTGGCGCCCGGGAAATCGCTCACGCTTGAGATCATTCGCGGCGGCAATCGGATGACGGTTTCGCGTTAGTTCACATCGCGAGTACAGGTTGAATCCCAAGGGGGGACGGCGCTGGTCGTCCCTCTTTCTCATTTTGGACCGAGAAAGCGCTTGTGACGTCCATCGTCTAAGATGCGTTCACTAGCGCGCGGCCTGTGCTCCATGAGGTGATGGCGAGCCGCCGATGCGCGAAGGAGAAGGGAGCGCATCCATGCGTTTTGCCCCCGTCGCGATCGTCTTAATCGCACTCTTGGGTGGGGGGCTTGCGTATTGGCTCCTACAAGAGGATGGCACGACAGAGTCGGAGATCGATGACGCGCTCGAGGGTGAAAGCGCGAGTCAGGTTGAGAAGAATCCAGAACTCACGGGAACGATGCGCGCCACGCCTTCCACAGGAAGCACCACGGGCGAGTACGTCATCAGAGGCACCGTGGTCGATGAAAAAGGGACCTTGTTGCCGGGCGTAACGCTGGCGGTGGTTCGAAACGACAACTGGCCCGGGCAGGGTTATCGGCATATGCAGCGATCTGCGCCGAACGCTATAGCCGCTCAAAAGGTGGCGTTTTCGCGTGGCGCGTATCTCAATGAGACGCCCGTGGGCAAAACGGAGTCCGATGCGGATGGGTCCTTCGAGTTTCGCGTGAACGAGGCCGTCTATCACACCGTCTATGCACGCACCGAAGCACCGCGGGCCGGCGGCTCGGCGCGAGCGTATCTCATGCCGAAGATTCGCACGTCCGCAACGGTGAAAATTGTAGTCTTTGATGGCGTTACACTCGACGGCCGCGTAGTTGATCAAGACGGAAATGCCATGAGTGCCAGTGTGTATGGATACACGAAGGGTACAAAGTGGCGCGGCGAAACGGCGAATGAGGCGTCAAACGGATCCTTCCACTTTGCCGCCGTGCCAAAGCAGGACGTGACGTTCACCGTTACGCTTTCATCCGGATTGCGCTTTTCCGGCTTCAAAGCGCCTTATCCATTTGCCGAGCCTCTAGTGCTAACCGTTCCCGCACATACGGGCCGACTCTCCGGGTTCGTTCACACGTTTGATGGCGAGGGCATATCGCAAGCCGACGTGACGTGTCGCCTAAAGCTCGCCAGCGGCGAATCTGAAGCGACGTCCTGCAGTCTGATTGCAACGACCGACGCTGACGGGCGATTTTCGTTGCGAGACGTACCACTGGGCGACGTCACATATGCCACTGCCGCCGCGAAGGGATACTTGGGACGTACATTTTCAAAGGGCCGTGACGGATTTGAAGCCGTATCCGTAACCGCTAATGGCAAGGCCAATCTCGACTTGGCGCTCTCGCGTGGCGCCACAGTGAGAGGCAAGGTGACCGACACGGACGGAGGCGCGCCAATCGAGGGCGCGGTTGTGACGCTTCTATATCTAGCACATCATCCACCACAAGAAGTGACGACCACCACCGACGTAGAGGGACGCTATACCATCGACCGCGTAGGCCCCGGCAGGTTCTTACTCTTGGCATCTCACAGAGACTATTTTGTTCCGGAAGTTGAGGCGGCACGTTCGCGGGGCTTTTCAGGCGGCAGACCCAAGCCGCCCGAACACTTGACGCTGGAGTTGACGAGCACCGAGTCGTTCGTCGAGCGCGACTTGACGTTGACACACGGCGTCTCGGTTTCGGGCACGGTCTTGGGACCCAACGGCGATCCTGTGGCAGGCGCGAGCGTTCATGCCAAGGATGCACATGGAAACGTCATGGGCAACTTGTGGCACATTCATCGTGGCCATGAGCACTCAATCGGTACGTCAGCAAGCGACGGCACGTTCACGATCTCGGGACTCGCGCCCCGTTCGGATTGGATATTTTACGCCCGCAAGATCGGCTTTGCTGGCGTCTTCAGTGATCCCGTTTCACTTCAGGGGGGCGCGAAAACAGACGTTGAACTTTCGCTTACCAAGCAGTGCGTTATTCGTGGCACGGTATTAGGTGCGAATGGCGAGCCTATACCGACCGCAAACGTGTTTGCGGTAGGGAACTCGACGCTTCGTGGCGGCCCCTACAAATTCACGGCGGACGCATTGGGGCGCTTCGAAGTGCACAGTATGCCCGCCACGCGTATTGACCTTTCGGTGAACCATGACGGTGAATCAGTCACGGTACCCGTGTCCAATCTCACAGTAGGACAAGTCAGAGAGGGCGTCATTATTCGGTTGGGTACGACCGTAGAAGTGACGGGCGTTGTATACAGCGCCAACGGGACACCGGTCCCGAGACTTCCTCTGTATTGCTCCTACCGTGTGGGCTCGGGCTCTAGAACATATGGGATAAGTGGACGTACCAATGACATTGGCGAATTCACGATTCGGAATCTGAAGCCGGGGAGAGGGAACATTTCTGTGAGGCTAGGAAACCGAAGCATTCAACTGGGTGAGTCGTTTGACATTCCGATTCAGGATCTGCGATTGACGTACGATCCTCGTAAAGAAGTTTCGCTCCAGGTCACCGTTATTGGTGCCGACGGAAAGCCAATTCCCCATTGCGATATTTCCGTCGCATCGAAACAACGCTCCGCGAAACCTACGAAGTCGGTGAACGTGGGTACGTTCCTCGTTTACGCCATGGGCGAACCACCGTATCGCGTTCGCGTTTCCAATCCGCGCTCCCTAGCCGGCGAGCGACTTCCTTATCGGATCGCATCGGTTCGCGTAAATGACTCCAACCAGCCCCTGGAGATTCGCCTAAAGCGTGGAGTTGTCATCGAGGGTACGGTCGTAGACGAACATGACAATCCCATCATGGGCGCGACCGTACGTGTGGGGAGCGAGAAGGCAACAACGGGCCCCAAAGGGACGTGGAAGATCTCAGGCATTGCGGATGAACCTGCGTTGGTTGCTGTGACGCCACCCAAGACGTTTCTCAGTCCACCTCCGCAAGTTGCCAAGCCAGGTGCCAACGACATTGTGTTTCGACTGCGTTCCGCATCGTTCATTCGAGGTCGCGTCGTAGTCCCCAAGGGCACGACGCTCAATGGTGGAAGTGTGCTCGCCACGTGGTCCGCTTCGGACAGGGCAATGGCAGGTTCCACCAGAGTGTATTTTCGGGAGGATGGCAACTTTGAACTAAATGGGATACCACCAAACACGCATGTCTCCCTTCAAGCCGACGTTTTTTCGTTTTCCGATGGATCTCGACTCGCGCCAACAACTGTGACCAACATCAAATCGGGCATCTCGAACGTGGTGATCAACGTGCAGACAGGTGTGTCCGCGAGTGGTGTTGTCGTCGACGCGAAAGGAAATCCGCTTCCCGATGTGTATGTCACGTTTTCCGGTGGTTTGGGGCGTTCGAGCCACACCGATCGCGATGGCGTGTTCCGTTTGAGCGGTCTCGTGAGAGGCGCGTACCGTGTCGAAATTTCGTTGGGCAAACGCCGAATCACGGTTGCCAAGAACGTGCCGGCACCCGCGAGTAATCTCAAGTTTGTATTTCCTGGCGAACGCGCCCTGTCCGGCACGATCCGCGATTTGCCGGAAGGCGTCAAGTATGTCATCAGTGCCTGGGACACCAAGACAGGCGCCTTGTCGCATGGAAACCGAACAAGTAGTAGCGCCGACGGGTCGTGGACAATGACGCTTCCCGACAAAAAGGGCACATGGGTCATTACGGCGCATGCGACTCATTCGGGCACATTCGCGCGCTCCGAACCGATATCGGCAGGCGAGGATGACGTTGTGCTTGTTGTCAAGCAGGGGGAGACCATTGAGGGACGCGTGGCGCTCCGAGGCACAGCCCTACCACGCGCGAGAGTAACTGCAAAGGCGCTGTATTGGTCATCTTCCGTGACGACGGACGCCGCCGGTGCATTCAAACTTGAGGGTTTGCCACCCGGCACTTACACGCTGACTACCCACAACTGGGCTACGCGTTTACAGGGCGTTCGCAAAGACATCAAAACGGATTCGACGGGTGTCGTCATCGTCTTGAATCAACCGTTTCGCTAAGCGCGCGTGCTATCCCATCCGAAAACCAGCGCAGCCCATTAGGTAGCCACCGCCAATTGATGGTAGCAACACGAGATCGCCCTTCTGGATGCGAAGATCGTCGTGTGTCTTGATGGACAGGACTTTGCCTTCCTCGTCGAGTTCGCGCGAGAGGTTGCCGTGGCGAATGCCGTGGTCGAGTGCAATCAAATTGCTGGCGGCCGATGTGTTGCCAAAGACGTAGACCGTGCGCATGACACGCTCTTGCGGCACTTTGAGCTCTTTGGCCAGTCCATCGAGAATGCGGCCATTGGCTTGGTGGGGGACGATCCACGCATTGGACAGCGTTTCAAGTAGCTCGGGATCGCGCGCTTTGAGCGCTTCGGATTCGTAGCCCAAACAACGCGCCGCACAGGCCGCCATGTTCTTGACGGCGGTGCGCAGAACGTTGGGTCCACTCTCCATTTCGACTACGGACTTTTCGACGAGTTCAACGCCCGGGCGCACTTCCTTGTCGGGAAACGATGCGACATCAATCGGAATGTTGCTATTGCCAAGATGAATGTTGCGGGCGCTATATAGGAAACTGAGATCGGGCTTGAGCGTACCCGCGCCGTTTGAGCCGTCGCCCCGTCCGAGAATCACGGCACCCGCGCCGTCGCCAAAGAGAATGGACGTAATGGGGTCATGGAAGTTGAGGGCTTTGCTTGCTGTCTCCGTACCGACCACCAACACGTTGTTGCATTGACCGGACTCGATCATGCCGTATGCAAGGGCGAGCCCGTATATCGAGCCGGCGCACGCAGCCATAATGTGTAGCGTTGGCGTTGAGCTCATGCCCAGCTCATGCGCCAAGACACAGTGGTCACCGGGAATCGCCTGACTGGGCGTGAACGATGCGTAGAGCACCATGTCGATGTCGCCGGCTTCGAGTCCGGCCGACGCAAGCGCGCGCAACGAGGCCTCGCGCGCCAAGTCGGAGCTACGCACATCGGGTCCCGAGAATCGACGCTCGTGAATGTGTGTAACTTGGTCGACCCACGTCCCAAAGTCACCTGATCGTGATTCGTCAAAGCCCTTCACCATCGTAGACAGTTTGTCGTTGTCGATCACATTGGGTGGAACGAAGGACCCGGTGCCGCGCAGTACCACGTTGGGATTGATGTTGGATCGCACGGGTTGCTCCAGGTCGAAGGGAGACACCCTAACGATCGAGCGAGACCCCAGCAAGTAGCGTTCCCGGGTTTCACGTTCCCTTGGTCACAGGGCTGTCCGTCCCCGATGACAATATGCTCCGCCCCATTTTTGTAGGATCGAATGGGACCGCATTCGACCCGCGCGACCGATCGGAATCGAGGAGAGCCATGAAGGCGTCCGAATATGCTCGGACTCCCCTGACGTTGATCAGCGGCCCCGCGGGAAGCGGAAAGACCCATCTCGCGCTTGAGTTGATTCGTGCTTCTGCGACGCGCTCAGCCGACCACGGCGATGCGGTGGACTTCAGCGCGCAGACGTTGCTTGTGCTACCTACCTATGCGCAGGTCATGCACACCAAGCGTTTGGCGCTTTCGCGTTGGGGGGCGCGCGGCATTCTCGATGCGCCCTTCGTTACCTTCACGGCTGCGGCTGAGCGCTATCTTCCCTCGTTTCGTATTCACACGCTGCCGACGTTTGAAGAACGTGATCGTTTTATGGCCAAGGCCCTTGCCGACGTCGCCGATCCCCTGTTCGCATCGCTCGACGACCTGCCGGGATTGCGCGAACGCCTGCTGCAGTGGCTAAAGGAACTCAAGCAATCTGGCCTCCCTCTCGAGCAGATTGCGGCCGAGTTCGTCAAGGCATCATCGGCGCTACATGAAAGTCGTGCGCAGAGCATTGCGTCCTGCATGAACGTCTTCCGTGCCTATGAGACTCGCCTGCACGGGGCCGGCCTTCGCGATCACGAAGACATGTTGCGTGAGCTCTCGGTGTCACTCGCAGCCCAGACTCAGGCCTCGGTCCCATCGCTGCTTGTGGTTGATGGCTTTGACGATCTGAGCCCCGTTGAATGCACCATCTTTGAGGGCCTTAGCGACTTGGTAGTGAACGGCGGCGGGCGCGTCGTCATGACCTTGCCGTGGGATCCACGTCGTCCGCACCTGTTTCGTAGTTCTGCGGCCACACGCGCCCGCCTGCTTGGCTTTGGATTTCACGAATCTTCGCTAGACGGGAGTCGACGAAGCCCACACGAGCCACTTCGGCGAATCGCCGATCGGTTGTTTGGTGACGAACACGAAACCGGAGTTGACGCGGCGATCGCCGATGCGCCAATCGCACAAGCTGCAAGGCACGTGTTCGGAATTGTTGGCGCGGGCGAGGCGGATGAAGCCGAGCGCATTGCACGTGTGCTTCGCAGTGCTTACGCCAAGCAAGAGTCTCACGGCATTCGTGGATGGCGCGATGTGGGCATCGTATTGCGCCAACTGGATGGACGCGCTCGCGCTATCGGTCGGGCATTACGTCGCCGCGGAGTTCCATTTCGATTGGTGGGTCGCGGTGAACCGCTCGCGGCATCGCCTTGGATACGCGCGTGTCGCGGCCCCCTCAGCGTTCTTGGTGGACACACGCGTGCGCCAACATTTGACGCACACGCACTAAACGCGTGGTTGCACTGGTGCTTATCGTGGCACGTCGATGATGCTGAAGTCGGTGAAGACACCGATCCCGCATCACGAGCCGATCTAATGTGGGCATTGCGCGGTTACGAGTTCAAACAGCGCGAGGGCGGCGCACCGCCAACGTTTGAGGATTACCGCAAGCGTGCACCTGCATGCCTTCACGCGCGCATCGATCACTTGAAGGAATTTGCTGCGGCGTGTCAGTCAAACGAAGGGTCGGCGTCTGTGTTTGAGGCATTCGGCATCGCACTCCTTTCGCTGGTGCCCGTGCCGATGGGGGGCGCGGTATCCGCAACAGGGGCAATCGAAGACGTACAAACCGACGTTGCCGGTGCCTGGGCTCAAGCGGCGAGCCGTCGGCTTTCAACCATTCTTGAATCGCTTGCACGTACCGCGGTCAGAATGGGTGAGGAGGCGTTGCTAACGCGCGAAACCGTGTTCGCACAGGTCGACGAAGCTATTGCTTCGTCGGAGGTGTCGCGTACCGACCAACGACTCGATGCGGTGAGCATTCTCTCCGTGGACGATGCGCGGTTTTGGGAGTTGCCCTTCGTTGTTGTGGCGGGCCTGGAATCGGGGTCGTTTCCTCGTTCACCCAATGAAGATCTCTTTTTGTCCGATGAAGAGCGCCTGGCACTTGCCGCCACGTCAAGCGGGCTCCATCTGCCCACCACGGCCGCCAAGCAGGATCGAGAGCGACGTTTGTTTTATGGCGCGGTCACTCGAGCCAAAAACACACTCGTGGTGTCGCGGGCCGGATTTGATGACAAGGGTGCACCACGCGCGGCATCGCTATTTCTCGATCAGCTTACCGCATTGGTGAAGCTCATCGTGATTACATCGCCGGAACTCGATGAGCACAGCACCGCGCCCCTTCATCTCTGCCACACCAAAGATGACATTCGGCAGTACGCCACGTCCATGCTCGCGGGGTCCACCCGCGGCGTCGCGTCAACGGGTACTCATGAATCGGCGTTGATCGCGCGTTCGGTGGCCCTACTTAAACGGTCGTCCCCCGAGACACTTAACGCGATGCTTGGCGCGCAGGGACTTCGAGATCCATCGCGACCCGTTGCTACCCCCCTGTTCGCGAGCGAACCAGGTAGCGAAGCGTTGCGTTCCTTTGTAAACGCGACCCACGCCCTTTCCGCGTCGGCGCTTGGAAAAGCCGTGTCGTGCCTTCATCAGTTTTGGTACGCGCGCGTGCTGCGCTTGCCCGAGGATGAATTGAGTTTCGAAGCCCCCGCGTTCGATGCCCGTGGCATCGGCAGCGCACTGCACAAGGCGGCTGAGTTCGCGGTACGTGACTCGAGTGCAACCCCCACATCCATTGCGGATAATGTCCTTGCATATCTGAAGAGCAGAGATCATGTCGTATCCGATGTCGATGCCCATCTGCTGAAGGGCGAACTGGTGCGCGTCGTTCTATTGTTGAGAGATCGCATCGCCTCTGCGAAACACACGCCCGACGTCAAAGGGCTTGAACGCAAGTTTGGCTACGATGAACCGGCCACGATGGGTGCCGTTTCGCTACGTGGTCAGATCGATCGCATCGATCGACATGGCAATGACGTCATTGTCGTGGACTACAAATCCGGGGCCACCACATGTGACGTTGCATTCAAGCGCACACTTGCTACGCAAGACTTGCAGCTTCCCCTGTATGCGCTCGCTCTGGAATCACTCGACGCGGTAAACGTTGTTGGCATGGAGTGGGTGGCCCTACGCGAGCGCAAGCGTAGGATCATTGCCGCGGACACGATTGCATCCGAGGCCGACGTTCGACGCGAAGGCACCAAGCCAGAGGTTCGCGATCGAAACGCGTTTCGCGAGGTGCTAAGCAGCGCAAAGACACGCGCCAACAATCTGATCACAGCCATTCAAGCGGGTAAGCACACGAAAAACCCCATTCGAAAAGACACGTGTGCCACTTGCGCCTATGTGCCCATCTGCCGATTTGCCGAGCCCGACCGGGTTCGCGAGTCCCCAACCGATGAGGGCGCATCGTGAACGGTGATGCGGCTATGAAAGACGGTGGCGACTCGCGGGGCTTTGAAGCGCTCTCTCCTTCGCAACGTAGAGCGGCGTTGGCGCCGCCCGTGGATACGTGTGTCATGGCCGGCGCTGGTTCGGGAAAGACGCGCGTTCTCACGTCGCGTTATGTCCACTTGATTCGCGACCACAAATTTTCGCCACACGAAATTGCCGCCCTCACATTTACCGAGAAAGCCGCTGGTGAAATGCGAACCCGGGTGGCGGGTGCGATTCAATCCGCCTTGCGCGACGCGGAGGGAGAGGAACGAGAATGGCTCCGTGAAGCGCGCGCTCAAGTCGAGTTTGCACCCATCGCAACCATACATAGCTACTGCGCCCGTCTTGTACGGCGAGAGGCCCTTGTCGCCGGTGTGGATCCTCTCTTCGTTGTACTCGACAGTGCCGAAGCCGGCGTGTTGTTGGACGAGGCGGTGGATCAAGCGCTAGGGGTGTTTCGGGCGAACGCACCCAACGACTTGCTGGCGCTAAACGGCCTACAACTTGGCGCCAAGGCCGCCGTCACGGCCGTGATTCGTGCATTGCGAAATGATGGATTGCATCCCGACGAGCTGAACTGGATCGAACCCGAGCGCGACGCCACATCGCTGCTTGAAGAATTGCTTGTTGCAGTGAATGACATTGAGTTGGGAGGGAGTCAGTTCACCAAGACGCAGGGCGCCAAATGGCCCGCCTGCCGCAACCAACTGAGCACGCTCATCAAGCAGTTGGCGCGCAACGAACTGTCTCCGACGGCATTCAGCCGCTCCGACTGCACCAAGTGGCCGGGGCAGGTCGGTAGCGCGGGGAAATTCTGGAAGCCTCATAAGGAGCAACTCGCTCGATTGCTCGGTCAGATCGAAGACGCGCTGTGGAGTGATTGGGGAAAGAGCCATCTGTTTGAGCCCCTCAAACGCATCACAACTCACGCCTATGACGCCTATGAGGCACTCAAGCGAACGCGCGGCGCACTTGATTTCACAGATTTAGAGGTGCGCTCGCTCGCATTGCTCAGCAGATTGGCAAAACGTGGACACCCGTTGCGCGGTGCACCCAAAGTTGTGATGGTGGACGAATACCAGGACACGAGTCGCCTGCAGGCAACGTTGTTGGGATTTCTGCGACGCGGTGCCGCCATGTTTTCGGTGGGGGATCCCAAGCAGAGCATTTACGGGTTTCGCAAAGCGGATGTACGTGTGCTTTTGGACGAGTGGGAGTATGTAGACGAGGCCGCGCGGCACGTGCTCGACAACAGTTATCGCACATCGCCCGAGCTCCTCGATACGCTCAATGGTCTTGGACAGGCGCTCATGACCCCCAACACCGCGGGCGTTTCGTTCCAAGCGCTGAACGCTGCCGGCACGTTTGCCACGCCAACGCGTGAGGCGGACGATCAATCACCCGTTTGCGAACTTCACTTCGTTGTAGGAGGGGAGCAGGCCGAAACCGATCGTCGCCGTAAGGCCGAAGCCAACTGGATCGCGGGGCACATCCATAAGTTGGTATCGGGAACGGATCAGCTAACGAAAGGAACTGATGCACCGCGTGGTATTGAATACCGCGACATTGCCATCCTCGTACGTGCCCGCGCGTCTCTGCGTTCCATTGAAGATGCGCTAACGCAGCGCGCCATTCCCTATCTGACCCAGTCGAGTCGAGGGTATTACCTTGCCGACGAGATTGGCGATTTGATCTACGCGCTTCGTGTGGTTCATAACCCAGCCGATCGCTTTGCACTTGCCGCGCTCGCAACGAGTCCGTCCTTGGCGGCCGATGATGAGGCGGTCAACCGCTGGTTTGGTGATGGACACGGTGCGGCTTGGGAACGAATTTTGGCCGATGCCTCGCTCGATGCATCCATCGCGGCTCGTTGGCATGCCTTTGCCCGCGTTCAGGCACGCGCACACACGTTGTCACTCGCGGCGTGCCTGGAAGCGGTTATCGATGCACTCGACTTGCACACTGTTAGCTTGACCTTGATTCGCGGGGCGCGTCGCAGCGCGAACTTACATAAGGCCGTTGCGCTCGCAGCCGCAATGGATGAGCAGGGGCATCACAGTGTGCCCGAGTTCTTGAAGCGCGTCGCCAACCTTCGCGCGCAGGGAGAAACCGAACACGATGCGCCGATTGGTGGAGAAGGACAAGACGTAGTCCGTCTGAGCACGATTCACGCAGCCAAGGGTCTTGAGTATCCGGTTGTGTTCATCGCCGATGTGACGCGCATGACGTCGGCCCGTTCACCATCGGTGTTGCTCACGCCTACGGGTGGCTTGGGCGTCGCACTATCAGACCCCATCGAGGGCGTGAAACGCATGCCGAGCGGAACCCGTGTCTTGGCGAACAAGCGATCCGAGGCTGAACAACAGGAGTTGATGCGACTCTTCTATGTCGCCACCACTCGCGCTGAGGAGCGCTTGTATCTGAGCGGACAATTTTCCCACCGAACGCAAAAAGGCGCGCCCGCTCGATCCGGTCCATGGGGCTTGATGCTCGACGCGCTAGCGGGCGAACCACCGCCGGGAGATGAATACGACGTTCGGCTCGGCGCGGGCACGATGCGGGTGTCTGTAACCGAACTGGAACCCGCCGACAGCGGTGCATCGCGTGCCACCGAATCCGCGTCGTGGCCACCCGCGATTCCCGTTGCGTTGAAAAAGGAAGCTGCTCGCGAGGCCGACGAGCACATGCGGCGCATCGAGGGACACGTCGCGCCCCTGAGACGCACGCGCTACGTTGTGAGCGTGTCCGAACTGCTTACGTTTGCGAAGAGCCCCTCTGAGTATTACCGCCACTGTGTATTGGGCGCCAATTCACAGTCGACGTTGCTTAACGCGACCGACGACTCGCCCGACCGGTATGCGCTGCCTGCAACTGGGTTCGTGAACGAACAACACGCCGGGCGCGCACTCGACGAACGCTTCGCGACCGACGTCGCCAGTAAATCGGGCACGTCCATTCCGCGTGACGCCATTGGCCGCACGCTGCACGCCGCCCTTGAGTTTGTTCGCCCGCCCTTCGCCAAAGATGCCGCGCGGGCCTTGGACTGTGCGGTGGCGTTGGAGCCCTATGCCGACGCCGAGGTAAAGGCCGCCGTGGCGCCCCTGCTCTACCGATTTCTCGAGTGCCCACTTGCGCAAGAGCTTGAGACAGCCCTCGCGGGACGCGGCACACCGCCGCAACGCGAATTGGATCTTCATGCGCGCATTCGCTTTCCGACCGTGGCGGGGGCCGAGAAGACCGTGGCCGGGTTCGATTCACTGCTCGTCAAAGGGTCTATCGACTTGTGGCTGCCTCGTAAGGACGGCGTGTGGGTGCTCGACTACAAGACCAATACGCGTTCTGATCGTTTTCCGTCGCCCGCTTCTCTTGAGGCGTACTACGGGTGGCAACTGCGACTCTATGCGCTGATGGCCGAGCGAGTTCTCGGTACCGATATCGCTGGCGCTGCGCTGGTCCTGCTTGATCCGTCATGGAGTCGTGAACCGGTGGAGTTGCCCATCGACATCGACGGCGAGCGGCTGCGCGAAACAAGGCGACTCTGCGAAGCATTGGCACGCGCCGAGTTGCTTCAACGTTACCCTCCGAATTGGCGATCGCTCGTCGAATGAGTACGCAGGTTTCGGGCTAGAATCGATTGCATGGGACGCATCAAGAGTTTTGACGACCTCGGCTGCCTTGTTACTGGTGCGAGTTCCGGTATCGGACGCGAGATCGCGCTGCTGCTTGCCGATCGCCATGCACGCATTTGCGTCACCGCGCGTCGGGGCGATCGATTGCAAGCCCTGTTGCCCATCCTCTTGGAACGAGGTGCCAAGACAGCGCATGCCATTGAAGCAGATCTCTCGGTTCCGCAGGGCGCCGAGCACGTACTCTTGAAAGCGCACGAGTCGCTGGGCGACATTGACGTGCTCATCAACAATGCGGGATTCTCGGTACCCGGTCGCTTCGATCGCGCCAACCTTAAGCGCACGCTCAAGATGATCGATCTCAATGTGACGGCGTCCGTCGTGCTTGCACGCAATCTCTTGCCGGGCATGCTCGAACGCAATCGCGGAGGCATCTTAAATGTCTCAAGCGTTGCGGGGTTTCAAGCGGCGCCATACCAGAGCGGTTACGGTGGCACCAAAGCGTTCCTTCTTGGCTGGAGCAACTCGGTCCATCAAGAACTCAAACACACGGACGTCGCTATGACGGCGCTCTGCCCCGGCGTGACCGACACCGAGTTTTTTGATGCGGCCGGATATCGCAACCTTTCCGGTCTACTCAATATGCGGATGCCCGCCGATCGCGTGGCCCGTGTAGGTGTGAAGGCCCTCATGCGTGGGCGCATGGAGGTGGTGCCCGGCCTTACCAACAAGCTGCTCGTCTTCACGCAGCGCTTTGTGCCCAGGACCTGGGCAGCCGCCATCGCCCGACGCATCCTTGCAAGTCGCTGAGCCCGGCAATGCGCGTCTTGTTTCGATTTTGTATGCTTCTCCGCTTCCACTCCGAGCAACTTCAGGCCGGATGTGATACCTTGCCGCGCGCGGCGCTGTCCAAGGACGCGCCCATGCAGCAGGGAGGTGCGGTCCGCCTTAGCCACCAAGGCGTGATGCCCGCTTTGCCCAGGAGGACAAGATGAACTCGAGCCCCATTTCGGCGCGGGTCCTGGCACTCGGTGTGTCGGCATTTTTGATCACAACGTCGGCGTTGACCGCCTCGGCCGATGTGTCGCTGGTCACGGGCCAACGCAAGTGCTGCGTCAAAGTGATCCCCAAGCATATGCGCACGGTCTACCGCACTGAGCAAACGCCCTGCGACAACCACGTTCGCAAAGAGCCCATCTACAAGACCATCAAGACGCCCGTCTACAAGACCAAGCGGGTGCCCAAGTACGAGACCAAGATCATTCCGATCTTTGAAGAGCGCTATGTCCCCGATTGGAAGACTGTTACGCGTCCCAAGACCAAGCGCGTGATCAAGCCGCTTATGGCCAAGCGCACCGAAGCACACTACATCGATGAGCAGGTGCCCCAGACCAAGATCGTCAATGTACCCCAGTACCGTTGGGTGGATCGTCCGGTGTACGAGGAAAAACTCGTACCCAAGAAGAAGACTATTCAGGTTCCTGTCACTCGCACGCGGCGTGTACGTATTTACAAGACCGTCCAGATTCCTCAGTATGAGAATCAGAAAACCCCGCACTACGATTATCGCGACGAACCCATTTACGATTACATCCGTGTGCCGGTCTGTAAGACCTGTAAAGAGCCCGTATTGGGTACACAGGAGATCCGCGAGAAGTACTTTGGCGGGTGCGGGACCTGCGAAGAGTGCGTAGATCGTAAAACCGTCAAGATATGCGAATGCGAAAAGAAGATGCCCGCCGGGTGGGTCAATAAGAAGGTATGCGTGGGGACGAAGCGCGTTCCATTTATCGCGGGATACACCGGTCGTGAGCTCCAGGTCGGCGCGAAGTCACGCAAGGTGCCCTGCGGCTGGAAGACACAAAAATTCATCCACATGGAAACCAAAGAGGTGGACGATGGATGGGAGACCAAGCGCGTCCTGGTGGGCAATAAGAAGGAACGCATATTCGTAGGGTACGCACCTGTGCGTAAGCACGCGGGCTACCGAACGGAAAAGAAGCTGTTCACCCATACGGTCACCCACCGCCCTGCCGGCGAGACCGTAGTGAGTGAGTGTGAAGACTGCGAAACGAAGCAGGTCTACAACGGCACCAAAACGATCAAGGTGCGAGCGGGCGAACGCGCGAAGAAGATTCAGTGCGGTTGGGAAATGAAGCGCTATCTGGCGGGCTACAAAGAGACCAAGAAGATCGTTGGGTACCGCACCATCAAGACGCCCATTTGCCCGGGTACCAAGCGCGTGGCCGACATCGTCTGTGTTCCGGCGCGCAAGGTCACGGTGGTGGCCAATGGTGCCGCCTACGCATCGCCACTTCCAGGAACTACGGAAGTGATGACATTGGCCCAATATGAATCGGCCTATGCCACGGCAATGGCTCGTGGTGGTGCAGGAAACGCCATCCGCAAGGCCATTTCGAAGTAGATCTACGCCCCGTGCATCCGTAGCGGATCCACAAGAGGCGCACACGGTCGTCGTCCAATACGTTTGGTGGTGGTGAAGGTGCGCCTTCATTTCTCCGATCGAAGCAGTGGAGGCGGTCCATGATTCAGACACGAAGACGCGCATGGCCTATCGTTCAGGTGTTCGCGCTCGCGGCGATTCTCGCGCTCATTCCTCAGGCCCACGCCGATGAGCCGCCCGGCAGTGAACCGGTTCCGCCGATACCGCCCGGGGGGGAAGTGGCACCGGATGGTGCGGTTGAACCCGCGGGTGGCGCAGCGTCGAGTGACGGAACGTTGGGTGGTGGGGTGGCGCCTGAACCGTCGGCGCACGACACAGCGACCGCACGAGCAGTCGAAGAGGCGCTTAGGAGAGCCGCGACGCGTAACGCTGCGTCGAAGGCAAGAGACGGCGATCCCGTTGTTGGAAGTGGTGACATTCCCGGTGCGGGCGGTGAACGAGCCGAATCTGACAAAGACTGGGCCGGACGAGAAAGGCGCGACACAAGCACGCAGCGGGCTACGGATGACGAAGCAGGTACATCGGGAGAGCCCTATATCGCCATCATTCCTGCCATGGGGCGCTGGGTCGAGAAAGAGACTATTTGCCCTGGGTGTGCCTATACCAAGAAGATCCCCATTTGCGACACGATCGACATTCCTGTGTATCGCATTATTCAAGTGCCGCGCTATCGCACGGTTCGTACGCCCAAGTACGAGTGGCGTACCGTGCCGACCTACCGAACGTGCGAAGTGCCCACCTACAAAGAGGTAGACGTTGCGATTTACGATTACCGCGAGGTTCCTGTCAAGCGTACGCGCAAGGTCTATAAGTATGAGGATGTCGAGTTTCCCGTTCTGAAGACGGAACGTACGCCGGCTACGCGCGAAGTGTGGGAGCCTCAGTACGAAGAGGGTGAGGTACCCAACTACGTCACGGTCAAAGTGCCCAAGCGTGAGATCATCAAGGATTGCGTTACGGGCGATGAGGTATGTCGTGTCTGCGGTCACGAAGAAAAGGAAGTGCTGCAGGGGACCAAGCGGTTCAAGACGCTGACCGGTCACAAGCGAACGAAGAAGAAAATGGGCGTGCGACTGCGATGGAAGCAAGAGGGCACGCGCAAGGTTCGTCGCGTTACGGGAATAAAGATTGAGCAATTGCCTGACGGGACCAAGCGTGAGAAATACCAAGTCGGAACTCGTAAAGACGTACGTATTGTGGGATACACGACACAGAAGGTGCCCAGCGGGACCTGCCGAAAGCGCGTAAAGGTGGGGGAGTCCGTGTCGCGCGTATACGCAGGCGTTCGCTACATCAAACAGCGTATTGGCACCCGCACCGTGCAACACGCCAATGGCTACCGCACAAAGGACATTCTCGTGAAGCCCGGCTCTCGCATCACCGAGCGCGATTACGTGCGCACCCCTCGACGCATGGTCACGGTGATTCCCGACGCAATGGAAAACACCTCCGAAGATCGTCAACCCGGCCCGCTCCCAACCACCACCGAAGTCATGACCGAATCCGAATACCACGCCGCCCTCTTCGGTCAGCGCGCTTCCGAGCGCGCCACAAATACCAGGTAAATCTGGCGCACGAAACGCTCGTGCGCCACAGAAACCAGGTATTTCTGGCGCATCGCAGGCTAGCGCTCCAAGCAATGGCCCGCTCGCGCCGGTGTCTGCGATTCCGCGGGGAAACCATGCGCCACGAATACCAGGTATTTTGGGCGCATCAGAGGACGAACTGGCCTAGGTCTTGGTCTTCGAGGAGGTCGTGGGTGCGGGAGACAACGTAGGCGCGGTCGATGACGACGTCGCGGCCCTTGAGGGAGCCGCCTTCGAAGGAGACTTCGTCCAATACGCGTTCCATGACCGTGCTGAGGCGACGGGCGCCGATGTTCTCGTGGAGTGCATTGGCTGCTGCGGCCACGCGAGCGATTTCCGCGATGCCATCGTCGGCGAATCGTATGCGCACGCCTTCGGTTGCGAGGAGTGCTTCGTATTGACGCGTGAGCGCGTTCTTTGGTTCTTTGAGTATGCGCACGAAGTCCTCTTCGCGCAAGTTGTCCAGGCGCACGCGAATGGGCAGTCGCCCTTGCAACTCGGGCAACAGATCGCTTGGCTTACTCACATGGAACGCGCCGGCCGCGATAAAGAGAATGTGGTCGGTTGATACGGGGCCAAAGCGCGTGTGAACTGTACAGCCCTCGACGAGCGGCAACAGATCGCGTTGTACACCCTGCCGCGATACATCGGCGCCCTGTGTGCGATCCGATCCCGCCACCTTGTCGATCTCGTCGAGGAACACGATGCCCTGATTTTCGACGAGTTTCACGGCTTCACTTTCTACGTCGCTCGAATCGACAAGCTTTTCCGCCTCTTCGTCAATCAACGTTTTGCGCGCCTCGCGCACCGTCATGCGTTTGCTCGACGTACTTTGCTGCGCGACCTGCTCAAACATCTTCGAGAAATCGATGCCGGACTGTGCAAACGATGGATTGTCGAAGATGTTGCCGAGGGGCGTGGATGCGGTGCTCTGCACATCGATCTCGATCTCTCGGTCTTCCAGTGCGCCGGCCTGCAAACGTTGACGTAGCTTGATGCGCACGGCCGATAGGTCGGTCACTGCGCTCGTGTCATCCGCTCTGCCCAGACCCAGCGGATCAAGATCGGGATCGCCGGGCTTATACGCGTTCACCAGGGCGTCGAGAATTCTCGATGCTGCGGATTCGGCTGCCTTCGTTTCTACCGTCTTCTTGGCCGATGCTTTGACGAGCGTCATCGCACTCGCCGTCAGATCGCGAATGATGCTTTCTACATCGCGACCGACATAACCCACTTCGGTGTACTTCGTTGCCTCGACCTTAGTGAATGGCGCGCCGATCAGACTAGCAATGCGCCGCGCAATCTCAGTCTTGCCCACGCCTGTGGCACCGATCAAAAGAATGTTCTTCGGCAATACTTCGGCGCGCATGTCATTGTCGAGTTGCATGCGACGCCATCGATTGCGAATAGCCACCGCGACGGCGCGTTTCGCTTGTTTTTGACCCACGACATGCCGATCGAGCGCGCGCACGATTTCCGAGGGCGTTAGTTCACATCCGCTTTGTCGTTTCGCGGACTCCGTGCGCTTGCCGGTGGGTAGTTTCACGCTTTCGCCTCCAATACCGTGAGCGAATCATTGGTATGGAGATCGATCTCCGCGGCAATGCCGAGCGCGGCTGTGCACAACGCCTTTGCATCCAGCGATCCATGACGCATCAACGCGCGCGCGGCCGACAGCGCATAGGCACCGCCACTCCCTGTAGCCACCACGCCATCGTCGGGCGAAATCACATCGCCCGTCCCCGTGACGAGCAAAAGTTCTTTAGCGTCGGCCACAATCAACACGGCTTCGAGTCGCCGAAGCGCACGATCCGAACGCCACTCTTTGGCCAGTTCGACGGCGGCCTTCATCAGCTGCCCGCCAAACTCATCCAGTTTGGCTGAGAAGCGCTCCATGAGCGACATGGCATCGGCGGCACCGCCCGCAAAGCCCGCGAGGACTTGGCCATCCATGAGGGCGCGAACTTTGACCGCGCCGCGTTTTTGAATCTGTTGCCCGAGGGTCACTTGGCCGTCGCCGCCGAGCACCGTTTTGCCCCCGTGGCGGAGCGCAAGGATTGTTGTCATAGGCGAGGCACGCTACGGCGTGGGCCGGGCATCGTCAAATCGGGCCGCCCCGGACAAGTTCACGCCCGCGCCCCGGTCAGTTCTTCGCTCCGCCGAGCGGGTGGCGACAATCCCGCCGCAGAATCGGCATCGACTCATCACGGATTGCAAAAGGAACTCTCATGGAAACTAGCCTACTCATAGTGAAGCCCGACGGCGTTCAGCGCGGTTTGGTCGGTCGTATCGTCGCTCGCTTCGAACAAAAGGGACTCCAGATCGTAGGGATGAACATGTTGATGGCGCCGCGCGAGACCCTCGAAGCGCACTATGCGGAGCACAAGGAGAAGCCCTTCTTTGGTGACCTCCTGACGTTCATGAGTTCGGGCCCCATCGTGGCTTTCGCCGTGCGCGGCGATGGCGCCGTTGCCGTTGCCCGTCGTTTGATTGGCGAGACCGACGGCGCAAAGTCGCCCGGTGGCACCATTCGCGGTGACTACGGGATGAGCTTTTCCTTCAACCTCATCCACGGCTCCGATTCGATCGCCTCGGCCGAACGCGAGTTGGGTCTATGGTTCCCCGAAGGCACCATCGACTACGCCCAACATGCCGACTGCTGGGTCTACGATCGCTCGTAGGACGCCCAACAGACACCTACCCTGCTTCATAGGCCGGGTAGCGCTCGTGTGTGCGCCGAAATTCGGGCGAATCCCACGAGTCGCGTTGTGGGGGGCGGCGAAATATGACCGCCATGTGACCCTACCCGGCGACCCTCATGGGGTCTGGAGGGCACTGTCGTGCGTACTGCCAATTACCCTGCTGCGCGATCGATGATTGGGTCGCCACACCGTTTCCTTGCACGCCGTCTGTTTGTCATGAGCTGCGTGGTCGTGGGCGGACTGTGGCTCGCCGGCTGCCAAGGCTCCGGACTTTCAGAAGAACGTGAAAAGGAAATCGACGAAGAGACCCGTCAGGAGCACTACGAAACTGCCGGATTCACCTACTACGACGGCGGCGCCTACGCCAAAGCCGAAACCATGTTTGAAAAGGCGCTCGACAAGAAGCCCCGCGACAAGAAGCTTCGCCGCGCGTTGGCTCGCGCCAAGATCCAGCAGGGAACACCGCGCAAGCTCCGCGAAGCGCAAAAGATCTTAGAGCCTCTTATGGACATGGAATGGCGCAACGCCGACGGCCAGGACCGAAAGTTTGAGGTCGTGTCGGATATGGCCACCGTTCACACCGAGCTCGCCGATTACTACGACCGTGACGTTCGCGAACTCGAGCAGCGCGCGCGCACCGACCCCGATGCCGACACATCACGCATTCGCCGCCAGATTCAGCGCCAAGTACGCAATCGCAATGAGCTCCTGCAAGAGGCCATTCCCATGTGGAAGCAGGTGCTCAACATGAATGCGCGAAATCCCTACGCGCTTGCCGGTCTGGCCAAGGCCAATCTTCAGTTGAGTCGCGATACCGAGGGCATGGAGTATGCCCGTGAGTACTTGGAACTCACCAAGGACAGCCAGCCGTTCTGGGAAGACCAGATCAAGGAGTTGGAAGAGGCACGAGGCAAAGGCGGTGTGACCACACGCCAGCGCGCCCACCTTCGCAAGAAGGCCTACTCCGCCCGCAACAAGCAGATGAAGATGCATATGTTGCTGGCCACGGTGCACATGCGCCGGCAGGAATATCGCGACGCCATCGATCAGTACAGCCGAGCGCTGCACATCGATGAATCACAGACGGCGGCCTACCTGGAGCGCGCGCAAGCGCTTGCTGCCGAGGGGCGTCACATTTTGGCGGTCAAGGATCTTCGCGAGTACATGCGCCGAACCGATCCCGAGGCGCAGCGGGGTGCGCGCGTAAAAGCTGCCGAGCTCTTGCAGCAATATCGAAAGATCGTCTCCGATGGTGAGACACGCGAAACAAATAAGCCCGTGCGCGTGACGCCGCCCTCTCCGGCGCCCTCGGATTCCACCGGCGAATCCTGGCCGTCACCAGCACCGCCTTCAAACGGTGGCGGTTCCTCTCCAACCCCGGTGTACGACGACCCGGGGGCTCCCGAAGGCTTCCCTCGCTAGGTAGCGGTTTTCGGCACAAACGATTTCTTCTCTTGAAGGCTTCCCTTTCGCGTTTCGCGGGCGACGGGCGAGTTTCGGCAAGAATTTGGAGCAATTGCGACGCGCCACGCGTTCATTAGTTGGTTAGCGCCCTATTCCGGCACGGGTGCGAACTATCTTGGCTGTAGAGCAGTCGTACTGTTGAACGGTCAATCGGTGGAGCACGCCATGATCTCTCGCGTCTTGAGTACGATCCTCGTCTCGCTGGTGCTTCTGAGTGGCTTGCCAGCGCACGCCGGTGACAAGCGCCCCCAAACCCTCACGCTAAAGAACGGGCACACTCTTACGGGAATCGTGGAATCGTCCGACAAACACGGAATCACACTCAGGTTGGGCCCCGATTCGGTTCGTGAAATCCCGTGGATTCAACTCACGCCCCTCGCGTTCTTCCGCGCGCGTGCGGCGCTCGCGAAAGCCGACGATGGCAACGCCCGCATACAACTTGCTGAGTTAGCCGCCGAGTTGGGTCTCTACCGCGACGCGCGGCGCGAGTACGAAAAGGCGCTTGCCCTTGGCGCGATCAATGAAGGGCAGTTTAAGAAGCTACTGCGCGCTGCGGAGACCCAGGCCGTAACGTCGGGCTTGGCTCAGGCCGAGAAGCAAGCCGAAGAAGGAGATGTGGAGGCTGCACTCGATCGCGCACGCGAACTCAAGCTGCATTTTGCCGACGCACCGAATGCTGCGGGGGTTGAGCAGCTCATTGCGAAGTTGCTGGCGCGCGTCCGAGAACTCCAGAAGCAGAATGAGCGCGACCAGGCGCACCTACTACGTCTCAAAAAGTCGGTAAAGCGCAAGCAGGAAATCATGCTGCGCACACTCAAGGCCACCAGTCTCATTCGTGCGGGCGAAACGCTTGCGCGGGAGGCCAAAGGCAAGCAGAAGCAAGGCTCCATCACACGCGCGCGCAAAGCCGTTGACGAGGCCGACAAAAAGTTCACCGAAGCTCGTCGCCACTTTGGACGCTTGCGACGCGTCCTCAAGCATGGTTCTCGCGAACGACGAGAGATCCTTACCAAGCTGGAGGAACTCGACCGTAAGCACTTCGACTTGCTCTACGGTGCCGCGTGGTTTATGTGGCAGGGCCGTGTCTACTCCCACGCCGAACGCTTCGCCGCCCGCGCGAGTTACATCGATCCTGTGCATCCCGACCTAGTTGAGTTACGCGATCTCCTCATTTCTTCACGGATTCGTTACCGCTTGAGCGATATGACCAACGCACGACCCATTGTGCGTTAACTCTTGCTCCTACACTGAATCTTAATCCTTCGCCTGTCCCTTATCGTTCAAGGCTAAGTAGATCGTGACCAAGGAGGAATGCGGTGGGCGGGTGAGGAAACAGATTAAGATTTAGGAAAGGGGATGTGGTGGCGACCGACGGATAGTTTTGGTCGCCGGACTTAACGCCGTTACCGACGATTATGAGTCACACGCCACCTGCGCGCGGCAAATACCCGCGCATCAACACGTTGTCACCGAGACCTCGCCATGCGACATCTTCGAGTCGCAATGCGTGGGCCATGTTGGTGATGCCTGACCCCAAGACCGCCGGAACAGCGTTTTCACCGCCAGCAATTGCCGGGGCAATGAACGCGCACGCTTGATCGGCGAGATTTTGACGAACAAACGTGCCGTGAATGCGCGCACCGCCCTCCACAAGCAATCGGCGAATGCCTTCTTGATAGAGACTTCCCATGACGTCGGACATATCAAGCCCACCGGCGCCCGGGCGAACACGCAAGACTTTGGCGCCTCGCTCCGCCAACTCGGCCTCGACTCTTGCCGGTGCATCGGGGCCCGTCACAATCCATACAGGGGCTTTGTCGATGGTCTTGATGACTTTGGCACCTAGCGGTGTTGTTAATAGGCGATCGAAAATGACGCGCGTGGGTTGGGAACGACCATCGGGCGGGCCGCCTTCGATGCGACACGTGAGTTCGGGATCATCGGAAAGAACGGTGCCAATACCCACGGCAATGGCGTCAACGCGGCCGCGCCAAATGTGGGCCAGCAATCGTGAACGGCGTCCCGCAATCGTTCCACCCTCGCCTTCTTTGGGCGCGATGCGACCATCGAGCGTCATGGCCCATTTCAATATCACCCATGGGCGTTCCGTCTTTGCATGGGCCCCATAGCGTGTGAGCAGTGTATCGCCGAGCGCGGGCAAGCAGGGCCCGAGCACGTCGATGCCGGCCTTGCGAAGTTTACGGAGACCCTCGCTATTCCTCGGCTCGCCAGGGTCCCGAGAAGCATAGATCACACGTGAAACGCCGGCCTTGATGAGGGCGTCGCAACAGGGCCCGGTCTTGCCCGACTGACTGCATGGTTGAAGCGAGATGTAGGCGGTGGCGCCCTCGGCCTTGCGATGGACGAGTTTCAATGCCTCGATTTCCGCGTGGGGGCCGCCATAGGCCTTGTGCCAGCCTTCGCCGATCACCTTGCCGTTCCGCTCAAGTACGCAACCCACGGGGGGATTGGGTTCCACATCGAGACATCCCTTGCGCGCAAGCGCAATGGCGCGTTCGAGTCGCTGTCGTTCGTGGTCTGTGAGCGTCGTCTTGGTCATGGCATTAGGGGATCATGGCGTTGAGCTGAACGGCACGTCGTCATGTCCCTCCAGCGCCAAGCACGTGCCAATCATCGAGTGCGCGCCCACTTCATCGATCCGCACGCGCGCCATGCGCCCCGCCCATTCACGTTTGCCGGGGCAGTGGACAATGCGATTGGTCACGTCACGTCCGGTCAATCGGTCCTCATGGGTCTTGCTGATGCCTTCAAACAAGACATCGCGTACCGTACCCATCAACTGAGCATTGCGCTTGTTGGAAATGTCGTCTTGGATGCCCAAGAGTTCGACATTTCTTTGTTTCTTTACATCTTCTGGGACGTCATCGGGTAGTTGCCGGGCCGCGTGCGTGCGTGGGCGCAAGCTGTACTTGAAGACGTACGTCTGTAGGAACTCGATTTCCCTGACCAAGCGCTTCGTTTCCCCAAAGTCTTCATCCGTTTCACCGGAAAAGCCAACAATGAAGTCGCTTGTGATTTCCACGTCGGCGATATGTTTGCGTGCCCAGCCGACCACTTCGCGATATTGATCCACCGTGTAGGTGCGCTTCATGCGTCGTAAGACCGTATCCGAACCACTCTGGGCCGGGATATGGAGCCAGGGCATGACCTTTTCTACGGCACCAAAGCGGCGCATCATGTCTTCGGTCATGTCGAATGGATTGCTCGTAAGAAATCGAATGCGATCCAAACCCGAACGTTCTGCGGCACGTTCCAAGAGGTCGGGTAGCAGTTGGCCGCCTAGGTCCACGCCATACGTGTTGATATTTTGTCCAAGGAAGGTGACTTCGCGCACGCCGTCGGCCACGAGCAGGTCGACCTCGCGAAGCAACTCCTCGATGGGCCGGCTCACTTCGCGACCCCGCGTGAACGGGACGATGCAATAACTGCAAGCGTGATTGCACCCGCGCATGACGGTGACGAAGGCGCGAAACGCGTCGGGCCGCGAGGCCACATTGCGATCGACATCGGGCAAAAACTCTGGATCCGGTCGCAGTTTGGTGCGCACAATGCGTCCGCCGCCGCGCTGGAGGTCTTCAAGATCCTGGACCGCGTTTCGAAATGTCGATGTGCCAAGCACTAAATCCACATGCGGCGCTCGCTGAATGATGTTGTCTTTGACGCGTTGTGCCATACAGCCCATGACAGCAATCTTGAGGCTCGGCCGCTTCTCCTTGGCTTGTCGTGCGCGACCCAAGAGGCTCCACACTTTGTCCTCGGCGTGTTCGCGAATAGAGCACGTATTGATGAGAATGACGTCGGCGTCACTCATGTCTGATGTGCGTGTATAGCCACGGCGCATCAAGTCGCCCTGTACGAGTTCGCTATCAAGCGTGTTCATCTGACAACCGAAACTCACGCAGTACGCACGGCGGGGCGCTGCGTGTACCGACGGTTCGTCCTTCGCAACGGCCGTCGGGCTGGGAACGTCTAAACTCATGGGCGAATGGTATGCGCGGGCGCCGGTAGGGCCTGCATTCTTGCTATGCGGCGCCTTCTTCCGCCGGGGGCGACTCAACCGTGAGCTGTTCCGTGGATTCGAAATAGAGTGCTTCGGTTGCGGTGAGCGGACGCTCGGCACGGGTGGCCTTGGCGAGGCGGCGAAGTTCATTTCGGGCTTCTTCGGTCTGTTTGGCGAAGCCACTCTTGGCAAAGGAGCGCGCCGCTTCGAAGTAACCACGGAAGGCACCGCCCTCCGGATACATGCGCGTATAGAGGCCGTCGCGACCCGAACCATAGGCACGTCGGCCCAAACGATCGCCAAACAAGAAGGCGGAGCGCACCACCACGCGTTGTTCAGCCCACTGGGCCAGCAACTCGTCCATGCGCTTGGCCGCGTGGCCGAAGAATCGACGCGTGCGTCCCAGGCGTGCTGGGTAATTGCCACTGACTTCATTGAAGAGCGTCATGTAGCGCTCGGGATCGTCGAAGCGCACAAAGCGACCGACGGAACGATGCTCGCGGCTGAGAATCGACACTTCATGAAATATGTGGCTGCAATAGGCGCCCATGAGGCCGAGGTCGCCGTCTTCACCAAATATTTCGCGGGCCATGAGCCGTAGGGGGCGCAGACGGCGATCGCGCAAGTGTTCAAGTCGCTTCAGGTTGAAGAGATCGAACAGCTTCTTGGGCGGCAGATGAAGCACTTCCCGATCTACGCCACGTTCAGCGGCGGCCTGTATGACCCGCTCGTTGTAGTGTTGGTCAATGCCTTCGAACTCCCTTTTGGCGCCGATGAACTGCACGAAAAAGTCCCACAAAATGGAACTGCTGCGCGCGGATCGAACAATCAAAGGCGGGGGGTTGTAAGGCATGATTCGCCAGGGGTTACTAGGAAAGCATCCCTTCTAGTGTAGCGAGCACTTCGCCGACCGCGATGGTCTGCGCCTTGTCGTCGCGTCGGCCCTTCCACTCCACCTTTCCGTCGGTCGCGTCGCGACCCACGACCACGCGGAAAGGAATGCCGATTAGATCGGCATCCTTGAACTTTCCACCCGCGCCAAGTTTTCGATCGTCGAGCAAAACGTCGTGGCCGGCAGCGTGGAGGTCTTCGTAGAGCTTGTTTGCGAGCGCGGACTGCACCTCATCCTCGGGGCGCATCTGAATAAGGTGCACCGTGAACGGTGCAATCGGTGCCGGCCAGATCATTCCGCCGTCATCGTGATTCTGCTCAATCGCGGCGGCTGCGACGCGAGTGATCCCGAGGCCGTAGCATCCCATGTATAGCGGCTTGCTTTTGCCATCCTGTCCCGTAAACGTGGCACCCATTGCATCCGAATACTTCGTTCCGAGTTGAAAGATATGTCCGACTTCAATGCCGCGCGTGATCTCTATCGTGCCCTTGCCGTCCAGCGTCTTGTCGCCCGCCTGGACGGTTCCAAAGTCGTGCGTGGGCGGTTGTTCAAGATCTCGTCCGAAGTACACGTCGAGATGGTGCGCGTCGGTCTTATTGGCGCCGCAAAGGAAGCCCTCAACGCCCTCGACACTTTTGTCGGCCAGTAGCTCCACGCCTTTATTCAAGCCTATGGGTCCTGCGAAACCCGGGTCGGCGCCCGTGGCTTCGCGTACGAGCTTTTCATCGGCGAGTTCGATTCGCAGCGCGTCAAAGTGATTGAGCAGCTTGACTTCGTTTAGTTCCCGGTCGCCTCGACACATCACCGCGACGACGGCCTCGCGGTCGCTCCAGACCACACGGTAGAGCACGGTCTTGAGGAGGCGAGTCATTGGCAATTCGGGAAAGAGCTTGATGAGCTGTTCACAGGTCTTGGCGCCCGGCGTGGGCTCCTCGTGCATTGCGAGTTTCTCGGAAGGCGTTGCAGGCGGGGAAATCACACTCACCGCCTTTTCAATATTGGCGGCGTAGCCCGTTTCGCGACACACGGCGATTGCGTCTTCGCCGGTGTCGGCGTCGACCATGAACTCTTCGCTTCCAGCACCACCGATGGCCCCGGAGTCGGCTTCGACGGGTGTAAAGCGCACGCCACAGCGCGTGAAAATCTTGCGGTATACGTCGCGCATGAGCGCATACGAAGCCTTCATGCCTTCGGGATCGGCGTCAAACGAGTAGGCGTCTTTCATCACGAACTCGCGACCGCGCATCAAACCAAAGCGCGGTCGAATCTCATCGCGAAACTTGGTCTGAATCTGATAGAGCGTCTGCGGCAACTGCTTATAAGACGTGATACGGCCCTTGACGAAGGTGGTCACTACCTCCTCGTGCGTGGGCCCCAGGCACACGTCGCGCTCACGGCCGTCTTGAAAGTGGTAGAGAATGCCATCCTGGACATAACGCTCCCAGCGGCCGCTCTCCTCCCAAATCTCGCGTGGTTGCAGCGCCGGCATGAGCATCTCTTGGCAATCCGCCTTGTCGTGTTCTTCGCGCACGATGGTCTCAATCTTGCGCAGGACTCGCCACATGAGGGGGCCATAGATGTAGACACCCGCGGCGAGTTTCTGAATGAACCCGGCGCGAGCCATAAGCGCGTGAGAGCGGACCTCGGCATCGGCCGGGTCTTCTTTCAGCGTGACGAAGAGAGATTTGGAGATTCGCATAGTGTGGCGGATGCTAACTGTGCCGGCGCCAGGAACCATGAGGAGCAAGAGTGCAAATCGTTTCGTGGAACGTCAATGGGATACGTGCCTGCACCAAGAAGGGATTCCTCGACTGGCTGAGCGCAACCGACGCCTCCATTGTGGGACTTCAAGAAACCCGGGCCAAAGCCTCGCAATTTCCCGATGCGCTTCGCGATCACCCCGAATGGACACTGCATGTAGTCGAGGCCACGCGAGCGGGATACAGCGGTGTGGCGCTTCTCACCCGCGGGCTTGACGTGGACACCATCGACACCACGTTGGGCGAGCCTCGATTTGATGACGAAGGACGACTTCAGGTTGCTCGCATCGGGCGGCTCGTTATAGCCAACGTGTACTTTCCAAATGGCAGTGGCCCCAATCGCGACCACAGCCGTGTGCCCTACAAGCTCGATTTCTATCGTGTGCTCTTCGACCGCCTGCATCGTGAACGGAGGGCCGGGCGCCGCGTGCTGGTGATGGGGGATTTCAACACGGCCCATGCCGAGATCGATCTCGCGAGGCCCAAGAGCAATCACAAGACCAGCGGGTTCTTACCCGAGGAGCGCGCGGAATTGGACCGTTGGTTGCGCTCGGGGTGGGTGGACACCTTTCGCGATCGTCACAAGTCGCCCGATCGGTATACGTGGTGGTCACAGCGCTTCGGTGTGCGTGAACGCAATGTGGGTTGGCGCATTGACTATGTGCTCGCGAGCCGTGCGTCGAATCGATTCGTTCGAGGTGCCCACATTTGGGATGGTGTCATGGGTTCAGACCATTGCCCCGTGGGCGTGGACGTAGATCCACGTATCACTCGATGATGCCTCGCTGACGGACTATGCTTGGACCTCGGCAAGAAACAGATCACGGAGGTCGCGCGCATGCCGATTTATCCAGGACACGCGGTGCTGGCCGTTGAACTACTTCTTCGGATCCTAGACAAGCAGATAAATGACGACGCATCCACGTCCACGATCGCATTGCCACCCAAGAGACCCGGGGGGGACCAGACGCGCGCGTCCATTGAGCTAGAGCAGCGTGTGGATCGACTGACGATTCTTTGTGCAGCCATGTGGGAGATCGTCAAGGAGACCACAGCGGCGGACGACGACGTGCTCTTGAAGATCGCCGAGGCCGTTGACAAGACCGACGGCAAACTGGATGGCAAAGTGAGGCATCCCGCTACGCCATGCCCCGCCTGCAAGCGCATGGTGGGTCAACGTCGCCGCGTTTGTATGTACTGCGGCGAAAAGATTCGGAAGCCACCGTTTACGACGACGTAACCCGGACCGTTCACGAAGAGTCCGGGTCAGCGAAACCATGAGTCAGGCGCAGCACACGGCTGCGCCATCGCGTCCTAGCCTCAGGTGAAGCACTCGTACTGCACGAGAATGTGTGCAGGGGGTGGGGGACTCGCATAGATCACGGGCGCCGGTGTCTTGGGCTGTGCGACATACGGTGTAGGCATCGTCGATCGGTAGGGGTGCGGGTGTCGAGCAGCGTTGTAAACGCCATGGGCGCCACGACGGGTGGTGCTTGTTGGCGCGGCACGGGTGCCGTGCTTGGAGCTTGGACGCTTCACGCGGCGAATCACAGGCTTAGGAAGCGCCTTCAATGCAGGCGGTACGCCATAGTCCGTTGAAGGGAGAGCGCGGGAACTGTTCTGTGTGCCGGGGACCGACTTCGTTGATGCAGGTGTCGTTGCCCGTGCGGCCACCTTTCCTTGTGCAGCCACCGATGACGCTGCGGCCTCTTTGGACGCAGATTCAACAACGGCCTTCGACTTGGTCTTCTTGACGGCTGGGACCGACGTTTTGACGGCGGGCGTTTTCGATATGCTCTGCGCGAGCGTGGGGGGGCCCGCGTTACGCATCGCGGATCCCAATAGGTCATCGGCAACGCCCGTCGATGGGCGCACGTGATCGTTGGCCTCGGCGACGGCCCCCAAGAAACAGGGTGCCGAGAGACCGAGCACCATAAGCCCAATGAGGCAGCTCAAGCGGTTCATTCGTGTGCCGGGATATGCACGGTTGGTCATGGATCATCCTCAATCGGCGCGCTTTTCAGCGCGGCACTAGTACCTGTCATGTCGGCCACCCAGCCGAACTCACGCCTCTATCGACCACGGGCGCTCGATTTCTCACTACCAAACACAAAACACTTTGAACACTCGTGAAATGGTACGCTTTGGACGTTTGTGGATTCTTCGCCATTCGAGCATCGGTTCCACCGACGGACCTCCTTCGCAGTCAAGGTCTCAGCAGAGTTGCAGCGGCCGCCGCACGAACACAGAATCCCTGTGGCGTTCCCGGTTGGTGCGCAAAAGGACAGGTCATGCGAACAAACTTGCGTACCCATACATGCGGCGAACTGCGTCGGTCTCACGTCGATCAGACCGTCACGCTATGCGGCTGGGTGCATTCGCTTCGTAATCAGGGCGGCGTGGTCTTCGTGGATCTCCGCGACCGCTACGGCGTCACGCAAGTGACATTTCGGGGCGACCGGGACGCCGCACTCCTTGAAGAAGCGGAGCGCGTGCGAAGTGAATGGGTGCTTGGCGTTGAGGGGCTGGTGATCGCGCGCCCTAAAGAGGCGTGGAACGATCAGATTGCAACCGGCGAAATCGAGCTCGACGCGAAGTCGCTCCGCGTGTTTTCGCGCGCGCAAACGCCACCATTTCCACTCGATGGACGCTCCGAAGCGAGTGCTGAGATTCGTTTGCGCAGTCGATATCTCGATCTGCGTCGTGCGGCGCTTACCGCTTCACTCAAGGCGCGCGCCGCCATGGTGTCGACCATTCGAGGTCACATGGAGTCGCTCGGCTTCATTGAAATTGAAACGCCCACCATGATTCGCTCTACACCAGAGGGCGCGCGCGACTATCTGGTGCCAAGTCGCCTTCATTCCGGGCGTTTCTATGCCCTCCCGCAATCCCCGCAGTTGTTCAAGCAGTTGCTCATGATTGGCGGCCAAGATCGCTACTACCAAATCGCGCGTTGCTATCGGGATGAAGACCTGCGTGCCGATCGCCAGCCGGAGTTTACGCAACTCGACCTCGAAGCGAGTTTCGTAGACGAAGAGGACGTGTTTGGCTTTCTCGATCCGCTCATGGCAACGCTCGTTGAGGCGTGGCGAGGTGAGTCCCTCTCATTGCCACTTCCACGTATGACCTATGCCGAAGCCATGGCACGCTACGGGAGCGACAAGCCCGATCTTCGGAATCCGCTTGAGCTGCGTGATATCGCCGCCCATGTCGACGCCCTTCAATTTCCCATCTTTCAAAACGCGATTGCAGAGGAGGGCATTGCCAAAGCAATTCACGCCCCGGGTGGCGGATCGCTATCTCGCAAGCAGATGGGCGCGTTGGAAGCGCAGGCCAAGTCCATGGGCGCACCCGGTCTCGCGTGGGCGAAGATCACCGAGGAACGCGCCACAGGTCCGCTCGGCAAAGTTCTTTCCACGGATGCGGGGACGGCACTCCTTACTGAACTCGGCGCCGCGCCGGGCGATGCGGTGTTTTTTGCGGCCGGGCGCGCTTCCCTCGTCCATCGAGTGCTGGGCGGATTGCGCGACGAAATCGCCGACTTACTCTCGCTTCGCGATTCCGCAGCCAACGCATTGGTCTGGATTACAGAGTTTCCATTGTTCTTGTGGAGTGATGAGCGCGAGTGTTTGGAACCTGCCCACCATCCCTTTACCGCCATTCACGAGGAGGATCTTCCGGCACTCTTTGAGGCCGCAAAGGCGGGGCCAGCGGCTTGCACCGACCCGTCCATGCGCAGCACGCTCGAGCGGTTGCGCTCGCGGGCGTACGACCTCGTGATGAATGGGCACGAGTTGGGTAGTGGGAGCATTCGTATTCACGACGAAGCGATGCAGGAAGCGGTTTTCGCGCTGCTCGGTATGGAAGACGACGAGATCGAGCAGCGTTTTGGCTGGTTCGTGCGCGCCCTTAAGTTTGGCACGCCGCCGCATGGCGGTATGGCATGGGGATTGGACCGTGTGATCATGTGCTTGCTCGGAGAAACCGGCATTCAAAATGTGATCGCGTTTCCCAAGACGCTGGCCGCCACCGATCTCATGTGCAACGCGCCTGCGCGCGTGGACGCAGAACAATTGGAAGAACTCGGCCTTGCCATCGTTGTTTCGCCTGATGCCGCACCCGCGATTGACGATCAGGAGTCCACCCATGCTTAGTGGCAATGTGTTTCCGTCAGCGCATGAATCGTTGCGATGGATCGTCACCGGCATCGCGGTGCTGGTGCTATTGACGTCATGTGGCGACAAGGCCGTGAAAGCTCCCACGAGTATCGAGTCGGGGATTGAGGGTCTCTACCGCTATGCGGGCATGCGCCTTGAGGAGCACGTCAAGGAGCTTGCCGCGTTGGTGCGCAAGGACCCCGAACGGGGCATTCCGCTGCTGATGTCGCGACTCAAGCAAGAGCGCACCGACCCAAACGCGGAAGTTGTTGAATTTTACCTGGATCCGTCCGAGAAGCTCGACCCGCAAACCGCGAGTGTCAAACTCAATCAGGCGCAGCGTGTCATGGCGTCTCGACTGGCATGCTTTGGATATCCTGCCGCATCGTTCAGTGTGAGTCGCGGAATCATCGAGATGCGACTTCCACGGGGAAGCATGGAGGGCGAAGAACTTGATGGCTTCCTGGCCACATTGATTGCGCGCATGAGTATGCAGGGGCGCGTATCGCTGCGTCTGGAGCAGGTTGCGCCGGGGACATCTGTAGCCGCGCCCAAAGCGCATCGTGTGGTGTCTGCCACGTGGCGCCCTGGGTTGGAGACCTATCTACCTGCTCTTCATGACGACGACAGCGGGAAGCGTGCGAAGGATGAGGCGGAAGACGAGAATAACGAGCCGAAGAAGAATGCCGATAGTTCGCCATCGTCAGGCAACGCCGAGCACGCGTCGTACTACGAGCCCACGACTGACGTCCCCGAGTTTCTTGAACGAGACGGACTGAACATTCGAACGCGTGCGGACCGAGCCACGCGAAACAATGTGATTGAGGTTCGGCCTGCTGCGCCGCTACGCGAGGCGTTCGCGGCATGGTTGGAAACCTATCGCGGCTACAGCGTCTTGCTGCTCGTCGAGGGCGCCGCAGAAGCGCGGGCGACGATCACGGAACACCCCGAGTCCATGATTTCGTTTTCATTGCCGCAAACCCAAGACGCGACGGAGTTTATTCGGCGGCAGTTGCTGGCATGCAATGTCACGTGCGGCGCGCTTCCCATCAAGGTACTCGGTCGTGAGATTCGTCACCGACCGGGCGTGCCCAACCCGCCCATCGCGATGGTGCTCGCGGAAGTGGGCCCCGCGGCGGATGCCGCCCTACTTAAGTTCCAACCGGACGCGGGCGACCTCGGCCATGTCGTCAAGTGGATTCGCGATGAAATCACACGCCGCGCCACGGGGATCACAGACAACTAACTTCACGCACGCTGCGTCCCCACTATTGTTTTGGGACAAAATCTCGCGAACTGACCGAATTCGTAATGTGCCGTGTATGGTTTGGCACGCCATCGTCGTTTTGACATGGCGCGCGTTTCCAACTCACAAACGTCTAACTCAAGAAAGGCAAGATCGATGACCCCTTCCGCCCTACAGCTCCGACTTCCCGATGGCACCGTACGCAGTGTGGCCAACGGGACGACGACGGCAGCCGTGGCGCAGGAGATCGGCCCGGGTCTTGCCAAGGCCGCCGTGGCAGGTGTGCTCAATGGCGAAGTGATGGAGATTTCGCGCCCCATGGCCGAGAGCGGCGAGTTTCGCATTCTCACCAAGAAGGACGACGAAGCGCTCTACGTACTTCGACACAGTGCAGCGCATCTTTTGGCCATGGCCGTGCTCGACTTGTTTCCCGGTACCGACCTTGGCTTCGGTCCAGCCACCGAGCAGGGCTTTTACTACGACTTCAAGACGCCCAAGCCCATCGTCGAAGACGACTTGCCGCGTATTGAGGCGCGCATGCTTGAGATCGTCAAGGAGTCGCGTCCCTATCAGCGCGTGGCCAATTCCCGTGACGAAGCCAAGTCGCGACTGAAGGACATTGGGTATCTGCTCAAGATTTCTCACGTGGATGAGATTCCCGAAGACGAGATCACCTTTTACGACTCCGGTCCCTTCACCGATATGTGTGAAGGGCCCCACGTTCCCGATACGTCGTGGCTTGAGCACATCAAGCTCCTGAGTGTGAGCGGTGCATACTGGCGTGGCGATGCATCGGGTGAGCCCATGCAACGCATTCGCGGCACGGCGTTCTTCGATAAGAAGTCGCTCAAGCGCTACATCCTCATGTTGGAGGAAGCCAAGAAGCGCGATCACCGTCGTATCGGGCACGAGATGGACTTGTTCTCGCTTCAGCCAGTGGGTCCCGGCTTTCCCTTCTTCCATCCCAACGGCATGGTGCTCTACAACGAGCTTCAGTCGTTGGTGCGCGAAGAGCTTGAACAGCGCGGCTACGGTGAGGTGCGCACACCCATCATCCTGAACGATGAGTTGTGGAAGCGCTCCGGCCACTGGGATCACTTCAAGGACAATATGTACTTCCTCGAAATCGAGGAACGCAGTTACGCCGTGAAGCCCATGAACTGTCCGGGCACCTGCTTGGTCTACGGCAATCGGCCGCGTTCGTATCGCGAACTGCCGGTACGCTTGGCTGAGTTTAGCCCGTTGCATCGAAACGAGCTTTCTGGAACCTTGCACGGCCTCTTGCGCGTGCGCGCCATGGCCCAGGACGACGCCCACGTCTATTGTGCACCCGAAGATCTCCAGAGTGAGATCGTGGACATGATCGACATGTTGCAGGTGGTCTACCCGGCGATTGGATTCGACATGGGCGACGTGCAAGTCATGCTCGCCACCAAGCCCGACGATGCGTTGGGCGATCCGGACTCGTGGGAACGTGCGGAGGCCGCACTGGCCGACGCGCTGCGTTCGCAGGACATGGATTTCAAAGTCAATCCCGGTGAGGGCGCCTTCTACGGTCCCAAGATCGAGTTCCATGTCACCGACGCCCTGGGTCGCACATGGCAATGCGGCACGATTCAGGTGGACTTCTCCATGCCGGAGCGATTCGGTCTTGAGTATGTAGGTCGCGATGGTGCCCGCCATCAACCGGTCATGATTCACCGTGCGATTCTCGGTTCGTTCGAGCGATTGATTGGCGTATTGATTGAGCATCACGCGGGCAAATTCCCGTTGTGGCTCGCGCCTGTGCAGGCCAAAGTGCTTTCGATCACGGAGGCCCAGAGCGACTATGCGATCGACGTCACGAAGAAACTGAAAGCCGCCGGCATTCGCGCCGAGTCCGACATTCGTGGGGACAAGATTGGCTCCAAGATCCGCGACGCCACACTTGCCCGTGTGCCCTACATGTTGATTGTGGGCGGACGCGAGGCAGAGTCGGGTAATGTCTCGGTCCGCCAACGCTCGGGCAAAGATCACGGCTCGCAGCCGCTCGATCAGTTTATTGAACAAGCATTGACGTCGATTCGCGCGCGTTCAACGCAGCAGATTTAGGTTGAGACTCAGCCTTCGATGTCACGCACGATGAGGCTTTCAACGGATAAGTTCTCGCGAGAAAGTCCTTCAATCACGGAAGTCAGATCGGCATTGGCATTGACCGCCGAACCCTCGGGTGTGTCCTACGTGATCCTGAGTCGCGGTGACAACTTTGTTCAGTTCTCCGGCGAACTGTTGGAACGAGGCGACGGACATCGTTTGTGGCGTGCAATGGACCCCTCGCACGCCGCGGACGTTTTTGAAGCGTTCCATGCCCATGCCACGCTACCGGATGTAGTGTCCTGGACCGACGTTTCACACGAGATCGCCCGTCCCGGCGGCTGTTGGCGCGTCGTACTCTCTTTGATCGCAGTCGGAGCTCTCGTGGCGCTGGTGCTATGGCTGGCGATGCGTTGAGGTCCGATCCTTCCAAGCCACACGATTTTTTTCGAAGAATCCTGAACCGAAAAGGACGCTCCGCGCAACTACGATAGGAAGGGAGCCGTTACTCATGGTTCAACCCCCGTCTATCGAAGATGCCCTTTCGCACGCGACGTTCGTGCGATCGCTCGCGCTGGCCCTCGCTGGACCAGAATTCGCGGACGATGTCGAGCAAGATACGTGGCTGGTCGCATCCCGTTCACGGCCAGACGATCCATCTCGATTGCGCGCATGGCTCGGCGGAATCGTTCGGCGAAAGTCGGCAGGTGCATATCGACGGCGGTCGAGAGAGCGCCGTCTCGACCGTCGATTCGAAGACCAGCGACCTGTTGCACCGAGTCCTGAGGACCTAGCCGCACAAGAGGCGATGCGTAGACACGTGATGGATGCGCTCCTCACGTTGCGCGAACCGTATCGCGACGCATTGGTGCTGCGCTTCTTCGAAGGCCTTCCGCCTCGGGAGATGGCAGTTCGGCTAGGGATTCCCACAGAGACGGCTCGCACGCGCGTAAAGCGCGGCCTCGCTCTACTTCGCAAACGAATGGACGCGCAGCACGGTGGGCGGGCGGGCTGGGTACCGCTGCTCACATCGTCATTGAACGTGAGCGCGGCATCGTCGACGAGTAGCACGTCGATCGCGGTGGGCGCTGTTTGTGCGTGCGCCGTGGCGATTGGTGGCGTTTGGTGGTGGTTTGACCACAACCAAGACCGAGTGTCGGACACAGCCCGGGTAGAGACCACGGCTCAGAAACCCGACGAATCGCCATCGCCGGGACTCACCGGGGTGCCCAAAGGGGAGCCAGTATCAGATCGAGCGCATGAGCTGAACGGACACTCCCGCATTGCTGGCTGGGCACGCCGCGGATCCAAACAATTACCGGTGCGCGTCGAACTCCGACGAATGAAGCGAGAGTCAACTACGTCGCATCAGCAACTCGCCGAATCGCCTGAGGTCTATAGCGCACTTGCTCGACCTCCGGATCGCGCCGTAACTTCCAGTCGCAACGGTCGCTTTGATTTCGATCGAGTTCCCGCGGGTTCCTACCTGCTTTCAACGCAGATTGCCGAGCGCGCGGTACTCGTGCGTCGAGTCTCGGTCGCGGCGGATGGTCTGTACGAAGACGGTTCCCTGTCGCTACCCGCTGGGCCGGCTCGATTCACATTGCAGGTCGAACAGGCGAACGGCGGGCCGCAGTCATTCCCCTTTCGAATTGAGCTCTCGGATCAAGAAAAGGGCGATCGCAGCAAAGGTGTGTTGTTCGGAGAAACCGACTCACAAGGCGTGTTCACATTGGCGGGTGTTCCTGCAACGAGAGCATGGATCATCATCGGTACACCTGGCGGACACACTCGTCGAGCTCCCATCGATCTGTCTCAATCCGATGCTCATCACTTTGTCATGGGCCGCAAGGGGGCCCGAGTTGCAGGAAGCGTCGTTGACGCGTCGGATGATACGCCGCTTGGCGAGGCGCGAATCAGTCTCTCCTGCGCGAACAACTCGACCTCACGGATGTACGGACCGAATGTGGAGCGTCTTGGCATTGACGTGGACGCAAACGGTTCGTTCGCCGTCGACACGTTCAATCACGACGGGCAGATTACGATCAGCGCTTCATGCCCAGGATTCGAGAGCGTCACGCGGGAATTCAAAGAAGCCGAAGGCGAACTTACGTTTCGTCTGCGTCGTGCACCCGAGTTACACGGACGCGTCGTCGACCGCAAAGGCAATCCAGTCCCTGATGTTCCTGTGCGAATAGGAATCTGCCGATCGGGGCGATTTGCCAGTTATCAGCAGAAACACAGAGTCGTCAGCGGCCCGGATGGCGCGTTTCGTGCACCGCGTACTACGGCCGAAGGCTATGTATTGGTGGCGTTCGCTTACGGGAACGGCTGGGGATCGATTGAGTTGGCAGGTGCTTCACCCGGAGGGCGGAATCCGTTCGTCGTGGATACGGAATCAACGGACGACGTATTGCTCACGGTTGAGCGACTGGAGACGATCGCAGGAGCCGTTGTCGATGAGGAAGGACGTGGCGTCCAAGGTGTCCACGTGACTGCTGCGCCTCATCATGCCGATCGACGCTGGGATGATCGTTTTGTTCGAGAAACGCCAAGCACAGCTACGCTCGAAGACGGGAGCTTTGTTATTCAGTCTGTGCTACCCGGCACACTCCACGCTGTTTCCATGCGAGGTCCGCACATCGTTGCCGAGCATGCGCTGCGCCACATGAAGGGGCCTACGCATCCGATTGAAGCCGGTGCTCGTGACGTACGGTTGGTCACGCGTCGCATTCGGTTGAACCGTGAGATTCACGTGCACGTGATCGACAAGGATCAAGATGTTCCGATCGCGGGTGTTGTCGTACGGCCCGTCCTGAAGACGGGCAAGCGTGGTTATGCAACAATAGCCGGTGGCGCAGTAACTGGCCCAGAGGGTGTGGCGCGCCTCATTGGACTGCCCCATGGGGAACTCGGCGTGCGAGTGTACGGGAAGCATCTTCTCAGTACCAGCGAGAGAACTACGTGGTTGGAGCCATCGGACTCAGCAATCCAATCGGTGAATATCACCGTGCGCACCGGAAAGTCGATTCGCGGTGTGGTTCGATTTCCCCCCCATGGCCTACAGCCGGGAGGCATTTATTTCGCCAGCGTCACGGCACATCAAGGGCATCCTCATGCGGAAAACGATACGCAACTCGACGTGAACACAGTCCCACATTCGTTCGTTGTGCATGGTCTGCAACCGGGTCGCTGGACCGTGTCCGTTGAGGCGCACTGTTCCGACGGTCGGATACGAAAGGGGCGCGTCGAAGCGGACGCGGGCGACCAAGACGTTCAGATTGAGATTCCCTGGGATTGGAAGCGCGCCGAATCCAAAGAGGACGCAGAGGCTCGCGATCGCGTGACGGTCCGGATGCAACTCGAGACGCCGGACGGCATTCGCGTCGATCACGCGACATGCACAACGTGGGGCAAAAACGGCCAACGCACGAGTAGCGTCGAGTCTGAGTGGCAGGAAACATACGAAGGCTATGGGGGCGTTCCACCCGACATTGTGAGCATCTACAACTTTCGAGACGGCAGTAGTAAGCGGATGGCATTGGGCGCGGTGATCATTCCTGCTGGAACGCGCAAGCCGGATGACAACAGCGTGCGCGTGCACCCCGAGCGCGTTGTCTCAGGCACAGTCATGATTGGCGACAAACCCGCAGAACGTGGTGCGCAGATAGAGGCGCGTCCATTGGTCTCCAGAGATGGCGAAGAAGTAGAGTTTCCGATAGCCCACGGCCATACGTATGTCGGCAAGCAAGGGGCCTTTCGCATCGAAGGGCTGGGTCCGTATCGTTATGCGTTACACGTCAAGGGGACTTCGGGGATTGCCCCGGATCCAAGGACCGTTGTGGAGCGAGGAACGAACAGTGTGACGCTGAGACTCCGCGCCGCCGTGACCGCCGACATACACGTGGTGGATGACAACGGTCAACCGCTGGAATCCGTAGTTGTACAAGCGGTGCGTTCAGATCGAAGAGATCCTTTTGTGTGGCGTGACGAAGCACGTACGTTGACCGACAGCAAAGGAATGGTGACGCTCGTAGGGTTGGACCCCGAGGCCACGTATCGACTTCATGTTGGCAAGCAGTCGTTCAAATCACCGGTGCAGTCCAAGACGCTTCGCGATTGGTCGCCACGGAACGAACGCATTGTCGTGAATCGATACTTCACCGCCAGTGGCTTCGTGCGCAAGCCCGATGGTACGGCATTTCCAAAAGTTCGCATAACAACGCGCGCGTCTTCAGGCATGGTTACTACGCTCGCGCGTAGCGATGAGACCGGTCGATTCGAAAGTCGCAAGATTCTGCGCGAGGGCGTCATGGCCCAAGTGATCCGCGGAGCAATGAAGTCAAAGACAATACGACTTCGTCCAGGCGATGCGAACGTGACATTTGTACTCGATCCAGGCATTGATTTTTCTGTACGACTGGGAAGGCCTGTTCCACCCAAAGGCAAATATTCGATGCTCTGCTACAAGGCCCATAGTGCTGACGGCCAGTTGGTGGGAGGAAGCAACACGGCAGTATCGGATTTCGAACCGCAAGCTCATAAGTTGATAGGACAGCCCGCCGCGGCGAGATGGATGTTTCTGTGGGGACGACTCGGCGAAGGGAAATTCGGTTGGCTTACAGACGTGCGTCCTGCCCACGGACAGCAACTGACGATTCCAGTCGTGGACGCTGTACCGTTGCGGGGGCGCATTGACCTTACGGGCAGGCGAGAAGATGCGCGGATCGTGGTCACCACCAATGTGCCCCTCGACAACAATCACGCGAAAATCGCCGAAGACGGAACATTCGAGTTTGAGCGCGTACCACCCGGCCCACTGGATGTCTATGTAATCGACTACGCAGATCCCAAGCATCCCGTTCGCGGTCCCGCCGTTCGATGGACGGTTGGCGAAGTACCAGTCCTCAAACTACCCCCGCGCTAGTCGGTCGATTCGCGCTGTGGTTCAACCCACGCATCCACGGTCTTGATGAACTCACTGAGTTGGATGCCGTCAACGAGTTTGATTTCGTCAATCATGAACAACTTGTGCTGGACGTGGCCTTTGAGTGAAACGAATGCAATGAAGCGACCGAAGTGAGTTGACGTGTCAGGCTCGTGGTACTTGTCAACGGCGACGCAGGCCACGTCGGCTCTTGCAAATCGATGCACGATCCATTTGTCACGCTTGGCATCATTTTCGCCCGCAATGCGACCCTTCAGTAAATCCAACCACCCGGGACGGCCTGTCTGTTCAACCGTCAAAGCATCGGAGGAGAGTCGAAGCGTGACGCCGCGGCCGGATCGGAGACGTCGGATGCGGAGAAACCAAAGGATGAAAAGCGGATAGATGACGGCGTCAATGCCCCACATGTGAAGGCCGCGTCCCTCGGCAATGAGTTGAATTCGAGCAATCAGCAGTGCGATGGGCAGTAGCGCCCATAGACAAAAGAGTAGTAGCTCGAACCACTTTGTTCTGTAGCGAAACGAGGCGTAAACGTCTTCGGTATGCACCTACGCGGGAGGCTCGCCTGGAAAGAGTCGGCGCGTTTTGCTTGTGGGAGTGTCAGGCACGTCTGCCTCATGCGTTGCCGGACTCGTTTCGTCTCCGCTTCGAATCGACGTGGAGGGCGACGCGCCGGAGATCATCCGAGAACCGTGGTCACGTTTTTCGCGCGACGCGTCGTTTTCGTCTACAACCGTGAGGCCCGTTTTACTGAGTGCCACGTCGATCCGCTGCCACGGTCCTCGATCAAGGGCCTCGTCCACGCTTTGAATGACTTCTTCACGATCGGGGAGCAGCACCAACACACAGCCACCACCCCCCGCGCCCATGACTTTTGTACCCATAGCGCCCGCGGCACACATGACGCGATCGAACTCCTCAATTTCCGACGTCGATATGCCGGGTGCCATGGCCAATCGTTCTCGGCCGTCGGCGATGACGCCGTGAAGTGCGAAGTCGAGTGCGCCTACACGCAGCGCGTCGCGCACGTCGCGGGCAATGCGCGCTAGGCGATGAAGTGCATCCACAGTCTTTCGTTCACCGTCGAAGTAAGCCCGTACGACGCCCCAGTTCGTGATGCCGGACACATGGGGCACGCCGGTATAGACCAACCGCAATCGGCGCGCCAGCGATCGCAAGTTGACCGACAGCGGCTCCACCTGAATGCCGGACAGCGATCCCTCTAGCGCTAAGCAGCCTCCAAAGAGGGGCGGGTAATAGTCCTGATAGCCCGTGGGCGTGCCTAACAAACTCGTTTCGATATTTTGAGCGAGTGCTTGAATCTCTCGCTCGCGAGGCCGCTTGGTCAGATGGGGCGAATGTGGGTCGGAGCGAAGGGCGCGGTAGAGCGCTCCCAAGAGACTGCAAAGGAGCGCGGAGGACCCACCAAGCCCTGCGCCTTGCGGACTCCCGGCCTCGGTCTCGATGGCGATCCCTTCTGCCCCGCGCACGGCAAGGACAGCGCGTCCCAGGAGGGGAAGTTGAGCGCGTTTCTCACGAATGGCGATGTCGAGCGCGTCACGAGATGGAAAGGTTTCACTAAGCCCGAGGTCAATGCTCTCGAGCTGAATCTCTTGTGACCGAGCGCCATCGCCACTGAGTCGTGTTACGCGCGTGCGCGCGGGCAAGTCAAGCGCGACGTTGACCGTGACGGCGGGCTCGGGGAGCACGTGGGGAATGGGCCAGATATCGAGCGTGCCGCCAGCGAGGTCGATGCGGCAAGGGGTGTGTGCGGTCGTTGTCACACTTCCATCATGCCAGATATCGCGGACTTGCGATGAAATTGAGGTACTTTGACCCGACGCAATCGGGCGCCCAGGTGGAACCCACGTTCCTGAATCCTAGCCGCCGCCCTAAGGAGTGCTTGTGGGACCGGTAATTGGACTCTCCGTATCAACCTTGCTGCTGCCCGGCACACGCGGCGTTCGTCGATTTTGCCTGCCCCAGTACTACGTCGATTGCGTGCTCGATGCGGGAGGCATTCCCTATCTGCTTCCCAACATTCACTCGAAGTATGCAGACAAATTGCTTGAGTCGTTGGATGGCCTCTTGCTGAGTGGTGGTGTGGACGTGGACCCCGCCACCTACGGAGAAGAGCCGCATCCAGAACTCGGTGAAGTGGACGGCGGGCGCGACGCGTTTGAAGTCGCGCTCGCCAACGGTGCGCGCCGTTTGGGCTTACCCATCTTTGCAATCTGCCGCGGCGTGCAAGTGATCAACGTCGCCGCGGGCGGAAGTTTGATTCAAGACATTCCAAGCGATGTAGAAGGCCATCATCAGCACGCGCAAAAAACGGTGCCACCCAATGCATTGAGCCACTCGATTCACGTCAAAGACGGCACACGGTTGGGAACCATTGTGGGCGAGTCCAAAGTGCGTGTGAACTCATTCCATCATCAAGCCGTTGACAAAGTCGGTCGCGGCTATGTTGTGAGCGCCACGGCCGCAGACGGCGTGGTAGAAGCCATCGAAGATCCGGAGCATCCATTCTGCATTGGCGTGCAGTGGCATCCGGAGCGTATGCGCGATAACGACCTGACCAAGGCGCTGTTCAAGACGTTTGTGGATGTGGCGAAACGGCGAGCGTTGACGGCTACGCGTTAATCCGTACGAGTCCGAAACCGAAAAAACGAGAAGCGCCGCCCGCCGAGAAGGCGGACGACACATCGTTTAGGCCACGCGTGCATAACGCGTGGCGGTATATGCGCTATCAAGTTTGCGCTCAGTTGATCATCGCGGTCCCGGTGGGATTGGTCGCGGCTGCATTGTTGCCCATATCTTGCCGCACGGGTGCCGTGTCCGGCGTAATCGTGGGCGTCAAGAGCGGCTTGAGCGCGAAAGGCATGGAGCTGTCATCGGGTTCCGGCTCAATGGAGATCACGGCAGCAAGGCCAACAAGATCAAGTGCTGGATTGATGAAGTCTTGACCGGGCACTGCGGGAGCGTTTCCGGGTGCCGCGCCCGCGGCCGGACCAGCACCATCGGAGTCGGCAGCATTGATGTCCGTGAAGCGACCCGTAGACACAGGCCCTGTATTGGTAACCACCCAGCCCTCATAGGCCCAACCCACCGGTAGCGTTGGTAGGACCAATGCCGGATCCGTTTCGCCGGCCGGAATCACCCACCAAATACCTTGCGTGTCGGTTCCTCCACCAGGATCCGAGGGGGCAGCGAGAATGAAGCGTCCTTCGGCGCCCGAAAAGTCATCACCCAGCGCCGCGGGGTGTTCGACGCCGAGCGTAGCTTGTCCGTTAGCAAAGTCGCCCCCGAGGATCTTGGTCGCAGCGGGATTTGGATCGGGATCGGGCACGGGCTCAATGGACAGTACGAATGCCGTAGCAGCGAGTGCATCGGCTTCACTGATCATGGTGCTTGTCTGTGACGGCGTACCCGTCGCATCCACATTGAACTTGCCGGTGGACACGGGCGTGCCACCGACAATGATCCAGCCCTCGTACTCGAAGCCCGCCGCGAGTGTTTCTAGCCCGGCGAGATTCCACTCGAGCGTTCGCATGGCTGCGGGCGCCGTGTTGTTGCTGCTACTACTGCCTCCGCATCCCGCAGAGACACCACCTACTAGGAATGCCATGGCCATCGCGGCCAGCCGTTTACCGTTCATCGTTATCCTCGTGATTCGCCGTTTGCCCGGGCCCGCAAGGAAGCTAGGGCAAAATATCGATCCAATCATGTTGATCTTTCGAATGATTTGTTGAGAATATCCGAATGAATACGCAGGAGCCGAAGGCGATAACCGGGCGAATCTGGAATTGGATCCCCGCCTTTCGAACGGTTGCAGAGACGGAGCACCTGCCGTCAGCCTCGAAGATTCTCTTTGTCACTCCATCGGCGCTCTCGCGCACGATCGGCCTCTTGGAAAGGGAGTTGGGGCGGTCGCTCTTCATCCGAGAGGGGCGGCGACTCCGTTTGAATTCGTCCGGCGAACGCTTCCTTGCGCGCGTTCGCGACAGCATGCGATTGATTCATGACGGCGTCTTGGATGTGCGTGGCGAGACATTTGTGGGGCCCCTTCGAATTCTAAGTGGCGGTGTTATCACGCCGGTACACGTCGAGCCCGTGTTGGAACAGATGCGCGCTGTGTACCCGGCACTTTCTGTGTATCTGCGAACGATTCCAAGGGGCGCCATCGTCGACGACCTATTGCAGGGGACTGTTGATCTCGTACTCCAAAGTATCTCAATCGAGCATGAGCAACTTGAAACCCTGTTTCTGGGTGAAGAGAGCAACGGGGTTTACTGCGGACCGGGTCATCCGCTTTTTGATCCTCCCCGCGTCTCCACGGAAGACCTCGAACGCCACTCCTTTATTGCGCCCGTTCCCGACGCTCAGGGAAAAAGCAACGATGGCTGGCCCGTTGGACACAAGCGTCACATCGCGCTCTACACGGATCACATGGCAACTGGCGTACGCGCATGCACGGAGGGGCGATTGCTTGCTGTGCTTCCCAATGCAATCGCCAGGACTCACGGCCTCCGAAGGCTTCCATTCGAGACGTTGCCCGCGGCGCCCATGTATGCCATTCGACGTAGACGACTTAGCGACGCAGGACGCGTTGATCTGCTGCTTGGCTATCTGCAAGCACACATTGCGGAGTCAACGCGAACGGCAGTGCAGCGCTAACGTGGCGGCCTTCCCCGCCGGATCGTGGGGTCGCTACGTAGTGAGCGAGCACGGCATGCGGAATGGCGCCAAGACCGTGGTAACAGTCCTGGAAACATCGGCGTAGCCACGCGTGGCACGCGTAAACTTCGGACTCATGCCCTTTCGCGACGACATCAAACCCCTCAATCTCCTGGCCCTGGAAGCGGAATGCCTTGAGCGTTGGGAGACGGACAAGACCTTCGAACGCAGCTTGAAGATTCGTGAGGGGGCCAAGCGTTGGGTGTTTTACGAGGGGCCGCCCACGGCCAATGGCAAGCCAGGCATGCATCACGTGCTCGCGCGAAGTGTCAAAGATCTCGCGTGTCGGCTGCACACCATGAAGGGCTACTTGGTGGAACGCCGCGCGGGATGGGACACGCACGGTTTGCCAGTTGAGATCTCGGTCGAGAAAGCGCTGGGGCTCAAGGACAAGAAGGCCGTCGAGGCGTACGGCGTCGAGAAGTTCAACAAGGCATGTCGCGACTCGGTCTTTTCGTACCTGAAAGACTGGAACGAACTCACTTGGCGTATGGGCTACTGGTGCGACCAGGACAATCCCTACATCACGTTGAAGCGCGACTATATGGAGTCGCTCTGGTGGATCCTTGCCGAGTTTCACCGGCGAGACATTCTCTTTCGCGGGCACAAAGTGCTGCCCTACTGCCCCCGTTGTTCAACACCGCTTTCGAGCCACGAGGTCGGTCTTGGTTATCAAGACGTGCAGGATCCATCCGTATTCGTACGCTTTCGTCGCTCGGATGGTGAAGGCGACTTCCTGGTGTGGACCACGACACCCTGGACGCTACCCGCGAATACCGGCATTGCCGTCCATCCCGATGTTACGTATGCACAGGTCAATGTCACCGAGGGCAATCACAAAGGCAGCACGCTTTGGGTTGCCGAGGCGCGACGAGGCACGCTTGGTGTGGAACACGACGTCATCAAGACTGTCACTGGCAAGGATCTCGAAGGTGTAACGTACGAACGCATGTTCGACTGGTACGACGCCACCGACGGCGAAGAGCTAAAGGGCTTTCGCGTTGTACTCGGCGATTTCGTTACGACGTCGGACGGCACTGGATTTGTACACATGGCGCCCGCCTTTGGGCAGGACGACAACAACATCGGTCGCTCCGAGCGCCTTTCGCTCATTCAACCTTTGGACGATCAAGGACGATTCCTGCCGGGATCCCTCGTGGCGGGGCAGTTCATCAAAGATGCCGATAAACCCATCAGTCGTGAGCTCAAGCAACGCGGCATGATGTGGAAGCAAGAGACGTGTGTTCACTCCTATCCCCATTGCTGGCGTTGTGACAGTCCATTGATCTACATGGCGCGCTCCTCATGGTACTTGCGCACGACGGCATTCAAGGACGAGATGATTGCGTCCAATGAACGCGTTACGTGGTGGCCCGAGAGCGTTGGCACCGGGCGCTTTGGCCGCTGGCTCGAGGGCAATGTGGATTGGGCCGTATCGCGCGATCGCTATTGGGGCACGCCGCTACCGATTTGGGTGTGTGACGATGTCGAGTGCAAGAACGAAGAAGCCATCGGCGATGTCAAGACGCTCGAAACGCATGTGGGCCATGACGTACCCGATCTCCATCGGCCCTATGTGGATGAGCTCACGTGGCGCTGCACGGAAGACGGCTGCAAGGGCACCATGACGCGCACGCCCGAAGTGGCCGATGCGTGGTTTGACTCGGGCTCCATGCCCTTCGCGCAGTGGCACTATCCCTTTGAAAACAAGGAGAAGGTCGAAGCAGAGCACCCTGCAGCATTCATCTCTGAAGGCGTCGATCAAACGCGTGGTTGGTTCTATACGTTGCTTGCGGTGAGCCAAATGCTCGTGGGCAAGCCCGCTTACGAACGCTGCGCCTCACTCGACCTTCTGCTCGATGCCAAGGGCAAGAAGATGTCCAAGTCGCGCGGCAATGTGACGGATCCCATTGAGATCATGTCCACCTACGGTGCCGACATCGCCCGTTGGCATTTGCTTGTGCGTCCCCTCGGTACGCCGCTGCGCTACGACGAAGACGACTTGCGCGAGATCCGCAACCGATTCTTTGGCACGCTACTCAACACCTACAGCTTCTTTGCGACCTACGCCAACATCGATGGTTTCGAGGCGGGTGTGGAACACAAACTGCCCGCCGAACGCCCGGTATTTGATCGGTGGCTCGACGCGCGCGTGGAGGCGTTGGCGCGCGATGTCAGCGCCGACATGGACGACTTCAATACGCTGCGCGCGGGCAAGCGCCTGGCCGACTTCGTGGTTGAAGATCTAAGCAACTGGTATGTGCGTCGCAATCGCCGTCGTTTTTTCCGAGCCGATCTTTCGCCCGACAAGGTGAGTGCGTACGTCGCGCTGTCGGGTGCTCTCGAAACGGTCCTGAAGTTGATGGCGCCCTTTGCGCCGTTCATCTCCGACACAATGTTTCGCGCATTGCGCATGTCGGACAAGCCCAACGTGAGCGTTCATCTCGAATCCTGGCCCGTCGCAGACGCGAAGAAGATCGATGATGATTTGGACGCCGGGATGGTGGGCCTCCGGCGCGTCGTTTCGCTGGGTCACGCCGCACGCGATGCAGCCAAAGTACGCGTTCGGCAACCGCTCGCCAGTGTGCAGGTGTGGGGACTATCCAAGCGAGCGCACGCGTTCCTTGAGCAGAACGAACGCATTGCTACGGATGAACTCAACGTAAAGGGTGTGGAGTTCCTAAGTGACCTCCCGGATTCCTGCGAACTGGGCGCCACCCTCGACAAACGCGAGGCGGCACGTCGTTTGGGCAAGCAGACGCCAGTCGTCGCGAAAGCCCTTGAAGCACTTTCCGCCGATGACGTCGCGGCGCTCCTGCGCTCCGACGCACCCGTCGTGAGCACGCCCGACGGTGACGTCACGCTCAAACCCTCCGACATTCGCGTCGTGGCCGAAAGCAAGGACGATGCGCAGGCCGAGTTCGGTGGAGGCGTTGTTGTATTGCTCGACACGGTTCTCACACCGGACCTCAAGCAAGAAGGACTTGCGCGGGAAGTGCTGCGCAAGCTACAGCAACTTCGCAAAGACTCGGGCCTACGTGTAGAAGATCGTGTACACGCCACATGGTTCGCCGAAGGCGACGTCGCCGCTGCTATCAATGCGCACGCATCGTGGCTCGCCTCCGAAATCCTGGCCGTGGAATTCACGCGTGCCGGTGGCTCGGATGGATTGAGTGCGCTTGATCTTCCCGGTGAAAACCAAGCGTGGGCCGGGTTGGCGAAGGCTTAAGGGGAGCGCCCCCATCCAACCTTTCCGATGGGGGCATGAATTACTCATGGAACAGCGCAACGTGACGCACTACGGCCCCGTCGAGAGCGTGTCGTCAAGTACAGGGACATCGCCGACTTTTCTGGATCCCGCCACGCTGAGAAACGTCCCCGGGCGAATCCAGATGTCCGTTCCGTCGCCGTCGGCTCCAGCGGCGCTACTTACTCGGATGACAGGCGGCGACGCGTCCCAGTAGTTGTTATCGGCAAACAAAGCAACCGTGTTTGCGCTCACGATGATGTCAATTTTCTCGCCTTCGTAGATTGAGTTTCCGCCGAGACTGCCGGCATCGCCTCCGCCGAGATCGAGGCCCTCGCCATGACAGAAGACGCTGATCGAGCAGTCGTTGATGATCGACGTTTCCACGGAGAGTCCCGTGTCAAGCGCACGGAGTCCATATTCGCTGTTTGAGATTCGGCACAGATCGATCGAACGGGCTTCACCATCACCCATTGCTACGACGCCGTTGCTACGATCAGCATCGGTCTGTCCACCAATTAGCGGCCCGCCGAAGATAAGGGAATATCGAATGGAAGCGCCCGGATGAGGGAGCGCGAGTGTGGTGTAGGAACGGCCATCGGGTGAAGTCAGCTCGGATCCACGAATCTCGAATCCAGAGACACTACTGTTCTCGCCCACGATCATGGTTGCAAACGGGATGATCGAAGAAGGGTTGCTCGTTTGAAGTTCTAGCGCTACGCCTGTACCAACCACCTTGGCCGACATCGTCGTTGGTAGCACCGGGAACGGAAACTGAATGACATCGCGTATCGATAGGACATCACCCACAAGCGACACGCCGGCTGGGACGCGGATAGGAAACCGCTCGCCGTGGTTGGCGTCATAGCGGCCGGATCGAACGCGGACCGTTTCACCCGGGGCGACTAGCTCAAGTGCCTTCGTGATTGTCCGCAGTGGAAAGTCGGTAGTACCCGAATTCGCATCATCACCTGCGATTGCATCCACGAAGAACGCTGGGGCTTGTGGGGCGTCACTGTCCGCTTCGTCGCCACCACTGCCACCTCCAGCACCGCAGCCAGAGAGGGTCAGAAATGCAGTGCACACACAGACAGTTAGAAGTCGAGACACGTTGGTAGAGAGAGGGAGGGATTTCATCGGAGGGCTCCATTTCGCGACGCGGGGACCGGAACCCTTACGCGCCATCTCCAAGAGCCGCTTTTCGCGGGTTGCGTTACAAGTCGGTTGAAAGGCCAAGTAATGGCTGCGAAAGTCACCATGGGCAACCGAGCCGTCTATGCATCCCGATCTTCACGCCGCACCGCATCGTCGCCGCGGCCGAGTCCATCCGCGCGGTCGGAGGTTTTGGTGTCGGCGCGAGTCACTGTGCCGCGACCGAAACGCACATGGAGGGCGTCGAGTGTTTCGTCAAGTCGGCTTCTGCGTTCGGCTACGCGATCGGGAAACAGTGTTTGCTCGGGTTCTTTGGTTGTGAAGTTGCTTGTGCCGACCCCGATGAGACGCACCGGTTGAAAGCCGCTTGCCACCCACGTGGCCCACAACGCACACGCGGCATCCAGGAGATCCTCGGTGGCGTAGGTCGCTTCGCGAAACGAACGAGAGCGTGTAATGGTCTGAAACTGGCCGTAGCGAATCTTAAGGGAGACGGTCTTTGCCCGCAGTCCGTGGCGGCGAAGGCGGCGCGCGACATCCTGCGTGTGTCCGCGCAGCACGCTGCGAACGTAGTCCGGGTCGGGCACATTTTCGGCAAACGTACATTCTTGGGAGATGCTCTTCGCCTCGCCATCCGGTGTGAGCCTTCTGTGATCGATGCCGCGCGCAATGTCATACAGCCGCTTTGCGTGTGACCCGAAGATTCGCGTAAGTTCCTCGCGGCTTCGCGCGCGTAAGTCGCCAATCGTCTCTATGCGATGTGCCGTAAAACGTGGCTCCGATTTGGGTCCAATACCGGGAATACGACGGATCGAGAGCGGATCCAAGATTGACTGCACGTTGTCGCGCGTGATCACCACCAATCCGTCGGGCTTGCGCAGATCCGATGCGAGTTTGGCGAGAAACATATTCGGCGCAACGCCAACCGACGCCGTGAGGCTCGTACGTTCGTGAATCTTGTCTTTAATAGTCTGCGCTACATCCACCGCCGCGCCGTGGAGACGTTCAGTGCCCGTGATATCGAGAAAGGCCTCGTCAATGCTCAAAGGCTGAATCAGAGGCGTTGCCTCGCGAAACACCTCGTGAATCGCGTCTGACGCTTCGCGATAGGCGTGACCGCGCGACGGCACCACGATGGCGTCGGGGCACAGTTTGAGAGCAGTCGCCATGGGCTGGGCCGAACGACAACCAAACGCGCGGGCCTCGTAGGACGCAGTGGCCACCACGCCGCGCTTTCCGGCTCCGCCCACGAGCACCGGTTTCCCACGCAAAGCCGGATCGTCACGCTGCTCCACAGACGCGAAAAATGCGTCCATATCCACATGCAGTATTGATCGCTCGCCGTCCACGGGCCCATCGTAGCGCCCAGCCGCCACTTGGGCGTCAGAAGCTAGCTCGTGTCGCTGTTCTGCGGCTACTTGCGTTAGATTGGAACGACCCGCGAGCACGTTGCCGGAGACTTCCTATTGATTGAGCGAACCCGGCAATGGAGCGCCTTGCAGCCGCAAGGAATCGCGCGCTCGCAGACCCCATGGGCTACTTGCGTCTCTCTTTGTGTGGCGGTCATCTTCTGGGTTGGTTTCGCCGTGGCGGAGGAAGAGGAACCCGCTGTGCCGCCCATGCTCGTGGCGCGCATTCAAACCGATGTCGTGGGGGAGGCTACTCGCTTGTGGCGAGAGAGCGTTGATGCCGTTCGGGCCGAGCAGTTCGAAGCGGCGCGGGCTCCGCTTGTAAAGCTCATTCGCGAGTGGGGAAGCGTTTTGCTCCCCGAAGCGTCGAGCCGTCGCGAGCGCAAGAGACCGCATCGCTTTTTGCCGGCCGAGACGCGTGCCAATCGACTAATCAGTGAACTGCCAGTTGATGAACGTGTTTGGTACGAAGCACATTTTCAACCTGAGGCGTCGATCCTCAGCACGCGTAGTCGCTCGGGTCGGAAGCATGCATTAGAAACGCTGGCCTCGCGTTTCGCGGCGCTAAAGGGCGGACTCTCGGCTCGCCTGTTGCTCTACGAGCGCGCCGCCGAAGCCGGTGATTGGCATCGAGCCGCCACGCACGCGCTCCGATGGTTGTATGTTGCCACCCATCGAAGCGACGCCGAACGTGCTACGGTGGCGTTGCGGTACTTGGACGCCATCACACATGGGCGAAATGAGCCCGCAATTAGCGCATTTGAAAAGCGCTTTGAATCGCTGCTTGCTCAAGACGTAACACGAGGAGGTGTAAGGAAGCCGCTGCATCGGTATTTGCGTGATGCCCAGTCTCGCAAATCGAGCAACAAGACGAGCGCCGGTCGCGACACGTCGCAAACACACGAATGGCCGGTCGATCCAGAGTCTCTTGAGCTGAGGTGGACACGCGTATTTGATGTGTCGAGTGAACTGTGGGATCGACTGCCTGCAGATCCGGTGCCCCTGCGACGCGGTGCCACGTTTGTGGATGACAAGCTGCTGATTCACGAGGGGGCCGTTGTTCGTTGCCTTGATGCGAAGAGCGGCTATGAACATTGGTCCTTTCCGCAACGCGAAGCACCTCTCAATCACGCATCGGCTATTCGATACCGAGAGGGATCACAACCCTTTCGCAATGTCACGCTCGCGGGCGATTTGGTGCTTGCCACACTGGGCGATCCGGCGGCGACGGGTTCCTATGAGTTTTTGGGTCGCACCGAGGAATCCGATTCCCTCGGTCTCGAGCACCGCATGCGGCTCGTTGCGATTGATGCCGCCACAGGCAAGCTCCGGTGGGCTACGGGCGATGCAACGGAATCCGATCCCATCCTATCCAGTCCTGCATGTGGATGTTCGTCGCCACCGTTGGTCGTTGGTGACGCCGTGTATGTCACGTTTGCACATTTTGAAGGCGCGACCGCACTCTACGGCGCGTGTTTGGATCGTCTCACGGGTGAAACTCGTTGGTTGACGTATCTCGGAGGCGGCGAAAGCGGGCGCTCGGGTGAATCTGGCATACGCGGTCGATTTTCGAGTACGCATGTTGACGCGCCGCCCTTTGGTCAGCGGCCCGCGCTTGCATCTGGGCAACTCTGTTTTTGTCCCCACGCAGGATTCGCCGCGGGAGTAGACGCTGCGACGGGTCGTGTCATGTGGTTGCGCGCACTCCCGCGATTTTCTGCGCAGAGCGAATGGATGCCTCAGGGCACCAGCGAAGGCGCAAGTTTGCGAAACGCGCCGATTGGCCATAAAGGAACTTGGCTGATCGCACCCATGGATAGTCCGGACCTTCTCTGTCTCGACGCCGGCACGGGGGAACTCCATTGGCGTGCATCCGGTTGGCAAGACGGTGATGGTCCCCATCACTGGCGCAACCTGCTTGGCACCGCGTTTTCTACACCGGGTACTACGGTTGCGCGACTAGCAGGCGATCGACTCTACGAGGTACGCATGCGCGACGGCCACGTCATTGAACGTGAACTGGGTACGTCCAACCCCATGCCGTTTCAGTCGAGCCACGCCATTGACACCGGCTCGCATTGTGTGTCGGTAGCCGAGAACTTGTTGCGCATGGAACGCTGGGCGATTCATCCGCGCGACAACGATGAACAAGTGCACTGGCGTATCGCTACGTTGGCGCCGTTGATGGGTGCCAGTCGCGCCGATTTGACGTTTGATACGAATCGCCTATGCGTGGTCACACCCGATGTTGTAGCAGTCTACTCGTTTCGTCCATTTAGGAAGCGGACGCGCACGTCAAACTTGGGTGCTTCGTCATCCGCTTCGCAACCAACGAGCCTGAACGACGTCGTTGAAGCCGCCAGACGGATTACCGACGCCGTGACCGCAACCATTGACATGGATCGACTTGTGGAGGTGGCTGAACGCGCTGCGGCCGCGCGCTCTTCGTGGACACAGTCCGCGCAGCGCGCCTACGACGATGTCTTACTGCGTTCCATCGACTACGTATTGTCCGAGTTGGATTTGATTGAAGATCAGGAGCGGGTGTTGATTCAGCTCGCGGCACTTGCGCGCACGTTGCCGATCGAGGATGTCGGCGGCATCTACCGTGACGTTGCGCTCGGGTTGCTCACGCGCGAGCAGCACGACGTGGCGCTGCCGTTTCTCGCGCGCTGGATCGAGGTGGGCGCCGCCCATGCCGTCGAAGCCGATGGTCTGAATGACAGCGATGGCATGTCGTGGACACGCGGCGATCTCTTTGCCGCGCGTTTGCTTGAGGAAACGCTGGAGACTGCCTTGGCGCTTCCCGATTCACCGGGGCGCGCGTCCATCGTGGCATTTCTCAAAGAGCGTGAAGCACAGATTGCTCGCGAACACGGGACGGACCTGTCATCGAAAGACGAACGTGAGTTGCGTGAGTCGCTACCGAGAGCTGTGGGCACAAAGATCGCGAAGTTTATTCGCGAGGAGTTGCTTCGTCGAGCGCGAGCACGAAATGACTATGTGGAGGCCGCCTGCCTTCTGTCCGACTTGCGCCTTGTTTCACCGTGGCCGATTGAGGAACGTGTCCGCGACGGACGTGTTGACGAGGACCCCGCCCGCGCGAAACACGATGCGGCATACCGGCTTGCAATGGAGGAAGTCGAGGCGCTTGCGAACGCGTATGAGTTTGAAGCCGCCGAGAACCTGCTCGTTGCCACCGAGCTGCATCCCGACTACCAGCAGATTCACGTAGCGGCCGGGAACGAACATAAACGTCGCGCAAGTCTTGTTCGCGGACGCATCTACGGAGCGGTGGACGCCATACCGACGGCGTTCCGTGCCGCGGCGCGACGTCCTCAGCGTCTGGATGCAAAAGGGTCGGGTCAAGCCGAAACCGGCCCGCGTGTGCTGCCTCTCTGGCCCAAGGAGGAACTCGCGCGAATCACACCGGTGGAGCTACGTGCGATCTCTCCTTGGTCGCAGTGGGGTCCGGGTGCTTACGCGGGCGGGTTTGGAAAGGGCGACAAGACCGATTCGACGCGTTTCGCTGATGTGGTTTTCGCGCAGCGCGGGCTGGGTTTTGAACTTTGGTCGATCGGGCGAGAGAAACTCATCGCCGACATCGATTTGGGCGATCGCGGGTGGTTTGGCAGTTCATTGCGGGAAGTCGATCGCGCGTTGCCCGGTGGCGGTGTGCTCGTTCACTCGGTGGTCGCGAAGGAACCGGCCGATCGCAGTGGTGTGCGTGCGGGTGACTGGGTACGTGAGTGGAACGGAACGCCCGTGCGCACGCTCAATGGATTCATGTCGCTCGTGGCCGGCACGACGCCTGGCGACACCATTCCCGTCAAGGTGTTTCGTCGCGGAACTGAGGTGTTGAGCGACTTTTCAGCCGGACGCCGCCCCGCCGCGCAGGGCGGTCTCATGGATGAGACACCGATTTGGGTCGATGCGCATCAGAACGCGATTGTTGTTTGCCGTACGGGGTTGCATCGGATTGAGCGTTCCACGGGCAAACACGAACTCGTGTGGCGTTGGGTGGGCGACGGACTTGTCCGTCGGCTGCGCGTACACGGTGTCCTCGCGTTTGTGGTGATCAATCAACGGCTGTCGCCGGATGTCATCGTTGCCGTTGATCACCGCACCGGCGAAGAACATTGGCGTTTTGAGGCCGAGGGGCACGTCACCGATTTGCGACCGGTAGGCAGTGCCGTGCTTGTTCAAACGCTGGAACGTCGCTCCGCTGTTCTTCTGGATCGATGGACGGGCAGCGCGCGTGTCACGTGTCGTTCCATACACCAGTTCGGCTATGACCGCGCGGCCAACTGGATCGATCGGACGACGGCCGCACCCGTAGCCGGCCAGGTCTTTGTGTTGGCGGGCAATCGGCGGCTACCTACGACGCTACTTGTCAACAGCGCGACGGGCACCGTTACGTGGCGACGGGTTGCACGTGGCGGCGCGGGCGCGCCTCCCATGGCAGTAGCGGGTGGGTTCGCAGCCATTCCCCGTTCGAATGCCACGATCGACGTTCTCTTTCCCACCCTGCATGGAAACGGTGAGCCCTACCGGGAGACGATTCCCTTCCTCGTGTTCGCAGCGGCGGATGATCGGGGTGGGCCGCTTGACTTTGAGTCGCGCCTCTTCGCCCGTGGCCGCACCCTTTACGTGCTTCGACTTCGCAACCGCGGTCGCCATAGCGCGCTCTTCGGGTCCACCGTGCATCTGCGTGCGCCCACGCCATCCAGCGATCGTCGGCGGCCGAGCAGCCTCGGTGACGTGCCCCCACAAAACGAAACCGCCGCGTACGCCGGCATTAAGCATCGCTGGTTTGCATCCACGGGACGGCTCAGGCGCTATGTACTCGCCGCAACCGTAGACAGCTTGGGCGTCGTTGTGAGTTGTGCAACGCTGAGCTCCGAGCACCAGATGTGGCACGAATGGCTGCCTTCGCGCGAAGCCGTGGGAGCAGATCCACGCACCGTGCTTCGTGCACCGTCGCGCGATGCTCGCCGTGCTCCGCCGGTATGGTCTGGAGGGCAGTTACTTGTTCCGGTTGATGAAGGCTTGGCAATCATCCCGCCCGAACACACGCCCGTGCGGGGTACCGACAAGTTGATCGTGCCCAACAAAACGGTTCCCACTGAAGGTTCTGACCAAGAAGATAGCCCGAATGCCAAGTAGCGACTGCGTGCAGTCCCTTTGTCTCGAATCCCCGGGTCTTTGTAACGCATAGGAGAGCCAGCATGGCCGCCAAGAAACCCAATACGCCAAAGGCAGTGCTTGCCGAACTCAAGACTCTCGGCACCGCTCAGAATGTAAAGGTCTATGGGCGGCATGGCGTGAAGCCTCCGCTCTATGGCGTGAGCTATGCCAATCTCGGCAAGCTCAAGAAGCGTATCGGCGTAGATCACGACGTGGCCGTTGACTTGTGGACGTCCGGCGTTCACGATGCGCGTGTACTTGCGACCATGGTGGCCGATCCAGACGCCGCGACGGCCAAGCTTGTGGATGGATGGGCCGGGGAACTGAACAACTATGTGCTGAGTGACGCCTTCGTTGGATTCGTGGCCAAGACGCAGATTGCAAAGACCCGCGCCACGCGCTGGAAATCGGCAAAGAATGAATGGAAGAGTGCCGCCGGGTGGGGACTCATCGGCGCACTGGCGGAGACGCCTGCATTCACCGATGCCGAGCTCACATCCATCGTGGACGAAATCCAATGCACGATCCACGATCAGAAAAATCGAACCCGGCACGCCATGAACATGGCATTGATTTGTATCGGTCTACGCAACAAGAAGATGGAAGCGCTTGCGCTCAACGCTGCGAAGGCCATTGGCGTTGTAGAGGTCGATCACGGCGAGACCAGTTGCAAGACACCAAGCGCGGCGGCCTACATTCGAAAAACGGCTCTGCATCGTAAGAAGCGTGCCGCCAAGAAGAAGGCCACCAAACGCAAGGCTACACGAAAGAAGAAGCGCGCGCGCAGCCGCTAGCCAAACGAAATCGAATCTCCATCTCTTTGTGGGTCACGGCAGCTTCGGATGGAGTTCGATGCCGCCGTTACACAAGATCATCATAGAGATCAGCGCCTCGGCGCTGTGAAGTCCGTATGCTCGTCGAGCTGTCATGCGGAGCCGGTTGTTGATTCGTTGTTACCTCTTCAATCTTGATAGTGTCCTCCGACGATACCTCCTCGAAGAACTTGCATAGCGTCGCTGAATCCTTGCCTTTTCCTGCCCACACCACAGTCAAAAATCTATGGAACGGACGTACATCCCCGGGACGTCGATCATCCGATGCAGCAATGTGGTGACGCGCATGAGGCTCCTCTGTTGAAATGTCGATTTCGTAACCAACAAAGAAGCATGAGTTCCGTGGGCACCTCTAGATTGTGACAGCCCGATCTAGCCAACATCATTTCTTTTCCTGTCCTCCGCACGCTCTTAGAGGCGGCAGGACAAGTAATCACTCAGTCGCGACCCACTCGAAGTGCCGTAGAACCGATAGGACGCAGCAGGGTACCACTGAAGATAGTGGCAACTTATCTGACACAGCGTTGATGCGTCACTTGCGCCGGAATAACCGTTTCCAAGGCTTCTTGCTCCGGGCGACTCGCAAGACCTTAGGTCGCGAAGCAGCTGGATGTACCGCGATTTCGCGGAGATAGGGCAGCAACCAGCTGCCAGGCGAAAGGCAGCCAATTCCGAAGTCACCGCCCTTGAAAAATATTACGGCAAAGTCTAGCCCCTGCTCACGCATACGAAGCTGCGACCGACAGAACGATTCGGCTTTGCTCCGCAACTCTTGGTTCTCCAACCGCGGGTTCCCGTACGTTCGCAGAATTCGGGACATGACGAGTACGCTGGGGGGACTACCAAACCAACCAGATTTGTTGACGATAGTCACTTGGCACGGCTGAATATTGAAGTTTCGCCATGTGTACTCCCCAGCCGTACGAAACAAGCTCTCCGCAGTGGTCCAGTGCTCTCCAAAACTGGTCCCGACTTCCGGGTGAAACATAGTTGTCTCCAATCCGGCGACTATCCTCACGTACTGGATTCTGGACATTGAACCGATATCCATTGTCGTTTGTCAGCCGTTGCCGCACGAGCATGGAAGCCACTCCCAGTTCGAAAGTCATCTTAGTCGCGCGCGCTCTATTTGGCTTGAATTCGTCGCGTGCGATTGCCCCACACGAATTCGTGTCTGATTGATTGGGCGAACTTGGTTGTAACTGTCGCACTCCTCAGAACTCAGTTCAGAGGGTGCCAAATTTAAGTACGCAGTTGTGCCAGCGACAATTACACTTGTGCAAGGGCTACCAGAACTCAAATCAGGCGTAACTCGTTTGACGTGCCCCCAATAGCGCTACCAGCGGTTGTGAGAGTCCCTAACTTTCTTGCTTCGTGCCTCCGTGCCGCGCACCCGCCCTAGGCGGCGCGGATGCACGAAGCTGCAAATTCCTCTGGGGTTTTGTAGCCAAGCGCACCGTGCGGTCGACTCTTGTTGTACTCGATTCGCCAGTCTTCCGTGACGACTTGAGCTTCGAGCAAGCTCGTAAAGAGTTCTCGGTTCAAGACCTCATCTCTGAGACGCCCGATGAACGATTCGCCGTATCCGTTTTGCCATGGACTTCCTGGCTCGATGTAGAGCGGCAACACTCCTCGGCGCGCAAGCCATTCGCGCAGTTGATTCGCAACGAACTCTGGACCGTTATCGAGTATGTCCTTCTTGGAGGCCAGAGGCCTTCGAGAAGGACATACTCGCGTGCTAAGTGAGGCGAGGCCCCTGGCCCTACTCTGTGTCTCCCAAAACTCTCACGAATCAGGAGTACACACAGTGGAACTCAAGCGCCCTCACCTCAGTCCTCAAGATATCGCGGTTGGAATCGATCTGGCCACTACTGGTCATGTCGTGGCCATTCTCGGGGCCAGCGGCTCACGCATCACGCGATTTAAAATCCCTCATTCGATCCAAGGCTTCCAAGAGCTTCGTCGGCGCGCAGCTCGCCATGTTCCTTTGAATGGGAGGGCGCACTACGCGTTCGAGGCCACGGGGCATGTTTGGCCTGCTATCGCAGATTATCTCGCAACAGCCGGAGAACGCTACTCCATTGTCAATCCACTGGCCACCCATCGGGTGCGAGAGGCACGCCAAATGGGACGCGACAAACGCGACATCACGGACGCGGAACAGATCGCTGACCTCTTGCGTATCGGCATGGTCACGCAGACGCAGTTGATGCCACCCAACTACGTTGCGCTTCGCCGTGCCTGGGGAGAACTTAGTCGCCTAAGATTTGAGCGAGCCCGACTCAAAACACTCCTCGCGCATCAAATCTACGGCTGGTTTCCCGAGTTCACAGGCAATTGGTCCAAGACGCTCTCACCCGGCGCGCTGGCCGTCTTACGACTGGGACTTACACCATTCGATATCGCGCAGATGTCAGAGCCAGAGTTGGTAGCCCAAGCCAAAGAAGCCGCGCGCGGCCGGCGACTTTGGCGGCACAAGGTCCGACAACTCATCGAAAAGGCCAAAACAAGCGTCGCACCGCGACAAGGAAACCAAGTTCTGGCAAGTGAGATCCAGCGCTTAGTCGCACGCATCGACCTCGCCCAAGATCAAATGGACGACCTCGGCTCCGAGATCCAGCGTGCACTCAATTGCATTGAGGAGGCCGAGTATCTCTCAACGATTCCCGGTATGTCCTGGTTGACCGTCGCCGGTTTGATCGCTGAGATTGGCCCCATTGACAACTACGCAAACGGTCGTCAACTGATCAAGCTTGCAGGCACAAATCCTGGACGAAGACAAACGGGCAATGCCGATCCGGCGACTCGCATGACTCGCCGCGGTCGCAGCCAACTTCGAACCATCCTATATATGGCGACACTGGCCGCCACCCAGCACAACCCCCGCATCGCCGCACATTACGACCACCTCACTAATCGCGCCGTTCGACCTCTATCCAAGATGGCCGCATTTGGTGCTTGTATGAATAAGCTGCTTCTCTACGCCTTCGCGGTGATGAAGAAGCGCGTCCCCTTCGACGTCAATCACCAATGGAAGGAGAAAAGTACCGAAGCAGCCTAAGAACTTACCGAAGGCTCCGAGAAATCGGAGAGGAGGACATGTCGTCCGTTGTCATGGGACCTCGATTTGAGACATCCCGACAGCTCCGCTTGGCACCCTCCGCTCCTTCGGGTTCAGTCCGGATGAGGCACGTTGAGCACCCAAATAGGGAAAGCTCGGATCCGTTGCTCGATTGGACATCCCACGGTTTCTCAGAATCACAGGTTGACAAAAGAGACATAGCACGCGCAGCGGATGTGCATAGGTGCCCCTTGTTCTTCGAATAAACGCTCAAGAGTGTCTTGTACGTCAGTAGCGCGAATCGACTTTCCTACGCTCAACGCGTGACACTCCCTCGTGTATTCATCAACGATCGGCAAGAACTTTATCTGTCGCCCCTCGCTGGTCACGTCCCACGCGAAGTCAAGCGTCCAAACGTGATTCCGATGCGTTGCTCGATTCCGAACACAACCCTGTGCGCTTGAGCCCAGCCGCATGCGCTTATTTTGTCTCTTAGGGACTCTTAGGCCCTCTCGGCGCCAAATGCCATGCACACGCTTTAGGTTGATCTTCCAGCCCTCGCGCCGAAGCAACGCGTGGATTCGACGGTAGCCAAACCGTGGATTTACACGCACGAGTTCGAGAATGCGCTCCAGTAGCTTGAGATTGAGTCTTGACTGTGCAGGCTTGCGCCTCGCCGTGGAACGAGACACGCCAAGTGCACGGCAAACTCGACGTTCGGAGTAGCCCAGCCGGCGACGCACAAGGCGAACAGCCTCGCGCTTGCGAGCTGGGCCTACCATTTTCCCTCGGCGACCTCCTTGAGAATCTGCTTGTCAATCGTGAGATCGGCAACAGCCTTCTTAAGGCGCCGGTTCTCGGCCTCTAGCTCTCGAACGCGCTTCGCCACGCTTGCATCGGCGTTTCCGTAACGTGCCTTCCAACGGTGGTACGTCTGTTCGCTGATTTCCAGGGCTTGGCAGATCTCACCTACGGACTTGCCAGCAGACTTCATCTGCTCGGCCTTCCGCAACTTGCGGATCACCTGCTCAGGATTGTGACGCTTCTTCTTCATGCTCTGTCTCCTCATCATACGATGCGGAAACTCTCACTCAACCCGGTATCGAATTCGGGGAGCACGTCATTGCCAGCCAGCACGTAATGCAGGCTGGTCTTCCATAAAGGGCAGAGTCTTGGCTTTGCTCTTTTCGATTCCAATTTTCTTGCTACCGCCTCTTGGTCACCTTCTCGCGATAGTTGTTTCCGATCAACTCAAGAAGTACCCAATGAGATTCGGACTCCCGACATTCAGCTTAGGAAGCTGTTGAGTTCATAATACATACTCTCGAAATCACTTGCACTTCCTATGCTGGATCTTGACTCGATGAGTCCGCTTGTGGAGGTTCAAGAGCATGGCTGTGTGGGACCCTCTGTGCACTTGCGGGAAGCCAGTTGACGTCGCCAGGATCCGCGCGGCCATTGCGTTTGCATCCAACAATGTCTGCTTGGGCTGCACGAACCGTTGGCTCATGATTCGGTATTGCAAGATTTCCATCGAATCCGCCGGGGAGCCACCTGTCTACTTCGCTTCACGACTTGACGAGACTGCCCTCGCCACGTAGTCCTCTACCTTCTGAGTCGGATTCCATCCAAGAAGTCTTGCCTTGGACGTGTCAAGCCTTGACGCCTTTCGGTTTCCTGGACGTTCCGGAAGCCACGCGATCTCGGATCCGAACATCTCCGCAATCTCAACTATCGTGTAGCTTGCATCAGCACCGAGGCCGAAGCCGTCACCATGACCATGATCTCCAACTATCAAAAGTCCTCTTACAACATCTAATACGTGCGTAAAGTTACGCTGCTGAGTTCCAGGCGAAACCACTGTAAGCGGCTTACCTTGCTCATGCAGAGCACGAAAGATCCCAAGCACAGTTGCGTAGGTCCCGCTGCAGATTTCTCGTGGTCCGTACACGTTGTAAAAATAAGTGATCGCGTAGTCGATTCCGTACCAGGCTCCGTAGTTGACGATTAACTCCGAATTGATCGCTTTTGACCACGTGTAAGGGCTCAAGTCTCGCCCGGAGTCTCCTGAAGCGAATTTGGTGCTCGATCCCGCATACACCAATTTGGCACCAACACGTCGACAGTATTCAACAACTTGAGTTGTGCCTTGGACGTTCAAGTCCCACACGACGTCGGGTTCTGCAAAGCTTCTCTCAACCCGCGAGTACTCCCCAAGGTGGTAGACTATCTCCGGTGGAGTTTCTATGATTTTGTCAATATCCCGTGTGTGGCCTTCAAGGTATTGAACACCCGCGACGTGGTTGTCGCGAGATCCCGTGAAGTAATTGTCGAGTGAAGTGACGAAATTGGATTCTGCAAGTGCTTCTGCAAGGTGACTACCAATGAACCCAGCACCACCAGTAATAAGAATCTTCTTGCCTGAGGGCATTTTCGTAACTCCAGGTAGCCAACTTCGTGGTCAGTCTCTTCCAGCTATCTGGTCCAACTGGGATGTACCTTTATCGCAGAGCTTCCAATCGCACAAGCTGCGTACAAGGCGCATGCTCTAAACTCGTCTGAGGGCACGAAAGCGCGTCCCGACTCCGCCACCAATCGAATGCCTGGCGCACTCAGATAGCCCATTCGAGCGCCAATGAGACTAGGTAGATTGTCGTTCGACAAATCAAGGCTCGTAGCGACTTGTATCCAGCTGAGATAAGAAAACTCACTCTGGGGACCACCAGGTGTTCCGGTCGCAGCCTTGAAGGCATTGATGTGATCGGAAAGACTAAGTGAAGACCACACGATGCCGAACAACTGAGGCTTGCCTGCTCTATGTGCTTCCCGGCACAGGGCAACTGGTTCCCAGGACCAATTCGACTGCGTTCTTCTGTCGACACCTAGCTCCTTAACGGCTTCTTCTCTTAGATGATTGTCGAATACGTATTCCGTAAGATCCAGATTTTCTAAGGATCCTTGTGGTCTTGGCCAATCCACAGCTCCGGACACACTACAGCCATCTAGATCTTCAAACACGTGCACTCTCTTATTGCGTCTCGGAAGCAAGAGATAACCATCATATGTTACCACTAAGACTGCTGCTCCCAATGTGTTTGCTAAAATTGAGTCTTCAAGCGCGCAAAGCTTTGTTTCCTTGCTGCGATCTAGCGAACGTAGAGTGCGGTCGATGTACTTGGGACTGAGTGCTATACGTGAGTCGCTGTCACGAATCACTCCCACAGGCAGATCGACGGCTTGCACTTGGTTCGTAACGAATTGATCGATGTACGTGGCCTTAGATATGTCTACCGTGTGCTCTATTCCATCTTTCCACACCTTGACGACAGCTATGAGTGTGTTGTCAGTTGGCTGAGAGCGTCTCTTCTCCGAAGCAATCCGGTGAGCTGCCATTGCGCGGCGAAACGCATCGTACCCACCAAGATCTGACCATTTGGCCATGTCTTTCACGCGCTGGCTATAAGGCTCAACCACCCGTGCACTGATTCGAACTCTCTTTGTCAAATCTAGGCTGTGCACATATGGGATGACTCTCCGAGCATGGGTACCCGCATCGTCCGAGAATTCCCGCGTCAGTAACCAGTTGTTTTCATTGGGGTAGTTTGTCTCAGCCGCCAACCTTTGATGGGTAATCTTCCTTTGGTGACTGTGTGCTCGAAGTTGATTCGGCCCGAATTGGGAAAGAGTCCTTCCCAGCTTTTCCAGGCGCTTCGGTTGCGCGGCTAATGGGAGGTGCTCGCCAATGCGTTTTGGCGATTTCCAATAGGTCACCGCTCCAAGCAGAACACCCTTACTGACGGTTGAGGTTAACCAACCTCCAACGAGGCTGGCAACAGTTCCGACAGGGTCGTTACTCATAGGTACGTGCTGCCTCTGGGGCTGAGCCAACATCAGCGTAGATTCGACGTTGACGGGACGAATTCGGAATTGACTGCGGGTTGAGGCTACATTCCTCCGCGCGTAACTCTATGTGATTTTGGAGTCGCACTGCTAGCGAGGCGCCCTTGGGCGAGATGGAACTTACTGTGTCCGTCGACCAGCCCAGAGCGGAAAAATTGCTGATCAATTTTTAAGGTGTGCGCAATCCCTTGTAGTCTAGGTTGCGCCACCATCATTCGAAGTCGTAGCAGGGTCGATTTAGACAACGAAAGTGATGGCAGCTAGGGAGGGGAGTGCCTACAGTGCTCTCTAGTTCCTTCTCACTCAAGGGAATCAGACCTTTCATTAGTTTACCCGTTGGCTCGGGTCGAGCTGATTCCCCAAGAAAACCATGTTTGGGGTTGCCTCACGAGGGAACTTTGTAGGGTGCGTGAATTTGCCACGCCCTGATCCATCGCAAGAGTAGCTAAGGACAGTCCCCAAGGGCGCGGTTGGGGAAACCCTACTTGGCTACGAGGGAAGGAGGCGCGGTGCCGATTCTGTCAGGCCGCAGAGGAACTGGTTCGGTCTGTGATGATTGATCCGGCCCGACCGCTCGAGCAGGTTGGTGTCGTGGAATATGACTGGACCGTTGACGAAAAATTCGTCTTGACCACGACTGTATTGGAGCGCGCACTTAAGTTCGCCCGAATAGGCTAGCTCATCGTTTTAGGCGTCCCGCGATGCGGCTCGTTCATCGTAGACAGCGGTGCCTCTCAAACGACGCGCCATAATCTTGTTGGCGAAATTCCACTCCACTCTCCGCTTCCTTCGCACTGCACTGCGCCACTCCAGAGCCGATCGCAGCCAATATCGCGATGCCGATCAAAGTCAACGCGATTTCCCAAGCTGCCTGGATGAGGCGAAAAAACAGCTCGGTCAATCCGAGGAGCGCAGCCCGTAGCCCCGGGATAATCATGAAAAGGAGAGTGAATGCTCCTGCAAAGACCAAACCAGCAGTCTCAGCATGCATGGTTAGCACACCGTGTTCTGCCAAGCGACCACCGACCCATGCGACCGCGGCAGTTCCAGAGAGCCAAACAAGTAGAAGTACGCAGCCTTCTTCGTCTGACATGACCAACTCTCCAAAAGGGTGCAAGAAGCAAAGGAGTCTAGCTGAATTCGCGTCTCTCTATCAAGGCCTCAGATTCGGGACTCTGCGCCGCGTGTTGTAGAGTTTCCTGATCTTCATCTGAGTCGCGGCAGCTTGGGATGGATTCGATGTCGCCGCTACACAGGAGCAACATGAGATTGATGCCTCTGAACGGTGCTTTGTCTGAATCCGCATCGTGCCACTAGGTCGAGACAGCCCCATCTTGCCAACATCGTTTCTTTTCTCACCGCCCGCACCCTCTTATGGGTGGCAGGACAAGATATCATTTTCTCACGACCCACACAAAGGGCGGTAGATCCGAAATTAGATTGATTATCCGGCACCGTTTCCCATCAACAGATCCACAACGCCTTGCGCCGAGAGATCGCCGACGATTGCTTCACGCACATCCTGGAGCTTGAGGCGCTTTGAAATCTGGGCAAGCAACTCGAGGTATTGCTTTTTGGCATCCTGTGGGCCGGCAATCAAGACCACCACGTGCACCGGCTTGTTGTCGATGGAACCAAACTCAAGCCCTTGCTTGTGGCGCCCCAAGGCGATCACGAACTCCGACACCTGCGCAATGCGTGCGTGGGGGATGGCTATCCCAAGCCCAATGCCCGTACTCAACAAGCCTTCGCGTTCACGCACGGCTTGAAGCAACGCGGCTTCATCGCCTACGGCCGCCGACGTCGCGGCGACGCGGACCAGTTCGCTGAGGACTTTGTCCTTTTCGTTGGTGGCGAGTTCCACCACACGACTCGCGTCGAGATGATCACCGAGCATCAACTTATTGGAGTCCATCACGGTAGGTGAATCCTCATGCCGCGGGCACTGGGGTGCGACGCACTTCTTTGTCCCCTGTCGATACACCAAGGTGCGGGGGACCCCTACGGATTTTGCGCGGCAAGCGACCAATCATGCCGGGCGTGCCAGTGCGTTCTTTCGCCAGTGCCAAGCACGCAGCGTTCGAGACGACGGCTCCGTGGATAGGAACACAAAGTCAATACGCACCCGCCGCCACCTGACGCCTCCTGATCGGCCACGGGCGTGTGTCCCAAGCCACCGAGCGGCGCGCAGAAGTCGAACGCGCTGACCGTATCGAATGCGGGTGGCCAGCACGGAAATCGGCGCGTCTCCACACTTCACTTCGACCACGGTAAGTACCGATCCGTCGAGAACGAGCACATCGACTTCACCGTGGGGCGTGCGGACGTTGCGCCCGACGATTTGGCAGCCCGCCTTGCGTAGCAAACGAGCGGCCATGCGTTCGCCCCAACGACCGCGGCGCAGTGCAAGACGTCCTAGCCGAGAGCGAGGTTTGGTATGAGTTGTACGATCACGATGTCCCATCGCTTGTACTACGCATAATGCGCGCTCAGGTCACACCGGACCTACGGGAGTTTAAAACCCCATGGAAAGCAATACGCGTGTTACGTGGCGGCGGGCGTATCGGCTTCCGCCGTGGCGGCTTCGGCTTCTGCCTTTGCTTTGGCTTCGGCCTCGGCGCGGGCTTCTGCCTGAGCACGGGCCGCAGCCTCTTTTTCGGCGGCGCGAATGGCCTGGATACCGCGCTTACCCAGCACCTCGCGCAAGCGCGTGGCCTTGCCAACGCGGTCGCGCAAGTAGTAGAGCTTGGCGCGACGAACGCGACCCTTGCGGGTGATCTTAATGCCCTCGATCACCGGGCTGTGCACGGGGAAAATGCGTTCCACACCTTCACCCTGCACAATGCGGCGCACGGTAAACGTCTTGCCCAGACCGCCGCCGCGAATCTTGATGACGGTACCTGAGAAGGTCTGCACGCGCTCGCGCTCACCCTCGCGAATCTTGACCGCCACATCCACGCCATCGCCGACGGACACTTCGGGAAGATCACTGCGAAGATACGGCGTCTCGGCCTGTCGAATGCGAGAGGTCATGGCAGCAACTCCTTACCGTCGAGCGGCGATTCACCGACGATGGCGAGCGGCCAGCAGCCTGCCCGGGTGCACATCAGTCGAAGGACGCCCCGAGAACGCGAGGCAGCCCGGGATAGTACGTCGCAGCGCAAGCAACGCGTCCACATTTCCCAGTAGATGCGACTAGTAGGGGCGACGAATGGGCGCGACCGATGAATGAGCCAGGTGGGGGGCATCGCCCCAATGCGAATCGCGACGGAGCCCCAGCATCTCAGTACCCTCGCCGTGGAGTTACCCGTGCACGTCAGCGTCATCACCCTATTTCCCGAACTCTTTGAGCCCTATCTTCGTGCAACGGTGCTGGGCCGGGCGGTGGCGCGCGGCCTCGTTCGCGTGGATCTCGTGGCGCTGCGCTCCTTCGGCATCGGAAAGCACGTCCAGGTTGACGATCGCCCGTTTGGTGGTGGGCCGGGCATGGTGCTCATGGCCGAACCTGTAATTCGCGCCGTCGAGGCCACCCAATCCAATCATCGTCCCGGCGTGCGTACGATTTTCCTTTCGCCTGAAGGCAGGCTCTTTGATCAAGCGACCGCCGAGTCGCTCGCCGCCTCACCAGAGGGTTTCATTCTTCTTTGCGGTCGCTACGAAGGCATCGATCAACGCGCGTTGGATGTCATTCAGCCCGACGTCATTTCGCTTGGCGACTATGTACTATCGGGCGGTGAGGTTGCTGCCATGGCGGTGATCGATGCCACCGCGCGACTCGTTGATGGCGTCCTGGGGCACGAGCGTAGCGCCAAAGAAGATTCCTTTTCCGGACACGGGCGCGTACTTGATCATCCACACTACACACAACCCGCCGACTTTGGAGGTCGCGCCGTTCCCGACGTGCTACTAAGCGGTCATCACGGCGCCATTGCAACGTGGCGGCGGATGCAGGCGTTGCGGCGCACGGCCGCACTGCGTCCCGACCTCATGAGCGATGCACTGCAGAAAGAGTTATCCGTATGCGAGCTCGAAGTCTCGAAGCGCATCCGCACGCAATCGAAGGAGTCAACGTAATGTTCACAGGCATTGTTACTCATCGTGGCGTTATTCGTGCGTTGGGTCCGCTACCCGACGCAAGCGATGTGGTTCGCGTGTCGATTCAAATCGATGAGCCCCTCAATGGTGTGCGCGTGGGGGACAGCATTGCGGTTGGCGGTACGTGTCTCACAGTCGTGAGCTACCAAGATGAGCACGTCCATTTTGATGTCATTCCCGAGACGTTGCGAAAGACCACGCTCGGCGCCCGATCGGTAGGCGACTCGGTCAACTTGGAACGTGCGCTGAAGCTCGGCGATGAATTGGGCGGCCACTGGGTTCAGGGGCATGTAGATGGCACGGCAACACTTGTCGAACGCACGGCTCGCGAAGGCGACGAACGGCTGGTTTTCGCCATCGACGAGTCCATGTTGAGTGGTCTGCTTCCCAAGGGGTCCATCACGCTTGATGGCGTCAGCCTCACACTTGGGGAGGTGTGGCAAGAATCAGCGAGCGACGCGATCGGCCGATTTGCGGTCTACTTGATTCCTCATACGTTGGCCGTCACGACCTTGGGTGGACTTGCCGTCGGCGAGCGCGTGAATGTAGAGCTAGACATTTTGGGCCGCTGGGTCGGGCATCATCTTGAGCACATGGGCGCCACCGCCAATCGGTAGTCACACGCGGCGACATTTCCATGACATTTCACCCGCGTTGTGTGTGAAGTTGTTGCTGATTGACATTCGGTGCTTGGACCCATGCAAGTGGGGGGTAGGTTCTTGTATGGAGGACACCCCATGCTGCCCCGCGGATTCATCAATCTCTTGCCGCTGACACTACGGGTTGCGTGCCTTTGGGTCAGCGCGCTGGCATTGGCCGGGTGCCACGGTCCGTACCTGTCGGATCGAATGGGCTATACCAATCAAGGCAGTACGGCGCGACCTGTGATTCGTTCGCAATCACCTAAAGCGCGCCGGCCGGCGCGCACCAATCGACGTCCGGTGGTGAGTCAGAACGCATCCCCTCCGCGAGGCGGGCGTGGCTTCGTAAAACTCACGCCCACCGATCTCCAGCCCGTGCGTGCGTGGATTCATCATCGCAATGCGCAGTGGATCCTTGGCGACAATGTGGACGTTGTGGTGAGCAAAGAGTTCTTCAGCCAAGTCCTCACGGTAAACCAGTACAGCGGACTTGTTCATCGCACCGACAAGAAGTACGGCGACGATCTGGTCGTCACGCTGACCTATCGCGGGAATCCAGAAGGGGCAAGCGCGAAGACGAACCCGCGCGTATTGATTGGAACGGGACTCACGGTGACTGCGCGGAAGCGACTGCGACTTCGACTTGCCAAGACCAGCAGTCGCAAACAGCCGGTCCGCCTCTACGTACAAGCAATGGGGAACGCCGTGCGTGGCCGGGGCGACGACGCCGAAGCGCGCGACAAGGCGCTCTCCATTCACGGATCGCTGCGTTGGAACGGCAGTCGATGGGTCTGGAACGCAGGATGACGCAGAGCCCGCACATCCGGCGGTCACTTCTTCGAGGCATGCACGATCGGGAAGTTAGATGAGAGAAGGCCGGCAAGCCCAGCATTCGGAAGTGGTGTCCTCATCCGTGAACTCCCGTTGTCACGTGGGTGGACACCGGGGGCGGCCCACGTCGACACCGACAACAGCCAGCGACCCGCAAAAAATCAACGTTAGCGGACATCTCATCGCACCAGGCTCGCCTCCCGGCACGCCGCGTGCAGAATGCAACGTCATGCCCCTCGCCGAGAAGCCAGTCGAGACGATTTGCACCGAGTCGGCGTGCATTTCGTCTAGCGGTCGTCGTCGATACCGCCTCCACTCGCTTGTTGCGGCTATCGCCCTCTTGTTCGTACAGGGGCTCGCCGTTGGTCCCGGGCAAGCCATGGCATCCGACGGCGTATGGGGTGCGACCGAGGTTGCCGTTGCACCGTCTGCGTCTCAGGTTCCTACCAGCGCAACGGAGATTCTTGAACTTCCCTTCGCCGATGCCCCGATCGATGCGGCTATCGGCATGGACACTCGGGACTCAACAGAGGTCCCCCCCGCGCAAACGATTCCATTCGCGCACCGCGTGGGCGATCGCTTTCGGCTTCGAATCGAGCGCACGGTTCGAGAACGCATGGATCGAAGACAGAGTCAGAAGGATTCGAAGCAGTCAAATACGTTTGCGGCCGACATCGACGTTGAAATCGTCTCCCTGTACGGCGATGGCTATGTGGCGGAGCTACATTGGCTGGCACTTGAACGGGGAAGTCGTCGCGTTGCCTGTTATCCACCGACTGCCGCCAACGCCGCGGTTCGCGATTCGGTGGGTGGCGGCGTCTTGCGTATTGCCGTACAGAGCGACGGCACGGCTACGTCAATTTTGAACTGGATGGAAGTGCGCGACGCCCTAGCTCGCTTCCACCGCGCACGCGCGCTTCGCTACCAACGAGAGACAAAGAAACCCGTCGATCTCGAAGCGATTGAACGCCGCCTGCTTCGGCGCGCGGTAGTCGAACCTGTCTTGCTCGGTGACTGGAATCAGGTGTATGCAGCCTGCGGAGTTTCCCTTCGCCCCGGAGAGACGGTTACGCGGCGCGTAGACGTCCCGACCACAGGCGGTCGAGCGTCAACGGGCGCACGTGCAACGCTTCCCGCAGTCGATGTGCAAGACATGGACATCTACCGCAACGAACACGACGCGGTCGTTGGATTGGTCTATTCCTCACAAAAGACCATTGGCACGCGTTCAAAGGCCTCGTCGACTCCACGCGATCGCATTGCATCCATGCTTCCCGGTAGCGAGGCCACGCAAGACATACGTGTCGATGAACGCGTCCTCATTCATTTCGATGCCGAAACCGAGATGATTCACGGTACTCGACGGCGCGACTTGCACACAGGTGGTGCGAACAAGCGCCACGTCGTTGAAACCTTGCGTTTCAGCGAGTTACCCGTGCCCGGTGCGCAAGAAGACGTGGCGCCGGCAGAGGACGATCGCACACTCGCGCGGCGGTAAAGAAGAGGATCTCACCAAGGGCGCCAAGGCTACCAAGCGCAGCCGAAGATGTGGAGTACTTGTCAATTTCGGTCGCATCCCTTCCCTTATCCTCTTCTGAAGCTGAATCCCTTTCCTAACCCGGTTCCTGAACTGCCTTGGAATCCGCGGGCGCAAGTTGGCGTTATGTACCCCACCACTTCCAGCCTCCGCACAGAATGGCATTGACGAAGACGATGGCGGCCACGATCCACGCGATGGGATCGTGGGTCAGTCGCTTTGTCTGAACGCGTTTCGAAATCAAATAAGCCAGGATAAAGAGCTGAATCCACGTCAACAGGTAGAAGTAGTGCCAATTGTCGAGCGTGGACTGACGGTGTCCCGCGGTCGCCTCGAAGAGTTCCTTTACGGTGTATCCACCGAGCATGACCCACCAGGCTATGGGTAGGAACAATACGATTTCACCCAGACCAGTTACGAAGCCTCCTGAAAGTGCTTTGGATGCGTGCCCGTAGATAAACATCCCAGCAATCGTTCCGAGTAGCGCCCAAAGGCATACCCATCCGAGTCCTTGGATGAGCGGGCTCCGTGGTGTTTCGCGATGGCCCTGCGAGAGGAGAGCCCAGACAAAGTACACAAAAGGAATGGATGCGAAGATGAGCAGCATCGAGTAGGTATTGCGCTCCTCTTGCGCGCTCGTGTAGGTGTCGAGCGTGCAGTCCTGGGGCTAAACGTCTATGGAAATTGTCCTATCACTGATTGCGCAGTAGCATCATCACATGCGTATAGCCCTCATCGTTGTTTTGGCGTGCCTCTTGGGCACATCTTGTGGGAGGGAAGCGCTGAATTCCAAAAGCAGTGTTGACTTTGGGGGAGCCGCGCTGGTTCGCTATCTTGAATACGTAACGAACGACGTCGACGGGACCTGCTCCACGCTATCGGCGATTCACGATGTCGAGTTTGGTGAACCGGTGGCGGAGCTTGGAAACGCACGCGTCGCGATGCGCACGGAAGGCAATCGAATCGGTGTTCGTGCACCATTGGCCGAACACGATCAGCCGATTGTCCGTGCCTACATGTTGGTGGACGACATAGAATCTGCCATCAAGCAGGCTGAGTCGGCAGGCGCGACTGTTGCGCATCCACCCATGGAGGTTCCGGGTCAAGGCACCTTCGCCATCTACATCCTTGGTGGCACGCAGCACGGGCTTTGGCAGGACCTGTGAAACATCTTTAACTAATCGCTCGCGCCAGTGCGGGTAGGCATGCATCGTATCGATAGTTGAGTGAACGATGGCCGTCGTCAAACTCTTGATACTCATGCGGCACCTCGGCCTCGCCAAGTCGCTTGTGCAGGATCCGATTGCTGTGGTGAAGATTCCATTCGTCTTTGGATCCGCATTCGATCCACAGCAATTGAAGTGTCTTGAGTGACTCGGCCATCGGTTGCACGAGGCGAACGGGATCGCGGGTGAGCCAGCGGGCCCAAACGTCGTTGCGGCGTTCGCCGGTGTCGGGGTCGAAGGGCAATTCGAAGCCATGCTCGGTCTCTGTGGACGGGCTATAAAAGTGAGACATGGCAACCGTGTTCAGTGCCGAGAAAAGGTGACCGGGAAAACGACTGTGAGAATGGAGTTCTTTCAAAAAGCGGCGTAACCCACCCGCCGCGTGTAGCCCATCAATGGCCTTGGGAAAGTCGGCCGCGTAGGCGTACTCGAAGTAGCAATCCCCTGAGATGCTTGCGGCCGCGGAGAAGGTGTCCGCATGCTCAAGCGCCATCATCATCGAACCGTAGCCGCCACTGCTCTTGCCAAAGACGCCGCGGCCCATGCGGTCGCGGCGCACGCGGAACTTCGATTCGACCCACGGGACCAACTCGGCCACGATGTGTGTGGCCCACATGCCCACCGCCGGGGAGTCGATGTATTGATTTCCCCCGATGCGCGTCATGGCATCGACCATGACCACGACCACCGGCGGCATCTTGTCTTCGCGGATCAAGCGATCTACCCGCTCGGGTAGTGTCTCGGAATACCAGTCGTAGTTGAGAAAGGACCGTGCCGACCCCGTGAAGCCGGCCAGCGCATAAAGCACCGGATATTCGTTCGACCCTTCGGGGTCATACCCTGGCGGTGTATAGACAATGGGCTCTCGATCGTGGCTGTCACCGAGCGCATTGCTACAGAGGATGCCACTGGTAAACGGTTGCGACGAAACAGATCCAAGCATTGAACCGACTCCAAGACCCGTACCGATTCTAAGACCCGTGCCGATTCTAAAACCCGTAGCGGAGAAACGTCGTTGAGCACTCGTGCCGTTCGCCCTCGCGCATCCAGCACACGTGCGACGAGCATTCTGGCGGCAATCATCCTCGTCGCAATCCTCTACGTCGCGTTTGGGCGCGCGCGCACGGTGCCGCTCGTTGCGCTGCCTACACCACTGCCCGCCGGGCCGATTGAGGCTCCACCCGATATGCCCATGTGGAGCCTCACCGTCCCGACCGAGCATGAGTTGATGAACGAGGCCGAGCGACGACGGAAGCGCAACCGCGTTGTCGAGGACTGGCGAAGCGCCATTGAGGCGCAAAAGCGAGGCGAGATCTCGGAACGAAATGTAGAACAGATCGCCATGCAGGTACTGCATTGGCGTCACATCGCCGGCGAGTTGGACGACGAGAGTTACCACACGCAACTCGCGGCATACCTCGACCGCGAGGTCAAGCGGTTGGAGTCGCTCTTCAGCATGCGCACTACAAGCGAAGAGCATTTGGAACGCACCCGCCTGTATGCGTTGCGCGAACACGTCCTGGGCGGGAATGATGACGGCAGCTACAGCGCGGCGCGCAAGAAGTACTTTGAAGCCCTTGCGGATCGCCACAAGGCCCTGTCGAGTCTCGGTCGCGGGCGCAGCGAATACTATCGCAATGAATACGAGCGACTTCAGGAGACGTTTCCCCCGGTTGAGTCCCTACGTCCTAAGAAGTAGGCGTTTGCCAGGATTTTGGTCGACCGGTTTCAACATCGGCGACGACTTCGACGCGCCTCTCGTTACCATTTCTTTGAACGTGACCCGTCCCTGGAGACCGCCATGCAACGAAGGCACCTAACCCTTGCGATCGCGTTGCTTTGCCTCACGGGTTGGTCCGCTGGAATCAACCCGGCGGGCGACGCTGCATGGATCAGTTCTGCCTACGCCGAAAAAGGGCAAGATGGCAAAGACGGCGAACCGACTGAGGACGACACGCCCGATGCGGGGCCGGATCTCGGTGACAAAAACGTGCCGTTTGCGGAACGCGTGAACAAGGCAATCGAAGAAGGGACGCACTGGTTGCTTGCACGTCCCAAGTTGGCCGACATGCCGGGCGCCGACGATCCCAAAGTAGCCCACTGGGGCTTTATCAAGGGCAAGACGTTTTATGGAGGCAAGAAAGGCAAGCCCTATCGGCATCCCGCTGGTCCAACGGCCTTGGCGCTATACACACTCTTGAAGTGCGGCGTGAGTCCCAAGCATCCTGTCATTGAGCGCGGGTTCAACTTTTTGCAGAACAAGCATAAGATCACGACCGAGTTCGATGACGTCAACGGAAAGGGTTACTCGTGGCGCCTTACGGAAGCCGCATCGAGCTATGAACTCTCCGTCATGATTCTGGCGCTCACGGCCAAGTACGACCATTTCAAGAAGTCTGCGAGATCGCGTCGGGCAAAGAAAGCGGGTAAGCTCCGAATCAAAGATCCGGAGGACAAGGAATGGCTCCAGGAAATGGTGAGGGCGCTTGAGAGTCGCCGCGGTCTGCCCAACGCGGATGACAAGTCACAACTGTGGCGCTACAACGTCCCTCAAATCAAGCGCGGTGGTGGCGGTCGCAAAGGTGGGACGATTCACACGCTGCAAAAAGGCGGACCGGGCGTTCACGGAAACACCGATCTTTCCAGCACTCAGTTAGCGGCGCTGGCACTATTTAGCGCCCAACGATTTGGCGTCCATACCGATCCAGATACGTGGTTTCGGATTATCGAGTACACCTTAGGAAACCAGGAGGAAGAGGGGCCGAAACACGAACGCCACGACCCCATCTACCAAGACGGTCGGTATGCGAAGCCCATCGACCATGCGCGTGGTTTTTGCTACCTGAAGGGTTCGCCTAGTCACAGCGAAGGTAAAGCTACGGGCGCGATGACCGCATGCGGCATCGCCAATCTCCTCATGGCCAAGCAGATTCTTGCCAATCACAAGAGCAAGAAGGCCCGCAAGCGCTTCATGGACGGGCCGCTGCCAAAGAAAATGGAAACGGCGGTCTGGGACGGGCTGGCATGGCTCGATCGCCACTGGTCGTCCTTTGCCAATCCAGTAAAGAACGGATACCACGTTTACTATCTGTATTGCCTTGAGCGCGCGATGGACATTTTGGGCAAGCGCCTTGTCGGCAAACACATGTGGTATGTCGAGGGCGCCAAGCAGTTGTTGCGGCGGCAAAAGCCCGTCAACGTCAAGTTTCTGGATGGCAAGCGCGGTAAGACCCGTGAAGCCCCCGGCGTGTTCTGGAATACGAAAACGACGCATGAGCCCTACGACGTTCTAGATACGTGTTTCGCGTTACTGTTCCTGAAGCGCGCTACCCGAGGGCTCGTGCCCATCGGTCCCGTGACCGGCGGCTAAGTTGGGGCTAGGACCGCTTCGACGAAAGTCGCGACGGCCAAATCTTCACGTCCTCCCCTCTATTCGTGGAGTGGGGCATCTGAGCAATCCGGGCTAGGATTCCCGCGCGCCCGAGGTGGGTGCGACGGAGGTCCGCGTGAAACTTCACGAGTATCAGGCCAAAGGCGTCTTTGCCGAGGCCGGGCTGCCAGTCCCCGAGGGGATTGTGGCGAAGAAGCCCAAGGCAGCAAAGATGGCGTTCAAGAAGTTGGGCGGCGATCTCGCCGTCGTCAAAGCACAGATTCACGCGGGCGGACGAGGGAAAGCCGGCGGCGTTAAGCTCGTGCGCTCAGGGGATGAGGCGAGCTACGTTGCACGCTCGCTACTGGGCAAGCCGCTCGTGACCAAGCAGAACGCACCGGACGGAACCATCGTCCGCAAGGTGCTCGTGGAAGAAGGCCTTCCCATTCTCAAGGAGTATTACGCGGCCATCGTGCTCGATCGTCAGCGTGAACTTCCGGTGCTCATGGTGTCGTCTGAAGGTGGCATGGACATTGAAGAGGTGGCGGCAAAGCGTCCGCACAAGATTTTGAAAGAGATCGTGGACCCCGTTCGCGGGCTCGCCGATTTCCGCGCGCGTCGTGCAACTTATGGGCTCAAGATTCCAAAGGAACTGCAGCGCGCGTTCGCCGGTGTCCTCCGAGGGCTTGCGGACGTGTATCTCAAGAACGATGCCAGTCTCGTGGAAGTCAATCCTCTGATCACGACCAAAGACGGTCGCGTGATTTGCCTCGACGGCAAAATGACCATCGATGACAACGCCATGTTTCGCCACAAGAGGCTCAGTAAACTGCGCGACGAGAGCGAAGAAGACCCCACGGAATTGCGAGCGAAGAAGGCCGGGCTTTCCTACGTAAACCTCGATGGAAACATCGGGTGTTTGGTCAATGGCGCGGGCCTGGCCATGGCCACGATGGACATCATCAAGCTGCACGGCGGCGAGCCTGCCAACTTCTTGGATGTGGGTGGAAGCGCCACCACCGAGCAAGTCACTACGGCGTTTCAAATCATTCTTGAGGATCCCGCGGTGAAGGGCATTTTGGTCAATATCTTTGGCGGCATCATGCGTTGCGACGTGATTGCCAACGGTGTGATCGAGGCCTCTCGCGCCCTCGGACTTGAATGTCCCTTGGTGGTGCGACTCAACGGAACCAATGTAAAGAAGGGCAAAGCCCTGCTTGAGAAGAGTGGTCTCCAGATCATTCCGGCCGACGACATGGCAGACGCCGCAGAGAAAATCGTGGAGGCCGTGTCGTGAGCATTCTTGTTGGAAAGAAAACGCGTGTTGTCACTCAGGGCATAACCGGCGACGCAGGCAAGCTCCACACGCTCGCGTGCCGTGACTACGGCACCAACGTGGTTGCTGGCGTTACACCCGGTCGCGGCGGTAAGCGCGTATCGGGCATTCCCGTTCTCAATACGGTTCGTGAAGCGGTCGAGTCTCACGGTGCGAACACATCGATGATCTTCGTGCCCGCGCCCTTCGCAGCCGATGCCGTTGAGGAGGCGGTCGAAGCGGGTATTAAACTCGTGGTGTGCATCACCGAAGGCATAGCCGCACTCGACGAGGCACGCATGAAGCGCATCGTGACGGCGGCCGGGGCGCGCATGGTGGGCCCCAACTGTCCCGGTGTCATCAGTCCTGGTGAGAAATGTAAGGTCGGGATTATGCCCGGGTTTATTCATCGACCCGGGCGCATTGGCGTGGTGTCTCGGTCCGGTACATTGACCTATGAAGCGGTGTGGCAGCTTTCCGAATTGAAGCTCGGTCAAAGCACGTGCGTCGGCATCGGCGGCGACCCCGTGATTGGCACGACCCACATCGACGCATTGAAGCTCTTTCAAGAAGACCCCAAAACCGACGCGATTTTGATGATTGGTGAAATCGGGGGCACGGCCGAGGAAGAGGCCGCTGCGTTCGTGAAGGCGCATGTGACCAAACCGGTGGTGGGCTTTGTCGCGGGTCGCACCGCACCACCCGGTAAGCGAATGGGCCACGCCGGCGCAATCATTGCGGGCGGCAAAGGCACGGCACTTGAGAAGATGGAGGCCATGCGCGCCGCCGGGATATTCGTCGCAGAGAGCCCGGCCGATCTCGGTTCAACCATGGTGCTTGCCCTATCGAAGGGTGCGCGTTCCCGAAAACGATCGGCGAAGTCCCGCGTCACAAAGAAAGAGCGCAAGAAGGCCACGAAGAAGCGCGCGCGTCGGAAGAAGAAGGCCGCGTCCTCAAGGAAGAAGGCGGCAAAACGAAAGGCCCGTTCGTCGGGAACTCGCAAGCGAAAGGCGTCCGCTAAGAAGGCGCGTCGGTCGAGAAGGCCCGCCCAAAAGAAGGGCGCGAAGAAGCGCGCG
>CBDCTJ010000002.1:0-38400 GCA_965222115.1 Planctomycetota bacterium | reverse complement strand
TCCCACCCGCCGAGGCCGCTTACGAGATGGTCATGGAAGCGATGCGTAACCGTGAGTGGAACCGACCACCTCGGATTAGGTGCGACATTGCAAGCCAGGCATACGAGGCCATCGGGGAACACCGCATGGAGAACGGGCTGGACAGACTTCCGAATAGCGCGACTTTTGCAGGGTGTACGAAGCGCTCGCGGCTGAACGTGACAAGACGGCGCGGCGCGGCGCCAAAGCGTATCTACGCAGCGGTTCCGTGAAACTCGGCGACCTGTTGGGCGGCGGCCCCGCAGGATTACTTGGCGACGGGTCATAGAAATATGTTGCAGTGGTGTACATCCCGTGTATAGTGCAACCGCGAAACCGGAGACCGCATGAAGTTTCTTACCGACGAAGACATCGACGAGATCATCCGAGAGTGCGCTGACGAGTTTGGTGTGCCGTTGGCGATGATGACCAAAAAGAACTTGCGTCCACTGAGCAGGTACCGTCCGGTGCGGCTCGCCAAAGGCATGGCGATTCACTACCTGCACGAAGCCGGTCTGTCGTACGTAGACATAGCCACGCGACTGAAAGGCCGAGACCACATTTGGGCGATCTATTGGGAAACGCGGTGGCTAGAGGAGTTCGGCGAATGAATTCTGTGTGTGAGGAAGTGGTTCGAGAGATCATCGAAGACGCGGCTGACGAGTTTGAGGTTTCTGTCTACTCGATCACTCGCAAAGTTCCCGAGACGGGAAAGAAGTACCGCGCTGCACGTTTCGCAAAGGGCATGGTTGCCCACACTATGCAACGAGAGGGTATGACGTATGACGATGCGGCTACGGTCCTGTGCTGTTCTGAGTCGCAGGCTCGTCGATGGTCAAGGAAGTACGCAAAGGAGAACGCATGAGTCATTCAAATAATAGGCCCCTCATCGGAGCTGGTGGATGGGCGGTTGTCGCCGTCGCCGTGTTTGCGCTCGTTTTAGGTACGATGATCGGGCGACCGATGTACAGAGTTTGGCAGCAAGGCAAAGAGGGCGAGGCTGAGTTCAAACGCGCGGAGCAGAATCGCAAGATTCGCATTGAAGAGGCCGAAGCAAAGATGGAATCCGCAAAGCTAGAGGCTCAAGCAGAAGTCGAGCGCGCAAAGGGTGTTGCGGAGGCCAATAAGATCATCGGCGATAGCTTGCAGGGTAACGACGCGTACCTTCGATACCTATGGGTTCAGGGTCTAAACGACGGCACCGGCGAAGTGATCTACGTGCCTACCGAGGCGAACCTTCCAATCCTTGAGGCTATGAGGGGAGGAAAATGAACAACGACCTCGAACAAGCCCGGCAGCGTGAGCGGGATGCGAATGACCTCCTCCGAGATTGTTGCGAGCGCCTAAGCAGTGTTCGTGCCCACGTCCTTATTGACGCCAATTCTTGGGAGGCGTGGTGTGATGCCCATGACGCCCGTGTCAAAGCCGAGCGCAAGCGTGCACAAGCGCGGTTGCAGGCTGCGAAGGATGCGGTGGTTGAAACGGCGCAGAGGTGGCGAGCGGACTTATGTGATGACACAGAGCTTCTACGCAAGGTGACGGAGCTGAACGCGCTCGTAAAGGAGAGCGGGGTGCGGGATGCGTAAGCAAAAGAAAGTCGAGCGCCTGACCGATAAGCAAGTCGAGCAGCTCGCCGAGTACAGAGACGAGTGGATCAAGATCGGCCTGTCAACAGACACCTTGTGATGTCGAGCAAGCCAAGGTGCATGTCGCTAACGCGTACCGAGCGGCGGGGCTTGAGCCGCCTAAAATGTACTTAATGATGGGGAGTCCGATTGGCGGGGCGTTGGCGGCAGTGATGCTTCGAGACGCGAGCAGGGTGGACCAAGTCTGGGACCAAGTCAGGGACCAAGTCTGGGACCAAGTCAGGGGCCAAGTCTGGGGCCAAGTCTGGGACCAAGTCGGGGACCAAGTCTGGGACCAAGTCAGGGGCCAAGTCTGGGGCCCAAGTCTGGGACCAAGTCGGGGGCCAAGTCAGGGACCAAGTCTGGGGCCAAGTCAGGGACCAAGTCTGGGACCAAGTCAGGGGCCAAGTCTGGGGCCAAGTCTGGGACCAAGTCGGGGACCAAGTCTGGGACCAAGTCAGGGGCCAGAGTCTGGGGCCAAGTCTGGGACCAAGTCGGGGGCCAAGTCAGGGACCAAGTCTGGGGGCCAAGTCAGGGACCAAGTCTGGGACCAAGTCAGGGGCCAAGTCTGGGGCCAAGTCTGGGACCAAGTCGGGGGCCAAGTCGGGGGCTCGCACGACGCTGGATGGATTTCGTTCTATGCGTACATGCGTTATGCGCTTGGGCTTAAGTGCTGCGAAAAGCTAGGCGGGTTGATGGGTATAGCGCGAACCACTGGGTGGTGGGCGCCGTACAAAAACATCGCCATCTTGCAGCATCGTCACAATGTTCTTGAGCTTGACGATCGTGGGCGTATCCACTGCGAAGATGGTCCCGCCATCGCATATCCAGATGGCCTTTTGAGTGTGTATGGTTGGCATGGCGTGCGCGTTCCCGAAAGTGTAATCACTAAGCCCGATGCAATCACCGTCAATTCAATCAAGGGCGAAACAAATGCGGAGATCCGCCGCGTTATGCGTGAGCGCTACGGCGAGGGCAGATACTTAACCGACACGGGCGCGAAAGTGTTACACGCTGACTACGAAGGCGCGCGAAAGGGTGCGGCGCACAGATGCTTGATGCGTGACGACGAAGGGCGCGTGTTCTTGGTCGGTACAGATGGATCGACAGGCCGCGTCTATTACATGGAAGTCCCCGCAGAGGTGACGACGTGCGAACAGGCACACCGCACGCTTTGCGGGTTTGACGAATCACTAATACTCAACAAGAGCTAGGAGCAAAGTATGAAAACTCAAACTCAACTCAAGAAGATCGCCGATAGCAAGGTGGATGCTGATGTGCGTATCTGCCGACGCGCAGTGGTTGGGAAAACAGTCCTCCAGCAAGGCGATGTGTATTTGCATTGCGTAGCAGACGACCACCCACGCGGAAAGAAGCTTGGGACTCGCCAAGTCGCCGTCGGAACGAGCGTTGGCGCACGTCACATAGCTAAGGGCGACGTAGAAGTGTTTGAGGGCGTAAAGCTGCCTGATTACATCACTCCGGCACCGGGCGTTCCCGCGTCTGAATATCTAGGCCCTGTGGTTGTAGGGCACTCACGGTGGGGCCTTGCGCATCCCGAGCATGCTGACCACGAAGCGCCCGATGTGACGTGGCAGGTTACGTACCAAGTAGATGGGCTTACGCGACGCCGGGTAGTGGATTGATGAACTACACCCCCGAACAACAGCGTGCGAACCGGAGGAAGTGGGTGGAGAGTCTTAGGGTTTCAATGCATGGCACCGTACTTGTGAGGCTGAACCTCGAAGAGCTATCCGCGCCTGTTGATGCGATCACTCTTCGCGGAGTCCGCTTGGATCTGTTTCCTCGCCCCGGGCGAACGCTCCTAGTTTGGGCGAATAAAGGAGACCTGTTGCGCTACGTCGAATCCGAGCCCGAGGGATTGTTTGTGGAGTCAGTCGATGCCGATTGACTACTCCAAGTACCCGAAGACGTGGAAGGCGATACGCGCAAACGTGCTTGATCGGTGTGGTCATTGTTGTCAGTTCTGCGGAGTGCCCAACCATTCAGTTGTTTTCAGAAGCGCTGTAAATGGTTTCGTCTGGTACGAGCCGGAGCAGGCGTGCGAAATTGACGCGGTTGGTGGTGACAAGATTTGTGATAACTACGTGCGCATTGTTCTAACCACAGCGCACCTTGACCACGACATACGAAACAACATGCCGGAGAACTTGGCCGCGCTTTGCCAACGCTGTCACTTACGGCTAGACCGCAAGCAGCACGCGGATTCGAGGCGCAGGACGTTGGCAAGGAAGCAAGGGCAACAGCTCTTGTTTGTGGAGGGGATTTGATGCCTACCGTGTATCACTGTAGCCCGACCAACAGCACGACGTTCACAACGTGTTGTGACGTCGCCATTATCAACGAAGGGTCGTGCCCGCGATGTGGCAAAGAAGTATTTCCTAAGGGGGCGCAAGCGAGGTTCCGCTTTGCGCACGCGTCGAGACTCGCGGTGTTGCGCCGCCGCAAAATTAGAAGCCGTAAAGGGGGCCAGGGCGATGAGTAAAGACGGCGGGCCTGCGTATCCCGAATCGTGGGCGGGCGACATTCGATTCGTAACACGTGTCAAGTGTCCAGAGTGTGACGGATTTGGATTCGCGTTTGGCGACCCATGCGCGGTTTGCACAGGGCCAGCGAGTGCGTATGAGGCGGCGGTTGAGCAAAGACGCCGCAATGCGTACGCGCGTGAGAAAATGAAACGAAACGCCCTACTCGCGGAGCTTGAGAAAGGAGGCGGGGGTGAGTAATAAGACTGTTGAGCATGTCTACTTAGTCATCGCCGGCGTAAACCATGAAGGTGAAAATATTTTGAGCGCTCATCGTTCCCGCGACGGCGCACGCTTGGCAGTTGATGGACACGCAAAAGACGATGGCTACACACTTGAGCCATACGGCGAGGGCTCCGGTTATTGGGTTTGCGGAAATGGCTACTACGAAATACGTAAAACGGAGTTGAAGCCATGACCCCCAAAGACAAATACATCGGAAGTGCTGAGTATTACACACTCAGAAGAGTGACGCCACGACCGTCTAAGTGGTATGGTGAAGTGGTTTGGGTCGTCCGCAAAAAAGGCTCAGATGAGATAGACCGTCTTGAGGATGGCACGCCACTCCTGTGGTCTACGGAGGCGGCGGCATGTCATGACCAGGGTGGCGCTTGGCGAGACAAAGAGGGCGTGCGGTGCGCGCTCGTCCCCTGGCACGGCGATGAGCCGTGGAGCCCCTGCAACATTGAGGACGAGGGCAGCGATGATCGACAAGGACATTGAGCAGCGGATGCGCAAGGCGTTTGAGCGGTATAAGAAACTTCCGCTCCACTGGGTGGGCGGGATTCCCTACTTCGACGATTACTCGTGCTTGCCTGTAGAGGGTTGGCTCTCGTTTCGGGGCGGATTCGTAGCAGGCCGCGAAGACATGCGGCGGGAGATGGAAGCGAAGAAAGGCGGTGAGTAGTGAAGTCTTGGCGTGACTTGATCCTAAGTGAAATGATGCGGCGTGCGGGAAAGGCCGTGGAGGTTTTTACCCCAACGAGTGATGAGTTGAAACGCGCGGGACCTAACGTGATTCACAAGTGCTTGACGTACGCGCTAGGGGGTGGTGATGAGTAAGTCGCCAACGAACGCAGGCACGAATGGCGATGGCGTCGAGTTCACCACAAACGACTTGTGGGACGTGTACAGCCGCGCCGAGCGTATGGCCGAGGCCGAGATCATGTTTGGTCGTGACTGCGCACGGCGTGGTGTTTACGTGCGAGCGTGGATCGCACTGGCCGATGCCGCGAGAACGGTTTACGTGCTAGCTCGTGATGAGGACAGAAAGACCGGAGAGCCCCCAATCGACAAACCTCCGACTTTTGATTGTGAGGGAGAATATGATGAGTAACGCGAAGCCGTATACGGATGAGCAAATCGAGGGTGTACGACGAATAGTAGGACGAGATTGGCGAGACTGTTTCGATGATGAAATCGATCATCAAGATCTAGCGCAATGGCTCGCCACCTACGACGACATGAAGCGGCAGAGGGATGAGGCGATTTCGGATCTGCGTTTCGTAGTCGACAAGCTGAGGCTGTTATTCCTCGATAAAGACGTGGATGAGAACGAATGGTTTGGTTACGAGGGCGACTTTGAGCGTTGGGTCGCGATAGAGGAAGCCAATGGATAACCCTAAGCCGACGCCCGAGGATCTTCCCGCCATCCCCGACTACTACATCATTCCCGGCATCATCAAGAGCGATGGCGAGCCGTTGACGGTGATGGATATTACGGATGCGCTAGAAGCCTCGTTCAACGTTGGTTGTGCTGTCAAGTACCTTTGCCGCGCGGGCAGGAAGCCAGGGAACCCCAGGGTGGGCGACCTCACTAAGGCTTTGCACTGTGTAGCGAGGGCCAGGCGCGTGGAGACTTCGCGCGCGCAGTCATAATCAGATGGACAAAAGTTCCCTGATTTCGCACGATGCGGGGTAGATTCCACGGAAATCTTCAGACGCCCGAGGAGTAGGCGCCATGTCCGACAATACCATCTTGCCCGGAACCGGTGAAACGTACGCATCGGATGATATCGGAGGTGTGAAGCACCAGCGAGTGAAGATCACTCACGGGGTTGATGGTGTGAGCGATGGCGACGCCTCCACATCGAACCCGCTGCCGGTCATTGATCCAACGATGCGCCGAGCTGCGTTTGGTGAGCTAGAGACCGCGGAACGCACTCCACATGTACAGCTACAGTTCATTTACAATCTAAACACAGAAGTGATGATCCTTGATACCACAGGTTCAGGAACCACGACACAAAGCAATGGAATGGGGGTTTGCAGCACCGGCGCATCGGCATCGTCATCGGCACAAATAGCGTCACGGAGCTTTATTCGATACCGACCAGGCCAGGGCGTGATCGCGGAGTTCACGGGAAAGTTCACGGCAGGAGTCGCGGGGTCAACGCAGTTTGTCGGTATGGGGTCAGATCTTGACCGGGTTGGCTTCGGATTTGACGGCGCGAACTTTGGACTGCTGCACAGAAACAACGGGTCGGATACGTGGATCCCAAGAACCGCGTGGAATATAGATAAGGCTGACGGAACAGGCAATCTACCGATCATCGACCCGACACTTGGAAACGTGTTCGCCGCTTCCTATCAATACTTAGGATTTGGCGGCATCCTATTTGAAGTCGAGGACCCAGTTACGCGTCGGCTCACGCCGGTGCACCTGATCCAGTATGCAAACGCGAACACGGTGCCGTCACTCAGAAACCCGTCACTTCCGATGATAATCGAGGCCGTCAATACTACGAACGCCACGAACATCGTCACATCATCGGCGTCGATGGCTGGATTTGTTCAGGGGCGGACGATCGACCTCGGTCTGCGCTACAGCACTGACAACTCCAAGACCGGTGTCGGTACGACGCTCACCAATGTCATGACTATACAAAATAAGACCTCGTACCAAGGCACGCCGAACCAAGTGGCTATCAACCTCATCGCTGCGTCATTTTCCACTGACGGCACCAAATCCGTAACCGCGCGACTGATCAAGAATGCAACGCTTGGTGGGGCGCCGTCCTACACAGATCTAGACACACAAAACTCGGTCACTAGTGTAGACGTCGCGGGAACAACCGTTACAGGTGGGAGAACGATAACCACCATCAAAATGGAAAAGGTCGGTTCACAATCAAGGGACCTGACGCCGGCGCGTCTAACTCTGCTGCCCGGCGAAACCTTAACCTTCGCGGCGGCTGCCGACGCTTCAACATCGGAAGTAGGCGCGTCGTGTCTTTGGTCGGAGGAGTATTGATAATGCCGCTCATTCCGATTTACCTTGGAGGTGGGCCGCCGCCTACCACGCCAGCAAGATGTTCTTTCCACCGTATCCGAATCAAATCGGCGCATGTGTTTTCGGTACGATGGTCTGAGCCGGGATCGAGGTTGATCCGTGTCTAGCCCAACAATCAAGGCTCCCGTTGTATTCAAGGGCGAGGCGCTTGTAATCCCGTTCAAACTCGAACGGAAGAACGCCACGACGTGCCTCTATGAAGCTGTGGACATGACTGTGGCGGGGCGATCAGTCACCATGTATCTCACCCCGGAGGGCGGATCAGAAACCGAGTACACCGAGGCGGCGCACGTCACATGGACTGACGAAGCCAACGGCGAAGGCTACTGGAAATGGGACGAAGCCGATGTTGAGGACGACACCGAGTTTCCACTTGGGCGTGTATACGCGGTCATGTGGATTACCGACACAACACAAGTTGACCCGAAACGCGTGATTTGGGAGTCAGTTATACAAGTTCGAGAAGCCGCTGGCAGCGGGACGATCTAAAAGGCAACGCTGGTGTGTTATCCTTCCCCCCCGCCTTCCTAGCGTGATAAGAGAGACCCAGCGCGTCAAGACAAAAACAAGATGGCCGCGCGCCCAGGGAGGAAGGGAGGGCGCGCGACCGGATGGAAACATCGCGATTAAGCGAAAGAAGGAACTGACCCACCGAGTCAAGGGCCGGTCAAAAGTGTAGCACAACCGGCCCAACGCAGAAGGGGGGTGGGGGTGGAAAAAAGACTTCCGCAAGACAAGAAGCTGGGGCCGAGGGGCGAATACGACCTGACCCCAACCAAGGCGGCCCGCGTGGTGGTCCGCACGTATACAGAGGCTTTGAAGCATGATGCCTACGAGCGGGTGGTAGACGTTTCCGTGTTGCAACAAATAGCGGAGAATACCGAGGTCTCTAACCGAACGCGCGCCCAAGCGGCGGCCATGCTCCTGAAAGGGCGGATTGATCTTGCCAAGGGGCTAAACGAGGCCGCCAAGCAGGAGCGCGAGGCGAGTCCACCGCAGACCGTGAACATCGACGCGCGCTCGGTAAACGTCACCAATGGGTCACAGGAAAAGCCTTTCGACCTGAAAGCGTGGCTGGGAGAGTTCCGTGACGCGGGCGAAGAGTACCTGGGGAATGGGTCGAGCAACGGCGCCGAATAGTGCGAGGCCCACCCGAACACTTGATCGAAGCCGCGAGCTTGATCGATCAGATTTGCCCGCACATCGCGTTCAATCCGTACATTCCCCACTTGCCGCACCCTCGGCAGGCGTTGTTCCTTAGCATGCGCAACGAGGGGCAAGGCGTCCTTGAGGCCCTTTTCGGAGGCTCGGTAGGCGGTGGGAAGTCCGACGCGTTGCTGATGGCATCGGCCCAGTACGTCCACGAACCCGCTTACAAGGGCATCCTGTTCCGCCGCACACACACGGATCTAGCTCAACCTGGCGCGCTTCTCGACCGATCCCAGGAGTGGTGGGCCAGGACAGACGCACACTGGAACGGGTCTGACAAGATATGGACTTTCCCGAGTGGGGCGAAGGTGGCGCTCGCCTACCTAGCCGGGCCGCAGGACCACTTCCGATACCAGGGCGCCGAGTACCACTTCACGGGCTGGGATGAGCTGACCCAGTTCCTAGAACCCCAGTACTCGTACGTCGCCCTATCCCGCGTGCGTCGGCAGGCCGGATCCAAGATTCCCCTGCGATCCCTCTCCGCATCGAACCCAGGCGGCCGAGGGCACGTGTGGGTACGCGACCGATTCATAAACCCAGATACTCGTGGCAACAGGGTTTTCATCCGGTCCGCCCTCAAGGACAACCCGAGCGTAGACGCTGACGAGTACGTGCAGGGGCTCATGCACCTACCGACCACCCTCCGTCAACAGCTACTGGACGGCGACTGGTCGGCGCGCGAGGCGGGCGACTACTTCCGGGCCGAGTGGTTCGGGCCTCCGCTGGATGAGGCAGACGCACCACCCAACAAAGACGCGGTTCGAATCCGCTGGTGGGACCTTGCGGCGTCCGAGAAGCCCGAGGCCAAGCGCACGGCAGGCGTCAAGATGTGGCGAGACGTTTGGGGCGCGTACGGCGTTGAACACGCGGTAGCTTTCCGCCTGTCGCCGGGCCGCAGAGACGAGCGGATCGTGGCGACAGCCAAGGGAGACGGCCCTGCAGTTCGAGTGGGCATCGAGATCGAGCCCGGATCAGGCGGGATCGCCCAGTTCGAAGCCCTCGAAAAGAAGCTGAAAGCGGCGGGCGTGAGGGTGATCGGGGAGAAGCCTACCGGCGCAAAGGAACACCGTGCGACGCCGATGTCTGCCGAACTTGAGCGTGGGTTTATGAACCAGTGGCTTCGGTGCGGGGTTCGAATCGTGTCCGGTCAGTGGATGAACGGCTACTTCGATGAGCTTGAATCGTTCCCCGATGGCGATTTGATGGACCTTGTGGACGCATCATCCGGGGCCTTTGAATGGCTCGCGCGTCACGGGGCGGGCGCACAACGCGCCGGGCGCCCCTACACGAAACCCGTGCAAGACCAAGAGATTCGTGATATACACCCGAGCGAGCGTCCTCGGCAGGCGGCACCAGGTTGGCGACGGCATACGTCGCGCAAACGGTGGTGACCCATGCCCGAAAAGAAGCAGGCCGAATACCGCGCTGACAAGCTGCTGGCGAACAAGATCGCGCGCCGAGAAAAGGCCGCGAAGGAAGCGGCGGCCGCCAAATCCAAAGCGGCGAAGGCCGGTGAAGCCCGACAGGCGGAGGCTCGCGCCGCTGCCGACAAGCCACCTGCCAAGTCCAAGAAGCCAGAGAAAAAGTCTAAGAAGTAGCGCATGTCTCAAGAACTGCGCATTTGGCACAACGCGCGGCAGCAGTACGTCCGCGCTCTATCGGCCGCGTGGCGGCGGTCGCGGACCATCGACCCGTCTACGTGGCTACTTCGGGAACCCGACCTCGAAGAGAAGATGCTTCTTGACGCGGACATCGCGCACGTAGTTGGCTATCGTCAGCACTTGATCGCCGGTCGTCAATGGACCTGTACGCCTGCCGACGCGGACACGGATCGCGGGCAACTCGCAGCCGAGACGGCGCGCAAGCTGTTGGGGTGTATCACCGATTTCACGGGCGCGCGCATGAGACTGTCTCGCGCATTCTTTTCTGGTTCACGATACGCATCGATCCAACTAGAAGCCAAGACGCTGAGCATCGGAGACGGCGTAGAGCGTACATGGTGGGCTCCAACGGTGCTGCACGACATGGACAAGCGCCGATTCAGGTTCACACCCGTTGATCGTATGCGTGGAGATCCAGTCGTGGCACCTCGCCAAGTCTGGAGCATGGCTACAGAAGAATGGATCGACCAATCTGAGGCCGGATCGATTCAAACAATCGAGCACGTCTACCAGGACATAGAAGGCGCACTAGGGTACGGGCGTGGGCTGCGCGATGCACTCGCATGGCCGTGGTACGCGAAAGAACACGTATTTCAGGAGAGCTTGACTGCAGCAGAAGCACACGGGCGCGGCAAGTTCATGGTGAAGATCGACGGGCTCAAGGACTCGTCAACCGGTCTGCCAAACGTCGAAGTCATGCGCGAGTGGCTCGCCATGATGCAAGAGTCGATCGAGTCGGGGGCACTGATTTTCGACAAGGACGATGACATCGAGGCGATGCCGGTTGCCGCACAGGGGTGGCAGTTACTCAAAGACCTACGCGACGAACTACGGAGAATGATCTTTACGTGCGTGCTCGGAGCAAACCTAACGACCGGTGCGACCGAAGGCGGTTCGTATGCACTAGCCGCGATCCAAGAGAACAGCACCGAAGCACTCATTCAATACGATCGCGAGTCGCTTGAGGAAACGCTAACCCGTGACTTGATCGGCTGTCTGTGGACAAAGAACTGGCCCAACATCGTCGAGCTAGGGCTTTCCAATGAAGGCCTGCCGCGTTTCTCAATCACGCAAGAGAAGCGTCAGGATCCGAAGGAACGCGCAGAAGTCGTCTCAGTGCTTGTGGCTGCCGGGCTTCCGCTGTCACGCCGCGAGGTCTATGAGCAGACGGGATTCACGGCGCCGGAAGATGGCGAAGACGTTCTAGAGCCCCGAGAGATACCAGCACCAGGAATCGGCGGGTTCCCAGGGATGGATAGCACGGGTTTCGGGGTGAGATAGATGTCCCGCAAAGCCAGCACCCGACTACTGGCCGAGATCCAGCATCGCCGCATCCCTCAATACTTTGAAGCGGTGCAGGAGATGATGGGCGCTTACTTGGCGGTCAATGGTTCGCGCATGGATGACGCACGATTGAAAGTCGGTGATGTTGTACGCGAGACGATTGGACGCAGCGAAGTCATAGGCGCGTCACTCGCGCTAGAGGCGGCGACACGCGGAGCTAACTTCGCGGCGGCTAGCCCGGTGTTGCCCCGCGTAACGTTCATCGAGGCCGTTGAGGAACTAGCCGAGCGCATACCGGTACCGCTACAACGCGCTGCCGGTAGGACAGCGGAGCAGATAGCGCAAATCTATTCAGAGCAGAATGCTATTGCGTTCTCACGCGCGACCGAACGCGCAGTAGTTGACCGCGCTCAATCAATCATCGCGCAAGCAGTGTTCGAGGGCACGCCGGAAGCGGAAGCTGTGGACAAGTTGATGCGGGGATCTAGTACGACACCACTCACCGCCGACTGGTCGCGCGCTTACTCGCAAGCTGCGTTTCGTACCAACGTCAATACGGGCATCAGTGCGGGTCGATTCAGACAGGCCCGAGACCCGGACGTTCGACAAGTGATACCGGCGCTGCGCTTCGACGCCGTTGGGGATGCAGACACGCGACCCAATCACATGGCGGCGGACGGCGTGATACTCGCTGTGGATGATCCGGGGTGGGACGAGATAGCTCCCCCTTTGGGATTTAATTGCAGATGCACGGCATCATTCGTAAACCGAGCGCAGCTCAAGCGCATGGGCCGCATAGGCGCGGACGGCTCGTTACGCGCATCACGAATACCCGCTAGGGCTGGCCCAGACAAGGGCTTTACACACTTCCGACCCGACCGGTTCACATCGACCATGGTGCTCTGATGAGTGGATCACGATGGGACAACGACCGGCGCAGACTTGAGCAGTTGGCGCATCGCCGAGGTGTTGCGTGGGTCGCGCGCCAGATACCCGCGAGCCGCGAAAGCGTATACAGGATCATCCAAGGCAGGACCAAACAATCGACACTAGCAGTACGTCGAAACGTGCAACGACTTCTAGAACGTGAGGGCCTGACCAATGGCAACGACAATCAAAGAGACGGGAATCCCGAGTGACCTACAGTTCCGAGTAGTGGCGAACGCAGACGGTACGCACACGATCGTGGACGTTCCGATCTTCCTGGAATGCTCGCGCGGCGATCACGTCTTTGACTCCGAGTGGATGGCGAAGGCCAAGGCAAAGGCCGACCAGGCCAAGGCAGACGGGTATCTACCGCCTCTCCACATTCGCCACCACGGCGACGAAACCCCCGTCGAGAGCGCTGGCGTGTTTGAGATCACCGACGTTCGCCCCGCGTCGTTCAAGGGTGAGACGCGCCCGACGATGTTCGCGGACTTGACGTTTACCAGTGAGACGGCGTTGGATGAAGTCGTTGCGCGCCGGCTGTTGTATCGAAGCGTTGAAATCTTCGACGTAGACAACCCTAGCATTGACGGACTCGCGCTGCTCGATCATGAAGCTCCGTACCTCGAACTTCCAATGCTGGTCGTCGATCGGAGAAGTGTCACACATGACACAAACCGCGGCCATGGAATGTTTCGCCACGAGCGAAAGGGCGCGGCCAATGTATACACGTTCGCGCGTGGCAAATCCGCCAGCTTCCTCTCGGAGTTGTTTATGGCCGACGAAGATAAGACCAAAGACGAAGAAAAGAAGACCGAAGACATGGAAGCAGGTGGCATCGACGTAGGCGGGGTCGTGAAGGCTATCGCAGACGGATCGATTCCGATTGCTGACTTTGCTTCGATCAAAGAGGCCATCGCAGCCGCCGAGAGCGCAGCAGTCGAAACCGAGGAGCCGAAGGTCGAAACGGCGGCACCCCCGGCAGCCTCGCCACCCGAGGCGATGTCCAAGGTCGGAAGTTCAGACCTAGCAGAAATGCAGGCCAAGTACGACGCGCTGGAAGCCAAGTTCGAGGCGCAGGCCGAGGAGAAGGCGATCGAATCGGACGTCGCAAGTGCTACCGAGAAGCTAAAGGGCCGTGCGCTTGGCGCCAAGATCGGCGAGAAGTTGGCCGCGTTTCGACGGGACCACGGAGCCGAGGCGTTCAAGGCATACGTCGATTCGCTCTACTCGCACACAGCGCCGGTTTCGTTTGCGATAGGACACCCGGCAGGCCAAGCTCATTCATTCGAGTTCGTATCGGATGAGGCCAATGCGTACGCCGACAAAGGGCCGGACGCAATCGAGAAGGCCGAGAAGTTCGCGCGCGAGTTCGACGACATTGTAGGCGCCGGGCTTGCCCGTGACACGTCGAGCGATGCAAAGAAGCGTTACATCGCGCGCAAGATGAAATCCGAAAGCGTGGAGGCCTAGCCCATGGCGAACCTAACAGCCAACAAGATTTGGGAAACCCAGCGGCGCGGTCGCAACGGGTTCGTTGTTGCGGACGGTGTAGAGCTGTTCGCGGGCGAGCTTGTCGAGATCGACGCCAACGGATTTCTAAATAAGAACACCGGTGGCGCGAAGTTTGTCGGGCTCCTCCATGAGGGGGTCATTGGGGACACCAGCGCTTCACCGCCCCCCGAAGGTAAAGTCAATACGGCGGGCGAAGTTCTCAAGAACATTGCCGTCGCTGGGATTGTTCAGGCTGATGTTGGTAAGCAGTTGACGTGCGCGACCAGCAACATCGAAGACGCGGCAATTGTTGCATCGGGTGGAATAGGGATCATCACGAGATTCGTGTCGGCTGGTGTATGCGACATAGAACTTCGACGCACAACAGAGATCCAGGCTTAGGAGCTAACCAATGTCACGAGTAGTAGCTACGGCAACACTTGTAAACGGCCTGCGAAACGAGTTTGCGGACACGTACACGGCATTTGATCGCCGCTCAGACGAGCGTCTTTCGGTGTTCATGGACATGAGCATAGGCGCCATGTCGAGGCAGGAGCTTTTCGCTTACTTCCTCGCGGCCCCGCACATGACCAACTGGAAGCGCGGTGACACGATTCCTACCGACGCTATGGATTCGGTGGGCTTCGAGGTCCCGATCTACGAGTGGGCTCGTCGTATCCCGTGGTCCAAGTGGGACCGCAAGGACGACAAGACACAATCGCTAATGGAAGCCGCGCAGATGGTCGGCAAGTCTGCCGCTATGCTGCCCGAGCGATTCGCGTTCGACCTATTGACGGGCTCCACGAACACGCTGCCCGGCATCCCGCTTGCTCCCGACGGCGTGAATATGTTTTCGACGACCGACGGTAACGGCGACGACCGCTTTGGCGTCTCGGACGGAAACCTTTTGACTGGCTCCGGCGTAGCGTCTTCGGCTGCCATCTTGAGCGACTACTACAGCGGTTGCGAACAGCACGCATTGATGCAGGACGGCAAGGGTCAGCCCATGTTGACGCCTGACATCATCGACGCTGGCTATCTAGTGATTTTTGGCGTGCAGAACAAACAGGTGTTCGAGGAGGCATTCTTGCAGCGCCGTCGTGGTGTTGTCCTTGGCACCGACGCGGGAACCACGCCCAGCAACATCGTCCAAGACGCGAGCCGTGATGTTCAGCTAATGGGAACGTCACGAATCACCGACAACAGTTGGTATCAGATTCTCTTGAGTCCCCCGAAGAAGCCTACATTCTTGCTTGAGCGCGAGGCGCTTCAGGACTTCAGTTCGCTTGAGGGCGACAACAACGGCGACCACACGCGCACCACTGCCGAAGAGTACGTCCAGTGGGAATGGCGCGCGGGTGCCGGTGTCGCGCTTCCTTACGCGGCGATCAAGCACAGCAACTAGTTTCTAATCAACCGCAACGTCATACAGGGATGCAACGATGACGAACAAAACCACGGCCACGCCCAAGAAGACTACGCGCACTGTCAGCGGCTCCGAACTGACCCCAGCGACCACCGGGGGCACCGGAGTATCAAAACAGGAATGGTACTGGGTTGGCGTTTACCCGTCGTGCCCGGTTGAGCAGTTGGATGTTGGCGGCGTGGCCTTCCCGAAGCTGACAACGACGTTCACGAAGTCAACAGGGCGCCGGCGGCAAGAGTTCGCGATTCCCGCAGTTCGGGTCGTTGGTGAAGCTCACGCGGCGCAAAGTTGATGCAGTTGTCGAACAGTTGCCGCGCAAGGTGATTCGATTTCGGCCAGGCGAGTCCGAGAAGTACGTTGTCCACACACCCGAGGGTGACACGGAAGTGTCCCGGCGACACGGGATACCCGATCAACATCCCGACGGATGATGACGTAGCGACCGCTCAAAAAGCTGGGCGCGCTGTTCGACCGTACATCCCGCGCGAGGGTGACACGCCGGCCGCAGATTTCATGTATATGGTCCGCTGCGAGGATCAACGATCCCCGAAGCGCGGCACAAAATACCCACCCGTCTTGTCCGAAATCGGGCTGGAAACTTTCGGAGGCGTAGCAGTTGCCAGGAAGCCCCACCGAAGCTGAAGTATTCACGCAGTGGAAGAACGCGATCAACGTGTTCGAGAAGCAACCGCGCGTTCTCCGATGGGACGATGCTGGCGCTACTTGAGACCGTTGAGCAAGGGCTTGACGGGGACTACACGCCGAACGTACACACGCGAGGTGCGGCAGAGTTCCGCGCCGCGCTTTCGTCGTTGGCCTCCGCGTCACGGATTGCCCCGTGGATGCAGGCCATTCTATTCGAGTGGGCGAAGGCTGACGGAAACGGCTACCGAGACGTTACGAGAATCTTCCGAGCGCTGTGGGAGCGCCTGGACGAATCATCGCAAACGATCAAGTCTCGCCGCAATCACGTATGACACGACCCCAACGCTTGGCGCGTCGAACAACGGCGACGGGACGATCCACCGCCTGACAATTGACGAAGGCGGCTACAACATGGAGGCGTGCAACGTCGAGACGAAGAAGTTTCGATGCAGGCGCGACGGGCAGAGCGGTACGCAGGTACACGCCGAAGAATTCGAACATGTGGGCGAGTCGTCATCCCCTGATGCACTTGAGAGGGGGACGACAGGATCGGGCGTCTCGGCGCGCACATTCGTACCAAGTCGCCACGCCGGAACAGCGGCGGGCGGGAGTCTGTTGCGTAACAGTTCCTTTTCATCCGTGACAACCGCCAGCGGGCGAACGTTCACCGGGTGGGATGACACTTCGGGGGTCACGCCCGTACAAGACACCGCGAACTTTTACAGATCCTTTCCAGGTGCGTCTGTTGACGCGAGCTTGAGCGCGTCGGGGTCCTTCCGAATCGACCAGCCGTTACGAGACATGAGAACATCACGTTTTGACGGCGCGCGCCCATATTTCCTGCGCGTAATGGTCAACCCAACGATCGGGGTGGCAAGTGGTGGCGATGCCGAACTTCACCTTGGTTCACAGACTGCTACGCTTTCGGTTGCATCAATGGCCGTTGGGTGGAACGAGTTAGTCATTCCATTCGACGCCAACACATGGTTCAAGAATTGGAACACAAACGACTTTACGGTCGGAATCGAATGGAGCGGAGCAACTAGCGGAACGCTTTTGTTTGATGACATGGTGTTTACCCCTTGGGACTTGATCGATGGCACGTACTGGATCGTCGTCGGAGGCCCTACCCCGTGGCTGCGTGACGACACGCTAGAATTCACAGATACAGGTGGTGCCCCTGCTGATGCAATCTTGCAGTGGTGGTTGTTCATTTCCGGGCTCGGCTACCTTCCGAGTTCCGGTACACCGACGATCACGGACCCCGTGTAACGTGGAGGCGATGACACATGACACCCGCCGAAACGCTATGGCAGGAAACGAAAGAAACATATAGCCGCACCGATCTTCTGTCCCTGACCAACATACGCGACACGGGTGCCGAAGACGTTTGACGACGAAGTGGGGATCGTTGCGGCCAAGAAGGTTATTGCGTCATTCCCGCTCTACACGCAGCAAGAGTACAACGGCGAAGACGCATCTCATTTGCTGCTTGCTGTTCAGGGTGTTGTCGCGTGGCTGAAGCGGCGTGGCGGGACATCGACCACGGCAGAAATCCAGTCGTGGGATGAAGTTTGGGCCGCTGACGGAGTGGCCGACAAGCTACTGAAAACGACGGTACGCGCACGGTTAGCGCCAGACTCGACACGCCCAACCACGCGAGACGGAACGAAATTGCGCCCGTGGTCGGATCCATGCAACGCTTTTTACAACCTACCGCGCAGAATGCGTGACGACTAATGGCCCGCGCGACGTTCGATCTGGGCTCGAAGTTAAAGGGCATTGAGAAGCTACTTGCCAACCCGAAGCCGATACTGAAACAGATTGGCGCGGTGATGCTTTCGGAGTCACAGGACGCGTTTCGCAATCAGGGGTTCGAGGGTTCCAAGTGGCCCGCTCGACAATCGCCAAACGTGTTCGGGATCATCGCGGACTTTCACATGGGGCGCCGCAAGCCACCCGCGCGTAGGTTCCAAGATCGACCCGCGTTGATGGATACAGGCCGCTTACGTGGATCGATTTCGTTCCGCGTGGTTGACGCGCGCTCGGTAGAAGTCGGGACGAACCTGCCATACGCAGCCCCGCAACACTTCGGGCTTGAGGTTGAGTCGAAGCCCGATCACCGAGCAGGTTCAGCGATTGGCGGCTGCATGGCTCAAGGTGTGCGGGCAAGCAGTGGTCCGAGGCGCTTGGATTCTTGACCAATCCAAAGGCCCAAGGGGTCGCGCCTGAAAATGAAGCTGCAAGAACGACCGATCGTCGCAATCACCAAGCAAACGATGAAGGACATCAAGGAAGTGGTCGGCGTAGAAATCACGGGGGCTTAGGTGGCCGGACGCAACGCCCAACGAATAATCCGCGCGCCAGGTCGCCTGATCGTGAACCCGACGGGTCCGTACGATACGGGAAGCGCTCCCTATGGTGGGACTGAGATCGGAATATCGAACGCCTGTGTGCTTGTTCCATCCGGTGAACCGTTCGAGGTGTGGTACGAGTCGCTTGGCGAGATCGGTGACGTGCTAGAGGCCGCGAACATCTGGACGGTTGGATGCTTCCTGCGTGGCGTAGACGACGACGCTATCGCTTCAATCTGGGGTGACTCAGCGGTCACCGGCGCGGTTTCGTCCCACAAACGAATGGATGTTCCAGGCGAATACACGCCCGGGGAGTCGATGCTAGGGCGTTCGGTGTCTTTGCTTTTCGTGCCCGATGACGAGTTGAGTGTGCCCGGCTTCATCGCGCGCCGAGCGGTTCCCGGAACCCAAGGCGATGAGGGATTCGCCTTTACACGGGTCGATGAGCTAGGCATCGCGGCATTGTTTCGTTGTGTGCGTGACGACAACGGGCGTACCTTGTCTATTGGACGAGTGTCCGATTTTGAGGCGTGACCATGTTCCGACGAAGACGACTCCCCGAGACGCTTACTGTACGCAGGAGGATTACCGCGCGTGGCTTAGGGCTTGCCGTCCTCAGGCCTATCGAGTGGTTCTTACGCTTGTCCGACATTGAGAAGGACGCTCTAGCCGAGATCGGGGACACGTACACGGCGGACATACTCGCTGCCCAGGGATTCGCATCGATGGACCCGGCAGCGGCCAGTGCGCTGCAAATGCGAGCCGACCCGGCAGGCGGCGAAGCTGGATTGATTCAGGCAATCATCGAGGCCGCGTCCGCGAAATCTTCGAAGGGCGAAGCGAAGGACGCAACGAAACCTGAGTCCATGGGAGGGCTCGGGAAAATGCAACGCGCGATCAAGGTGGAGCGCAAAGGTACGCTGTTCGGGAAGGCGGCGGACGGATGAACCCCAGCAGATGAATCAGCAAATACGCCACACGCTCCAGGGCGTGACGTGGGAAGACGGTTCGCAGCACAAGGTGTTTCGCGGCGAGTCGGTGCGGATCATCGCGGGCGCGCCGACCGAGGACCAGGTTCCAGACGCCACGCCGTGGCCATGGTCTCCCTACAGAGCGTTGAGGCCGATGAGGACGAACCTTCGTTCATAACCGCGCGTTTCTTGGTGGTGGGGGCTTGCCACGTCTACGGGGATCGCATGGGCGAAGCTGCTATCGTCGGCGGCCCGCTGCTAGACGGCGACACTGGACGCCTCGGCCAATCGCGGGGCACTTGAGTTGAGCGAGCGCATTTCGTCGGCCACCGACAACATGGTCGGAGCTGAATATCTGATGTCGTCGCTCGTATCACTTGATGCGACGGCCACCATTGGCACCGGCAAGCACCTGGCATTCGTTGCGCACAATGTGGGAGGCGTTGCTAACCACGTCGGAGCAGTTCGGAGCGCCGCTAAACGTTCGCTCGGATGGGGCATCGGGCATCATCTGGGATGAATCGCTTGCGTCTACGCGCTACGATTACGCCGACACGGTGATCGTACAGAAGGCGGCACCGAGCCGAGCGAGCGATCCGACTGACGGGTCGATTGTGTTCACGGATAGCGACGGCGCGCAGGCGTGGGCCGGGCCTGTTAGCACAGGTAACACCTACACGGTATTCGCCCGCTACCGACTACGCCCCGGGGCATCAACTCTTGCCCGCCACTCCGAGCCAGAGGTTGGCTCATACTTGGTGGTCCCATTGAGTCGCGGCCCAACCATCACTGTACCTACCGACGCATCAAGCGTCAGTCATCTAGCCCACGCGCGCGTTCTCATCAGGAGCGGGCGATTTTTCAGGCTAAGAAGCGAGGCACGCTATTTGGTCGTGTTGTCCGCGCAAAATCATATCGACGCATAGCGCTAGGACACTTGGCACAGCAGCAGCCAGGAGGCTTACCGGGCTTCGTGGCATCAAAGGCGGCTTTGTAATGGTCGCGCTTTTTGCCGCAGACATGAATCCGTCGTGCCAGCGGTGGGCGTCCGATAGGGTCGGCTGTTGAAAACTTCAATGAAACATTGTCTGGAGTGTATGGGCCGCAGCGGGATGTTCGCCAGGCGTTGCAGTCTGGACAAAGATATATTGACGATTGTTGCATGGAGGGCCGCGTTAACAGCCAGATAACGGAGTTGGCGACTGATCTCATAGACTTTCGCAAGCGCAAGCACGCTGCCGTATGGCATTCTTCAAGGACGCCCACTTCGATAACCGATTCAAGCGCATGGGACAGGTTGGTGGTGCGTGCGCTCCTAAACTTGAGGAAATAACGGGGGCCAAGTTCGATCAACTGAAAACCTCAGCGCGCACACGGCGTGACACTATAACGTCCGGCAACAGAAGGGTCTTCTACCGATAATGGCAAAGGATGAAGTCAAGGTACGAGTCGTCCTCGACACGAAAGGCGCAAAGCGTGAGATGCCGCAACGTAGTTCGCGAGGGCCAGCAAGTCGCGCAAAAGTCCGGAGGCGGTTGTCGGACAGTCGGTGCAGCGAGGATTCGGTCTTGCGCGATCGGCGGCGGCGGGTGTTGGTCTGGGTGCAGGGATTGCGGCGGTTCGGGGCCGCGTCTCGATCTGGGTTCGGTTCACTTATCGGTGAGTCACTCGGAGGATTTGGGGCGCAACTGAACGAGCTTTTTTTTTCGGGAGCGTTTAGACGACGCCGCTCGTGCAGCGAAGACAGCGCGCGAGGAAACTAATAGCTACATTTGGGATAGTGGCGGGGGAGACGGGGAAAGTTCCTCCCGGCGCCAAAGAGTTTTTTGATCAGGTAAAGGCGTTACGCACGGTTCAGGAGCAAGGGCGAAGGCGTGATTGAGAAGCACAGCGATTTTAGGGGCCCAGGCGTCGAGGACCTTTTCAATAGGTTCATGGACGGAATAGGAGAGTTGATAAACAAGGGATTCGAGGCGCTGGCATCCGCGCTAAACCCCTTCGACTAAATCATGGCAATCATCAACCCATTCTCAATAACCCTGGGCCGGTACCACGGTTGGGAGGCTCGACGGGCTTCCTCCTGCACGGCCCGTATGTCATCAACAAGTCTCAAGAGCGGCTGAATCTGCAATTCGTCGTGGTGATCACGCGCGACAGTTACGCGGCGTTGAAGGCTGCCTCCCAGACGATCGAGGACACGTTTAGGAAGCGTGACCAAAACCTGACGATCAGCCTGGGCGGGGCGACGTTCACGTACACCAACGGCAACGAGTTTCTGAATAGCACGTCGGAAGTCGTCAAGACAGGGGATATCGAATCGGATCGCGGGTTTCTCGCGCGCTTACACGCTTGGCATATCGGCTGACCTTCCGGCGGACGGCGGTCTCAAGGAACTCGAAAGCGTCGTCCACTACGAGCCGGGGGCGTCAAAAGTACGTCACGTTTCGCGGTGTATACACGGCGTTGAACGGCGTCACGGCGTCCAATATGTACCTAAACAACTTTGACAGCGTGGCGAACGGCATCCTTTCCACTGTCGGATCGGGCGTGACGTGGGAGTTGGTCGAGGAAGACTACACGTTTGACCGCACTGACTCGAAGTGCCAGTTCATGCGTCAATACGTCGAGTTGATATACGACCAGTCGGACGGCCAGCTTGACGACAACCGGGTGCGGAATCACCGCGTCGTGTTCACGAACCTAAGTGCGCACCCAGGGGACAGCGAGAAGGGCACGTATCGTTTGCAGCGTGTCACGGCTGTCTACGAGGCTCACGCCGATATCGAGGTCGGCGACGATTTGCAGACGCTCGCCGAGGACCTAATCAAACCTTACGTGTTGAGTCAGTTCCAGGCCGAGTTCGAGCCCAAGGTATTCGGCATCGAGGAGTCCTCGATCCAGTACGACGAAACCGCTAAGCGTGTCGGCGGCCTGTTTCAGTTCCGCTTTCAATCCCCGCGCGGTGGTGACATTGTTGAGGTGAGCTATTCGCAGACCGAGCGCGAGGCACGCGTCATTGACTATACGCACATTCATGGCGGCGGAGAGTTCGATGCGTACGCCGATCCGGGGTTCGCTGTATGGGAAAATGCACTTGTCCGAACCGTCATAACGATTGGCAGCGTGGCGGCGCGCACCCGTCTAACGAACACCGAGCCGGGCGGCACGGCTGGCAGTGTTCCGGGCCGCAGAAGCACGAACGAAGTAAAGCAGGAGGGGTGGAACCTAATCAGCGCTACGTCTGAATCAACGCCTCAGTACATCGGAGACCCCGATGAGGATCAAATCGAGATAACGATTCTCACCGAGCAGATCGTCGAGCGTTACAACGTGGCCCCCAAGGAAGGGGTGACGACGCGAGGCGGTGCGCCGCTCGGTGATAACGGGGGGATCACGCCGACAGCGCCCCCACCGGCATCGGCGACGCCGAACTCCACAGGTCCAGCAACCGGGCAATCTGGCAACGCAATAGGTACTGTGGTATTCCCGTAGCATGGTTGCCAAGTCCTCAGTACGAATAGGTGACGTGCCGATAGCCGCGAACACTGGCGGTGTGTGGAAGTTCACAACAGGTGTGACGCCGTATCAGACTGTGTTCCAGTTCCACGTATCGCAGAAGGAACGAATAGACGCGATGCTTGGCCGGTTCGTGGCGATGGACATTCAAAACACGCGCAATCTCGTGAGCATCCGCGATGTGACGATCCTTTATGAAGTCCCGACCGACAGCATTCACCGAGTGGCGTACGTGGTCGCCGACAAGCGGTGGAAATGGAAGTACAAGCTGATTGCGCGTGACTACAACATGACGCGCAAGTCGGGGGACAGATCAATCATCAGCGGGCGCGCGGTTCAGGTGCCAGCCGAGTCTGTGAACGTAAGAGACAAATATGACTTCAAAGAGTATTCGCTAAACGACGGTCAGAAGTGGACACCGCGCGAAATCATCGAAGATATCATGGAGCAGCTGGAGGGGGATGAGGGCACACAGACCGTGCAAGCGGGTACCGCGACGTTCGAACTTAAGGACTTCATCGTCGAGTCGTTTTCGATCACTCGCAACGATGACGAGGGGCTGCCAGTCCAAAACCTGACTATCCGTGATAACGGTGACGCTGCGTTGAATCGTGCCATTGGATTGATCCCCGGTGTCTCGGTGTGGGTCAACCAAAACGGAAAGACGATTGTTTTCGACGGGTCCAACATCGACGCGGCGGACCAGCGATTCAAAGAGCTTTTGCCACACACAAAAGACGGCGACGACGGGGTGTTTGTTGACCGAAAAGCTGTGCGCCCGAGCAAGGTTGCTGTTTACTTCCAGCGCGAGGTCGAATGCCTGTTTGACTATTCGGACGACTTCTCGGGCGGCTCAACTACTCAAGAGATCACGTTCAAGGATCAGCCCTACCTAGACAACGTGATCAAGGTCCCCGATGTGGGGACAAGGATCACTGATTACGACCCCCTGACTGGGGGCACAGTGGAGCGAACGGTTGCAATTGGTACGTGGATGGTATTCAAGGACGCGCTGGCGGCATGGGACAAAGACAGGCCCCAGGGGTCGCTACCGTGGACATTCGACACGATCAAAAAGCACTGGTTGAAAGGCGACCTGGAGGGCGCGCTTGGCGCTCGTGGCCTGGACCTTGACGACGACGCGAACATCGCCAACCGTGTCGCGGCTATCAAGCAACATTTCCGGCAAACGTTTCGCGTCAATCAGCGCTACATGCAGCGTATTCGAACGTTGCAGGCTGTGCGCGTTGCAGTGCTTGACCCGGTAACCGGTATGCGAGCCCCTTCCACGGTGTGGGGTCAAGGATGTGTAGTCCCGAACAGTAAGGGCAAGATGATCGCAGGGCGTCGCGATGCCGCTAAGGCGCTGGTGTACCGCAATATAGATAACTACCCGTACGACAAGAACGTCAAAGATGTGTCGCCGGGCCCGCGTTCGGTCCGCATCGTGGATCGTGACCAAGGCGTATTTCGTTTAGATTGGATATTCCCACCATCGGGGACCGTTGAATCGTACGTCCCGTGCCACTTGATAAGCGGTAGCGACATCTTCTCACCCAAGGTCCCGCGCCGCGATCTTGGGCTGCAAGATGACCAGCCGATGGGCCCGTCGATGAAGCTAGAGGGAGGCACGAATGGGATATTCCTACGCCCCACGCTCAAGTTGAAGGTGATGCTGACGCTTAGCCCGGCATCACCAAACTCCAAAGCACAGATGGAGCGCATCGAAATCGAGCCGTCAGAGGCGCAGGGGATATTCACAAGCGACTACCACATCGAGAACGGTTCAGGTCCCACGCTTGAGTTGTTCATCCCGCCGACCGAATCAACCGCGCGGTGGGGATGGCTGGACGATGAAGAGGCGACAGCGGCCGTGCAGACATTGCTCGGGCTGAAGGAGGAAAGCGAGGGGCAGGCGGGCGAAGACGACGACCCGATGCAGGGTTTAGAATTCGTAAACGAGGAGCGGGAAGTAAAGCCACTTGCACGCGCGGCGGCTGCGCAGGCGTTGGTCGCGTGGGCAGATGGGCGCCAGGGTCGAGTGACAACCGACTTCGGTAAGTCGTTCATATTGAACGGAAACATGAAGGGCGCTGCGATTGCGATAGCCGGACACCCATCCGGCAAACTGGCTAACGTCTACGACTTTCCGGGGCAGGCGCCACCCATTTCCCGCTACGCTTTGTTGCCTGAATCGACTCGCCAACTAGTACTTGGCATTGTTCCATACGGAAGGGCTGACGAATAGATGAGCTTCCCCACTGACTGGGCCGACATCGGCGTATTCCCATTACAAGATCACGACGACAGCAACCCACCGATCGGTATACGCCAGCAGTTGGTTGGGATGCGGGTCGGGAAGCTAGACGAAGCGCAGTCGGGTAACGAGGATGCGGGCATTGTTCAGTACGCCAAACAGGACGGCAAGGGAACGCTCGGCGACGTACACCCGTGGCAATTTTATCAAACGAAGGGCCGCAACGACCGCCCAATGGGTAGCTGGCAAAACTCGTTTGGCTGCCTATCGGTCATTCCAGAGGACGGATCGTCGTCAACACTTCGCGGACGTTTATCTAACTCCGGTTCATTTGCTATCCCATCCACAACTGGCGGTCACGATGAAGAGATAAGCGTTTCATGTGTCCCGATTCGCTCCTCGAGCTATGACGAGGACAGCCGTTACTCCCCGATCACGGTAAAGGAATGGCCTAAATGTCTGCCCAACGTGCCGGCTGGCATGCTGGTCTTGAGTATGGCAGGCACTGAGGAACGCTCGCAGGAGGATCTAATCTTCCCGGGCTTGGACGGTCGAATCATTTGCCCCAACGCCTTCCCCTCAGATTCGATGGGCACGCTCGTTGTTGACTTCCAGCCCAAAGACACGATCTGCATGGACAAAGCGGAGTACCCCGGAAGGGGCGGGCGCGCCGCCATGATCCAAACCGTGTTCCGCGTCATTCCAATGCCAGATCAAATAAGCATGGCGCCTAAACAACCGGGTAACTCGATAGCCCTGCAGTTCGCGCAATCCGGCCAGGGCGGCGTGCCCGGATACGGATTGATTTACGCCAAGGGCGACTCGCGGGTGGCGAAAGATAACACGCCGGGGACGAAGGACGGCCCTGTGACGGGGGCGCCCGCGCATCCGTCCGCGACGCCAATAACCCCGCCTCCAAGAAATACGGGAGGGGCGCCGGGGAGCAACGGAGCAGGCGGCGGGAACGATAGTTCGAACGGCGGCGCGGATAGCGGCGCGGGCCGAGGCGTTGAGCCCGGGCCCGCGTGGGGTCTCGGCCCTGGCGTCATGAATGGCGGTGGTGGGGTAGGTGGTGACGGCGGGAGCCAAGGCGGAAGCGGATCGGGAGGCACAGGAGGGAACGCCGGTGGGTCAGAGGGCTCGAGAGGAGGCGGAGGGGAAGGGGGCAGATCAGCGGGCGGCAACGCGCAGCGCCCCGGCGCGAGCGGATCGGGCGGGACAAAAGATGAGGCGATCGGCGTGTGCGCGTCCGGCAAGTTCGAACCGGTGGGTACGAACAACGCGCTTGCATTCCTTGCGGCGGTTCCAACGTTCGGTCCGATACACCCCGGTCATTTCAAAAAAGACAAGCACGCGATCGGCCACTCTAAGGACGGGGAAGTGATCAACTCGGGGCACATCCCAACCACCGCGCTGTTTTACAAAGACCAGGAAAAAGACGCAGCGCTTGAGTTCACGAATTTGAAGTATCCGACGCCCGGCCCACTGCCTGGAATCTCTCGCGTCCACCTAGCGTATGACGCGAAGAAGGACCACGACTGGATAACCGGTGAAGCTTCTGGGCTCTGGAGGTGGTTCGCGGAGATCCCCGAGTTTGTTCCCAAGCGGCCTCCATCAGAGCCGCCGACAACACCTCCAACTGATGATGACGACGAAGACGATCCTAAAGCTCCGACGACGCCACCATCGACCCCGATCCCCCCGGGCAGCACTCCGGAGGGTCCCACGTCTGGCGGCGAGTCAGATGACGGCACCGAGCCCGGCGAGAACGAGGGTCCGTTGTCCGGTGGCGGTGGTGTTTTGCGGCCCAATCCTCCCGCAGATACCGGTGAGGGCGGAGGCGGTTCACCAAGCAGGGACCCAAGCGGCGGGCGTCGTGAGACACCGGATGTTCCGATGCCTGATTCGAACCCCGAAAGCAGGGGGGGTGGCGGGACTGGATGGGACAGCCCGGCAGATCCGTTACCGGGGTTCCCTCCTCTTTTCCGGCCGCCATCCGAGGTTCCGTTTCATGGATTTGAATGGGGTACTATTGGCGACACTTACCCAGATGGAGGGGGTTCAGGGATGTTCCCGATCCAGCCGTTTGGACGCTGCGGGACTCCGCCCGGTGAATCTGGGCGCGGCGGGACGGATGCTCCCGGCCCAACAAGTGGCGGAGGCGTTGGCGGTTCAGGCGCCGATGGCGGCATGGTCCCCTACGGGACGTCTGGCACTTCCGGCACCGACATGCCGATGCGCCAGGGCGGCGCGATCATCGGCGGCGCGCGCGGAAACTTCCGGCACATGGGCATACACCACACGGTCGGCGAGGTGGATGAAGACAGCCAATGGCTTTACGCCGTGATGAACCCGATGATGACGGGTTTCGCCGCGCAGACGTTTCGCCCCGAGTTGCTTGAGAGGGGCTACGCGTCGTTCATTCACAACCCGGAGATCCCCCGACGTATCCTGGAAATGGACGAAGCCAACCGACCCAACGTCGTCACGCTTCGGTCATGGGGCACGCAAGACAACGGCGAATGGGGCTACGTTGAGCGCCCCACCACTTCGAGAGCGCGCGGCGGAACGGCCAACGGGGGGGCGATCTACACCCAGCCCGATGTCGAAATACTCGACCTTTTGGAGGGTGAGGGGTCGGTATCTTCCGACGTTGAATCGCTGGTCGGATTCGCGGACGGCGTTACGCAGTTCTTCGGAACCCCCAACTTTGACGGAGGTCTGGACGCGGGATCGTTCGTGATCCGCCGCAACGGAGATGCTTTGGAAATCAGCCAGCTAGATTCGTCGCGCAATGAAACGCCGCTTCTATCGCTGGAGGTAGACCAATCATCCGGCGAGGCCGTGGTGACAATGGAGGGCACGGACGCTACAATTTTGCCGGTCGGCACCACGGGTGAAAGGCCCACGGGTGTCATGGGTATGACTCGATTCAACTCCACTACGTCACGTTTCGAGGGATTCGATGGTACAACGTGGGTCGATTTCCACTAGGAGGCAGGACGATGGCAGGCAGGCAAAAGGCGAAGACGCCCCCGAAAGACGACATGGCGAAGCGCGCTGAGGCGTGCGGCGTCGAGATTCAACGGGTGTTGAAAAAACACCGATGCGCGATTGTCCCGCATACGGCGACGGAGTACGTCGGCGCGAACGGCACGAAAATTTTGGTTGAAGCAAGGTGGGGAGTGTTCCCCATCCCAGACGAAAAACCAGGAGGTAGGGTAGATGAAAACGGTGTTACTTAGCGCAGCGGCGCTGTTGATGATCGGTTGTTGCAGCAGCATCCCCGATCCCCTCAAGTTCGGTTCAGATGGCGCCGTGCGGCAGTCGTACGCGGGCGTAGAGAGTGCTCGTACAGTGCTATCTCTCCCGCTTCCGTTCGGATGCGAAATCAATCTTCAGTGCGATGACACGGTGGTGATTCCGGTAGCGCCTCGCGCTGTTTCGTATCCGGCCGCTGCTCCCGCTGCTACGGGTCCATGTGACCCCGCCACGGCGGCGACGACGACAATCACGTACAGCAGCGAGTAGGTTATGCCTATTGAGCTTGCCGACCTTCCGATTGGCGGCGCTAAGGGTCCAAGCCCTGTAGCGGAACTACCGCGAAAGGCGTCGTTGTCTGCGTCGGTCGGCTGGGACACGCTTCCCGAAAGATTCTTCACGAACCTGCCCACGACGCACAACCAAGAACACGCTGGGTCATGCGTGGCACACGGGTTCAGCGCGGCGCTTGAGGCGTTCACCAAGCAACAGACCGGCGCACACGTCGAGCTTTGCCGGATGGACATCTATCGCGGCGCACGGTTGCTTGAGCGTGACGGCTCGGAGACACGCGACGAGGGGTGCTATCTGCACCACGCAGCGTCGTGGCTCGCGGATCAGGGTTCGTGTTCCGAGGCGCTATGGCCTTACGACCCGAGCCGCGTAACGCTCCCGCCGTCTGCCTCGATCGCGGAACAGATCCTACTTGAGCGCCCGCACCACCGTACGCGGTGGGGTTATTTGCGCGACATGATCCAGGTAGCCGCGGCGCTCTGCGGCGCCGACGGAAAGCCATCCAGGCCGGTAGTGATCGGTCGAGGCGTCTACAACAACACGACGCGGGTGGGTCAGACGGGCGTCCACGAAGGCGTGTCCGGCGGGATGCTCGGCGGGCACTGCAGTGCGATCGTTGGATTCGATCGTTTCTTCGTGCCCCCGGGCGCAGGAGGCGATGTCGTCGGGGCATTTCTTGAGATGAACTCATGGGCGGGGTGGGGAACCAACCACCCTCACGAGCAAGCCGCGGCTACGTTCGCCTGGATACCGTTCCGCGTTTGGGACGGGTTCGTTTGGGAATCGTGGGCTCCGCGCGAGCCGCTTCCGGTGTCGATCTAGATTTTGGGGGTGCGTATGCGTGTTCTTCCGTCTCTGATCACTGCCACCTGCCTGGCGCTCATTGGATGCCGGTCGGCACCTTACGTGCCCCCGCTTCCCCCGCTTCCCCCGACTCCACCGCCGATCATTGACGTGGACCCGTGGGCGCCCCCCGCGCCCCCTGACGACACCACACCGAAGCCGAGCCCGCCCAAGCCTGTTGACCCGGACACGCTAGACACAAAACCAGCTCCTTACGAAAAGGTCGTTGAAGCCTTGGGATCTGAGACTGTTGATGGCGTGCGCGCGGTGTTAGGTGCTGAAACATCCGAACCTGTTACCGGGCGAGACGGTGACTCGACACATTCTTGGTTTCCGGTACTCAACTCGGAGGGTAAGGTTGGGACGTTGCGCGTGACTGTCGCGGGTGACGGCAAGTGGCGCGGCGCCGCTATTTGGAGACGGTAGGGCATGGCCGACGAAAAACAGAAGATCAAGAGCTGGTGGCAGCGGTCCTCATTCTGGGGCGCGATCACCACGACGGCGCTGGCGGTGCTACAAGAGGTTCGCGGAACGCCGATTAGCGGCGAACACCTAACCGCGATCATCGCAGCATGGGGCGCGTTTGCCGGGTCGTTTGCTTACCCGAGCGCGGTAGTAAAGTAGTGCCCTCCGTGTCTACCGACTCTATTCTCAAGACTGTAGGCAGCGTGCTGATCGCAATAAGCATGGGGCTCGCGTCGTGGGGACTTAAGACAGCGGCTGCCAACTCGGAACGCCTCGCAGCTATTGAGGCAAACATGTTTGAGACGACCGACGGTCTAGAAATCTGGAAAGCGATCGCGGATCTGAAGACGCAGATTGCCCAAATCCCTGGCGAGATACCGCCCAAGTGGTTGCGCGAGTTGGTTAGGGATCACTCAGCGGCGCTGACCAAGATCGACGACCGACTAGGATCGATTGAGCAGCGTGTAGCTGGCATCGAGGCAAAGGTTCGTTAAGGAGTAGAAATGTCCCTCATTGGTCGTCTGTCTGGATACGAAAGTATAGATATTGGAAGCGGCGAAACAGAATCCGATCCAGTGTTTATCGGCGGGTCGGCTGGGTTCGGTCTCATTTTCCCCGCTGGGTACACCGGCGGAGCTACGTTGACCATCAAAGTAGGCGCTGAACGGGATAGCCTGGCGCTACTAAAAGACGGTGGATCTGATGTGACCGTTGATAGCGTTGCCGACACTGCGGTTAACTTACCTGAGATCGCAGGCTTGTTCCGTTGGATGTCGATTGTCCCGGCAAGCGCGCCATCCAGAGACGAGTCGGTTGTCTTGGTCAACAAGGGGTAGCCATGCCCCGAAATCGACTATTCACACTACGGGGATATTACCCCACAGATTCTGACGGTGTGCAAGAAGCGGAGATTCACGGGTTCTTCGGTTGGGGACAATCAAACGCACGCGCGCGTGGCAACACCCCGTACTCCTCTTCCGTTGACAACCTGTATCGACCAAACGGCGGGTTTCAAACAGGGCCAACTAGCGAGGGCGGGCAATCTAACCACGTCAGTGATGCTCAGGTCCAAACGTGGGACAACTTTTCAGGCGCATGGGTCTCTCGTGGCGCTGCTCATCCAATTGGCGAGGGATGGGCACACGGACTTGCGGCGACGATCCAACAAGTACGCACACAGGTTGAGAAGGTTGGGCATTACTCGGCGGCAGTAGGTTCGAAGCATTGGCGGGAAATCATGCCAGGCACCGGCATCTACGGAACGCTCGGTATAGCGCTCAGAGCGTTTGTTCTTTGGGCAAGTTCGCTAGGTTACGCCGATTCGCAAATCAAAGTCCACTGTCTCATCGCACATGGCGAGGCGGATGCCGACACGACTGCTCCGGGCGGCGGTACAAGCGAAGCGCGGGTGGACGAAACGCAGTACCGCAGCATATGCCAGCAAATGGTAGATGGTTGGCGACATCTGTGTCGCCTGGTCTTTGATGATTGGACGCGCACCGATCCTGTGTTCTTCATGCCTTTGGGTTCTGGTAACTACTTGTCGGGCGGACGCGCGGTTCAATCCGCAACTATCTACGCGATGAACAACGTCGCGGGGTTCAACCTTCTCCCGTCTCCGCAACCATACTACGCGGATGGCGACGCCCTGCTGGTCCACTACGACGGCGAGGGCAAGCGGAGGATTGCAGAGGCGTCTGCAGTGATCATTGACCGTGTGAGTAGCGGAACGCCGTGGAAACCGCTCCATGTGCCATCCGGCGAGTTTACGCGGAGCGGAACAACTGTCACCGTTGTCTTCAATCGAGACGTCGAAGAGGGCGACTTGGCTCAAATAGATGCGACAGACTTTCCAGACCAGCACGATGGATTTGAGTTCTTTGACGACGGCACCCACATAGAAATTACCAACGTCGCGTATGCAGATGACACCGCGACTATCACTCTTGCGAGCGCCCCGACGGGCACGGAAACCATGCGAATCGGGCAGCATGAGACAGACTACGGAGCCACTAAACCAACTACATTCTGGCCTCGAGTGAATGTTCGGGCAGTTGAGACGCTCGGCGTCGGGCCTGAATCCGACACGCTCTACGACTACGCGATTCCGCAGTCACTGGCGAAGGGCACGTAATGGCGCTTATCAGCATCGCAAACCTTGATCGCGTTATCAGTGCATACGAGTTCGTGAGCGGGCAGTACGCAAGCGGCGAGCTTGCAGACCAAGGGCCGTCGAATGTTCCGTTGCTCAATGTTGGTGCAGCGCCAACATTCAACGACGGAAGTACGATTCGAAACGGACACGTTGGGTCAGAGCCGGGACACGAGTGCTTGGATTTCCAGGACTTAGAGGGCCAATATTTTGAACGTCGTAATCCGTTTCTCCCACGCGGGTCTATCATCACTATTTGCAACGTGAGGATGAACTCCAAGTTTGCGTACATGGCGGACTTTAGTGATGACGGAACACCCATCGGTTACGCCAATGATGACCACTCTGCGCTGGCCCCTACAGGTCTATGGACAGATGGTGATTCTAGGTATCAATGTGCGTTTTCGTCGTCCTTCCGTACGGGAGCCAAAGGCGTTGGGTCTGCAAACGTGACGGCACCGACAAACACGTGGATGGTTTGCATCGCGTCATGGGATCTAGAAAACCGAACCATGAAGAACCGAACGGTTCACGGGTCGCCGACCGAAACCGTATTGACTGCGAGCAGCGTCATGACCGACACCGACGCCAATAATCGTCTGGTTGCATACCAAGAGCGCTGGATGCGGGCAGCTTACGCCCCTGACTCGATAGCAACGAATTTTTACGCGTCTATCGGGCAGATGGTGCTGCTCGATGACCCCGACGTACACGCAAACCAGGACACGGCGGTTGATGCGTACGTAACCGCAGCATTGGCGGCGTACGCATGATCGAGTTTCTTTGCTTCCTATGGGGCATCGGCGTCGGTATCACAATGTGCGCCATGCGCAAGTAGTATTTTTTTCACTGCTAGGTTGTCGCTGTCGTCTCTCTGCCCATAGCCTGGTGCCTCCTGCACTATCACAATGCAATCGCATACACCCACACCAACGCCTAAACGAACGCGACCATTTCTACCCATCGCATCGACCATGCGGGCGACTTGCTTACCGTTCTTCGGGCTTATCGGCATTGAGAACGCGTCGGGTTCAAGCAGGCGTTGGTATACACGGCCAAGCTCAATGCCTCGCAGCATCGCATCATGCGGTGGCACGTTTTTGAAGTCCGTCATGTACGCCAGAGATTCAACGTCGAAGCGTTCCGAATAGGGCCTATCCGATCCAGCCATGAATCGACACCCTTCCGTGAGCTAGTTCGGAGCTGTAACATGCCACCGGCTTGACGCGGACACGTTGCTTGCAGTCGTATGCGATGAGTTTGCGCGACTCGGGTTCGAACAGCTTGCCATCGTAAAACTCAAGAGCGCCGCCCGTGAACATCTGGTGCGGGGTGCTTAGGTGTAGTTCCCACGCGATTTTCCGCCAACCATCGCGCCATGAGTACCAATCACGCTGGCCGCCGTGGTGGTAGATGGAAGAGTGCATTTCAAAATGCTCGACTTCGAACGGGTCCACGTCGAGAGGTTCGAACCACTCGGCGGCGTACTTGAAGACGCGCCGGCGAAGTTCTGATGCACCTGACCAATCGGTATCTATCTTGTATTGCACCCACACAACATTATTGGGGTCTAAATCTCCACCCGGCGTCATGGCCGGGCCGTACCCCTTGACGTTCCTCGCCACCCAATCGAGGCATCCCATTTCTTCCTCGATCGAGATGAATTCGGGGGCGACGACGGCCAGGGATTCTTGGTACCTGACGGGTCGTTCACGTCGAGCCCGCGCCTTACGACTCTTTTTCTTCGTCTTTTTGGTCATTTGTCCTGCCTTTCGCGCGATCGTATACACGTCGGCCGACAATTCTGGTGGACAATTGCCCACCAAATACGCCCAAGACGCCCACGCGACCCAAACTTTTCTTTGTGTTTCTCGCAATCCAAACTATTCTTTGGGTCAGTCGAGGCGATGGGGCCTCGCGGGGCCGGCAAGCCCAGGAGATCCACAATGACTGACCACGCAACGAAAATCGAAAACTACACCGCCAACGAATACGGCGGAATCATGACGGTGAGCGACGACATCGGCGGTGGCGTGTGGTGGCCTAGCGCCGAGGCTATCGAGGAGATCGACGCTGGCAGCGATCGCGCAGCCACCGCGATCAAAATCTGCCATGAGACACCAGAGCGCGGTGAGTGGCGCTCGTAGCCCCGCCGAAACGCCCTCGGGCGTCAGTGGGTAGCGCCCACTCTGATGAGGCACCGCGGGTCGCCCCCACGCAAACGCCCTAGCAAGAGCAAAAGGACACATCATGGCCATCACAATCAAGCAAATGACCAAAACCGACGCAGGCGCCTACAACCTGGGCGAAGACATGCTCCCCGACATGTGGGATGGCGAGGTAGCGACGAGCGTAGCCGACGTAACCTACTGGCTGCAAGACCAGGGCTACGAAGATGTCACCGAGGTAGAGGGATACAAAGGTTGGGGAGTCGTCATGCGCCACCGCGATACCGACGAGCTCGTTAGTGTCGATGGTGCGCGGAACGCGTAACGCGCCGAAACACCCTGGGCAAGGGCAGAGGGAAGCAAAATGAGAACGAAATCGACGAAGAAGCCCACAATGAAAGAACTGGCGACGCTCGGCGCACACCAGTGCGAATATTGCGCGGACCCCACGAACTGGCGTCCGCAGCGAACCACGGTGTATCACCATCCATACGCCGAGGTGCGCGGGCACGCGCACCGCAAAGGCGAAAAACCCGACGTTTTTTGTTTTGCGATGGAGGAAACAAGCCAGTCGACGTACAGCTACCACTATTGGGAGCCGTCCGCCAAATTGCTGGCGGCAATGGCGGCGTTCCGCTCGCCACACTCGGCGAGCGTAGAGATCATAGCCCACGCGTGCCCGGTGGACGAGCGTGGACGCCGTACGTGTGACTGCCGCCGCGGCGAAGCCTGCTCAACCGTGTCCGTGGAGCGGCCCCAAAAAGGCGCCCTGGCGTACGCACGCGCCGTCGAGGAGGGCGATGAGCGCCTCCAGGTGAGTGACCGCCGCGCGATGCCGGGGCACGGTGTCCTAATCGTCTACCCCAGCGGCCGCCGTCGCTTGGTGCGCGCCGAATGGTAGGCGGGCCGCTCTGCTTAGTTGGCGCGAGGGAGATTATACCGTGACACCAAAAGAGCGCCGAGAATCGCTCAGGATGACCCAGGAGGCGCTTGCCGAGTCGGCCGGCGTGAGCGTGCCCACGGTCGCGAAGGTCGAGGCAGGGGGCGATTTCGTGCGCCTAGCCACGGTCAAGGCGATTGGGGCCGCCCTGAAATGGAAACCATCGGAAATGCTCGCGGCGATGACCGTCGCGGCGGAAAGGCAGGAAAATGGCAAAGACTGAGGAACGATTCTTTTTCGTGGAGCTGTTCGGGCGACGGTGCCTTGGAACGGTCTATGTGCGTCGAGGCGAGATTCAGGACATCGAAGTGCGTATCGATGGTGCCGGCGGCGCCTATTCGATGGGTCGCTGGGCTCACGCAAACTCGGAGGATTTTTCGTGCGGCGCGCGCCTACGGATCAAGGCCGCCGCGAAGCTGGCGGTAGAGGACCACGCACGTTTATTCCCAGAGGGGGCGAGTAATGATCGTTGAGACGACTATCAATGTTTGCGGTATTGACTTTGAGTGCCGTGCGGGCGTCACGGTGGGCCACTGGGACTCGAACCCCGCCGAGCCGCCCGAGGGGTCGTGCGTTGAGTGGATCCAGGTTTCTATCCACGGGGAGTGGGTGGACTTTTGCGAGGATGATCTAGCAGACCCAGACTCCGTTCGCAATGCAATCCTCGAAGCTGCGGGGGTGACGTCATGAGGCCCGACGGTATCAAGGGCGGCCAAGGTCGCACGGGTGACGACGTGGCCCGAAGCGGGGTCGTTTTTCTGTGTGTTGTCGCCATGGTCGCGGCGGCTGTCGTTGGATTGGCGGTGTGCGTATGACTTCCGATCCGTTAGGCGTAGGCCTCCACCACGGCGTACCGATGGCCGATTACCTATCACACCCCGCGTGGTCGTGTTCCGACTTGTCGAAGATGCTTGAGTCTCCCGAGGCGTGTAACTACTACCGCACCGCGCTTGACAAACCGAGCCCCGCGAAGTCGTTCGGCACGCTCGCACACACGGCGCTGCTTGAGCCTGAGTCGTGGCCGCCCGAGGATGTCGTGTGGGTTGACGGTCCGATGAACCGAAACCCATGGAAGAAACAGAAGGACGACGCTGTAAAGGCCGGCAAGCGTGTTGAGCGCAGGTCTACGTTTGACCGCATTGACGCGCTCGTTTCCCGCGCTTATGAAAACCCGTTGTTCCGTAGCCTTCTGAACAACAGCGAGGGGCATCGCGAGGTCGTTGCAATCGCCGAGTGCCCGGAGACCGGGCTACTTCTAAAAGCCCGTTGTGACGCGCGTGTACCCGAACAACGAATCATCGGTGACGTAAAGACGACTGGGAAGGGAACGGACCCATCGTCTTTTGCTAACTCACTATGGAACAACGGGTGGTGGATGTCTGCCGCGCACTACATGGACGTGTTTAGTATAACGACGGGCGAGAAACAGAAGCACTACGTGTACGCAGTGATCGGACAGGACGCGCCATACTTGCCCCGCGTTTATACACTAGACCCGTTGACGCTTGAGACAGCGTATGCGAACAATATCGACTTACGGCGTAGCGTAGCGAAGTGCGTCGAGGATGGAACATGGCCCCCGCCAAGCGAGAAGGTAGAGCCAATCGGCTTATCTCGCTGGCGACTGAATGAGATGCGTGAGCGCGTCGGACTGGAGCGAGTATGAATACGAGCATGGTGCTAAACGAAAAGCGCAAGTCTGTTGCGTCGATGGTGCAGCGGTCTTTACCTGAGATTCAAAAGGCGGTTGTTGACGGCGTGGACCCGGTGCGGCTGGCTCGTGTGTGCCAAACCGCGATCATGTCAAAGCCGGACCTGCTTCGGTGTTCACTTGCTTCGCTTCAGTCCGCGTTGATGCAGTGCGCCGCTATGGGGCTGGAACCTGAGACGTACCCGCCGCAGGTTCACTTGATCCCGCGCAATATGAACGGCGGGATGCACGCGACGATCATGGTGGATTATCGCGGGTTCTTGAAACTCGCGTACCGCAGTGAGCTGGTTGACCGGGTGGTAGCTCACGTCGTCTACGAGGGCGATGAGTTCGAGATTGAGCTTGGCGAGCGCCCGCGCGTTACTCACAAACCAGGCCTAGCGCCCGGCAAGCGCACACCTATCGGGGTTTACGCCATAGCGCACATGCCCGATGGTCCGCCCGCTGTTGACGTGATGACGCGCGATGAAGTTGATCACGTGCGCCAGACCAGCGCGTCCTCCAGAAGCAAGGCGTGGGAGAAGCACTGGGGCGAGATGGCGAAAAAGACGGTCATTCGGCGACTGTGCAAGACACTACCGCTTGACCCTGCTTTCCTGCGTGCGATCAACGTAGACGAGCGGACCGAGCGTGGAGAGGAAACACCGTTCGAGACAACGCTAACCGAGGACGAGTGCTATGTATCTACCGGAGAAGTACCGAAAGAGTTTACAGACGACGTGGACCTGCAGGGTTCCAAGCAAGCCGACGAAGCGACGCGCGCCATACAAGAAACCGGTGTCACACCGGACGGCGAGTTGTTCAGCGGCGAACCGATGCGCGACGATGAGTGGTAGGCGGTCATGAAACCTAAAGCGGAGGGATACCACTGGTCATACGCTAAGGACTACGACCGACAAAAGACCAAGCGCGTTCATGCGTTCAGTCGGGGATTGTATACCAGTCTCAAGGGTGGTAGTCTAATGGGATGCCGCAGGACAAGTATGCCCTCACTTCTGGTGAGCGAAAGGAATGTTGGAGGTGGGCTCGTGCCCATGCTGCGAAGCGAGTTCGAAAGGCGTGGTTGGCACCTATTTTTGGATCAGCGGTGATGGTTTTCATTTGTTGGGCGTCGAAATCGGACGCGACCCCGGACTTTATTTATCTCGTCGCGGCTGTTGTTGGCGCTGCTGCTTGGTGGCATTTATATATATCAGGGCCTTAGTTGAAGCGCCTTTAGTGTTGGCGAAGCGTTATCGGGACGAAGATCGGGCGCGTGAAGAACGTTTGCACAAAGAAGTAGAAACACTTCGTGAAAAGGGAGAGCAGGCGAACAAGATCATTGAGTACCTAAATCGTCGC
>CBDCTJ010000001.1:0-655637 GCA_965222115.1 Planctomycetota bacterium | reverse complement strand
CTGCGCCTGTTCCTAAATCCCGAAACGCTGCACGACGATCATCCGACCACGGCCATGCTCACATTGTCCAACGACGCGTTGGCTGCGCGTGGCCAATGAGGTTGCGAATGGCGTTACAACGAGCGGTCACGGAAGACGCCGATGCCTGGACGGTGGGACGTAGTCGAGGCCGAGGATGCGGTGGGTGCCGGATCGTTACCTACCGTCGGGATTGCCGGGTTTTGCGGTTCGAGTAACGCACGCAGCGCACGGTGCGAGCGCCGTAGCGCGCGCGCTCCGAACGGGTTCACCGCCCGTGTTTGGTACCGTGCATGACGAGGCATTGCATCTGCATGTGCGAACGCTTCGTCCCGATGACGACGATGAGTTGATTGCCGCCCTGCGCCACGTTCGTCGGTGGCTGGCGACGTCGGAGAGCTGATTCATGAGTGCGGTTCGATTGACGAAGTACGCCGCCGCGGGCGGCTGAGCGGCGAAGGTTGATAAGGCCGAACTTGAGGCCTTGTTGGCGCCCGTGCGGTTGCCGAATCATCCCAGTGTCTTGGTGGGCACGTCCACAGCCGACGGACGCGGGCGTTGTGCGCATTGACGACGAGTTAGCGCCTTGTACAAAACGGTGGACTTTTTCCCGCCGATGGTGGACGACCCCACGTGGTTTGGTCGGATCGGCGCGTCACAGTCTTTCCGATGTCTATGCATGGGGGCGAACCCGTGTCGGCGTGTGTGTGTGTATGGCCTTCCCAAGGGGTTGCCCGACGGTGTGCCCGCCGCCATCCTCAATGGCGCAGTCGATACGCTGGTTGAAGCCAACACCCCACTCATCGGCGGCCACACGGTAAAAAGGATGCGAGATCAAATTCGGGCTGTGCGTTACGGGACGGATTCATCCTAAGCGCATCGTAAACACCGCCGGAGCGAAGGTGGGTGATGTGCTCGTGCTTACCAAAGGCCCCTCGGCAGTGGCTACCTGTGTACGGCAATCAAGGCGGCACCTTGCCGGACGTCGAAACCACAGCGGTCATGGTGGTGATGGCAACGCTCAACCGATCGGCGGGCAGAAGCCATGATTGAGGTAGGCGTGCATGCGGCCACCGACGTCACGGGTTTTGGTTTGCTGGGTCACTTGACGGAAATGGCGTCGGAATCGGGCACCACCGTGCGCATCGACGTAGCCAATGTTGCCGTGGATTGAAGGATTGGAACAGCATGCAACAGCGAAGAACACCTGCGGTGGACTCAAGCGCACGCGGCCTATGTAGAACCACCGCGTTTCGTACGAAGGCGGCAACGACATGCAGCGCGCGGTTCTTTGCGATCCGCAAACCAGTGGGGGGCCTGTTGATATCGGTCGCGGCGGATCGTGTGGATGCACTGCTCAACGCACTTGAAGTCCGAGACGTGGACAACCCGCGCCGTTATTGGTCGCGTGGGAAGATCGTGGCGAACGCGACGTCGTCGTGGTGTAGCCCGCCTTGTCGTGAGTTGTTGCGTTGGACGAAATCATCACCTCCCCCGCCGTCGCCCGTTGCCTTCGTGGATGAGCATGAACTCGATCGGCTTGAGCAGAGCCTCGCAGCGGTTACGTCCAATAGCGACTTGACGCCCACCGAACGTGCTCAGCAGTTTGGCGCGCTTGAACAAGACTTGCTGCGCTACTTTTCAGCGTCATGAGCACTGACCCGTCACGCGAACAAGGAAATGCCGTAAGCACCACGCTTGAAGACTGGCGCGACTCACTTAAACAACTCGGTCATGAAGAGAAGCGTCCCGTGTAGATGAATTCATTGAAACGTTTGGCCGATGATGCCTTAGGCCTGGCGCCATCATGCCGCGGTCGCTCGTAGACGATCGACGAGACGGCGCCGAAACTCCTCGTCGTGGCCGATGCACTGTTCTCAACACTGCTGCGAGGTGCCGCGCATGCGCACCGACTTTGACATGCACCCCTCCTCCGGCGCACCTGCGGCTAGCGAAGAAGATCCCGTTGCCTCGCTGCAAGCGCCGCTACGCGCAGCATTCGTGCAAGCCGTTGAGCGTGAGTCGGCGAGCGATGCGCAACGTGACGGGTGGGTGCGCGAACTGGCCGATCGAACCGACGCCGCCTTGGCGCAAGTGGACGAGATGGATCCGCGTGAGGCGGTGGTGTGCTTCGTCGTCTACCGGCGACCACGGTTCGCTGGCACACACGCAGTATTGAGAGGCGCGCAGGCGGCGGCGACGACGAACGCTCAAACGTCTTCGCCGCCGACTGTCGATTGAACTTCAAGAACGTGGAACTTCAACACACGCTGAGTCAAGTATGGCCAACGCTCGTCGGCCGTTCCGAACGACTGATACTTTGGCTAATCCTCCTCGTCATTGGCATTCTTCTGGTGGAGGCAATCGTTCCCCTGAGCCGCGGCGCGATTCGTCACGCTGGCCATCGTCCGACCACGCTGGCGTGTGTCATTTTTCTCACGGAGTTCTTCGTCAAACTCCGGCATGTGCGGGGCAAGTGGCAGTGGTTTCGGACGCCACTTCCTCATCGACTTTCTTCGGTCCACTTCCCTTTGGCCTTGTGCGCTCTACCAGCCCGGCGCCTTCCGATACACGATTGGCCCGTGTCCTTCGCTTCTTCGTCTGACTCGCGTCGCGCGCTACGTACGCCTTCTGATGCCGTTGATCCGCATGATGCGGGCCTTTGGATTTCTCTCGCGTGGCATGGACCGGGCTGGTTCGCCGCTACGGTTACCTTCTCAATCGCAACATCATTCTGCATCCCACCGTGGCAGAGCGCCGCGACGTGGCGCAACGTGCGCTCGACGACGCCGATCGCGGGTGGGCTCTTCGCAACGAACTTTCCGACAGCTGGAAGGACTTACTGCACGAGACCGCCCCCGAGCAGCGCGACGAGGTGGGGGATGCGCGACTTACGTCCTATCGGCGCGCGCGGGATCGAGGCTGGCTGCAGCCGCCCGATGAAACGCGCAAACCGGCAATCGAGATGCGACCCGAGATTACAGCCGACGCTTTGCTGTTTCGCATGTCCTCCGCCACGCCCCGAACAACTGGAGACCGAGTTACGGAAGTGACTTCGTCGAACGATCCGCGCGCGCCATTCGCACGTTTTCCGGCGGGCGCCCATTCGATGGCTGCCGATCATTCGACGTTACGTGCCTCGGCTTTCGCCCACCATGACGGACGCCGATGTGACTGTGGCCGCGGCCCGTTCAAGCGTCGCGCGAACTTGGCCGCCAACGCGATCGAGCGCTATGGATCGCCGATTTGCATGGCACGGTGACCCCTGCGGAGTTTGTGGATCGCGTGGGCAACGCGTTGGTGCGAGGGTCATCGCGCCCGGCCTATCGGTTGCTGCTGTTTGGTACGTTCTATCTGTTGGTGCAACTGCTGTTGTCTTTGGGCGTCGCGAAGACCGTCCCGCCCGCATCCGAATCGGTAAATCAAGAGGTTGGCGGCCACAGCGGAAGAGCACGATAACAACGCCGCGCCGGCAGCGAAGCCAGAACCCAAGGGCGGATGGTTGCACCGCGTTTCAAAGTGGCTTGAAAGCTATGTCGGTACAACGCTGCTCATCTTGGGGAGCATTTGCCTGATAATTCTTGGCATCGGATGGTGGCTGCGCCGCGTTGCGGGGCAGGCCACGTCGTTCTATGAACAACTGGCCCACGCCAACTTTATTGCGCTTACCGAGGCGTTTAAGGGGCGCAATCTTGAGCGCGACAGTGTGGTGCTTGATCGCCGGTGTGTTGCGACCCGAAGACGCGCTCGCCGGCCGAACGTCGATTGAGGTGGGAGTCCGATCGCCGCAGCGTGTTTCAGAGCTTTGTCGAGAGCTGGCTCGTCAAACCTCATGAAGGTCCTTCAAACGACGACGTAAATGAAACCATGGAACGCGTCGCGCTGCTCTATCGCGACAACTTGGATGGCGCGCTCTTCGGTGAATCGGATGCGCGCACCAACCAGTCAGCTCCTGGGTGCACCGGCGATCGCGCAAATGCGTTCGTGGTCCAGTCGTATGAACAAGAAGGAACGCAAAGCGCTTGCACGGCTCGATCTTGCTGGCGGTCGCTCAACGTTGCGCGGTCCCTTACTTGTGGTTTTCGTTCATATGCAAGGCGATGTCACAAACGTGTGCCCGATTGATCGATGACTACTGCCGTAGCGCCGTTCCGCTTGGTGAACGCGTCTTGTTGCCCGATGCGGAGCGCGAGGTCTTGGAACGTTGGCAGCACCGAATCCCGCTCGCCAAGGGCGACCCGCGGCCGACGGGCAGCAAGCAACAAGCCGCGCGCCAACGCGACTATGTCACAACCGAGTTTACCGCGCTTCATTTTCTTGATGACGATCCCCATCGCGACGCCGAGGTTGCGTCGCTCTTCGGGGATGACATCTTGGTTCGCCTGCAAGACGATCGAAAGATGTTGTTTCGCCAAGTCTTTGGAACGTACCCACTCGACGCGCGACCTCGCGAACGTCGCGTGCTTAATCTCTATCGCCTCTACAACCGTTGGTTGGGCGGCGGCCGTGCCCTTTGGTTGCCCGTGAGGGTTCTAGGGCGGACCCTGCGAAATGTGGGCCGGGTTCTGGCGTGGACTGTGCGCGCCGTGGGGCAAATTCGCAAACCGCGTGCAGATCTGATTCGCACCGACACGGCACATGCCGACTTTCATGCGGCACGTCGAAAGATTGATCGCATGCGAGGTCCCATTGTGTGGGCGGCCCTATGGATGCGCGCACGCTTTGATGCGGAGTACATGGGTGTGCGTATTCCGCGAAGCGATGCCACGGGCTTGGACGGCGCACACATTGAAGACGACTTGGACTTCATCGACGCCACGCCCGATCAGCGTCGCCGCGTAGACCGCGAGCGCGATCGCGCCGCATCGGACATGCGTGCGCTTGCGGGCATGATGGATGGCGGCCTAGTTGACGACGTTGCTTCAGCGATGGGCGTTCCACAGGGCGTGTTTGATCCGCGCATGATCCGTGCATTGGCGATGTGCTACCGAGCTGACTATCTCGGGCTGCGCACCGATCTCTCGGCTGAAGCCATGCTCAACGAAACTGCGGCTGCTGCGGCACAAGAGCCACTGTTACCCAGTCGCGGTCTCATTGGCATCTCCGCACGTGGTCGTTTCAATCGCTGGTGGGCACAGCAAGACGTTGAGGATAAGTACGCCAAGAAGGCTGCCTGGCGTGCCATCGTTCACAATGTAGATGGTGTGGGCGATGCCCTGCGTGTATTGGACGAGCCGGGTGTAGACGTGGCACGGGAACGAGGCGTTCAGAAACTCGCCACCATTCTTCGGCATCCGGGTCGTGTGAGTTCGCAATTGGTTTCACTGCGCACGGTGCAAACGCTCTCCTTGCTCGATCTTCGCAACTACCGTGAACACGTGCATCGGCTCGGCGACTACGATCCGCAGGATGCCCCTCGCGATCAGCTCTCCGAGCGTGCGATGGCGCGATAAGCGATGCGCGCGCGTCGGGGATAGCCGTCTTGTTGGTGTGTGGATGACTGATTGTAGGACGCTCTTTGAAGAAGAGGATCTCACCAAGGGCACGAAGTTCACCAAGCGCAGCCTGAAGAGTGGACGCCGCATTCCGGAAGACAGCCGAAAGGACATGGCTCCGAAGGAGCCAAAGTTGATAGCGAAGAGTGAGCGAAGCGAACCCTGGTAGAGTTTACGCCCCGAACGGAAGCGCTCTGAAAGAGCGCAACCGGAGTATGTTACGTCTGCCGGAATCGTCTGGAATCCTTTGGCGAGATGAGAAGAAGAGCCGCGCGCAGAGCCGCAGAGCGCAAGAAAGCGCGAAATCATCGAGCGTAAAGCCATCAGCTTGATGGGAAGAAAGGCGGCACACTATCCTTAGAAAGCGCGATTCGTGATGAAGGGATCGACATGAAGCTACTGATTGCTGTGCTGGCCGTGTTCGTGGGCATCGCCTGTTCCGGTTGGGCCGATGCGAAAGATGAGTCGGCTACGTTGGAACAACGAGTTAAACAACTAGAAGATCGACTTGATGCCTTGGGGCCTAGCGAGCCGGGAGGCGATCTCCGTGTAAGGAGCTTGATCATTGTCGATGACAAGGGGACTCCACGAGTTTCACTGAGTCCATCGGGGTTGCTGGTCCACGATGCCCAACGTAGAGAGAGAATCGCACTTGGTCTTGAGAGCCATCAGGCTCTGCTACGCTTCAAGGCTCGAACGGGGGCGACCCGCCTTCAACTCGCCCTCATGCACGGCGATGCGCCCTACGTTGTATTGCGAAATCCAGGTACGTCTGTTCGTCTCGAAGCACCTCACGGCGGCGCCGCAGGGCTCACGATTCGTAGTGGTCCAGGTAGTCAGAACGAGTGCTCGCATGCAGGTTTTTCCATTTGGGATGACGGCACGATTGCGTGGGGAGGTGGGCATCGATCTGGCGGGCATGCGGGATTCCATCTAGTCATGTCACGCGATGGCGAACTCGACTTTCGAATTCGAGACCATGAACAAGCCCTGCTCTGGGAAGCACAACGTCGCGATCCACCTACGCCATTTCGGAAGATTGACGCGCAATCGAATCTCAGGAGTGCCGATCCAGCGAAGCAACGCCAGGCCATCAGCGAACTATCCGCCATCCTGTCTGGCAACGAACCCGAGTTGATTGGACGGGCGCTGAATCGCCTGTCGCTTACTCGAGGCGTGGCGTATGACCGCGCGGCCATGGAGACGCTCGTACGCAAGTACTTAGATAGCGATGACGGAGTCATTCGTATCGCGGCCCTCAATGCTCTTCGCGTCGTTCGGGCAGACAAGGGGGGTGATCTCGATAGCGCAATCCGTGTCGCCACTACAGAGGAATTTGCTGTATTGAGACGCGTAGCACTGCCCCTGATCGGCCACGCGGATGGCGAGGTAGTCGGCGCAAAGATCGAGGTCCCGTTTCTGCGACTGCTTAGGCATGAACGCATAGAAGTCACTCTAGCCGCAGTGAAGGCGCTATCTCGCGCGCGTACGTCTATCGCTATTCAAAAGGAACTGATCAGGCTGTGGCGAAAGTACCGTGAGCGCTATCATGACGTTGTTCGAGCCATCGCCCACGTGAGGCCTCGTTCGTCACTCATCATCAAAGCGAATGTCGAGGAGCTGAGTCTTCGCGATACTCACAGTCTTCACGGCAAAACGCTCATGGCACTTGAGCATCCCGATGGCGATCAAGCGGAGCAGGAAGCAGTCGCCGGAGCCCTTCAGCTCTTGCCTGATCTAGATTCGGAGCGAAGCCAAGTGACACTCGTGAACATCGTGACAAGGCTCGGAACGTCATCAGATGCAGACAAGCTCGAAGCGATCGTAGAGACTCAAAAGTTGTCCGAGGCGATCGTGGGCATGATTGAGAAGGCCCTTCCATCGATGCGCGAACGGTAACGTCGGGTCGTTCGTTCGCGCGGTCTGGGCTGAAAGGAGATTTGTGCACGGCATCGGTTGACGTGCCGTGTCTACCTGAGAGTGGTGTGGATTCTGTCCGTATACCTACCACGTCTCCTGGATTACGAGGTTCTCACCAAGGGCACCAAGCGCTGCCGTAGCTGTGGAATTCGTGTTCCAGGAAGACGATCAAGAGAAGGAAGGGCCTAGCGAGACCAAAGCCGATAGCGAATAGCGAGGAGTCCATGCCCTGGGAAATCGTGCATTCCAGAATGCTGCACTCGAAAGGAACGAATTCTATCGAGCGTAAGATCCCAAATTGACGAGTAAGAACGAAGTATGGCGTCTTTACGTGCCCCAGAGTCTCTCATCGGCGTCTTCTATTCGGAATGGCGGCAGTCCGCCTTGTTCCGGTTTCCAGCCGTCACTGATAGCGAGTTCGATCGCACGACGAACGATCATTGGCGTCACCGGTCCGTGCGCGGTTGACGACGGGTTTATTGCGCCTGACTCATCGCCGTACGAAACGCGCGCCTTGAGACGTTGGCCGTTGCCTGAATCGTGCTCAATGACAAGGCACATGTATCCGCAGTCTGGCGATACGACCCATCGATAGTCGCGACCGTCCGCATGGATGGTGCGTGAGCCCTTGCGTGCGAGTCCCATCGGAATCCTCCGAACGGCGACCATACCAAGTTGGTAGGTGTGCTGTTCCTACGAAGAGGCGTCGGCGAACGCAAGCCGTGAATACGGAGATTGGGTTTCTATCCGTTAGACATGTGGTGGAATTCACGAGTAGAAACAGTGTCCTCGCCGTTGGCGCAATTTGGAATTCTCAACGGCCCCTTAGGGGCCACGGGACAATAGCCTAGGGTCAGCAGCGCGAAGCGATGCGCAGCCCTGGGTATCGATTCCTCCATTCGAAACCGCCCTGAATGGGCGGCGGAGGCGCGCGGACTTTCGTTGTACTCTTTGCGCTCCAAGAGTGCACCTTTGACGATTAGAGACTCAGACAGCCCGAAAACCAGAGTCGTAAACGTCTCGGGGTGCGTGTCGGAGATCTGGAGGGTCGAAGACCCGACAAGATCGTAGATCCTGAGCAAGCGTGCGTGGATCTACGATCCACGCAAAGCGCGTCGAAGGGCCAAACTAAAGGGCACGTGAATCGGAAGTGGGAAACAGAGATCATCGTCTTGCACATCTCCCGCTGCTCCGATCACGACACCTGTACCAATTTCGTGTCTACTTGCGAAGGGTATGGATTTTCCCGCACATAGCGTCCCCGCGAGTGGGATTTCGGTCGTGAAAGTAGTGAGGCGAGCCACAGAACGGTACCCTTTGGATCGTCTGTGACCAGGAGTTAGTAAATTGAGAGAGATTCGTGGGAACGCCCGGAACATTCGCAGCCTACTTGGGAATGCAAAGTTCGCAATTGACTACTATCAACGCGAGTACCGTTGGGAGACGAAGCAGGTCGATGAACTCCTCGATGATCTAAGTGAAAAGTTTCTCGATAGTCACGAATCGGGCAACGAACGCAGTGCGGTTGAACGTTACGGCCATTACTTTCTTGGCTCGATTATTATCAGTGACAAGGATGGTCACAAATTCATCATCGACGGACAGCAGCGACTAACGACGATTACATTGCTCCTGATTTATCTTTATCGCCAGCTTAGTGACGATGATCAAAAGAAGGAGCTTGCGAACCTGATTTTCTCGTACAAGGTTGGGCGGCGCTCCTTCAACCTCGATGTGCCTGAACGATCGCAGTGTATGGAGGCTCTCTTTACGGACGCCGCCTTCGATGACACGGATCAGTCGGAATCGGTGCATAACATTCTCGCTCGTTTTCAAGACATTGAAGAGGGCTTTCCCGAGGAGCTAAGCGGCGATGCGCTGCCGTACTTTTCTGATTGGCTAATTGAGAATGTCCATTTCGTAGAAATTACGGCGTATTCAGACGCAGACGCGTACACGATATTTGAGACCATGAACGACCGTGGCCTCTCTCTAACGCCCACGGACATGCTTAAGGGCTATCTTCTCGCTAATATCAGTGATTCGACGCGACGTACCGAGGCCAGTCTCGTCTGGCGAGAGCGCGTTGCTGCGCTGCGGCAGCTCGGGAAGGAAGAAGAGGCGGACGCCATCAAGGCGTGGTTGCGGAGTCAACACGCACAGACGATTCGCGAACGCAAGCGCGGGGCGAAGCCTAGGGACTTTGATCTGATTGGAACGGAGTTTCATCGTTGGGTTCGCGACCACGAGGAGTCGCTATCGTTGACGTCGAGTCAGGCTTTCGGCGATTTCATTCAAGACGACTTCGCGTTTTATGGGCGCTGGTACGAACGGATTCGAATGGCGGCCAACACGCGCACCCCTGGACTTGAGGCCATCCATTACAACGCCCAAAGCAACTTTACGCTTCAGTATCCGGCGTTGCTCGCCCCATTACGACGTAGTGACAGTGAAGAAGACGTTCTTCGTAAGTTCCGCATCGTCGCCGCCTATATCGATGTTTTGATTGCCAGACGAGTATGGAACTGGAAAGCGACGAGCTATTCAGCGATGCAGTACAATATCTTTCAGTTGGTCATTCTGAAGATTCGAGGCAAGTCAGCCGCAGAACTTGCGAGCATCTTGATCGAACGTCTCGAAGCCGAGGAAGAAACCTTCGCGAAGAACGATCGATTTCGACTCCACGGCATGAATGGGCGCCTGATCCACCGGTTACTCGCTCGGATGACCGACTACGTCGAAACGCAGTCGGGGCAGGCCTCGCGCTACGCCGAGTACATTCAGCAGCGCGGCAAGAATGGATACGAAGTGGAACACATCTGGGCGAATCACCCGGAGCGGCACAGCGATGAATTTGCTCACCCTGCCGACTTTAGTGAATACCGCAATCGAATAGGCGGTCTGTTGTTGCTACCGAAGCCATTTAATGCGAGCTACGGCGATAAACCCTATTCAACAAAGGTGTCGCACTATCACGGTCAAAATCTCTTGGCCCAGAGCCTCCACGAGAACACGTACAAGCACAACCCCGGCTTCCTCAAGTTTCTAAGAGATTCTGGTCTGCCCTTTCGCCCCCATTCAGAATTCAAGAAGTCGGATCTCGACGCGAGGCAGGAGCTCTATCGACAACTCGCAGAACGCATCTGGAGTTCCGATGTTTTGCGTCGTGAAGTTGATACCGCCTGATTCTGGGGCGTCAATCCCATTAACGTCACGCAGCCAGCTACGCAACCGTCCGCCCCCCATCCACCGCCAGAACAACACCCGTAACGTAAGACTGCACCAACAAAAAGTGAACCGCATGCGCGATGTCTTTAGGATCACCATAGCGACCGAGCAACGTGCTGTCGGCAGCGGCGTCTCCCTGTGATGCGTCGGCACCGGCGGGTGGGAGAATGGGGCCGGGGGCAATGGCGTTGACGCGCACTTCGGGGGCGAGCGCGCGCGCGAAAGATTTGGTGAGATTGCTCACTGCGGCCTTGCTTGCGGAGTAGGGCAAGTACGTTTTCATAGGTCGTGCCGCAGAGGTGCATGAGATGTTGACGATTGCGCCGTGGCCTCGGTGTTTCATGTCGGCGCCGAGCAGTCCACAGAGGCGATAGACCGCACGGGCATTGAGTTGCATGTGTTGATCAAATGCATCATCGCTCCATGCGCCCCATGGCGTGGCTTCGAATCCGGCGGCGTTGTTGATGAGTACATTTATGGGCGGTGCGCTGCCTCGAAGCGTAGTGACGAGAGCGTCGAGTTCGGATGATGAGCGTAAGTCGGCGCAAGTGCTCCTTAAGGGCCGTGTTGCGCCGCGTTGCTTGGCCTCCCGCTCAAGATTCGGCATCCGGCTTGATCCACTGGCGGTATGCACGGTCACTTGGGCACCGTGTTGGGCCAAGTGGAGTGAAATAGCGCGACCGATTCGACGCGTACCTCCGGTCACGAGCGCGTGAATCTCGCTCAGCGAGTCAGAAGGGGAACGATCTGCCATGTCAAGACTTTACGGGACGGGGTTGTTGTTCATGGGCTTGTTCAATGACCTTTGGCCCACGTCGTCACGCCAGCGTGCGCCGAAGCGTCGTTCTGGGCGACCTTGCGAGTTCTGCACCCTAGCGATCCTTGCGGTGTCCCCATGCATAGGTACGCTCGCGGTCCTACAGTCAGTGTTTCACAGGTATTTTTTCGAGGGCTGGTTTGCGGAAAGGCAGCGACGCGTCTAATTGACCGCGTTTCTTCGGAATACGACGCTAGACTTGCATACGATTCGGTTGCCGTGGATCGTGTGGACAAGTCAAACGTCGTATTGTTGACGTTGGCAGGTATTGCTTTGATGCGTTGATTGTCTGTAGTTTTGAATCAAATCGGGGCCTCTATTCAGACCATTGGGAGCTTTTTTTATGTCAGATGCGCGTGCTTTGGTTGGGCTCTTTGTAGATTTCGCCGGATTCCGTCAAGGGCTTCGGTTGTCGTCGAGCGAATCGTCAGAAGGAGAGAGCGAGGCCCCCACGATTCGCGATACGTCTCGCATGTTGCGCAGCTTTGCTTCGGGTGCGGGTCGCATTGGCATTGCCCAGGCCTATGCCGACTGGTCGCTTGATGCCGAAGCGTCAAAAGAGTTGGTTGGCACCGGTATTGCGCCCGTCCTTGTGCCCGCCACGGCCGAGGGGGAAGACCGCAGCCACATTCGATTGACCATCGACGCCATGCGCGCCCTCTTTGAGGGGGATGAGCCCGATGCGTTCGTCGTGGTTTCGGGTGAACCCGCGCTCGTACCGCTCATGCAGATCCTCCGCGCGGAAGGCTGTGAAGTCATCCTGGTTGCGCCCGACTTGGAGAACCCCGACTTGGAGAACATTGAGGGCGTGGACGCAGCCGACGGGCCCTTTGCCGAACTGGTTAGCGAATCCGATCAAGCCTTTAGCCTCAGACAGATTCTCGATGGCACATCCTTGGATCCCGTGGTCTTACGACCGGCCCGCGCAGCAACCCGCATTCAGTTGGATCAAACTGCGGGCATCACCCCTGCACCGAGCGCCGACCGCGGTGTGCGCTTCGCGTCACCAGGTCACCGAGCGGGTGACGGTCAACTCAGTCAGGGTGGCCGAAGTGGCGGGTACTCGAGTCGCTATTCGGGCGGGCGCCACGCCGACGACAACGGATACGACAATGACTACCGTGGGCGCGATCGCTACGAACGCTCTCGGCGGTCGGGCTCCGCGGCGGAAGCATTCTTCGATGGCGCGCCCGATCCCGAGTTCGGCAATTATCTCTGGGGCCCGTTTGTTCGGCTGATAGACGAGTTGGAAGAGCGCCTTCCCTTCGTGGGCGTGCGCTATCTCGTCAATAAGGTGTTGGGGCCGCATAACTGCGGCATCGATGACCCGCGTCAGAAGCGCAATCTCATCAATCAGGCCGTCGATGAGGGCATCATTGAGATGTACTCCGTTGGCAACGTCGATGACCGGCTTGACCCGGTGACTGCATGTCGCTTGGACCGCCGCAATGCCACCGTTGAGGACGCATTGGCGGAGCGCGACGCGGCTGCCTACGAAGACGATTACGACGCTACCTATGCCGCCGACGAGCCGGCCACGTTTGCCGACGACGGCCCGACTTCGTAGCAGCTCTGAGTCGTAGCAGCTCGGGGCGAGGTCCGAGCAGAGCCGGATCGCCTCGAATTCACTCCTCATGATTCCACGGCGTCGGGTCCAACAGACGGTCCCGACGTTCGTACGGGCTGGTACCGTCCCCCTTTCGAAGATTCGGCAGCACGGGTGTTGAGATTCGTTAGCACTGGACTGACACAGAATTCCCGAATCGGGGCCCCTGGGTTGGACAAGAATCCAGGATTGGCTAGAAGAATGGGCAGCTATAGGCTTCGGCTCGGCTCGGCGTTTCCGTGGTGTGGCGCGAGCCTACGAGGTAGCGGCCCGCGTCGTGTCTGCGCCATCCGCCAAGGGAGTTTCACGCGATGATCGAAGTCGAAGATCTCCGCAAGAATTACGGAGTGACCAAAGCGCTTCGCGGTGTGTCGTTCAAGATTCCGCAAGGCCAAGTCGTGGGACTGTTGGGACCCAATGGCGCGGGGAAGTCAACCACCATGCGCATTGTGACGGGATTCCTCGCACCCTCCAGCGGCACCGCGCGGGTTGGCGACGTAGACGTGCTCGATGATCCGCGCGCCGCCCAACGCCAAATCGGCTATCTTCCTGAAGGCAATCCGCTATACCTCGATCTTCGGGTCAACGAGTCGCTCAACTTCGCAGCATCCTTGCACGGCCTGCGCGGCACTGAACGCTGGAAGTCAATTCAAGACGCCATTGGCGCTGTGGGGCTAGAAGGTCGCGAACGTAGTTTGATCTCGTCATTGTCGCGCGGGTATCGACAGCGTGTAGGCCTCGCGCAAGCCTTGCTCCATCGCCCGCCCATGCTCATTTTGGATGAACCCACCTCGGGCCTTGATCCCAACCAACAGGAAGACATGCGCGCGTTGATGCGTCGTTTGGGTGAAACCCGAACGGTTGTGTTGTCCACACACATTCTTTCGGAAGTTGAAGCGGTTTGCGATCGCGCGCTCATTATCAGCAACGGCACGCTTGCAGCCGATGGCACGATCGACGAGATCCGCGAGTCGGCCCAAATGGGAAGTGGCATCGCGATGATTGTGCGTGCCGATGAATCGCAGGCACGCAACGCCATCAAGAGCATTTCAAAGGTCAAGTCCGTACGTGTTTCGCCGGTGGAAGGTGATGCCGAGCGGGTTCACGTCCGTCTCGAGCTTGGCGGCGACATTCCCAGCGACGCATTGGAGGCTGCAGCGGCCGCCATGCACGCTGCGGGGCTTCCCCTTTCGGAACTGCGCGCCGATCGCGCATCGCTGGGCACGGTCTTCGCAGGGCTCACGAGTGGCACCGTTGCGCCCGGGGCCGACCTCCCGAGCGAACCGAACTTGGTTGCCGACGATGTATCTAAGGAAGACGTTTCTAACCAAGACTCGGGTGCGGAAGGAGGTGTCTCGTCATGAATGACGTACTCACCGTTTACCGCAAAGAGCTTAAGTCCTACTTCGTGGGACCCATCGCGTGGATTGTGATGGCGCTCTTTGTGGCCGCTATTGCGTACGTGTTCTACTTTCAGAACCAATTCTTTCTCTATGACGAAGCCAGCATGCGCCAGCTCTTTAGCGGGCTCGAGACCTCGCCCATCATCGTTATCTTGGTGCCCGCGTTGTCCATGCGACTGTGGAGCGAGGAAATCCGCTCGGGAACGATGGAATCCCTCATGACGTCTTCGATTTCGAGCACGTCCATGGTGTTGGGGAAGTTCTTTGCCGGGTGGACCGTCATATTGATCGCGATCCTCCTTACACTTCCGATTCCTATTACCGTTGACGTTTTGGGGGATCTCGACTGGGGCCCCGTGCTCGGTGCCTACTTGGGTCTGTTCCTGTTTAATGGTGCGTATCTTGCGATTGGAACCTGGATTTCATCGCGCACGAAGCATCAGACCATCGCGTTTCTGCTCACCGCGGCCATTGGCGGATTGTTCATCATGCTTCAGCGCATGGCAGCAACCAGTGACGTGAGCTTCGCATCGGCCCTCAACAATCTCTCACTCACCAAGCACTACCAAGCGATGGGGCGCGGGGTGGTGGATCTTCGTGACGTGTTCTACTTCATTAGTTTCATTTTCTTCTTCCTCTACCTCAATGTGCAGTCGGTTGAGAATCGGAGGTATGTCTAGTCATGGGGAATCGAAACTACCGCATCCGCTCGCTTTCGCTTCTGAGCTGCCTGTTGCTCCTGGGCGTATTGGTGTTGGCCAACGTCGTCTTCGCGCGTGTCAATACGCGCATTGACTTGACCGAAGAAAAACAGTTCACGTTGAGTCAGGCCACGTCCAAGGTGCTGGGCAAGCTTCAGGATCCTCTTTCCATCAAGATGTTTTGGAAGGACGTACCGTCCTACTACGACGCGCCCAAGGAGCGCATCGTTGCGTTGCTCGACGAGCTTGAAAATGAGACGGACAACCTCACGGTGCAGTGGGTCGATATGGAGGATGACTCGGCCGAAGAAGAAGCGCGCAAGCTCGGCGTGAATCAGCACATCATGCAGGCCCCGGAAGGCAACGAGATTCGTACGACCAAGGGGTACATGAGTCTCGTGCTGGAGACCGGCGCCGATCGTCCCATGGTGATCGATGGCGTGGCCCTGCAAGTGGATACGCTGGAGTACGATCTCATGGCCGAGATTGTTCGGCGCACGCGCGAAGACTCACCCGTATTTGGCGTTTACATCCGTCGAGGCGCCATGCAGGAGCGGGCCACCGCGACACAGCTTGGGTATGGCCGCATTACGCGCTACTTGTCGCAAATCGCGGATCCAAGCGGCGGCACCAGCAATCGATTCGCGCCATCTTCCCACGTAAGAGACAACATCGACTTGAAGCGACCGGTGCCGCAGGCCGTTGATGTGTTGCTTGTACTCGCTCCCGACAACCTGAGCGATCAAGAGGTGTATCACGTCGAACAGTTCCTCTTGAACGGTGGCCGGGTCATCTTGCTGCTCGACCCCGTTCACGCGCAAGCCGTGTTGGGTCGCTCACAAGGAACCATACGAGAGAGTGGCTTTGAGTCGTGGCTCGAACACTTGGGCGTTACGGTGGAGCGCGGCGTTGTTGCCGACACGGCCAACGGCGCGGTGTGCCGTCTACCCCTTCGGCAACGCATGGGCATTGAACTTCGTGAGCATCCGTTTTGGTTGCGCATCTTGGAATCCGGCATTAGCCCCGAAGCAACAGCGCTCCAGGGCTTGAAGGGCTTTCCTGTATTTTGGCCTTCGGCCATTGCCTTGGATGAGGATGTGCAGCAGAAGGCCGGTCGTCATGCGACGGTGTGGCTCTCCACGTCATCCGAGGGTGTGCGTCGAAAGAGCATTACAGGACTACTCGCGCCGTCGCTGGACTTTGAGGGGGCAAGTCGTGAGGCCATTCCCCTCGCGGTGTACATCGATGGACCCGCAACGTCGTTCTGGAAGGGCAAGTTCAAGAAGGAAGAGCCGAAGGACGACGGTGCCGAGTCCGGCGAGGACGACAAAGAAGGTATTCCCGCCTTCCCTGGTGGCGACGATGAGGGCGGCGAAGGCGAGGGGGGCAACAAGGGCGATGGCGATAGCGATGGCGACGACCCCGACAACAAGGGCGACAATTCCTCGGGCGAAGATGCAGCCAAGCCCGATGAAGACGCCAAGCCGGACGAAGGCGAGAAGCCGAGTGAAGAGGAAAGCGCCCCGCAGCAGATGTTTGACGGGCCACCACAGGTCAATGAAGGGCGCGTTCAACTCCTTGTCATGTCCGATGCCGAGTTTGCCCAGGATCAATTTACGAGCGACGCGCGATCGGGTCTGGCGCAGATCAATGGCGAGGGCGGCGTTGAGGCCATCGTGAGCACCATGTTGTGGATGGCCGGTGGCGACGACCTCATGGAACTTCGCACCCGTCAACCCAAGTTGCGAAAGCTCGACAAGACTGAAGTGAGTACGCAAAAGACCATTAAGTACGCAAGTCTCTTTGGCATTCCGTTGTTACTGGCCCTCTGTGGGTTGGTCGTGTTTTTCCTACGCCGTAACTAGTTCACGGAGGACGACTCCTATGAGCCGTGTTCAGACGCTCCAGCGCAGAAACATCGTTCTCGGCCTGCTTGCCGTGGGCCTTGCGGCCTACATGCTAGCGCGTCCCTCGAAGCAAAGTTCGGTGGCCAAAGAGAACTTTCCGCGCATTGCACCAAACGTTTCCGACGCCGACATCAGTCGCATCGAACTGTCCGAGCAAGCAGTGGACGGTTCGTCGCCCGACAAAGAGAAGCGTGTTGTGTTGCAGCGCGAGTCGGATGGTTCGTGGATCGTGGAAAGCGCGTTTCGCTACCCCGCATTGAAGGCACAGGTGCAAGGCGTGTTGGATGCGCTGGTCGGCGCGCGCAACCGAGGCCTCGTCACCACCAACAAGGAGACGTTTGCCAAGTACGCGAGCACAAGTGGATGGACGCACGTACGCGCCATGAAGAGTGGCGGCGATGTGATCACCGACTTCTCACTCGGCCGTGACGATCGCTACCCGGATGCGTTCCTGCGCATGGAGGTCGACGGTGCCGAGCAAATTGTGCGCACCCGCGGTGTGCCGAGGCACGTCGTGACCTTAGACGTGGCCGACTGGATCTCGCGTAGCGTGTGGGAGCCCACCGAAAAGGCCGAGACGATCCGCCTCGACATCGATCAGCGGCTGGATAAGCGCGTTGTCACCATTGTTCGGCGTGGTGAGAGCCCGGTGGATGTAGAAGTCGATGCGCCCGAGAAAGATGAAGCCGATACCAGCAAAGTGTATTGGATGGCGTCGCCTGCCGAAGGCGACGTAGACACCAACCGCGTCAACAACTTAGCCCAAACGCTTTCTGGGCTCTTGATTGAGAACATCGCCGCGGGCAGTGCCAGCGACGAAGACCTAAAGTCGTTTGGCCTCGATGCGCCCGAACTCGTGATCACGCTCAAGCAGCGTGTAGATAAGCGTATTCATGTGCGCACGCTATACGTAGGTAAGAGCGTCAAAGACGAAGGCAGCGACGAGACGCCCGATGGTTCCACCAAGGGACATCGCTACGTGCGTTGTGACGGCAAGGACTACGTCTTTGTTGTTCGAGGCAACCATGGTGTGAATGAGTTTCGTCTGGATCCCCTCGATCTCCTGTTGAAGAAGAAGGAACCCGAGAAAGACGATAAGCCCAACGATGGTGAATCTGAAGACGGTGAATCCAAAGACGATGACTCAAAGGACGGCGAATCGGGTAACGGTGACGCCAAGGACAGAGAGAAAGAGAGCGAAAAGGCTCCCAAGTAGAGTCCCGTTGTTTACGGGAGTCGGTACACCGCGCCACGTCGTTTGCCTTCACGCACGAGCAGCCCACGTTCCATCAAGTTCTGCAGGTCGCGCAGTCCGGTGCGCGGCGACGTTCCTGTCATCTCGTAGTACTCGCGGTTCGTACACCGGCCCACGCGTGACAAGTGTTCCAAGAGCTTGCGCTGTCTCGGATTGAGATCGTCGGTGGGGGCACTGCGCGGAGAAAGTGCGGCGCCTTCGTCGGCCATCGGCGTGTCGATTTGCAAATCCGCCGATTGAACGAGTTCACCTTCACAAAACACGGCACAGCGCTCGACGACGTTCTTCAACTCACGCACATTGCCCGGCCACGGGTGACGGTAGAGCACATCCATGGCTCCCGCGGTCATGCCACGGGGACCGCGACCCGCACGGTTGCGCGCCTCACGCAGGAAGTGCTCCACCAGTGGCGGAATTTCCGGGCGCCGTTCGCGCAGTGGCGGAATCTCGAGGCGAATCACGTTGAGGCGGTAATAGAGGTCCTGACGGAACGTGCCGCGTCGAATCGACTCTTCGAGATCCGCGTTCGTGGCGGCGATCAAGCGCACATCGACATCGATGGGCCGGGAGCCACCTAGCCGCGTGAACTGGCGTTCCTGTAACACGCGCAGCAACTTGGCCTGTGCGCCGGCCGACATTTCACCCACCTCATCGAGAAAGAGGGTGCCGCCGTCGGCGAGTTCAAAGCGTCCTTCACGGCGTCGTTCCGCACCCGTAAAGGCACCGCGTTCGTGTCCAAAGAGCTCGCTTTCAAGCAGCGAATCGGGAAATGCGGCGCAGTTGACGCTTACCAGTGGTCGTGAAGCGCGTGCGCTGCGCTTGTGAACGAGCGAGGCGATGACTTCCTTGCCAGTTCCCGTTTCGCCCGTCACAAGGACCGAGGCATCCGACGCGGCAGCCCGGCGCGCGCGTTCAACGACATCAATCATATTGCGCGAGCGGAACACCGCGCCGTCCTCGAAGGGTGGCATGGTCACCGCAGCCGACTCCAAACGACCGGCATCAACGACGGCGCTTCCGCCCTCTCGCTGCGCTGCACGCAATGCACGCTCCGCTGCATCCATGGCGAATTCCACACTGGCCGCGTCTTCCGGTACACGCGCCACACCAATCGATACCGACGTCGTGGCGGGTACGTCGTCGTCTTCTTGTACCACTTCGATAGAACCGAGACTTGTCCGAATGCGCGCCGTCAACTCGTCTAGGGCCTGCCGGTTGATGCCCCGCATCCGCACCGCCATGTCGTGGTTCGAAATGGCGCCTAATCGCATGTCATCGGTGACGATCCCGCGGAGACGACCGGCACATTGATGGCGAACGGCGCGTGCCAAGGCGGAGCCGCGGCGCCGTGCAATGTGTTCACTCTGATCGAGTCCCACCAGCAAGACCGTAACAGAATCGCCGTGCGCCAAGACGTCATCGACTTCAGCCTGCAGCCCCGCGCGAAACGCGGAAGCACTTTGCAGGCCTGTTTGTTCATCCAATGCGGCCATGCGGTACAGATGGGCATTGTGCAGAGAGTTAGAAACGATCGATGCCAACCCCAGCACACGGGGCGTGTCGCCCCCCTGTTCGGTTGCGTCCGTGCTATCGCGCCAACCCAGCAGTGCTGCGCCTTCCAGTGCTTGTCCTGCGCGTAGGGGAACGGCCATCCAGGCCGGTGCATGGCGAAGCAGGCGCGCCTCAATGCCCGTGGCTGCCACGTCTCCATCGCCGTCGGCGCTACGAATCAGGGGACCGTGCGTGGCCAACGCATGCGCAAGCCAACTGTTCTTCGACAGCGGCATCGGTTCGCTAGAGAATCGATTCTCATCGTCGTCCAACTGTGCGGCAAGCACGCGAATGGGGCCCGCAGGGCTGCGCGCTCCTAAGACGATGGCATGATCGGCGTGGCAGTGTTCACGAAAGAGCGTTGCGGCCATGTCGGCGCGCAGTCCGTAGTCAAGGGTGGTTGACAGCCGCTCCTGAGCATTTCGAAGCCGCGCGAGGTCGCGCACTTGTTGGCGCAAGTCCAGTCGCATTTGATCGAATGCAATCGACAGTTGACCGATCTCGTCACTGCCCGCTTCGGGTGCCGGCACATCGAAACTTCCGCTGCGTACTGCGTTGGTGACGTCGACAAGATCGCGGATGGGATCGGCAATGCGACGTGCCACCAACCCGATGGCGCCCGCCAGAAGCACGAGTCCAAAGAGACCCAGCCAAAGCAGCGGCATTCGGGAGCGTGAGAGCCGCTCCTCGGCATCAGATGCGTCGAGTTCCAGGGCAAGGCGCACCGGCGAAAGCGTGGCTGAGGGGCTTGTGGGGAGCGTCATGGATGCGGCGCGGCCAAACATCGGCGCTTGATTCGCTACCTCCTTGTTACCGCGCTCATCCACACTGCCTGCGTGGGCACTATCTGCGTGGGCGAGTTGGCGTCCATCGGCAGCGACCACGTGCGCTTGGGCACGACGTGTCGGCAACGACTCCTTGACCAATGACGTCAAGTAGTCATCGTCAATCGGTATTCCCACGATCACTTGGACCCAGCGATCATCACTTCCGCGACGTGCCGATCCCACGGCCAACAATCCGTCCCAGGGCGAAATGTGAAGTCCGGAGTCGCCCGCGGCATCGTGAAGAAATCGCGCGCATTGCAATGGTTGGGCAACATCGCCGACATCCACAACCGTCGGTGGAATTTGCGCACCGTGGATCCACACCGACGCGCGTCGCATGGAGGGCAGCGTGGCGCGGCTCACGAGCGCAACGCGTCGCTTTAGTGTGAGCCGCTCCGACGTGGAGTCGTGTGACTCGACATGTTCAACGAGTGCTTCGGCCGCTGATTGAATCTGTCGCCGCGTGTCGTTAAGCCGTAAACGCAATGCGTCAACTCCCGCGGCCGTCATGCGCCGTTGATCTTGCTCCATGTCGCGCCGTGCGTGTTGATCGACGAGCAAAAGCGAGATAACCAGCGGAACAAGCGCCGCAACGATGACGCCAAAGCCCAACCGCCACGTGAGTTGTCGAAAACGACTCGCGACATCTACAGCAATGAGCACCAAAAGCGCCAATGCGGCGACGAGACATCCGAGTAGTAGCGTGCGCTTGCGCGCGGCGGCGTCCGTTGCAGCGGCGGGAATGGCGCGTTCAAACTCAAGTGATGCGTCGCCAGCCTCAGTCTCGAATGTGTGAGTCGCATGAACGCGCACGTCCCCATGCGTGTCTCGGTGCGTGGCGCCGTCGCGAGACAAGATGTTGTGAAAGTCGGGGTGCTTGGCATCGCGGCGATGCACCGTGTCGTGCGGTCCCTCGTCGTTGTACGTCACCCGCAGGTGTGCGCCACCGGCCTCCGCACGGTGGGCCACCAACGTGGCAGCCACCAACGTGAGGGGTCCCCCGGGCTTGAGATTCTCAAGCGTTAGGCGCACGGGACGGCGGGTTGGGTCCAGGCCCACGGGCAGGGCGGGTTGCTCCCGACGAAATCCTTGAGAATCTCGCCATGCATAGGCGGTTCGACTGGCAAGGGGTGGCGGATTTCCATGACCCAGCGCGCGGCGACTGGCCACCACGTGTATCCCGTTGCGCAGCGCCACGATCTGTGGCTCGCCGCGGTCGTAGTGCACGGCCAAGCGAGCCAACACCGGGTCACCCAGGAGGTCGGGGAACGCCACGTCGCTCTCAAGCAAGACCCACAGTCGATTGGCCGGGACATCCAACGCGGGCAATGCGGTTTCCATCGACTGGCCTGGCGTCAATACGCGCACACCACCGTGCGTGCCGGGTCCCGCTAAGACAGGAATCCCCGCTTGCATGCGGCGGCTCAGCAATAACGGCTTGCTTGTGTCGTTACCCGGGGATTGCGCCGACACACGCATAAGCGTCGCGCGGTTGCCGCCGTCGTTCGGTATCCAATCCATCCGGTGCAACGTCAGTGCCTGCGGCAACGTCAACGTCAACGTAGCGCTTGCCGAGCCCGGCTCCGTGCGTGGCATGGGGACCGGAACATCAAACTGTCGCTTGTCTTTGCTTGATACGCGCAATGTGCCAAGGGTGGGGGAGCCACGACGCGTTCGGTCCGTTGCAGGTATGCGAACATCCAACTTCAGGGCACGCGCGTGTACTGGTTCGGGGAGATCGAACTGACGGGCGACGGAAAGGTCGAAGTCGTATCGCGGCGGGACGTCTCCGACGAACGATCCGTTCTCATGAATCGGAACCATGCGCGCAGCCGCTACCGGGGGCATGCACGGCACGGCGTCACCCAACATAAGACGCCGAAGTCGATCGGCCCTCGACGCTGGACTCGAATCGACAAAGACACCGGCGTGGTCAGCTTCGCGTGCAATCGGATCCATGGCCTTGGCTGCTTCGGCGATGGCTTGCGTCTCGCGCGCGCGAGCGGCCTCAACGGGACTGCCCGCAACCAGTTGAATGAGCAGGGCCAGGAGCCCGATGCAGGCGAGTGAGGTGCATTTGGCGCGTAGGCTCCAACGCGCAAGAAAATGGCTTCCGGGGCCTGCGAGCAGCAACGCAAGGCCCGCTGCGAAGGCGAGCGCCAATGCGCTCCATATCCAGCTTGGTGGCGAATGTGTGGGCGCGGCGGCGGCATCCTGCTTCGGGGCGGTCGGCCCCAGCGTCATGGCGCCGAAATGCTCAGGTCGTTGGAAGAGATCGAATCCCGCATTCCACGACATGTAGGTACCGGGCCGAGACGGAGCCGTATCGGCATCGTTGAGCGCCAGCGCGAATCCAATGGTGCGCGCACCGCGGCGCGGGTCGATGCCAAAGTTTTCGAGCGGCAAGGCGAGCTCAATGTCAAGCCCTTCACTTCCCCGCAGACGATGGGCCATGCGTACGCCGCGAAGATTGCCATCACTAAACAACATGCGCTTACCGCGCCACACCACGCCCCATCGCATTTCTTCGTTGACGGGCATAAGAAACAACTGCCAACAACCGTCCGTGTATCCGGTGGTTGACGACGGCGTGCCATAGTCACTATTGATAAACAGTTCTACGCTATCGCCATGCCACCACGCTTCCGTTGGGTCATGGAACCGGTCATCGTCTTGAATGCGCAACGCCATGTACAACGTGTTGTCGTGCTGGCCAACCCACCCGCGCATACTCAAGTCGCGCGGACCGTCCCATGCAGCGCGTCGTGTGGGGTGTACTTGTTCCGACCGCTCTAGAAGCAGGGTTGCTTTGCTTGCTTCACTGCGCCACTCGCCCAGGTCGCCGTCGATGGACGGTGCGTCGGCAAAGGGGATCGGTTCAAGGGTCAGCGCCTTGGGTGGAGCGAGCCCATCGGCGGCCGCGGCTACGCGGGGCAGCATCAACAGCACGATCCCCATCCAGATCCAAAGGACGGGTCCGCGCCATCGCGCCCTCGTCGAGCCCTGAGGCCGTTCGTTGGGTCCTTTGGGGACCTGTGTCATGCCACTCAGCTCCTAGTTCATGGGGCGCGGTCGCCGGGCGATCGATGGGAATTCCGCCGCGAAATCGGCCACGAAGATTCTACGGAGTGGCCCGATTGTCTAAAGGTGAGACGGATGGATGGTTTCCAAGGGCTGGACGCCTGCAAAACCGCGCGCCAGCGGGCTGCGGGGCCGATGAATTCAAGCCGATTACCCATGGAGGGGCGGCCTGCGCTCAGCGGGCCGCCATTTTTTGTCGCTTGGTGGCGGTAGGGTCCACCGGCGAGCGGTCGCGCATGGCCTACGAGGGAGCTTCCGATGAGCAGTTCAGGGAAGATACAGACGTACGCGTCGGAACAGACAGGCGCCTCGGAATCGCGTACCTACTGGAAGCGCGGCCTCTTCTTCGCGTTGCTCGTGACCGGGTTTGCGGCGATTCACCATACGGCGGCACAAGCTGCCGATGCATCCATGACGGCGCGCCAATTTGCCCGGTCCAAGGGTCTCACGGTTCAAGACGCCGGTAGCTATCTATTGATGCAAGGCGCCGTGCGCGTGCGCCTCTACCAAAATCGTTCCGATGCAACGGTTAACGGCAAGCGCTACGTGCTCAAGGACATTGTTTCGAAGTCGGGCAATACGTGGGTGCTTCCCAGCCGAGTCGTCACGTTCCTATCGCATGAGGTTGACGCGCATTCGCTGTCTGCGCGCTCTACCTATACACCTTCGCCTCAGCCAACCTATTCGCCTCAGTCAACCAGCGCCACACCCCATCGTCCGTACCGCGCCCTCATGGGGAGGAGCAATCCCTATATGCCCGCCCATGGCCACGGTGCTGCCGGGCACGGAACTGCTGGCCACGGAGTTGGCAACCAAGGTTGGCCCGCCGGCGCGCGCATCGTGCAACAGGGTTCGCGCATCTTCGTCTATCCGGCAACGCCCGGTGGTTCAACGACGAGTTTGGGTGGCACGGTCATGCCTGCGAATGGTGTTGTTACTCGTTCTCTTCCGTCGTCCGGTGCCTCACTACCCATGAGTTCCAAGGTTGATGTGGCTCGGCGCGCGTCTTCAAACAAGCGTAGCGTGGCGGCCAAGCCGGCCCGCAAGAGTGGTAAACGTAAGTTACGCTCCATCGATGAACTGTTGGGCAGTTCCGATGGCATGTTTTGTTCACCGTCGAAGCGTGGTTCCTGCCCGTTCGAGTGCGCCCCGGTCTCCTCAAGCACTTGGGCGCCTCCGTCGAGCGTCAAAGAGCGTAAGTGGCGATGGATTGTGCTCCATCACTCCGATGACACCAGCGGCAACGCCGCCAAGTATCACAAGACTCACCTCGAGGACAATGGATGGGAAAACGGGCTTGGCTATCACTTCGTCATTGGAAACGGAAGCCTCAGTGGTGACGGCGAAGTCGAAGTTGGCCCGCGCTGGGTGCGCCAGATTCAGGGTGCCCATGCAAAGGTGCCTGGAAATCGGTACAACGAGTACGGCGTCGGCATCTGCCTCGTAGGCGACTTCGACGAGGGGGATGCCGAGCCCACCTCCAAGCAGTTCGCCGCGATGGTGTCGCTCTGTAAGTGGCTTGCGAAGCGCTACGGCATATCGCCCCGAGACATCATTGGGCACTGCGACTGCTGCAATACGGCCTGCCCCGGCAAGAACTTCCCCTGGGCGAAATTCCGCGCCGCAGTGGCTCGCTAGCCCGGATGTTGCACGAAGCGCGCGTTCGGGGCGCGCTTCGATGCGCCTTGCTACTGGCCGTCTCGCCTCCGGGGAGTGCGCGCGGGCCACACAGGATTTCGCCTCGCAGGCTGCTACCTTGTCGCTATGGAGTCGGTCCTACCGGAAGACGTGCAGCGCGAGTTCGATGCCGCCATTGCAGCGGGCGACGAAAAGGCATTATTGCGACTTGTCGACGCGAACGAGAGCGAAGGCTCCTCCGCCGTCGCGCGAAAACTCCTAGAACAAGCGCGTACAGCCTTCAGCGACTCGAGCCGGTTGGCTGTTCGCACGCTTGAGTTTTACACGCGCTACAAAGACTGGCGAGCCATAGACGCGTTTGCAGAAAGCACGCGGTCGGACGTAAAGCGATCGGCGGGCGTTCAGTTTGCCTTCGGGTGCGCCTACGAATTGCAACGACGTTGGGAAGACGCCACGTCGTCGTTTCGCGATGCGCTGCGCATGGCCCCCAACGATGTGGAACCGTTGATTCGGTTGACACGTGCACTGCGTGTCCAGGGGCGTTCGAAGGAAGCGGCCAAGGTGCTTGAGGCACACAAGAAGCACCACAAGAAAGAGGCTCCCGTATTCGCCGCATTGGGGTACGCCAAGATTGAAACCGGTGATCCGGAAGCCGCGGCCACCTACTTTCGCAAAGCCACCGTGTTGCAACCCGATTGGGGTCCGTACCTCGACGACTTGGCGGGCGCGCTCATGCTTTGTGAGCGCTGGCAAGAGGCGGCACAAGTCGCGACGGCCTCACTCAAGCGTCGGAAAAAGAATGAGCGCGCGTGGACGGTGTTTGCCGTTGCCCATCAACACCTCGGTGTGCCCGATCGTGCGGAACAGGGATTCAAGAATGCCGTGCGTGCGGCACGCAATCCATCGCGTGCGAAGGGCAACTACGGGCTGTTTTTGCGAAATAACGCAGAACGACTGCTAGAGGCCGCACGGTTGCTCAAAGAAGCCCATGAAGCGCATCCCGAGTGGGAAGAGGTCGATCACGCACTGCGAGCACTGCTTGCCACCGAGTCGTGAAGCAACGGTAGGGAGCCTTCATGAGTGCACATGCGCGCGGTTCGATGTTGGGGGAAACGATGCGTTCTTGTCGAATTGTCCTGGTTCTGTGGGTTGCTGTGCTCGGAGTCGAGCCACACGCTGCGAGTGCTAGAGAGCGTCACGCGTCCGACGTCGTTGCGCCCGATCCTGTCATTGATAAGGAATCGTTGCGGCGCCATGTGGAACATCTCGCGTCCGACGCCATGCGCGGTCGAGATTCCACCAGCAAAGAAGCGACCGTTGCATCGAACTACATCGCAAAGCACTTGGAGGCCGCGGGCGTGGAGCCCCACGGAACGGACGGCACATGGTTTCAACCCTTCACCATTCGCGAGCCGGTTTTGCAGAAGGGCAATGTGTGTTCCATCGCGATCGGTGGCACATCTACGTCGTACGCCGTGGAAAAGGACTGGAACCCCTTTTCGGTGTCGGCGGTTGGATCGATCTCCGGCGAAGTCGTGTGCTGTGGCTACGGCATTTCGGCGCCGGAGCGCTCATGGGACGACTACACGGATGTTGACGTCAAGGGCAAAGTCGTGCTCGTGATGCGCAAGGACCCGGGTTGGAAGAACGTCAAACACGCGTCGTTTGTCAACAAGCTCGGTCAGGCCGCCAAGCGAGGTGCGGTGGCGCTTCTGCTCTGCAATGACCCCGCGACCACCAAAGGAGGTGGCGATCGCATCGGCCATTGGAGTGCGTCACTTGGCGCGCCTGCGGGCAGTGGTGCGATTCCCTACGCGTTTATCTCGCAGGCCATGGCACAGTCGATTCTCGATGTTCAGGGAACAACGCTGCAGGACTGGGAGACGTCACTTCGCGCCGACGGCCCCAAGAGCTTTGCGCCCAAGAACGTTCATGTGGCCCTCACGACGAAACTCACGCAGTCCAAAGGCAAGAATGCGCGAAATGTGGTGGGCTTGCTCCGCGGTCGTGATCCCGAGTTGGCGCATGAAGTCATTGTGGTGGGGGCACACTACGACCACGTGGGCCTGGGTCTCTTTGGAAGCGCTGGCGGACCCAGTGCGTCCGGCAAGATTCACAACGGTGCCGACGACAACGCATCGGGAACGTCGAGCTTGCTTGAACTGGCAGCATGGTTTGGGAACGAAGCGCATCGGCCACGCCGCTCCATACTCTTCATCGCATTCACCGGTGAGGAGCGAGGCCTCCTTGGGTCGCGTCACTTCGTGAATAAGCCCACCGTGCCGTTGGCCGACATACGCCTCATGATCAATATGGATATGGTGGGTCGTTGCCGCGACAACAAGTTGCACGTTGGTGGTGTGGGTACGGCAAAAGGGCTCAGGGATGTTGTCGCCACGGCCAACAAGGATCACAAGCTCAACATCACATGTGACCCGGGCGGCACTGCACCTACCGACAGCACCTCGTTTTTTCGAAAACGCATTCCGGTACTCTTCTTCTTCACCATGCTTCACAAGGATTACCATCGCCCCACAGACGATGTAGATACGCTGGACTTCGACGCCATGCACCGCATCACCGAACTCGTGCGTGACACGTGCACCACGACGGCAAACCGCAACGCTGCGCTTGAGTTCACCATGCCGCCCCGTCCGCGGCGCCCAGCGTTTATCGGCGTTGTGCCGTCTCGCGAACCCGACCCGCGTGGCATTTTGGTCTCGGCGGTGAGTCCCAAAGGCCCAGCCCAGCGCGCCGGAGTCCAGCCAGGCGACATCGTCGTGTCACTCGCGGGCCAGACCGTGCGTACCCTGCAAGACCTCTCGCGACTTCTTGCTAGGCTCCGACCGGGCAAAGACGTTGAACTCGCGGTGCTTCGTGAAGATCAAACGGTGAGACTTCGCGTTGTCTTGGGTGGGCGTCGCTAGGCGCGCTCTGCAAATCGATCATAGAAAGAGGGACGCATGCACGTTCACATGACGCGCGTTCGCAAGACGCCCATTGGCCCCGTCCTCATTGCGGGTACGTCCAGTGGCGTGATTCGCATTCAAATCGGCGGCGACGTGGATCGTTTGCAGGCGGCGGTGAAGAAGCAGTACCCCGAAGCCGCCTTCAAGCGTGCCAGTGCCATGACCACTGGCGCGGGACGTGCCATCGAGCGCTACTTCGAGGGATCCAAACGCGAACTGGCCTTCCCCGTCGTCCTTCCTGACAACGGCACCGATACGCGCATCTGGAAACAACTGCGAAAGATCCCCCGCGGGCAAGTGCGCACCTACGGTGCCGTTGCAAAGGCCATTCGAAAGCCCCGTGCCGCGCGCGTTGTTGGGGGGGCCTGTTCGCGCAATCCGCTACCGCTCTATGTGCCGTGCCATCGCGTGGTAGCAGCGAATCGAAAACTCTGTGGCTTTTCGGCGCCCGGCGGCGTCGATACCAAACGGGCGCTGCTTGAACTTGAGGGCGTTACGCTTGCGCTGCGATCATGACGTGGCTGCGTTCATGATTCGGGCGCATTCTTCGCGAACGTCAACGCGGGCACTTCCGATAGGTGTTCGCGGTAAATGAGAACGAGCGTGAGCAAGAGCGCGAGCAACAGTGGACCAAAGACGATGCCGCTAATGCCAAAAAGGCCGATCCCACTGAGGATGGCAAAGAACAAGAGCATGGGATGAATGTCTTTGGCGCCCGTTTTCGTCATAATCCAGGGCCGCAAGAAGTTGTCCGCACTGCCAACGACAATGGCTGACCAGCCCAACAAGAACCACGCCATGCTCGTGTCGCCCGTGGCAAAGAGGTAGATCACGGCGGGGACCCAAACCACCGCACATCCAACGAATGGAATAAGCGATGCGGCGGCCATGACCACCGACCACATCACCGGCGACTGAATGCCGGCAATGGCAAACCCAATGCCACCCAGCGCCCCTTGAATGGCAGCCACCAATACAGTTCCGATAATTGCACTGGCGGTTGTCTCGCGGAGGTTGGCCAGAATCAGATCGGTATCGTCATTTGCCAGGGGCGACAGGTCGTGCGCCATGCGGCGGAGCCTACTCGACTCCAGATAAATGAAGTACTGGGTTGCGAGCATGACCGCGAAGCTTAAAAGAAACACGAAGGGGCTCATGATGACGGAAAATGCCGTGTCTCGAACAGGTCCCGTGATCACGCGCATGACCATTGCAGGGAGGTCCTTTTCAACCTCTTTGGTAATGTCATCGAGGCCGGGCAGGCCAACCTTCTTCAGAACGGTGTCGATTTTGGTGGTCCACTCGCCCTGGGCATCTTCTAGATCCTTGATGCTCGATGTCAGATCAATGCTCTGGGCTTCATCCAGCACGAGGTACGACACAAACGCAATGGGACCGACTACCATCAGCGCCGTCACGACCGTCATCACGAATGCTGCGAGGCGAGGTTTACGCCAGGTCTTCGCCAGCCAGTAGTAGGGTTTGAGTGAGATGGCCGCCAAGCAAAGTGCCCATGCGATGGGTTTGATAAACGGCCACACCAGCAGGCCAAATGCCCACACCGCGATGCCCGTGAGCGCGAAAAAGAGCAGGCCGCGATTTACGGCTCGCGAGGTTGTACGGAGGTTGGCGCCGTCCGTTGCGCCTCTCGTCATGTCCTTGTCCATGCCGTCCCTCCGCACGCAACCGATGCCGTTCCTAACCCGGACTAGTCATGAACAGTCCAGGCTAGACAGTGGATTCGCGCCAATCTTCGGTCGAGCAAAAAACGTCCGACGCGAGTCCATTACTGAATCGCCCATGAGGGGCGCCGCTCAGCGCCGTTTCATACTGAATTATGTGTTCCGAGTTCATATTCCCAATCAACGAGCAATTTGTGGTGCGCTAATGGTACAAATGAGATTGTGCAAGCGAGTTTCGTTAGTCAATTCCTCATCTTGAGTTCGTGTGAGACGGTATGAATTGCTGCAGAAAATCGCCTCACGAGGCCGATAATCCAATTATGAGAGAAGTTTTGAAGGATTCGGTGGATTTGGGCCCTTTGATTGCGAGGGACTTTAGACGTGAAGATGCGACCACGAATAGGTAGCAAGCCGCGAGGTAGCAGAAATGGCAAATGACCCTAGCCCGTCCGACGTGATCACCCTTCCCGAAGCTGCGCGGCTTTTGGGCGTCGGCCCCACAACGCTCAAGCGCTGGAGTGATCAAGGACGAATTCCCCACACGCGCACACCCGGCGGCCACCGACGCTTCCTTCGCAGCGTCATTATGGACTTTCGTGCGCTGGTTGATCCGCGTGCTGGCATGGGCCGTTCCACGGGGCACTTGAGTCTACGGTTGGGCGCGCCGCGCGAGTGGCTCGATCGCGCGAACACATTGGTGGATCCGGATCGCATGGAAGCCGCTCTCCTCGCGCTACGTGCAAATGCGTCGGATTGGGGACAAGCGGCCGACGCCGTACTTGCCGAGTTTCTCCACGGACTGCGACGTCGCCACCACGAGGGCCGATTGAAGGAAGGCACCTGGCGTGCGCTTCAGAGTAGTTTTGTGCGCGCCTGCTTGCGTGCTGCGGGACGACTTCGTCCGCGCATGGGCGCTCCTGTCGCGTTGCTTGCGAGCCCCGGCGGCGAGATTGGAAGTGTTCTTCTTTGTCTCGCGGAGACCGTGTTGCGCGAGCGTGGTTACACGGTGCTTGAAATGGGCGTCGCCACCGAGCCCGAGAACATCGAGCAGATGATTGAAGGGCAGCAGCCACACGTGGTGGTGCTCGTGTCGGACGTCACCGCGGATGCTGCGGGGTTGGCCGTGCGCCTCGGTAGCGTCTCAAGGCTGGCCCAAGAAGCGGGTGCTGAGCTTTGGCTCTCCGGTGGTGCCAATTGGCCGCAGATGCCAGGCACGGAAACGATTAGTTCGTTCTCTGCGCTCGGCCGTATTGCCGCGCGTAGAGCGAGCGCCAACTCCCAAGAAGACCGCACCGTGCGACCGTTGGGCAATGGCGATCGCGGCGAAAGGGACCTCGGAGCCGCAGCGGGTAGGTAATCGGGCGTTTCGCGTTCTCTCGTGTCCAATTGGCGAAGGCTATTCGCCTTCGACCTTACCCTCCGAGACCAAGCGTTTCATGATGGATTTGGCTTGGGCGCGGCCGACGTTGTGGGGTGCCCCCTTTCCGTTGGCAACGAGCGTTTCTTCGCAAGCAGCACATAGGTCGTAGAGTTCGTCCCATTTCTTCTGCTCGGTGTAGATCTTTGAGAGGTTGTTGAACGCGTCGTAGTAGCCGTCGGAACTGAACTCAAGCGCGCGTGAGTAGTACGCCTCGGCCTTCGCGTAGTCGCGCGTTGGCTTATAGAACTGATACATCAGGCCGGTGTCGCTAATGACCTGTGCATGACCGTAACGCGTGGCGAACGGCACCTGCTCTTCCATATCGGGGTTCCACTCGCCAATGAGGTCACTTGCCTCCGTATAGAACTTTGTGGAGGCCTTCAATAGGCCCTCGTACTTGCTGGATTGGCCATTTTGCTCATAGGCGTCGCGCAGCATGAGTCCGATGTTGTTGCGAATGTCCACGTTCTTGGGCGCCATCTCCGTGAGTCGTTCGTAGGCCTTGAGTGCGCGCTTGCCGCCATCGAGATCCAATGCCTTGCCGCCGGAAGGCGCCACGTCGGCCATGATAAACTTTTCAAGTCGCACCGGTGCGTAGGCGTGGTTGGGGTTGGCTTTGAGGGTGGACTCAAAGGCTTTGATCGCCTTCTCTTTCTGATTCAACTGGTCGTAGCACCACCCGAGATAGAAATTGGCTTCGGCCTTGAATAGATCGTTGCTGGCCAAGTCAATCGACTTAGAAAAGTGGGGGACTGCGTCGCTCCAGCGCTTGCCGCGCACGTGGTGATAGCCGAGGTGATAAAACACAACGGCGTTCTTGGGATAGGCCTTGCTAAGCCGCGTGAGCGTCTCAACGTACTTTTCGGGCTTATGAGTGTAAAGTGCACTAAAGCCCTTGAGCGGAAGTTGGCTCTTGGGATCGAGTGCAAGTGCCTTCTCGTAAGCGGTTGCCGCCGTGGGTTGGTCGCCCAAGATCTGCGACGCATAGGCCAACTGCATCTGCGCGTCGAAGTTGTTGGGATCTTTCAATACGCTGGCATCAAAGGCCGCCTTCGCCTTCACGTAGAGTTTGCGGACGTTCTCCGCCAAGGGGAACTTGGACCCCGCTGCGCGGTGGGCATCGCCAGCACGCAAGTAGTACACCTTGCCCTGCCAGTAAAGCGCACGACCCGGCTTATCGGGATTCTTATTCAAGAAACCATCCAAGATCTTGAGTGCCTGATCAAACTCGGCGCCCTGAAATGCAACCTGCGCAGCGCCTACATGACCCGCCTCACTATCCGGATCAATAGCAATCGCATCCTCGAAGGCGCTCTTTGCATCGGCCAAGGCGTAACGAAGTGCCTCCGGATCACTTGCACCTGCCGCAAGTCCTCGGGCCAAGAATGTTTCGCCGGTTGCAATCGCGAGCTCTAAGTCCTTGGGAGCCGATTCCCGAAGCCCAACGAGGAGCTCGGTGGCCGTGACGAGGTGATCTGCCAGCTTCCCTTCACGCGCCGCCTTGGCGAGTCCCAACACCGCTTGCTTGTCGGTGGCATCCTTTTCGGCGACAGCAGCGAAGGCCTCGGCGGCTTCGGCCCACTTCCCTTCGGCAAGCGCCTTTTCCCCTTTGGCAACCGTCTTCGCCCATGCCGGCGACGTCAAAACCATGAGCGCAATGAGGACAGTGCCGAGCTTGAGGCCCCAGATGCCGGAGCGCGATGCATCGTTTGACGTGTTCATGAGGTGATCTCCTGGACCCTTGAATTGGGTAGCGGCGACTGTACACGAACCCCTAACGGTCGTCCCCGTCGTTCGCACCCGTGAGTTCGTCAAGCAGAATCTTCCGAAGTGCTGCCTCGTCGCGCGTGGCCGCCGCGCGTTTGCGTTCGTCGGGGACCAACTCCAGTGTGCCGCGTGCATCACGCTGCTCCATGAGAATCGATTCCTTGGCCACCTTCGCGGTCTTCCACCACACGTAGGTGCGGTCTTTCAGCACGAAGCGGTAGAGCCGTTGCAGATTCGGGCTGTAGGTGTCTTTGAAGCCAAACTCGGTCATGCGCAAGGCGCGGTGGTAGAGCGCTTCGGCTTCAAGGGGCGCCTCCACGTCCACGAAGTAATGCAGGATCAACGCCAAGTCGTTAATGATGCCCGCATAGTCCCAGTCAACCTCAAGTTCGCGTTCACCATCCAGCGCGGGATCAATCAGATCAACGGCCTCGCTGTACACCTCCACGCAGCGTTTGAGATGGTCATGGGCTTTCTTGGGTGCATCCGAACGCAATACCTGTCGGTTGCCCTTGGCCATGCGTGTGTGCGGTGTTACCAAGTCGCGTAGGATGAACCCCAGATTGTTGCGCAAGTAAATGTCGTTTGGGCGTCGCGCAAGCAGACTTTCGTAAATCTCGACAGCGCGTTCGGGAGCACTGGGGACCATGGCGCGCGCCAACAGCTCCAAGGCATGTAGGGCATCTTTCGACGAAGGGTCCTGCTTGTAGGCGCGTTCATAGTGTGCCCGTGCTTCATGCCATTGCTTCATGGCCTGAAACACATTGCCGGTAAGTAGCGTTGCTTCCGGTCCCGGTTGCTCAGACGCGAATGACTGCGCGGCACGCAAGGCGCCGCCCAACGCACCCCGTGCTATGCGCGCCTTGACCAACGCACGTGCCGCATCGGATGCCACGGTGCCCTCAGCGGTAACGAGCTTGGAGAGGGCTGCATCGAGTTGCTTGGGGCGATTCCCATAAAGACGTGTGAGCCCGCGAATGGCGAACGTGCGCGCGCGATCGGTTGGCTTCTCGCCGGTGGCCCACACCGCGCGGTATGCGCGTTCCGCAGCTTCAAACGCGTAAAGGCGATGATGCGACCACGCTTCCCGAAGGCCGAGTGCCTCGCGCATTGTTGGCGTACTCAACACGTTGGGAGACGACATGGCATCGAGCGTGCGACGGGCAAGGGAAGCCGCACGTGAATACTCTTTAGCAGCCACCGGACTGAGCGCGCGTTTCACAAGCGGTCGCCCAACTGCGCGCGCGTAAAGCACGCGGGCTTCGTAAGCATCCAACTCAGGGATACGCTGGGACTCATTCTCCTTGAATGCCTTCGCATGCGATTCAACAACGTCGAGCCCCGACAACGACCCCTCCGCGAGGCGCACTTCGGCCAGCAACAACACGGCGAGTTGATGCAGTGCATGGCGGGGATCGCTCTCTTTTTCTATGACCCGCTTGGCGCGGGTAACAGCGTCTGCGAGCAGTAGACTTAAGTCAGATCCCTGCTGCGTCTCATCGGCCATTTGCACCTTGGCCAACCCCAAACTCGTAAACCCCACCGCGACGTCGGCCGCACTGCTGGCATGGCCTTCTTCTTCCAGCGCTTCAAGCTTGACTCGAAGGGCATTGAGGGCATCGCTTGATGACGCCCGAAACGCGATGCGCGCCAGCGTGAGGAGGTCCTCCGGTTGGCTGCTCCTTGCAATGGCGCTTCCCAGCGCAACGGGCTGTCCACGGTGAAGTGCTCCCCGAAGTGATGCAAAGCCGTCGCCTTCCCGTGCTTCGACGCTTGAATACGTCAATAGCATGAGCAGGATGCCAAGTGGCAGCGCCCTTAGGCATTGCCGATGTCCTTCTGCGCGGGACGTGTTGGTCAACATACAGGGCTCCAAATGAACGAGTCGAGGATACCGCTTGCGGCTCGTCCCGTGTATCCTCGGTCGTAGGCTTGCGCGCTGGCGTTCGCTGTGTGTTTCTAAAACGCAACACATCGGAGCGTTCCTATCTATGGCATCTGCCCGATCCAAGAGTTCGAACAAGGCAGGGGAGCGCAAGTCCACTGAGGGAAACGTGGCCGAGCGGAAGGCGCCGAACGAGGACAAGAAGAGGGACAAGAAGAAGGATCAGAAGACCGCAGCTCGACGCGCGCCCGATCAGAAACGGGCGAACCGCAAGGCAAGTGATCGAAAGGCCGGCGAACGCAAAGCGAATGACCGCAAGGCCAGCGATCGTAAGAAGAAGCGAAAATCGTCGCGACGTCGTAAGTCGGAAGGTGCGCCGTTGCCAGCACCCGGGGAGCTGCATTGGGACCATTTGTTGCGTGCAACGCCCGATGCCGTTGTGACGGTGCGCGCATCGGGTCGGCTTGCCCGCTGGAGTGCTGCCGCGGCGCGCTTGACCGGTCGCAAGCGCTGGGAAGTCGGGCGTCGTGGGCTGCGTTCGATCTTCGAGAACGGCGAGACATACCGAACGATTCTTAGCGATCTTGACCAGCGCGGAGCGATACGGGGGCGTGAGCTCATGTTGCGTCGCTCCGGTGGCGAGTCGGTGCCGGTACGCATGTTTGCATCGCGCCTGCCCGACAGTGGTGAGGTGGGCAGTTCAAGCCAATCCAAAGACGTATCCAAGAAAGACACATCCAAAGGAAACAATTCACCAAACAACAATCGCGCGTCAAAGAAAGATCCCGACCGGGAGCGCTACCTATTTGTGTTTCATGACTTGACCGAAGTGCAACACATCAAAGAGCGTCTCATCGAAACGGAGAAGCTCTCCGCGATGGCAAAAATCGCCGGTAGCGTGGCACACGAGTTTCGTAATCCGCTCAACTCGTTATTCATATCAACGGATCTCTTGGAAGACGAGCTGGAGGCTGACGACGCCACACGCCGCGCCATCGCACCCACCCTGCAGGCCATTCGCGAAGAGATTGAGCGTCTCAATCAGATCATTACGCACTACCTCGCGCTCTCTAAGATCGGCGGCGCGGAACCCAAAGTCCTCGATCTCGGCGACACCGTGGCATCGTTTACCGAAGAGCTCGAATCGCGTGCGGCGGACGTGGGCGTAACCATGCGCGTGCGCCGCGATGACGGCAACCACGAGATCTCCGTGGATCCCAATCAAGTTCGACGTGTATTGCTCAACGTGGTTGAGAACGCACTCGACGCCATTCGTGGCACACACGAAACCGTGATGCCCGCCGCGGCTCACGTCCCAACCAATGGAAAAGGCACGGAACCCGAACCAAGCGCAGCAGCACGACGCGGCACCATCACCCTGCAAGTACGCCGTATGCGGCGCAGCGTCAAGGTCACCATTCGCGATAGTGGACCTGGCATTCCCGAAGACGTTCAAGCCAAAGTGTTCGAGCCCTTCTTCACCGACAAACCCGGTGGCTCGGGACTCGGACTCTATCTCGTCCGCGAAATCGTACATGCTTCCGGCGGCGCTATGACGCTATCGAGTACACCCGGTCGCGGTACGTCGGTTTCCATCCGTTGGCCCGCCGTTGTGCCCCATCCGAAGATGCGTGCCAAGCCGGCGTCGAAGGGTGCGAAGTAGAGATGACTCAGTATCTTTCTCAAATTCGAGGGTGTCTTGCCATCAGGCGCGCTAGCAAGTCGCGATTAAGTTGTTCATAGTGGCGGTCACCAAATGTGCGTGCCCAAGCAACGCTCGCTCCCGCCATTAGCGCACTGCTCCAGAGGATCTGTCGCTCTTCGGCGTCGCTGGGCGTGCGACCATACCCAGCAAAGAATGCGTCACGCCCTGCAGGCTCCCGCGCCCAGTAGTCGTGCATCATGCGAACGATGTCGTGAATCCAAGCATGGTGACGAGCGCGCTCCCAGTCGATCACGCCGAGTACTGGCCCACACTCTGCACTCTGAAGTATCCAGTTGCGTGGCGAAAAATCACCGTGAGTAGGGACCGCTCGTGCATGACGAAAGATGGACGTGTCCGAGGCGATTGAACGTATCCATGCCTCTTCTTCCGCAGACACTTCTCCCGGGAGTATCCCAGTATACTTGACGGCCATCGCGCGGTGCGCCGCTTCTGAATCCCCTTGATTCAGACGGTCATCGACATCGTGAACCGCGCGCAAAATTCGTCCGGCCAATCGCATTGCGATCAACTGATCGTGCGGCGATACGTTGTCAACGATCTGCCCTTCGATCTCCTTCACAACGATGAGATGCAGGTCGTAGTCGACGGCGACGGCATGGGGGAGAGCAAGGCTGTCAATGTGCTTGAGCTCAGGAAACCATCGTTCATGGGCCATCAATGCGCGCCCAAAGTGGAGCGGAGATTCGTGCTGCTTGGCAAAGAACGCCTCGCCGCTGTGCGTGGACACCCGCCACACCACATGGGCGCGCCCGAACGTCCGGGATCGATCCTCAAACTGAACAGGACCATCGAAGAGCGTCTCGATTCGACTCCGAAGTTGGGCGTTCGACGGGTGATTAGGTCCGGTGGGAGGGCGTGATTCCATAGGGTGACCGATTCTAAGTGGTATGGCCCGGAGTTCACCGCTCGATGTAGATGCCGAGATGGGATGAAAGGCCGCTCGCTAGTCAGTCCTGCGGCCAAGGCAATTTGTGGATGCAAAGTCGCGTTTAATCTCACCAACTCAATGACGTTCGAAATACGACGTTGATCGCTAGGTCGATGACCGCCCAACCCCGCCCCCTTCAACTCAGAGTCCACCAACGCGACATGGATAGCTAAATGAGAATCGTCGGAAACTTCCTGCTTGTCTTGCTGCCTCTGGTACTTTCAGGTTGTAAGGGCGGCGCATGCACACGATGCCTTACTGACACGTCGTCCAAGTATAGGGAGCCTCAGCCCAACTATGAGACAGCGTGCTTGCGCAAGAAAGTACTGGAAGTGGAGGTTAGAACGATTACGCAGCGTCGTAAGATATTAAGTGACCACTCGACATCTCGTTGGGTGATCGAAGCTGTCCAAGCACTTGCGTTGGATCCAAGTGATCCTCTATCTCTTAAATGGATTGGGGCTACGGACAGCGCTGATGAAGGAGTTCTAGAGGTGTGGGCGGTGATTCCGAGTGGCATAAATGAGTACGACGGTGAGTTTGAGATTCGAGTTCGAGCGGTTGATGGCGGTGGCGGATTGGTCACAATGGTTCGTCGTGATGCAGATGGGAAGATCTCATGGGAGCCGCAACGAAGCAGTTCTTGGGGATTCGTCACCAGCCGTTAATCACCAACGGATACGAGGATATCGAGATGGATGCCGGGTACTGGATACCGAGATGGAACGAAAAGGCCGGTAGCTCCTCTATAGATCAGTCACGGAAAACCGTGCTGCGAAAAAGGCGGGCTCTACGGTCCCCTTTCGTGCAGCACATTGCAGCGCTTTAGCGAGATCGACCCTTGCGTTCGAGTGCAGATGAATCATCTAATGAGCTTTCGAGATACTTCCCCTTACGCGGTCGCTATGAGAGAACAGTAAAAGAGGGGAACCTCTCTCTGACCAAGCGCGTATAAGAACCGTGCGACCCTCCGATTGCGGAGGATGATTATGTTCTTTGTTCGATTGATACTGGTTGGTTTCGCATTGTCTATGGCCACGGCCTGTACGACGATGCAGAGTGCGCCGCCCGCAACCCAGCGCGCTACAGCACTTGACGTTCAGACCGTTGTCGGCGAGACGATCAATGGTCTGTGTGTTCGAGATCCTGTGTTTGGATGCAAGTTCTGCATTGGCGGTACGTGTACGGATGCACGTCCCATGGTTGAACGCGCATCGTTCGCTCAGACGCGAGCTGTGCAGCGTGTTGTGTCCTATCCGGCTGCTCCCTATTCGTTGCCTGCGGCACCCCCCGCGCGTGCCCCAACGGATCCATGCGCGCCTCTGCCAATGAGCTACTCCATGTCCGATGAGACTATTTCATTGGGCCTCGTCCAAGCCATTGCGCCTGCGGTCGAATCACCAGCGCCTTCTGCGGAGCGAACTGCTGCGGGAAACTTGTGTCCGACATGCACGACGTCTGCGGACGATCCGCATGCGTTCATGAAGTAGGCGTGATCGCATGGCTATCGACGTATCGATGCTTCCGATTGGCGGCGTCAAAGGGCCCACACCGAAGACGTCTCTTCCTCGCACGCGCAGGCTAGCGCGCTCGACTCGCATGAGTTCGCTGCCTATGCGCGTATTACTGCCACTGTGGCGCGCACAGTTTCAAGAACATGCTGGTTCGTGTACCGCGCATGGATTCGGCGGCGCACTTGAGACCTTTACCAAGCAGCAAACCGGTGCATCGGTTGATGTGTCGCGAATGGATGTCTACTACGGCGGTCGTTTATTGGAGGGTGGGAACGCTCACAAGCGCGATCGCGGTGCCTATCTGCATCATGTCGCGCGCTGGATCGGCGAGTACGGAACGTGTAGCGAAGCCGCATGGCCCTACGACCCCAGTCGCGTCACAACCGATTTGCCGCCGGAGGCTGCAACGTTGGAGCGCCCGCTTCATCGTGTGGGTTGGTCCTATCTTCGACGTGCAACGCAAGTTGCCGCCGCACTCGCCGGACTCGATGGACTTCCCGCACGTCCGGTGGTGATTGGGCGCGGTGTCTATGCCAATACCGAGCGTGTGGGACGTACGGGTGTGCATGAAGGTGCTCGGGGTGCCATGCTTGGCGGTCATTGCACGCAGATCGTGGGGTACGACCGCGAATACGTAGCGACAAGTGCACGACGACGCGGCGCGTTTCTAGAAATGAACTCTTGGAATGGGTGGGGGATCTCGCACCCCGTGATGGGCGACGATCTGCCGCCGTGTTTCGCATGGATTCCGTTCGATGTTTGGGAGAACGAATTCGTTTGGGAATCGTGGGCGCCGTTGAAGCCCCTGTCGGTGGAGGTTTGAGATGACATACGAGTCAGCAAGTCTGATCAAGCGAAGCGTAGTGCTGGTGTTCGCATTCGCGACGTTTGCGTGCACTACGCAACCCGAGATTGTGGTCGTCGATCCACCGGTTGAACCCCACATCGAACCCGCGCCCGATGTCTCTCCCCCGACACCCAATCCCGACGTGATCTTTGAGCCCGACTTGATACCGATACCGGAAGTAGTTCCACCTCCCGATCAAGAGAGCGGACCACTTCCAAATGACGCGATTCCCTACGATCGCGTGCGGGCCGCCGCGCGCGCAGAAACGGTAGATGCGTTTCGCGAGTCAATCGGAAGACCGGAGAACGACGTAACTCTTCAGCGCGATGGGACCACGACCCATTCATGGTGGCCGGTTTCCGGAAGCGCTGGCGATAAGCGGACGCTGCGCATGACGTCAGAGAACGGCCAGGTACTTGGATACGGATTATGGAAACGAAAATGAACCACGAGCCTGTAAGCCATGCATGTAGACCCAAGCCATCGTCACTATGGATGCGTAGTGGATTTCCGCCCGCGTGTATCGCCACGCTCGGCTTCTTTGCGCTCGTCGCCGCTCATTTCTGGCCTGAGTTGCCATGGATCAAGTGGTCGGCGGGGTTGGGATCACTCCTCGGCGTTTGGCTCAAGCTGCTCTACGACCATCGCACGAAGCCAAGCGTTCGTGTCTGGCGTGCAGAAGAGGCCATCGATCAAGCGGTGCGCGAGGCACACGTAGCGTCATCTCGTGCAGAGGCACCCGTGGGGGATGAACACTATGGCAACTAGCACAACATCGAAGAACACCAGCATAGGCAGCCTCAAGACCGATCTCGAGTCGTTCAAAGCCGAGGTTCAAGCAGGACTCGGAAACTTGGAGCGCAACTTTGAAAAGCTTGCTCGCGAGCTCAAAGAACTCGCGGAGCATTCGCGTCGTCCCATCAACTGGGGTTGGATCATTGGCGCGGCAGGTCTTGTCATGTCCGTTACCACGGCGATTGTGCGGCTCGGAGCCACAGGCTATATCGATACGCTTGCACGTCACGAGTCTTCCCTTCAGGTCAGCCATGCGGCCGACCTCGTGCGTGCTCGGGAAGACGGTCGCGAAGACGAAGCGTTTCGTCAGCTTGAAGTCCGCACCGCGGGGTGGGAGCGAAATCACAAGATGCAACTTGCTGCAACCAAAGAGCTGCTCAGTCAAGCCATCGATAATGTTGAGAAACGCGTTACGAATGGTCCGATGCGTGAGTTGCGAACTCGCTTGAATCACGCGGAAGAAACACTCGCCGACATTGGCGGGAATCGCTTCACTCGATCCGATGCCCTACGAGAGCTCGGGGCCTTAGCCGCACGGTTGAAGGACGTAGAAAACGAGGACTACGGTCGGCCCGAAGCGGAGCGTGATCTGGACAAGGTGTACGCCAAGATCTCGACGCTTGAGACTGCGTTCCGGGCACATCAACTCATGGACGGTCACCCCTCGATCGCCGCTCGGGTTGCCGACCTGGAGCGGGAGGTTGAGCGCCTACGAGGCGAGTAGTCTGAGGTTCTCCTGGAGAGATCAGGCACTCTGAGTAGTAGACATAAGTCCATTGCCCACAATATATTGAGTAAATTGGTCAAACACTTGATTAGTATTTTGTTAGTGTCGCCCCCATGCCTAAGATGGTTCCTCCGCAGAGAGCCATTGGGAACCTCTCGGCCCTCTTAGGTGAGAGGGAAAGCGGCCGGAAACGAAGCACATGTGTCAAACAAACGCGGACGAGAGAGCGGCGGTAGTGATTCTAATGAATCCAACGAATCCAAGGAAAACAGCGTTGGTAAGCAATCGGACCGGCGGCGAGATCCTGATTACGGTAAACATGCACGCGAAGATTCCGCCAGCCTCATAGACTCCAAGGATCGGCTCGTAGCGCACGGAGCCTCATTGAGCGCGGGCTCAACGCCTGAAGATCGGGCGCGCCAGATTGCCATCCGACAGTATGTAATTCGTCAATGGGTCGCCATTGTCGCGGCGCCGCGTGAAGCCTTCAAGGCAAGTCGCTGCTACACACCTAATCCTCGCCCAACGACTCGCGAAGATCCTCAAACTGATCAAGCGCCTTCACCAGATACGCCACGGCCTGATCATCCGCCATCGCATTCATGAGGCGCGTACGATGCTCATCAAGGCCATCCAGGACCGCTTCTCGCCAGTCGTCGTCCATCTCCGGCGGATACGGTTTGTTCTCATCCATCAAATAGGCAATGGGCCAGCCCATGAGCTTTGCAAACTTCGGAATGACGTCACCACGAGGTCGCGTCTCTCCCCGCAGCCAGCGACGAGTGAGGCTCGACTCCTCCTTTACCCGTCGCGCTACGTGGGCATAGGTCCAGCCCCGGCGCCCGCGCTCGGCCTGAATCTTGGCGTGCCAGGGCCATTCTTTCGTTGTACTCACGAAGAGACTCCAAGGGCAGGGGCGCGAGATGTCAACCGATTAGGACTAATTTACCGTATCTAAATACATAAAAAAGGTAAATATGCTCGACAGTGAGGCAAAAATACGTTAGTGTGTTGATATGTACGCTGAACAACCCCATCTGCCACACGAGCTGTCCGCCGGGCTTCCGGATCCGGGAGATCGAACGCCACGTGACCGAACACCATGTGATCGAACAGGCGTCGATGCCGATGCGATGAATCAGGTCGCTGTTGGAAGTGGGCGATCAACGCATGACGTCGAGCCAAACGCGCGCGCTACTGAACTACCTGACTATTGCACGCTTCCGTTGCGCGATGCCACCTGGTGCGCGGCGCAGCTCGGCATGACTCGGCAGCATTGGTACCGCTATTGGAAGCGGTTTGAGTCGCTACAAGTCGGATGCCGACTCGTCAAGGTCGATTCCGCCAGTCAGAGCGGGCGCCGCAAGTGGTTTGAAGGAGCCGTGCTGCATCACATCGAAAACGAGTGCGACCCATGACCCCATGTCTTTCGCGCGCAGTGGTATTGCGCGCTTTCACTTTAACGACGTATGACCCAATCGAGATGGAGATCAAAACATGATGAACAGTGTTGTCAGTCCGCGGAAAAGGATGACGCTCACGCGTGTCACGCGTGGCATACGGCCTGGTGCCGATCGCATCGTATTGCAGGGTGTAGAGGGTGTGGGCAAATCGACGTTTGCTAGCAAGTTCCCCAGTCCTGTGTTTATTTCATCCGAGGATGGCCTGCGCTACCTCGATGTGCCTCGCTTCCCCGAAGCCAAGACCTTTAGCGACGTGTTGGATGCCGTGGCCGCCGTTGCCGAATCCGACTACAAGACGCTGGTTCTTGATTCGCTCGACTGGGTCGAGTGTCTGATTTGGGATCACCTGTGCGAACTCTATGGGTGGGAGTCGATTGAAACCCCTGGTTACGGTAAGGGGTACATTGCCGCCCTTTCCGAGTGGCGCCGTTTGCTGCGAATGCTCGATGCACTGCGCACCCTCAACGGCATTGAGATCATCTCGATTGCCCATGTGGGAACCAAGAACTTCGCCAATCCACTCGGCGACGACTACGCGCGCTACGAAGGACGGCTCCATCCCAAGTGCTACGGTTTGATCAAGGACTGGTGCGACATGCTTCTCTTTGCGAACTACATTTCGTGTGGATTGTCCGACGCGAAGTCCGGAAGCGAGAACGAGCCGTGCCGGCGTGTGCTCCACACCGAGCGAAGCAACGCATGGGACGCCAAGAATCGCCACAACTTGCCAGCCACAATCGACCTGGACTTCGACGCGTTCCAGTACGCGCGTGAGCGAGGAGTTGGCTTGTTATCTGCGAGTGGCCTTGCTGACGAAGCTCGACGTGTTGTTCTCTCGCTGCCCGAGCCTCATCGAGCGGAAGCGAGTGCATGGCTACGTGAAGTGAAGAACGATCGCCTGCGATTTTCGAATCGGTTAGCAGCGCTTCGCCGGCGCGCGCAGGAGTCTGCGTCGAATGCGTCGCCACGTGACGAGGCCCATGGGGGTGACGCGTAGCGCTTCGATCAAACCTGATCGTGTGCTTGCAACAGTAACTTGTGCGACCGGCTGGGATCCGGTTTTGTGATTATTGAGGGTCGCACCTCGTAGGTGATCTCAGTCGGTCGCGTCTTTGCGCGCCGTCGTTGTAGTGCGCGTTGGTTGAAGTTATCGCCGCTCATGAAAGAACGCGATTTGAGCTCGCGTGGGGGAGCGGTGTGTCTATCGGTGCTTCTCATGATTACAGATTGGTGTTGATAATGAAGAATGGAAGTCTTCGGGTGAGAGCTAGGGAGTTCGAGCAGAGGCTCCCGAGACTTGCGCAGCTCTGTGATCAAGAGGCGAGGCGTTATCGCCTTCAGCCTCACGATCAACAAGATGTGCTGCAGGAGACGTGTGTTCGAGTGTGGGAGCGCTATGTGAGTGCGGAGGACGATTCGGAGAAGCTTGAGTCGGACGGATGGTTGCGAATGGTGGCGCGGAATGTTGCGAGGGAGCAGGTGCGGGTACTAAGTCGAAATGCACACGACTCCATCGCGGCAAGTGAGTCGATGCCGATGCGGCAATCAAGGGGCATGGTAAGTCTGCGTGATGTTGTACGTTCCCGTGGTGAGCAACTTACGGGTCGTCAACGGGAAGCGCTCGATGCTTACATGGCGTCCGAATCCATTGACGGTGCTGCTCGGCTACTTGGAATACATCCAAGTGCATTTCGTAGGTGCATTGACAGAGCTGCTCGCGCGTTGAGGCGCTCGAATTCGTCCAATTCAATTTTTAGGGGCATGGCGCGTCATTAACTAGTGGAGTCGGCGTTTTTTGAAGCGTCGGTAGCGTCGATTCTCGTGCCGACCGTCGGGTGATGGTGGCTGTGTTCATTTGACACCGACGGCGAAAGGATAATCACTATGGCTGGAGAACTCATTCCACTCGTTCTGATTCCGCGATACACGACGTATGCAGGCGACTCGACGTTTACGACCATTGCAATGGACGTTACAGAGTATTCCAAGGCCATCGTCAATACTTGGCGAGGCAAGTTGCTGGACAATGCAGGAAGCTTCTCAATTGCGTTTGAAGAGTCAACGGACCAAGACAGTTGGACAACCTGTACGGGAAGTACATCTGCCGATCCCGGTTCCGAAACAGAAGCTCAGTACACGCCAGAACTCAAGAAGCGTTGGTTCCGCGCCAAAGTCACGCTCACGGGCACGTCGCAAGGTGCTTCATGTTGGGCAATTGGCTTCCTCGAGTTGCGGCAGACGTAGTCGCGGCGTACGCACTCAATCATTGCGCGCCCCGCGTACCGGGGCGCGCCCATTGGAGGCCTCGCAATGACAAAGATTGTTACCCCTGCAGTTCTTATTCCTCGGTTTACTGCGTTTGCTGGCGCGTTGCGGTACGAAACATTACCTATCGATGTTTCCGCTTATGAAGAGGCAAAGCTCTACCTATGGCGCGGTCCTCTGGTTGGCACAGGGACAACGTTTAAGGTTGAGGTGTTGGAGTCTACGGATCGCGGCGACTGGCAAATGGTCGCGGGGACTTCGCAGGTTGAACCGCTAGAAGACAGAGAAGAGCCAATTGATTTTCAACTATCCAAGAGATGGTTTCGTGTGGCCGTCATCCTGAACGGTACGAGTCCAGGAGTGACCTGTTGGTTGCAGGGTTTTTTCATTAATCGCCAACCGTAAGGATTAGCCGTGGATCTTAGTAGTGCATGTGGATGTAAGTCCTGTCTCGGTAGTAAAGACACTCGATACGCTGGACGTAGCGAAAAATGTGAACTTCCCGACGGTACCGTAGCAACCCTCCGCCCTTCCAAACGAAGGGCGGGGGTTCGTGCGGCCTATTCACGCGTCGTTCCTAGCCCAGATGATTTGGGCCCGCGTGGAACCGACGTCATTGAGGGGCAGTTCTCCTCGGAAACGCGCGGCGTCATGCTGCCTGGGCAATCCAGCCCAACCATGTTGCAAGAGTTGTTGCAGCAAACGCCTCGCGCGCACACCTCGGATGCAGCAATGGGGAGTAGCTCGGGTAGCGCTGAGGTCGAATCGCCGTCAGATGTTGCTTCGAGTAATTATCATGGGTCATCGGGTGCTAATGAGCGCCCGCGGCGGCGCGTCGTTGGAAAGAAGGCGGATCCTGAAGTTCCTGCTGCCTCTGGGGAGTTCAAGTCTCGCGGTCTTGAGATTCAGGATCGTGGGAAGGGGGGTGGTGGAGGTGAAGACGGGGACAAGAAGCCCGCTGAAGAAGCCGAGCGTCAGTGCAACATTGAGTGCAAGTGCATCCGCGAACCCGAAGAGGCCGTATCTCTCCTAGATATGTTTCCGATGGGTGTGTTTCCGCAAGATGTATTTCCCGTCATGCCCGTCCCTAAACCCTTACCTCTTCCTGAGGAGCCGTTCGAGTTCATAGCTACTTCGACCGGGACGAATCCAATTGACGCTGGCGTCACCATTTCAGTTCCCGAAAATTTTCTGCAGCAGCCACGAGCACTCATTCCCGCGCCACTTGAGATTGACGGTGGACTTGGCGCAATCGAAGATTTACACACGCTCACTCGTGTGGACTCTACTGCGCAAGTGACTAGTTCTCTAGGGTTCGAGCAGCGACTGCTAGAAGGTAATCGAAGTCTCTCGGGGGATCAGATAGCCGAAGCTCATCGTTATCTCTCTCGAACCGAGGACGCTGGTAGCGGAGCAATCGAGATTGATAACCGCCGCGGCTTGGAATTTTTGCCTCTACTTGGACCTGCCTTTGCGCCCCTAGGCCTTGGGTGGCCCATGGTTGGTCCGTTTCTTGAGTGGATTACTCGCGATTGGGAAATTTATGATTTTGATGCGCGCCTTGATCCGAATGTACCCGATGAACCGGAGTCGGGCGACGATGATGACGATGATCAAGGTGGAGGTGGCGGCGGCGCCGGCGGAGGTGGCGGCGGAGGAGGAGGCGGTGGCGGTCGTGGGCGTAACCCGCTCCTAGAGCGCCAAGAGAAAACGCCTGTCGAATCTCCGTCAAATTACAAGTCCACTCGATTAGAAGAGAGTCGCTTAGGCAATAGTAGTTCGAGCCCCTCAGGTCCTTCTCCGAGTCTTCAGCGAATAGAGAAGCCCCCCGGGCAGCAGGCTGGAATAGTGAAAGAGCCGATCGAGCTGCATCCGCTGTTCAAGCTTCATTCCGAGATTTATGACTTTGATTCATCAAGTCTTGAGTACTACTCAGCTAACCCGAGTGGCACTCGGTCTTCTCGCCAGTTGGGTAACTCGCGGCACCTAGCGAACGCGACATTCAATAAATCAGGAAAGTCAGCGCGTCAGGAAGAACCATACGAGAGTACTGGTTCTTTCGGCGGTCTCACAATCTCGCGTTCAACGCATGCGTCAGAACTTTCCAAGACCGAAGTTAGCGCAGCACGATATGGGACACCGAGTCCGATTGTGCCATCTGCGCCACGATTCGCGAAAGCTCGAGCACTCAATGCATACAACAAATCAGCAAAGCCAATTCGTCAGAAGGGACCATACGATCTTGCTAGTTCGTTCGGAGGTCCCACGATCTCGCGTTCAACGCGTGCGCCAATACCATCCAAGGCCGAAGTTCGCGTAGCGCGATATGGAGCACCGCGTCCGCTTGCACCATCTACGCCACGATTCGCGAGAGCTCAAGCACTCGCCCCTTCTTCGCATCCAGGCAAACCTACCACCGCTTCCTCTGGCATTGGGCGACTCGTTCGGAATTCGCCGCGCCGCCAACACAATACTACTGCAAGTAAGAGTCTTGCACGTATGCCTGGAGACTACTTGGGTGGACGTGTTGCGCTCCAGCCTGGAACTAAGGGCGGAGTTCTGCCTCCGAGCAATGTTCAGATGCCAGCTCCTCTTGCAGAGGATCGATATGTAGCGGGAAACTACAAATCTCGCGCTCCAGGGGGGCTGGTTGCCTCTACTCCAAGTGGCGGAGGTGGAGGAGGGAGCAGTCCGGGGGTCGAACTTGGTCGGGCGGTTGCGAAACGGACATTCGTCATGTGGAACTATCACAGAGCTAGAGCGGCTTTTGAGCTTGCAAGAGACAAGCTGAGCGATCTAGTCAAGCGAAAAGAAGACCGGTTTCGAGAGAGTCAGGCGAAGTCGTCAGTCGAAGGTGCTCGACGAGAAGATCACGAACAGACAGGGAATGACTTCTCGGATCTTGAAGAAACACGACTGAAGGTCAATTCGCATTTGAATATGCTCAGGAACAAGATGGATCTGTCAAGATCGGATTTAGAATCTGCCAAGAATGATGTTCGCGACAGTCTCGAAGCCATGAAGTCGGCAACTACCGGCAAGAACGAATTATCCCAACAGGCACGTCGAGAGTACGAAGCAGCTTCTCGTGCTATGGAAGCCGAGCTTAGGCACCTTGAGAAAGAAGCACGTCGCCCGCCTAATAGTGCCACAAGAAGTAGAAATCTGCGCAAGAGGAGGAGAGAGGCCTCTAACGTCGCACGTAGTGCGCGATCCACGGCGCGCGAACGTATTCGTAACAATCGAAGCCGAACGGGTGATGCGCGCATGAGACGCGAGCGAGATATCGATTCGCGCGAAGCAGTGCGTGACGATTTTCGTGAGTATCAACTCGACCGTGAGAACTTGGAGAAAGAGTCTCTTGGATCGTCTGAAGATCTTGGGATCAAGTTGAGCCCAAAGCAGAAGAGCAGGAAGAAGGAACTCGAACTATCTGAGCGTGAACGACAGAGGGAACTCGACGAGCTCAAAAGGCGTGCTAAGCAGCGTCGCGATCGAAAAGACAGGCGCTATGAGTTGAGAAAGAAGGAGCGCACCCGTCGCGATAATAGGATGGACGCGCTTCAGAAGGTCAAGGACGATCCCGAGGCTAGCAAGGACGAGAAGAAGGCCGCTGAGCAGGAACTATCTGAACTACGTGCAGAGCAAACCGCGGATGAAGAGGCCCGCCTCGATGAGCTAAATGGATATGACAAGCCTCTTGAGGGAAATGAAGGACAAGAGAAAGACGATCTCGAAAAGCGCAAAAAGAAGCGCGAAGAAGAGTTCAAGAAGAAGTGCGATAAGGAGCTCCAGGAGGCCAAGAAAAAGTGTATAGAAACCTGCCCGCCTCCCGGAAAGTGCGAGTGTACGAGTGATCCGGATGAGCCGCCTAAAGCCAAGGAGAAGGCGCCTGGGGCGGGAGCAGGCGGCGGTGCAAAAGGCCCTACGACATCAATCGCTGTTCCTCTTAAGCCTCCGGTTGTTCCTCCTGAATCGAGCGATGAGAACGACGGTAAAAGCGATGCGGGCGGGCACCGCAACCGCGTATCTCCTCCCGGAGCGGGGCATGGGTACGGTGGAGTTGATTCGCCGCCACCACCTCCTCCTCCCACCAAGAAACCTCCGCCTCCCATCAAACCTCCCAGGGCCCCCTCGGGAGAGTCCGGGATGACGTTTCCTCACGAGCAAGTTGAGTTTGCCAAGAAGGCTTGCGAGAAGGGTACAACAGTTGGAGAAGTGCGCGATAGGCAGAAGATAACGATGTACTACTTGAGTGGGGGGACTGATGAGGGAGGAGATTACGTCGTCTACTTCCTTTTGGCCGGCGCTGTGTTTGCCATGCGCGGCACCGATGCCAAGAATTACTACGAAAAACACCTACAGTACAAGGCTGGTAAGCACGAACAGGTGATTCGCATTCCGGCGAATGCCAAACTGGATTGTGTGTCGCGTCCTCCAGGCACGTATGGCCCCAAGGCGATACGTGATGTCGCAAAAGCGGCTCGGTCGCTCCTACCAAAGAGCGTTCAGACGTTCGCCAAGCAGAAGTCCGCGGACGTAGCTGAGGTACTTGAGGTTGTCGGTGAAGTGAGCGGTAGCGATATTGCAAAGATCGGCGCGAAAATGCTCAAGCATGAGCCGGTGCCGAACTCTTTGATTATCTCGGCGTTTGGTGATCTCATCCCTGTCGGGAAACTTGGCAAAGCCGTTGCCAGCAAGCTGGGAAAGTTGAAACAATCTGATATTGCAAAGGCCATAGCATCTAGTGCACCGGTCGCAAAGAAGACGAAGGTCATAAAGCGACCTCCTGGCAGTCCTAAGTCTACGCCGGTGCCGACGGCTAGAAGAAGGCGCTCAAAGCCTCGTCCAATAGGCACTCCGAATAACAATAAGACAAGACGACGTAAGGCCCCCGAAGCCAAGCAGCCAGAGGGCGTCCCGCAGCCGGGTAGTTCGGCACCACCGCCGAGTAAGCCTCCGAAGAAGCCGGACAAGCCAGATCGAGGACCCGATTCGAAAAAGCAAGTCAAGGTAAAGAGGATGAAGGCTACTCGAAAGAGGAAGGTAAGGCGTTCAACCACTTCTGAGGCGGGAGCAAAATTTGGCAATGCGACGCGTGTTGACTATCGCAAGACATTCTTTGAGGCGAATCCTGAGCTTCGCGGCAAGGTCGTGGTTCATCATGCGGTAGAGCAGAGCGTGCAAAGGCGTTACCCGCACCTCAAGCTATCAGGCAATGAACTGCACTCTCTTGAGAATCTTCGGGGCATCCCGAAGAAGCTCAATTCCAAGCTACACTTGAGTGCGATTCGAAAGGAATGGAATCGCTGGTACAAGGCGAATCCTCGTCCTTCAAAGCAGGATCTATTGGACTTTGCTACTACAATTGACAATCGATACGGACATTTGTTCGTGCCACCGGTGAGGTAGTCCTATGAATTTCTTCCGTCTTACGCCAGACGTGCCAGGTGAATTGGGAGTGATGTCGCAACTTGACACATCGATTCATCCTCCAGACGTGAGTGCATTTCATCTGGAAATCTCTAACTGGTCTGGCGACGATTTGGTGGAGTGCTTTCCTTGTTATGCGGTTACACCGCGATTGAGCGACGCACTTAAGGACGCGAACTTGACTGGGTATTCTATAGGATCCATGAAAACAACAGTCCATAGAGATCAATCTGAGTTCGATCCTGATTTGGTAGTTCCGAAATTTAGAAGGTTGTTTATCACTGGAGAGTCCGGGCATGATGACGCTGGCGTCGATTCTTCGCATGAGCTGATAGTGTCTCAGCGGCTGTTAAGAATTTTAGAGAATTTCAATTTGGAGTTGTGTGATGTCTCCTCGTGGCAGGAGTAAAGATATCGATTCATCTCTTAACGCGTGACCTGCCCCCCCCCCCCTCAGAGCGTGCCACTTGTTCGGATACACCTTTTCGATCAGGAGCAAACAGATGGCAAGGAAGCGGTACTCGACGGAGCAGATTATTGGGATGCTGAGACAGGCAAAGATTGAGCTAAAAGGCACGAAAGTAGGGTTGATTTGCAAGCAGCTGGGCGTGACGCCCAACACGTACTACCGGAGATACCGAGATACCAAGCCTGAATGGGACGTGTTCTCTGGCGCCAGTGACGATGGCTGGCAATCTGATTCGCTCCGATCCGCTGCCAAAAAGGCAAGGGCGATAAGGGTAAGTTGCGTACTCAAGGGGCCGATGTGCACATATACAACGCGGAAAATGCGCTCGCCGGCGCGGCTTCGCACTTGACATGCTAGGCCTTTTCATAGAAGCCGCGTTTTTTCGAGTCTCCTGCTCTTCATGTGGGTCACGGAAGCATCGTATTGGATCCGAGGCGGCCACTACACGCCAACAACATGAAAAATTGCGCCTTTGAACGGCTCAGTAGCTGGGTTCGCACGGCCCCACAAGTTTGTGACAGCCCAATCTCACCAACATCATTTCTTTTCCTGCCGTCCGCGCCCTCTTAGGGGCGGCAGGACAAGAAATCACCAAATCACGACCCACACAAAGAGCAGTAGAGCCGTTTTTTCCCACCAACTTCGTGATTTTCGACTCACCGCGCCAGCCGCAAGAGTCTGACACCGCCTCGTACGTGTGACCATATCGGGCGCTGCGCGTAGTCACGTATATGGGCACGCGCAATCGATTCGACGGTCCGGGTGTTCGTCATCACATCTATATGCGTGGGATTAGCAAGCGTTTGATGTCCGCGGGACCGCGAGATCGTCGTCAGTTCCGAGCATTCCTCGCGTGTGCGCGGCGTCGTGACGAGATTCGGCCAGAGGCGTTCTGTTTACTTGGCTCTCACTATCACTTGATGGCGCGTACGGACGAGGGAACGTTGTCCTATGCGATGATGCGCATTGGAAATGCATACACGCGCTGGTTCAACAGGCGAAATCGACGCGATGCATGGCAAGTACTTCGAATCGGAATGTTGTGCAGCTATGCCGGGCTTTCAATCGCAGCGGCATCAAGATGGACTGATGCGAGCACAAGCACCGTCGGGCGTCTTCGCGCACTCCATCACAAGCTCATCGAGCAACATTCGAACTTCGCACTGCGTGCATCCGAACTCTTGACAATAGCCATAGAGAAGACTTTCGCGTAGCGGCAGGATCAATTTGCGCGGACATTGAGGCTGTTAGATCCGCATCATGTGGTGCGGGACATAGGTCACGAAGTTGGTGGGAAAAAACGCGGCTTGGTATCTGGCCTCCGCACGAGCCCTTCGATGTGGGCCGAGTCAGCGACTTCGACATCGCCCTCGCGAGCGAGTCGCTGTTTGACACTGCCGCGAGGCTTGGGGTTGGCCTACGGTCCAAGGGAACGCGGACTGGGCCGCTACTCCCCGTCGAAATTCAGTCGCTTGGCCTGAGTAGTCTACAGCGATCACTCGAGAAGATGGCTGGCCGACCCGTAAATTTCATGGTTTACCGAGTTGCGGCCCAGGCTGCGGCACGATCACCTAGCATTGGAGTCCGATGAACACCAACTACTCACTCTATGGTATCACTGCATCCACTCTTGAGGACGCTAGGGTGATTGTCGAGCAGGGGCTCGGACTCGCGATGAGTCTCCATGAAAGTTCATGGGTCGGCGACTATTATCGAGCAGGAACATCTGGGGGAGAGCACTTTGTGCTCCAGCCAAACTACGACTCCTTCGAGGACGAGTGGACGGAGCCAAGTCATCAGAACGCAAAGTTTCTCCTGTATGTGAACGAGACGCAAAGGGCAGCGGCTCTGCGCGATACTCTTAGTCGCCTGCGGCAAGTGAGGCACCTACGCACAGGATGAAACAGATACCAAGCCTGAATGGGACGTGTTTTCTGGCGCCAGTGACGATGGCTGGCAATTTGATTCGCTCCGATCCGCTGCCAAAAAGGCAAGGGCGATAAGGGTAAGTTGCGTACTCAAGGGGCCGATGTGCACATATACAACGCGGAAAATGCGCTCGCCGACGCGGCTTCGCACTTGACATGCAAGGCCTTTTCATAGAAGCCGCGTTTTTTCCCACCAACTTCGTGACTTTCGACTCACCGCGCTGACCGCAAGAGCCTGACACCGCCCGTACGTGTGACCATTTCGCGCGCTGCGCGTAGTTACGTATATGGGCAAGCGCAATCGATTCGACGGTCCGGGTGTTCGTCATCACATCTATATGCGAGGGATTAGCAAGCGTTTGATGTTCGCGGGACCGCGAGATCGTCGTCAGTTCCAAGCATTCCTCGCGTGTGCGCGGCGTCGTGACGAGATTCGGCCAGAGGCGTTCTGTTTACTTGGCTCTCACTATCACTTGATGGCGCGTACGGACGAGGGAACGCTGTCCTATGCGATGATGCGCATTGGAAATGCATACACGCGCTGGTTCAACAGACCAAATCGACGCGATGGGATGCTCGGTCGATCTCGCTTCGTAATCGCAGCTGCATCAAGATGGACTGATGCGAGCACAAGCACAGTCGGGCGTCTTCGCGCACTCCATCACAAACTCATCGAGCAACATTCGAACTACGCATTGCACGCATCTGAACTCTTGACAATAGCCATAGAGAAGACTTTCGCGTAGCGGCAGGATCAATTTGCGCGGACATTGAAGCTGTTAGATCCGCATCATGTGGTGCGGGGCATAGGTCACGAAGTTGGTGGGAAAATACGCGGCTTGGTATCGTGAAGGATACGCGGCTTGGTATCCGCTGGAGGGCAAGTAATGAAGATTTATCGTAGCGGTAACTCATTTCGCGCAATGTTTGACAGCGGGTTGCGACATGTTCTCCTCGGCCTAGTGCCCGCGTTGGGTGAAAACGACTCGCCACCGAGGTTGATTCCGCTAGCTAGGGTGCGTGAGGATAACTCGTCTAGCGTCGAACCAGCGCGCGTTTTGGAGGCGGTTACCAAGGCCATAAGGGATTTTCGAGCTTCTACTGGATTGATCGTTAGTCTCGAAGCGATTGAATATGTGCCAAACGACTCTCCATATTATGAAATGTACTACAGCCTCGCCTACAAGTTGGCTGCCGAAATTTCGAAGTCAAGATGAAGATACCGAGATGGGGTGAAAAGGCCGGTAGTTCCCCTGTCACGCTGTCACGGTAAATCGTGCTGCAAATAAACAACGGGTTCTACGGCCCAGGAGGAACTACCAGCATGCATAAACGCATCATCGAGACAATTGGCATCGACCTAGGCGATCGATTCTCTTGATATCTCAGCGCTCGCACTTGTATCGCTATCTCGAGGAGGTCCTAGCAGAGGCGGATGCGCAACCGCGGGCGTGCGGCATCAAGGGTCTTCCCGATGCGATACGATTCCCGCTAAGAAGACCGACTTCGTACGTGTCGCTGAGGCGCGTTGTCGGTGAGGCGACTGGGGCGATGATCATCGTGGGTGACGTCAAATACGCCGTCTCGGCTGAGTGAGGAGCACGGCTATGTCAATAGATCGAGTTCGTGCAGAAGTGATTGCTAGGGTTGAGATCGAACGACGTGGTTGGTTATGGAAGGAGCCCGTACGTGTGAAGCGACGGCGACGTTGGCTGTTCTTTGGTCCGATCATCTGGGAAGTCCACACGAATACGAATGCGCGAGGAATGAACGCTAGAATCGAAATCGAGGACGCCAGCGAACGCATACTCAAGGCATCGTGGCTCCCTCGGTAGGCGGAGATACCGAGTCAGCGCTACCTTGACGGGCAATCGCCCAAAGGCGCTGATCTTCGCGGTTTCGCCAGGATTTCGTACGCTAGAACGAATTAGGAGAATTTATGATTTCACGCATCAAAGCCCAGAGTCTGGCCGAAGAGCACGCGAGTTCTCTCACGAGAATACCGTTGGCACTAACCTACGTGCACCCGACAAGCTACGGGTGGGTGTTCTGCTTCAATTCCAAGGTCGCTGTAGAAACTGGCGACGAATTGCAAGGTATCTTGGGTCTCGGGCCTCTGCTCGTAATGGCGAGCGACGGTACCGTAATAGAGCTTGGAACTGCCCATACACTAGAGCGCGAGCTTCGTTCCTATGAACAAAGGGCTGGAATTCGCAAAGCACCATAGAAGATACCGAGTCATCTCTAAACGGTTAGCCCTGTCAAGCGGTTTTGTTGGAAACCGAAGATACCAAAATGAGATGAACAGGCCGGTAGCTCATCTGGCTCGGCATCCGTGTTATCGATACTCTTTGATAAAGAACGTTTCGCTTGAATTGCGAGGAGAGAGCGTGAGTCCAGTGGCGGTGCCTCCGTGCGCCCTACCCCATACGGTGACGGTGTACTCGCCAGCAGGTAGCCCGTCGTAAATGGTGCGAAAGTTGCCTTCTCCAAACAGCGCACCATCGTAGATTCGTTCGATCTGCGCCGGAAAGCTACCGGGGTTGAAGTCATCCAGTCCAAACGCAAGAGAAAACGTGGCGGAGCTGTTCTCTGTAAGCGAGAACTCGCCGTCGTATACCAGTTCAAACTTCGTGTCATCATGATGTTTAGTGACACGCATCAGATTTGCCCGTCGGGCAACACCTAGCGAATTGGTAAATACGGCGGACTCCGTATCAAAGCTGTGAAGTTGGCGCCGAAACTGAGTGATTGCGGTTGATTCCAACGTGCTGAGTCGCGCATCGTTATCATTGATGGCGGCTGCATGCGCCGAGAAGTTTGCGTTTACTTCTGCGGCAACGACTGCCGTGCCCCCAACGAACGTGTTTGGCGTAGTGACCGAACTTGCATAGACGAGACCGGCGCACACCAGTGCCACCGGAAGGAGCATTGCGCTCCACGCTACATATTTCGAATGTCGCATCGTGATTCTCCAACTTGAGTCGAGTTCGAGGACGTAGTCGCAGGTCCGCTGCCAACTACTCCCATAACCCTTGATCCCACACCATTTGATCCCAGTGGTTTGGTACGCTGGCTGGCTCAGACCCGCCGCCACCGCCACCGCACGCGGTAAGCGAGAGTGAAATCAGCAATAACGCGAGGACCTTCATGGGGATTCTCCAAGGGGTTCACGTGCTATGTAGGAAACCGAAGCTATCGATTTCATTGCCGCTAGAGAATTCGCGTATCGGCTGGAAACGCCCACCCTGCCCAGCAGTAGATGGCCGGTGAGCATTTCGTGGAGAGTCTCGCCGAGCTTGAACATCGACTCGCACGTCGTCGGTGGTGGGCGGCGCCCTTTAGTTGCCGGCAACCACGAGCGATGGTGAGCGGCATGGCGATTCGCCTGGCAACTTGGAAGCGAATCCGCGAACGGTAGAATCTGCTGCCTCGAGACGCTGTATCATGCATCCATGTCAATGGACATGCCGTTCTATAAAGAACTGCGTCGGCGCAATCATCCCGCGGCGCGCACGTGGTTTCTAGGCGACTGCCTCTATTACATTGGGATTCTCATGGCGATGCTGGCCATCGCTGCGGGTTGCGTGTCTATCGTGGGGGCGCTGGTTGGGTGGTTTGGCTGGAGCCTGGCGTTATACGCATTTGGGTTGTTGGTGCTTGGCGTGTGCGTGTTCTTTACCGGTGCCTCGTTAAAGCAGCGCTCCTATCGACGCGCAGCGCAAGACGACATTCGGGTCGAGGAATATTAGAACCTCTAGCGACGTCTGGAGATGTACAGCTACGCCGTTCGACGTCGATTGAGGTTCCACGGGGACTCAAAGCGCGTCCACACGTTGCTTGATGGCCTCCTGGGGGAGCCCTAAGTCGGTAGGCAAAGCCACCATCGCTCGGAAATTCCAGATTTTGCGGTCAAGCCGACATGGCATCTACGCCTTAGCACTTCGAGACCTAGTTCAGGAGTAGTAGATGTCCAGGCAAACCAGCGATCGGAGACTCATTGTAGGCATCTGTGCCATCAGTCTGTTGATGGTGGGTTGTGGCGGAGGCGGTGGTGGAGGCGAGGACGCCGACCTAGAACTGGCCTCCTCGTCCTTCATTTCCATCGAAACCGGGTCGGGATTTGACTACACCGACGATGTTGCGATTCACAGTGATGGATCCATGTCAACCTGCGGCTCCTTCGAGAATACGCACACGTTTGCGCCGGGACGTAGCGGTGAAACGACGCGCATGGGAGCCGGCACGGGAACCGGATTTTGTTGTCGCTACGAAGCCGACGGCCGTCTTCGGTGGGTGTGCACGGTTGAGAGCGACGATTTCGCGCGGCTCAGCGCCGTCGTTTCGCTTCCCGATGGTGCCTGTATGGTGATGGGAACGGCCTCCGGCCGCACCGAGGTCGCCCCGCTCCAGCCCAATGCCTTTGTGTTTGATGAAACGGAAAGCACGTTCGCCGCCAAGTTCTCCGCGACCGGTGAGTTGCTGTGGGTGCGCGTCATACGTGGATATCGTGCCGGCATAAACTCTGCATGCGCGCTCGCCGACGGATCGGCGGCTTTCTGCGGATACATTGACCCCGAGGCCACATTTGGGGAAGGCGAAGCGAGCGAAACCACACTTTCTTCGGTGGCGACGGCCGTGGTAACGAATTTCGTGGCACGCTATGCGTCCGACGGCTCCCTCATATACGCCACGACGCCCGGTATCGGATCGGGATTTGGCGTGGCGATGGGCATCGCCGCCCTACCGGGCAACGAGTTGATTGTGACCGGGACGTTTACAGAGGAAACGACGTTTGCCAGTGGGACGCCACGCGAGCAGGTCTTTGTGCCGGACGGAATTGATGACGGGTACATTGCGCGATTGGATGCAAATGGGGCGGTCCGTTGGGCCCGCCACGCGACGGGCACCAATCGAGAGTTCTTACGCGAGGCTACGGTGCTAGCCAATGGAGCGGTGGCTGTGTTTGGGACGTTTAACGCTGGCGCAATGACGCTCAACGTCGGGCAACCCGATGCAATGACATTGACCAGTCAGAGTGATGCAAACTCATTTATCGCGTGTTTCGACGTGGATGGTGGTGTGCGTTGGGCCAAATACCTCGAGCATCGTGTCGACACGTTCTTGAATTCACTTGGCATCGCTGCCTTGGGCGATGGCTCCTTCATTGTGCTGGGCGAGGGACCCGGTGTCGTGACGATTAACCCCGATAGCCATGACGAGTTGCACCTTGCTGCATTTGAGCGCAACGACTACCTCATTGCCAAGTTCGACGCGTCCGGCGCGCTCATTTGGGCTCGCCGCGACGGAGGCATTGGCTCCACATCGCCCTGGGGCGACATTGCGGCGTTCGACGACGGCAGCTTTGTGATTGGCGGAACGTTTTACGAGAGTTTCACGGTGAACTTGGGCACGCCCAACGAGCAGATCTTTGACTCTGAATTTCAGCGCGACGACCTTCTTCTTATTCGCTACGACGCAGATGGCATTGCGCGGGACTAACGGCATCCGAGTATGGATGCGAAAGCGCCGGGCATCATGGCACATCCCAATGAGCCTCGTTTCATGTATTGGATTGTAGATAATGCCCAATCTCGCGTCACGATGGACAAGCTGTCCCTCGTCCGCCGTGTTCCATGCATCGCAACACACTTGACACGCGCTCGACGAAACGCGTCAAATGTGAGGATCGTGCCTTTGCTTGGTATCTTGGCGCCACATGCAAAGCCTCAACACCCCGTTCAATGAGTGTCGTAGTTCCGTCACGTCCCAGTCGGGAGAAGACGGAGTTCTTAAAGAAGTATTCTCCCGTATGGGAATACGAAACAAATACTGCGTCGAGTTAGGTGCGTGGGATGGAAAATACCTTAGCAATGTGTGGCAGCTTTGGCACAACGAGGGCTGGTCGGCGGCATTGATTGAATGCGAGAGGGATCGTTGTGAGGCACTCCGCGAAAGCACCGCCGAGTTTCCTTCCGTGCAAGTTATTCACGCGCTTGCAACACCAACGGGCGAGCATGCACTCGACGCATTGCTTGTACCGCGCGGTGTTCCTAAGGACCTCGATCTGCTGTCGATCGACATCGACGGCGATGACTACCATCTGTTTGCCAACCTAAAGGAGCTGCGCCCACGCTGCTTGGTGATTGAATTCAACCCAACCGTTCCGCCGTCGGTGTCCATGGTGCAGCAAGCGGGGCGCGGGCCGTTTGGTGCATCGGCGAGGGCCCTCGTGGAGTTGGCTCATGAACGGAACTACCGACTTGTCACGGCGACGGATACCAATCTCATACTTGTGACCGAGGACGACTTTGGCCGATTGGGCATTGAGGAACCCGCCCTTGAGGATGTGTTTCCTTCGCAATTTCTGACCTATGTGATCTCGGCCTTCAATGGAAGCACCTATCTGAGCCAGCGTCCGATTTATGGCCCTTCACCCAAGCAGCTTCCTCGGTTGGGCCGGCGGAAAAAGCTCAGTTCCGACATTTCTCTTGAGTCGTCCATCGACATATTGCCAGTTTCTATTCACCGATACACTAAGCGCCCCCTGGGCAAGTGATGATTGACGTCAACGACTTGCATCTCCAGCTCGGCCTCGATGGTTCGATGCCAGCGCAGTGGTCGGCTACGTAGCGCGCGAGTTCGCTATCACGCAGTCCCGCGGACCTGACCAAGAGCTAATTGGAAGTGACCACGGGGGTACCCCACACACATAATGCCGCCGGACGTTACACTCTTCGGCGAGGATTCTCTTGGTTCGAACACTCGACACCGACCGCACGATTCTGATCGTGGACGATGACCGCAACACGCGTGAGTCATTGGGACGCGCGCTGCAACGCGATGGCTACACCGTTCTCACGGCGGAGACGGGCAATGCCGCACTTACGCTAGCGCAGGACCACGATCTCGACTTGGTGCTTACCGACCTCAAGATGCCGGGCTTGGATGGCCTGGGGTTTTTGGAGGGCCTGCGCGTTGTGCAGCCCGACGTGTCGGCAATTTTGATTTCGGCGTTCGCGAGCGTAGACACGGCCGTAAAAGCCGTCCGCCGCGGCGTGTGTGACGTACTAGAAAAGCCCATTCGACTTCGCGATGTGCGTCGCGCGATAAAACGCGCCATCTCGGAGCGGCCAAAGGTCGCGAGTGACGCGTCCCGTTCCGTCAATCGTGGTGCCGATGACGCCAACGGAGCGAATGGTGGCAAAAACGGTGGTTCCAACGGGCATGGAGCGCCTAGTGCATCTCGCAAACCGCTCATTGGCGCCAGCCCTTCGTTTTGTTCCGTGCTCGACGTCATCGAACGCGTTGCGCCGGTGTCCAGCACGGTACTGCTGCTTGGTGAAAGCGGCACCGGTAAGGAGTTACTCACCGAGGAGATTCACGCCCAGAGCGAGCGCGCGAATGGGCCGCTGATTAAGGTGGCTTGTGCCGCGCTGGCCGAAGGTGTGCTCGAATCCGAGCTCTTTGGCAATGAGAAGGGGGCCTACACCGGGGCCCATGAACAGCGCAAGGGTCGATTTGAACTCGCCCACGGCGGCACGCTCTTTCTGGATGAGATTGGCGAACTCAGTTTGCCGCTCCAGGTCAAGCTCTTGCGCGTATTGCAAGAAGGCGAGTTTGAACGCGTGGGAGGCAGTGAAACCATCCGCACCGACGTGCGCGTGATCGCAGCCACCAATCGCGACCTCGAAGCCGAAGTACGCGAAGGACGCTTCCGCGAGGACCTCTATTGGCGCCTCAATGTGATTTCGATTCACGTGCCGCCCTTACGCGAACGCCCGGGCGATGTGATTCTGCTTGCCGACCATTACCTCGCCAAAGTGCTTGAAGCCACGGGCCGCGACGGTCCCAAGAGCATGGACGAGTCAGTGATTCGCGCTATTCAGGTCTATAACTGGCCCGGGAATGTGCGCGAGTTGGAAAATGCGATCGAACGCGCTGTGGTGCTTGCCCGTGGCGACGTGTTGGTGCCAGCCGATTTGCCTCGCGCCATTCAAGATTACGTCGGCAATGAAGACGTCCCAGCGCCCGAGGTGATTCCTTTTCGCGTAGGCCAACGACTCAGCACGTTGGAACGTGAAGCGATTCGACAGACCTTGTTGGCGGTGGGCGGCAACCGCGAAGCCGCTGCATCGATTCTTGGCATTGGAAAGGCCACGCTCTATCGCCGCCTGCGCGAAATGGAGGCCGACGCCGCCAAGGAGGCCGAGCGTAAGGCCGCCGAAGAAGGTGCAGAGCCTGGCGAGTCAGGTGAAGGGCCAACCGATGCCCAGCCACGGCCATAGAACACGCATATTTGTTGGGACGTGCGGCCTGTTCACGGTCGCCTGTGTGTTGCTGGCGAATCTCTTTGATCGTTTCGAACCCCCCATGTGGCCCCGCATGGTGTCCGTAGGGGGAATCGCGCTATTCCCGTACTTGGCGATGCGCGCCCTTGTGAATCGAAACGTGAGAAACGAAGGCTCTGGGCATCTTCATGAGTAAAAAAAACCGCCCGGTAACGTACCGGGCGGTTTGAGAAGAGGAGAAACGCCCACGTTCGCTGAACGCGAGCGTCTCTAAGCGGCACTACCTACGGCGCGTCGTCTTGCGACGGGCCTTCTTCTTACGGCGAGCCTTCTTCTTACGACGCTTCTTACGGCGTGTTGCCTTCTTCTTGCGACGTGCTTTCTTCTTACGACGCTTCTTCTTGCGGCGTGTCGCCTTCTTCTTGCGACGCTTCTTGCGGCGTGTCGCCTTCTTCTTGCGACGAGCCTTCTTCTTGCGGCGCTTCTTCTTGCGACGCGCCTTCTTCTTGCGACGCTTCTTGCGGCGTGTCGCCTTCTTCTTGCGACGACGCTTCTTCTTGCGCGTTGCCTTCTTCTTACGACGTGCCTTCTTGCGGCGTGTCGCCTTCTTTCTGCGGGTCGCCTTCTTCTTGCGGCGTCCCTTCTTTCTACGTGCAGCCATACGGCGGTCTCCTAAACCTAGCCAGAATTTGAATTGAACGCACCTCACGGAACAGGGCGAACCCCGAACGGCCCCATCGCATCGGACGGGGCGATTCACATCGAGCGAATCGAGGTGTGAGCGTCATAACGATGACGCCCGTGCAGTCAGTGCGCGCGGTGGCCAACCACTTCGCGACGATGTCCAACTGCCCGTTGCTGCCCTCGCCGGCCCAGCAAGTTCGACAAATTTCGCCTTTGCAAGACGACTTCGCCTTCGAAACGCTGGACGGGAGTCATCCGAACCGGAAGCCCTTCCCGACTTCCGCGGTGCCGCGATTCGCCGTTCACCCTCCGAGCGACGCGGGTTGAATCCAACCCTCCGGCACAGCACCATGCCCGTCGGCACGCGTCCACGCCTTCTGCCCTCAGACCCACGACCTCTCGATCCTGGGGGTCGCGGTACGTGCGACCATCTACGGGTGAAGTTCGGCGAAGCGTTGCAACCACTCGCATGACCCGTTGGGGCGCGACGAGCAGCGCGGAACGCGTGAATCACAAATGCCACGAATGTTGCAGATATGACGAAAGCGTTCTCGACGCTCGCACCATTGCGCACGCAGGACGAGAACGCCCAAACAACGCGCAACTTCATGTACACGCGATACAACTTTCATGCCCAACGCGAATTGAACTCGATTTGGGTATAGGAACCGCGAAGTGACTCTCAAATTGAGAATTTCTGCGTCAGATCGGCGCCGATCGTATCAAGTTGAACGTTTACCCGCGATTCATGCGTGTTTCAGGGGCAATCAACGTTGTGTGCAGCGCAATTTCGGAGAAAACGGTGCGCAACATGAGTCGAACTACCCAGTGGCGCGTGGATGTGGCGCTTCAGAGCGCGCTAAAGCGTGTCGGCATACACGATACCGAGTCGTTTCTTGCACTGGCGAATGACGACGCTCCCGGTTCGTACACGACAACGGTTGATTTAGACATCGAGCAAACGTCGAGGCGCTTCTACTTGAAGTGCTATCGCTATCCCGGTTGGAAAACGTCACGCGGTTTGATCGGTCGCGGGTCGTTGTATGGGTCCGCGCCTTGTATTCGCGAGTTTGACAACCTCCACTGGCTGCGAATGAATGGCATTCAGGCCGTGCGTCCGATTATGGCCGTGGCCAAGATCACGAGCAGAAGGCTAGTGGCTCACGCCTTACTGACGGAATGGGTCGAGGGTGCACCCGATCTCGCAGCGCGTGCGAGGAACCCGGAAGACGCACTGCTCACGTCGTCGTGGAAGCGTGCGCAAACGGTGCGCGCACTGGGCGCGTCGGTTGGCGCGATGCACAGACTCGGATTTGTCCACCGCGATCTGCACGCGCGCAACATTCTCGTGCAGGAGGGGGACGCGGCAAGCGCCGTTTGGTTTCTCGATTGTAGAAGGGGCGGCATGTCATCGGGGTTACGCGGAAAGAATGAGCGTTTTGACATCAGAACGCTCGCCACGGATCTACGCGTAACCCTTCGACCTCTCGAATTGAGACGTTTGACACGCGCTTACCTTCGAGCGCGTTGTGGAAAACCGGTGGAAAGCAGAGAATTGGAGCGTTGGATCGACGAGAACGCACTGCGAAACACCTGTTCCCGCTCGCAATAAGGTGCCTTCCGTGTTGTCACCCGGTGGTCGTACGGTCTTGCCCCCATGCTTAGGCTCCGCACACAGTCCTTTCGTCGGTACCGGATTCACGGCACCGTTCCCTCACCTCATAGTGACGCCTTTCAAAAGGCGGTTCACGAGCGACGGTTTCGCGCGCTTACAGCCAACGAGGAGCGCGCCTATGGGTGGGTGAGTGCAGAGAATCTATTGCTCACCGAATTCGACGAGGGGCCCGTAATGTGCGGCGAGTACGTCGCGCTCGCGCTGCGGATCGATCGTCGGCGTGTCAACGCAAGGCTCCTTCGCGCCCAGATGGATTTGGAACTGCGCGGGCGCCGGAAGGAGGCGGAGGCCGCGGGTAAGAAGTTTCGCCTGCCTCGGGAAGAGCGGCGCTCGCTTCGTGAGGGGCTCCACAAAGAGCTGTTGCGGTTGACCAATCCCACCATCGATGCCTACACCATTCTCGTTCACACGAAGAAGCGCGTTGCCCATGTGTTGAGTCTGGCGCGCTCCGCCAATGAACTCGCGTGTCTTCACTTTCAAGACACCTTCGATGCCGAGCTTGAGCCCATCACGCCGTGGACGCTGGGTCAGGAACTGCTCACGTCGTCATCGCTCCGCGAGTCATTTCAAGACCTGCGGCGGAGCGACTTCGTAAACAGTACCGAACATGCCGCGCCGCCTGAGTTTGTTGCCCGCGGCCTCACGTCGTCGAGCGCGTCAGTATCTACCGTGCGTGAGGAGCTTCATTCGTGATTGCCACGCCCCAAGCGAACGCGACCGCCTCCACGCCGGCGGGGATGGAGTACCTCGGCCCCGAGTTTTTGACGTGGCTTTGGTTTCGCGGCGACGTGGAACCGCGCTTTGTGCATGAAGATGGCACGGAAGTATTCGTACACTTCGACGAACACCTAGAGTTCCGCGGCGAACGCAGCGCCGCCCGACGCACGACGCTTCGCGCGGGCATGCCCGGTGCCAGTCGTGAAGCGCGCGCGGCGCTCCGCACCGGAAAGTTGCTAACTGCTGCACGCTTGTTGGTAGCGCGCGGCGACGAGGAAGTGCGCGTCACATTGCGGGGCGAAGATTTGAGCTTGTCTTCACTGCGATTGCCCACGCCGGAGGGTGAGACGATCGAAGATCGCGCGCAGTTCTTTATGGATGCGCAGGAGCGCTTTCTTGCCGACCTCGATCTCTGCTTCAACACGTTTCTGCAGGTGCGCTGCAGTGACAAATGGCAGGCCGAGCGCGATCGCCTTGTGGCGTGGAGTCTCACGCCCAGTGGCGACGAGAGCGGATTGCCGTCACTCGAATAGTGGGCGCACGATCGGTCGATTCTATTTGCTTGGGGCCGGCGCCGGCGAGTCAGGCGTGGACGCTCCCTTGGCCAACTCTTCGGGCGTAAGCCAACCGTCTTGATTCGCATCTAAGGCCGTCCATTCCTTGTCCGTGCCTTTGAACTCGCCGCGATGCAGACGTCCGTCGCCGTCGCCGTCCAGAGCGGCGAAGTCGGACGACGGCGCACCCTTTGTGGCGTCGTCCTTCTTTGGTGCGGCGGCTGCGATGTCTTTCTCGGTGAGGAATCCGTCACCATCCGCGTCGAGCTCTCCAAATCGCTCGGGGCTGGCGGGGTATTCGTCGAGCGTGACTTTGCCATCGGCATCGGAGTCAAAACGGCGCAGCATGCCCTGCGAGAGCCCGCGACGTTTGGCCTTTCGCTTTGCACTGTTGTTCTTGGCCTTCCCTTGAGCCTTGCCGCGGTTGTTTCCTCGCTGGCGACGCTTGGCAAACTCTTCCATGGTGACTTTGCCATCGCCATCGGTGTCGAAGCGTTTGAGTAGACCGGGATAGGGCGCCTCTTCGGCGTCGATGCCGCCATCGCCGTTTGCGTCCAAGCGCTGAAATTGTTTCTTGGCTTGGGCCATGCGCCGCGCCGCCCCGCCGGCACCCGCTCCGCCAGCGCGCTTAAGTTCGCGCTTGTCGATAAACCCATCGCGGTTTCGATCTAATCGATCAAAGCCTTGCGGTCGAAATTTCCACTCATCTTTAGAGACTTTGCCGTCCCCATCGGCATCCATCTTTGTAATGGCTTGCAGGATTGAACTGGGTGCGTTGCGCCTTCCAGAACCCGTGCCGTTCTCTGGCGCCATGCCTCGCGCGCGCTTCTTTGCGCGTTCGACAGCACGCGGGTCGGGCTTGTAGTCCACAGGCAAGCCAAGGTCCGGTCCGGTAATCGCGCCGTCCTTGTCTTTGTCGAGCAGACGAAACACTTCGCCCGATCCGCTAAACTCGTCTTGCGTCACGGTGCCGTCCGCATTCTGATCGTGGGTCTCAAAAAACTCGGTGGTGGGCGGGAGCGATTCGCCTTCTTCGGCGCTCGCCCTGGATACCGAGAATCCGGGTGCTGCGAATTCCAGAGTCGCGATGCTAGCGGCCAACATGAAGATGATTCGGCGGTGGTTCATGGGGGCTCCTTTGAACTGGGGCGAGCAGCGGCGGGGTGGCGTGCCAGGACTGATACCCATTCGCGGAGGCGGGGTATCGTCGATGGGTGAATTCAGTCGAGTACGGGCGTAAACGTGATCGAATCGATGACGCCGCCCGGGGGAATGGTAATGCGTAGGTCGTGAAATCCGGCTGGCAAGTAGATCGTGGGCGTGAGTGCCCACGAGGAGGTATAGACCTCGTATTCTTCGAGCGCCGCGAGTTTGTGGACGGTGGCTACACCCCGCGTGAGTACGCCAATGCGACCTCCGCGAAGCGACTTTTTGAGATGCATACGCACGCGGGGGCGCGCGTTTAAGCTGCCCACCAGTACGCCTTGATACGACTGGAGGCTGATGACGGTGGGTTCGCCTTTCGGCGTGGGCACGTCCGCCTTCGCAGAATCGATCACTTGCCGCTTACCGTTTCGCAAGAGGCCGATCACTAGACGACGACCGCCATCGGTGAGTGCCAGAAACACGCCGTTGTCGAGGTCGTGCGCGCGGTAAAGCAATACGGCGTCGTCGGCGCGCGATTCCTCTTCGGCGAGCGTGACATGCAATGCGGCACCGGTGTGCTCGACGTCCACGGGCGAGAGCCACCCGGCGACCGATTGACGTCCGTCCAATGTGATGCGTACCTGGTCGGGCTTGTTCTGTTCTGAAACCGTTTCGTAGGTGAGTGGTCCGCGCGCATCCACAAAGGGCTGGCTGCCCTCGGTCAAGTGATTGGGACCGATGGAAATGAACCCCGCTTCATCGACCTCGGCGGTTTCGGAGGCCTTGAACGTGGATGAAGGGCCGTCGGGTTCAAGACCCCAACCCCATTTGGCGTCCGATGGACGAACGCGGAGCATCATTTTGTAGCTGCCTGCATCTTCGACGCGCAAATCGGCGCGCAGGTGTGCCTGTGATGTGCCTGCGCGCACCGTAAAGAACCCGCTTGCTGTCTTGTCTTCTTCAATGTCGGCATCGCCGTCGATGGCACACGCCTCCGCTTCCAGCGTGTATCCGGTGGCCCGCAACGTGTGCCCAAGATCGGTGTTCTTGGACGCAAGTGGGGGGCCCGGTTCACCCGTAATGAACTTGATCCACTTGGTATGGAGTTCATCGTCGCGGTGTATGTGGTCGCCGCCTTTGTGACGCAGGCCGCCACTGGTTGTGGCAAGCGGCTTTTGAAGAAAGCGCGACGTATCGGGTTTACCGGGTTTGATGAGTTTCAGCACCGTTTGATAGTTCTTGAAGTGGTCTTCAAGCGGAAACTCGGCGCGGGGTGGGTGCGTAATGAGTTTCATGCGCCCTTTGCCCTTGCCCTTATGACACTCGGCACAAATGGCAGCGAGTGGCGGTGCAATGTGGGCTACGTAGTAGAGAAAATCGGGTTGTCCGGGTGTGGTCTCGGGCGGTCGAAAGGTGGGCGGCGGCACCTTGGCACCATTGATGAAGTCCACCATGAACCCGTACTCAACGGAGTTCATGTTGATGCGTTGTCCGCCCTCGTGCGTAACGCCGCCCTGACGGGGACCGAGGGGCTTGAGCAGCCACACCGACGCCGCAGGATTCCCCGGTTCAATGAACTTAGAAATCGTCTCGAAGTTTCGCTTGTGATCGCGATCCTTCACGCGGCGGCCCACGGACGGTCGTAGGAAGTGTTTTCCTAGTCGCTTGCGCGGGTTGGCATGGCAGGGAGCGCAGATGCGGTGGACGACGGGGGCCACGCGTTGCCGATAGAACTCGAAGTCGAGCTGGACGCCTTGGGGTTCCTCGTCCTCAGCTCCCACGGCCCATGGCATTGCAAGGCACGCCACCACAGCGACAACGCCCATCGCGAACGCGGGCAACAACAGTCCAGGAATGGTGATCGGCACCGCGCGCATGGCCCTATTGAACGCGAAATCCGCACGCCTGTCAGACGGAGTCCGCGTCCCCTGGATTTATGTGAGAATTTAGCTAACGGAACCTTGACACCGATTCTGAGCGGGCTTTCATGGCGCCACGCCCCAGCTGGATTCCGGCGCATTTTGGGGCGCGGAGACATCATGAAGATCTACCTTATTTTGCTCATGCTCGCGTGGGCTGCTCTAGCAGTGCTAAATTTCTGGATGTGGCAAAAGGGGAAAGCCCAGTCAGCGCTATTGATGCTAGTCGGCGCGGCAATCTCTGCGGTCATGTGGCTGTTCGCCGTGCTTGGAGTCCATATTGGCGATACCGGCGAGTTTAACTGGTTGCTGATCGCAATCGGGTCGGTTGTGTTTGCATTTGGATTCTTCACTTCGGTCAAGCCGATGGTCGCAGCCAACATTGCGGCCATGAAAGAGAAGGCAGGGGTAGACAGCTAACGCCACGCCCACTTCAAGCATCGTTCACACACCTACGGACTCGGAATGCCGTTGACGCTTGGTCACGTGCAACGCGCGACGGGTTGGGCCGTGCGGCACTACGACGAGCTCGAATCCACACAACTAGAGGCGGCGCGTCTTCGTGATGAAGGCGCGCCGTTTCGTCTTTCGGTCGTTGCCGATACGCAGCGCGGCGGACGGGGACGCGCAGGGCGATCGTTTGTTTCACCGCCGGGCGGCCTGTATACGACGTTGCTTGTTGCACCCCGCGGCATGAACGGCACCGCCGACACGGTTGCGTTGGCGGCCGTGGCCGCAAGTGACGCTTTGATTGACGTGGGCCAATCGCGCGTTGCCATCAAATGGCCCAACGACGTGCTGATCGGGCGCAAGAAAGTCGGTGGCATTCTCTTAGAGCGATCCGGCCGCGACGCGTGTGTGCTGATTGGTATCGGCATCAACATAGACGGTGTCCCTGAGGGATTGGATGCCAATGTTGCCGCCCGAACCACGTCGATTGCTACCGAAACCGGCGAGCGAAGAACGCCAACCCGCGACGAGATTCTGATTCGATTGTTGCGACGCTTTGATATTCGCCAGCGCGCCATCGACTTGGCGCCCGCAGGCCACACGCAGATGGCTACGGCATGGCGAGAGCGCATGGCATTTGTGGGGGAGCGCATTCGATGCAACGTGGGGGGCACGGCGATCGAAGGCGACTTGCTTGATCTCGACCTTGAGCGCGGGCTGTTGATACGCGACGAGCAGGGTTCGCCCACATGGCGTCCGGGACACCTTACGACCGACCTACGCCCGCTTTCGTAACCTTCGGCCGGCTCCGTTGCAACGCGTGTGTGCTACCTTGACCGTTTGGTCGAAGGCGTCTTCGGCCCTTCAAACCGGACACCTCGCACACCATGAGTGAACTACGCGGCCTGCCTCGCTGGTCCAAGACCGCCGTCGTGATTGTGCTGGTGGTGTTCTTTCTCGTGTTGGCGGTGTCCGCGTTTGGGTTGTGGGCATTGGCCAATAGCCGCGATGCAGCCGAGACCCGGGCACGTAGCGACGCCCTTCAAGAGGCCGGCAAGAAACTGCGCGAGCTTCGTTCGTCGGTGCGCGAAGCGCTTTCGCTGGAGCTCACCAACTACGCCCGGGAGTGTGATAGCGGCGGTGCGCTCAAGCGCATCGTGGAACGTCCCGGTGGTTCGTTGATCTTGGGTGCGTTTGAAGTAGACGGCACCGGTGCCGTGCGCTGGATCGACGGCGATGTTCGACTCTGGCTTCCGCCCGAACGATTCGCGGAATGGACCGCACCGGCCAATGCTGAAGATGAAACGTCGGCCGCGCGCGAAGAGGCCGCCGCAGCGGAAGCGGCACGTGCGCAGGGCCCTGACGCGGCGCTCAAGAAGTGGATGTCGGTTGCCGAATGGTGGCCGCTCGTGACCAGTCAGGAACCCGGTGAGCCACAGCGTTACCCACTTGCCGTCAAGTACGCCACGAAGATGCTGCGATCGGCCAACCAAGGCAAGGGAGATGGTCCGGATGTGGCCGATCTCCGCAAGGCACTGCGTCGCGCCATCGAAGTGGAAACGCTCAATCTGGGTCGCAGTGACATCAATCCCGGTGACTTGAAGGCCGCACTCGCCGAGTTGTCAAAGGAAATCGACATCATGTTGGGGCCGCTACCCACGACCGCGCCCGAGTACGCCGCCTGGGAAGTCGCCTCGCTTCGAGAGCTCCGTGACCAACTTCGTGAACCTGAGTTTCACCAGCGACTCGACTCCGTACTGTCCCCGTTGCGTTTAGGTGTGGAAGACGCGCCCGTCGTGGAGGCCAGTGACGACACATTGTTGGCTGCCGTGCCGCGGGGTGAGGCCGGTCGCATTGTCGTGTTTCGCATGCGACCCGAGCGCGTTTCGGAGTTCATTTCGCAACGTGCCAAACAGATGGGATTTGAAGGGTTGGGAATGGATGTGCGGCTCGTGCCCGATCGCGCGCGACTGCCTGACGAAAATGTGATTGCGCGCAGTGAGTCCATGGCGTCACCTCCGGGTTGGCAGCTTCCCTATCGCGTTGCCTTGCTCCAGGTGCGCGACCCGTCGCGCCCGCGAGACGATTCCACGAACTGGTTCTATTGGGGCATTATTGGGTTGGCCGGCGCCGGGATGGGCATTGGCGGCTATGTCTTGCTGCGCCTGCTCACGCGCGAAATGCGTTTGGCACAACTCAAAGCCGACTTCGTCAGCAATCTTTCGCATGAGTTGAAGACGCCAATTACGAGCATTTCACTGTTCGCTGAGATGCTTCAAGACGGAAAAATCAAAAAGCCCGAAGATTGCGAAGAGGCCTATTCGGTCATATCCGCCGAGTCGGATCGCCTCCAGCGCATCGTGGGTCGCATGATTGAGGTGGCTCGCCGCGCCGGAGGCTTTGAACCGGGCAAACAACTCGTTGCGGGCGATCTCAATGTGCCTGTGCGCGAGGCCACCACCCGCTTTCGGCGCATCGTTTCCGAGTCCGGACTCCACCTTCACATTTCGCTGGGCCCCTCCCCGCTCTTAATGCGTCTCGACCAAGACGCCATCAACGACGTTGTAACCAATCTGCTTTCCAATGCGTGGAAGTATCGGCGCGGCGATGAGGCCCATATTCGCGTCGCCACGGCCGTGCGCGGGCGTCGCCTCGAACTCGTCGTGGAAGACGACGGCATCGGCATTCCAAAGGGGGAGCGGCGGCGTGTGTTTGAGATGTTTTATCGCGCCGAACAACTGCTGACGCAACCGGTCTCCGGTACCGGACTTGGCCTCGCATTGGTCCGAACGATCGTTCGTGCGCACGGGGGCACGATCGACATTGAAACGGGCCGGCAGGGACAAGGAACCCGCTTTCGGCTGCGCTTTCCGCGTGTCACGCGTACGTCTGCAGAGGGCCCCTCTCCTCCCCAGGCGACCCTCGATCCCGTACACAATGTGCCCCCGCAAACGAGGAAGATTGCCAAGAGCGAGTCAGTTTCCTGACCGCGTCGCTGTCGCCCCGAGTGCGTACGGTGCGAGCCCTGCCGGGGCTTGCCTCGTGACGCTACGAACCTGTGTCCGCATGTAGGCCAGGCGACGAGCGTCAAGATCCCTGGCTACGGAGCATCGTCCACAATGAACGCACGCATTCTGATCGTCGAAGACGACCCCGCCATTCGTCTCGGCTTGCAGCGTAGCCTTGAGTTCGAAGGCTTCTCGGTGGAACTTGCCACCGACGGAGAAGAGGCCATCCAGCGCGCGTTCGACAAGAAGCCCGATCTGATCGTGCTCGACATTATGTTGCCGCGCGTGAACGGGTTTGAAGTGTGCAAGACGGTCCGCAAGTACGACACCACGATTCCCATCCTTATTCTTTCGGCCAAGTCCGACGAGGGCGACAAAGTACTCGGTTTGGAACTGGGCGCCGACGACTACATTACAAAGCCGTTCTCCGTTCGCGAGTTGACCGCCCGTATCAAGGCGGCGCTGCGTCGCAGTCGTGCGATTGAAGGTGACGTCGAGATCTTCGAAGAGGAAGGGCTCTACATTGACTTTGCCGGTCAAATGCTCAACGTGCGCGGAACCCTCAAAGAGCTATCTACGCGCGAATTCAAATTGCTTCGCCACTTGATTCAAAACCGTGGGCGGGTACTCTCGCGCGATCAGATACTCAACAAGGTGTGGGGTTACGACTACGACGGCACGCCGCGCACCATTGACAACTTCATCAACAAGCTTCGCCAAAAACTTGATGACGATCCCACCGACCCGCGTTGGATTCAGACCGTGCGCGGCAGTGGGTACAAGTTCAAGGCATAGCCCGGACTATTCATGAACTGGCGCAAATCGCGCGGTTCTCGCTGGTCTTCGACTCCAATCTCTTTGCGGAAAACCGTTCGACGATGCTTTTGGCATCGCCTCAGAACCACCGCTTCGACCTTGAATCCGAATCCTTCGCGAGAACAATCTGTAGTTGCCAAGCGGCACTAAAATTTGTGAGCGAACGGCAGTTGGACGCGTGCTTGCGGACTTCTCGACGCGCGCTTCATGAATAGTCCGGGCTAGACCGGCACGCGCTTATTTCGTTACGCGACGAACTTTCGGAGCGGGCAACGTAGATGGATCGCGCGGCGCCTTAGGGCGTGCGGTGCGTAGAGGACGACTCGGCGACGCAGCAACCGGCGCCTCGCGTTCCTGGGGCGAACTCCACCGAATGTCTTCAGGTGAAGGGGAGTCTTCAGGTACGGGGTAGTTGGGACCTGCTTCGTCTTGTCGTGCTCTCTTCGCATCGTTATCGCCGTCTGCAGGCGCAGGTGTGGCCGATGCGAATACGCGGAACGACGTCTTTCGTTCGGCAAGCACGCGAACTTCGCGGTCGGACTCGTGTCGATAGAGCTGTACCCACGCATCCACGTCGTAACTGGCGCCTCGCGTGCTGCTGGGAAAGGCCGCGTAGGCCACGTGCAAGTTGAACTCGTATCGCGCAAGCCCGTCGGTGACCTGGACCGCGCGGCTCTGTGCCGTGAGGTGGCCCGACTGATCGGCATAGGGCGTGCGTAAGGAACGCAGACGATTGTTCGTTTCGCGATCAATAAACCACGCGGCGACATGGAGATCATTGCCGCGTTCCGCCACCGCCTCAAAGACGCCATGCAGTACGAGTGCAGGTTCGCCACTTGGCGATGTCTGGTTGTGACGCTTGGTTAGTTCGACGATTCGACTCGACCCGGTTGCATTGCTCTCCGTCGTGTTGCGCCCCGTTGTGCCGGATGGCGCTTGCTCATTCGACGGGACACGGGGCGATGTGCGCGATGCGGGTTTCCAAATCTCATCCGGTGCGGTTTCGGAACCCTCAGAGGGTTCGCTCCAAGAATCCGCCTCTGGCGTTGCGGGCGGTACGTAAGGTTCACCGTCGCCCGTTGCTGGCATGGACCAGCGACCTTCGCTCATTGCTTCTGCGGGCGGTTGATTTGTACCCGGCGCCTCGTGAGGTTTGTTGGTGGACGAAGTCTCGGGCCATTGTGGAGTCGCTCGAGGTTGGACTCGATTGGGGTCCACAACTTCCCACGTACCGCCAGTTGCCGTTCCTGGGGATGGTGTTGCGAAATTCGTTGGCGGCGTTGCTGTTGTGCCGGATGGCATCGCGGTGGTGCCCGGATGATTGGGGGGCGCGACGACGGGCTTGAGTTTGAATGGAACGCCTTCTCGCTTCTTGCGCACAGTGGGTGGAGGCAAAGCACGGGACGTCGGGGTAGGCGTTGCACTTGACGGTGGTGCAGGCGTGCCCCATGTGGGCGGTGGTTCATCGGCAAACGCGTCGGTCGTCCAACACCCCGCGGCCATCACGAAAACGAGAAACGTAAGACGTTGAACGAAGTGGGCCGAGTTGGTGGGGGTGTGCCAGTTGATGGGGGTGTGTCGGTGACGTGTCATAACCCTATCCCTGCTTGGCGAAGGATGGAAATCGCCATAAGGACATGGACGACGACGACGCATCCGATCGCGAGCGACTCAAGAACACCACCTATCATGCGACCCTTCTCGTTGTTTCCAAGCGCCTTCTGCGTCTCTTCCAGCACGGGATACCAATGGAAGAGCAGCGTCCACGACGCCAAGCTCATCACGATCATCATCGCGAACCAGAACCGGATCGCTGGGCTATCGGCGTGCCAAAACAGCATGACCGGCATGGCGCCGTAACAGAGAAACGCGAGAACCATGCAGCCCTGGAGCAGTGGACTGGCTCGCAGTCGATCGAGCACGAACGACCGAAATCGACCCCGACCGGGAATCGGATCGGGAAATTGGCGTTTGGGCGGCGGCGTGAACGCGGGTGTTTGATGCTGGGGCGCACGGCTAGGCGGTGGGGGTGCAGCGGCGTCGATCCCCTCCCGCGAATCTGTCGGAGCGCGTTCAAGGGGAGCGGACGGTGCGCTCTCAACAGGGAGCGGCCCGGGCGAGTCGGCGGTTGGCATGGTTTTTTAACTACTGGATGTTGACGTGCGTGGGTCGGACGCGACGTACCAGCAATCCTACATCGCCTCGTGGGCTACTTGTCCAAGAACGCTTTAGCGGCCGTCGTGAGCAGGGGGAGCACGTCGTTCACGTCGGCCACGATGCCGTAGTCGGCGATCTTGAAAATAGGTGCTTCGGCATCTTTGTTGATGGCGACGATCACCTTACTGCTGCTCATGCCCGCCACGTGTTGAATCGCTCCGCTAATCGCACACGCAATGTAGAGCTTGGGCGATACGGTCTTGCCGGTTTGACCGACTTGTTCGGCGTGTGGACGCCAGCCGGCATCGCATACGGCTCGCGATGCGCCGTGCGCCGCACCAAAGGCCTCGGCCAAGTTCAAAATCAAATCCCAGTTGTCGGGACCGCCCATGCCGCGACCGCCCGAGACAACAATATCGGCTTCTGTGAGTTCGAGTTGCTTCTCACCTGCGCCCGTGAGTTCACCGAGTTGAATGCGTTGCTCACCAACGGACACGTCAAGTGATGTTGCGCTTGCGGATGTCGGTGCAGCTTCGGGCGCCACAGCATTGGGGCGCACCGTTACGACACAGGGCGTAGGCACTTCAATCTCCGCGTAGGCCTTACCGGCGAAACGCGGTTTGTTGCCGATGACGTTATCGCCATCAACCGTTGCCGAAACCACGTCAGCCAATAGTCCGCGATCCATTCGCGCCGCTACATACGCGCCAAGTTCCTTGCCCGCTACCGTCGCCGCCAGAAGAACGGCGCCTGCGGACGTCTTCTCAATGGCCGCGATCAGGGCGGCCGCGTAGCTCTCCAGTCCATAGCGAGGGAACGAATCGCCCCCTACATTGAGTACCTGCGTTACGCCGTACTCGCCCAGCGTGGTGGCGCTATCCTCTGGCCCGCCGACCACCAACGCGGAGACGGTACCGCCCGCCGCAAGATTGCGCGCAACCGTGGCCAGTTCAAACGCGGAACGCTTGATCGCGAGACCCGAATCGCCCTGACTGCACTCGGCATAAATCAATACGTCCATCTCAGATCACCTTCTTGTCGTTACGAAGTTTCTGCAACAGGTCGTTCATGCCATCGGCGGTCGGTTCAATGGTGACCATGGCGCCGCGTGAGGGAGGTAGCGTCAACGAACGCAAGGAACTCTTGCCCGACTCGGGGGTCACGTCTTCCGCCATGAGAGGCTTCTTCTTCGCAGCCATGATTCCCTTGAGACCGGGATAGCGCGCTTCGGCCAGCCCCTTTTGCGCCGTGAATACAGCGGGCAACGTGACTGTGAGAGACTCACGAAGCCCGTCGATCTCACGTTCAACGTTCGCTTTGCCGCCCTCAACCGTGAGCGCATCCACGAACGCCACACAGGGAAGATTGAGCAACGCCGCCAACATCGGTCCGACGGCGGCGTCGTCTACGTCGGTCGCTTGCTTGCCGCAGAGAATTACATCGGCCCCCAGGTCCTTTACGGCATCACGCAGTACCTTCGCGGTGGCAAGGGGCCCCGCGCTTGACTCCGTTACTTTGTGAATGGCTTCATCGGCGCCCATAGCAAGCGCGGTGCGAAGCTCCTTGGTAGCACCGGCCGGTCCCATCGTGACCACGGTGACCTTGCCCTCGCCTGCGGCGTCACGCAATTGGATGGCCTTTTCCACCGCCATTTCGTCGTAGGGCGCCATGATGAATTGAACGCCGTCCAGCGCAATGGCTTTGCCGGTGTCGTCAATCTTGACGCGCGTTTCGGTGTCCACGACGCGTTTGATACAGACCACGATGTGCATGGAAGCCTCCGGGAACTCAGTCGGGGAGAGGAGTGTACGGCCGAAGCGCCGCGGCCCCAGTGAACATCGGGTCGATCAGTTTTAGCCCGGGGAGGGGTCAGCGAGTTCGGGCATCGAGAAGCCCTCGCCGAGGTAGGTTCGCCGTACCACTTCGTCGCGTACGAGTTCTGCCGGCGTGCCGTGGCGCAAGATCGACCCACTTGCGATGATGTAGGAGCGATTCGTAATGGCGAGCGTTTCGCGCACATTGTGGTCGGTGAGCAGGATGGCGATGCCTTTTTCGTCGCGCAGCCGTCGCAGGATGCCTTGGATCTCCTGAACGGTGATGGGGTCCACGCCGGCAAACGGTTCGTCGAGCAAAAGCAATGTGGGATCGTGAACCAAGGCACGGGCAAGTTCCAGGCGTCGCCGTTCACCGCCGGATAGCACCTCGGCGCGCGACGTGCGTACGTGACCGAGTTCGAGGTCGTCGATGAGCTTGCTTGCGCGTTCCTTGCGTGCGGCACGACGTAGGGGCATGGCTTCGAGGATCGCCATGAGATTGCCTTCAACGGTCATGCGCCGAAACACACTGGGTTCCTGAGGAAGGTAGGCAATACCGCGTCGCGCGCGCTTGTAGATAGGCAGTTTGGTCAGCGGGCGGCTCTGAAACAAAACTTCGCCGCGGTCGGGTCGCACCATGCCAAGCACCATGCGGAACGTGGTTGTCTTCCCTGCGCCGTTGGGACCCAAGAGACCGACGATCTCTGCGGGTTCTACATGCAACGACACGCGGTTTACGACAACGCGCTTTCGGTAGGCCTTCAGCAGTTCGCGGGCTTCCAACAATGACATTAGTGAATAAACCCAAGTCGATTGGGAAAGTTGGGCGTGAGAGGCCAGAACTTCAAAAACGCCCGCCCCACAATGTGTTCCCGTCGCACGAAGGGTGCGTATCGCTCGCCTCGACCGCCAGGTTCTTCCTCGTCGGATTGCCATCGGCGTTCGACCCCCTTGCGGTCCGTAACCACGTTCCAGTAGATGGAGGGGTCGTTGCGATCCACCTTGCGCTCGAAATTCCTCTCACTGTCGTCGTATTCAATGACGGCGCCGTCCTTGAGTCGTCTCCAGGTAATGTCCCAACGACGGCTGTCCTTGCTGTGGTCGGTGTTGTCGCCCAACATAAAGTAGCTGTCGTCTGGAATCACCATCCCGCTGCGGATCTCTTCCGCGTGTGCGCCGTCGCGGCCATACACCAAGTCCTTGTGGATACGGACGTTGGAGAGCACGAGCGCACTGCCCTCGGCGAAGACCGATAGGCTTTGCTTGTTTTGATCGATCGCGTCGTCCACGGCCCGTCCGTCAGGGACGACGGCAATCTCGGTCTCGTCGATCGTCAAGCGGGCATCGCCATCGACATACTCGAATGAAAATGCGTATGACGCTCCCGGCCCCCCGCGCAGGTTGATGGCCTTGCGGGCAACCAAGACGTCATCCCGCCGAATGTGGACCGTGGAATGTTTGGGGTCGTTCGATATGACGAAATCGGCTTCAAAGTGATCATCCGGACGCCACGACAGGCGAAATGAAGAGTCCTGAACGGGTGTCGGCGAGCCCTTCGGCGGAGCGAGCCACGTGATCGTTCCCATGACGCGTATGTCGCGTACGGCCTGTGCGCTGGCACCAACCTGGTACCACGATGAGGGAGAGGTGTGTTTCGTGATGGTGTAGATGTTTTCGAATCCGGCTTGCTCGCCACCGCCGAATTCAAACCGTCCCAGCGCGGGAAATGACCACGCGTGGCGTTCGTCGTTCAGGCGTCGCCAGTAGTGTTCCGGGCCCAATCGGCTGTCGGGGTTGCCCACGCGATGGTCTTCCCGCAAGCTCCGATTGGCGCGCGGAAGTTCCGCGGGCGGATACACAGGACTAAACAGTTGATTCCGTGCGCGGGCATGCTTGCGGGCAATCTCAAAGTCGGTGCGCTCTTCTTGTGCTTTGGCGGCGTTGCGAATCCAAATGTCGCCAAAGGGGCCGATGCGAATCTCCTCGCCGGGTAGCCCGACCAAGCGCTTAATGAAATTCCTGGATTCATCGAGAGGGTAGCGGAATACCGGCACGTCCCAGCGGGCGGGGTCTTGTAACAGATAGGCCCACTTATCCACCAAGATGCGATCACCGGGGCGACCTCCGTGTTCTCCCATGAGCGTGGGTTGCATCGATCCGGTTGGAATCTGAAAGGCTTCCACACAAAAAAACTTGATCACGAGTGCCATGACGATGGCGATCGCAATGGCCTCAATGTTGTCTTTGAAGAGCGCGAGCAACTGTTCGCCCTCGGTGTACGCAAGTCCGTCGTCGGATGCGCCTGCGTCGCGTTCCGGCATGGGGGTCGAAACCGGATGGGGTACGAAAACGTCGTCCGGCGCCATCACTTCTTTTTCTTCTTGTCGTCGTCTTCGCCGCCGCCGAGGACTGCCAGAAATGCCTTCTGCGGAATCTCAACGTTTCCGACTTGTTTCATGCGTTTCTTGCCCGCCTTCTGCTTTTCCAGCAGCTTGCGCTTGCGCGTGATGTCGCCGCCGTAGCACTTGGCCGTGACGTCCTTACGCAATGCGGAAATCGTCTCGCGCGCGATAATCTTACCGCCGATGGCGGCTTGCAGCGGCACAGCGAAGAGATGGCGAGAAATGGTCTTGCGAAGCCGTTTCAGTATCTTGCGGCCGCGCGGCGACGCAGTGTCGCGGTGGCAAATCATGCTCAGCGCATCCACTTCAACGCCATTGACCAAGATGCGAACCCGCACGAGATTGGACGTCTCGTAGCCAATCACGTCGTAGTCAAGCGTGCCATAGCCGCGGGTGGCCGACTTGAGCTTGTCGTAGAAGTCAAAGACGATCTCTTGCAGTGGTATGTCGTAACTCAATAGCACGCGTGTTGACGACAGATAGGTGGTTTCCCGGTACACGCCGCGCTTCTCGCTGCACAGCGTCATCATGGGTCCAATGAACTCGGTGGGGACGATAATGCTGCAGCGCGCGATGGGCTCGCGAAACTCGTCGATGTAGTTGGCGTCGGGCACGTCGGACGGCTTTTCAACGCGGATCACCTCGCCGTCGCTGCGGCGAATTTCATACGTCACATTGGGCGCGGTTTGAACGAGATCCAAGTCGGCGTCGCGTTCCAGGCGCTCTTGCACGATTTCCATGTGCAGCAGTCCGAGGAATCCGCAACGAAAACCAAAGCCGAGGGCCTCCGATGTTTCGGGTTGAAACGTAAATGAAGCGTCGTTGAGTTGGAGTGTTTGCAGTGCCTTGCGTAGTGACTCAAAGTCCTTTGGATACGTGGGGTAGAGCCCGCAATACACCATCGGCTGCGGTTGCTTATAGCCAGGGAGCGCCTCAACGCTTGCTTGCGGCGGAAACGTCGTCACTGTGTCGCCAATGGTGACGTCGCTCAGCGCTTTGATGCTCGCCACGACATAGCCCGATTCACCGGCCGTCAACGCGTCGACCTTGACGCGGTCCGGTGCAAGCACGCCGATCTCCGTCACTTCGTATGTGGTTTTGGTGCCCAAGAAGAACATTTTGTCGCCGCGTTCCAGGCGGCCGTCAATCAGCCGGATGTAGATAATGACACCGCGGTAGGTGTCGTAGACGGCATCGAAAAGCAGCGCACGAAGTGGCGCGTCGGGATCACCTTCCGGTGGAGGAATCAAGTCGATGATCTTAGGAAGAAGTTCATCGACGCCTTCGCCCGTCTTGGCGGAGCAGCGCACCGCGTCGGTGGCATCAATGCCCAAGATGTTTTCAATCTCTTCGGCCACCTCATCCGGGCGAGCGCCGCGCATATCGACTTTGTTTAGTGCGGGCACAAGTTCGAGATCCGCTTCTACAGCGAGGTAGGTGTTCGCGACCGTCTGAGCTTCCACACCTTGTGTGGCGTCCACAAGCAGCACCGCGCCCTCGCACGCTGCAAGCGATCGGCTGACTTCGTAGGTGAAATCGACGTGTCCCGGTGTGTCAATCAGATTCAGCAGGTACTCCTTGCCCTCATGGGTGTACTTCATACGTACGGCGCGCGCCTTGATGGTGATGCCGCGTTCGCGCTCCAAGTCGAGGTCATCGAGCAACTGCGGTGCATCCACACCGCGACCATCGACGAGGCCGGTACGCTCGAGCAGTCGGTCGGCAAGCGTTGACTTGCCATGGTCAATATGCGCGACGATGGCAAAGTTGCGAATGTGATCGAGGGTCTGGCGAGCCATGGCGCGAGATTGTAGAAGTCGCGCGCGCGGATAGCCCGTTCGGTGCCGATGTATCCCGGATTTATTCAACGATGCTGCGGATTGGGTCCGGGCAACGCGACTTAAGTCGACTGCAGGCCACGTACGAGTGCGCGAAGGGCCTCACCGCGATGGCTGATGGCGTGCTTTTGCTGGGGCGAAAGCTCCGAAAAGCGTCGATTTGATTCAACGTGGTGAAAGAGCGGGTCGTAGCCGAATCCACCGCCCGGAATCGCCGGCCAGCGAATCACACCCGCCACGCTGCCCTCGGCTTCGGCAACGATCGCGCCGCCTGGGGCTGCCAGCACGACATGACAAACAAACGCCGCTGCCGGATCTCGTGCGTCCCGGCTCTTCAGCATCTCGATCAACAGTGCATTGTTGGCCGCGTCGCGGACCTCCCGTGGATCGCTTTCCTTGCCCCGTCCATGATCCAAGGCGAATCGCGCAGAGCGTACACCCGGTGCGTCGTCCAGGCAGGCAACAGAAAGTCCTGAATCATCACTAAGTGCCAGCGCTTGAAGCGTGTTGGCAGCGGCACGCGCCTTGAGCCTTGCGTTTTCCGCGAACGTTGACCCTGTTTCTTCCACATGAGGAAGTGGCGGGGGCGCAAGGATCGTGAGTCCATGCGGTTCCAAGATCGCCGCCATCTCGCGCACTTTGTGAGGATTGCCTGTGGCGATGTAGATCGGCTGATCGACGACGCGAGGATTCACGGGCGCCGGTTACAGATCGCTCGGCGCCGTCTTGAGCGCGTTTTGCGTGGCGGTCAACACTTGATCGATGCCAGTCTTTGCGTGATCGAGCATCTTGCCTAGTTGGTCGCGATCAAAGGGGGCGGCCTCAGCAGTTCCCTGAACTTCCAAGAACTTCCCTGAGGCTGTCGCAACCACATTCATGTCTACATCGGCGCGGTGATCTTCGTTGTAGGCCAAGTCGGTGAGGACTTCCCCGCCCACAATGCCAACCGAGATGGCACCCACCACGTCGGTGAGCGGCCAGGATGAGAGCGGACGTTTGAACTTGTAGGTTCGCAGGGCATCGCACAGCGCAATGTAGGCCGCATTGATGCATGCGGTGCGTGTGCCGCCATCGGCTTGAATCACGTCGCAGTCGAGCCACACCGTGCGTTCGCCCAGCGCCTTCATGTTGGTTACGGAGCGAAGGGCACGGCCCACGAGGCGCTGTATCTCTTGCGTGCGACCATCGAGTCGTTGTGGCGTTCGTGCACGCTGCTTTCGGTCTCCGGTGGACCCCGGCAGCATGCCGTACTCCGCGGTGACCCAACCTTTACCGCGGCCCGCCATCCAACCGGGGACGCGTTCGTCGATCATCGCCGTGACGAACACATGTGTATTGCCACACCGATACAGCACCGAACCCGGTGGGTTGGTCGTAAAGCGGCGAATAATCTCGATCGGCCGAACGTCGGTTGCGGATCGACCATCTTTGCGCGCCATAGCGCCCTCCCGGGTTGCTTTCGAATGGGCCGGAATGCTACCCGAAGCCGCTCCGGGCCATGCGCCCGTGCGTTTCCCTTTTGTGCTCATCATCAGTCGAGGCCGTCGCGTAGCCGAGCTACGCAAGAACGAGACGGGCGTGCAGGACCGAGCAATTGGGCGGTCAGTACGTTCTTCGACCCCAAACCCCGTTCCCATCTACCTGAGGCGCAATATGTGTCTTCACCTAGAGCTTTCGATCGCGGTCGGATCGTTGGGGCGACGGGATTGTGCGTTCGTCGAGGCCGCCGCGTAGCCGAGCTACGCGAGAACGAGACGGGCGTTCAGGGCCGAGCATCCAACGATCAGCACGTTATTCGGACCCGACCCCCGTCCCCACCTACCCGACGCGGGATCCGAGGTAGGCCATGAACGGCGCCCAATTCCGATCGACATTAATTACGTCGAGGTGCGCAATGTTGCATTCGGTGTCCACCGTGCGCACGCGCGCGCCGAGTGTGGTAGACGATCCGTCCTGCCAACTCAGGCGTACATCGACGTATTCGTGAACCGAGGGTGTGGACACCATCGCGAGTGAGGCTCGGTTCCCGCGCAACAGGACCAATTTGGCGGCGTAGGTGTGCTCGCCGACGCGAACGCCGACATGCGGATTGGGGGGCGGGAGATGTGAATCAATCATCCAGTATGACACCTTGCTGCGGAGTGGACGTAGGACCTCCACGATCGCCGAACTCGGAGTCCCTATCGGACGGGCTTCCCGCGGCACTTGAGGTCCGTCCAAGAACCCGCGGAATGCGGGCGCCAGTACCCGTTGTTCGCCCTTACGCTCGGGCATTGCACGAGGAAACGCAATGGACGAAGCCCCTCCGGATCTGCTCGCATTTGTCAAGATGCACGGTTGCCAGAACGACTACGTCGTCATTGCGGACGAAGATATTGGTGACCGCGATCTAGCCCAGTTGGCTGTGGACATGTGTGCGCGACGAACCGGCATTGGCGCCGACGGATTGTTGATGTTGAGCCAGTCCACGCGCGCGGATCTACGCATGCGTATGTTCAATCCTGATGGATCCGAGGCAGAGATGTGCGGCAACGGATTGCGTTGTGCGGCTCGATTCGCTTGGGAATTCGATTTAGTCAGTGAATTCTATGATGGCCCCTTGCGCATTGAAACGGGGGCCGGCCTGCATACGGCAACACGCCTTGACGAGACCCAAGTCACCGTGTCCATGGGCGTTCCTGTACTGACGCGCAAAGACATCCCTATGGAAGGGGGGGCATCATCGGCCGTCGACGTGGAGCTCCGCCTTGAGGACCGCGCATTGCGCATTACGGCCGTATCGATGGGAAATCCCCATACGGTGGCGTTTGTGAAGAATGTGACGGAGTTTCCCCTCGCCGACGTGGGGCCGCGCATTGAGCATCATGCGTGGTTCCCCAACCGAACGAACGTCGAGGTTGCTGAAGTACTCTCCCCAAAACACATCATGCAGCGCACGTGGGAGCGGGGTGCCGGAGAAACGCATGCGTGCGGCACGGGCGCATGCGCTGTGGCCGTGGCGGGCGTACTCACCGATCGGACTGATCACGATGTGACCATTGACTTGCCGGGCGGAACGCTGCATGTTTCGTGGAAGGGCGAGGGGCACGAGGTCTTCCTCACGGGACCGACGGAGGTCATTTTCGCTGGCGCCTGGGGTTCTTGAGCGTCCTCAAAGCTCGCCAATCGGCCCTACCCATTGCCGTGCAAGCGCGTCTCCGATACGTTCCTAGATACAGGCAGCCTCATTCGACCCCGAATCGAGTGAACAGCGTTGGAGCATTGTCATGGGTCCATTCTGCACGTCGAGGGTCCTACCATTTGTGACGATCGGATTTGTTAGCTGCTTGCTAGTATTCGTTCCCAACTCGTCGGAGGCTGCCAAGAGGCCAGGTGAGGCGCGCAAACGGGGTGCGGCGAAGGTGGCGTTGGTCGAGCTGGGTCGGCGCCTGTTCTTTGAGCCCGTCGTGAGTCGCACGGGGGAACGCAGTTGCGCGTCGTGTCACGATCCACTACACGGCTTTTCTGACGCATCGCAATTTAGTGAAGATGACGTCGGAGAGACCGTTCGCCACTCGCAAACGCTCATCAATGTCCGACACAGTCCCTCGGTGCACTGGGACGGTGAGTTTGAGAGCATTGAACTACTTGTTGTGTCGCGCATTGGTTTTCCTGGGGGAGGGGTTGGTCGCTATGGCAGTACGCAAGCACCGCTTACTGCTGGGCATTCCGCACTCGGACTTCCCGAACACGAGGGCATGACCGATGCCCAGAAGGCCACCGCGCTGTCAAGACTCACCTTGAAGTTGGCGCGACTTCCTAGGGCGCAGGACGTCTTGGAGAAAGCAGGCCGCTACAGCGAAGCCGTACGGGCAGCCTTTGGTGACACGCGCGTCACACGCGCCCGCATTTCACAGGCGTTGGGCGCCTACTGTCGATCCATTGAAAGCGGTTCGGCACCGTTCGACCTCCGCGACAAGACACGCGACGGCAGCGCACGTAACTCCGGCTGGACAGCATCCGCCGCCAGGGGGTTCGCGCTCTTCAAAGGGCGTGCAGGTTGTGTTCAGTGCCACACGCTGGAGCGCACGGACCCAACGATGAAGCGACCCATCTTTACGGACTTCGGTTTTCGCAACACCGGTGTTGCGTGGCTCGATGCCACATGGAAGGACACCGACAAAAGTCCCATTCGGCGACGCAGTGAAAAGGTCAAAGAGCGACATCGGCTGGCGGCCAAGAGCGTGGCACCCACCGACTCTGCGCGACCCGGCTTCCATGATCCAGGCCGTAAGCGCATCAGTACGCGTCGCAACGATATGCGTTCATTCAAGACCCCATCGTTGCGTGACGTGGCCGTGCGTGCTCCGTACATGCACAACGGCATGTTCCCCACACTGCGCGATGTAGTAAAATACTACGCCCGTGGCGGGAGCGCCGATCCCGAGCAGGATCGCAGGATCAAACGCTTCGTGGCCTCCGAGCAGGACATTTCCGACTTGGTTGCCTTCCTAGAATCGTTGACCAGTGATACGCGCCCGGGTCTTGCCACGAAGCCCTATCGACACCGCCGCAAGGAAGTCACCCTGCGCTTTGTGGATACAAAGGGCACGGCACTCGACGGCCTCAATGTATCGCTGCTCGCCGTTGGCGATGATTTGCCGGTTGAAGCGGGCCCCGATCGCACTCAAAAACGCATGCGGACCACCAACGCACAGGGTCGAATCTCCGTGACGCCGGCTGCTACTACCCATCTACGCGTGGTACTCGACCCTGTATTTCCACCTCCCATTGCAGGGCCACTTGTACCGGATTCGTGTCGTTCGACTACCGTTACGATCCCCGTGGATGGTTGGGTGAGACTCGATCTAGAGATTCACGACGACGTCTATGAGGCGCCAAAACGTTTGCGTGCTCTGCACACCGACGTCGATCTCCTTCCGGGGCATGAAGAACCCTGCACGACGTTTGAACTCGCGCGTGTGGCGAAGGTGGGGGACATCACGGTTGCACGGTATCGTGCTCGGTTCCGCACCGACGTTTCGCCCGACGTGGAAATTCAAGTACCGGGAAGCAAGAAGGTCATTCCTGTCGAGCTCAGTAACAAGGCGCCCGTCTCTGTCGATTCACGCGACACGGCACTGCCCAAAGCTCGCGTGTCCATCGTTCAATCCACGCGCTAGGGACGGCTTCCGGTTTCCACGTAGAGAGCTTTCAATGTTGCTGCACGGCCTAAACACGAACAGGCATCCGCTCACCGCAGTCGCGCTCACGCTTTTGATCCTTCTTGTGTTGGTGCCCGCCCCAGGGGAAGCATCAAAGCGCACCGGCGCCTCCGGAAAACAAGGACGTGCCCTCGCCGATCTCGTGGAGCTGGGGCGCCGATTGTTTGTGGATCCGGTCGTGAGTCGTACCGGCCATCGCGCCTGCGCGTCGTGTCATGATCCTAATCACGGCTTCTCCGATACGTCGCGGGTGAGCGAAGACGATGTAGGGGTCACTGTTCGACATCCCCAGACGCTTATCAATGTAATGCACTCGCCCAACATGCACTGGGACGGCGAGTTCAATAGCATTGAAGATCTCGTCCGTTTCCGAATCGGGCTTCCGTGGATTCCCACGACGGGCTACGGGAGTTCCACGCCCAAAGTGCGACCGCTATCTGCGCTGCATGACGCCATGGGTTTGCCTGCAGAGAATGGCCGCTCCGCGGCTTCCCGATCGGTGGCCGCTTCGAAACTGAAGGAACGCCTACAACAGCTTCCACGCGCGCAGGACGTGCTTCGAGACGGAGCGCGCTACAACGAAGCCTTTCAGGCTGTATTTTCGGGGATGGGCATCACGCGTCCGCGCATGGCGAAGGCGCTCGGCGCCTATTGCCGCTCCGTCAAGAGCGGCCCTGCCCCCTTTGATCACAGAAGTGACGATCGAAATTCGTTATGGTCTCCAGCCGCCGAGCGGGGCTATGCACTGTTTCGTGGCCGCGCGGGTTGCGTGAAGTGCCACACGGATCGCAAGGGTGATGCCAAGTCGGCTACGCACGCGCTGTTTACTGATTACGGCTTTCATAACACCGGCATTGCCTGGCTCGACGCATCACTGAAGGCCACAAAGGAGAGTCCCGTTCGCCGGATGAACAAATTGGATCAAAGGCGCCATCGAGTCGCGGCAGAAGCTTCTGCGCCCACACGCTCGGCCCGACCGGGGTTTCACGACCCGGGTCGCCGACGTGTAAGTGGTAAGGGGAGTGACGTCCGCAGCTTCAAGACGCCCACCTTGCGCGACGTGGCGCGTCGAGGGCCGTATATGCACAACGGCATGTTTCCAACGCTGCATGATGTAGTGAGGTACTACGCCTCCGGTGGCAGCACCGACCCCAAGCAGGATCCACGAGTTACCGGCTTCAAAGCGAGTGAACAGGACATCCAAGATTTGGTGGCATTTCTCCACGCACTTACCAGTGAGCAACGACCGGGCACCGCAATGTCGCGCTGCAGGTTTCGCCGGAAGAAGACCACGTTGCGTTTTGTCGATGCGGCCGGCGCACCCCTATCGGCATTGCCTGTTTCATTGATTCCGGTGGGCGACGATCTGCCGAGAGAAACGGGCGTAGACCGAGACCATGTGCGGAAACTCATCACAAGTCACGATGGTCGAATCACGTTTGCACCTGCGAAGACGACTCACATTCGATTATCGCTGGATGCGACGTGGCCGCCGCCCGCGTTCGGCTCCCTCATTCCGGATTCGTGTGGCATGGCCACTGTCCGTGTTCCCGCGCGCGGGTGGGTCACAATGGAACTGGAACTTCACGGACCGAGCGCGCGGGCGCCCGCAAGTGTTCGCGCTTTCCACGTGGACGAAGAGGTGTTCGCGGGACACGAACGGCCGAGCACAAACTTCCAGCGGGTACGGGTTGCCCGCGTCAATGACGTTACCGTCGCCCGCTACCGGGCTCGCTTTCGGACCGATGTTTCGCCGCGGGTAGAGATTCACGTTCCAGGGTTGGCACGGGCGTACCCAGCGCTGCTGGCCATGGGAAAGACCGTGAAGATTGATTCGCGCAGGAAACGCGTTCGCAAGTAGGGCGTGTGTTGTCTGGTGCTTATCGCGCGTTGACGCTACGAATCTTCAGCGACAGGTCGAGCGACGGGGCGCTGTGTGTGAGTGCGCCAATGGAAATGCGATTGATGCCTGTTGCGGCAAGTGCCTCCACGTGTTTGAGATTCACGCCGCCGGTGACTTCTAGTTGAGGTCGAGGTGCGGGCAAGGCGCGAACCGTTTTGACCGCACGTCGTATGTCGCCGAGTTCAAAGTCGTCGAGCATAATTACCAAGGCGCTATTGAGCGGTTTTGCGGCTTCCAAGACCGCCTCCAGTTCGCGTTGGTTTTCTACTTCGACACACAGTGACGTGTTGTCGTCCAATTCCTCGCGTAGCGCTTTCACCGCGCGTGCGATCGCGTCAGGTCCCGTCGATCCGTATGCCCCGACGAGGTGGTTTTCTTTCACCATCGCCCCCACTTCCAAATTCAAGCGGTGGTTGTGACCGCCACCGCAACGCACGGCATATTTCTCAAGCGTGCGCCAGCCGGGCGTGGTCTTGCGGGTGTCGTGAATCTTGGTGCCGGTGGCCATGGTGTGTTCGCAAAACGTTGCTGTAAGCGTGGCCACGCCACTCAGATGGCGAACAATGTTGAGCGCAGTGCGTTCCCCCGCAAGCAGAGCGCGGGCCTCGGCTTCCACCCATGCAACCGTAGACTTCGCGCCCACTCGATCACCGTCGTAGGCCTTGAGATCGACGTGTGCGTCTTTGTCCAAGATTTGGAAACACGGCTCGACAAGTGTGAGACCTGCCAAGACACCGTCTTCTTTGCATAGCAGTTCCGCGCGGACCCTTCGTCCGTCATTCGGTATCAATGTGTGCGAAGTTACGTCACGCGTGGCGTGATCTTCGTCGAGAGCGCGCCTTAGAAAGTCGGTGTACGGCGCGGGATCAAGAACCGTGAAGTCGTTGCTCATCGAGGCAGCGTACCCGCTTTCGGCCGCTTCGGCGGAGGAACCGGTGGCCACAGCACACGGATTCCGGGCGACGATTGCAGGTTGCTTATGACGCGAGCGGGGGCACCGCTCGCCGCGGCAAAGTTCTCCCAATTGGCAATGGGCCGTCCTGCATCGCGCCACGCCCGAATCGCCTTGGCGCGCTTCCATCCGATGCCGGGCAGTAGCGTGAGGCGCCATATCGGGTCGCGCGACGGGACGATTTCGAGGGGCTGCGGCGCGGGCGCATCGATTGTGTTGCGCTTGGCGATCGCCGTGCGCCACGCGCCCAAGAATTGAATGGTGATCAGGAGTGCCAGGAGCAGTTGCAGTGCGCGGGTCGCATTGGCGCGCCGATCTCGTGGTGGCGTAGTGGTCGTGGACGGCGAGTTCATACCTCAACTACGCATCGGGTCACAGACGGCCACAGCGCGCCCCCACGGGCTACACTCCCTCGGTGGATTCAACCCCCTCGCCCACGCCCGCCGTGTCTGCCAAATCACTTGTCAAGGTCTTTGGCCGCGCGCCTCGCGAGGTCCGCGCTGTGGATGGCATTACGTTTTCATTGGTACCGGGGGAGTGTTTGGGATTGCTGGGAGCCAACGGCAGCGGCAAAAGCACGACGCTGCGCTGCTTGCTAGGCATTCATCGGCCCACGTCGGGCGACCTTGAGGTTCTCGGGGGTGCGCCGGGCCGCAAAGCGGCGCGTGCAAAGACAGCCTACGTTCCGGAAGAAGCACGTCGCTTTGGAACGCTAAACGGGTTCGAAACTGTGGATCTCTTCGCGCGCATCCAAGGGGTGGGACCACGACGGGAGCGTCGCAGTCGCGTCGAAGACGCGCTGGCAATCGTGGGGCTTGAGCAGCGGGCTTGGCGACAACGCGTCTCCGCGTATTCCCGTGGCATGGCGCGCCGGCTTGCCATGGCGGCGGCATGGGTTCATCGACCCCGAATCATGATTTTGGATGAACCCACGTCGGGGCTAGATCCGTTGGGGGTTCGTGACCTTGTCCATCTGATTCGAACGGCGGTAGAAGACGAAACGGCCGTGATTCTCTCCACGCATGATCGGGTAACGGCAGAAGAAGCCTGTGACCGCGCCCTGGTATTGGATCACGGCAAGATCGTTTTGTCGGGGTCGCCCGATGAACTCTTGGGCGACGTGCCTTCCGCGTCACTGCTTCCACTCTTTGAACGGGGTCACGATGGGTGAGGTACTCCCCATGGTGAGTCACTACCTCCGATGCGTTTGTCGCGGTAGGGCCCCGTGGGTGTTTGCCGGATTGATCGCGGTGTCGCTCGGAGTGAGTGGGCTACTTGCGCGACGCATCGGCCACGGCGATACCGTGTTTGTGTGGGGTGTGCTCTGGGCCCTGTTGCTCGCATCGTCGTTCATTGCTGTGCGGATTGGGACGCTCTTGCCTTCCGATCGAGATGCCGGTCGAGCGACGTGGCTTCGCGCGCACGCCCTCTCGCCCTGGCAACACCGATTGGCGGTACTCATCGCGACATTGGTGTTGATTCTTATCGCTTGCGTGACCGTGGGTTTGTTGGCAACCGTCATCGGGCATGCGGCAGGACGTGCTACGGCATGGCGCACCGTGGTTCCCTTGCCACTCGAACGTGATCCGCTGTTTCTTGGCTCGCTGACCACGAACAATGAACCGTCTGAGATTGTGTGGACGGCATTGGCGAAACACGATGCGCCTACGCGTCTTGAGGTCGATATGCGTCCCTACTTTTATGTGATTGGTGTCAAGTCCGTTGACGTGGCCGTTTCGGTTGATCGTAAGACGGCAGTGCGTGCCATCGCTCCTCGGGGCGTTATGACGATCGATGTGCCGCCCCAAACCGAGCGCGTTGCGATAACCATGCAGACACCGGGGGCACGTTTGCGCATTGCGTCTGTGAAGCAATCCTCGGCGGGCCCTTCCACGCTTCACGCGTTCTTGCGACTTGCATTGGTCTTTTTCGTGTGCATGGGGGCGATGGCACCGATTGCCCTGTGGTGTTCGCGCGTGTCCACGGCCACGACCGCCGTAACGCTCGGCTGCGTGCTGGTGCTTTTCGCGCTCCTGCGAGGGCCGTTGCTCGGACTGATTGGCGATATGGAATTGGAGGGCATCGCGGGATGGGCGCCCCGCGTGATTGATGGGGCGAGTCAGTTGGTGCCGCGAGTGCCGATTCTCGAGTCCTGGCGCGAAACGGTAGAAGGAGGTGTCGGGAGCGTGTCGTGGAATGCACTTTCACCTGCTCTGCTCTACTTTGTTGTTACGGCCATGATTGCCGTGGCCCCGTGGAGGCGAGGCGGATGAGCCGCGCCCGTTTGATACTCCTTGGTATTGGACTCCTGCTCCTCGGTACATGGCTCACCCATCGGGCACGTCCCGTATCGAAGGAATCAACGACGGTGCTAAGTGCATTTGGTCGTTCCTTGGGCGGATTCCGCGTGTTGGTGGAGAACGCGCTCTACCTGCGCGCCGAGCGCTTGCGGCGCGAGGGAAGACCCTACGATGCCGTGGCGCTCTACAACACCCTCGTGGAACTCGATCCCGCCAGCGACGCGGCCACGACACACCTTGTGGATGTGCAGGCGGGCGTCATGTTGGAAGACATTCAATCGCCGGAGCGGCGCTTTCGCTTATGGCGCGATGTATTGGCACGAGTACGTGCTGCACTGAAGCGGCATCCAGATAGTGCCCGTTTGGAATGGCGAGCGGCCGAACTCTTGTTGAGCCACTACGTGGTGAACAGCGATCTCAACCAGAGAATCGATGCGGCGGTTCCAGATCGAAACGACATGGCATTTGACCATTTGCATCGGTCCGTGATGTTGTCAGAAGAATTGCCTCGACGCGGACGCTTACCGCTACATCAGTTCGTTTGCATTGCTCCGGTTGTAGCCGCCGATGCGCTACTGCGAGGCGACCTTGCGCGAGCGAAACACGTGCTCGGCACGATGCGACGCATTGCCGCGCTGCGAGACGTGGGACTTGCCGACCTTCGATGGGGCCGCGGGGACCCGAATCCGGAGTTGCCCCTTGGCTGGGCGCCTGAGGATTTGGTGCCCATGCGCGATGTGCTATCGGTTGGCATCCGAGCCATCGAAGTGCTTTTCACGGGTCCGTACGTGGCGGCCGAAGCCGCGGTCGCGCGCTATGCAGATGCCGTTGGGCCCTGTCTCGCCGTCGATCGCATGCGCGCACGACTGGAACAAATCGCTAAGTAGAGGCGTCTGGAGAGCGTTCCGGCATTCGGTGGGGGTGCTTTCGTTGGGGACGTCGAGGACCCCGCCTACCCTGCCCCGCTTGCCCCTGTAGGTTTCGCACACACAAAAAGTTCAAACCACCGATGAACGCCAAATCCACACCATCGACCGAGACCGCTTCGGAGTCCACCTCCGTGGCGCACGCTGCAACGAGCGAGGAGATTCTCGCGCGCATGGTGGCGTTGTGCCACGGTATGCGCGGCGCCGACGTCGTCTCACTCGATGTGCGCGCGTTGGTGCAGTACACCGACTACTTGTTGTTGGTCACAGGACGCAGCGCGCGACAGAACCGTGCCTTGGCGTCGCACGTGCGACAAGAGATGAAGCGTGGCCTACGGGCCTTGCCGCTCAGCATGTCGGGCCAGGACCACGGCAATTGGATTTGTATGGACTACGTCGATGTGGTGCTGCACGTGTTCGACGAAGAACACCGCGCGCACTACGACCTGGAACTCTTGTGGGCCGACGCCGTACACGAGAAGCATGAGGCGCCTGCAGGAAGCGCATCTCGCACGGATCCAAGCGATATGCCCCAAGAAGTGCATGACGAACGTGATGATGCCGACGACGATACGAACCAAGCCGACGACTGGGCGCCGGTGATTGAACCGCCCAGCGAGTAGGCGTCGGCGAATTGCAATTCGATTGCGCGTATGCCGATTGGATGCATGCCGATTGGATGCAGGGTGCGCGGTGAATCCGGCCGTACGTTGAGACGTTACAACCAAACGTACGTTGAGACGTTATAAGACGTCGATGTCCTTAAACTCCTCGTAGTCCACCACGCCGTCGCCATTGCGATCGGCTTCGTCCAGGCGCGGCCCGAATTTCTCGGTTTCCTTTTCTTGGAGGAAACCGTCACCGTCTAGATCCAACGCTTCAAACGCGATGCGGTTCTTCGACGTGGGCATCAAGGTGACGCGTGCTGAGGTATCGAAAATCATGCCGACGTTCTCTTCGAGCGAAGAACTGCCAACGGGCACTTCGTCAAAGGTTCCGTTGCGCTTGGGCTCGTAGCGAATGGCCCGGCCCATCTGATCGACATGGCCTATCTGATCGTCGCGGTCAAGGCGCGTGACCTTGTACATTTTGAACTCGGGGCCGCCACGCATTTGGCGGTAGCGGCTGCCAAGAACGTAGCCGATGTGTTGCTGCGGTTGGCCGTCGCGGTCCTGCATGACCTTCCATACCTTCGTGGCGCGGTTCACCATCCAACGACCACGATCCATGTTGGCCGGGATGTCGGCGGGAATCGTTTCGGAGGATCCCGGGATACCGACTTGGCCAGTGTCGAAGGCGCGCGATGGCGCTGCGCACGCGACCAGCGCAATCGAGAGACCTACGGCGAGGCCCAGGGGTAGCGTCTTGACGAAATACGTCCTCATGGCGGCTGCGTCCTCCTCCGCTAGACCGACAGGATAGCCCTTCTCGCGTGAAAGGGACAAGCATCCGCTGTGGGATAGCCACCGAATGCGGCGTGCGCAGCCGAGAATCGAGGCGTGTGAGGCTCTTGTGTGGGATCCTTCCGTGACGAACGCCGTTTGTGGGCGCTGACTGCCTCATTTTCCTTGGGACCGAAATGCCGAAATCCGTCCTGCCCCTCTCCCGCGACGCCGCCGCCCGCCACGCGGCGCTCGACGAGATTTTGGGCGTCGGCGGTGCGATCGCGGGTGGTCTGAAGGCCGAGCGTTACGAGGATCGACCGCAACAGCGCGAAATGGCACGCGTCGTGAGCGACGCGCTGTGGGACGAGGGGCACGCACTGATTGAAGCGGGTACCGGTGTGGGCAAGACCTTTGGGTATTTGGTGCCGCTGCTCCTGTGGGCGTCCGAGGGAAGGCGCCGGGTTGCGGTGACGACCAGTACGATCGCGTTGCAGGAACAACTCGTACTGAAAGATTTGCCGTTTCTTATTGATGCGCTCGGACTCAACATCAAAGCCTCGCTGGTCATTGGCCGCAACAACTACTTGTGCTTGCGAAGGATGCATCGCGCGGCGAACCAACCCGAGGCGTTGTTTGAATTCGATACCGCCACGGAGCAACTGAAACAAATCGTTGCGTGGGGAAAGACCACAACGGAAGGCACGCGCCAAGACGTTCCGTTTCGCCCGCACGCGGCCGTGTGGGAAGCGGTGTGCGCCGAACGCGGCAACTGCTTGGGACGGAAATGTTCGTATTATGACGTGTGCCATTACCAACGCGGACGACGCGAGACGCAAGAGGCGGCGTTGTTGGTGGTCAATCACCATGTGTTGATGTCGGACTTGGCGATGCGCAAGCGTGGTGCATCGTTTTTGCCCGCCCTTGACGCGGTTGTGATCGATGAAGGCCACGACTTGGGCGACGTCGCATCAGAGCATTTCGGGGATCGTCTTTCGGCGCGTGGCGTGCGCTATCACCTGGGTCGCATTTGGAGCTCAAAGCGCAAGCGCGGTCTCTTGGCCCATGTGGATGCCGACACCCTCAAGCGCGATGTGGCTTCGTTGGCGCAAGACACCACGTCCTACTTTGAGGCCGCCGTGCATCGCATCGAGGACGGGCGCGATGCCCCCGTGGATCTTCGTCGCGGTCCGCATGTGATCGACGACGAATGCACACTTCCCGACGATTTGAGCGGTGCGTTGCGGGGCTTGAGCAAGCGCATGAAGAAGGCCGCCAATGCCGTGCGCAATACGGAAACCGTGATGGAAATCCTGGCCCGGGCCGATTCATTGCGCGACCTAGCCGGCAACGTGGAACGCTTGTCAGCCCCCTCGGGCAAGAACGCGGTTCGGTGGATGGAGTCGGGTAGGCGTGGACAACCCGCGCTGCATTCTGCGCCTATCGACGTAGCGCCCCTATTGCGCGAGCAGTTATGGGAGGCGTATCCCACGGTCGTTCTCACCAGCGCCACGCTCACGGTGGGTTCGCCGCCATCTTTTGCATTCGTCCGCAATCGATTGGGCGTAACCAACGCGCATGAAATCAAGGTAGGCAGTCCCTTTGATTACATGAGTCAGGCAAAAATGGTCATTCGCGGCGACTTGCCGAGTCCCGTGGGCACAGCGCGGGAGTACCACGAAGCACTGCCGAGTGCCGTACTTGAATCGATTCAAGCAACCGATGGTGACACGCTTGTGCTGTTTACATCCAACACCAGCCTGCGCGCCGTGGCCGACGCCGTGCGCGATGATGTGGAGGCGATGGGGCTGCGCATGTTGGTGCAGGGCGAGTCCCTCGACCGGCGTGCGTTGTTGGAACGGTTTCGCGAAGGGGGGGCGGTCCTCTTTGGCGTCGCGTCGTTTTGGCAAGGCGTGGACGTGCCCGGCGATGCGTTGCGCCATGTGGTGATAGCGCGCCTACCGTTTCCCGTACCGTCGCATCCACTGCAGCAAGCGCGAAGTCGTCGCATTGAAGCCGATGGTCAAAGTGCGTTTCAGGCCCTTTCACTTCCGTCGGCGGTCATCCGCATGAAGCAGGGATTCGGTCGCTTGATTCGTAGCAAGGTCGATACGGGCCGGGTAACGATTCTCGACTCGCGCCTCGCCACCAAGCGGTATGGTCAGATCTTCCTCGACAGTCTGCCGCGCTGCCCGGTGGAACGGATAACACCCAAACGGAATCGCGATTGATCGGCGGCAAATCTTGCGGCGCCCTGACGCCCGTGTGTGATGACGTCATGCAGCCGATGGCACGCCCCGGTTTCAAGGTCTATCCCGATGCGGCACCGGTTGCGGCCAGTGCCGGCCTGCGATGGCTCTTGGGTCTCGATCTCATCGCCATTTTCATGGCAGCGGTGGCTGCGACTGTGTGGGGGCCGCGTTTCATTGGTGTCTGGGATAGCGCGCGCTTCGATACGCCCCATCTACTCGCTCTCGCATGGGCACTGCTTGCCGCTGGCGCAACTGTGGGGTGCCTTGGCCTGAGGCCCTTTGGCATCACGTGGCGACGTCGGCTCGGCATCATCGCAGTGATTGGCGTATTGCTTAGCAACGGCCCCTGCACGCACACGGGCGTAAAGCTTGCCGTGGTGGTGTGGACCGGCGCAGTCGTGGTGGCCACGCTCGTCGCGGGACGCACGATTGCGCGCTCCATCGTGGATGCCACCGGCGAAGAAGGACTCGGGGAAGACCCCAGCCGTCATCTGTAATCCGTCGTTCTCAAGCCCGGACTATTCATGAACTTACGTAAATCGCGCGGTTCTCGCTGGTCTTCGTATCCAATCTCTTTGCGGAGAACCGTTCGACGATGCCTTTGGCATCGCCTCAGAACCACCGCGTCGACCTTGATTCCGAATCCTTCGCGAGAACAAACTGTAGACGCCAAGCGGTACCGCGTTTCGGCGGCGAATGGCAGATGGACGCGGGCTTCGAGACTCATCGACGCGCGCTTCATGAATAGTCCGGGCTAGCGTCCGTATCTTTTAGCGTTACGGGGTTGCTGCGCCCCGACGACGCTTGAGGCGTTCCTCGGCCAAGCGATTGCTGGCCTCGTTGGTGCTAATGTCGTCGCGCTTGGAGATTTCAAAGACGCGCTTCAAGGCTTGGTAGATGTTCTCCACCTTGGCCCGTGCGCGATCTTCGTTGTAGCCCGTGGGCTCAACTTCGATGGACACATTGATAATGCCGCCGGCATTGATGACGTAGTCGGGTGCATAGAGGATGCCGGCTTCGCGCAGGCGCTGGCCGTGTTCTTCACGCAACAACACATTGTTGGCGGCACCTGCGATGATTTTCGTATTGAGGAGTGGCAATGTTTCGTCATTGACGACGGCGCCCAGCGCACAGGGTGCAAGCACGTCGCACTCGACGGAAAGGATCTTTGCGGGATCAACAACGGTGCCACCGGTCTTCTTCGCAACGTCTTCGGCTTTTTCGGGAGAAATGTCGGCAAGCAGGAGTTTTGCGCCGGCCTTGGCAAGGTGGTCGGCCAGGAACGCACCCACGTGGCCACACCCTTGAATCGCGATGGTGCGTCCTTCAAAGTCGTCGGAGCCGTCAGCTTCTTCGAGGCACGCTTTGATGCCACGAAAGACGCCGAGTGCGGTCCACGGTGAGGGGTCACCGCTTGATTCCATTTCGTGCGGTAGGCCAGTGACCCACTTGGTCTTCTTGCGCACCGTGACCATATTGTCTACCGTGGTGCCTACGTCTTCGGCGGTGATGTACTTTCCGCCCAGTGAGTCGATAAACGAGCCCATGGCTTCGAATAGTTTTTCAGATTTGTCGGTCTTTGGGTTGCCGATGATGACGCTTTTGCCACCGCCGAGACCCGTGTCGGCCACGGCCGACTTGTAGGTCATGCCCTTGCTCAAGCGGAGCACGTCGAACACGGCCTCGTCCCACGAGGCATAGGGCCACATACGCAATCCACCGAGCGCCGGTCCCAACGTTGTGTCGTGGACCGAAATCACCGCGCGGAGCCCGGAGGCGGGATCTTCGCACTTAGCAATTTTTTCGTAGCCTTCGCGTTCAATCGCTTCGATCTTCATGTGCGGCGGTCTCCATCGGGCAACGTAGGACGTGAACCGTACGGTAGCCGGAGGGGCGAAGGCGCGGCAAAAAGTGGCCGGGCGCTCGCGTGCCGAGCGGGAGTTCTTAGTCCGCCGATTTCTTGCGAGCGGCCTTCTTTTTCTTCTTCCCTGACGCCTTGCGCGCCTTCTTCTTGGCGGTTCGTTTCTTGGAGGCCTTCTTTTTGGCTTTCTTCTTCCGTGAGGCCTTCTTCTTTTTCTTCCGTCGCGTGCGGCCGCCCTGTGCCTTGATGCGTTCACGGCGCTTTTGGAGCAGCACGATGGCATCGTCCATGGTCACCTCTGACGGTTCCATGTCCTTGGGCACGCTCGCATTTACGTCGCCATCCGTGACGTACGGTCCAAAGCGACCGGGCAAGATCTTTACGGGTGCGCCCGACTCTGGGTGTTCGCCCAGTTCCTTCAATGGCTTGGCCGGTGCGCGCTGACCGCGGCGGCGGCGAGGCTGGCTTAGAAGTTCAACCGCCTGTGCATTCGTAATGTCGAGGATGGAAATGTCGGCGGGAATCGAGCGCGTTTCGGCGTCCCATTTGATGTAGGGGCCGTAACGACCGAGATGCGCGAATATGTCGGTTTTCGCGGGATCGTCTTCACCTTCCGGCGCTTTGGGATGGCGGCCAAGATTGCGAGGAAGCTCCAGGAGGCGCAGCGCTGTGGCCAAATCGACGGCGTCGGGCGCCATGCCATCAAGCAGGCTGACCATCTTCGGTTTTTCGCCTCCCTCAACCATGTCGCCGCGTTGGACGTAGGGACCGAAGCGTCCGTTCTTCACGTAAACCGGCAACTTGGTTTCTGGATCTTCGCCGAGCGGTACCGGACCGCGCTTAGCAACTTCGATAAACTCAATCGCCTGCTTGAGCTCGAGCTCGTCGGGCACGATGTCGTCAGGAATCGATGCGTTGTGCTCGCCATCGGTAACAAACAAACCATAGCGGCCCACGCGCAGCTCGATCTTGCGTCCGTCGTCGGTGGCCCCGAGGGCAATGCCACACACCTTGCGCGGATCCACGTTGTCAATGCCGTCTTGCACGAGTTGCTGCAGCCCGGGCGTGCCGTTGCCCAAGTAGAACTTGCGTAGATATTCGCGGCCATCGAGTTCGCCGCGCGAGATGGCGTCGAGATCGTCTTCCATGTTGGCCGTGAAGTCGTAGTCAAGTACTTGGCCGAAGTTCTGTTTGAGCATGTTGATGACGGCGAACGCCGTGAAGCTCGGGCAGAGTGCGCTGCCTTTGCGGAAGGCGTACTCGCGCGTGAGTAGCAAGGCAATGATGCTCGCCCAGGTGCTGGGTCGTCCAATGCCGCGTGTATCGAGTTCCTTGACCAAGCTGGCCTCGGTAAAGCGCGCGGGCGGGAATGTGGTGTGTCCCTTGGCCTCCAGCGACTTTGTGTGAACTTCATCGCCCACGGCGAGCGGCGGCAGGATTTTCTCCTGATCGGCGAGTTCGGCAAGGGGATCGTCGGATCCTTCCACGTAGGCGCGTTGGAAACCGGGGAAGGTAATCGTCTTGCCGGAGGCGTGAAACAACGCTTCGCCAATCTCGATGCGCACGCGCACACGCATGCCCTTGGCGTCATTCATTTGAGACGCGACGGTGCGTTTCCAAATGAGCTCGTAGAGCTTGCCCGCGTCAGCGCCAAACTCCTTGCGCACGGCATCGATCGGCTTGAACGACGAACCCGCCGGCCGAATGGCTTCGTGGGCTTCCTGGGCATTCTTAACTTTGGTCTTGTAGGTGCGGGGCTTGGTGGGCAAGTAGTCGTTGCCGTATTGGCGGCCAATGAGTTCACGCGCGGCGTCGATGGCTTCACCGGACAAAATGGTCGAGTCGGTTCGCATATAGGTGATGCAACCGTTTTCATAGAGTTTCTGCGCCAATCGCATGGTGCGCTGCGCACCAAACCGAAGTTTGCGACCCGCTTCTTGCTGCAACGTGCTGGTCGTAAACGGCGGCGACGGCTTCTGCGAGTAGGGCTTTTCTTCGACGTCGGCAACGCGCGCGGTCTGCGTTCGTAGGTCTTCAGCGAGTTGCTTCGCGGTGGCCTCCGTGAGCACCACCGCTTTCTCGTTTTTGAGTTTGCCGGTGTTGGGATCGAAATCCTTACCGGTGGCCAGTGGTTTGCCCTGCCACTTGCGCAGGGCGGCCGGGAAGACTGCCTGCTTGTCTTTGGCCGGCGCCATCTCCGCAGCCAAATCCCAATACTCGGAGGGAACGAAGGCCATGCGGGCCAACTCGCGTTCGACCAAAAGACGGAGCGCCACGCTTTGTACGCGTCCTGCCGATAGCCGTGGCCGAATCTTTCGCCACAGCACCGGTGAAATCTCATAACCAAACAGGCGATCCAGGATGCGGCGGCTTTCCTGCGCGCGCACCAAGTCGTCATCGATCGCACGCGCATTATCGAGTGCCTTTTGAATCGCCGACTTCGTGATCTCGTGAAACACCAATCGCCTGACGGGCACCTTGGGTTTGAGCACTTCCATGAGGTGCCACGAGATCGATTCACCCTCGCGGTCTTCATCGGTGGCGAGCAAGAGTTCAGGCGCTTCCTTGAGCAGCTCCCGCAGCATTTTGATCTGGTCGCGCTTTTCGGATGGCACGACATAGATGGGCTCGAAATTGTTGTCGAGATCAACGCCGAGGCGACCGTACTTGCTGCCCTTGAGATTGGGCGGGAGGTCGGCGCTGCGTGAGGGTAAGTCGCGGACGTGACCGATCGACGCTTGGACTTCAAACTCACCGCCGAGGAACTTGGAGATCGTGCGCGCCTTGGCCGGGGACTCAACGATCACCAACGGTTTGCCGCTTGGTTGCTCCGGGGTGCGCTTTGTGGATGACTTCTTCGCCGCCATGTCGTGAGACATCACCTCCCAATGGTTCTGCCGGCCCAGTTCTCTGCGTAGGGACCCAGGAGAGCGTCCGCGCCGTGCGTTGCGCTCGAGCGCAAAGACGATTCGGTCTTGCACGTTGTAGAGGACGGTCCAAGGTCGGCAGAACACTACCGCGCGAAGGCCGCGCGCCTATCTCTCACACAGTGACACGTGCAGTTGGCGTGGGAGAAATCGTCAGGTCACGGACGAGATTCCACGGATCGAGCTGGCAATTGGGGCTACGCGGCTGGCGAATCGTGGCGCTTGATTCATCCAAGAAATGCAAACAAAGCACTATCAAACCCCTACAGGAAGCGTCAATCGAGTTCCCGTACGTCCACCGTAATGCCTCCATCGAGCGCGAGCGGCTGGGGTCGCGTGGGTCCATGGGGCTCTCGCTCAGGTCGGGTGCGCCGCCGTTCTTGTTTCTTCCGCAGGATCGCTTGAACACGCGCCTGACTGGCGTTCCACAACAACGATGGGTCTTCGCGCGAGCCGAGCGACGTCTCTAAAAGCGTCTTCATCTCTGGCAGGTGTGACGCGCTGATGTCCGGCGTTCGAGCCAACCATAGTCCAACGAGCAACTGGGCGACGTCCTTCGCTGCCGCGCGATCGATGGGTGCGCGTTCGCCACGTGTGAATCGACCGGCTGGAAACCCGATCGGCATCAACTGCGCATTTGCGGGATCCCAAAGCATGTTCTTTGGGTAGGCGTCGCCGTGTCGAAATCCAGTTTCATGCCAGGCTCGCAGGGAAGCCATGAGCTGATTCGAATCCACGTCCCCTTCCTCGATCGCTTGAAGGACGGGCACGCAGTCCGATCGAAACAGTCGAATGAACAGGGATGCGACCAGTGCACGGCCTTGTCGGCGTTCTGCAGCGGCAACTGCGTGCGGTGTATCGATGCCATGCGCCAGTAGCGCGTTGGCCACGCGCGCCTCGCGTCGGGCGCGCGACGGTCGCCAGCGATTTTTGAATCCGTGCGCCGGATTGGGGATGCGCCACTTAATCAATAGTGCGGGCTCGTTCATGAGCGCGTGCGTAACGCTGCGGCGATCTGATGAGAGAAACGTGCCGGTGGCGGCGGCATGCATCCACGCGGGAATCGTAAGCGGTAACTCGCGGGGGAGTGCGTCGCGACGCGCTGAATCAATCCACCACGTCTCCTTCATGGTGTGGCGCATGGTGCCGCGTTGCCACTGGGACCCCGCTGTCCACAGCAAACACGGCAATCGCCACCAGACTCGTGAACGTATTGAGGCGCAGGGGTGCGCCCACCATCGTGAGGCCACAGGCCTTCGCTTGCGTCTTGAGTTCACTGGGATCGAGCGCGTAACGATTGCGCGTGACCCCCCGTCGCACTTGGCTACGCGCCTTGCGTGTGGTCGCGTCGGAAAACGAACACACCACACGGTCCGAGGATACGCGGGCCAGTTCGCTCAGCACGGCATGCCGATCCTTAGCGTTTGGCAGGTGGTGAATCAAACGGTGACATACCGATGTATGAAACGTGTCGTCTGGAAACGGTAGGTCCATGGCAGAAGCGCATTGAAACGCAATGCGGTCGGGAAACGTTGCCATGGTGGAAGCCAATGCGTGGCGGGCCTCCGTGATCATGGCACCGGCGAGGTCTACACACGTGACTCGCTCCGCAAACGCAAGCAGGTGTGGCGTCATGCGCCCTGCGCCGCAGGGGCAGTCGAGTAGGTGTCCCCGCGCGCCCGCGCGTCGTAGCGCACGTCGCAGAATGGTCACTTCGCGGCGATGCGAGAGTCGCCGCGAGAGCGATCGTCGATACTTGTTGCGATAGGCGGCGGCACCATCTTTGGAGTCATAGCGCCTAATGAGTTTTTGGTCCACAGGCAGAGCCTACACGCCCGTTCATGGATCCAATAGGCCCGCTGCCCATGCACCGGCGAGTCCAATGAGCCCCGCCGCGAGCAGCCAAAGAATCAGGGCCAGCCACTGCGATGAGCGCTTTGTCGTGCGTGTGCCCCTATCCGTACGGGGTGCATCCGTTCGCAGCGCGGACGAAAACGCCGCGGCGGAACTGAATCGAGCTTGGGGATCGCGCGCAAGCGATTTCCCAATCGCGTCCTGCACGCCGCGCGATACGAGCTCGTTAAACGGCGGTCGAATGCGAGGAATCGGGTCTCGTAAGAACTTGGTGGCCACGACAATGCCACTGTCATCGGGATAGGGATGGCACCCTTGCAGCATTTCCATTAAGACGAGCCCGGCACTGAAGATATCGCTCGTGTGATCCACGTTGCGTCCGCCCTGCAACTGTTCGGGCGACATATAGGCCAGCGTACCCACGACCGTACCGGGCACCGATCGATTCATGGCTTGATGTGATTGCGTTTGACCCAATTTGCTCAGGCCAAAGTCGAGAATGCGCACGTCGAATTCGTCATCCGCCTTCGCGATGAGGTAGAGGTTGGACGGCTTGAGATCGCGATGAATGATCCCGGCCCGGTGGGCGGCCTCAAGGCCCGCCAGGACCTGCTCCATGATGTTCAGCGCAACCGGTTCTGAAAACGGCCCATGCGTGGCCACGTACTGTTTGATGGAGATACCCGGAACGAAGTCCATGACGATGTAGAGGCGGTCATCGACTTCGCCGACGTGTCGGAGTTCGACAACGTTGCGATGCGAGAACCGAATCAGCGCACGGGCTTCGTCAAGGAATCGATCCCGGGCCCTTGGATTGGCACAGAGTTCAGGCCGAAGCACTTTAACCGCAAACCGTTGGTCGAGAATGGCGTGATGGGCTTCGTACACAATGCCAAAAGCGCCATCGCCAATCTTGCGAATGAGCCGGTAATGCTCGCCAATAACGCGGCGACCGATGGGAAGCACCACGTCGTGGCCATCCTCGGCCTCAATGGCGTCGTCCGGTGGGTTGTCGGGCGTGGAAGGCGTCAACGTTCTTCAGGGACGTGAATAAAGTCGCCACCGCCAATGTTGGCAAGTGAGCGCAAAAACGGCAGATCCACGCCCAGGGTGCCAAAGGCGACCACGTGCATTTCTACCTTGGCGAAACGATTGAGATCTTCAAACCAGCCGAGCAGCTCGGGCGGCGATGTGATTTCGCCGCGCGTGGGCGCGCCGTCGGTGAGGAAATAAACCGTATCGGGAATGTCGTCGAGGCGCGCGGCCAATGTGGGTTTTTCATGTAAGCCAAGTGCGGCCTTGAGCGCGCCGTGAATGTTGGTTTCGCCCGCTGCAGGCACGTTCATGATGGCCGACGCCGCGGATTTGCCCGCCGAACCTGCCGCCACAAGTTTCTTTTTCCACGGTCTCACGTCGGATGAGAAAAACACCAAGTAGAACTTCGTTTGAGGGTGGAGTTTACGAATTGCTTGTGCAAGGACGGCCTTTGCGACGTCCATACGTTTGCCCGACACGGGGATGTTGCCGAGTTTCGTAGACGCACCCTTGGGAATTCGGATGTTCTTATCCATCGAGCCACTTGTGTCAAACACGAAGCCTACGGCCTTCGAGTAGATGCGACGACCGTAGTAGTGTGGCTCGTCTTCGCGCATCTTCTTGGGGCTGGCGTAGCGCGGGTCTTCCTTCACCATGGGCGGTGGGTTGGGATCCAGGCCCCCGTACTTCTCTTTCTGCTTATCCCACCAATCACTCCATGTGCTCGCCTTGCGGCCAAGGTCATCTCGTGAGACCGCCTTGAGCGCGGAATAGATTTCTTCTTCCAAGCGACCTCGCTCCAATTTGAAGCGCTTGATCAGCGCGTCCATGCAGTCGTCGGTGCCGTAGGCCGACAGTGCACGACAGGCCGTTACGCGAAGTTGCCACGACTTGTGGCTCAATCGCTTCGCCGTTTCGATGGTGGCTTCCTTATTGCGTGTCTTGAAGGTTGCAAGCGCGTCGGCAAATGCAATCCACGCCTTGGGCTGCTTCTCCGTAAGCGCTGCTTGCAGCTTGGGAATGGCCTTCTTTTCCTTGAAGATCGCGAGCGCCCGTGCAGCGTTTGCCCGTGCAAGCCAAAATGAATCATCGAGCATGGTCAAGAACGCATCCGTGGCCAAGGTGTAGCGCAAATCGCCCAATGCGCGCGCAACACCGGCTCGGATCAAACCCTTGCTATGGGTCAATCCCGATTCCGCCAAGAAAGCCAGTACGGCGTCGTCGGTCGTGCGGCCCAAGACCAGGTTGATGGTTTCCCGAACCAAATCGGAGGGATGCGTGAGCCGTTCGATGACGGCGTCAGCGAGGCGCACATCTTTAATGGCATGCACACCGCGAATGAGCCCCGCGAGTTCATCGGGATCTTCGGTCATGGCAACGCGCTGTCGCTCACGACGACCGGGGTCGTCGGGATCCTCACGCGAATCTCTCTTCACTTCGCCAAACGACTTGCGCTTGCCGCGTAGTCGATCGGCCCAGCGCTGGTTGGCTTGATCGGGTGAAAGTTTGTAGGCCTCTTGGAAGGCGTAGCCCTCTTCATTGCCATACCGCAGAAGTTCCAACATGGCCAGCCAGCGGTCTTGATCCTCTTTGAGTCCAAGTTCCATCAGGGACCACGCACGAATGTGGTCTCGATGGGAAAACGCGCCCAGCGATTTTCGCGCAAAGAATGTCTCGATGGGATCGATCCGTTTGCCCGCCATCGCCGCCGCGCGTCGCATCCAATTCTTGCCCGGGCCCGTGGGCGCCGACGTTTCGTTGGAGCAGTAATGTGCGAGGTCCTTATGGGGTTCCAGGAGCTTCTCGAGGAAGTGCGCAGCACCGATAAACGCCCACTTAGGACAGTTCTTTTCGTGGGGTTTCACGTGTATCCAACACGAGAAGAGAATATGACCAATCATGTGCCGGCAATACGCATGCAGACTGTCATCGTTGCCGCTCTCCTGGAGCGAACCCACAAACCCATTGCCGCAGAAGCCGCCTGCGACTTTCGTGTCGCCGCCGCCGTACAGCATATCCGTATTGGCGCCACCTAGATATTTGGATGCAAACTTCTCAGCGCTTGACTTGCGGCGCATAAGGTAGACGCCCATGAGACCGGGCTGTCTGACTTGCCCCTTAAACCAGTGCTCGAAATCGTTGTAGGCCAACTCGCAGCGCTGGGCATAGAGGTGTGCCACTTCGTGACCGGTGGCCACGCGTGGCGCGCCGCCATCTACCTTGACTTTGAGCTTCTTGTGAATGTCGGTCACGACGTAAAAGTGGGGCGAGATCACCAGGTAGAGCGGTGACTTCTTGGAGTGGCCCTCGATCTTGAGTTGGCGTTGAATGGTTGCGAGCAGCTTGGGGTTGGGTGCGCCGATCATCTTATTACAGGACGTGCACTTCTCATCAACGAGGCACGTTGAGCAGCTCAGCTTCCAGCTATAGGCGTGACGCTTCCAGAAACACTCTTTGCTTTGGTGCGCCCAACACACACCACTGGTTCCTTTGGGACGCGGCCGCGCCTTGCAATCACCGCCCGACAGCAGCAGACCGCAGCGGACGGGATCGGCTGGCGGACGCATGGGTGAGCGCAGGTACTGCCACGACCCTTGTCCCGTGTTGCAAATGCACTTGCCGAGTTTTCGACGCTTGACGTAGACCGTTTCGGCTTCTTTGGATTGGGCCGGCGGCGGCGTGGCAGGGAATGCGACGAAGAACATCGCTGCCAGGCAGAACGCGAGCGTGGACCGGGCCCCGATGCGCGTTGTGAAGGTGTGCATGAATCGCGTCCTTTCGCAGTACCGCAGGTCGCATGGTAGCCGAATAGGCGCGTCGCGCCGATCACGCGCGCGCCTGAGGACCTTCTACTCGGTCGGATTGCGCAGCGCTTGGGCCGGAGAAACGCGCATCACGCTCCGAAATGCGGGCAGTGCGCCAAGGGGTATGACAATGAGGCCCAATCCCACTACGGCCAGGCTCAACCACCACGGGTGATTGAGTTCCATATGGTAATGATTTGCCTCGGCGATGCGCCCTAGGAGCCACCGTGCAAGTAACGGCGCCAGCGGCAAGGCCAACGCAACGGCACCCAAACCGCGCGCCATGACTTCTGTGACGCAGACGGCCAACATGGATCTAGGGCGCCATCCAATGGCACGAAGTACGGCGAGATCCTGCCCTCGCTCGGCTGCATCCAAGAGGGCAATGATGGCAAGGTAGACGGCCGCCAAAATCAACGACAACAGCAAGGCCGTCGTGAGGATTTTTTCGCCGCCCTCAAAGTTCTTTGAGACTGCATTGCGCGCCTGCGACATGGTGTGCACGGTCTCCACGTCGGGAAGTGTCCATAGGCGCTTTTGAAGTTCTTGATCTTCAAGCGTTGAAGCGACCTGCGCATCGGTGATTAGATCGGGCAAGAAAAAGAGAGACTGCATGACGTCCAGCGGTACCACAGCGAATCCCTGACTCACGCCTTCCATGATGCCGATCACTTCGCACGTCGCAACGTCGGGTGCGTTCTTCCCCGCTGCTAACTCCACATGGTCGCCTACCTGCAATCCCTGTTTGTTTGCGATCCAATGATCGATCATGATTACATCGACATCGCTCGACGTCATGCGATGTCCCGCCGCCATCTTCAGGCCGGCGACCCATGCACCCGCCGTAGCACCAATGACGCGGCGAAACCGTGCTTGACCCTTGGCCGTGAGAAGCGCCACACGTGTGATCTGGGGTTCGATCGTGAGTAACGACGGGTTGACGTGGGTCGTGAGTTCATCGAGCGCTACGGGATTTTGAAATTGGACGGTGGCGTCAAGGCCCATGCGTGCAACGCCCGCATCGATTTCGCGGACATGCGTAATGTGAACCAGCAAGAAGGCGAGTATGACCGTGAGCACCCCTGCCAGTACAACGATGGTCACCAGGGACGTCCAACGGTAGCGAACCACATGCGCGATGCCCATGATGACGGACGAGGGCATTCGCAACCATCGCCGCACGCGGGCAAAGTGTGTGTCTTCGGTTCCACCCGCTGGAATCGAGGCGTCGTCTCGAAGCAGGCGCGCCGGTGGTATTCGCGCCATGCGCATTGCTGTAAACATGCACGCAACGATTGCGATGAGGATCGCTCCGCCGGAGAGTATAGCCACGGGCCACCCAAGCCCTGGATCGCGAAGGGGGACATAGCCCATGCAATCGGCATAGGCGCGATAGAAGTGCCGGGCGCACGCGCCATGAATCAAGATGCCCAATGCGAGGCCCGCCAAAACCGGTGCAAGCGCAAAGGGAAGAAAGGCACGCGCAATGGCTGTCGCCGAATAGCCCAAGGCCCGCTGCGTTCCAAGTGATCGTCGCTGCTGTCGTACGACGCGCGACAACGTGAAGGCCAAGATGGACGTTGCAAGCAACAACAAGATCAGCGAGATGGCTGGCATATAAATGTCGAACACGCGAATCAGCATTTGCGAAACGGCGTAGCTCGGTTGCTCTTCACGTACCAGGATGTTGCCGGCCGACAGTTCGGGGCGCTTCAGGAGTCGCTCGGCAACGGCTCGCGGATCGGCGCCCTCCCGCACGCGGATAACCAACGAGTTGGAGCGATAGGTATCGATGTCGGTGTCGGCCAGTGCGGCTTCGGAAACCGCCAGAACCGCCAATGTGCCTTGTAGTGGAATTGAATACTGCGGATGGATCGGCGTGATGAGGTGCTCGCACGATAGGGCTACGCCCACGACGGGCACCGTGCGCTCAATCCCCGACGCGCGAACCGTGATCGTCGATCCCACATTCACGTCGAGCGCCGCACACATGCTGCGATCCACCACCGCGGCGGCTTCATTGGGGCGCGGGCACCGCCCGCGAAGCAACTTGACACGATTTACGCGCGGGCGATCACCCTTCGAGGGGATGAGTTGCAATGCGGCGGGCGTCCAACGTGACGACAATCCTTTGCGCATGACGCCGATGGTCACTAATCGTTCGTCGATCGCTTCAATGTCGCTGTCAACGATGGACGTGGCGATGCCGCGCGCTACGGGATCGAAACGAATCTCAACATCTGCCGCGCGCAGATCGTGCAACCACTGTGTGCGCGAATGCCGAAGCATGCTCGCCGTACGCGAACCGCCCGCGGCAAGTACGGTGACGATGGCGACCAGCAACGCGAGTCCCACAACCGTCCATCGCATGCGAAACAGCGTTCGCCATGCCTGTCGATGAAGTGGGCCCACGGCCTTAGGTGCTCGCCAAATCCACGTGCGCCGCATCGTGTACAAGGCGCCGCTGCACAACCAGGATGCGTTCGGCCCGTGCAGCGATGGCCGCATCATGTGTCACCAAAATCAAGGTGGGCGAGGAATCGTCTTGCCGCACGTTGCGCATGAGGCACGCCATGACGTGCTCGGAGGCCTCTTCGTCCAGGTTGCCTGTGGGTTCGTCGGCCAACAACAAGGTCGGTTGCTTGGCGACGGCGCGGGCAACCGCAACCCGTTGTTGCTCACCGCCCGACATCTGGTGAGGCAGTCGCTGCGCCTTGTCAATGAGACCGACTTCTTCAAGGGCCGCGCGTGATCGCGCTACGCGCTCATTGTGACGGACATGCAGGGGCTCCAAGCCCGCCATGACGTTCTCAAGCGCAGTGAGCGATGGAAGCAAGTGAAAGGACTGAAAGACAAACCCCACAAGATCGCGTCGATAGGTGGACTGTTGCCTTCGGGACGCGTTGGTTAAGTCATGTCCGAATACGTTTAGTGTCCCGCTGTCGGGTCGCTCCAACGCACCCAGTAGCGATAGTAACGTCGTTTTGCCTGAACCGGACTGCCCGGTGATGGCGGTGAAGCTCCCCGCCTGAATGTCAAAGGCCGCATCTTGAAGAACGGGTACGCGCAGGTCGCCCTGTCGATACGACGCACACAGATTGCGCGCCACAATGCTCGAACCCTTCCGTGCGTTGCCGTAGGGCGTACGCTTGTATTCCGTCGCCGGCTCGCTTACGGAAGAACCATCAACGTTGGTATGGGTTGAGGCGTCTTTATTGGCCTGCGAATCGGGAGGAACGGCACTCACCGTGTCGTTTTACGCGCGGGACATATCCGCGCCTCGTTTTCTGTTCTGAAACTCCCCTTCACTCAACCAAGCAGCCGCTCGCTCAGGGCGGGCCAATCAGGGCACATCGAGGCCACCACGTCCATCGGATGCGCCTAGTTCGTTGCCCAACGATTAGAAAATGGAGCCGGAGGTAACTTTCTGGAGAAAAGGGGAAATGTGTGGAATGAGAAGGAAAGTTTTACGCTATTGAGCAACTACCGGACTCCGAGGCCCACTATAGCCCAAAAAACACCTGTCAACCACCGAAACCGGATAGAATCGCGTTTGCACAAGTATTCGGTCGAGACGCGCTCAACTCCAATTAATAGCCGTTTGGGCGCTTCATGCCTCGATTTGGCGCCCTCCTCATGGCCTCAGATTCGGCATGGCCCTAAGAGAGCGCCCATCTGGAAAATTGACGCGTGACCGGTGCCCATTCCTAGTGACGCCGCGGCGGCGTGGCCCTATGTTGCATGCAACGCCTGGGGGCCCATAGCTCAGTTGGTTAGAGCAGTCGACTCATAATCGATTGGCCGTAGGTTCGAGTCCTACTGGGCCCACACCTCTACATCCGGCTCGTTAGCCTCGACTATGGTTTCTCGCCGAGCGTGACATTGATGTGGAGCTCCTGATTTCCACGGCGCACGCGCAGCAACATCGGATCGCCGGCGGCGCGGAAGAGAATGTGTTGGAGCGCGTCCCGTGCGGTTGGCGTGGGTGCGTGGTCGATGGCGAGCACCACGTCACCGGATTGCATTCCGCCGCGATCGGCAGCGCCACCCGGCGTAACCTGACTCACGTACGGCTCCACACGCGCGGCAAACGTAATGCCAAGTAGCGGCTTGCGCGGGGTGTAGCCCGCTTGCAGTTTGGGCAATGCGGCGGCAATGCGCTTCCAAGGCACCACAAACGAAATGCCGGAGTTGCGTCCGTGCTTGGCAGGCGTCCACAAGTGAGTCATCCCAATGATGTTGCCATCGATATCGACGGCGGGACCCCCTGCATTGGCGTCCAGACCGGCTGCATCGGTTTGCCATTGGCCTCGCCATGCTGCTGCCGTTGCCATGGAGTGCAATTTCGAAAGAATGCCGACGCTAGTGAGCGGTTGAGCGTGTCGGTTGGCGCCAAACGGATTTCCCACACACACGCAAAAGGAGCCGCGTTGCGTCCCGTCGCCTCGCGTTGCGGGCAGTCGCGCGCGAGCAAATGTCGCTGCTGCACTTGGAACCGTGCGCAGGTCCGCCTGGAGTAGGGCGACTCCAATGCGCCGGTCGTGGCTTACAAGTTTCGCCGGCAACGTTTCGCCAGTGGGAATGGTGACTTCTAGCCCGGTGATGTCACGAAGACCCGCTTCGGCCGAATCTGCGCTTGAGGACTTCCAAAGCGGGTCGGCGTAGGACGCTACGTTCGTGAGGTTGTACAGACTTGTAATGATCTGCCCCTGTGTACCTACGATGGTGCCCGTAAAGGGTCCGTGGTATCGCTCAAGGGTGATTGTTCGGCCGTGGAGGGGCACGCGAGATGACACCTTGCGTGTGCGCGTGGCCTTGATACTCACGGTAGCGGCGTAGGCGCGTGTGGCGGCACGGCTGAGGACACGTTCCAAAGCCCCCCCCTGCGGTGCAGGATCGGTCGCGCGGCGAAGTGTTTGAAAGAGCGGCTTGGCCTCCTGAACATGTCGCATGGCGTGTCGAATGCGATCCATAGGAATGACTTTGCCAAGAAATTGAAAGCGCTTGTCGGCATCTACGTACGTGGAGATGGTGCCGATGAGTTGGCCGCGAATGTCAATAAGTGGCCCGCCATTCACTCCTGCGTTGACTGCCGCGGTTGTGTAGAGGAATTCGTGCGGTCCGGCGACCGGATCGCCTTGGGTGGGGTCCATCCCCGCAACAACGCCAACTGTAAGGGACGGTAACTCACTTCCATGCACGTCGTCATTGTTGCCAAGTGCGAAGGCAAAGGTGCCCACGTTGACACGCGCGCTATGCCCGGGCGTGACATACGGAAAATCGCTACGTGCATCTCGAATGCGCGCAAGGCTTGTGTCCACCTTGCCGTCGCGAAAGAGCACGTCGGCTGTGTAGTCGTTGTATCCGGATCCCGTCGTGTTGGGAACTCGCACGCGAATGACGCTTTGCCATGACTTGGACGCGTTTTTTCCTGATCCGGTCCAGACGAGTCCGGCGTCACCATCCGAAAGCACATACCCATTGGGGGTTACGAGAACGCCGGAGCTGAAACCGTGTTTCTTTGATCGGGCGCCCATGGGCGTGCAGATGACTGTAGCGGCTTTGACGCGCTTGATGGCCCGCTTGAACTCGCGTTGCAAGCTGCTCAATGGGTCGTGCTTTTGGGTGGTTGTGCCCTTGGCCTCGGCACGCGTTCCCGGAGCACCGGCTATTGCAGAAAACACGGCCAGGATGACAACGAGGCGACCGACGGCGGCCACGTGGCGAAGATGCATGCGCGTACCTCCTACAATTCGTAGGACCCAAGCTACACGCGAACGAGCCGTGATCTCAAAACTCTCGTGTTCTTAAGACCTTATCGTTTTTCAGACCTTATCGCCTCTCAAGACCTTGTTGCTTTTCAAGACGTTATGGCCTTTCAAGACCTTACTGTCTCGGCATCAAGTACTGCAGCGCGCCGTAGCGGCGAATTTGAATCGCTTCAATCATGGTTGGACCGTGCAAGTCCAATACTTGGATCAACTGTGCGATCGAGTGAATGGCGTGCGACTGTCCTGTGACGGTGACGCTCACAATGACGTCCTCGGGAGACAGTTCGAAGTAGGAGGGGTGCATTCGAAACACGCTATTGCCGTGAATATGCCTGACCACGACGCCATCATGCGCGCCGTCGGCATTTAGATAGTCTTCCATATTCAGACCAATGGGCCGCGTGTCATCCTGAACGGGAATGCCGCGATAGGGCTGTGCTGGGATCGGAGCGCCCAATGGTTGTTGCGCGGTGGATGCATCACCGTGTGGCATTCGTTGATGGGGTTGCGCCAAGTAGGGCGGCGAACCGATGTCGCCCTGAGCGCGCGGCACGGTCGTCACGCGGGGTGCGGGTAGCGTGCCAGGACGCGCGAGATTGGCCCCCGATGCCATGGGCACGCCGCTACCCAGTAGCGTTTTGTTGGCAATCATCCTGCGACGATGAACAACAGGACGGGTGCGAATGGGCGCATTGCCGGTCACGCGTTCGATAAAGGTTCGAATCTCCTCCACGGGAATGGCTACCGATGCGCCGGTGAACGATGGTCCCCCCGAGCCGATCACGCGCGCGCGTGTGAGAATAGCGCCATTGAGTCCGACCAGCTTCCCTTTGGCGTTCCACAAGGGACCGCCCGAACTGCCAGGGTTGATTTCCGCGTCGTGTTGAATCAGCCGACCGTGGGGTGGCTTGGCGTTGCGCCGAAAACCGCTGACTACACCGATGCTCGCGGCGGCTTTGCCCTCTTCGGAGAGGAGGAATGGATTGCCGGTTGCAATGACCCATGCGCCTTCGGCCGTCCTCATGCTGGGGTATTCCGACAAGTTGGCCGCCCAGGGGAAGTTGGGATCGCCATCGGCAAATCGCAGCAACGCGACGTCAAGGTTTTTGTCGGTGGCGCGCACCGAAAGTCGATACTCGCGACCGTCGTACATGATGGCCGTCATGGTGTCATCGCCATCGACGACGTGCGCATTGGTAAGAATATGGACCCCGTGATAGCGAACGACAACGCCGGAGCCCGCACCGGTAATCGGTTGCCGCGCCGACGTTCCCACGCCCCGTGAACGACTGATCAGCGTGACGCTCATCTTGGAAACGTGATCAACTACATCAATCAGCCCGTGCTGAAGATGACCGGCGATTTCACGATCCAAGTCTTGCTGTCGATGGTGCGTCCGGGTGACTGGCGGTGCCGCCGTGGGCGCTGATGGTGCTGGAAATGTTCGTGACGCCACGGGGTTGGTTGGCAACGGCTTGGCCGGCGGCTGTGAATGAGACCCAGGGGGGAGATATGGCGTACCGGAGAATCCGTCTGAACCTGCGGGGGGACTACCGAGATCCTCTACGATAGGTGGTACAGCACCGGGCGCCGGCCGATGAGGCGTGTCGGGTACGTCCGCATATGCATGGGACACAAACATCGATACGAGCATCGCGGTGCAAAGGAGCTGCGTCCCAATTCGCCAATTGCTCGCCCGCCCATCACTCGTCCGACAAGTGCTCAGTTGCCTAATCCAACCGCGATATCGATGTGCCTGCATGCGATTTAGCGTATGGATGCGATGGGGAAGGTCAAGGATCCAGATTCTAATCCATGCGCCCATTTCGTTCGAATTCATGACAAAATCCCCCGTTACATATCTTTCACTCAAGTTCGCTATATGTCCATGCGGTACCACGTATCACCAACTTTAGGCGTGTACCCTACGAGGCCGCCGTGGAGTGAAACTGGCGAATGGCCGCAAATAGTTCACTCGATCGCTGCGAACCAATGAGCAACTGCCAGGGGCGGCCATCCGGTGCATTGTCTTGTCTCCCGTGCAAACGCACACCCTGATTTCCGGATACGGACAGCGCGCGGTTGCCGCGACCTGCAATTCGATAGCCCCAGCCCCCGTATTCGCGCAGCGGTCGGTAGGTCACGGCTTCGTAACGATGGATCTCGTCCCATTTGAATAGGCGCTGTCGCAGGGGGGCAAACGTGACGGAGATGCCGTCGGACTGCACGTTTACGACGAGCTTGGGCACCGCCAAGGCAAGGAGACCAAATACCGACGTGATCAGCATGGTCCAGATCACCCAGTTGGGCGCGGGCGTCTTGCCCTGGGGATCGCCAAAGATGATTTGCTTGACGAATAGGTAGCTGGCGATGGCTAGCAGTACAAGTAGCGGTGCCCACAGCCACCATTGGCGGAATCGTTGGGTCTCTGAAAATACGGGTGCGGGCGACGGTGCCGGATCTGCCTTCAATGCAACCTCCAGGCGACGCGGTCCATCATCGTCCGAATCGAACGGGCGCCCGTTTGACCAGCGCGAGAATTCGACCAGCGCGTGCGCGTGGCTACTCGACACGATGATAAGACGCTACGCTGGCTGAGCGCCTCGATTTCAGCGCGATACCCCTCGCCCGCACGGAGCACTACTATGTTGCGTTTTCTTCGTCCTGGTCACGTTGGCCTAAGCCTCTGTATCGGCATCGCTGCCTTGTTGTTGATCGAGAACAGCGTTGCATGGGCCAATCCTCGCGGCGGGTCACCGCGTCACGGGGGCGTGATATCAACCATGGAGATGCCGTCCGTGGTTGGTCGTACGCGGCGCGAGGCCATCACGTTGCTTGAGCAGATGGGGCTCACTGTTGACATCTCCACGCGGATTGGTGCACGTCCGAACACCGTCATGGCACAAGATCCTCAGCCCGGGACACACGTTGATGTGGGCGCCACCGTTGCGATTCAAGTAGCCATTCGCCCCTTCGTGCAAACGGTTGTTCCCGATGTGCGGGGCATGGAGGAATCCGAAGCCGTCGAAGCACTTCGCGATGTGTATGTCGTGCAAGTCGTACAGACAACGGGTCCCCGCGATGCGGCGGGCACGGTGCTTCGTCAACGGCCCCGTGCAGGAAAGAAACATCCCTATCGTGGGGATATCCGGTTGGAAGTGTGCCAACCACCAACCATCGTGCCCCGATTGATTGGACGACGCGTTCGAGCGGCGCGCGATATCGCCGAAGCCTACGGGTTGGTCGTCGATGTCCAACACGTTGATCTCAATGCCAACGTGCGACCGGGAACGGTAACGGCACAAAATCCGCGTTCGGGTGCCGAGGTACTGCCTGGCGCAACGATCGCGTTGCAAGTTGCGGGCAAGCACGCTGCGCCGGTGGGCACCGTTCGCATGCCCGACCTCACGGGCCTTGAATTTGACAAAGCACAACAACTGCTTTGGTCGTGTGGCATTTCGCCGCGTTGGAACGATCGCATTGCCGAGGTCGATCCGTATTGCGTCGTGGCGCAATCGGTTGCCGCAGGGACCAAGGTCTCACCAACCAGTGCTGTCACTGTAACCATCTGCCGTCCGAGGGATCGATTGCGCAGTCGTGCGGTGGCAGTGCCGGATGTGCGAGGTCTAAGCCGAGACAACGCCATGTCGTTGCTCCGCCTCTTTGGTGCGCGTGTGATGCCGCGGTGGATGCCGTCGCCGCTAGAGCCCGGGACAGCACTCGCACAATTCCCCGAGCCCGGTACGCCCCTGCGCCCTGGCGGGCTTGTGATCCTGGGGTTGGCGCGTAAGACATCACATCATGGCCACTCTCACCTCGCCGTGCGCGCGCCGTCGTGTGAAGACCAGTCGATCGCTGTCGCGAGAGCTCGTGCATTGCGTGCGGGGCTCATGCCGCGACTCGTGCAGCGCGAACACCCGGATCGACCGTTGGATCGTGTGGTGGAGCAGCATCCGGCAGCAGGCAGACGAATGCGAGCGGGCCGCGCACTGACGCTCGTCATTCCAGCGCGTGTGCAGATGCAAGACTTCGTCAACAAGCCCTTCCGCGTAGCCCGTGCGTTCTGTGAAGAACAAGGCCTCAACATGTCGTTTGGCGATACCCGCGACGTGGATCGTCGAGGACGGCGTATGGTAGTGGAACAATCGCCGCAAGCGGGCACCATCGTTGCTAAGGGAAGCACGGTGGCGTTCCGTCTCGTACGCAAGGGACGGGGCACGATTGATCCGAATCCCCCAGGGGCACGCGTACGCGTACCTGAACTGGTGGGGCGCACGCTGCGCGATGCGCGGGCGTTGTTGCAGGCGCGCGGGCTGCGTGCGGCGCTTACTGGCCCGCCCCTTGGGCGTGGCGTCCAGGCAGTTGTGACGGCGCAAGACCGACCCAAGGGTTCCATCGTCCACCGCGGTGCCACCGTTCGCGTCGCCTACCGCGTGTCAATGGGTACCACAGGCGGCATTCAACCCGCGCAAGTCGCGGTGCCAAACGTGGGCGGCAAGTCGGCATCCCGTGCCAAAGACTTGTTACAAGCCGCAGGATTGCGTGTGAAGGAAAAGGGTATTCGCATTCAGGTGGGTAAGTTCAAGACGCGCGTAATCAAGCAGGAGCCGCCGGCTGGAACTGCCGTTTCGCCCGGCAGCGAAGTCACCATCCATTTGGGATTCTGAACGCGGAACCCCGTCGCGGCGCTTTTTTCTATCTCAACGCGTGCTACTTCGACTTCGGGCGACTTGCGTTGCCCGAATCGTTCTTCCGGTCTCTTTCGATCTTGGGATAGGTCCCCGCGGCTTTCATGGCGTCGCTGAGTTTGCGCATGCGACGACGAAATCGGCTTGGATCTTCGAATGGAACGGGCTCGGCGGCGAGGCCGGCGCGCTTGCACGCCGTTTCGTGTTGGATGAAACCTTCACTCGGGTAGCGCGATGACGTGTCAATGGCCAGCGATGCGCGCAAGACGAGTTCGCTATAGTTCTTGCCATTGAGCAACAAATAGCCCAGCGTGCGACCGTAGGGGTCTTTGCGTTTTGCGCGCAACAGTTCGGCGCGATCGGACATGGCGAGGCAGCCCTTCAGAAAGGCGCGCGCTTGGCGACCGTAGGGCTGATCGCGTGGAATGTTGTGTTCAAGGTGTTGAACTTCCGGTGCATCAATACTCAGTAATCGTACCGTTTCGACGCCGTCCTTCCAGCGAATGTGGATCGAATCACCGTCGTCTATTTGAATGGCATCCAACGGTACGTTGACCAAAGCGTTGGCGGGCGCCTCCTTGGCGGAGCACACCGCACTTGAGACAAGCAACGTGCACAAGAGACACACAGTGATGGGGAGTAGGATCCTGTCGATCGAATGCGAACGGCTTCTTGGATTCATACGGGTCCTCCTTGCCCACACGTCGTCCCCTGGCGTTATGCGTGTTTAGCGCGACGTGTTTGGATCGCTGTTTGGCGTGCGCGTGGCGGCGCTCGGCGGCGTTGATGTGTCGTCCTCTTTGCTCGTGACGGTCGTCTTCGAGGGTTCCGCGTCTGGATAGAGCGATAGGCATACCGAGTTGATGCAATAGCGCAAGCCCGTTGGCTTCGGGCCGTCATTAAACACGTGTCCCAAGTGACCCTTGCAGGTCTTGCAAACGATTTCAGTGCGCACCATGCCATGCGACGTGTCGCGTACTTCCGTCAACTTTGCGCCATCCAGCGGCTCAAAGAAGCTTGGCCATCCACAGCCGCTGTCAAACTTCGCATCGGAACGAAAGATGGGCGTGCCGCACCCCGCGCAACAATAGGTGCCCGCGGTCTTCGTCTTGAGGTACTTGCCCGTAAACGGTCGCTCCGTGCCTTTTTGCCGAAGTACACGATACGCCTCGGGCGAGAGTCGCTCACGCCACGCCGCTTCACTCTTGGGCAACTCCTTGTTCGACACGGGCGTCTCCTTCGCTTGGTTTCGGTTTGAGCTTGGGACTGCATGCAGCACCGTAGGAGTGTCCGCAGGTTCTGGATGGGCGGTTGGCAGCGCGGTACTTGATCCGTGTTCGACGGATTGGCTGCACCCGGTACTCATCAAGACGGCAATGGCCATACCGAACAGCCACATGCGATGGTTGGAGTTCATACGTTTATCGTATCGCGGCCCGAGGGGGCGCGGATCGCACCCGCGAGTCATGCAACGTGTAGGTCGGGATCCCGCTTGTGAATCGATGCTGGTGCGCTGGAGCTATTCGGCACTGGGCAGGGCGCCATCGGCCCGTCGTTGTGCATCGTCGGCTTCGCGTTGCTCGATTTCTTCGATCCGTCGTCGCAGGCCGCGACGTGTTGCCTGCATGGCTTCTTTATCAATCGTGAGGATGACTCTCTGCGGATCGACAGTCTCGGCAACTTCGAAGGAAACCTGTGCTTCGTCGTCGAGCGTAAACCACGTGCCGGCGCTCTTATCCAAGAGACCCCAGTGAACCGTGTACTCGCCGGGATCTGGAAACAAAACGCCCTTCTTGGCCGCGTCGATTGTGACCGGATAGCCCCAGCCCTCTCGCGGAAGTTCAAGGTGTTTTCCGAGATCGGGTGAGCGCACGTCGAGCAACTTTACGAGGTCATCAAACGCGGCGCGTACTGCGGGGTTCTCGTTGGGATCTCTTTGAAACACGGGACGTATCTGCAGCAGCACCACGCGTTCCCCTGCGGGAAGCTCCGCATTGCCCTCGATGTCGAATGCCACGGGAATGCCGCGTTCGAGTTCAATGCTCCCGTCACGATCGATGCCCGCGACCCTGCGAATGCGATACCCGCGCGCATGCACGATGACCGAGTGCTTTTGCCCCGTTGGCAGCAACAGCACGCTGCTCTTGCGGTCCCACTCCCATGTTTTCGTGTCTTTGTGTACGCTGCACCGCGCGGTTGGCACCGGCTGTCCTCGTTCATTGAGGATACGAACGTAGTAGTGCTTGGCACTGTCTTCTTCTTTGCCCTTGGCCATGACAAGCAGCGTGACGGCTGCAGCGAGGGCAATGCCGAGCGCGCCCCAAAGCAGTAGACGCCGTTTCTTGGTGGCCGAAGTGGATTTCACGCCCAAAAGACTACGTGCGGACCACTCGTGGCGAATCGGAAATCTCTCAACGCGTGACCAAGCAAAGACGAACGGCGGTCCGCGCGTACGATGGCTCGCCTGCGGATCGCTCGCACGTACCGGAGGCCTTCGCGCCATGCCCACACATGACACATCATCGCCGGTCGGGGCCATCGTGCATGGTTTCGATGACGCATGGGATCACGCATGGGAGTCCGTGCAATCCTCACTTAAGGGCGTTACGACCGAAGAAGCGACGTGGCAACATGCCTGCTACCACGATGTTGAGCGGGAAGAGGGCTGGCCACTTCCCGGCAGCGTGTCTTGGCATGTTGCGCATCTGACCCATTGCAAGCGGCACTATGCCGACGTTGTGCGTGCGCGTCACACGTCATCCATGCCCGAACCGCGCCCGTGGAAGGCGATGCCTGACTTTGATGCGACACAAACGGCGCTACGCGAAGCCCATGAAGACCTCCGAGCCGCCATTGCCGAGGTTTCGGATGATGATCTTGAGATCGCGTTGCCGCGTGACATGACGGTCGCGTCGTTTCTTCACATGGTCACGCGTCATGATGTGTGGCACGCCGCTCAAATTGCCGTGGCGCGCCGACTCGCGCGTATGCGGCGAGAGTCACACGATTTATGAATTCGATTCGTTTAGGGTGCCTTTCGCTCGTCGCCTCGCTCGTATTGGGTGCATACGGTTCGATTGGTGGCGCCCATTGGCTACGGATTGGGAGCGTATGGGTCGGTTGCGGTTCGATTTCGCCTTGTGTCGGACGTGGGCGATGGCCGCACGGTGGCGATGCCGGAAACCCTGGATGACTACCGCTTTCGGTTCGTTCGGATGCAGGAGCGACTTGCGGAGCGGAGTCAGGGGCGCGAGCCCACGTGGGCACGACGCCCCTTCACCGGTCAAAAAACGACATTGACGATGGTGCCCGGTCGCTATTACGTTTTCGCTGAATGCGGTGAGGGTTCGTCACACGTCCGTGGACTCGAAGTGAAGTTTACGGTGCGAAATGAGACGTCCGCCATGCAGTCAATGGATGTTTCCGTGCCTTTGCCCGCCAGCGACATGAAACGTTACGGCGAGTCGAGGCCGCAGTAACCGAAACCAAAACGAGACTTCAACGAAAGAGGTGGCATGTCTGTAGCACTTGCAGCGATTGTGATTCCCTGGAAAGAGGTTCTCATTGTTGGCGCCCTTGCTGGCCTCGTGCGATTCATTTGGAATGCCATCGCATGGATGGCGATGCCGCACCACCACGGCGATTTCGACGCCGTTTCCGATCCGGCGCCTCTCGAGGCGGCATTGCGTGAGAACAAGCTACGACGCACGTTCTATGTCTTGCCCCACTACAAGAACTACGCGAAAGGCATGGGGGATCCCGACTATCAAGCCCGCATGAAGAGCGGTCCCAATGCGATGCTGCTCGGCGTACCCGACGGCGGGTGCATGAATGGCAAGACGTTTCTCTATGGTTTTCTTAACAACGTCTTGGAAGGCGTGGTGTTGGCATTGCTCATTGTGCTTGCGGCAGGCATGTTTGGTGTCAGTGGTTGTCTTGACACGGTGATCTTTTCTGCGGCGCTTGGTGCCTTCATTACCTTCGCGGGTTTCGGCGCCCAAGTCATCTGGATGGGCTTTCCTCGCCGCTACTTCTGGACGTCCCTCTTCGATAACATCGTTGGCTACGCATTAATGGGTGGCGCTGTGTATGGGTCCTTGCGGTGGTTATTCTGAGGAACGCGCGGGTTATGCGAGCGGGTCGATCCAGCGCACTCCTTTAAACCGAATAAAATCACTATCACATGAGCAAACTGTTGCGCCGTGTTCGATCGCCATCGCAGCTAGATGTGCGTCGTTTGTGATGTTTCCTCCCGTACCAAGATCCGTCAGCAAGTGACTCAGGATAGGCCAATGCCTTTCCGTTGGCACAACCGTGCGGACAGGGGGCTGCTCAAGCCACGAGGACATCGTTGCGATTGCGTCGGTTACGGAGAGAGGACGGGTCATGATGCTGGGGTGTGTGACCAGTCGAAGAAAGCCAACCACGACCATCCAAGGAACTCCGACGGGCGTGATCTGAGCGAGTGAATCCTCCCACCATTGCACCGCCGCCTTGTGCTTGTTCGCGCGCGTATTCACTGCGTAGAGAAGTATGTTGACATCTACAATGATCAAGGGCTACACCTCGACGCTCGACATGGGCAAGCGCATCTATGGTTGATTGAAGTAGTTGCGTTGGCAGGAGTCGCAGCGCTGACTGTCATTGCGGCGCTTGATGAAACGCATCTCTTTCCGCGTCACTTTCTTGTGCGCATTTTTCGAATAACTTCCTCGTTCTCGAGTTTCCCGGCCAGCGAGAGCGCTTTGTCGAGGTTTACAAGTGGGGGACCTAGATCAAACGTGGGGGATCGGAAGCGCTTCTTCCGCTTCGGTGGATTGCCCATTGCTGCCAAGCCAGCTCGCAGAGCCTTGTTGACGGTGTCTTTGAAGCTTGCATCAGAGGCCTCTGCAGCCCGCTTGAGATCGAGGTACAGCGCGTCGTCGAGGGTAAGGGTTGTCCGCATCTACACATCATAGCATCACCTTATAGGCATCAAGACTTCAATTTTTTGCACCAGTGAGGCGCAGCCATTTGGGGCTCCGAAGGATCAGCGGTTGCGCGTGCATAGAGTCATTGGGCCGCGCCTACTCCAACCGCACATGATCCATAAAGAACGTGCGTGGCTCATTGAGTGACTCGACGAACATCTGGATCGACATCATTCGCGTTAGATTCAACGTGCGAGCCTTCGGGCCACGTCGCATGTCTTCGAGTGTGATGCGAACTGTGTTTGCTCCCGGATTGAGTGTGCTCGTGCGGTGAAACGCGTCTTCGTAAGACTCGTTGTGCGCAAGGTCGGCAGCTTTGAGGGTCAATGATAGCGGTTTGCTGCCGTCCACGAAAATGTCAAAGACAAGCGCATTGTATGTCTCACGCCGAAAGTCTCTTGGCGGTGACGCGAATGTGATTCCGGGCCACGGACCCGGTCTGAGATCGACGCGCAAGGCGTTTGCGCCGCGCGTGACATGCCGTGTATCGCGGGCAATGACGCAATTCTCTGTCGTTCGCCAGCGCGAAAGTTCAAGCGGATCCTCAAAGGATGCCAACAGGGGAAACGAATGTTGTTGTCGCAATGCATCGATCCCGTGAAGAATCGGCCGCGCAAGTCCCGCGAGCAAAATCATGCCGGCCATGCATCCGGTCCACATTTTGGCGCGCGCGCCATTGCCCCTCATGCCCAGCAACCAAACGAGCGTCAATGCGCAACCCAGTCCGTTCGCCGCAACGTCATGCCACGACGGCCCGCGGCCGACGAGCCCCTGAATCGCTTCCATGACGCCAAGCAATAGAAAGCCAAGCAGCCACGCCCCGATTGCCGCCGGAAGTCGGCGTACGCGACGCCGCCGAAACAACGTGTAGAACGCCCACGTCACCAGCGCCCCGAGTACCAGATGACCGGCGTTCGTGAATGCGCCGACGAAGCGTGAACTCTTGGGGATCGGCGCTAACAACACGAGTACGGGAAGTGCGATTCCGGCCAGAATTGCAAGTTGAAGCGCGCGTCGGGGCGGTCCGGCTTGAGTAAACAGTCGAAAGTCTCCGATTCCTACGAGTGGCGGTCGCGTCGTGGATCCTACGTGCGATTGCCGCGAACGCCCGAGTGCATGGTGGGAGATGCACTTGGCGCGTTCATTTTTCTGCCTGGGAGGGGCAATCATGAACCACTCGACTCGCGGTGGCGTAGCGCTATCGCTATTCGCGTTTGTGCTCGCGCTGCTCTATGGGTCCACGGCCTTTGCCAGTGGTGTTGCCATTGTCGAAACGGGATCGGGTCTTGGCAATGCGCAAGCCGGTCAAGCGGCTGCCGCGCAAGACGCCAGTACGGTGTGGTGGAACCCCGCGGGTATGACCGTGCTGAAACGACGGCAATGGGTTGGCTCGGGCCATGTCATCTTTCCTTCAGGGAAGTTCAAGGATGAGGGGTCCATCAGTAGTCTTGGTACGCCGCTGTTGGGTGGCGACGGCGGCGATGGTGGCGTGACCGTACCTGTAGCCAGTCTCTTTGGTGTCGTGCCGATGGGGGATCGATTTCGTCTGGGAATCAGCGTGAACGCCCCTTTCGGACTTCGCAGTGACTGGGGCGAGGATTGGATCGGCCGTTATCACGCGACGAACTCTGAACTCACCACAATCAATATCAACCCCGCCTTCGCGGTGAAGCTCAATCGCCACTGGTCCTTCGGGGCTGGCTTCAATGTGCAGTACGCGGAGGCCACACTTGAAAACGCCATCGACGGGGGACTGATTGACGCCACACAACTGGGGGGCGCTCTTGGTTTCACACCCCAACAAAACGACGGCTTTGTTGACGTGACCGGTGACGACTGGTCCTTTGGGTGGAACGTGGGTCTCATGGTTCACCCGGATTGCTGCACGCGCATCGGTTTGCATTACCGCTCAAAGATCGAGCATGAACTTGAGGGTGAAGCCGATTTTTCAGGCATGGACGCAATCGCCAATGCGATCGGCGGAGCGCGTTTCGTGGATACCGATGCCAGCGTAGACATCACGATGCCCGACACGCTTTCCCTGAGCTACTTCCGCAAGCTCAACCGTAAGTGGTCGTTCTTGGCTGACGTTACGTGGACCGGCTGGAGTAGTTTCGACTCGGCCGATATCGAATTCGAGAACCCCACGGAGCCCGTGAGCTCCCTTGCGCTCGACTGGGACGACACCATGCGCTACTCCGCGGGGTTGATTTACCAGCCCAATCGCTGCTGGACGTTTCGTTTTGGCGTAGCCTACGATGAGTCGCCGATTCCCGACGAAACTCGCACGCCTCGCATTCCCGGTAACGATCGCCTTTGGGTCGCAGCCGGCGTGGGCTATCAACTCACCCGCAATATTCAGATTAACGCCAGCTACGCCCATCTCTTCATCGACGACGGCGACGTCGATCGCACCACGCCTGCCGCAGGTCGCCTCGTCGGCCATACGGAGAACTCAGTGGACATCATTGGGGTGTCAGTGGTGGTTGACTTTTAGTTCGCTCACGGCGATATTTCGAAAACTTCGGGAAACCACGGCACAAAGGCGTGATGTCGTTCGTCCGATTGGCGTTCCCCATCGCTTCGCCTATAGTGTGTAGGTTCATGATCCGCGCAATTTCCAGCCTCCTGTTATCGCTTGCGATGCTCAATGTCGCGCATGGTGATCTGTACCGCCCCTGCCAGTGTGGGCCCGAGAATGTTCGTTCTTGTGGACACTGCGTTCGTTCTTGTGGACACTGGGCGCATGGTGCTGCTACGCCGTCGCTTGCGAACGGGTCCGCCGGGGCCGTGAAGGCGCCTTGTTGAACGGTTAACCAGGATTCCCCGTCGGGGAACGAGCCAAGCACTACGATCTGCCCAGGTACCCGAACGAGTCTGTTCGACGCGACGGAGTGTGTTTCGTTCGGCGATGCGCGTCTAGCGCATCTTGATCTCGCCTTTCTATCGACAGCCTCGCCGCTGATTGGCAACGTTGAGCTGTCAGCCAATCGCAGACGTGTTACGAGCGATGCTTTTCCACCCTGGCGAATTGCACCACCGGGATTGACTGTCTTTCTGATTTAGCACGCTCATGGACGAGCTGGACTAGCGCCGCAGCCCAACTCCGCTGCATCCATCGCTCGCCCCGCACCTGAATAGCCCGTTTTGATGCCTTCGATTCCATGAGGCTCGGGACTTCAGATCGAACGGCGCGACATACCGCCGCACGTGGACTACGTGCTGGCGCACTTCCTAGCCAATCCGCGCTAACCGCGCGGCGTGCTTGCGCATATCCGTTTGGCCAAACGACGTCGATTGGAATTCGAAGGTGAGGAACTATTGTGAAGACATCGACTCTCTTTCTTATGGGTCTCATTGTGGGTGCACTGGTGGTGTTTCTCATTCGGGCCGCTCAGTTGGATCACGAAAAGAAGTTGCCGAGCACGCCGACGCCTGAGCGTGCCGCCCACGCACACCCAGGCCCTCAGCCTTCGTCCGGTTCATCGTTAGGCGGTGAATCGACTCCGGCATCATCGCCTGCGCCCGCGCCTGCACCTGCGCCCGCACCTGACGAATCGCCGACCCATGATCCATCGGCAGCTTCCGCGTCCGGCGGTGCGCCTGAGAACGCCGTGTGTCCGGTCATGGGCAACGCCGTCGATCCCGCCGTGTTCGTGGACTACAAGGACCGTCGAATTGGATTCTGTTGTCCCGGTTGCGACACGCTGTTCTTGAAGAATCCTGAGAAGTACTTGAAGAGGGTCGATGCCGAGTTGGCCAATGCGAAGGGTGACTAGTCGTGTCCGCGCCTGTGAACCGTAGTTGGATAGGGCTCGTGGTGGGCTTGTGCGTGGGCGCCCTTGCCGTAGCGGCAACGCCTCATTCTTGGTTGTTTCGCGACGCACCCAATCAGGTAGACGCGAGCCTTGGTGACGGTCGAAAGTACGCCTGTCCCATGTTTTGCACCATGAAGGACGCACCCGGCACGTGCCCCGTGTGTGGCATGGATATGGAGCCCGTCGTAGACGAAGGCCGTCAGGTACGTCTCGGACATCGCGAGCGTTTCATGGCAGGCGTTCGTACTGCGGTTGTCGTGCGTACCGAAGGAGTCCACCGCCTGCGGGCGTTGGGTCATATTCGTCGCGATGAACGATTGGAGTCGCAGGTGACGGCGGGGGTGGGCGGCCGCCTTGAGCGTCTCTTTGTTGACTTTACAGGCGATACGGTAGTCAAGGGGCAGCGTGTGGCGTCTATCTATGCTCCCGAACTCGTTGCCGCGCAGGAAGAACTTCTTTCGGCCAAGCACGCGCTGGATGAAATCGACAAGGCGAGCGACTCCCTCCTTGAAGGCGCGGCATCCATCTACAAAGCGTCCAAGCGCCGGCTCGAGTTGCTTGGCGTGCCGGAGTCGTTCATTGCGGCTGTGGAACGCGACGGGAAAGCGCGGGATCACGTTGATCTTGTTGCCCACGTTGCGGGCACGGTTTTCGGAAAATCCGTCAGCGTGGGCGACTATGTGAAGACCGGGAGCAATCTCTTCTCCGTTGTTGATCTCTCAACGGTGTGGGCCATGTTGGATGTTTTCGAAGAGGATGCAGGCGCCGTTTTCGTTGGGCAACGGGTCGAGGTCGCCGTGCCGAGCCTTCCTGGCGAAGTGTTTCGCGGAACGATCTCGTTTGTTGATCCGCTGCTTGACACCAAGCGGCGCGTGGTTCGCGTGCGAGTGGATCTTCCCAATCCAACGGGTCGGCTAAAACCCGGTGCCTACGTGGACGCGAGCGTACTTGTGTCGCTTTCGAGAGGGGGACAGGTTCTCGATCCGAAAGCGAAGCAGCCACCCGGCCATGTCCTCACTGTTCCACGCAGTGCGGTGTTGGATGGCGGCGATCGAAAGATCGTCTACGTCATGACGCAGGAAGCGGGGCCGTTGGAAAATGGGGAGAACCGCTGGCCCGCCATCTACGAACCGCGAGAGATCAAGACGGGCTTTCGTATTCGCGATTCTCTCGTGGTACTAGACGGGCTTGAGGAAGACGAAGAGGTCGTTACGCGTGGCCAGTTTCTGATCGATAGCCAGCTACAGCTCACCGGGAAACCGAGTTTCATGTTGCCTGAAGCCGCCGCGGCTCCGGCCGATCCCCATGCGGGTCACGGAGGCTAGCGATGGGTCGTTTTGCGTTTCGTTCTTGGTTGAATCCGCCCGCGCCCGACCCGGACGATCCATCCGGTAGCGATTTGCGTGGCGGGGGTCACTTCGGCGGGTTCTTCCGCGGGCTGCTCACCAATCGCATGCTGGTGGCACTCTTGATCACCGGGTTGGCGGTCTATGGCTTCTATGCCTATGACGACGTGCCGGTGGATGCCATTCCCGACATCAGTGAAAACCAAGTCGTCGTTTACACACCGTGGCACGGTCGCAGTCCCAAAGACGTGGAAGACCAAGTGACCTATCCACTTGCAGTAGCTCTGCAAGGCATTCCTCAGGTATTCGACGTGCGGTCCATTTCGGGATTTGGCTTTAGTCAGATCTATGTGGTGTTTGAAGATGGCACCGATATCTACTGGGCGCGCAGTCGCGTCTTGGAACGACTCAACGTCGCGCAACGCGAGTTGCCCGCCGATGCACGTTCGGCACTTGGCCCCGATGCCACCAGTCTTGGTCAGGTGTTTTGGTACACCATTGAAAGTCCTGATGGGTCACACGACCTCGCCGCGCTCAGGTCGATTCAGGACTGGACCGTGCGTTACGCGTTGCAAACGGTGGAGGGTGTTGCCGAAGTGGCGTCGGTGGGCGGATTCGTCCAGGAATATCAGATCGACGTCGATCCGCTTCGTTTGCGAGCGCACCGTGTGAGTCTTCAGCATGTGGCCCACGCAGTGAAGCGTGCCAACCTCGACGTCGGAGCCAAAGTGGTTGAACACGCCGGTGTCGAAAACGTCATCCGCGGTGTGGGCTTCATCAAGAACCTCACAGACTTGGAAGAGGCCGTGATACTGGAACGCGAGCACGTTCCCATTCGCATCCGCGATGTCGCCACGGTGACGCTTGGGCCGGCCTTTCGTCGCGGCGCGTTGGCTGACGAACATGGCGAGTTGGTCGGGGGCGTGGTGACGATGCGCTACGGCGCCAATCCGCTACACGTTATTGAACGCATCAAAGAAGCCTTGGAACGGCTTCGTCCAAGCTTGCCTGCCGGCGCTGTGGTGCGCCCTTTCTACGACCGCACCTTGCTCGTGGAAGAAACGCAGGCAACGTTGATTGAAACGCTGCAGTTTGAATCACTCATCACCATCATCGTCATCCTGTTGTTTCTGCTTCACATTCGATCAAGCGTTTTGGTGGCAATCACGCTGCCAACCGCTGTGTTGATTTCCTTTGTGGCCATGCGCGTGTTTGGTGTGGACGCCAACATCATGAGCTTGGCGGGCATCGCCATCGCCATCGGCACCATGGTGGATATGGGCATTGTGATGACGGAGAACATCCACCGCCATCTTACTGAGCGACCCCCACAGATAAGTCGCCGTAAGGCCATCCACAACGCCTCTTGCGAAGTTGCAGGCGCCGTGTTTACTGCCATTACGACCACTGTGGTGAGTTTCTTGCCTGTGTTTCTGCTTACGGATCAAGAGGGGAAGTTGTTTCGTCCGCTCGCGTGGACCAAGTCGTTCGCTTTGGCGTCTGCGTTGCTCGTGTCGATGACCTTGGTGCCTGTCCTGGCCCACTACGTGCTAAAGCCCGGTCGACTGCGCCGTTCGCCGGCGGCGTTCATTGCTGGACTTATCGGCGGGGTGGCGGGGGCCTGCATCTACTTTTGGTCCGATGCCGCGATGGCCGCGCCGGGCTCGCTCATGAATTCGGTGTTGCGTGTGCAACCAACTGTTTTGGGACTTATCGCGGCGCTACTGTTTGGCGGTCTCGCGTTTAAGGCCTTCTGCGAACCGCTGACGCCGCTTGAAGACAATGCGGTTGCGCGTGGTGTCGTTGCCGTCTACACGCCTGTCTTGCGTTGGATCTTGCGCAACAAAATCCTCTTCGCCATCGCACCGATTTTGCTTGTGCTGTGGGGATCCATGGTGTGGCTGGGGGCCAAACGTGTGCTTGCTCCCGTGGCGTGGACCTTGAATCAAATTGGTGTGGAGGCCGAACGCGTTCGGCCGCTCGCCGCTCTCTACGAACGATTTCCCGGCGTGGGAAAGGAGTTCATGCCGCCCTTGGATGAAGGGGGCCTGCTTTTCATGCCGAGCATTTTGCCGCACGGTTCACTCAATCAATCCATTGACGTCATGATGGCGCAAAACCGCGGCATGATGGAAGTGCCCGAGATCGTTCGCGTGGTCGGCAAGGCGGGTCGCGCAGAGACGGCGTTGGATCCCGCCCCTGTGGGCATGGTCGAGACGATTCTCGTCTTGAAACCGCGGCATCTTTGGCGGCCAGGAATGACACGCGAGAAGCTCATCGCGGAACTTCGTCAGAAGACTGACATTCCCGGTGTGGCTCCGTCTTGGCTGCAGCCCATTGAAACCCGCATTGTCATGTTGCAATCCGGAATCAAGGCTTCCATCGGTCAGCGCATCTTTGGGCCTACGTCGGAAGCCATTGAAGAAGCAACCCTGCGGTTTGAACAGGCACTTAAAAACGTTCCTGGTGCCGCCGACGTGACCGCACTTCGGTTGATGGGCAAGCCCTATCTGGAGATTCGCCCCAATCGAAGACGGCTGTCGCGTTATGGGCTGCGCGTGGAAGACGTGCAACGCGTGATTGAAGTCGCGCTTGGAGGCATGCCACAAACAAAGAGTGTGGAGGGTCGTGCACGGTATCCCGTTCGTGTGCGGTACGCGCGCGCCTGGCGCGGAGACATGGAGGCCATTCGCCGTACGCCCGTTCCCATCGCTGATGGCGCATACATACCGCTGTCCGACGTCGTCGATTTCGCGGTGGCACCCGGGCCGGGCATGATTCGTGGTGAGGGCGGACTGCTCGTCGGATACGTCATGTTCAATGCGGAGGGGCGTGACGAGGTTGGACTGGTGGAAGAGGCCGACGCCACGCTGCGCGCGATGATCGATCGTGGGGAACTTACGCTGCCCAAGGGCGTGTATTGGGACTGGCGAGGACGCTATCAAAATCAGGTGCGCGCGGCCAAGCGGCTCTCCATTTTGGTTCCCCTTTGCTTGCTACTCAATCTGCTCTTGCACTTCCTGCATTTCGGGCGTTTCGGTCCTTCACTCATTGTGTTTTTGGGCATACCGGTCGCGCTATCGGGTGGGTTTATTTTGCTGGATTACTACGGTGCCTATCTCACGGTAGCGGTGTGGGTTGGATTTATCGCCGTCTTTGGCATTGCTGCCGACGACGGCATTGTGATTGGGACCTACATTCAACAGGTCATCGCCAAGCGAAAGCCCACGACCGTTGAAGGTGTGCGTGCAGCCGTCCTCGAAGCGGGGCAGAAGCGCATCCGTCCGGCGCTCATGACCAGCGTGACGACGATTCTCGCTCTGATTCCGATTTTTCTAACCGAGGGACGCGGTAGCGATGTCATGCGGCCCATGGCCGTGCCGTCCATCGGCGGCATGATCGTTGCAGCCATTACGTGGTTCGTCGTTCCCATGGCCTATTGCGCACTGGAAGAGCGTCGCATTCGGCGCACACGAATTTCTGGCGACAGCGCGTTGCCGCCCAATTCCGGACAGTCACTTGATCCACTCATGGAAAGGACGTAACCATGAAAACGTTTCTCTATGTCTCAGCACTTGCCTGCGCGATGTGTTGGTCTGGCGCCGTGGCCCACGCGAAAGATCCTGCACCCACGAAACAGCAACTTCAAGGCGCGGCGCAACGGGCGGGTTCGGTCAATGGGTTGTGTCCGATTAGGAGTCGGCTGGTGACGACCGAAGGTGGTGCGATGACCTACGGGGGCGAGCGCGTCGCGTTTTGTTGCAAGGGTTGTGCCGCCAAATTTCAAGCGGAGCCCGCTCGATACATGGATCTCATGCGCCTCAATCCACCCAAGTACTGGTACATCTCGCGATTTCCATCCGTCGTGGCGATGCGCAAGGCGAAGCGACAGGCGGGCGCAGCCAATGGTCGGTGTCCCGTCATGGGGAAAACCGTCGTGCAAGGCGGTGGCTCGTCCACTCACAAGGGTCAGCGAATTCAATTCTGTTGCCCGCCGTGCAAAGCAAAATTTGAGGCCAATCCTGCTCGATACATGCGCCTTATGCAGAAGGATCCTCTGGCGTATGCCTACGACCGTCCCGGCCCTACTGCGCTGCAGTTGCGAACGGCGCGCGCAAGTGCTGGAACGGTCAATGGACGGTGCCCCGTCATGGGCAAGCTCGTCACGAAAAGCGGTGGATTCGTCACCTATCGAGGCCAGCGTATCGGATTCTGTTGCCCGCCGTGCGTTGCCAAGTTCCGCAAAGATCCTGAGCGCTTCTTAACGGCCATGCGTCGTGAGCCCTGGACCTTCGGATACCTCGCTTCAGGTAATTGACACGAGGGCAGGCTGCAAAGCGCCGAAGTAGTGAATTATGGAGACTCATCCGTGATCTGTCGATGCCTCCGTTGGGCCACCGTGCTGCCAGTTGTTCTGTTGTTTGCGAACGGCTGCCAGCGCAGCATTCATACGAATCAAGTGTGGTTGCCGTCCATTCACTTCTCAGCTCCAGCGGATAGCACTCCGCATATTGCAACGACGGCGAATCGCGCACGAGGCGCGACGGTGGTTACTACACATCATTCCGAGTTGACGCGCATGATCCATACGGCAGCGCGGCGAAATCCGCGGTTGGCGGGAGCGCGGATGAAGTGGCTTGCTGCGCGCGCGCGGCCGATACATGTGAGTTCGCTTCCTGATCCTATGTTCACCTACACGGAAATGATCGAGCCGATTCAAACGCGTGTGGGTCCGCTTCAACGTTCCGTTCAGTTTCGGCAGGTCATCCCCTACCCGGCCAAGCTCAAACTCAAAGGCGCGATGGCGACGGAGCAGGCACGGGTCAAAGAACTTGAATACCACATTGCCCTTCGCGATGTCGTTGCTGAGCTCAAGGTAAGTTACGCGGAGCTCGTCTATCTGCGTCGCGCCATTGAAATTGTCGAGCAGAATCAGCAGCTTGCTACTCACATTGCGACCCGGGCATCGACGATGTATGGGGCAACGGGCGTAGGTGAGCCGGATACACTTTCCCTGTTCGACACGCTGAAGGCCCAGTCCTCTCTGGCACAGTTAGCCTATGACAAGGTGACGTTGGAAGAACTCCGGGCAAACGAAGAGACTAAGATCAATACGATTTTGTCCCAGGATCCCAGCGCATCCGTTCTCGTCACAGGCCGGCTCCCGTTTCGACGACTGCACATGAAGCGGAAGCAGCTCTACGACCTTGCTCACGATCGGCGGCAAGAAATTCAAGCTGCGACCCATAAGCTGCATAGTGCTAGGCACGCAGAACGATTGGCGCGACTGGCTGCGGTGCCCGACTTTTCGCTTGGGATTCAATATTCGTTTGTCGGGAATGCGATCGGCTCGCCGCCCGGCGAAGGTGACGACGCAGTTGGGATTGGTCTCGGATTTACCGTCCCGCTCTGGGGTCCCAAAAATCGGGCCAAGCGAGAGGAGGCCCATTATCTCCGGCACGCAGCGGAGCACGCCATTCGTGCTGAGACCGACAGCGTTCACGCGCGCATCAGCAAGGTGTTCGTTCGACTTCAAAACGCGGAGCGTCTCGTGCGTCTGTATCGGGAATCCTTGATCCCCCAGGCAAAGAAGGCGCTCAACATTGCCGAAGCGCGACAAGAGGCAGGTCGCGATCTGTTTGGGCGGCTGTTGGAAGCGCGCATGGTGTGGCTGAACTTCCAGCTCGCCGAACAACGTGCGTTGGTGGACCACGAGCAGATGGTGGCTCGGTTGGAACAGCTTGTTGGAATCAGCCTCAATCCCTGGCGAAGTGGGGAGAACACACGATGATGTACCGCGTGCCAACGTTTGTCTTGCTGGCGCTCTCGACATGCGTAGTCGCCTCGTGCCACGCGCGCCGCCTAGTTCCGCGTCCTCTCGCCGTTGATCATTTTGTGGATAACGGTAGCGCCACGCTGCCTGCGTCGAGCATTGAGGAGACACCAAATGGTCCTCATGTTGTGGAGCGCGCGCTTGCGTTGTGGAATGAACGGCTTGAGAACCACAGTGATTGGGCCTTTGCGACATTCGTTGGTGCTCCCGCCGATTCGGCGATGCAACAGGTAGCGCAAGAGCCTTCGTTCCCGGCGTCGTTGTCAAATCCGATTGACGAAAACGTGATGCTCACGGCGGCATGGATGCGCAATCCCGCTATCGCGGCGGCGCGAGAGAAACTCGAAGCCACGAAAAATCGCTATGCGCAGGTCAGCTATCTCGACGCGATCATCGGTCAGTACGCGAGTTTTCAGCGAAGCTCCATGACCAAGATCGGTATGCCGCTATCCGGTGATCGCCTCGATCAGCACTTTCCGTTCCCCGGTACGTTGGAGCTCAAGGCAGCGCTCGTGGGACACTCGATGGAGGAGGCGCGTGCCCGGTACGTAGGGACTACGCATCGTGTGCTCACCGAGGCGCGAATCGGCTTTGCGAAACTGATCTACGTTGGGCAGGCCATCCAGATTCTCAGACATATGGCGGCGTACACGAAACAGTTGGAGGCGGTGGCGCGGAGCAGATTCGAGTCTGGAATCGGCAAGAAGGGCGCCGTCTTGCAGGCCCAGGTTGAGATCGCCAACTTCGATAATCGCGTAGAGACCTTGGAGCGCGATGGACGCATCTTGGCGGCTGATCTCAAGAGACACATGCACGTTCCGCTTGAGAGCACGCTTGGTGAACCGACGCCGTCATCGGTGCCCCAGATTGAATCGAACGCGTCCATCTATATCCGCGCGTCGCTGGTGACGCAGCCGAAGATCCGCGAGGCCCATGCTCGTCTTGCGCGCATGGAGACAATGATCGCCCTCGGCGAATTGGGCACCTATCCGGCCTTCTCCATCGGACTTAGCGAGATGGCGGGCGTCTCGCACGCCACGGGAGGGAGCGAAAGAGCCAAGCAGCCGTTTGACGTGCGTCCAAAGATCAAACCCGATCCCTGGTTTGGCACCAAAGACGCTTACCTGCGCGAGATGCGCGATTCTCTCAGCGCAGCAAAAAACGCGCTAGCGGCCGTTCGCGATGAGACTCAGTTCCGCGTGCAGCAGGCCCACAGTAACTTCCAAACGGCGAGCCGCCTGCGCGATCTCTATCACGACGTGCAGCTCAAGCAAGCTCAGCAGGTCTACGAAGACGCTTCCGCATCCTATGCGACCGGCGGTGCATCTCCCCTCGACGTATTCGATGCGCTACGCCGCTTGCTTCGCTTTCGACTCGATGCCGCTCGCGCATTGCGCGACCTCCACATCGCGCACGCGCATTTGATCCTGGCGGTGGGTCGGCAAGGAACGGAATAGTCTCTGGTGTAGCCCGTTGCATCAATTCGACATGCGTTAGTTGTGGTTCGGCCCTTCGATGCGCGCGGTGTGGATCGTTGATCCACACCTTGCTTACTCAGGGTCTGCGATTCCATCGGGTCTTCGACCCTCGGAATCTCCGACACGCGTCTTGAGGTGTCTTCGCATCATATAGATTCGTTTTCTTTTCTATCGTTAGCTCTCGCGGCTTGCGCCCCTGCAGGGCGCCAATCTTGTTGTTGATGCTGGACCCAGGATTTCACGTCGCCCCGCTAAGTTTCATCCTGGGCTATCAACTTTGTCCCCGTTGGGGCCATATCCGCATCGACAGGTCACATAGACATGAGTTTCACATCAACGGCTGCGCTTGGCGATCTTGGTGAGAGTCTTCTTCTCTTCTCCATTGGCGCTCCAAACCAGTTTCCACACGCATTCGCCAAGTCACGTGCTGCCACGCTTGCGCTTCGATTCTTAGCGTTCTTCGTGTGAGCTTTTTCTTCCAGCCGCGCCCCCGAAACCCGCAATTCACCTGCACTAATGAGTTCCTGTCGATGATCCAGTGCCGAAGGCTCCTGGATCAGAGATCCTGAGTAAGCACTAGCGAATCAAAGATTCGCGCCGTGCGCATCGAAGGGCGCCTCCGCAACGTAGCGCCTCTGCGTGAGATGAGCCGCTTTAGACCCGAAGCATGTCCTCGTCGCCTTCAACGCCTACGCAACCGCTTCCTTCTCCATGTCGGGGGTGTAGCTCCCGTCGCGTGCTTTGCCATTGCACCGCGCGCGATGGCGGAATGCACTCTGTGCGCTGCCAACATTCTCGGCTTTGCCACCCCACGCTTTGAGGGCCGCGGCTTGGAGCGCGCGTCCATAGGAGAAGCTGAGTTCCCACGGAAGGCCGGGGATGCGATTCATGGCACTGAGGTGGGCGCTTGCTTGTTCTTCGGTTTGACCACCCGAAAGAAATGCAATGCCGGGTACGGCGCCCGGGACGTACCGCTTGAGACAGCGGACGGTGGCGGCGGCGACGTCGTCTACGGAGGCCTGAGTCTTGCAGTCGGTGCCAGAAATCACCATATTGGGCTTAAGCACGATGCCTTCGAGCAATACGTTTTGCGCATCGAGTTCGCGGAATACGAGTCCGAGAACTTTGGACGTGACCTCTTCGCAGCGTTCGATGGTGTGGGATCCATCCATCAACACTTCCGGCTCAACGATGGGCACAAGTCCTGCGGCTTGGGAGATCGCAGCGTAACGCGCCAGCGCGTGGGCATTGGCTTCAAAGCAAGCGAGCGAAGGAATCTCGTCGCCGATGGTGATCACCGCGCGCCACTTGGAAAAGCGAGCGCCAATCTCGTAGTACTCCTTGCAGCGATCGAGGAGGCCGTCGAGTCCTTCGGTGACCTTTTCACCGGGGCATCCCGCGAGCGGCTTGGCGCCTTTGTCGACTTTGATGCCGGGGATCATGCCCTTGCTGCCCAGCAACCTGACGAAGGGCGTGCCGTCGGCTGCAGATTGGCGAAGCGTCTCGTCAAAGAGGATGACGCCACTGATGTTGTCGGCGGCACCGTCGGTGGTAAACAGCAGTTGGCGATAGTCGCGGCGGTTCGTCTCGGTGGACTCCACGCCAATGCTGTCAAAGCGCTTCTTGATGGTGGGTGTGCTTTCGTCGGCAGCGAGAATGCCTTTGCCCGGTGCTACCATTGCCTTTGCCGTGGCCATCAATTCGTCGCGATAGTTGCCGCCGCGGCTGCAAATCGAATTCGTCATGGCGAATGCATCTCCTCGAGGGTCGCGTTGGTAGTTTGCATGGGCACTGTCGCCTTCCGACTCCTCGGTCAGCGCAGGCTTGAATGATCCTAATCGGCATGCCAGACCCCCAATCGTACTGCGTTCAGGTGCACCTGCCCCATCCAGGCATCACTGCCTTGAGGGGCGATTTCGCATGTTCCTTGGATTCGGCGGGCACGTGGGTTGGTCCATGAAGGACGCCGCGACACCGCGCTGGAGCGCCCAAGCCAAGGCGTGGTGTTCCTACGACTTTGGCAACTCCGCCTACGCCGTGCTCTTTCCGTCGATCTTCGCGACCTATTTCACCAGGCATGTGGTGGGGGGTACGGAGGGAAGTGCGTGGTTGGGTGTGCTCATCGCCGTTTCGATGACGCTTGTCGCTATCACCGCGCCATTCTTGGGCGGCATTGCCGATGCATCGGGCCGTCGGAAACGACTGTGGCTGATCTTCACTGCGATTGCGATTGGCTGCGTGCTCCTGTTTTCGTTCGTGAAGCCGGGCATGGCGATCTTCGGCTTCGTGATCGCGCTTCTCGCCAACTACGCCTATGAAGCCGCCGCCGTTTTTTACAACGCATACTTGCCCGAGCTCACCACGCGAGATCGCTTGGGTCGCCTGTCGGCGCGTGGCTTTTCCGTAGGCTATGTCGGGTCGTTGGTTGCACTCGGGATCGCCGCGCCGCTCGCTTCGAATGGACTGCTCACCTGGATCTGGATCGCGTTGGCGCTGCAATGGGCGCTCGCCGCAATTCCCATGCTTCGACACATGCCGGCCGACGAACCAACGTCGGGCGTAGCCATACGTGCGGGGATGCAAGGCATGCGCGCAACGCTGTCAACCATTCGCCACGTGTGGCGTGTACCGGATCTGCGTCGGTTCTTATGCGCGTACTTTTGCTACATGGACGGCGTCACAACCGCCGTTCACTTTGCGGCGGTATACGCCGCACACACGCTTGGCTTTTCGATGACGGAGAATGTCATCCTCTGGGCACTCGTTCAGGTCACTGCATTGGTTGGCGCCCACCTTGCGGCGAGACCTGCCGATCAATTCGGTCCCCGTCCCGTGTTGCGCGTACTACTGATTTGGTGGTTGGGCGTGGTTGTGGGTGCGTTTTTCGCAACCAACAAGCCGGCATTCTTTGTGGTTTCGGCGCTGGCCGGCCTGGGCCTCGGTGCCATCCAAGCCACATCGCGGGCGGAGATGGCGCGACTCACACCGCAGGGTCGGGAGGCAGAGTATTTCGGTCTGTACGCGCTGTGCGGACGCAGCGGATCCGTGGCCGGACCACTGCTTTTTGGTGGACTCTCGGCCTGGGCGGGCAGTCAGCGTCCCGCGGTGGCCGCCGTGGCCATTTTCTTCGTCTTAGGGCTCTGGATTTTGCCCCGAGGCGCCTCATCGGCGTGAGATTCGGTATGCTGTGCGCCGCGCCGAAGCGCGACCGTTTCCGCCGTCGTTAGGTGAACTTCCGTCTCATGTTGTGCCCGGTATGCAAGACACCGCAGATCATTGTGGAGTTCAAGAATATTGAACTCGACCTCTGCGTGGAGCGCTGTGGCATCTGGTTTGACGAAGACGAACTGCGCCAGTTGTTTGACGTTGTGGGCGCGCCGCAGATGTTACGCGATCTCGATTTGCGACTGGAGGAGTTGCCGCGAGGATTCTTCCGGCGATGGGGGGCGCGCGTCCCCACCCGTCGATGCCCGCGATGTTCACGAAAGATGAAGCACGTCCGAGATCCTGCCTCGGATAAGGGCGTCATTCTTGATCGCTGCCCAGCGGATCACGGCACGTGGTTCGATCATGGCGAACTCGAACAAATCATGTTGAGTCATCTTGGGGAGCGCGACAAATCGCTTCTTCAAGTCCGAGAGTTTCTAGGTTCATTTTCATCAACGGGTCCGGTGGTCGAACCCGTTGACGAAGAGTCAGAGGCCCACGCCTAGCGTGAGCCCGCGAGCACCCGTAGGGACGGCTCGCAAGAGGAGTGACTGGTGATGCACGAGCTTGCACAGATTTCGACACCGATATGGATTGCCATCGGTGTGGCCGCGTTGGCGGTCATGTGGCTTATCGGTACCTACAACGGGTTGGTGCGCGCGCGCAACCTTGTCAAGAACGCGTGGTCGCAGATCGATGTTCAGTTGAAGCGCCGCCACGACTTGATTCCCAACATGGTTGAGACCGCCAAGGGCTACATGAAGCACGAAGCCGAAACGTTAGAAAAGGTCATTCAAGCTCGAAACATGGCTGTGGGCGCTCGCACCCAGGGACCCGGCGCCGTGGCGCGTGCAGAAACCGCGCTTGGCGCCGCCATGACAGGGTTCTTTGGTCTCTCGGAAAAATACCCCGACCTGAAAGCCAATGAGCAGTTCATGCAACTTCAAGAAGAGTTGACGCATACTGAGAATCGCATTGGGTTTGCACGCCAGGCCTATAACGACACGGCCACCATGTACAACAACCGCCGTGAGACGTTTCCCGCAAATATGATTAGCGGAAGCTTTGAGAAGGCCGAGATGTTTGAGCTGGAAGACCAGGCTGAGCGCGAAGCCCCCAAGGTGAGCTTCTAACGCAGCGTCGCATTTCCTTTCGTTGAACCACGCTCGACACCACCGAAGTCGAGCGTGTCGAATCTTGCGCGTCGAAGCGAGGTAGCCGCCCGTGTGGGAACAAATCCGTTCCAACCAAATCCGTAGCCGCTTTGTGGTTGGCGGTATGGGCGCGCTGCTGGTGGCCATGGGCGCCGCGGGCGGCGGCATGCTGTTGGGGGAGGGCGGACTCGTCCCCGGTGCCGTCATCGCCGTTGTGCTTTGGCTCATCCTTTGGGTCACGACCAAAACATCGGGTGACAACATCATGCTGGGCATGGCGCGCGCGCGAAAGATCGAGCGCAAGGACCACCCCATGCTCGTTAATGTTGTCGATGAGATGACCATCGCGGCGCAACTACCCAAGCGTCCCGATATCTACATTGTTGACGATCCGTCGCCCAACGCGTTTGCAACGGGTCAGTCGCCCGACAAGGCGTCGGTTGCCGTCACGACAGGCCTGTTACGCACACTGAATCGTGCCGAGCTTCAAGGCGTCGTGGCCCATGAACTTGGCCACATTAAGAATCGCGACGTGGCGCTCATTACTACCGCCGGAATCATGATGGGTGTCATCGTCATGATCGCCGAGATTGCCATGCGCGTGTTGTGGCATGGCGGGGGGCGCCGATCGCGTAGCAGCAACAAGGAGGACGGCGCAGCACAAATTGTGATACTGATCATTTCGCTTGTGCTGTTGATTCTTGCACCTCTACTCGCGCAGTTGATTTACTTCGCGCTTTCTCGCAAGCGGGAGTACTTGGCCGATGCATCGGGCGCATTGTTTACGCGCTACCCCGAGGGGCTGGCATCGGCACTTGAGAAGATCGCTTACGGCGGCCGCGAGCGTCTTGCGTTGGCCGACGAGAGCAAGGTGACGGCGCCGATGTACATCGTGCGACCGCTCAAGGCCGGCGAAAAGGCGCAAGCCAACTCAAGTTTTGCGACGCATCCGCCCATCGAGAAGCGCATAGCCATTCTTCGTGGTCTATCGGGCGACGTGAGCTACCGCGCCTACGAGTCGGCCTATCGCAAGATGACCGGAAAGAGTGTGATGGGCGCGCGTTCCTTGGCGGAATCGTCCACCGTGGCGCCGCTGGTTGGTGCACCGCCCGCCGATGAACCTAAGCTCGACACCACCGTGAAGCGTCGTCGCGCCGCCTCCGATGCGTTTCTTACCGCGTCGAAGTACACCAAGCGTGAGTGCCCCGGCTGCTCAGCGATCCTCAAGGTTCCGCCGGAACTTGCCTCACGCGTCACGGAGTGCCCTCGCTGCCGCACCGCGCTGTAGCCACGTGGCCGATCTCTGTTGGCGCGCCGCGATATGCCCATGGCGCGAACGTGTTTTGAGCTATCTTGCGCCTCATGCTCGAATCCGCACGCGATCTGCTTCGTTTCATTGATGCCTCGCCCACGCCGTATCACGCGGTGGAAGAGGTGGCCCGGCGCTTGGATGCCGCGGGCTACGTCCGCATCGTGGAGCAGGATCCGTGGGACATCCAGCCCGGCACGCAGGCCTATGTCATTCGCAATGAGGGCTCGATCATCGCCTTTCATGTTGGCGAAGAGCCCATCGTTGAGGCCGGGTGCAATGTCATTGGAGCCCACACCGACTCACCCAACTTGCGCATACGCCCCAATCCCGACGGCGTGCGCGGCGGTTGTTCTGTGTTGGGCATTGAGCCCTACGGCGGTGTGTTGCTGCACACGTGGTTGGATCGCGACCTATCGCTTGCCGGTCGCGTCACGGTGCGCACGGACGAAGGCGCGCGCTTTGAGGCGTTAGTGGATCTTGAAAAGCCGCTCTTTCGCGTTCCCAACCTCGCCATCCATCTTCAGCGCGAGATTCGAAGCGACGGATTGAAACTCAATCCGCAGCGCCATCTTCGCCCGTTGGTCGGATTGCAATCTGCGCCCACATTGGAATCCATGGTGTTGGACGCCATTGTGGAGAGTTACGAAGAACTTCCCGTACGCCCTTCGCAGATTTTGGCCCACGATCTAATGCTTTACGATACGCAGCCGTCGTCGCTTGCGGGTGTTGACGACGTATTCATCAATGCGCCGCGACTCGATAATCTGGGTTCCTGCCATGCCGCGCTTTCGGCCTTGCTCGCCGGAAGCGACGCGCCGGCGCCATTTACGCGCATTGTCGCACTTTGGGATCACGAAGAAGTGGGCAGTCGCACGGCCGACGGCGCCGCCGGATCGTTCCTGCGCGATGTGTTCTCGCGCTTGACCGGCGGTCGCGAAGATCTCCGTCGTTGCATGGCGATGAGCACGCTCGTGTCGTGTGACATGGCCCACGCCGTGCATCCAAATTATGAAGATCGACACGATCCCGCCCACATGCCGCGTCTAGGCGCGGGACCCGTCATCAAATGGAACCAAGGTCAGTCGTACGCCAGCGATTCAGGAACTGGAGGCTACTTTGCGAGCCTTTGCACCGATGCCGGCGTGTCCTATCAGCACTTCGTGTCGCGTAATGATATGGGTTGTGGTTCCACGATTGGACCCATCGCAAGTGCGTCGCTCGGCATTCGAACCGTGGACGTTGGCAACCCCATGTTGTCGATGCATTCGTGTCGTGAGATGGCCGGATCCGGTGACGTGGCGCCCATGATTCGCGTGCTTTCGCACTATCTAGGCGTATCGGATCGCGCAGTCAGCTAGTCATTCGTTTTCACTTCCCGTTGCAACTTGTTGGACACTCGCTCATGCCTCCTAAGTTGATTCCTCTTCGCCACCAAGCGCCGCTCCCCATGGATAAGTTGCTTGTGCGCGAGACGCCCGGTGACGACGCCGTTCCTATGGACGTATTGTTTGTGGGTGGCGGACCTGCAGGCATGGCGGGCGCCATCGAGCTCGCGCGACTGATCAAGAAGGACAATGACGCGGGCGGCGGCTTGGGTGAGATCGAGATTGCCGTTTTGGAGAAGGCCGCCGAAGTCGGTCAGCACAACCTCTCGGGCGCGGTCGTAAACCCACGCGCCATGCGCGAGCTATTCCCTGAGCTATCGGACAAGGACTTTCCCTTTCGCCGGCCGGTAGGCAAAGAGCGCGTCTACATGCTCACGGAAGATAAATCGATCCGCATGCCTGTGCCGCCAACGATGAAAAACCACGGCAACTACATTGCATCGATCTGCGAGATCGTGCGATGGCTTGGCGAAAAGGCCGAGGGCTTGGGTGTGAATGTGTTCACCGGCTTTCCTGCCGCGTCACTGCTCATGGACGAGGATCGTGTGGCGGGTGTGCGCACGGTTGCGGTTGGTGAGAAGCGCGATGGAACGCCCGGGCCCGGTTACGAACCGCCCGGCGACCTAGCGGCGCGCGTAACGGTGCTCTCCGAAGGCACACGCGGATCGCTTGTGCAGGCATGGATGCAGCAACAACGCATCAAGAGCCCCAATCCGCAGATCTTCGCCTTGGGCATTAAAGAACTCTGGGAAACCAAGCAGCCGTTGGATCGCATGATTCACACGTTAGGCTGGCCACTTCCGCGCAGTGCCTTCGGCGGAAGCTTTGTGTACCCCATGGAAGACAACCTCGTTTCCTTGGGACTTGTTGTGGGCATGGACTATCACGAGCAGTCGCTCGATGTGCATCACCTCTTGCAGCGCCTCAAGCGTCATCCGTTGCTCGACAAACTGCTAGAAGGCGGCGAAATGGTGGAGTGGGGCGCCAAGACCATTCCCGAAGGCGGATTCCACTCGCTCCCTGAACGACTCCACGGCGATGGCGTCTTGGTGGTGGGCGACGCGGCAGGATTTGTTGATGTACCGTCGCTCAAGGGCATTCACTACGCCATGCATTCCGGCATGTTGGCGGCGCGCACCATCTTCGACGCGCTCAAGAAGGGCGACACCTCACGCGCAGCGCTTGGGTCGTACGACGCCGCCGTTCGCGATAGCTACATCCTGGAAGACATGCACGAGACTCGCAATGTGCGTCTTGCGTTCAAGAAGGGCTTCGTGAAGGGCGGCGCATTATCAGGCGCCATGATCGCCACCAAGGGTGCGCTCTTTGGAAGCAGAATCGACGTCGAAGAAGATGCAGCGGAGCCCAAAGTGCTCGCCCGCGCAGAACCGTTTGTCCCCGATAATGAGCGCACCTTTAGCAAAGTGGACGCCGTTTATAAGTCCGGCAATCAAACCCGCGACGACATTCCGTCTCATTTGATCGTCGCGGAGCACGCTTCGCCAATGGCCGAGGACTTCTATTCGAGTATGTGTCCCGCCGGCGTGTACGAGACAACATCCGAGGGTTTTCGCGTGAATGCACCTAACTGCATCGATTGCAAGGCAACGGACGTGTTGGGGCCGAGGTGGACGCCGCGTGAGGGTGGGAGCGGACCGAAGTATAAGAGGATGTAAGAAGATTCCGGCCGGTGCCGTTATCTGCGTTCTTAGCTCCCCTCTCCCTTTGGGAGAGGGGGTGGGGGTGAGGGTTCGAGTCGTGCGTGAAATGGCGGTCCGGTGATCCCTTCGCAACGGTCCTTCTACAAGACGGCGTCTGAGGCTTGCATGGGCCGGGGGATTCGCGAATCGACGGGAGTCGTTACACGTCTTGGCGCGTGCGCGCAATTTTGTCCAGCGGAGGAACGTGGCAGGGTTAGGCGAGTGATTCAGGTTCAGATTCGGATGCGGCGTAGGCCGTAGAGATTGTAGATCAGATGAGAACCAACATCACGATGGTCATAACGGCCATCACGATGCTCATACCCAGTCCAACTTTGGCAAAGTCCTTGGTGCGATAACCACCCGGACCCATCACCATCAGATTGCATTGGTGCGCAAACGGAAGCATGTAGGCGCAACTCGTACCGAATGCCACGGCAAGCAATGACTTCTCCAACGCCAGTCCGGAAGATTGAGAAACTTGCCATGCGACCGGTGAGAGAATCACGGCCGCGGCTCCGTTGTTGCTGGTGGTACTCAAAACGGCGCTGATAACGAAGAGTGCGCTCAACACACCTGCCGTTCCGAATGGACCGCCTAGGGTGAGGATCCAGTTGGCTGTCTCCCCCGCAACACCGTGTTGCTCGAGCGCCATGCCCAGTGGAATGGTTCCGGCCACAAGAAAGAGAATGCGAAAGTCCATCGACTCGCGGATCGCGGACTTGGATACGCAGCCCGTGGCAAACATGAGCAGCACACTTGCGAGCCCGCTCACGGCCAACGGAAGCCAGCCGATGAGTGGGGGGATCAACGCGGCAAACAGAAGCGCGATCGCTAAGGGTGCACGGGAGACATCTTCGCCGGATGTGTCTTGCGTGAGCACGATGAAACGGTGATCTCTCGCAAGCGCGCGTACTTTGGCTGCGCTTCCCGATACGAGGAAACCGTCACCGAGTTCAAGCGGAATGTCGGCGAGGTCAGATGAGATCACCTTGTCGCGTCGCAAAATGGCCAGCGCCGAGAGGTCGAACACTTTGCGAAACTCAAGATCTCGAAGGGTCTTGCCAATGACTTCTGAACGTGGCGGAATCGCCGCTTCGGCCAAGAGGATGCCCTGTTCAAAAAGTTGAGCGACGGCCGACGCGTCGGTCATGCCGAACTGCACCTTCATGTCTTCTGAAAGTCGCCACGCACTCCTCGTTTCGCCTTCGACGTAGAGTTCGTCCCCCGCTTGAAACACGAGGTCCGGATGTGGATGAATCGGTCGTCGTCGCGATCCCTTGGCGCGGGAAACCAACACAAGTTTCAAATCCCAGACACCGCCCATGTTTGCGTCCTTCAGTTTTTGACCCACCAAAGGTGAGCGTTCACTGACGCGCATGCGATAGAGGTTCTCCGCGATGCCGTAGGCGTTGGCCACGTCTCCCGGTAGCGACACACCTCCCAAGCGTTCCGCACTCGAAACGGCAGGCAGAAGCTTGCGACCCACAAGCACCATGTAGGCGATGGACGCCGCCACCACCGGAGCGCCAACCTTTAGAAAGACCATCGCATCCAATGCCGTTCCGGAACGACTGCGCATGTCCTCGGCGAGAATGATGTTTGGGGTCGTGCCGATGATCGTGAGAATGCCGCCCACGATGGCCGCAAACGAGAGTGGCATCATGAGACGCGACGTGGGCACATCGGCCCGGCGCGCCAACGCGGCCACCGCAGGCAAGAAGACCGCGACCGTTGCCGCGTTGGACATGAGCGCCGACAGTACGGCGACCGACACCATGATGGCAATCACGAGACGCGCTTCGCTGCGTCCGCCCACATGCTCAAGTCCGCGCGCCATCAACGTGGCCACGCCGCTCTCCTTGAGACCTGCACCCATCACAAAGATCGCGGCTAAGGCAATAACAGCCGGATTGCCAAATCCCGCCAGCGCTTGATCGGGACTCTCCAGTGTGCCCGTGACAGCCAGCACCACTGGAATGAAGAGCGCCGTCAGCGCAAGCGGAATGGCCTCGGAAATAAACAGGACGACGGCAACGACCAACGTCGCGATGGCAATGAACTCGTGGAGCGACATGCACCATCACCGTACGTCAATGGCTGAGCCCATGACTACGAATGGTGCAGTCGCAGCGCGTTTACCGATGCTCGGGTAACGTGATCGACATGAGGACCGGCGTGTCTTTCCCTTTGACGATTTCGACGGTCGTGTGCTCCGACAGGGGCACGGGCCTCTTGGAAGTTATGACAGCGGCGTTCCTCTCGGGGTACCGAAATGTTACGTCGTAGGTACCGGGCGCGAGCGGAGGCGTCTCAAATGCGTATTCGGCTGGGCCGCTACCTTGTTTTGAGATCTGATAGAGCCTGGCGAGAGGAATCGAGCGTTCGGCTGCTGTGTGCGTGAGCGAACTCGTCGCGTCAGCGTGCGTCTCGGTGGATGGCTGCGGTGTGATGTGAATGCTGGCGTCCGGTGCATCCTCCGTTGTTCCCGCAATCTTGAGGCGCATGATCGCTCGGCCGCCCACTTGAAACTTTAGATCGACCTGCCCTTTGGCAATGACATCCTTTGAGGTTACTGGCCACTTGGGCGGCAATAGGTATCGGTACGGTTCCGCTTCGCTCTGCTCATACTTCCCTAGATTTGCCCTGAATTGCGCTTCCTCGGCTTCAAGGTACTGAACGTGCGCAACATCGCCATGCCATTGGATATCAAACACTTGGGGTCCGCGACCCTCTTGCGTGACCGTGAGTGGTAAGTCTCGCAGCGTTTCGCCATCGGCGGTTTGGCACCGAACGCACACAGGCTTCGTCTTATTGCGCGGTGTGAGCGCGATTGCAGCCGTCGCCTGCACCTTGTCGGGCACAGTGAACAGGACATCCTTCGGCAAGTAGCCCTTCGCGCGCGCGCGAACGACCCACACGCTGCCCATAGGGAGCTTGACCTCATAGGGCCCCATATTCATTTCAATTCGGGCGATGTCGGACGCGTCGTCACGAATCCGTAGCAACGGATCGGGCGCGCGCCACACCCGCTGCACCCAACACGAAGAATGGACGGCGGCACCTGTGACTGCATCGATCAACCTCCATGTCACATCGGAACGGTTCACTTCAATACGAAGGGACTCTCCGGCTCGAATGGATTTTGATACCTGACGATTCGCGCCTCCAGGTTCGATCACGAAGACTTCATACGGTTCGTTTGGCTTAAGCCCAACAAATGCAATCTCGCCATCGTCGTTTGAGATGGCGCGAATCGTGCGCACACTCCATCGAACCAGATCTGGATGAAATGATCTGACGAGCTCAATAGTGCTCTCGGCCGCGAAAACATCGACGCCGTCAATCGTCATCGGCACTTTGGGCCAGGCGATCGTGTCACTTGGATAATTTGGCGCGCTCACGAGTCTGATATCTACTGGCACGCCTGAAACGCCTTGTCCTTGGCTATCGACGACTCGTCCTACAAGTGAGGGGCTGAGCGCAATAGCTTGCTCGCCTACACGGGCAATATTCATCCGCTTGTTCAAGTCAAACGAATCCGCCATAAGTAGTCGAAGTTCGCCTTTCCAATCGTCTGGTACGCGGAAGTGTGCTCGTCCGCTCGGATCTGTTTTGGGCGGCGAGAGGCCCATTCGATAGTCAAGTTCCGGTTGAAACGCGCTGAGACAAACGCCTGAAAGCGGAACGCCCTGCGACGTAGTGATTCGAACAGACCTCTGTGCATGCCCGAAGGTCGCGACGTTTTCTCGAAGGGTGATCGTCGACTCGGGATTCGCGTAGGCCAAGTCGCGGAGCAGTGCACGGAGTCCAGGTACATTCCAAAGTTTCCGATCGTATTGACTCGGTAGTGTGCCTGGCAGCGTCGCTACGAATTCGTAGCCGAGTCCTCCAGTTTCCACATACTTGCCGATGTCAATATTCTTGAATCGAGCAATTCCCTGGTCATCCGTTCGAGCATTCCACTCTTGAATAGTCTGCTTTTCCTTTCGCAACCGCAGGGTGATCTCGGTATCCACGTGCGGTGCTCTCTGCGAGTGCCATACAAGGAGTTCGAGCTTCCACGGCGGCCATGCAATGGCTTTGTCAGGTTCACTGCTCGATTCAGCGTTTGTTGGATTCGTGATCTTCTTCGTGTTGGGCGTTCCTCGAAGCGAGGCAAAGCGCTCCTGCGAATCGTCCGCCGCTGATGGCTGCGCGCAGTTGCTCGTGGCTTCGTTACCATGCAAATCTGACAGCAAGAAGTACGCCGCGATTGCCGCTGATACCAGCACGCCGGCCAGCAGAGTTCTTTGTAGACCTGAGTTCGACATTGAAGCGGAATTCTAACTTGCGATTGTCTCAAGCGTGTCGATGGAGACGCAAATGCTCACCGCGTAGTTTAGGTGTGCCGATAGCAGCACGTCTACCGTTGCTCGGGCAACACGATCGACATGTGGACAGGCGTGGTCTTTCCTTTGACGACTTCGATGGTCGTCTTCGGATGCAGAGAGGGCGGCGCTGTGGTCTCACGACCCTCCGCATCTTCGTGCAGATTCCGGATCTCTAAGTCGTACACGCCCGGAACCAACACATTCGACTCGAAGGCGTACTCAATATGGCTTGTGTCTTGCGGAGCATTTCGTCGGATCATCTGGAGTGGAATCACGTGCCTAAACGAATCAATTGAGGCGCGGTCAGTAGCACTGCCGGTGGCCTCGTCAACAGGGCGCTGCTTGATATGCACACGGGCATCTGCCACATTCCACGTGAGGTTCGTAAACTTGATTCGGCATTCCACGCGTCCGCCGATGTCGAGATCTAGATGAACGCCGCCCTTGGCGATCTCGTCCTTCGATGATCTGGGCCAAGAGGGGCGCATGAGGAATCTATGCAATCGGCCCGTGCACGCTTCAAGTCGATTCATGTCGAGTCGAAATTGCGCTTCCTCCGGATCCAGAAAGTGAACGAGTGCTACGTTGCCGTCCCACGTGATGTCAAATGTGACTGGGACGCGGTTCGGTTGAGTCACCATTAAGGGCAGATTGGATATGGCTACGCCATCTGTCGTGCGGCAGTAAACGCGTAGAGGGGCCACTTTCTCGCGAGGCGTAAGCGCGAAGTCTACTCGCACGCGTTCTTCGTCGGGCACGGTGAACAGTATTCTCGTTGGTTTGTAACCTCTTACGCTTGCGCCGATCAACCACATGCTTCCAACTGGGAGTGTCGCTTCGCACGCTCGCTGTTCCGTTGAGAGGCAGACAGATCGGCCGACCCCTCGAAGATCAATCTTTTGGGTGGGCGCACGCCACACGCGTGTTGCATAGCATGGCGCACGCGTCGCCTCGCCCGTCTCCTGATTGAACATACGCACCGTGACTCTTGAGGTATTTGTAGAAATTCCTAGAGTATCGCCCGCGTGAACAGCGTCCGATGCTAGACGATTCACACCCCCGGGCTCGAGCACATGAATCTCGTAACGTTCATCTTTCATTAGTCCTGCGAATGCAAAGGAACCGTTATCGTCTGATACTGCATAAATGGAACGCTCCTCCAAGGCGATCGCCAGTGGACGCGGAGCCGAGCCTAGGAAAAGAGGCCAAAAGAACTCGGTGCCTCCAAGAGAATCTGGAAAAAAGCTGATTGTGTTGCGGAAATCAAGGGGGTCGTTGGCGAGTCGAATTCGCAACCGAGTTCCCGCTACGCCATAACCATCGCGATCAATAATCCGACCGCTAATCGATGGCGCAAGCGAAATTGCGCCTTGATTTGCGCGGCTCAACGTTACGCGTTGTTCGAATTTGAACGCTCCGCCCATGAGCAATCGTGCCGTGCCGCGCCAATCATCGGGAATGGAATACGTCACACGCCCATGTTTGTCAGTTCGAGCGAAGTCTCGGACATGTATGACGTCCAGCTTAGTCGGAAAGGCTGAAATGTAGATGCCAGGCAGTGCGACGCCTTCGAGTGTTGTGACCTTGAGTGAGCGTTGTCGATCACCACTTGCGTGGACAGTCCTTCGAACCGTCACCTGTCTCAGCGATCGAACGAGCGCCATTTCCTGAAACTCACGTTGGAGCAACCGAACGTCTCCAATGTCGCGTTCGAAGGTTCCCGGCAACGTGCTGGGAATTCTAACGACAAGGCGAAAACCGTACATGTTCACGTCGGCATGAGCGATAGCATTTACGTTCGGAAAGCGTGCCACACCTTCATCGTCTGTCGTAGCTGTCCACCCGTGCAGCGATTGACCGTCCCTAAGCAGTTGCAGCGGCACGACCCTGTTGGTAACTGGTATATTGTGCTGGTCTAAGACCGTAATTTCCAAAGTCCACGGTGATCGTACGAGCGATCTAGCGGCATCGCCGTCCGACTCGACGCTTGATGGTGATTGTGGTGGCTTGGCGTTCGATGTGCCTCGTAGCGACACCTCGGTCAATGAAGTATCGACGTTGCCCGCATGTTCTACGCCTCCGCTCGTCGAATCGTCTACTTGGTCGTTAGGTAGCAGAATGAATACGGCTACGGCTGCCGCAATCAGAATCGCAAATAGCAGGGTCGTTCGTCGGATGGAGTCTTTCACTGTGTCAAGAACTTGCGTTGTCGAAGCCTACTGAGTCGATTCACTTTGCTTGATGGTGTCGAGGGTTTTTCTTTGCTGCGAAATCTCACTTTCAGTCCTCGAACACAAACGTTGCCACCGAGCCCTTCTTGACCGAGCCAGGAGGAGATTCAATCTGAAGGTTGACGAATCGACGGCCGCCCCAAACTTCGTGTCGGATTTGATGGCGGGTGATCTCAACAGACTTGCCATTCGTAACGAGTGTGACCGCAGCATCGACGGGAAGCGGCTTTGACCAGTCCTCGGGCAGAGCAACCCGCGCGGTGATGCGGGCGTCGAATACGCCCTTGCCAGACTTTGGCAAGTAGTTTTGATGGGCGGACTGCGCTCTGCGATCGACGCGGATCTTGATCGTCGATCTGGACGTCGATGCACTTGTGTCTTGTTCAAGCGAAACGGTTTGGGTGGGCTTGTCCAGAGGCGACGTGATGGGTTTCAGCGACGGGTCGCCGAACAATACGCGTGAAACCGCGCCGCGAAGCATGACATCGTAAAAACTCATGCGCTTCTTGTGTCGGTTCACGTGGCGGGGAAACCTAGTAAAGTCGGCATAGAAGCTTGTCGTAGCAAGACGATACTGGTGGCCTATCGCTTCGCCGAGCGAGCATGCCTCCCGACGCAAGTATTCCCACTCCACCGAAGCCATCTCGCCACGATCGCCTTCCAAGGCCGCCAAGAATCCCAAGGCGCCCGCGTGGATCCAATTCGTCGCCATGCACTTCTTTGGATCGACTGATACGGGCGGAGACCACACCATATGGAATGCGCTCTTGTGAAAGCTGCGGGAGACGACGGCGTTGAAACACGCGCCTGACCAAACTACCGGCGCGCGTTCGAGCTTGAGCGCGCCGACCTGCTCGCCTGTCATCCCGCCCTGCACGCGAGTTGGCATACCGTGCCCAAAGTGAAGCAACATGTCGAGGCTGCGCAGTTGACTCCCGTTTCCGCGTAGCGCCACTACCTTTGCTTTCGGCGTATCAAGCGGTGCCTGGTGGCGAGCTTCTATGCGCGCTAGCCACGCCTCCATATCGGACGCGTCTTGCGTGACGAGATAGCCAAAGTGAAAGTCGGGCATGGGATCGTCGTCGAGGTCGCGACACAGCTCCAGCACGCTGTAGTGAAAGTTCACGTCGAGCGTTTCTGGTGCGACAGCGAACGCAACAAACTCAGGCCCAATCTTGGCGAGCGAACGCCGAATGGACGTTACGTCAAGCTCCCTAAATCGTAGGGTAGCCGCCTTGCGAGACTTGGCATATCGCTTCACCGCCTTCCAGCGCTTGTCGCCCGTGGGAAGGTTCGTTGCGATTGCAAGTTGACCGACGCCCGTCGACTTTGGTAGGCCCCTCTTAATGGCGATCGGCGTTGCGCGCGTCTTTTGCTTGGCGCGCTTTGCGTACGCACTTGGCGCAGTCATCAGAAACAACGACGATAGGGCGGCGACGAGTATTCTCACGATCACAGGATAACGCGCAATCAACCGCGCTACGGCGTCAAATGACGGGAGGTCCCCGAGTGAATCGGATTGCGCTCGTCTTGGCAGTGCTCGCGCTGAGCGTGACGCTCTACTTACTTCTGTCGGATGCTCACGACGGCATCGGTAGAGATGGTGCCGTCGTTTCTAGGGAGACGACCGAGCAGGTTGAGGGTGTCAACGCACCCTTGCGAAGCGCGCGTCCAGGTCTTCATTCGAATAATGAGATCGACCGCGCCAAGAAGGTGTTCGACTGGGAGTCGCTGCGTGCGAAGCCAAATGAGATTGTAATCTTTGGTCGGGTGATTGACGTGTACGGCAAGGGGTCGGGCGGTGGAAGACTCACCACAACCGTCGCCGGGAAGCTCCTCGGCGTCGCCGATGTGATTTGGGGGCCCCAGGAAGGAACGTTCCGAATCAGAGCTCAAATGGAGCGAGAGGGTGACGTTCAATTCGTGTTGCGTTGGAGATCCGAAACGCTGGTATCCAAGCCAACATGGATCCAGGCGCGTGTTGGCGAGGTGAAGGGCCCTGTTGAAATCGTTGGATTTGCAGCTCCCCGAATAACGGTGCGTATCGTCCGTCCCCAAGGCGTCGAAGTTCAGCGTGGTAACGTGGTGCTGAAGAGGTTTGCAAGGCCTGTATCGAGCCCGCAAACGATAGACGTTCCGGGTGAGGTGTCTTGGCTTGTGTCACCCGAGCCGCACTTGGTGGAGTTCGTGTCTATAGACGGTAGTTATAGAGGGGCGGCGTCGATTCATCCCAAAGTCGGTGCGCACGTCCGAGCAACGATCCAACTCGTTGGACCTTGGCGAGAGGTCGGTGTCTATCTTGAGTCTTCCGAGGGAAGTGACCTTGGCGGCGAAATCGGCACGCTTACCCTGAGGGTGGGTGCCATACACATTCGCACGCAGGCCACGATAGATGGCGATGGCGTACCCGTTTGGGTACCACCAGGCTCCAATGAACGAGCGTCGCTCCATGTGTCGGGCGACTCCTTTCTACGCCATACTCATTCTGGATCGTGGAATCGGCTGGAACCAAGCGAAAGTGACTGGGTCATTGGATTGCGTGCCGCCAAGACGTGTCGCGGCCGCATGCTCGCAAACGGTCGCGAGCCCATACGTACTTCGCAGTTTCGGTTTCGCGGTAAGCACTTCGATAAGAGATTGAATACCGACACCGAGGGGCGGTTTCGTGCGCGTCTCCCCGAAGGTAGATATGAGGTCTACGTTGGCAGCGAGCTCATCCACCAAAAGGAGATTCAAGTCGCCACCGTTGATGTCGATGAGAGCTCGGATCTCGGCGACATTCGTGTGAAGCGACTCAATTCGCTCGGCGGCCGGCTCGTTGGCTCGGGTCTCCTTATTCCTATGGTTCGAATCTTGACGGTGCGAACGAAGCGTCAACCCGAATACGTCGTTGCAGCCGTTTCCGCTGACCCGGAAACCGGAGAATGGACGGCCTGGGTGCCACAACCCGTCGGAACAACGATGATCCTGAAGCACTGGCACATGAACAATATAAATGGCCGCGATTTAGACGTCGTCGTGGGTGGTAGTGATCACACGATTCGCATAGAGGCAGCCTCTCTTCATGCTCGAGTCTCAGTGGGTAATGTGTTGCGCCCTCAAGGGTATCTGCGCTATTTCATGGGAAAGGGGAAGGGCCATGCGTCTCAGCAAGTGACACCTCAGCGTTGGCCACCCGTCATCGCACCTATCGTGCCCGGCACCTACCGCTTTCAGTGGTCACCCGATGGCAAGAAACCATGGACTGACGCTCTGGACGATGTCGTGGTCGTCAACGGCGAGAACGATGCGGAGATTCGATTTCCTGCTCCAAGCAAGTGAGAGTCTTGATGATCCCTGAGCCACGCGACTCGACGTTACGTGCAGTTTGCTCCGATTGACAACCTGATCGAACATTCGCAAGGTCGCGGAGCGTTACCAGGAACTATCCCCTTCGAATGCCAAGGTTTATGTCATCCGCGCCCATGAGACTAAGATGAAATCATGAGCGGCAAGACGCCTTCCCAAGGTCAACGTAAACGGCACCCAAGCAACGCTAAGGGCGACTTCTATGTCGAGTATGGCTGCTGTATATGTTGCGACGTGCCCATGGTGACCGCACCAAGCATGTTCGCGTACGATAGAGACAAGCACTGCTTTGTCTCGAGGCAACCCGAGTCGCCTCAAGATCTTGTACAAATGCTCGCGACGCTAAGAGATCAAGAAGTTGATTGCATCCGATACGCGGGTATCGATCGTAATCTGATAGGACATATTACACGACAGGGCGATGGCAGTCTTTGTGACGTGCTGAATCCCATTGATCCGTGACCCAATTGGGTAGGGTCGAGTCCATGAGGCTGGCAACTTTGCCCTGACGATTGTGTAGCAGTACAGATAGGCGAAACACGTATCGACACGTAGTCAGTATGACGACGCCATGATACGCGACGAGTCCAATGAAGGTTATGGCCTTCGTACTCCGGGTCCTTGCCTTGTTGCTCCTTGCGGTCGGGTTGGCGCCGTTATCCAACGCGACCCCCGCTTTTCCAGGCGCTAAGCGACGCGTGGATGCAACCGGGCGGTGGTACGTAACCGTAGAGGCACTAAGTGATCGGTGTGCATTGGTGGCGTGTGCGCGAGATTCAAAGGCGTTGTCGGTACTCCGAGATGTTGGGCAGGGTAGACATGGTGTGCCAGGAATAAACCCGATTCGTCGCGGGGATCGTGTGGTGGCACGCGCGCGTATCGGAGGGTATCCGATTGACTTTCTTCCGGCGTCAGACGGTTCGGGCTTTGCCGCGATTACCCAGGACTATGGCCCGCCGGGCTATCCGCGCGGCGAGTTAGTTACGCTTCTCAATTGGGTTCCCGTAGATGGGCCGCAAGTGTCGATTGTGTTGCCGCAACCTCCACGGCCTGCCGTCATGCCCGTCGGGTACACCACGCCGTGGCAAGTCAGGCGCATCGAGGTCAAAGCAGGTCTACTCGTTGTTGTTTCGAATGGGCACGCGCAACCCCTCACCGTTGTTCGAGTCGCAGACGGCGCGATTCAAGTCGTGTCGCGGGAGGCGGTGGACGCCAAGCTTGCTGCCAAATCCGTATTCAAGACTCCCTTGCGAAAGCGATGGATGCCGAAGTCGACGCGAGCGGAGGAGCGAAAGGCGCGTGTGTTGGCAGCCATCCGTGGTGAAGCTTCACCTCAAATCACGGGACTCGAGCGTGCGTCGATTGTAACTCGCGCTTATGAGTTCTTGGGGGATAGCGCAAGCGCCGCGTTGCTTGAACTGTTGAGCGGTGAACCGGTAAACGTTACCCATCCCGAGCGTAACGTGCGCCGTGCTGCGCTCTGGGCATTGCGCTCGCGCCCCGAAGGCGTTGCCCATGCAGCGAGCGTAGCCTTTGATGGCAAGGCTCCGGTACGTGTGCGGGTGGCCGCGATTGGCGTCATCGCCCCAGTGCAGGACAAGCCCGGGCGACAGCGGTTGCTGACGTTGGTTGCCGATTCGAGTCCCCACGTGTCCACAGCGGCCGTAGCGGCACTCTCTGATCACCAATGGGATGCGGGACCTCAATTCATCAAGCTTCTTGAAGATGCGAATGGCAACGAGTTGGCCATTGCGGCGTACTTTGAAGCGTATGTTGTGGCCGGAAGTGTGTCAGGTCTACTTCGAGCCTTGAAGCGTTCTAAGTCCGGGTCGCGGCTTCGATCAACGCTTGCCAAAGCGCTCCAGACCCAGACGCGCCTTAACGGCATTGGCGAAGATCCCGTCGCTTGGGAAGACGCATTGCAATCGCTGCGTTGAGGATTTCGTGTCTCGTATGCAACGGCTCATCTCGAGTCTCTCACTGGCTCCCACACCTACAAAGACTCTTCTCCACTTAGGAGGGTGTTTGCGGGGCTTCCCTTGGAAGGCTTGTAAACGCACTTCTTGATCACGAAAAAACGCGGCGAGCCCGAAGGCTCGCCGCGTCTAGATTGGTTGCGTAGCTAGAAGGTGGTTGGCGTTTAGCCTTCGGCTTTGGCCTTCTCCTTCACGCGAAGCTCATAGGTGAGGAATTTCTTTTCCTTGGCTTCAGCGTCTTTCTGAGCCTGCTCAAGCTCGGCAAGCTTCTTCTTGTCCTTCTTGCTGAGGTCGCCGCGGCTCCGCTTGCCTTCAATGACCTTCATCGCGCCATTGATCTTGTTGTACTCGTTGACGAGCTTGCGGATCTCTTTGACGTACTTGTCGATGGGGGTCTTGTAGGCGTGCTTGGCAGCCTTCTTGAGCGCGGTCAAGACCTTCTTGGTCTTCATGGACTTGCCTTCGAAGACCTTGGGCTTGCTGTAGTCGCGGTTGAAGATAATGAAGCGAGGGCAGGCCTTACCGTGCTCTTTCAAGAGCGGGTCGTCCTTAGCCACTTCGGGGCTGACCTTTAGGCAGTCAAAGTTATTCATGAGAATCGAGATCTCTTCGTTCATGAGAACGACCTTCTCGATCTTGGTGTGCTCAGCGTTGTCTGCGCCGTCTGTGACGTAGACCATGATGGGCTTGGGCGCCATCTTCTTCTCGGCCTTCGCTTCGGCCTCTTCGGCGGTGTCGCCGGTGCTAACGTCGGTATCGGGGGCCACTTTCTCGGCGTTCTTCCACTTGCAACGCAACACGGCGTTGGCGGCGGGGGAGAAGCCTCAGCAGCCACCGCCTGCATTTGCAGTGGGGCCGAAGGCAAACATGAGGGCGGGCAGGGCGAGTACCGCTGCCAAGCCAAGGCTGAGCGTCTTGCGCATTCGTAACTCCATGACGATTCGAACTCGTAAACTGATTTTCAGGGCATCGCGGCGAGTGTACTTCTGGCGCCTTCGCCAGTGTGTTTCGCCGAGCCGAAAGCAGAATTCCGTGCTGAACTCCCAGGCTGAGGCAGCGCGACGATGCGAACCCTCAGACCTAGCGGTCCAGCAAAGAGTATAGGTCAGGCCGATCCCGCCACCAGCGGGAGGCCCTTCCGACCCATACATGGGACGCTCCCTACCGACTGTGGGTTTCCCTAGAATTCGCCAATTCTTCTGGGCCGAGGGTCCCGAGACCCCAATTTTTAGGGCTTGTCACGACAATTGGCCGAACGGAGGCGTGGTTCAGCCTGTCCCGGAGGCCACTGGGCCCAATGACTAACGTCCCGCACAGGTGGCAACTGGGTTGTCTTGCGCTATCTGCGCTTCTTGGATCTGATGGTGATCGTGCCGTCTTTCATGACACCCCAGGTCTCGCCTATTGCCAGCGGGTAGAACGCCCACGCGTGGGACGCTTCATTGCTTCCCCCGGGTCCGCCGCGGCGTCCGGTCATGTCGATCATGCGAAGGCATACGAACTGGTGAAAGAACGAAACCGCGACACCATCTTCGTGCCAGTGTTTCATCATGTAGTTGAATGGTTGTTCGTGAGTGCGCTTGGGTCCGAAGTGTTCGGAAAGCCTCATGCCATCTTTCGTGCGTGTCACGGAGACAAATGGCTTCTTCTTTTTTAGTCTTTTGTAGGCCTTGCCGAATTCGCTTCTGGAATCTGCGCCACCACCAGCACCGCCGCGGCCACCTTTGCCTCCTTGGGCGCCGACCATGCTTCCTTTTCGCTTGTCTGTGTCAAAGAACGCGTTCGCAGGTGCCATCACGTCATCGGAAACGCCACGAAGACGATGCTTGATGACACGCTTCCAATACACCGTTAGTTGGTAGTGCTGATTCTTCATGACCGGAACAACGTCTGCAAGGGCCTTCTTTGCAGACTCACTGTCACCGGAGGCGATTGCCGCCGCCGCCGCCTCCGTGCCGATCAATATCGATAATCTCGTCCAGCCTGATTCTACGGCCAGGTCGAGCGCTCTGCGCAGCGCGAGATGAGATGCCGCGTGGTCCTTTTGCGTCCGTGCCATCATACCGCGTCCATAGAACGCCATCGCTTCGCCCATCTTGCCAGCGTGCTTGTTTGTCAGGTGCCTTTGAAGTACAGGCGCAGCTTCGGTGACCCCGGTGTTGTCGCCCGTCTCCGAGGCTTGCTCAAGAATCGCACGCGCCAATGTGTGGGCCGATGAGATTGCACCCAGTCGCTTGGGATCGAGCTCTTTCATGAATTTGAGTAGAAGAGATGAGTAGTTTGACTTTGCGTGCGCATCGGATGACGAACTGTTCGATTTGTCGATCCCCGTACCGAGGAACGCGTCTCTGCGTGGCTTGCGGAGCAATTTCTCAAACGCCTCTGCCGCCTCGACCTCGGACTCCAAATCCTTCTTCTTTTGAGCCAAGGCAGCCGCTTTGCCGAGTGTTGTTGAGGCAACGTCAAGTTCGCCCGCCTCCATGTGCGCATTAGCCTTCTGGATCAGATCGCCCGCCGACTCTTTGGCCGATGAGGTCCTGGGATAGATACACGTCGATGCGAGGATGAGAACAGTTGCAGCGATACGCACGATGAAACTCCCCGGCCCGATCCTCACGAGCGAAGATCGAGCGCGGCGCGCATCGTACGAAATTTTCGGATTGGCGTCAGCGCCGAAGTTCTACGACTGTGTCCTGATTCTTGAGCTTGCCGCGCATGATTTTTCGGTAGACGTGTTCTTTGGGCGCGATGAGTCCCTCGGTCTTCTTCATAGCCATAAACGTCTGTGCGACATCGGGGGTCTCTTGCCAGTTGAGCAGATCGAGCGTGCCGTTGGCATTTTGCTGACAGTAGAGCCCGTGATCGAAGCGCGCCCGCTCGTGGACTTTGCCGTCATGAATGTGGACCGTGGGGAAGAAGAGCTTGCCCGGCGTGCGGTTAGGGAAATCAAACGCCATGGGGTGAATCTTCTTCTTGCCGGGTTTTAGCTTGAAGACCGCAAAGCCGTAGTCGCGATAGAGCGGCAGCCCCTTCCATACATCGGTCGGCAAACGAAAACGTTCGTCGAGTCGATCGAAGTCTTTCACCGAGGGAACGAAACTGGCTTCAAAGCTCCCGACGTCCACAACTTTGAGTTCGCGGCGACGACCCTTGGACTTGCCCTCCGCCGGGCCCCAGCCATCGGATTTGGGCACGGGAAACCCCTTGGCCAAATCATCGAAAAAGCCGGCGTACTTCTCCAAGTTGATAAACCGCACGGCGTCGCCCTTTGACTTCGGCGGCACCGGCAATGGCAGAATCATCGCCACGGCTTCCTTGGCGTGAAGATGCATGGAGTAGGCCAAGAGCTGGCGGCCTTTGGCCAGCGCCCTCGCAAAGATCTTGGTGCTATTTACGGACAGTACGGGACGACTAAAGCAGCACATGGGGTCTCCTCGCAACAAGCTGTAGTCTATCAAACGTAATCGATCGCGTTGAGTTCTCGCAGGCGGCGGATTTGGCCGCGATGGCGGCGCATTGAGGCGTCTCGACTACTTCGCGCCGGGCTTGAGGGCGCTTCGCGCGTAGTCCACGACACGTTTTCCAAGCTCGGCGGCGGACATGCCGAACACGCGCTCAATGTCGTGCTTTCCTGGTTTGTGCTTTCCGGTGTAGTGATCCCGAACGTAGTTGAGCATGGCGGTGCGCAGTTCGGGTGAGGCCTGGTAGAGGTAGTGACAGGTGGCGCCGGCTTGGCAGTAGAACAAGAGCGTGTCGTCCAACGGATACTCGCGTCCCATGCGCCAGCGCATGGGCACGTGGCAGCGAGTCTTCTCCGAGTCGAGTTTCCAAAACGACGTGGAGCTGATCGCGAAGAACGTGTCCCAGTTGTACAAATGCTCCGGGTCAATGCTGCCGACGATATCCAGCGGGAACGAATAGGGATTGCGGGGGTCCCACGATCTGTTTTCCAGATCCCAACGAAAGCTCTCAATGAACTCCGCGATGCCCTCAACGATCCAATATCCGGCGCCCCCCGATACTCGCCCTCGATCTTGGTCGCGAAACAGCGGGCAACGTTCAGCGATCCAGTGATGAGTTAGCTCGTGGGCGTAGGTGTCCATGACGCTCGCCCATCCGCGTCGATCGGGAGGAAAGTAGATTCGAGAGATACCCGCGCTGGGATCGAAGTGTCCGGCCGAATCCTCCATGCGCTTCTTGTAGGAACTTGGCGTGTTGGGTTGAAGCCAAGCGTGCATGTATTCGTCTTTGTTCTCATAGAGGCGCAACATGAGCGGCCATGGGTCGGTGCGGACGGCTTTGCCGCTTTCAAAAACTTGTTCCAGGGCATCGCAAACCAGCGTGCCCAATGAAAGACAGCCCGCAATGCGTTCCGGTTTTGCCAAGGGCGACATAATGAGCAACTGGTTGGCCTCCAAGGCCACGAGATCCTTGCGCCACGTCAGTCGGGCCGAGCCAAACTCTCGTTCCACGCGTGTAAGGTCGCTCGACTCACCCTCGGGCGGCTTGAGCTGTTGAATCGTGGTGTGCTGAAACTGGTCGACCAAATCGAGCCATTCAAGCGCGTTGAACTCGCCCTTGGGCATGAGGAACGCAGGAACGCGTTCGCGAACCATGGCAACTGCCTTGGCGGGCGGTTTGTCACGCTTCAGTAGACGTCGCAAATACATCTTCCGGATGGGCCATCGCGGATCGTCGATCGTGCTCACCATCGCAGCGTCTGTGATCGCGGCGTCCTGTTTGCGAAGCGCGGCCTCGGCGTCGTTCAACGCTTTGACTTTCTTGGCAGAGATCTTGCGGGGACGCTTGATCAAGGCCTGTTGCTGCTTGTACGGGAACTTGAGTTCCTTCCTCGTCGCGCCTCGGTTCTCGGCACCGCGTAGGAACTTGCCCATGAGCTTGGGGTCACCCGTGCGGAACGCGTCACGCGCAAACTTCACGTAGGCCTTTTGGTGACGATAGAAGTGATAGCGCCCCAGCAGTCGCTCGATCTCCATGGGCGAGGCCACATACACAAGCGCGTGATTTTCGTCCAACGCAAATAGCACACGACCCACGTCAAACGGTTTTCGCTTCTCGCGCTTCTTTCTCTCTGTGACGGTTGTGAGCGTTGCGCCATTGAGCGAAATCTCGTAGTCGCCCTCGTGCCACGAGTCGTCATCAAAGTAGACGATACCGCGGGTTCGAACCGGTTCGGTGGCGTCTTTGGTGCCAATGACGCTAGATGGCCCCACAAACAGCGGCGCGCCTGCCGTGCCTTTGGATCGCAGCGCTACAAGTTGTCGTAGGCCGCGTACTGAAAGCAGCGTGTTGTGTCCCGGGACGAGACGAAAGCGCGCGTCTTTCCCCGTGTTCCAGAGGATCTTGTGCGTCACTGGGTCAAACGCGCGCTCGCCGGAATATACGCAGCCTTCTACCGCGGTACATGGGCGCGGGGTCGTGGCGTAACTGCGGTGGTATTTTCCCTGAGAAAGTGAGAACGAGGTGTAGACATCCGTCTTGCCTTCGGCGAGTTCACAAAATATGAGTTGAACTCGATTGCGCTTGTCTCGATCTCTCGTGATCCAAGACGTTCCGACTTCTACGGGCAACTTCATGTGATCGATCCACCCAAGCTTCTGAAGTTCCCCAAATTCGTCTAGACGGCGTAGCCACATGACGTGGCGTGCCGAATTGTCCTCTTTGGATCGAAAGGGAACCGGGAAGTGAGCGAATACCTGCTTGTCGTGAATGGCCAAGGTGCCCATGTTGCCGAGTTGGCCCCTGTCCGCCGATGAAAGTGTTCGAAGGAATAGACGTTTGCGCTCAAGAGGATGATCTCGATACAGTGGTACGGCGTAGAGATTTCCCTGGTCATCAATGACCTTTGCCAACACCGTGTACCCTCTACACGCCAAGGGACCTCGGTAGTCGCCCTTTGCGCGCCAACGCGGTTGCTTTTCGTCTCTCACCGACCAGCAAACGATGTCGGTGCCCACCAAGGCAAACACGTCGCCGTCAATGAGCATTGGCGAAAACACATCGCCGTCCGTTTCTACGGACCAAATTTCTTCAAGTGTTCCCTCCGCGAGGCGAAACGCACCAAGCGATCGGCTCCCCGTGCGAATCAGTACGATGTCATTCCATACGGAGGGTTCGAGTTTGAGGTTGGATTCGACGGTAACCGGGTCGGCCAGTGGTTTTCCGTTGCTCAGCCCCAATACGTGCAACGACATGTGCTTCGGGCTACGGACACTCACATAGATTCGGTAGTCCCAGACTCGCGGTTCTTCGTCGATGGACGCTCCGTCCTCACCGATGGTTTGAGACCATGCCTCGAGCACGCCATCGCGAATGCCCGGAAGGCGCGACGCGCCCGAGCGCGCCGGTGATCCACCCTCCATGGTCCAGCATCCGGCGGGGGGTAATCCCGATTCGTACTGCTCCGCTTGGGCGTGCCTGCGCGCCGACAACAGAACGGAAGCCGCTACTACAACGAGGACGACGAGGTGGATTCTCATCAACGCAAATGCTCCAAAGCCAAGGATACGGGCACGGGAAAGGGCTGATACATCGGCTCGGGTCCCCAGATCGCGTTTGAGACTGAGTCGAGTCGTCATCCAAGATTCTCTGGGAGGACGCCCTGCACGCCTACCCGAATCAGCATTATTTCGCTTCAGATGCTCGATCGTACTGTCGAGGAGGCGATAATTGTGTAGGTGGTCCCATTTCAGGAGTGCACTCATGTTTCGATCAGTTCCCATCCGTTTTTGCGCCCTAGCGCTTGCCGGCCTACTTTCGCTTGGCGTCGTCGCGTGTGGCAGCGGGGGTGGTGGTCACGATACCGGAACTATGGTGCTCTCCATCACCGATGCACCGTTTCCGGCAACCGAAGGTTGTGTGTCGGCCGCATGGGTGGATTTGGTGGGCGTCAATATTCGCGGTGGGGAAGAAGGTGGCTGGACCGAGCTATCGCTCATGGACGGGGACGAGCCCACGCGCATTGATCTGTTGAAGTTGCGTGCCGGCTTGTCGGATCAACTCGGAGCAATCGAAGTGCCGACAGGCGCCTACGACGAAGTTCGTCTTGTGATTGATGGCGCCGAACTTGAGTTTGACGATGGGTCACCGGCGCAGCCATTCAAGGTGCCGAGCGGGCAGAGTAGTGGCATCAAAGTCAAGATTGACCCACCGCTACTTGTGGCGTCGGGTCAAACAAGTGAACTGTTGCTCGACGTTGACTTGACCAAGAGTTTTCATACGACGGGCCTCGGTGGTGAGCCCACGTGCAATGAGCTTAAGGCAGGCGAAGGCGGCGTCATCTTTCGTCCGGTGATTCGTGCGATCAATTTGGCCGAGACGTCATTGGTCATGGGCATTGTCATGGACAGCGGCGCGCTGGGCATCGAAGGCGCCGAAGTGGCTGTCCGCGACGCCGGCGACGAGGAGTCGGTTGAGCCAATCATCGCGACGATTAGTGTCGGCGAGCCCACGGAAGAAGGCGAGCCGGCCAAGGGCGCCTACGCCGTCGCGCTTGAACCGGGCACTTACGATTTCTGGGTGCGACTTCCCGATGCCGAAAATGGCGTCGTGGTCGCCGAAGGCGTCGTGGTGGGAGTCGGCGAAGTCAAAGAATTGGATTTGGTCGTTCCTGAGTAGCGCGGCGGTTGCGCGAACGCGTTGGCACGCCTCCTGGCCATAGTCGAGTACGACGAGACCAGTACCGACGTTAGGATTCCCACTAAACGGAATAGAGCACATCAGTCATGCGCTCCGCAATCAGATCGCATTCGCCTGTGGTGGTGGACGCAGGGGGGACGGCGTACAGCACATTTCCCATGGGACGCAGCAGAACGTCCTTCGAACGTTCACGGCATGCGCTGCGAAGTGTTTCACCGACGGCCGAGAGATAGCCTTCATCTTCGGCGACAATTTCAATGGCCACGATGTTGCCTATGTGTCGAAACGCGAAGCGCGGGTCGTCGCGATAGGGAGCCAGGAGCTTAGCGAGACGACTTCCGATGGCGCCAAGACGCTTCAACGTGTCGTTTTCTTCGAAGAGCGAAAGCGAAGCAAGCGCAACGGCACACGCCAATGGGTTGGCCGTAAACGTGTGGCCGTGAAAAAACATCTGTTCGCGATCACTACTCACAAAGGACTGATAGGTAGTTTCGCGGAAGAGCGTCGCGGCGAGCGGAAGCATGCCATTGGTGAGCGCCTTGGAAAGGCAAAGCGCATCCGGACTGACGCCTGCGCGCTCACACGCGAAGAAGGTCCCTGTGCGGCCAAAGCCAGTAAACACCTCGTCGGCAATAAGCAGGGCGCCATTGCGATCGCACAGCGCACGTGCCGTCTGCAAAAATTCGTCGGGCACGACCGTCATGCCATTCGCCCCCTGCACGACGGGTTCCACGATGATGCCCGCCACCTTGTTTCCAAGACCGTCAACGATGGCCGTCAACATGTCGGGGTCGGTTGACGTGCGCACAACGGAAAAGAGCATGCCCTTGAAGTTGGCGAAGAAGGGATCCGGATCGCCCACCGACATCGCACCGACGGTGTCGCCGTGGTATCCGCCCTGTAGTGCGACAAAGGTCGTTCGATCGGTTTCGCCGTTGCGCACCGCGGTCGCGTAGGCAGCCTTCAGCGCCACCTCTACGGACGTACTGCCGTTGTCGCTATAGAACACCCGTGAGAGACCGGGCGGCGCGCGCTTCACAAGCTCAAGCGCGAGCCGTGAAGCGGGCTCGTGAGCACAACCTGCGTAGAGAACATGGTCGAGTGTCTCGGCTTGCTTGCGAAGTGCTTCAATCAACACGGGATGTCCGTGTCCGTGTAGACAACACCACCACGACGAGATGGCATCGATCATGCGCGTGCCGTCGGCAAGTTCGAGCCATGATTCTTTGGCGGCGACGACCGGGAGCGGTGTGGGATCCACGCCGTGTTGGGTATACGGATGCCAGCAGTGTGCCGCGTCCATGCCCATCCACGATGGATCGGTGTTCACATGCGTTCCTCGCGTCGCCCTAGCGCACGCATCAGTATGTCGTGAAAACAGGCGTCCCGGCACCAGGCGCTCAGGGATTCGTGAGTCAAGGGATCAAAGCGGGGCATCGACAGCAGAGGAATGGGGCCCAAACGTGGCCTGAGCGAGCGCACATTGGCTTCGTGCTTAGGACCCACAAGTATCAGCGCCGCCAAACGTACACCGCGTCTCCGCAGGGCCTCGACGGTGAGCAACGTGTGGTTGAGCGTGCCGAGTCCGCTTCGCGCGACAAGCACGACCGGTGCGCGCAACTCATCAATAAACTGTCCCTGATCTTCGTGATCGTTTAATGGTACCAGCACGCCACCAGCGGTTTCGATAACGATGACTGCGTCCGCGGGTGCTTCGGATTTGACTCGACGACTTGCGTCCATGAGGTCGGCAACGCCGACAAATGCACCTTCAGCATTTGCTGCCTGATCCATCGACGCAGGCAAGGCGAATTCGCGCGCGGGTTTAGCCCATTGATGAGCTTCAAGCTGCGCAAGTCCAGTCACGACTTGCGTGTCCGACGCCGTTCCAGTTTGGATCGCCTTCCAGTACATCGCAGGTTGTTGTGCGTTTTTCAACGCGCACATGGCCGCGGCGCTCACGACCGACTTTCCGACGTCTGTATCGGTTCCCGCGACAACGATCATGGACGGGCGCTTGGCGCCGACCTCTGCCTCTAACTTAGGTGTTGCGGTGTCTTGACCGGCGAGCGTGCGGCGAATGGTCGAGGCGAGTTGATCGATCGTCTCATCGTCGTGATCGGCGTGACACACGATTCGAAGTCCACTACCACCGCGACGTACGGTGGGGGGGCGAACGGCGCGCACATAGAATCCGTCGTCTTGCAACTTTGCTGCGGCCGCAACCGCAGTTTCCGGGTCGCCCAACCTGAGAAAAACAATCGGACTCTCGCCGGCTGCCAGCCACGACGCGGGCAATGCACTTCGAAGTCGTCTCGCAGCGCGATGAACGTGCGCGCGGGCTTCATGTGCACCGGTTACTACGCGAATCGATGCGTGGAGCGCACCAACCATGGCGGGCATCGGGGCGGTGGTGAACACGAACGAACGTGCGCGTTGAATCAACAAGTCGATCAGGGAACGTGAGCCACCCACCAATGCGCCCGCAACGCCAAGTGCTTTGCCGCCCGTGATTACGCGCGCAACGACGCGCGACGTGTCGTCCATGGACGAAGTACGACCTTGTCCCTTGTCGCCATAGAGACCCGCCGCATGTGCTTCGTCCACGATTAGCCACGCATCATGTTTTTTGGCGAGTGCTGCGTAAGCGTCGAGCGGCGCAAATGAGCCGTCCATGGAATAGACAGACTCCACCACGATCCAGCGACGGTCATAGCCACTCAAGTCGCCAAGTTGGCGCTCCAGCGATGTAGGATCGTTGTGTGCAAAGATGCGTACCGCGGCAGGCGACAAACGCATGCCATCAATGAGCGAGGCGTGATTGTTGCGATCACTTAGGACGACGTCGTTGGGTCCCGGCAAAGCCGACAACAACCCGGTGTTGGCTTGCCATCCGCTTGGAAACAACAACGCGGCGTCGACACCCATCCACGCGGCCGCCTCAGCTTCCAGCGCGTGGTGCAATGGAAGCTGTCCACCCAACAAGCGCGCCGCGCGACTGCCCGTACCCCAATCGCGAATGGTCTGAATGGCGGCTTCCGCGAGGTGGGGGTTGTGCGCCAATCCCAAGTAGTCGTTGCTGCAAAAGTCTTCGCCTTCAATCTCGGCCAGCGTGCGCCGGAGCCCCGAGGCTTCCCATTGATGCAGCGCATCGGCGAATAAGGCATCGTCGGGCGTCATAAATTGCGTTACTTCGTGCCGCGTGCGACGAGTCCGAGTTTCTCGCGCAGCGCATGGTCGGCGTCGGGCTTGGGATTGGGCGTGGTCAGTAGCTGATCACCAAGGAAGATCGAGTTGGCGCCGGCAAGAAAACACAGTGCTTGCGCTTCCTCTGTGAGACTCATGCGACCGGCACTCAGTCGCACCATCGATGTGGGCATGAGCACGCGCGCCGCGGCGACTGTGCGAACCAAAACGTCCCACGCGATGGGCGGTTGATTTTCGAGCGGCGTGCCCTTGACCGCAACCAGCGCATTGATGGGTACGCTTTCAGGAGGCGGCGTCTGGCGTGCGAGTTCGTGCAACAATCCAATGCGATCGTCTTCGCTCTCACCGAGTCCAACGATGCCACCGCAACAAACCGACATGCCGGCGTCGCGAACCGCCGACAGCGTGTCGAGCCGTTCGTCGTAGGTGCGCGTGGAGATAATGTTGTCGTAGTATTCGCGCGATGTGTCGAGGTTGTGATTGTAGTAATCCAGGCCCGCGTCGCGCAGTCGCGAAGCTTGTTCGGGCGTGACCATGCCGAGCGTGGCACACGTTTCGAGCCCGAGCCCCTTTACCTCACGCACCATGTCGAGCACACGTTCGAAGGGCTCGCCATCGCGCACATCGCGCCACGCCGCGCCCATGCAAAATCGATCGGCGCCGGCTTTCTTGGCCCGCGTGGCGGCTTCGCGAACTTGGTCCACGCTCAAGAGTGATTCGCGCTCGAGTTCGGTCCCGTGATGAGCAGACTGTGGGCAATACGCGCAGTCTTCCGGACAAGCGCCCGTTTTGATGCTCAACAGCGCCGAACACTGCAGATCCTTGGGATCAAAGTGTTGACGGTGCACATCGCTCGCGCGTGCCACGAGTTCCAACAGGGGCATGCGATAGACCGCGGCCACGTCGCCACGCGTGAGCGCGGCAGTGGATTGAGACGTTGCGTGCGTCGTCATGGTCAACCTCCGGGCCGAGAGCGTCACCCGCGCTACCGACATGGCTTAGTACACAAGCTACGCGGCGAGCGAGAATGTCGGCCACGCGTTCGCGAGGGTCAAGGCGATTCAGCGTGCTTGCCGCACCCACGCACGAACAACGGCAGATAGCAAGTCCACCACGACGACCATCACCGCACCGACCATTACGAATAGAAACATACGGTCAAAGCGCATGCGTGCCTCGGCGTCGGCCACCAACGCGCCGAGGGTGGCGATGCTGAGGAGTCCGAGCACGGTCGATTCGCGAATGCACGTCTCCCAGCGGTAAAAGAAGTAGAGCAGGCCACGTGGCAACGACAGGGGATAGATGGCGGAAACCGCGATGGCGCGACGTGTACCGCCTGCCGCGCGCAACGAGCGCAGCGGTGCCGACGGCAGGTTCTCGATGACTTCAGCGTTGAGTCGTCCCAAAATGCCCGCATTGTGAATGGCGAGCGCGAGCACCGCCGGCACGGCCGAAAGACCGAACATGCCGATAAACAAAAACGCCAGCAGGTACTCGGGTAAACAACGCAACAACACCAACACGAAGCGCGTGCAGGCGACGATGGGCGACGTAATCCCGACCGTGCCGCCCGCTGCGAAGGGTCGCTTGGCCATCACATTGCGCGCGGCGGGTAGCGCGAGCAACGCACCGATCAATGCGGCAAGCACGATGGCCAATATGGAAACGGCGAGCGTGGTTTCCGCGGCCTTCCAGCCACCGCCCTCATTCATGCAGGTATGAAACCACGTGCTTGCCACGCCGAAGTCCCACGATGTGTCGCGTAGTGGCGCGGGCCGAATGTCTTCAAAGAAGCGCGCAATGGCTTGTTGACGTCGTTCACTAAATAGGTCGTCTAGCGAGACGTCGAGTGGAATCCACGAACCGACCATGAGGAGCGCAATACCTACAACACTCCATCGTAGAAGGCGCGATGTGGGTCGCGTTCGTCGCAGCTCTGCAATCGCGTGTTCGTTGGTCGCGAGTTCCGTGGTGGAGCGTGTCATGAGGTCAATCGCCTCCGCACCGCGCCGCTCCACGCATCAAAGAGCACGATGACCACAATCAAGAGATAGAGATAGGTCCACACCTCACGATAGAAGCCGCTCTGAAACGACTGATGGATGTAGTAGCCAATCGTGGCCACACCAAAGAAGCCCAGCACGGCCGAAGAGCGGATCGCACACTCAAATCGATACACAGAATAGGCAATCATATCGGGCAGTGCTTGCGGCAAGAGACCGAACAGGAACGTCTGTACATGACTGGCGCCTGCAGCGCGGAGCGCCCCCGCTGCATCACGGGGCGCTTCGTCCACCATTTCCGCGTAGATTTTGCCGAGCACGCCCGAGTAAGGAATTGCAAGAGCCAGCACGGCGGCCGTCTCCGAGAGACCGATGGTGGCCATAAAGAGAAAGGCCCAGAACAGCTCGTGAATCGAGCGAACGCATGCGATCCAAACTCGTGCGGCGGCCCAAATCACACGCAACAAAGCGCGCATCACGGTGGCAAGCGGGCCCGTGCGGCGTACACCGGTCGGACTGACCCATGCCGAGGTCGCGGCCAACCCAAATAACAGTCCCATCGGTATTGCGATGCTCATCGCTGCAGCCGCGATGAGGATCGTTTTGCCAATGGCCTCAAGCGCTTCTACGAAGATGCCCGGTCGTCCGATCACCTCAACACCTTCGTGCGTTGTGGCCGGCGACACGGCGCTCGCAAAGAAGCGCTTGGTGATCTCCAGCCCACCATCATGAGGTACGAAGTCGCTGGGGCTCAATCCAAGCGTCCACCAACTCCACACAGCGGCTAGCAAGAGCCCCACGAGCACCAATCCGCGCGCAGAAATCGGAAGCGGCCTGCGTGGGAGGGGCAGCGACGATGCCTGCATTACGTCACGCGATCCGAGTACTTGGTTTCTCTGCCATGCGCGTCAACAGCATCGTTCTCGGTTGCCATCGCGTAGAGCGTTTGAAAATCGTCGTCGGATACTGTATCGGTGGATCGGTCGAACATGACGCGACCGTCTTTCAGACCGACAAGGCGTGGAAAGAAGGCCTTGGCCAACGCTTGGTTGTGAAGGCTCACAATGAGTGGAATGCCCTCCTCTCTCGCAAGCGTCGTAAGCAACGACACGGTGTCGCGCGCGCGCGCGGGATCCACACTTGATACGGGTTCGTCGGCGATCAATGCCTTGGGTTGTTGAAACAATGCGCGCGCAATCGCGACACGCTGCCGCTGCCCACCCGACAGGCGATCGGTGCGCTCGTAGAGTTTTTCTGCGATTCCCACGCGCTCAAGGATCTCGTGCGCTCGATGCACATCGCGTTTGTGCGGCCAAACAAAGGACCGCAGCGCACTCAACGTTGACATGCGCCCGATGCGCCCAATCAATACGTTTTGAATCACGCGTAGATTCGGAATCAGGTGCAGCCCTTGATGAACGAATCCAAGGGTCGCTCGCAGTGCACGCAACTCGCGCCCGGACAACGAATGGAGGTCCTTGCCGAACACGGTGATGTGTCCTGCCGTGGGGCGCACCGTGCCGTGAATCAAGCTAAGCAGCGTGCTCTTGCCCGCACCGCTGGCACCCACCACCGCGACCTGCTCCGAGGCGCCCACATTCAGATCGATGCCTTGAAGCGCAATGTCGCCGGGAAAGGCGACTTCCACTTGGTCAAGATTGAGGAAGTCCCTCACAGCTTTTCGTGGTCTCCCGAGAGGCTAGTCCCCGAGGAACTTCAGCGCCTTTGCTTGATCCACAATGGCCTTAAAGTCGGAGTTCTTTGCCTTGATCATGCCACTGCGGCCGAAGGGCTTTTCAAGCAAATCGTCGCCCTTCATGTCCAGAAGTGCTTTCTGGAGGCGCTCGGTAAAGCCAGCCCCGTAGATTTCGTCGATCTTGGGGTGTGCCGTGAAGTTGTAGTCGGCGTAGGGAGGGGTCTTCCAGATCAAGCGGCACACATCGGGGTCAATCTCACCCGCCTTGACCATCTTGTCATACGTTTTGTAGCTCATTGCGCCGCACTGGACTTGACCGCTCGCGACTTGCGTGGCGGTTGTGTTGTGTCCGCCACTAAACGCGATTGTCTTGAAGTAGTCCTTCGGTGCTCCGCCGGTGAACTTGCGAATGAAGTACTCGGGCATCAAGCGCCCTGACGTTGAGTTTTGGTCACCGAAGGTGAACGACATGCCCTTCATACCCTCGGGAAACGTATCCGTGGGCTCAAGGCCTGTGCTCTTGTTAGCAATGAAATAGGAAAAGTAGTTGGGGTCCTCAACACCCTGCGCGATTGCGCGCGCTCCCGGCACGCGGTGGCGCGCCTGCACGCCTGTAAGACCGCCAAACCACGCGAGCAAAATTTCGCCCTGTTCGAAGGCGCGGACGGATGCGCTATAGGTGGTTGCGTGGTGATACTCAAAGGGCACGCCCAACGTTTTGGTGAGGTAGTCGGCCACAACCTTGAACTTGGCCTTGTAGCCGGTGGCGTCCTTCTCGGATGGAATGGCGCTGAATTTGAATACGGGCGCGTCGCCCTTGTTCTTCGCGTTGTCCCCCTGATCGCCTTTGTCGTTGCCGCAACCCGCAGCGAAGACGAATATGGCAGCCAGGAGTGCAAGGCCGGTAAACCGGGAACGAATGGGGGTCTGTCGCATCGAGAATCCTCAAAGCTGGGTTGACTTTTTATCGGTTTTGCCGATACTTGTCATCGGCTAGCCCGCGAGATGTATAGCTCAGACGCACCAGATGCGCAATGTGTTGCACGCCCGTCGGGTTTCCTGGTGCGCCACCCCTTCCCTTTCGAGAGAGCAACGATGCACGCCGACGATCCCCGACTGATGCCGCAGGGCGACGACCCATTGTCGATGCGCCAACTCGAAGTTTTTGTCGCGCTCGTGGAGCAGGGCTCCTTTACCCGTGCCGCGCGCCACCTCGGCCTCAGCCAATCCACCGTCAGTGGCCACATGGCCGATCTCGAGCGCCGACTCGGTAGTCGCCTTGTGGATCGAGACCGAACGGGTGTGCGCGTGACCGCGGCCGGCGACGTATTGATTCAACACGCGCGCGACGTGCTGCGCGCGGAACAGAACGCGCGTATGGCCGTGGCACAACTGAACGGGCTGCTAACGGGGCGTTTGACGGTGGGAGCCTCGTCGATCCCGGCAATCTATCTCCTGCCACTTCACCTTGCCGACTTTCACGAGCGGCATCCTGAGGTTGGTTTGCATGTGGAAACCGGTGACAGCGATTCGATTCGATCGGCAGTGTCCGCGGGCGCCGTGGACATAGGCGTTGTCGGATCGGACGATGCGGACGCAGGACTTCCCCATACCAAGATCGCCGGCGATCGGGTGGTCCTCATCGCACCCGCCAATCACGCTCTCGCCGGCTGTGGGTCGGTATCGCTGAACGACGTCTCGCGATTTCCGATCATCATGCGCGAAAGTGGATCGGGAACGCGAGCCGCTGTCTTGGGTGCCGTCAACGTGAAGGCCCAGCCGTTCCCGCGCCGCGTATCTTGCACCGTAGGTAGCACAGAAGCTGCCAAAGCGGCGGTTCGTGCGGGACTCGGCCTCTCGTGGGTCTCGCATTTGTCGGTGCGTGAGGACGTGCAGCACGGTGTCTTCGCCATCATCGACGTGGATGACATACAAATTGCGCGTCCATTCTATGTTGTGACCCGCGCCGAAGAGTTGGTGAGTCCCGCCGGACGTATGTTTCGGGACGAGCTCGTTGCGGGCGCGGGAGAGGCGTCGTGAAAGCCACCGAAAGCGAAGCCCGGCGTCTGGCCGCCAAACAACTCGACGCCTACAACCGCGGCGACATCAACGACTTTGCGGCGTGTTACGCCGACGACGTCAAGTTGATTCGATTGCGCACCGGCGAAGTGTTTGTTGATGGCATCGATGCCTTGCGGGAAGCCTACGGTCGGCTGTTTGAACAGTGTCCCAATCTGCATGTGGAGCTCACGTCGCGCGTGATCTGCGGCCCCATCGCCATCGACGAGGAGCGCGTGACCGGCATGGAGGCGGGCAAAGTGGTTCACGCCGTAGCAACCTACGAAGTCTTGGACGGTCGCATTCAGCGTGCGTGGTTCGTAAAAGGCGAGTGAGCATGTCGCAAGACAGCGGAGCATCGTCCGCGCCGCTGATTCGACTGGCGCGTTATGCCGACTCGCATCGCAAGACCATCCGTCTGGCCACGCTCTGTTCGGTTCTCAATAAGATCTTTGATCTCGCGCCGCCGTTTCTGATTGGCGTTGCGATCGACGTTGTGGTCCGGCGCGAAGACAGTGTACTGAGTTTCTTGGGCCTGACGTCGCCCACGGGACTGTTTCTTGTATTGGCCGCACTAACAGCCGTTACCTGGATTCTTGAGTCGCTCTTTGAGTACTGGAGCAAGGTGCTCTGGCGCAATCTCGCGCAAACGGTACAGCACGAGTTACGCATCGACGCCTACGAGAATGTACAGCATCTCGACATGGCGTTCTTTGAGGACGAGAGCACGGGAACACTGATGTCGATCCTCAACGACGACGTCAATCAACTGGAGCGCTTTCTCGACGTGGGCGCCAACGAGCTCATTCAGTTGGCAACAGCGACGACCGTGATCACGGCAGTGTTCTTCATCATGGCGCCCGGCGTGGCGTGGTTGGCCATGTTGCCGATTCCGTTCGTGCTATGGGGAAGCCTCTGGTTTCAGAAGAAGATCGCGCCGCACTACGCGAATGTGCGCGAAGAAGTGGGGGCCGTGAACTCACTGCTGGCCAACAACTTGGGAGGCGTTGCCACAATCAAGGCCTTTGCGCGCGAGCCCCACGAGTTGGAACGCCTGCGCGCCGCTAGCAATCAATATCGTGAAGTCAATCGCCGCGCGATTCGCTTGAGTAGCGCGTTTACGCCGTTGATTCGTATGGCGATTCTCGTGGGTTTCGGCGCCACATTGATTTACGGCGGATGGCAGGCGATCCACGGCCACATGGAGCTCGCCACGTTTAGCACCTTGGCGTTCTTGACGCAGCGGCTTCTTTGGCCCATGACCCGTTTGGGTGAGACGTTTGATCTCTATCAACGATCGATGGCGTCCACGGAGCGCGTACTCGACTTGTTGGATCGCAGGACCACGGTCGAACCCGGCAAGTCCGAAATGAACAAGGCAGACGTTGATGGCGCGCTACGACTCGACGACGTCACGTTTCGCTATAACGAAGGACAATCGATTCTTAGCGATCTGACGATGGACATGCCCGCGGGCGCAACCATCGCGGTGGTTGGGCCCACCGGCTCGGGCAAAACGACGCTCGTCAAACTTCTGCTCCGTTTCTATGACCCGACGTCGGGCCGCGTAACGCTTGACGGAATCGATGTGCGTACGCTGCGCAAGAGCGATTTGCGCGCAGCCATGGGCCTTGTGAGTCAAGACGTGTTTCTCTTCCATGGCACCGTTCGCGAGAACATCGCCTACGGTCGCCTCGACGCCTCCGAAGAGGAACTCAAACGCGCGGCCGACCTCTCCGAATCCACCGCATTCATCAACGAACTTCCGCAAGGCTTCGACACGATTGTGGGCGAGCGCGGACAGAAGCTCTCGGGCGGCCAACGCCAGCGCCTTTCGATTGCACGCGCTATTCTCAAAGACCCGCCCATTTTGATCCTCGACGAAGCTACCTCATCGGTAGACAACGAAACCGAAGCCGCCATTCAACGTTCGCTTGACCGCGTCGCTGTTGGTCGCACCACCATCGTCATCGCCCATCGCTTGAGCACCGTCCGCAACGCCGACCGCATCTACGTTCTCGACCGCGGCAGGCTCAAAGAAACCGGCACGCACGAAGAGCTAATTGCGATGGGCGGTCTCTATGAAGCGCTTTGGCGGGTTCAAACCGGTGAACGGAATCAAGCGCCATACGGTGTCAGGGCAAAATCCACACTTTTTGATGGTTGATACCGGGGGTGGTCGTGATTGTGCGCGTTTGACCTCACGCAGAGCCGCGGAGGACGCGGGGGCGCAGAGGGCGCATGCGGGGGTGGGGGGCTGTTGGCGAGGTGTTGAAACGCTAGTTGCGGAACGCGTCTTGGAAGAAGAGGGCTCTCACCAAGGACACCAGGGGCACCAAGCGCAACCGACGGGTGAACGCGTTCGTTTGGCTCGGATGGTTTTGGTTGCGGGGCGATGAGAGAGGCGTATGCGACGGAGTACGAAACGTGTGGATCCGCAAGACGTGTTTCAATTCGATCGACTCGTGACGGATCTTGCAAAAGGAACTCACAATGAGAGTCCATGTCTTCGCCGGTCGCGCTCCAAAACGATGTCAACGGCCCCGCAGGGGCCACGGATGGTAGCCCAGGGTGTAGCGCGAGCGAAGCGGCGCGGAACCCTGGGTTTGCGTACCCATCTCAAGCCCCGCCCTGTATGGGCGGCGGGGACGTGCGACTATCGGTTGCTTTATGTGCGTCGTTTCGTCCCCCAATCACCCGAGGTAGGCGGTAAATGTAGCTTCTCCGCAATCATCTTGCCGATCTCCGGTCGATAGTGGTCCTTCGCCGCATGTCAAAATCCGAGCTTTAGATACCACTCAGTCTGGATGCGAATTCGCCCGCCCGCCGCTCGATTCTCCTGAGTGCATAGGCACTATCCTGTCTGATTCTTCGCCTGGTGTGGACGGGGCGCATCATGAGTGATTCAGGCGAAGTGAGGCGAGCACTCTTGCTGCACGAGTCTCCATCGAGCGCGGTGTGGCACTCAACGAGATTCCGTCTGACGACGGGCGAGATAGGGGGCTATTCCTGCCGCGCAGCACGTCGGGTATCGCGGGCGGGTTGGTTTAGAAACACCTTCATGTTTCCATGCATTGTGTTTGAATCGTGAGCAATCGTGCCCAGGTGACTGCCCACGCCGAACTTGTTGACACTAAGCACAACGTCACCCGTCATTGGGAAGTACAGTACAGGGAGTCCATTGCGAATGAGCCCCGGGACCGAAGAGGCTCGGGCGCGAAAATCCCACATCTCGCCACCCCCCTTTGCGCGACCATTGATCGCAACGCCAACGTCATAGCCCAAGACTCGCTTGCCATCCCGGTCTCGGACATCAAGCGTGGCTGAACAGCATGGAATATTCAGCGACTGATTCGTGGTCATGCCAGTCTGGATGTCGATGACCCCGACGTCTTCGCGCTCCAAGCTGGCGCCGATCAGCCCGACGGGCTTGACTGAGACCTCATATCGACCCGATGGAATGCGAACTTTGTTGATCTGCTTTCCTTCTCGAAACATGAAGCTTGACGAGGTTGAACCTGAGGCGCCCCTGAAGTACGTAGACAATCTTCCTGTATACGGTCGGTTCCCAAGGGTTACTGTGAACGCTACGTTTCCAAGTTCCACATTCGACTTTCTGTCAAGCGGAATCCGAATCGTCTGGCGTTGGCCCAACTTAAACGTTACGTTCTTCTTGCGCTCCCTGTAGCCCAGGGCCTTTACCAAGACGGTTACCGTGCCCTGCATGTTGTCATCAATGTCACTGGTGCCATCTCTGACATAGAAATGTTCAGCCGCCCTTGCCTCGCCCATGAGGTTAAGTGGGGGTTCGCTGTGTTCATAAGGAACCGGCCATCCGCCTACACCGATGCCCGGCCCACATGTTGTTTCGATAGATTGCGTCGTCACTACGTGGCCGTCTTGGCGGTCGACGAAATTAAACAGCACGCGCGCAATCGGTCGCATCTTGAGTACAACCCTCGTCCCGTCACCCGCTCTTACGGGATAGGGGCGCCTCATGGAACGTGTCCACATGTGCTTCGACCACGCGATCTCATAATCGTAGTCGGCAGCTAGACCGTCAACCGTGAACTCTCCGTTGGATCGGCTGATGCCAATTCCTCCATTCACGTCCGTCGCGAAATACGTCGTAGGATGCGGCCATGTGGCTGTGTGATGACTTTGGCTGCACCAAATTCGCACTCCCTCGATTGGCTCTCCTAAGTCGTCAATGACGATTCCAGATACTTGTTCACCGCGCTTCAAACGGACAGTGAGTTGCTGTTCACCAGCGCCAAGTTCGCTCTTCGCCGGCAAGTAGCCTATGGCAACAACACCCAGCGCCTGACCACTACTAGCAACCTCAATGGACGCGATGCCCTCAATGTCAGTTACCGAGTGACTGGAGGCATGAGGGGCGAGAAAGACACGTGCTCCATCCACGGGCAATCCCGACGCTTCATCTATTACAGTGATCTCAGCCTTGAGACTCTCTGCGCTCGACGTGGACGCCTTGCGTTTGGTTGCGTCTTCGACCGCCGATAGATCCGCGTCCTTGCTCGCAACGACCTGAGTCGGATAGCCCAGCAACTCGGGATGAGTTCGTGGCTGCACACCACTTGAGCGACCATGAGGCGCCGGTAACGATCTGCCGGAAGAAGGCCACATGAGGGCAAGCAGCCCAAGTGTAGCTACAAGCAGAACGAATACAAGGTGCAGGCGTTTACGCATACTAGAGTCACTTACCTTCCACGATTTGCTCTAGCTTGGAAACAGCGGCGTGTTGGTGCTTGTCCGCGTAGGTGGCGCAACCATGTCTACTTGCGAGGGACAGCAGCATCAGCGAACTCGCAACGACCAAGCGAGGGCCATTCGATGCATCTCGTGAGAGAGCGCCGAGGCAACCGCAAGGTGTAGCAGAATCGGATGTGAGTTGGAAGGCTACGAATCCCATAGATGCCGCGAGGCTAATAAGCGTCAACACAGCGTGGATGCGCGTGTGGCACATGAATATCAGCATCAGTCCTGACCTGCCCCCCTCAGAGCGTGCCACTTGGTCGGATACACTTTTTCGATCAGGAGTTAGCAGATGGCAAGGAAGCGGTACTCGACGGAACAGATCATTGGGATGCTGAGGCAGGCAGAGATCGAGCTGGCCAAAGGCACGAAAGTAGGGTTGATCTGCAAGCAGCTGGGCGTGACACCCAACACGTACTACCGGTGGCGTAAGGAATACGGTGGCCTTCGGGTGGATCAAGCCAAGCGTCTGAAGGAGATGGAGCGCGAGAACGCTCGTCTCAAGCGCTTGCTGGCCGAATCCCACCTAGACAACGCGATTTTGAAGGAAGCCGCACGGGGAAACTTCTAAGCCCTCATCGTCGACGAATGGCTGTGAAACAGATCCAGAAGACGTTGGGGGTTTCAGAGCGTCGAGCCTGCAAGGTGCTTGGGCAGGCGAGATCGACGCAGCAGAATCCACCGAAGGACTCGGCATATCAAAAGAGGCTTCGAGCGAGAATCATCGAGCTAGCGATTCAGTTCGGTCGCTATGGCTATCGGCGAATCACCGAGTTGCTTTGCCGCGAAGGCTGGAAGGTCAATCACAAACGAGTGGAGCGAATCTGGCGCCAGGAGGGCCTCAAAGTGCCTCAGAAGCAAAGAAAGCGAGGGCGGCTGTGGCTCGGAGACGGTTCGTGTATCCGACTTCGTCCGAAGCGTCGAAACCACGTCTGGAGCTACGATTTCGTGATGGATCGAACTCATGATGGCCGTGCGATTCGCATGCTGACGGTAGTCGATGAATACACACGGGAGTGCTTAGCGATTCGTGTCGCCAGGCGGCTTTGTTCGAGTGATGTGCTGGAATGCCTTGCCGACTTGATGACGGAGCGTGGTGTGCCAGGCTTCATTCGCTCCGATAATGGAAGCGAATTTACAGCCAAGGCGGTACGCAAGTGGATCAGCGCCGTAGGCGCGACCACGTTATTCATCGAGCCGGGTAGTCCTTGGGAGAACGGCTACAACGAGTCATTCAATGGGAGACTTCGTGATGAGCATCTCAACGGCGAGATCTATTACACGCTTACCGAGGCCCAGGTCTTGATTGAGAACTGGCGCTTGGAGTACAATCACTTCCGTCCGCATAGTTCGCTAGGTGGCAAGCCGCCTGCGCCACGAGCCTGGACCTTTCCGGGGGCTCTCATACCCTCAAATTCGTGAGTTACCAAGTGGCACACTCTTCGGGGGCAGGTCAGACGGCGTACATCCCTTCGCACCAAGTTGCTCCATACGACCGCAAAGCTCGGCAGGCGAGATGAACTCAGTATCTGCGGTGGCAAGGGAGGAATCGTCAAGCGCTGCGGTGAAGTGTTCTCCGAACGTTCCGGCATGATGCTCGGCTTTGCCAACCGATTCCATCGTTGCAGCGATCACGTCAACTCGTCGCAGCGGCAGAGCATCTACAAACCCATCCGCGAAGATTCCTTCAATGACCTGCTTCGCGGCGCTCCCCGCGCTGCAGCACTGCAGGATCATCAAGATCTCCCCGGGACAGTGCTCGCCCTCGAATATCGACGTCAGTAGCTCGCGCGTCCTAAGGGCCGTATGCGTATCCAAATTTCCGCGTGTCTTCACCGACCGTGGCAGCACTAGGTAGACGTCGCGATTGCCCGCGATGACTCCATGTCCTTCAAAGAAGAGACATACAGTGTCTTTGCTAGACAGTTGCACGCCGGCAGGCCCCTTCCACGTGCGAATTGCTTTGGTGAGCGCATGAGGCGCATCGTCTGGATCTCCGTTCTCATGAAGAACTTCTTTGATCTCATTCTCGAGGGCGCGAGCATACATCGCCTCACCGTCCGCATCGCTCGTAAGCCGATTGACAATGGTGTTGAAATCATGGTGCGCCTTGGGAAGCTCCCGATACGCGCCTCCCGAAGTTGCATCAATCGCGATTAAGTACCGGGCCACCGTGCGGCTCCTTTTCGATGTTCGTCGGGAGTCTAGCAGGCCCATGCGGGAAATGAGGTGACGGCACCGCATGCTCAAGCGCCTTCGCCTGCACTGGTACGCAAGAATACTGATCGACTTACGCTATCTTGATGCGGCGCCACAATGGATTCGACGCGGTCTGACACGAACGCAAGGCATTATCGGAGCCGGGCGACGCACGAGTGTCGGTGCGCAAGCCCCGAACGAAACTTGAGGCTCGGGACCAAATCTACGCGAGGGAAGCGCGCCCTGCACTACTAGTGGCTTCCGGACAATCGGTGAAGGCGAGACGCCCGGTGGATTTCCATAACTTCGTAGCGGTGGTCGTAGTGAGGACGACGGGGCAGGCTTGAACACTTGCAATGATCTCACCTTTGGCGCAGGCAAGTTCGAAGATGGCGTGAGCGTGCGAGACGACGCGCGAACCGGCGTGCGCCTGGGAACTATCGGACTTCTGTAATTCCTATGCCTGCTGCTCGACTCTTGAGGATCGTTGGAAAGCAGTTGGCGAACAACGTCTCGCTCGAAGGCAAAGCCCGTTGCAACTGCCCGCGCAAGAAAGATCACGATGATGAAGGTCTTCTTCATGGCAAAGCTCCCGGAAACCACAACGGTTCCTATTTAGGTGCGCTGAGTCATGTCGAAACTGGGGGGGCGCTAGAGAATTCCAGGCAGGTACGCATGAAATGGGGCGCTCAAGGAGAGAGTGTCCAGGCAAGTCTCGGGTGGCGGCCCGGATCCCGACGAGAACCCTGCCAAACTGCGCGACACCAAGCTACCGCCCGTGCCCGTAGAACGATCGGAGAAGGGCGCGTAATACTTGCCCATTTCGCGGCGAGGCTTGTGCTATTCCTCACTCAACACATACTCCCCCGCCTTACTCTCCTTCGCATTCACCTTGTAACGATACGTCACCAATTCGCGACTATTCTTCTGCGACATCGCGAACGCCTCGGCAAGCCCGCCATTCGTCGCTGTACAGAGCTCTTTGAGCTTCCCGCGATCGTCGAGAATCGTGGCGCCGGTGGTGCCCATCGTGGCGTGGAAGACGCGGCAGGGAATGTCGGGGAGTTCGAGTTCGGCGACGTGGACAGTCCCAGATTCACGAGCGGCCTTGGCGAGGGCGGGGCCGAGTTTTCCGGCGCGGATGGCGTCGGCGACTTCGGATTCGCTGTGGTGGGAGCGTTGTTCGTAGACGATGTCCCCTTTGTGGTTGCGTACGCGCACACGGTCGTGGGCGGTTTCAACGGATAATGAAATGGCGCCTTCCACGAGCTTGGTGAGGTAGCGCGTCCACTGCTTCTTTGCGGTGTTGTAGCGATACGCATGCACGAAACAGGCGGCGCGACCGGAGAACGGGTTGTACCAGGCGACAAACACGCGACCGTGTGCATTGCGGTATTCCATGGTGTGCATGTGCTTGGCGATGTCGATGAGCGAGCCCTTGTGAAGCCCCGGTATGGCTTTCACGATCTGATCCGTGTTCTCGGCGCTTGCTGGGGGCGTGACGTTTGGCTTCTCGTTTGCGAATGTTGACGTGGCGCAAAGAAAGAGTGCGACTGTGGCGACTGCAATGGGCAGGGACCGTAAGTGCATGGCAATGGCGGGTAGTTTGGGCGACACGGGAGGCTCCTCGGTAGATGTAGAAGCTAGAAACGTGTGTGGGGTATGGCTGGCGGGCAAAAATCATGTCCTTTTGCGGGTGAACGACGTCAGGTGTAGGGGGCTTGTGAGCGACACATGGGGCTGCGGAGGCGTAACTCTTGCGCCCTCGGAGGGTCGGCGTCGGGTCCGCGAGAGCGGGGGTGGGGGTTGTTATGTTCCGCCGCACGAAAGCACTCGTAGTGGTGCTTCAGTCATGGCAAACATCGCAGCGCGCTTTCTGGATGACGTTTGTTCATCATCGGAAGTCCTGCAAGAAGGAGGAAGCCATCGTGGCGGACGCCAAGAAGACAACGGACACGCCCACGGTGATCGGTTCCGACGCCGTGTTTAAGGGTGAACTTACGTTCCAGGGGAGCGTGCAGATCGACGGCACGTTTGAAGGCGGCATTCAGTCGGCCGGCACCGTGTATGTCAGTCGCAAGGGCAAGGTGAAAGCCGAAGTTCGTGCGGGCAGCATTGAGCTCGACGGGGTCATCAGCGGCAACGTGGTGGCCAGTGAGCGCGTGCAGCTCAACTCGAGCGGCAAGCTCATGGGCGATCTCAAGGCCAAGACCATGCAGGTTCAAGAAGGCGCGACCTTCGTGGGACGCTGTGAGGTGGGCCCGGGTGCCGGCAAGGCTGGGTCCTCAACCGCTTCGCCCATGAAGCAAGTGCAGGCTGCGGCTTCGGGTCGAAAGTAGCCCTCGTATTTGCACACACTCGTTTCTTGAACGCTTCTATCGTGATTTGGGAACGGGAGTTCCAAGCGATCGCCGTGTCTGCGTGGTGCGGCGATCGCGTTACTTTTGCGGTGCGCTCGCGTTGCATAAACACCATGCAGTCGTGAACGCCTAGCGAGGTTGTGGCGATGCCCAAAAAAGGGCGACCCTCCAAGGGGCAACAGCGCCGGATTCTCTGCACCAACTGCGATGAGCCGCTGCTCATTGCAGCAGGGGCGAAATCTGTCAGCTGCACGTCGTGCCACAAGCGCGTGATTACCGAAGCCGCCGTCATCAAAGAGTACGTGGCGGTTCGCAAGTATTACATCGCCAACGATATGCACATTCGCAAGAAGGGCCTCGTCTACGCCTCTTTGCGCGCCGAGAGCATTCGCATCGACGGGTTCTTGCAGGGCGATGCGTTGGCCATGGTTTCGATCTACGTTTCAAAGACCGCCAAAATCAATGGCGACTTGCGCGCGCCCTCAATCAAAATTGAAAAGGGCGCCACCATCACAGGCACCATTCGCGTGGGCGCCAAGCAGGTCCCCGAACTCAAGAATCTTATGCGCGACGCGTCGGGCGAATCCATCGAGCCGAGTCGGTTGCACTGATGGGCGAAGCAATTTGGACTCGCACGCATCGTTCGGTCATGCGCTAAGCATGCGTCCAAATTGGTTAGTCGTTGGAGGTTCATCAGCCTCTAAAGGGCGTAAAAGTTCGAAAGAGCAATCTCCCTACGATGGGTATCTGTGAAAAGAAAGCACGCCAGACACCAATAGTGCTGAAGTGGCGCCAGGACACAAAGAAGCCTTCGCCAAAGGGCGCGGCACAAAGCAGGAACACATGTTCTCCCCGTTTGATCTGTAGGTACTCGCGTTTGCCTGAGAACGCGCCGCCGATCTTGAGGGAAAGTGAGCGAAGCTTGGCCTTGGGAAGACCGCGGTCTGCTACTTGTGAAGCAACCTTGTTGTATAGCGAGCTTGGCTTGATCTTGAGTCCATCGACAAGATGCGCCCAGTGGCCGAACATATTTTCTGAGAGGAGTGCTGCCATGAGAATCCCTTCGCTCCGGTCCTGTGACGCAACTAGGTCTTACTCTAATGTGCGCTTTGCTGTCAATGAGGCAGTAGATTTGGAACGCGAGGTGATCAAAGAGTCGAATTGGCGTGCTTGAAGAACTGTCTCATTGCATGCCATGCGCTTCATCTTTGAGACCAAGCGTGATTCTTCCGTTACGCATGAGTGCGTTGACAGCCGAGATATCTGGCCTCTTGTGTCTAAGTTGACGAATCCATGTGCAGCGTTAGCTTAGTGAGCAAGTGGTTGAGTTGATGAAAGTCGGCATTGGCCACTGGCAGCCAATATTCGGGGATAGATCATGACACAAGCTATTCGTCGACTCGCGAAGACATCACAGGATGCAAATGCCGGGCAAGAGGGTTGGATTTGGGGACGTAGAATCGCCTTTTCGCTAAGCGAGAACCTGACTTAGATGCGTGCAAGAGCATCGTACCTTCAAGTGACCTTGGGAGATTTTCATGTATAGGAACGCGAACGACGGTTCGAAAGTGGGTCGTTGCAGGATCGTGATTCGAACTTGTACTCAGGCGACTTTGTTGTTGTTCTTTGCGTCGATTGGGTTGAGAGCATCGTATGCAGGGGGCTCTAATTCTGGTGGTGGCCTAGTGAATGTTGGTGCTGCTGGTAGCGGAGTGTCCCAGGCTCAAGCCAACTGCATAAGCACATTCTTGAATTCGACGAATTTCAAGAACTGCCTCCCATTGGATGTCAAGAAATGGATATGCAAGCTGCTGGCTGCGCCAAGCGCAAGCCAGGCACAGATCTGCATAATGACCGATCGCTATCGCCCTTCGAGAGCACGAGGGGCATACGATCCATCCACGAAGAGTCTGGCGATTTCTCCTAAGTGCTTCCCTTGTACTGCTCCTGGCGGCGTACCGATCACGGGCATGCAAAAAGATGAAATAGTGAGGAAACTCAAGTCGACGCTAGTCCATGAAAAAGTTCACGAAGATCAAGATCGAGCCGGTCTTATCACGCTTGCCCCATCCCAGAATACAACCCCACCGGCGACAAGGCCAACGGACGGACAAAGCTGGGACACATGGGAGGCTTGCGCCCTGGCGAAGTGTGCCTTGAGAATGGCAGCGCAATGCACATTCATAGACCGCTTACCGCTTGAGCAAGAGGCATTCGAGAGGCAGGCAGAATACGTGGAATCAGAAGGAGGTGATCCGTTCCCAGTATTCGAGAACATTGGTTGGTATTATATTACAGCCGTCGATCTAAAGAATCAGTTCCTTACTTGCTACGACAAGGTTTTCGGTGGTTCCGGTGGGACTCCTTCTGGGTATGTTAACGCCATAACTACTGCTGACCGGCAAGGGCTGGACGCATGGCTCCAGACAACAATTGGCAAGAATATTAGCGACATACAAGCGTCTAAGGATCCAAAGTGTCAGATTATTCACGACTATCTGCAGTTCATCATCCCGCACGGCCCAGTCTACTAGATCGGGGCCTAGTATCGGATTCCAGTAAAAGGATTGGAGAGCTTTCACAATGAAGCACTTAGTAACGGCAGTAGTGATCGTCGCGGCTGTGTGTCAGCTTGCATGCGGGGTTTCAGACTCCATTGTTAAATCGAGCCCAGATACGTCTGAGGCCACCGCAGTTAGCTACTGGAACAAGTATCAATCTGAAACAGATCCTCATGGTCAATTTCTTGATACGGCGAATAACGCTCTATGGTTGGACACAACTCCGTGCTCGGATTTGTACGGTGATGCTAGCTTTAGGTATACGACCGGGGGAGACAATTCGAGCTTGACTTGGAGGGGCCGCACGGGCGAGGTCCGAACGCTAGACGTATCTCCGTTCGTCGTAACCGCGGCATATTTGTCGTCCTTGGGCGCTGGGCCAAACCCGACTGTACACAGCGGCGTCGTGACATTCATTTCCGCTTGGAATTCAGTGTCCAATGAGAGCAAGGTGGTTTGCGTCTGGGGCAATCTAAATGGCGAGGATTTTGATCCAAGTACCGTTCAAACAATCGTCAGCACTCAATCGAATACTCGTTACATGGGCGTGACGTTTGACGTCGATTTGGGTCGTTTGTACGTATCTGACGTTCACAACTTTGAGGTCTTGCGAGTTGACGACAGTGACTCAGATGGCGTACCCGATACACTCGCCACATCGCCAGCAATCTCGTATCCCGACTTCTGTGGTGATCTGGTTACGGGTGAGATTTCGATAGTTGGTATTCACTTTCTTCGCGACTCGTCTCAAGCTGGAATTCTGGCAATGAGGTCCGCAAGCAGCGGAGTGTACGGTCCAGACTCACGACAGATCGAAGGGCACTCAGCTTTCTTCGACGTGGATGGAGATGGTGTGTTTGAAACGAAGGGGAACTGGGCTGGAACGCCGGTGCCCTATCTTGAAGAGAAGAGCGTGTATGGGGGCTCCAATGCGGTGATCGTCGATCAAGCCATTGGCACCACGGCTACTGTTAGCGTCGTTACGGGGAGTTCACCGAATCTTGTGATCGGAGAGCAGTTGGCTTCGTCCCAAATTACGAGTCGAATGCAGAGCATTGCACTTTCTCGTTCCTTGGTTGCGGGTGAGCAAATTGGCCTGATTGTCTCACCTACAGAAGTCGGAATGAACTACGTCGTTTCACCCTCACCGAGTCCCACAATCGAGAGCTATACGCCGAGGCACGTTAGCAATACAACCAACACGATCGTGACGATCAAGGGAAAGCACTTTACACCTGCGATTTCGTTTCAGCTTGTACGCGGCACGGACACCTTGCCGACCGGAACCTTGACTTGGATATCCGATTCAGAAGTAACCATTGATTTCGGTCCGTTTGCAGACCCGAATTCGTTGGGTGGCACGGTGAGTTTGCGACTCAGCAATCCGGGCTCCAAGGCTGGCACTATGCCGCTGATAGTTACGGACGACTAGCTCTCGGTGATTCGCCCCGAATCCGCTCCAATTGACTCGCCCTTGCGCCCACGTTCCGATGCCTCGCGACCGGGCTTTTTTTAGCGTTGACATCGTCTCCCTTTCTGCCGCCTCTCGGCGACGATCAGGAAAGGCCAATATCAACCCCTATTTCCAGTGATCTGCCACCCTCAGAGCGTGCCACCTGGTCACCCCCGCCCCCACAGATGCCCCTGATGACCGCAATGGCACGCCTCGCCTTCTTGCGTGCGCATACTCCAATAATGCTCGTCACCCACGGTACTCGCACGCTGCTTTGTCAGTCCGAGTCTGTGTCCGGCCCAAAGCCCACAAGCTCAATCACTTCCGTTCGCACATCGGTTGCATTGATTCCCATGGCGTTCAGCGCCTTGTAGGCGATTCCATCCTCTGCTCGTAGCATGCCAAGCAAGAGATGTTCCGTTCCAATGTAGTTGTGCCCCATGCCGGACGCTTCCTGGAGTGCATACTCAAGCGCGCTCTTTGCGTCCGAAACGAACGGAAGTTGTGACCTGGAATCAGGACATGCGCCAGTCGGCGAGACGAGCGCTTTCACGCGTTCTTCCAATTTCGATGTGTCTACTCTCAGTGTCTCCAGCATGGCGATACCGACGCATCCCTCCGTTGCGAGGAGGCCCAGCAGTATGTGCTCGGTGTCAATGAAGTCGTGACCCATCTTCAGTGCGGCGAGTCTGCCTTCGCCCATCGTCTTGCGCGCCCTGTCTGTGAAGCTGTCGAACATGATCGGTAGGTCCTTTCTGCGGCGAGCGTACCCGTACTCGTTGGGGGATGCGTCTGATGGCTTGATTATTGCGCCCACGCACGAAGGGTTGGCGTTCCCCGAGCAAACGCTCTGAGATAAGTCTATGCTGTGCCGGTTGAACGGGAGGCGCGTCGTGCACAGGTTGCTTTGGGTTCTACTCGCGGTTCTAGCCATTGTCGCGTTGCTATCGCTGACTGAAATTCCCCGACAGATGGGATGGTGGGGAAGCTCGTCCGAGAACGGGCAAGAGAATGACGCGCTTCTTCATGAAAAGTCCCGCGTCAGTGATGGCGCGGTTGACGACGCCACGAGTAGTGGGCCCGTGTTGTTTGGGCTCGCGCGTGAAGAACGAGTTGGGAAGGGAACTGTGACGGGGCGTCTGATGCGTTTCGGAACATCTGACGGCGTGGCGAGAGCGGCGGTGAGTCTTCGAGGCATGGGCTATGGCAAAGAGGCTGTCGAACAATCGACGATGAGTTTGAAGGATGGCACGTTCTTGTTCTCTAACGTACCCGCAGGCGAGAATTACCTACTCAGTGTGGCGTCTACCGAAGGATTAGACGCACAAGCGTCCGGTGTTTCGGTAGAAGCAAACCAGACGACTGAAGTTGGAACGCTCTGGCTTGGTAAGAAGGGCATACTAGAGGGCGTCGTCGTAGATGGAGCTGACCGCCCGATTGAGGGCGCGACTGTTGAAGTGCTTCGAGGCGGCCGTTCGGTTCTTGCCATGTCGTCACAGATGTCCGAGTTGGTTTCCACATTGGACAGGGACACAGTCGCACTGAAACATACAATCACAGATCGCATGGGCCGTTTCCGCGTTGAAGGACTCAATCCGGGTCCATTGATTTTGCAAACGCGCTGCGAAGGCTATCGAATTCACTTCAAAGACATCGTACTCATGTCCGGTGGCGCCGCCGGGGGAACTGTTCACGTTAGACTGACTGCGCAAGTGCCCCTGCGTGGTCGTCTTGTGGACGAGATGGGGCGCGGTATTGCATGGGGTCGTGTGGCGTGCTTCGAGAGCAAGAACATGCATTCGCTATTTTTCGGTCGTCGCTTCGCGCATACGAAAAACGATGGAACGTTCGTTATCGAGTCGCCGCCCGCTGCGGAGAACCTGAGCCTCATTGCTACCGCTCCCGGACGCCCTACGGCTCTCCTTGGTGTCGATACGTGGGAGGGGACTCGTGAGTTTGTACTCGAAGGGGGCGTGCGCGTGACGTTGCGTCTGTTGGAATGGGACACCGGGGTACCGGTGCAAGGCGCCGTGCTTTCCGCCATGTGCGGTAGCAGCGCGGGCACGAAGGAGGGGAATGTGGTCATTGGTAGTGCCATCACCGACGCGCGAGGCGAAGCCGAGTTCTTGGCCGAGCCAGGTGAGCTGGGCATGCTCTTTGTGAGTCACCCTCATTACGGACGTGGCCAGTTCTCCAAGAACGTGAGCCAAGTCGCGGAAGCTGGCAACGCGATGTTCACAGGTCCCAAAGACATGACCCTTAAGGGGCCGGAAACGACGCTTGAGTTTCATGTTCGTCCCGGTATCGCGCTATCAGGTCGAGTCGTAGATCCCGACGGCAATCCTCTTGCTGGCGCAAAGGTCGCTGCGTTTGGTGATATGTGGCAACGCATATCGAGTGCATTGAGTAATGAGCGTGGCGAGTACGAATTGAAGGGACTGAATCCGTCTGGCGCAATGCTCACGGCCTCGGCGCCTGGCTATGTTTCGAGCTTCAAGGCTCCGCGGCGATCCGGCACTGGCGAGCCAATCGGTTCCGAAAGCAGCGAGTACGATATCGTGTTGGTTCCGTCAGCAGTCATACAGGGTCGGGTCGTGGGACCCGGTGGCAAGCCACTTGGCGGCGTTCACGTGCGTATGAACCTGTCGTTTGATATGTCCATCTATGTGGATGTGCTTACCGGCGGCCCGTCAAGCATTACGAATAGCCAGGGCGACTACACGATTGAGGGCGGCGCCGAGGGGATGGAGGGGCACGTGATTGCTCGCTGCCAAGGATTCTTAGATGCGCGAACCGAGACGTTTAAGATGACACCGGGTGCCGACGTGAAGGCACCCACGTTGGCGATGCGTCGGGGCCGGGAAATCACTCTCTATGTCGAGACACCTTCCGGTGAACCCGCGAGGGGCGCGGCGATTGAAGTTGACGTCAGCGCTGAGGACGACGTGGGATGGGATCACATCTCAGGGTACAGCGAAACCACTGCCGATCGACTCTCGGGAGGTGATGGAACCGCGGTAGTAAGCAACTTGCCCGCAGGTACGATCACGGCAATAGCCAGTCTACCGGGATTTGCGTCAGGTCGCGCATCGCTCAAACTAGAAGAAGGCTCGGCCGAAGACTCGGCGAGTACGACGCAACAACGGCTCAAACTCAAGTTACGTGAAGTCCGCGAGTTTTGCGTTCGCGTGCTCGATGAACAAGGAGATCCCGTCAAGGGGGCAAGTGTATCCATCCACGAAATTGCTGACGATTTGGTCATCCTGGGACGGTATTCGTCACGTAGCGCGATCACAGACAAGGGAGGCAATGCAACGTTTGCTGACACCGCGCAGGTTGCAATCGGTGTCTGGGCTGAGCGAGAGGGAATGCGACCCGCAGAGATGCGCGCCCATGGCAGTCAGGGAAGCGCTGAAATTCGATTGACGCGCATATCTCCAATCGACGCCGCCCGAATCAAGGCGATCGATGCCGAGCTCAAGACGATCAAAGAAGCGTACGGCAGCGCAATGGCCAATGAAGAACGAAGCAAACTATCAACGCGGATGGTGGAATTGAAAGACGAGAGAGCGCGACTCGAGGGCGTGCCGAGGCACGATTTTTCTGACGAAGTGGAATCGAGCTGCGGCGGTTAGCGACTCGCGTCACGTGCCGTTCATTCGTCAGTTGTCGGCGCATTATCTTCGTCGTGTTTGCGCAGTTGCTTCCGAAGATCCGCAATTTCCTTGCCGTGCGAGCGAAGTTGGTCTTCGAGCGTGAGGATGCGCACTTCAAGTGCGCCAAGCATGCTCGCAAGTCGGTCTTCCATGGCTTTTAGCTTTTCCTTGCTATCTGTGGCACTTGTTTCGTCGGCGCTAGGTGTGGAATGACCATACAGCGTGGCAGCAATCTCCCTTCGAATGTCACCTACGGGCATGCCCAAGTCATTCAAGGCCTTCGCGGCGCTGGATCGCCTATCGATGATGAGGCCCAACAAGAGATGTGCTGTGCTCGGGTCAGCAAGACTCCAATTCTCGGCTTCTTCATGCGCGAACCGGCACGCGTTTGCTGCGCGGACGGTATAGCCGATGGGGTCGTCTGCGCTAAACTCGATCTCGTCGATCCCGAGTTTGTCCGGCGGTTGAAGCTCGATGTGCCGCAGATGCTTCGATACGTCCCGCGCCGCGATTCCGCAATGCTTGAGAATGTCACGGCCAACCGCACTTTTGCACTTTGCGATTCCCAGTAGCAAATGCTCGGTGCACAGATACTCGTGTCGAAATCGCCGGGCGGCCTTTCGGGCCTCTGCAATCACCTTCGGAAATCCATCACCAAACGAATCCGTGAGTCTTCGTTCTTGTCGCAAAATCTGTTGCAGTTCATGGTGATGGGATCGAGACTCATGGGCCTCTTGCGTGTCGCCATCTGCATGCGGGGCAGTTTCATCTACCCCGATCGACGCCTCCGAGCTTAGGAGTTGACGTACTTCCTGGCGTGCACGATCGACGTGGATTCCAGTTTCGGAAAGCGCTTGATACGCGGCGCCCTTGCTCTCGCGAAGGAGTCCCAATACCAAGTGTGCGGTACCAAGGTAGGTGTGGCCCAATTCAACGGCCTCATGCAACGCGTAGTTGAGTGCATTCTTGGCACGTGGCGTGAAAGGGAGTTGACCCTCGAAGCCGATCTCTGCGTTGGGCTCCGGGGCAAGTGCGATGGCGCGTTCCTTTAGTTTTGCCGTATCTACTTTCAAATTCTTGAATACTGCAGCCGCAACGCCATTCGATACCTCGATCACGCCCAATAACAGGTGCTCCGTGCCTATGTGGTCGTTCTCTAGCTGTTGGGCAGCGCGCCGACTCTCCCCCATCGCTCTGCGCGCCCTGTCAGTAAAACGATCGAACATGAACGGCGTCCTCCTCTACCTGCAAGGATACCCGCGTTCGGTTGTGAGGAAGAGTAGAGCGACACCCTTACGCGTTGTCAGATGTCTATCCAAGAGCCATGCGCTGAATCGAGTCTATGCTGGACGGATTGAACGGGAGGCGCGTTGTGCACAAGGTACTTTGGATTCTGCTAGCGGTTTTTGCCATCGGTGGACTGCTATGGATCACGGACATCCCGCGGGAAATGGGTTGGTGGGGGAGTGCATCGGAGGAGACTGGAGACAACGAAGCGCTTAGTGATGAAGAGTCGGATGAACGCGACGCTGCTGTTGACGACGCCACGAGTAGTGGGCCCGTGTTGTTTGGGCTCGCGCGTGAAGATCGAGTTGGGAAGGGAACTGTGACGGGGCGTTTGATGCGGTTCGGAACATCTGACGGCGTGGCGAGAGCGGCGGTGAGTCTTCGAGGCACTGGCTACGGCAATGAGACAGTCGAGCAATCGACAGTGAGTTCGAAGGATGGCACGTTCTCGTTCGCCGACGTGCCTTCAGGCAAGAACTACCTACTCACGGTGGCGTCAACCGAAGGGCTCGATGCACAGGCGCCCGGTGTATCGGTCGAGGCCAATGGCCATACCGATGTTGGAACGCTTTGGCTCGGTGAAAAGGGCGTGCTTGAGGGCGTCGTTGTGGACGGCGCGGGTGAGCCAATCGAGCACGCCACCATTGACGTACGTCGAGGCAAGGGCTCGATGGTTGCTCTGGCGCTTCAGATGACAGATCTCATTCGAAATCTGGACAAAGATTCCGTTGCGCTCAAGCAGGCCACGACCGATGCGAAAGGACGATTTCGAATCGAGGGGCTAAGCCCGGGACCGTATACGTTGGTTACGCGTCGCGCTGGCTATCGGCTCAGTAGCAAAGACGTTGTACTCACATCTCATGGCGCTGCTGGAGGCAGGGTACGTATTCAATTGGCGACGCAGAAGGCCCTTCGTGGTCGGCTTGTAGACGGAGAGGGTCGTGGAATTTCACGCGGGCGTGTTGCGTGTTTCGACAGCAATAACCCAGTGTCGATCTATTCCGGGCGTCGCTTTGCCGATACTCGCTCGGACGGGTCGTTTGTCATCGAATCGCCGCCTGCCGCAGATGATCTCGTATTGATTGCCAAGTCGCCCGAGTATCCGACAACGTTCTTTGAGGCGAAGACCTGGAAGGCGTCGCGGGAGTTCGTACTAAAGGGTGGCGTGCGCGTCACGCTGCGAATTCTTGATGCACACTCCAAAGACCCGATTTCGAACGCTTTCGTTTCCGTTGTGAGTGCCGAGGGGAATGGCATGGGTCGTGGCGACTATGCCTTTGGCAATGTTGTTACGGATGCGCAAGGTGAAGCTCAGTACGTATCTAGACCGGGTACGCTAAACATGTTGCTTGTGAGCCACCCCGACTATGGGCGCGCTACGTTTTCCCCCGCGATGAACCCCGCGCTGGTACAGATTGATGGGGCAAAGAAGTACACGATGCTTTCGGGTCCCAAGGACGTCACGTTCAAGCGCCCAGAGACAACGCTCGAGTTTTTCGTTCGTAGAGGCATTTCTGTGTCGGGGTGCGTATCGGATGCAGATGGAAACCCCATCGCGGGCGCAAAGGTCGTTGTTATGAGCCGAATGGGCGCTTCGACTGTGACTAGCAATGCGCAAGGAGCGTATGTCTTCAAGGGCTTGAGTCCGCCCGTCATCGGAATCTTGGCATCGGCTCCTGGCTTCGTCGCGGATCCTAAGGCAAGCACGTTTGGGGCCCCAATCGGTGGGCAAGACTCACATGAGGATATTGAGAGTGACATCGTTTTATTGCCGGCCTCGGTTATTCGAGGGCGCGTCGTTGGACCTGAAGGCAAGCCCCTGCGCGGCGTTCAAGTGCGCGTTTCGTCCTCGGACAGTACGTACGGTTACGTCAGTATGTTAATGGGGACGTCCACAAGCATCACCAACAGTCACGGAGACTACTTGTTGGAGGCGGGCGCCGCCGGGGCGAACGTACGCGTGATTGCGCGCTGCCAGGGATTCGTAGATGCCAAGACCGAACTCTTCGCATTGAAACAAGGCGCCGGTGTCCGGACACCAGACTTGGTGATGAGTCGTGGGCACCAAGTTGTCATTTCTGTGAAGACGCCGGATGGAGAGGCCGCGAGTGGTGCAACCATCAAAGTGAACGTAGTCGCTGATGACGAAGTTCAATGGGATGCGTTTTCTTACTTTGGCGACGGCCACTTCGCCGAGATCGTTTCGCGCGCCGACGGTACAGCCGTGGTGCACAACGTGCCCACGGGCAAACTAACCGCAACGGTGAGCCTCGCCGGATTCGCCGTGAGCCGCGCGTCGCTCGAGTTGGAGGACGATGACGACCAGATCGAAAAGAGCTCGACCCGACCACAGCTCAACCTCCAGCTTCGAGACGCACACGAGCTTCGCGTTCGCGTTGTAGGCGAGCATGGCGAACCCATTTCTGGCGCCAAAGTGACGCTCGGCGCCAAGGACCCTCGAGCGAGCGAAGACTCATGGCATATCGAGAGCACACAAGTCGTAAGTCATGAGGGCACGGCCACGTTCGTTGGCATCCCAGATATCGAACTCTCGATATCGGCAACGCATAAGGGTATGCGAGGACTCAGCATCGATGCGCGGGGTGGCCAGGGCAGCGCCGAGGTTCGTATGGCGCCGTTTTCTGAAGCAGACACAACGCGAATCCAAGAGATCGATGCGAAGCTCAAGGAGATCTACAGCGCGTTATCCAATGCGAAGAATCAGTCAGAGCGCATCGAGTTGGCAAAGAAGCTCTCCGAGTTGCAAGTAGAGCGAGCGCGACTTAAGGGCGAGGACGTTCGTAAGTTGCCGGACGACGAAGCGAGTTGCGGCGCCAGTTGCGGTGGGTAGACATCTCGCGCGCGTGTAGTTCACGACCCGGGGTCACTTTGGCCCAGCCTCTTCACGCTTGCGTCGCCCGACTCTACCCGCTTCTTCGCGTTAGAATCAAAGGTAAGCACCGGAGGACACCATGAACAAGACCATCCTTCTTTCAGCGTTGGTATCTGCGGCGGTGTCGGCGGGCGTCGTGCTCTTGATGCGTGCGGAGCCGTCGACCATCGTTGGCGATGCAACGAGTACTGTGCGCGAAAACGATGCGAGTCATGTAAACGAACCACTGAGCGGCACCGACGACAACGATTCCGAAGAACCCACGCTACATGGCCATTCCGATGCGCGTTCTTCGCGAGATGAACAGCCCATGGAGACCGCAGCGTCGATGGACGAACTGGCGTCACAGGTTGCCGCGGTGTTGGAGGAAAACAAGTCGCTTCGAGAAACGGTGAAACGACTGGAGCGTGCGGTGGAGGGGCCCGACCTGAGTACCGTGGCCACCGACAAGCTCTTGACGCAGGCTTACAAGATGCGCCACGCCAAGGAACACGACAAGGCGCTTCGTATGTTCAAGGAATTGCTCTCTCGTGATGACGCAACGGCACTCAGCGACGAGAATCGTACCAAAGTGATGGAGTACTTGGGCTATACGTACCGCGAACTCGGTGATCACGATCAAGAAGAGAAGACGTTTATCGCGTTGGAAGAACGTCACGGTGAAGGAACAGCGGGCTATGGCCACGCACGATTTCAACGTGCATGGGCCAATTACTATCGCGGCGATAAGACCGTGGGGCGCGACATGATGCGCGAAGTTGCGCAGATGAACGAAGTCAACGGTGCCACGCGCACATGGAGCCGCATTTGGGATGCCTATTTCACGCAGCAAGAAGGCGACAAAGACTACGCCCGCGCCGAGTTCACGCGACTGCGCGATGAGTTTGCCGACAACGAGACGTCGTGGGGCAAGAGCGTCTTACAAACCGTCGAGCGCTACTTAAAGGGTTTGGATAAAGGCGGATAGTTACTTGCGTTTCGGGGGTTCCTTGAAGCGTCGAAAGCGCACCCGCGCTTTGCCGCCCGGGTAGGGCCCCAGCATGATGCCCGCCGCGTGACGGCTATTGACCCACGCCAAGAGGTCTTCGCCAAATCGGCGGCGATGTTGCTTGTAGCGACCATAGAGTGGAACCGGACCCATACCGTCGATGTGAATGTCGACCGACTTGACATGACCCGGCGTGAACGCCGAGACGTCGAGGGTGTGAACTGTGCCGGGGGCAACGGGAAGCTGTTGCTTGGTCGCTTTGCCTGATTCGATGGCAACTTCGGCCGCCATGCCAACGCGTGCGGGCCCTTTTGAGGAGGTACCCTCAATTACTAGAATGCGATAGGTGTCGGGCTGTAGCGAGATCGTCAGCGTTCGTTCGTCTTTCTCATGGTCTACGTCGTCAAGAATGATCCACGCCCCATCATCCGTTGCACGGCGAACGTAGACGCGCGGATACGCGAGTGCGCCTCGCCCTCCCACAGTTTCGAGATGAAGCGTGCCCGGTGCTTGCATCGGAAGTAGAGACGCAGCGATTTCGTGGACGTCGCCTGCGTCGGTCAGTTCGAGGCGTGGCAAATCAACAGCGCGCGCGCCGTCCAAATGAAGCGAGGCATCGATGGCTTGCTTGGGTATTGCAGGAAATTCGAATCGATTGGCGGTGCGAATGGCCGAGGCTATACGCCAATCGTCGCGTTTGCCCGCAAGGCGCCAACGAAGTGTGCCGGCCTGTGGCATGGCCATGCCTGAGGTGGGGGTGACCGTTACGGCGACGCGACACGATGGCAACGTGTGCAATGTGAATTCACGGTGCGGTGACGCCAACCACACGCGCGACCACGGTAATACATGCTGCTCAAGAACGGGTGACAGCGTGACGGGTCCCTTGGAACCCACAAAGCAAGACGCCCAACCGCGCTCGTCGGTGGTGAGCCAGCGTTCCCCACGTCGTCCTTCGGGGCCCGGCAAGTCATAGATGTCGATGGGCGGTGACGGCGCGACGCCAACCGCACAGTTTGCAATCGGTCGGCCGCGGTCATCCACCAATCGGACCGCCAATGCGGGACACGTGGGAAGCGTGATGCGTTCCTTACCACTCACCGCGATTTCGCTCGCGGGAATGTACGTATTGACATGTCCGGATCGCAAGAATCCAACGATAAGATTGTTTACCTCTCGCGCACGAAAGCGCCATTGCCCCTGTGCGTTGCTATGCACATGGGGCGCTTTGCCACGCGAGGTGCCCGTGTATCCCTTTGGGATCAAGAACGCGAGCGCGCCTTCAATCGGTTGTCCCGTTTCGTCCACCACGACGCCCGCAAGGGCACGTTCAGAACTCCGAGGGCTCGACGCGTGCCTGGCATCGCGCGTGCTGGCGCTGGCGTGAGCGTTGTTCGCCTGCGTTCGACGTTTCTTTGCGCCGCCAATGATGAACCACGCACCGACGAGTGCCGCCACCAATACCAGCAACGGCATAACCAAGCCGTGAGCATGCGACGATGCACCTGTTGCACTCGACGCGTGTCGCATCCTCGCATCGACCGCGCGTTGCAACGAGCGCGGTCGCGAAGATCGTCGTTTATCGCGCCGCGGGCTTGACATACACAGGGGGCTTGCGCCGTGGCGATTTTTCTAGTGCTTCGAGCGCTAGTTTCACCGCCTTCTCCAATTGCGGATCGCCTCCCTTGATGACGTCGCGCGGCCACTGCTGAACCTCGACGTCAGGTGTGACGCCTTCGTTCTCTATAATCCACTTGCCGTCGGTGTCCATAATGCCAAAGCTCGCGGCAGTTACGAATCCGCCATCCATGAGATCAGGATAGCCGGATATGCCCACAAGGCCGCCCCACGTGCGCGTGCCTACTAGCTTGCCAACGCCCTGTTTGCGGAACAACCACGGCATGGCGTCGCCGCCCGATCCGGCGCGATCGTTGATGATCATTACCTTGGGGCCTTCGATGGTGCCGAACGGCGTGCGTCCAACCCACCCTTCGCGATTCATCCAGTAGCAGAGCACCTTACGCGCGAGGACATTGACGACGTAGTCCGCAATCTTGCCGCCGCCATTGAAGCGTTCGTCGATGACCACGCCTTCCTTGTCGAGTTGGCTGTAGTAATCACGATCAAAAGCCGCGAGTCCACGACGGCCCGTATCGGGCATGTAAATGTAGGCGAGCCGACCGCCGGAGAGTTTGTCTACGCGTTTGCGGTTGGCTTCCACCCACGCGCGGCGACGCAAGCGGTTTTCGCTTGCGATGGGAACAATCGTAAACGTCCGCTCCTTTTCTGTACTGTCGGGACGTGAAAACGTGATGCGCGTGGGCACACCGGCGGTGCCTTCCATGAGCGCGTAGATGTTTACGCTGTCGGATGCGAGTCGGCCGTTGACGGAGCGCACGATGTCTCCAACGCGCACATCAATGCCCGGTTCAGTGAGCGGTGATCGCAGCCCTGGATTCCAGTTTTGGCCGCGGTAGATCTTCTTGATGACGTATGCGTCGTCAGCACGAACGATGTCGGCGCCAAGGAGACCCACGGGCGGTCCTTCTTCGGCTTCATCCATCTCGCCACCGCCCACGTATTCGTGGCCACAACACAGTTCGCCCATCATCTCCTGCAGGATCACATTGAGATCTTCGCGATGCTGTACGTAGGGCAAGAACGCACTCCAGCGCTCCCACATGGCATCCCAATTCACATGGTGCAGATTGGGGTCATAGAAGAAGTCGCGCTGAATGCGCCAGACTTCGCGAAGGATTTGGCGCCACTCCTTGGCCGGGTCCACGCGGACGGAAACGCTTGACGTGGGTAGCTTCTTTTCGGACTTGCCGTTCTCGTCCATCAAGGACCATGCATCACCCTTCTTGAAGAGCACGGTCGTGCCCTTCTTACTGATGGCGTACCGCGTGCAGCCGGATACGAGATTTTTGTGCTTCTTGGTCTTGGGGTCGTAGGCGCGGAGACTTCGCTTGCGACCCTCGCCCCATTCCAAGTAAAGCATCTTTGATTTGGTAGCGCCAAGTCCGAAGTAGTTCCCCCTTGAACCCGGTACAGCCAAGATTCGATCTTCGATTCCCTCCAGATCCACCGACGGCTTGTCTTCCTTCTTTTTCTTGGAAGCGTCTGACGTGTCCTCTTTCTCTTCGTCGTCGCGCTTTTCCTTCTTCTCTTCTTTGTCTTCCTTATCGGCGGCGTCTTGTTCTCCTTCACCGTCTTGCTTCTCTTCGTCTTTTGCTTTCTTCTTTTTCTTTCCTTTCTTATCGTCCTTGTCAATGCCTTCGTCGATCTTCGGTGCTAAGGGGTTCTTGCCGTCCTTTTTGAGTACGACCAGATACATATTGCTCTTGGCGTACTTCATGCGGTGTGCGCTCATGTCGAGTCCGAATTGATTCGGGCCCGTTTGTGCACTTGAGCAGAAGTAAAGGTGTTTGCCGTCGCGGGTGAATGCTGGCGAGTGCGAATCGCCGAATGCATCTGTGATCGTTTTTGAATCACCGGTGGCAAGCTCATAGAGTTTGATGCCACCGTAGGCTGTGGTGGGATTCTTCTCTTCTACCGCAAGCCACTTGCTATCGGGTGACCACGTCGCATACGGACGCCAATACCCAAGCGAGCCCTGACTATGCGAAATGGTCTTGAGTGAGCCATCCGCAAGTTTCAAAGCCAAGACGCGGTTGGACTTATCGGAAAACGCAATGTGCTTGCCGTCCGGACTCCATTGCGGATCTGCGTAGTAGCCCGCGGTGTCGTTGATGGCATAGGCCTTGGGGGGCTTCTCTCCGAGTCGATCGCGAACCAGCAATTGATACTCGCCGCTTCGATCGGAGAACCACGCAATCCGTTTTCCGTCGGGACTCCACGTGGGGAATCGGTCGTTGGCGCCTTCGCTTCGACTTAAGTAGCGGGGTCCCCCGTGTTCGCGAGGCACGGTTACAATTTCACCGCGCACCTCAAGTACAGCCCGTTTGCCGTTGGGAGACACGTCTCCATTGTGAATCGATTTACTCGCCTTTTCCCAGCGTGGGAGCCGCGCGAGCCCGTCGGTGGGCACATGAATGCGAAGTCGTGTGACCGCTTTGGTTTTCGGGTCGAGGATGTGGATTGCACCGCCCCGGGTAAAGACAAGTCCATCGGGTCCTGCGGTCATGGTGCGAACGCCGAATCCGTCACGCGTAAACTCAGTAAGCGCCTCCACCGACTTTGCCTCTGCGTTGTAGCGGTATGCGTTCATCTGGTCAGCGCGATCAGACGCAAAGTAGAGCTCATCGCCAATCCAACATGGCATGGTGTCACTTGCGTTTTCGTGGGGCACGACCTCCACCTCATGCGTCTCCGTGTCGTAGATCCACATGGGCGACGTTTGCCCGCCGCGATAGCGCTTCCACGTGCGAAACGCGTCTCGAATTGGTGCATAGGCAATGCGCTTTCCGGTGGTGTCGAATGCTGCGCGGCCAACACGTGGTAAGGGCAGCGGTTCTACGAATCGTTGCGTTGCAGCCTTGCCGGCGGCTTCTACGGTCAGATACGCCTTCGACACCGGCGTACCGCTTCTGCGTCGGCTTGTAAAGAGGACCTGCTTTCCGTTCGGATGCCAGCCCTCCACAAGGTCCATGCCGGGATGCCACGTGTGGCGCGTGGGCGTACCGCCGGTTATCGGCATCGTGTAGACGTCATAGTTGCCACCGTATTCGGCACTAAAGGCAAGCGTGGAGCCGTCCGGGGAAATGCGGGGGCGTGTTTCGGTTCCCACATGCGAGGTTAGCGCGCGCGCCGTTCCACCGGCACGTGGAACGATCCATAGGTTTCGCGCATAGACAAATACGACATGCGTCTTGTTCATCGCAGGCTGTTGAAGCAGAAGCGTTTCGGCATGTTCTTCTGCATGGGACTGCGTCGTTGGCGCGAGCGATGCGATTGACAGTGCCAGGACACAGATCGTTGTCACCGCCGTTGCTCGGTATGTTACGAGTTTGTTTGTATGTTTCAAGACGTAGGCCCTTCTTATTGTTCCTGTCGAGTCCTTCGCACTTTTGACGTACTGACAGGTCCGAGTCGCTATAGGTCCCCGAAAATGGGGACCAAATACTCGAAAATTCACGCCCCTGACCGCTCATTAGCCCGGAAAGGCCGAGAAACGGGGACCTTGAGCCCGGTAGACGGCTTGCGATCACGCGAATTCGGGGCACGAACGTGTAGAATCTGCGATGGAATCAGGCCTTACTCGACGTTTAGCTTTTTGGCGGCTGAACGAAGAGGTGCGTGCGTCCAGCAGAATCTGCCGATCGGGAGATTCGTGGGAAACCTACACACGCATCGGCTCGTCCCATGTCCTAGAGGTTCCGCTCATTTTTCACAAGAGGAGTTCGTCCGAATGAAGAAGCTGATTACTGCGGGCCTCGCCCTATCGCTTTCCTTGTTTATGTGGAGTCCCGCCGCCGAAGCTGGCTGATGCCCCGGTGGTGGTGGCGGCGGTCGGTCGCGTGGTAGTTCAGCTCCTTCACCCGATGCCCAACGGGCTATGCAAGTCAAGTGGGATCGCGTTGAGCGACTCATGCCCGAGACGGGTGAAGTTACAGGTGTCGATAACGAGTCTGCAGAGGCGGCTAAGAAGCTTGCCGACGCCAAGCTCGAAGAACTTCGTTCGCGCCCCTTGATGGTGCTGGTATGTGACGAACTCGGCACCTGCGAAGTGGCTGAGCGCCTCGAAGAAAAAGTGTGGAAGGACAAGAAGGTCGCCTTGGCGTCCAAGGCCTTCCGTATGGTTCGTATGTCTCCCGAAGATGCCGCAGATGAATCCCTACTCAAGGGTCACGGCAAGGCAGATCCTCGCTTGATCATTATGGACTTGGCCCGAGATAAGGTCGTCGTGCTTGAAAGCAAGCGCGTAGATATCCGCCCCATCTACAACGCCATGAAAAAGATTTCGAAGCCTTTCTACAAGGAGTCGCTCGATGGCGTAGTGAAGAAGCACGTCAAGCTTCTCAGCGAATACGACAAGATTCATCCCCGTGTTCAGCAGGCGCGCCAGCGTCTGACCGCGGCGAAGGATTCCGATTCATCGTCCGCCAAGAAGCTCAAGAAGAAGCTTGAGGTCTTGGAAGGCGAGCAGAAGAAACTCCGCGAAATGGAGTCTGCACTCTGGAAGCTCACACCGAGAGCATCCAAGAAGTCCTAAATCCTCACGCGCGGGCGTTCGTCTCAGGACGAGCGCCCGCGCTTTTTCGTAAACCCTGCTAGGCGCAAGCATCCCGCGATCCGTCCGGGGACGCGCTTGCGACGGGCGGATTGATGTAATGGAGAAACCGACATGACGCACCTTCGTAGCGCCCGCACGCTTACAGCGTTCGCGATGCTTGCCGCACTCTGTGTGCCAGCATTCCTAAGCCCCGCCGCTGAAGCGGGCTGATGCAATGGTCGTTCGTCCGCCAGTCTGGCGGCGCTAGAGATTAAGTGGGAGTCGGCCGAGGCCGTAGCTGCCAAGAAAGAGAGCATCACCACCGGCGATTCCGCCGAGTCGGCCGAAGCCAAGCAAGCTGCAAGTCAGTCACCGCTTCGTTGGAGCGATCGTCCCATCATCGTCTACGTCTGCGATGACGCGGCGTCCTGTGATGGCGTTGAGAAGCTTGAAGGCGTTGTCTTCAAGGACGAGAGGGTCGCCCTTGGCATGAAGGCCTTCCGCCGCATAAAGATGCATCCCGATGCCGTGGCCGCCGACCCAATTCTCAAGGGCAACGGCAAGGCCGTACCGCGCATCTTGTTGATTGACCCTGTCAACGTAAAGATTTCCGTGCTCGAAAAGGGTCGTCTCAAGACCAGCAAGCTCTACAAGGCCATGGGCAAGGTGGCTAGTAAGGTCTTCAAAGAGAAGCTCGACAAGGTCGTCAAGAAGCACCTCAATCTTCTCACCGAACAAGATCAGCTCGCCAATGCCGAGAAGGTGATCAACGGTAAAGTTGGTCGCATGAAGGACAACGACAAGAAGATGGCGAAGGTGAAGAAGCAGCAAGCCGAGATTCGCAAGCAACTTGCCGATATTCGTAAGAAGCAGTCCGAACTCTGGAAGCTCACGCCCAAGAAGGTCAAGAAGAAGGCGTCCTAGTAGTTCCGTCGTTCCTGACGACGAGCCCGCGTGCGGCCAGTGTCCCATCGAGGACATTGGCCGTTTGCAATTGAAGGGACCGTTTGGTTGTGACGGCCCGGACGATCTTTGTGCCCGCCATTTGCGATCAACGACCGCATCATCTCGTATCCTTAGGCGTCACACGGGTAGTAGGTAGGAGGCGCCATGCGCGGCAGTCGAGTTCTTGGGTTGGTCGTCATCGTATGTGCGATGAGCTTTGCGCTGGGTTGTTCAACGTTTTCGGACGTCGGCGACACGGTGACTTCGGGATGGAATAGCCTCACGGACACGGTCGGTGGAGCGGTCGATTCCATCGCGCCATCAAAGAGCACAAGTGACTCAGACGAGGCGAGTGCTGCGGGACGTCCTGTCTATGGCGACAATGCCGACGGCAAGCGTCCTTCCGCACCCGCAAGTGATGGGCACGGTGCCTTTCGTATGCCGTAGACGCTAGAATCGTGCGAATCGTTCTGAATCGCGCGAGCCGTCCTTAGTTCGTCACGAGCGCTTGCGTTTGCTGCGACCCGGCGATGCACTTGCTTTCGAGCTACGCACCTTCTTCGCCAATGTCTTCTGGGCGCGCATCGGTACAACTGCAGGCAGTTCATGCCAAAGCGCGCCTTCCTCTTCGACTTGACGTCGAAACAACGGAAGCGCTTCGGACGCATCGAAGAACTCGACGCGATCTGTGGCAACGAGTCGTGCGACCCATGGCATATAGGTGGCCACGGCAACGGTTCCTCGGGCGAGGTCTCTCGCCCGTGCTTGCCCAATGCGTTCGAGCAAATGAAGCGACAGGGGCGCTCCTTCAAGAGGATCCCACACGTCGAGTGTGTCACGCGTTGCGCGTTGGATAAGGAACACGCCGCGCCGGCGTTCACGATCCCAGCGCGCCACTTGCGTGCGATCGGTGTCTTCGAGGTCCTCTGCCTTGTTTGCGAAGGCCTTGGCGATGCTCGCCCGTTCGTGTCCGGCGGAACCGAGGGAACACAGAAAATCATCTATTGCGCGATCAATGTCATGCGGATGGTCCGCGTTGGGCGGCGTACCAAAGCGTGACGCCACGAACGTGTCCACCGGTTCACTGTAGTTCACCCGTGCCCAGGCACGCAACGCATCGAGCGCGCCTTGCATCTGCTCGCGCCAGGGGCGAATACGCACGCGCGTGTTGCTAACTCCGGATGCGTTCTGCTTCGCTGCATCCGCGTCCTGCATCGTCGTCGAGGGCTGCGTCGGGTGTTTCTGCTGTCTTTGATTGGACGGGTCCTCGGGTGTGTTCTGTGCGTGCTGGCGTCGGCGACGTTTGCGGGATCTGGAATTTCGACGGACCACGTAGCTTCCTTCCGATCGATGCTGCGCACGATGCACGAACACCGCGAATGCGCGACGGTGCCCGTGTGATTCCTTTCGATTGTGCGTCAATGGTGGGCCGTCTCCGTCTGTTTTTTGCTCGTCACTGGATGCGGTGGCGCGTGAGTCTCGATTAAAACGTCGCACGATGTCGTTGCTCATGACACGTTGCCACGATTCGAGTTCGATCCATGCAGAGAGAGCACGCAGAGAGAGCTGTTCATGGCCATGTCGCCCATTCCTGCGCCGCTTTGGATCGTGGAGGTCCTTCACGCGGTTACGTTCACGCTGCACACGGCGGCCATGAATGTCATGGTCGCGCTGGCCTTTGCATTGGCCATGGCGCGTGGTCGATTCGCAGACGCAATGTTGTCGAGGAGTGCGACGTCCTTGCCCGTGGCCATGTCGTTCACCATCACGCTCGGCGTGGCGCCGCTGCTCTTCTTGCAACTGATGCATGGCGAGCGGTTTTACGCTTCGAGTGTTCTGGCAGGTTGGCCGTGGTTGCTGGCCGTATTTGCGTTAATGATTGGCTACTACGCGGCCTACGCCTGCGAGGGCGTCGTTCATGGCGGAAAGACACCCGGGCCCGTACTGCGTGCGATTCCTCTATGCGGACTGCTGCTGTTTTCATTTGTTCTGGCGGCCAATGTCACGCTTTCCGAACGCCCGGATGTCATTGCCACAATCACCGCTGAGGGCCATCGTCCGGGGTGGATCTTGGCGCTTTCGCGAACCGGAGCCCCTCTGCGTTGGGCGCACGAGATCGTCGGAGCGATCGCGTTTGGTTCCGTGTGGTTCATTGTTGTTGGAGTTTCTGGGAGCATACGATCGAAGCGTGCAGACCACGCCATGGCACAGTTTGGTCTCGTAACACTTGCGGTGTTGACAGTCGTGACGGGACTGCTGGGCATTGGAAAGCGCATCTCGCGTGAAGGCGACTTTGCAAGTGCCGGCCCGATGCTCTACGTGTCCGCCGGCCTAGCCCTTGCGGTACCCATGCTGGGATGGCTTGCGGTGAGGCACTGGCGTCGATCGTTGGCGTGGCTCACTGCCCTCACTGCGTTTCTCGCCATTGCCGCAGGGACACACCTTCGATTTCGTACACGCGACCTCCAGTTGCAGACGCAGGGCGTGTCGTCGAGTGCTACCGGCCCGCACGACGGTGCCCTGTTGTTCTTTCTCGCCTGCTTCTTGGTTGCGACTTTCGCGTTGCTTTGGCTCGCTTCGATGTGGCGACGCGCCCACGCAAAACGCGAGGTGTCTTGATGTTTCCGCGCTTTACCGCGGAGGGGTTCGGTGTTCCGGGACTTATCGCCATCATTGCGATCACCCACGTGTTCGTGGCGCACTTCGCCGTGGGGGGTGGGTTGTATCTCGTAACCACCGAGCGCCTCGGCCACAGGTTGAACCGTCCCGGCATTCTTGACCATGCACGACGTCACGCGCGTTTCTTTGTTCTGCTTACCCTCGTTTTCGGCGCGCTCTCGGGTGTGGCGATTTGGTTCGTCGTGGGGCTCGCTTCGCCCGACGGCATCTTTGAGCTGATTCGAGTCTTTGTGTGGGCTTGGGCAGCCGAGTGGTGCTTCTTCCTCATCGAGTTGGCCACCGCCATTGTGTATTACAAGACGTGGGATCGATTGACTCCGCGTGATCATATGCGTGTGGGATGGTTGTACGCCGGCGCCAGCATCGTGACGTTGCTCATTATCAATGGCATTCTGTCGTTCATGCTGTCGCCTGGACGATGGGTGGACACCAAGAGCGTGTGGGATGGATTGTTCAACCCCACGTACGTTCCGACCACGATCATGCGGTTGGGCGCGTGCACGTTTGTCGCCGGCTGCTTTGCACTTGTGACGGCTAGAGCCGTATCCGACGATGACGATCGAACACTGCTGTGGTCACGATCGGGCCGGTGGATCGCCGTGGGGTTGATTGTATCGCTCGTGGGCCTGTTGTTTACGCATGCAGCACTGCCTGCGGGCGCGCGCGACGTGCTTTCTCGGTCGATGGCCGGCACCAAAGGGGGCGTGCCTTGGCTGCGTACGTTGTGGTGGTTGGGGGGCAGCGCCCTGTTGATCATGTTGTTTGCCGGTATCGTGCTAGCGCTTCGACGGCCAACACGCTTGCCGCGAGGGTGTGCGGTGGTGTTGGTTGTACTGGGCTTTGTGGGCTTTGGCAGTGCCGAGGCGATTCGCGAGATGCTACGCAAACCGTTTGTGATACGAGACGTGGTGTACGCCAATGGGATCTATGTGGATGACATTGAGCGTTTTCGCCGCGACGGCTTCCTCAGTCACACCGTGGATGCGCCCGTGTTGGAAACGGGTGATCGATTCGCGGTGGGTGAAGCGATGTACCGCCATCAATGTGCCGTATGCCACACACGAGACGGCTACCGAGGGTTGCGTGGGTTGCTAGACGGATGGAACGCGAATCGCATTGGCATCTTCGTCGATTCGCTTGCGAAACAGAAACCGGGCGTGCCCACCATTTGGTCGACCATGCCGCCCTTGGTGGGGGACGCCAACGAAATACGCGCGCTCCGAGCCTGGCTCGAAGCGCGCGCAGCAAAGTAGGTGTGACTCGTCCGATGAGAACGAGATGGTTTTGTGGCGTTTCGTTCGTTTACTGCTTTACTGGGGACGGTGCGCGTCGTGACACGCTGTGCAGCGCTTCTTGACGGTTGCAATGGCGGCGGCCGCCTTATCCACGTTGCGCATCGCAATCGCCTTGGAAAGCTTCTTGGCTTCATCGCGAAATGCAGCCGAGTGTTCTTTCCACGATTTGGCTTCGCCGCGGATGGGCGTTTGCGCCAACAAGAGATTGCCCCCTTCGGCGATCATCAATGCGCGGTGACGGGCAAGCGTCCAGGCGTTCTTTTGATCCTTGCCGGGCTTGCTCGCAACAAACGCGTCCACCATCTTGAAGAGGCTGTCGGTGCCCTCTTCTTCGTAGGCATTGTTGGCGTGCATGATGGACTTGATGGAGGCAACGGGCTTGACGGCGGGGGCGTCGCCTTCACCCATGGCGGGTTTCATGGTGCCCGTCACGGCAAACGCAGCGAGTAGGGCAGCGACACCCAACATGCACACAAGGGGTGCAAAGGAACGGTTCTTCATCGAGACATCCTCTCTGGCCCGGCACGCCAAATCATCGACGTGCAGGCTCCTTCGAATAGCGCGCGCGACGTCCCGAGACATCACGCGCGAACGGCCACCCTACTCGACATCACCGCGAGTTTGCACGGTTCGTGGCGATTCCGCTGGCGTAATCGACCGCTTACTTGCCCTGCGAGGGCGCACCCTCATCTAAGGCGGGCGGCGGCGGGGCCGGTAGCAACGCCGTTTGAAGCGCGCGTGCGGCCTTGTCTTCGGGGTGCGTGGCTTGAATCTTGGCAATGCCCTTGCGAGCTTTCGTGGACTCGCCAAGCGCCACATGGAAGTAGCTCTTCAGTAGGCGAGCATCGATATCGGCCCGGTCCTTGGCGACGTGATTGTGGAGGTCTTCGCGCAGTTTGGCGAACGCCTCAGGGCTCTCATACAGGCGAGCCGCATCAAAGCGATAGCCGCGAGGGAAGGCGTCGAGCGCAGCCGCCTGGCGTAGGCACGCTGCGGCACTACCGAACTGACCTTCGGCGAAGTAGGTGTGCATTAATGCCAACCACGCTTCACCATTGCCCGGTTCCGAACCCGTTACGCGACTGAAGTGATCGCGGGCACGGGCATAGTCGCGAGCCTGCCACGCTTCCACACCGCGCTTGAAGTCGGGGTGAGGCGCGCCAGCTTGTTCATTGCCAGCCTGCTCGTTTGCTTCTGGAGCAACGGGCTGCTGTGCTGAACTCTCGGGAGCGGTGTCGGGTGCAGGCCATGCGTTGCTATCCGTTGGCGTTTCGTCGCCGTATTCCGGTGTGGGATGCAGCGGTGCTTGCGGCACGTAGGTGTTTGGCGTTTGCGTATTTGGTATTGTCGTGTCGGGTGCTGGGAACGCATGCGAGTCCGGCACCGATGGAGCACTACCTGGAGCGTTGTTTGGAGCGTTACGCGGACCGTAATCCACATAGGGCGGAACGGTACTGCCGTCCTGCAACGGGTCGCCATATTCCGGGTCGCCATACTCAACGTACGGCTCGGGACCGATTGGCATTTCACCGCTGTACGGTATGGCCGGCCCGTAGGGATCGTAGGTTCCGATGTATCCGGGCACTGGGGCGCCTGCAAACACCTCTTCTGGGTAGTACTGCACGCCGTAACCAAACATGGGCACCGGCGCATAGGCACCGCCGTAGTTGGTATAGGCCGTTGTGAATCCAAAGCTCGACGGTACGCGGTAGTAACCAAACGGATTCAACACGGCGCCAATACTGAAGTAGAAACCGCTGTGATTGCGATGACGGTGGCGTCGGCCATGGCCGAAGGAATAGACACGGCCGCGACGACGAATGCGTCGAGCACCATGGGTGCTTGAATGAATGACGCGACGACCGATGGCGCGTGAACCGCCGGAGCGGATTACGCGGCGTGCGCCGAAGTACCCGGTGCTACGCGGCGCATGGGCGCCGAGGCCCACGTGAATGTTTGCTGAACTGCGACCCACGACACGGCTACCGGTGCCGCGAGCGCGAACGACGCGACGCCCGGGTGAGCTGCTGCGGCGCACAATGGCTGTCGGCTGAGCGGGTGCCGGCTGATTGACACGACGAGCAACTCGGCCCGCCGAGGGTGCAAGGGCACGACGCACATTGGACGGGATAACGGCGCGACGGCGGGTGTCTCCTAGAGATGAACGACCTGTCCTAGAATGGACACGCGTGGGGGAGGGAATCCGCGTGCGGGCAGGCGGCAGAATCGTGGTGCGTCCCGGTGCCGCGCGGCGAGTGGGCGACGTGCGACCATGCCGGATGCGGTCCAGCGCGTTGGGAATTGTGCGTAAGGCGGGGCGCTGCCGGACCGGTCGATTCACGCGTGGTTGAGAAATGGGACGAGTAACGGACGGCGCGGATCGACGCACGCGAGGCTCGGGGCGATTGTTCCTAACTCGCGGAATATTCACACGTTGTGGCGATCGCGCAGACCTAGAACGGGAGCGACGCACCTGCTTGAGGGCGTCCTCCACCTTCTTCGCTGCCTTGCGGGAACGGCGCTTTGAACTCTTGGCCATAGCGGGCGACGATGAGGACCAAGCGAGCAATGAACAAACGGCAACTACTGCAATAGATGCGCGACGGGAATAGGACATCCGAGTCTCCAAAAGGGCGCCCCCGGAAGGGACCACCATCCTCTACGCACATCGGGGGCCAAGTAAATGTTAGCTATATGTTCATGTTCTTGAATGGACGAATTGATGTTCGAGTTAACCGTGAGCCGCGCTGGCTACTTCGCCTCTTTGTCGCCCGACTCAGGTGATGGCGCGAGTTGCCCCACCGCAAATCGATTCCAGGCCAGTGGCTCACCCTGCCAATGAAAGCCGAGTACAAACCAACCACCTTGGTGAACGGGGATTTTGGCCACCTTGAGTTGCAACGCGACTTGTCGTTCGCCGTAGCCCGCGGGAATGTTGATCTTGAGCGGCATGCGAATGGCCGCGGCGTTGTCGTCGCCAGCAGCGCTCTCCGCGCGAATCAGAAACGCAGCTTCGCCGGGACCCGGCGGAAGTCCGCGAACGAGTGCAACAAACACAAGTGGCCCGATCTCACCCGGCAGTTCCTTTGCGACGACAACTTCTACGATGTCGGCGAGTGACAGTTCACCGGCATCATTCGACGATACGTTGCGACATACCAACAGGGCGTGGACGGTAGGCGCGCCTGACTGCGAGTCGTCGTTAGGCATGCTCATAGGCGACCGCTAACGCCCCGTCGGCTCTTCAAAATCGGCTCGCATGCTGAATCCCCCGCCACGCATGTTGAATGGATCGGATTCCTCGATGGTGTATTTGCTCTCGATCTCGCGTGCCTTTTCCTTGCCCACGGCATCGACGACACCCTTTCTACGCTCACCTTCTAGGGCGATGAATTCGCCAATCTTGGCTGGGATCACGCGACCCATGTACTTGGGAATCAGATTCATGCGCTTGGTAGGGTCGTCTTTCGCCGCCTCCAGCTCGCGCCGAACATCTTCAATGGTTTCGCCTTCGACGACAAGCATGCCGAGCGCCTTGTTGGTGATGTTCTCGTAGTGGTCACGAAGCGCCTGCTCTTCGGCTGATGAAAGCTGAAGCTCTGCAGCGGCGTCGGCAAGCGACTTCCGTTGGCGACGCGGTCGCCGCGATCGACGTGGACGCTCGCCGTCGCTTGCCGAAGCCACGGCCTCTTTCACTTGGTCCTCGATCATCTTCTTGGTGCTTGCCTCCAGCTTGGCTTGGTGGCGCGCGATCAAAGCGTCCATTTGCGCGTCGGTCAGAGCGGGGGGAGCGGTCAACATCTCGTTGCCTTTGGGCGCGGAAAGCGTTGCGTTGTCCCCCTCCGCAACCTTGCGACGATGGGCCTCCATCTGCCCGTAGAGCGTTTCGATCTGGGCGTCCGTTAGCGCCAGATCGCCAATGGCGGCGGTTGCACGCGTATCGGCGTCGGCTCCGGGACCCAAGACGTGGACCAGTCCACCACCGACGGCGCCGCCAAGTACGGCACTCAACAACATGGGCAGAAACTTATCCATGGGATGCTCCTCGACTCCGAATACGGATGTTCTAAAAATCGCCTGTCGCGGCGAATACGCCGAGCGGCTATCGTGACATCTACCCGGGGTCGCGGCCCTCTTTTTGGCCTGCGCCCGACTCTCCGGATACGAAAGGGCGTCATGCGCGGCCGCTCCCACCCATCCCCATGTGCACCTTGTCGTTGGCCCCGATTCGAGTGGCGCGTCTGGCTTCTGGCGTATGCGTTATATCTCGCTTTGCCGCTGCCCAATGCGTCGGCAGAACCATCGCAAACACTTGAAGATGGAACGCATCGCGCCGTGACGTTGGCTCCCGGCGACACGGTCTGGCGCGGTCGCATCACAGTTCCCAAGAACGGGCGTGCCATGTCGTTGGTTGTGTGTGCCGACGCAACGCTCAAACTCTATGTGCGGCACGGCGCGGCCTTTGAAGCCGACTTTGCGCGCGAGGCGCATCTCACTCGAACCGTGCCGTCGTGCGCAATGGCCATTCGGTTGACGCCTGACGGTGATGTGTCGTTGGAACCGGGTGATTGGCATCTTGTGATTGCCCGCGACGAAGACCAGGCCAAACGTGCGTGTCACTTTGAAATTGCCACGCTCCTGGATGTCGCCAATGGCAGTCCGACCATTGTTGCGGGGCAATCCATGCGCGTGTCGCGACTTGACTCGGGCGGATTCCCTACCATTCGCACATTCTTGCCCAGTCACAAACGAAGGTTGTCGTTGGAGTTTACGGGGCTTCCCAGTGCGGGCTTGGCGTTTGAGTTAAAGGGACCGAAGAACACGAAGCGCAGCGGTATCTGCACCAAGCGATTGTTACTCGATGGGGGGGATCATCCAGGTGGCGTCTACCTACTGGATTTCTCTACCGACACGGAGCAGGAACTCCCCGCGTCGATCCGCGTTCAAGTTCGACTCGACGGGGGTGCCAGCGGCGATCCACTGGACGAAAGTACGCCCACGTTGATGCCGGGCTCATCGCTTTCGTTTGTGCTGGGTGGACCCGGTGCGGCCGCGGCACGCACCGTAGAAATCCCCGCAATCGAAGGTGCCGGTGGGCTTGTGATTGACGTGATCAATGACAAGGAGGCCGATGTCGACGTGTTTGTGCGGCGAGGCCGCGTCGTCAAGCGCGGTGATATGGACGCCGACTATATGGCGATTAGTAGCGCGTTTCACGAGCGGTTGGTGGTGGGCGGGCTCAAACCATTGCCCCCCAAGCCTCATTACTGTCGCGTTCAGTTGGTGGATGCCGACAAGGCGGCCGTTGTAACCGTTCGCTGCATGCATTTTGATCCCACGCACGGTCGCGGCACCTGGGGTGAGACATTGCCCGAGGTCTTGAAGAGTGGCGCGTGGCTGCGCGGTCAAGTGTCGTCAAGGCGTCGTGGCGTGCGTTGGTATCGCATCAATGTGCCGCCCGGCTCACGTTCCATGCACGCGGTGTTGATGGGTTCGACCGGGCCTCTCGATCTTGTCATGTTGCGTCCCGATGATGGGAGCATTGCGCATCGCGCGTTGGGGCCTCGCGTTGACGATCGCTTGGATGTTGTCTTTACGCGTCCGCCTACGTCGGAGCGAGGTTACCTCCTGGGTGTGATCAGCCGGGATCTGCACGAACCCACAATCGACTTTCGCATTGCACTCTCGTTTAACAATCCGCCCGCGCCCCCGAAGGAAATGGTGTGGCCGCCGTTGCTCCGCGCAACAACGCCGTTGACGCGTGCGGCCGCTGCGGCGGTTGAGCTCACGGTGCGCGGTGATTCGGGTGGCAGTGGAACGTGCGTATCGCCGAACGGTTTGATCTTGACGTGTCGCCATGTCTTAGAGCTTGAACACAAAGGCGGCCCGATTCAGCGCGACAACATATTGGTGGCGTTTCCCTCGCGCATGGACGCGCCGCCCACGCAGTCGTTCGTTGCGCGTGTGCGTTTCGAAGACGACGCGCTAGATTTAGCGCTCATCGAAATCGTTGCCGATGTTTTTGGCCGCAAGGTGGATCCGCGCTTGAAGCTGCCGTGGATTCCGCTCGGCGATTCTTCCACCGTGAGCATTGGCGATGCGGTCTACGTCCTGGGCTATCCCACGGAGGGGTCCGAACGGGTCCGCACGCCGCTGATTTTGACCAAAGGCAGTGTGGCGGGGCTCGAGGCGCGCCGACGTGTACCGCGCTGGATCAAGACCGACGCATGGATTGGCCTCGGCCACAGTGGGGGCGCGCTGCTCGATGAGGCCTATCGCTTGGTCGGTGTCCCCGCCGCCACACTCGGGTCGGGTGGCGTGTTGGGCCTCGCCATTCCCACGTCGGTGGTCCCCAAGCCCTGGCGAGATCTCGTCCGCAGCGAGGGCAGGCGCTAGTTTCCGATCGACTTGCGCGCGATTCATCCCTCGGCATTGGCTCAATGCGTGCTTCTCTACTCGCTACCATGGCGCGCTTATCCGTCGCGAATCCATGCATAGGGAGCGCATATGTCTGATGAATCCAAGGGCGTGGTACCCGGCGCACCCGTGAGCTCCGTGCGCGAAACGCAGAAGCCCATCATTTCTCGCAAAGTGTGGATCTTGAACGCCGACCCCGAGCGCCAAGCCGTCGCGGTGGAGGCCATTTCCCAGGCGGGACATGAGATTCGCACGGCTGCCACAAGCAACGAGCTCGCCATGAACCTGCGTGAGTTTCGTCCCGACATCATCATCATTGACATGCAACAAGAGCCCGATCGCGGTCGGCACACCGCTTCGCAATTGCGCGCCGACCGTGCCACGCGGCAGTTGCCGATTTTTCTTGTAGGACTTTCCAAGCCAGACGAAATCGAACGCTCGGATAAGTCCATCACCGGCCCCACGCGTCGCTACGCGGGCATTCTCTCTTCGCCCACCGTGCTCAACTCCATCCTCGCGGAACTATAAGCGCCCGACTCTCGCACGAACGGAACAACGTCCGATAAGGAGCACCATCATGGCCCCCCGCATGCGCACAGAAAATGATTCTATGGGCGCGGTCAAGGTGCCGTCCAAGCGCATGTGGGGTGCGCAAACACAACGTGCGATCGAGAACTTCGAGGTATCGGGTCGCGGGATGCCGCCGCGTTTCATTGAAGCGTTGGCCGCCATCAAGTGGGCGGCTTCCAAGTCCAATCAAGAACTGGGACTCCTCAAACCCAAACTGGGCGTGGCCATTCGTCGCGCCGCCGATCAAGTGATCCGCGGCGAGTACCCCGACGAGTTTCCCATTGACGTGTTTCAGACCGGTTCGGGCACGTCATCCAACATGAACATGAACGAGGTCCTGAGCAATGTCGCCAACGTCGCGCTCGGAAGCAAGCCCGGTGCCAAGGAGCCGGTTCATCCCAACGATCACGTCAACATGGGTCAGTCCAGCAACGATGTGATCCCCACGGCACTTCATCTATCCGTTGCGATGGCCACTCGCGATGAACTCTTGCCGGCGCTTGGCGGCTTGGCTGCGGCGTGCCACAAGAAGTCCAAGGACTTCGACAAAATCGTCAAGGTGGGGCGCACCCATCTGCAAGACGCCACGCCCGTAACAATGGGCCAAGTCTTCGGTGGCTACGCTGCGCAAGTCGCCCACAGTTGTCAGCGGCTTGCGCTTGCCTATGACGGCCTACTTGAAGTCGCTCTTGGTGGTACTGCGGTGGGCACCGGCATTGGTTGCCATCCAGAGTTTGAAAAGAAAGTCGTCGCGCATCTCGGCAAAAAGACCAAACTCGGCCTGCGCCCCGCCCGCAATCACTTTGAACAACAGGGTGGACGCGAAGCCGTCGTCTTCTTCGCTGGTGCACTGGCAAGCACCGCCGCAGCACTCACCAAGATCGCCAACGACGTGCGTTTCCTCGGAAGCGGACCACGCTGCGGCCTCGGCGAGTTGACGTTGCCGGCCGTCCAGCCCGGCAGCTCCATCATGCCCGGCAAAGTCAACCCCGTGATGGCCGAGAGCCTGATCATGGCTTGCCAACTTGTTCAGGGCTACGTCACCACCGTCAACATCGCAGGCGGCTCGGGAAACTTTGAACTCAATGTGAGTCTGCCCGTACTAGCCGACGTCCTACTCGACGCCGTGCGCGTACTTTCTGGCGCCACCAAGGGATTCCATCTGCGTTGCATTCGCGGGGTTGAGGTCAACGAGGAACGGCTAGCCGAGATCGTGGAACAGAGCTTGATGTTGGGAACGGCGTTGGCGCCTCATATTGGTTATGACAACGCCGCAAAGTTGGCAAAGGAAGCATTCAAGACGGGACGTACGATTCGTGAGTTGGCGGAAGAGCAAGAGTTGCTGTCGCCCGAAAAGTTGAAGAAGGTGTTGAATCTGATTCATATGACGACGCCCGGCAGGTAGCCGAAGTCCGGACTACCCGCACCTTTCCCTCTTCTGAATCTTTGGCTTGGCCTCGACCTGATAGATGGGATGTGTGGCTCAACAGATTGATTGAGCTGGGGGCGCCGGTATGGCTCTTCACCCGCAGAGCGAACGGTCGGAAGCGCACATCCGCGAATTCGCTCCCGGCACCAATTGTGATGTTTGCGCAGTCACCTTACTGGCACCAATTGTCGTGACTACCTCACCCTGCATTGTGCACAACATTTGCTGGTAGATCATAGATCTTAACTCATCAATATGTTGTAGGTCCGCGGTTGCTCTGAGACGACGACGCACTGACCATGCGGGGTGATGGCACCGAAAAGGGGACATGTGTGGAGAGCAATCCAGTGAGAACCGGAGGAGCGGTGTATGCGCGCACGCGAGTCGAGAACACGGTCTGGTCCCAGGAAGGCGTGGACCGTTTTGTTGGTTAGCTCCCTTCTGCTCAATGGCTGGCTGGGTTTTCAGTGGTTTACAAAGCCCGGCGAGTCGCACGCGTTGCCAGGTGTGCGCGTGCTTTCGTTCGAGGAAGCCGGTGACGCGCGCCGTCCTGAGCTCGTTCTGCGATTTTCAGAACGCATGGTGCCGAACGAGTCGATTGGGCAAGCGGCCACAAAGAAACTCGCGTGGATCAAGCCGTCCGTACCGTTTACGGCCACGTGGGATTCGCCGCGGGTGCTCATCGTTCGACCCGCGCAAGACATCGCACCGCTGCGCGACTATCGGTTGCATCTTTCGCCCACACTCGGTAGCGCGGATGGTGGCGTGCTGCGCGATAGCCCAAAGGCTGGATATGCGTTCTCAACGGGTCGGCTTGCCATACGAGGCGACGTCGCGGCGCACTACACCAAAGACGATCGACCGGCGTGCACCTTGACGTTCAATGCACGCGTAGCGGTGAGCGCGCTAAAGCGACATCTTTCGGTGCGATCCGAGGCGGGAGACGAACTTGAGTTCTCAATCCGTGACGGTGGACACGAAGACGGAATTTTGGACAGCGCGGGCCACTATCGCTATGTCGTGACGCTCTCTGACAAGTCCATCCGCAACGCAACGTTGGCGGTGGGGGCGGAGTTGCCGCCCAAAAAGGGTACGCGAGGTCTGGGTGAGACCTCCAAACGCCAGCTCGAATGGCGCGACGCACTAACGATCAACGACACGTGGGCACAACGATCTAAGGATATCGCGAGAATAACGCTCTATCTGAGTCACCCCGTGGACGCGAGCTTGCTTCGGGAGCACGTGAAGACGGAACCTGAGATCACAGGGTTGCAGGTACACGTGGACGAGAATGAAGTCATATTGCGTGGCGACTTTGAACCCGAGACGTATGTACGGGTGGCATTGACGGCAGGGCTCAAAACCGCGCAAGGAAACAAATTGCGGGAAGACATCCACACGACTGTAGTGGTACCCGCGCCAAGCCCCGAACTTGGTTTTGTTGGCCGTGGTTCGATCTTGAGCGCGAAGGCCGATGCGAGCATTGCCATCGAAGGCGTGCGAACGCCGCGTGTGAACGTACGCGTTACGCCGGTCTATGCCAACAATGTGGTTCCACTTGCGCTTGGGTGGGCCAATGCCAATGAACTCGGTGACGCGCCGCGCGAAACAACAATTGAACCGGTGGGCGGGGGCGTTTCGCCTTGGCGTCAGCGCGTTGATCTTGCATCCATCCTCGGTCCCAAGCCGCGTGGCATATTTCGCATCGAGATCGCGAAGGAGCGTGAAGGTTGGGTCCGTTCGGCTCGCACGTTTCAGATCACGGATCTCGCCGTTGTTGCGCGCGCGCGGCCCGAAGGGTTGGTGGTGTGGGTGCGCAGCATTGCCGACGGCACGCCTATCGAGGGCGCAGCGATCGACGTGCGAAGTGACAAGAACCAAGCGTGTGCAGAGGGCGTGACCGACGAGGATGGATTGCTTCTTCTTCGTAACGTGCGCGGCGATCCGTCGGTCGTGATTGCTACGCACCATGCGGACCTCGTCACGGACATGGCGTTTACACATATTGGACGGCATCGCGCGCACCACTATGCGCCCACCATCGAGGGGATTTCACCGCGAACGGGGTTGCACGCCTGGGTCTATGCCAGCCGCGGCGTCGTGAGACCTGGAGAAACGGTTCACGCGGTTGGACTTGTGCGCAAGAGTGATGGAACAAGTGCCGTTGCCGGGCTGCCGCTCCACGCGACGCTCGTTGGACCTCGCGGCAATATTATCGATACGCGTCGTCTCTCGACGGGCGACGCAGGCATGGTTGCACTTGATTTTTCGTTGAGTGCGGATCAACCCACCGGTAGCTATCAAGTGAGCGTAGGCCTCGGTGCGAAGGGACGAAAGATTGGATCCACGTCGATTCGTTGCGCCTGCGTTGTGCCCGATACGTTGCGCCCATCGATTTCTATCGACGCCGACGTCCTTCATCCGGACCAGAACATCTCGATTCAAGCCGCGGCGACCACGCTTACGGGCGCGCCAGCGAAACAGCGCCGCGCTACGCTGCGTGCTACGCTCACACCTGAGGCGCCAGTCGTTGACGGAGAATTTACTTTTGGTGAATCACACAAAGAGCTTGTTGAGACAACGCTCAATCTCGGATCCCTCGTGCTTGACGAGCAGGGTAAAGGCGCTCTCTCGTTTCGCGTGCCCACACTTGCCGATGGGGGGCGCCCGTGGCAAGTCGGATTCGAACTTGAAGTCGTCGATCACTCTGGCCGCGCCGCGTTTTCCCATAAATCGTTTCCGATTGAACAGAATCGCTCCCGCATCGGGCTGCACGTGGGTGCTGGAGAGTCTGCTCAGTCTTTGCGCCTCAGTCTCCGTGCGCGCGACGCGACGAGCGATCTCGGTTGTGCTGGCACGGTCGTCGTCGAACACGTCATGCGTCATGGTCACTATGTCCGGCAACAGTCGCGTTGGGTGTGGGCAACAACAGAATCGGTGTCTGAGGCCACCCGCGCGTCGTTCGATTGGGACGGCGACCAGGCGCTGGTGAATGTTGCGTTGCCATCCGAGGGACGCTATCGGTTACATGCGACGTGTGACGGCATGTTGCCGGCATCGGTGACGGGCAGCTTCTTCGACGGGACGTTCACATCCGACACAAATAGGGCGTCCGATGTGATTTTGCCCATGCGTTGGCTTTCGGATCGAGCCGAAGCGGGTGATTCGGTTGAACTTGAGGTGGACGCGCCGTTTGCGGGAAGCGCGCTACTTACCTGGGAAGGGCGTGGCGTCCTTGATGCGAGATCCGTGGCGCTCACGAAGGGCGTACAGCGCATGAAGCTCACGGTTCCGGAGAACGCCGAAAAGCTCAACGGCGTGTATGCAACACTCACGTTGCTTCGTGGTGCGCGGGCCGATGCACGGGGCGTGCGTTCGCGGCGTCATTTGGGTGCTTGCTATCTGCCGCTACATCGTCCCGATGAGGCACTTGAAACCAGTGTAACAGTTGACGGTACGCCCGAGCCCGATGCGCCAATGACGATTCGCGTAACGACGGCTCGTCCCGCGAATGTGCGCGTGTTCGTGATTGACGAGGGCCTCCTCCGACTCACGAATCACGCGGCACCGAAGCCACTTGCCTACCTCCGCGCCAAGGAAATGCTCACGACCACGCCAATGGACTCCTATACGCGGCTCGTCAAAGAAATGTCGTTCAGCACGGGTGAAACCGAGCAAGGTGGCGATGCCGTAGACATAGCGCCACGCCTCGCGTCGAGTGCCGAAAAGACGATTGAGACGTTGGCACTTGCCAGTGAGGTGTTGCATTGCCCCGGCAAAGCGCGGGTGACATTCACGCTTCCTTCGTACGAAGGACGTGTTCGCGTGGTGGCCGTGGCTGCCGATGCGCTGGGTGTTGGGTCGGACCATCGCGATGTCGTTGTGCGTGCGCCGATTTCCATTGCGATGCACGTGCCTCGTGCGGTGGTGCCCGGCGATACGTTTGTTGTGCCGCTGGAAGTCTCGGGCGAGGGCGTTTCGCCTGACATACGTGATCATGAGTTGGAGCTGAACGGGCTCGACGTGGTGACCACGCACCCCGAACTTCGCGTACGCGCGACGAACGCATTGGATGTCGCCCGGCTTTCGATTACGGCAGCATCAAGCACGGGACGTTCTCGGACCGTTTCGCGCAAGCTGGCGGTTCGCTCGCCGATTCCCTATCAAACACACACGCGCATCATTGAACTGAATGGTCGGACAGAGATTTCTCTGCCGGGCAAGTGGCAAACAAAGGGGCGTCGCGTATCGCTGCGCGTGGGGTCTGAGTCCTATCTCACGCTCCTGCCGGCATTGGATGAGTTGCTGCGTTATCCCTACGGATGTGTCGAGCAGACGACATCGCGAGCGTTTTCTGTTCTGGCATGGCGCGACTTAGTGGATGCCACCGCCATTGATGGCGACGGAGGTGAAAACGCAGTCGGTTCGCATGCATCTCATCAAGTTGTTGATGCGGCGATTCGTCGATTGGCTACGATGCAGACGCGTTCCGGTGGCTTTGCCATGTGGCCTGGTGGGAAGGCGGCGTATCCATTTGGAAGTGCCTATGCCGTTGAGTTCTTGTCCGCCGCCAAGGCGAAGGGTCACCGCGTTCCAATGCATCTGTTGACGCGCGGCGTCAACTATCTTGTGGCCCGACTGCGAGCGGGTGACGGTGAACCCTACGACGCCTATGCAGTGCAGGCGGCGGGTCACAATGTGCGTTCGTTTCTTGGTGCGCTCAAACGACGTGCAAAGACGGCGGAAGAACTGGCACATCTTGCGGGAATCTATAGCACGTTGGGTGAACGCGAGGTCGCAGCATCTCTGGCGGAGCGCATGGAAGACACCTATGCCATGCCGCGCGCTTCCGGTGAACGCTTGACGTCACCGACACGTGCGAGGGCAACGGTGGCGCTCTCGCTCCTGCGCGCCACGCCAAGTGATTCCAGGCTGCCAGCATTGATTGAGGCGCTTCGAAAGTCGGCTGCACACGCGAAAGAACACACGACGCAGGAAAACGCGGCGGCCCTGCGTGCCGTCGCGGCGTGGACCCGCGCGCAGTCCGAACATGATTCCGGTACCGGGACGGTGCATGCTCTCGGAGATTCCAAGTCCTATGCACCCGGCGCGCCCTGCTCGATTCACTGGAAAGAAGATGAACGCGTGCACGCCATCGTTCAAGCCAAGGGACCTGCCTACGCGATCCTGCGAGTCGATGGTCGCCCAGGTGAAGAAACGGAGACTCCTGAAGACACCAAAGGTTGGTCCATTGCCTACCACGTGGAAGGTGCTGAAGGGGAGTCTGTGGTACTGGAACAAGGACGGCTCTACACCCTTTGCATCGAGGGTCGCGTGTCGTCGGCCACAGGCAATCTGCTCGTAAACGTCATGTTCCCCGGCGGCTTGGAGTTTGAGGGTGTTCGCGACGTGTCAGCGATCGAAGGTCGTTTGAACGCAGAAACGCTTGAAAGCCCAGTGCTTAAGAGCCAAGCATTCGAACCGGATCGGGTGGAGCCTCGGGACGATCGACTCCTGCTGTTTCGAACACGTTCAATTTCTGGAACGTTTCACCATCGCGTCACCGTGCGCGCGGTAACAAAAGGTCGATTCAAGGTTGGCCGGATTCGGCTTGAGGCGTTATACAATCCGGGGCAGGCGGCAACCGGCACAGGCGATTCTATTGGATGGAGGGAAGTACATGTTCGCAGCGAGTGATCTTCAGGACTCTCGTTGCGCGCGAACGACTCGATATCGATTGGCGGCGACGTGTCTATTGGTAGCGATCCATGTGGTTGGCGGCTAAGCTCCGAACCCAGTGTAGCGGTCCGGTGATGACCGCAACGCGTCTTGGCCTTCGCGCGTTCCTGTCCACGATTGCCGTGATCTGGGCGATACACGTTGCGTACGGCATCTTCTGTTGGGTACATCCACTGCCAAAGGATCTATCGCTGATTGGCGATGCGTCGTCTGTCATTACGACCGAAGACGGCGAGTGGATGCACATTGGTTTGACGGCTGATGAGCGGCGGCAATTGCCCGTGGCCAATCAAGCCGACCTTCACGTGTTTTATGCCGCCTTGTTGGCGCAGGAAGACCGTAGCTTTTTTGATCACGCCGGCGTCGATGTGCGCGGGCTCATGCGCGCCACGTTTGCAACTACGTTGGGTGGGCGTCGCGAAGGGGCTTCCACCATCACCATGCAACTCGCGCGCATGGTGGATGCCACGCCGCGTACGGTCATGGGCAAAGTGCAGCAAGTGTTTCGCGCGCGTCAGATTGAGGCGCATCACACAAAGCGGGACATTCTGCATGCCTACGCCGCACGGGTTCCGTTTGGTGGGAACTTGCATGGCGTGGCGTCGGTTGCCTACGCGTGGTTTGGCAAGCGCGCCGAAGACTTGGATGTTGCCGAAGCGGCCTTGCTGGTGTCGGTCTTGCCGGCGCCCACGCGCTATTCGCCGAAGCACGATCCTGAAGGTGCCTTGCAGCGACGCAACCGCGTGCTTCACGCCATGCACGACACGGGCGCGTTGTCCGACAGTGCGTATGCGGAGGCCGTGCGTGCGCCGCTCGGACTCGATCCGCTCGCGTTTCCCGACTTGGGTGCCCATGCATGGCAACGGGTAGCCGATGGAAGTACCACCATCGATGGCGACATGCAGCGTGGCGTAGAACGACTCGCAAGAGACACGTCGGGCGTGGACGGCGTATCGATCGTTGTCGTCGAGAACCGAGATGTGTTGATTCGCGCATTGGTGGGTTCAAAACATGCATCCGCGACAGAATTGGATGCCACCCGCGCACCTCGTAGCGCAGGGTCCACGCTCAAGCCCTTTCTCTACGGGCTGGCCTACGAACGCGGACACATGACGCCCGATACGATTCTGTGGGACTTGCCATGGGCACGCGCCGACTGGCAACCAAAGAACTTCGATAAACGTGAGCATGGCCCGGTGCGCGCGCATGAGGCATTGTGGGCCAGCTACAACCTACCCGCTGTTCGTGTTGCGTCGGCCATGCCCCGGGGTGCCTTTGCTGGTTGCCTTCGCCGCTTTGGATTCAAACACACCCGCCACCAAAGTGATGCCGCCCGCGTGGACATTTCGCTGGGCACGGATGATGTGACAGCTATGGAGCTGGCCGGCGCATACGCGGCCCTTGCCCGCGGTGGTTCCTATATGGAACCTGCGCTCCGACCTCGCGCGCCCGATGCCGCGCCCACGTCGGTCATGAGTGAAGGGGCGGCGCGATTGGTATTGGCCTCGCTCGCCGATGTGCATCGTTCCCGTCCCGCCGGAGTACCCGCGCGCGACGTGGCTTGGAAAACCGGTACGTCTTCGGGTCGACGCGATGCATGGGCCGTGGGCGTTACGGCGCGGTATACGGTGGTGGTATGGCGCGGGCAATTGTCGGGGTCGGGCGATGCCTCATTGGTGGGCGTCCGTGCTGCGGTGCCGCTCCTGTTTAGCGTGCTTGCATTGGTGGATCCCACGCCAGCGCCGCTTGATGTGGTCACGGGCACGCGCTCGGTGGAGGTGTGCGCGCTTTCAGGTCTTGCGCCTACCGAGGCATGCGGTGACATCGTTCGCAGCGTACGTCCTTCATCAGGCGGTGCGTTGCGATCATGCGCTGTCCATCGCCGTGTCATGGTGGACACCGAAACGGGTTGCGAGTGTTGCGTCGATTGCCGTGCGAATCGCCGCGTCGCGCATAAGAGCGTGGCGCTGCTCACGCCGCGACAACTGCGCTGGTGGAAACGACTCGGTCGCGTACCTAGCGTCTACCCGCCTCACACGGAGGGCTGTACGCATATTCCTGATGAACCATGCCTACGACCTGAGTTCATCTATCCCGTGGATGGCCAAGTCGTCCTGGCCGATGGCGCTCGTTGCAAGCTTCGTGTACACGTCATCGGTCCCGATCTCAATCAGCCGCTGCGATTGATCGTGGGCGCACGCGACGTGGGTGAAACGACGGATGACGGGCACATCACGCTTTCACTTCCGGCCGGTCGTCATGAGATCACGGCCGTCACATCGCGACGCACTGAACACACGATTACAGTCACGGTTCAATCCGACGCACACGCGCCGCGTTGAACCCGCTACCAGAGCACTTCAAAAGTCGTGTCCGCGCAACGGTGTCGCAGTGTTCGAAGGGCGCGCACCAAGCGGACGCCCGCGTTCCTTTCCGAAATCCCAAGTCGTTCCCCCGCTTCTGCATAGCGCAGTCCTTCCCGGCGAATCATGCGAATCAAGTCGCGATCTTGTTGGTCGAGGGACGCCAAAATGGCCAGCACGCGCTCATGACACTCTCGTGTTGCCAGCGCCATGCTGGCCGATGTCCACGAGGCGCGCTTGCGACTGTCAAGTTGACGCTCCCGTTTGGGGTTGCGCCGTTGTGCGTTCATCCAGTCGGCGGCATCGCGAATTCGGTTGTCGGCAATGCGGCGCAACCATTTGAAGAAGTCACCCTGTTCGTGGGGTGTAAATCCACCATAAGCGTCTCCTGGACTACATCTTCAATGTCAATTCGTTGCTGTAGGCGGGCGCCCATGCGCAGCGCGACCCATTGCTCAAGATCGGGGCGCACCGCTTCGAATGCCATGTTGAGCGCCTCGCGATGCCCATCAAGGCCAGCGGCGAGGCGCGCCTTTGTGTCTTCGGGCCTACTCATGAATGAATGACCACACGCAGCGCATCGGTTACTTGGACTCCCGACGCTTGAGGAGCGTCTGTTGCGCGTGGAGCAACTGGTTCCAGTGATGCGACGTTGCGAGTTTCATGGCGTCGTCGGCATGCATCGCCTGCAAGACGAGGCCTTCGAGTCGAATCAAGAGTGCCGACACGTGACCTTGGTTTCGAAGATCTTCCAGTGCGAGCGCGGCGCCGGTAAAGAGTTTAGCGTTCACAAGTTGCTGGGCGCGGAAGTACGCCTTCACGTCTTTGCTCTGTGGCGCCCGGGGATCGTTAAGCGACGCGTCAAGTTTGGCGATCTGCTCGCCGGGCGGACCTTCGACGACGTTACACGTCGTCGTGCTACGCGGCGTCCCCTGCTCGTCATAAATGCCCCAAGTGAGCACGTCCCCCGGCTTGAGACCCGCGCGCACAGCGTCGGGAATCGCTTCATGCGTGCGCAGCATTTCGATTTCGCCGCTGGACCAAAGAACGTCATCGCCTCGACGAAATTCAAAGCGACCATACCCCTCAAAGTTCACGCCCACCTCTGCACGGAGGTTTCTAAGGTCCTCCACACGCACGTTTCCTTGAGGATAGAGCAGCAGCGCATCGAAATTCCCCTTGCTTCGTGGAGCATTGAGAGGCTCGTTTGGATCTACGGGCGCCGCATGGGGCCACGCATTGCGCGCGGCGGCGGATGCCAACACCTCTGGATTGCTCGTGTCTTGAATCACGAAGTGCGTGGCAACCACGGTGGCTTCTTCGCCGGCCTCAACCGTTAAGTCATCGATGACGCGATCCTGGTGTCCCCGCAAACGAAGAAGGAGATGCACCTTGCCTGGGGCCACCGTTGTTTGATGCGGCACGACCGCGTGAGATGCGTGATTCACGCTGACTGTGGCTTGCTCGGGTCCCTTCACCGTGAGCGACGCGGTGGTGGGGCGCAGCGCGAACCACAGAATGAATGGCAACGTGGTGAGTAGTGCTAGCGCGGCGGCGGACTTGGGATGACGACGAATTTTCCGCCACGCGCGTCGCCACCATGGCGTGCCCTCCTCAACAATGGCCTCGCCCGCTGCGAACGCTCGAAGATCGCGTGCCAGTGCCGCGGCCGACGAGTAGCGATCTTCGGGTTCGCGCGCCAAGCAGCGCAGGAGGATGTACTCCAACTTGGGCGGGAAGTTGGGTCGAATCTTTGAGGGCTTGCTCGGACGCTCGTGGAGCACGGCTTTCATCAGCGCGCCGACGTCATCGCGTTGAAAGGGGGGCACGCCCAGTAGTGCCTCGTACATCGTGGCGCCGAGTCCGTAGATGTCGGACGTGGCCGCAATGTCTTTGCGTCGTCCCAAGAACTGCTCTGGACTCATATAGCGCGGCGTGCCCAAGCCATCGCCCGAGCGCGTGAGGGATTGCGTATCCTCCGTGCGCGCCAGGCCAAAGTCGGCCAAGACGAGCCGATCCTTGCGGTCGTAGATGAGATTCGACGGTTTGATGTCACGATGCAAGATGCCGACATCGTGAAGTTCTTGCAGTGCGTCGGCTACGTGGGCGGCTTGCTCGCAAAGCTCGTTGTCGCCCGGTACGTCGCCGTTCTTGATGACCTTCTGCAGCGTATCGCCCTCGACGTAGGACATTGCGTAGTAGAGTTGGCCATCTGCCTCCCCCGCTTCGTAGATTTCGACGATGTGATCGTTTCGAACTTGCGCTGCGGCGCGTGCTTCTCGTCGAAACCGTTCTTCGAAGGACGGCTCGTGTGCGGACGTCAATAACTTCAGCGCGACGCGGCGACCGAGCTCTCGATGAACGGCGTCGTAGACCACACCCATGGCGCCCCAGCCAATCTTTCGAAGCAATGTGTAGGGGCCCAACGGTCGGGGCAAGGCGCGCGACGTAACCGACGGCGTTTCCAGCAACGCTTCTGCGTCGAGCACCTCTTCGAACATCGACCAGTTGTCGCCCAGCGACTCACGATAGTCCTCGGGCGAAATGGTCTCGCCCAACGCCCGGCGGCGATGGAGATCTTCGAGGCAGTCGGCCACCGATGCGTCGGCTTTGAACGAATCGGAGTCGGGTTCGTGCGTCATGGCGTGTCGGGGCTCCGGGAGGTCTCAACCCCTATCAGCGGAATCGAAATCAAAATCGCTACGTCCTTCCCCCGAATTTCGGCCGCTTCCAGCACCTGTAGTGAAGCGACCGTCAGATCCGCTGGTTTCCCATAGCGGCCAATCCGCGGTCGCCACGGAGACCCACTACTATGACGCGACAACCTACCACGCCTGCCTCATCGAAAGAGAGCTCGCCGCTCTTTGGCCGCTTCATCCATGGACTCTCGAGCGCGCCCGTCGTACTGCCTGCCGCGCTGCTCATCGCGCTTGCGCTTCTGATGGAGGCCCTCTTCGCCAGCCGAGACGACGATTCGGCGCCCGGCGGACACCTGCGAATCGATCCTTCGCGAGACGGAGGCTTCAAGCAAAGCGCAGCGTAGTCCATCCTCGACCGAGAGGCTACTTCCGCTTCCCAAAGACGAGGGCCCAGGCTTTCCACGTTGATTGGACCTGATCCATGGAGCGGCCTAGTAACCTTTCGACGGCTTTAACGCGTTTGTTGCCGGACTGGTGTGTGTTGGCCAACGACTGCAGGGCCAGGCGCGTGGAGGGCTTGTCGTTCTCATCTTTGGGAAACGTGGCGAAGGCGTCGGGGGCGTGAATCAGAAACTCCACAACGGAGCCTGCGAGTTGGTACACCGGGCGGTAGTCGTACCGCTGTTTGGTGTCGGTCTTGTAGAGCTTGTCGGCGCGTACAAGACCGGCAAGTGACCAATGGTCGCCCGACTTAATGCGCGAGAGGATGTTCTTGGTACACGTTTGTTTCTTCAACGCAGCAACGCACATCTCACCAAAGCCGTCATCAAGCCACGCGCCGCCGCCATGGCCTATGAGATGTTGCCAGAGCGATTTGCCAATTCGACGCGTGAGGGTCTCTTCACCTTTGCCTTGATAGTGGAGCGTGAGAGACCAGTAGGAGCCGGCTGCGTTGGCTCGTGTGGCGGCTTCATCCGTCCAGCCATAGACACGCTTGCCATAGGCTCGAAATTCCTTGGACGACTTGAACACGTAGACGGGAAGTCGGTAGCCGTCTACGTCCTTGTCGGTCAGCCCCAACTGCTTGCTCGCTCGTTTGACTATGGCTTCCATGAGTTTGGGGAGCTTGCGCTTGGCAGACGATGCATCGGTCCAGAGATCGAAGTGTTTGGTTTTTACGCGACTGACCGACTTCATGCGTCGCGCACCGAAAACGCGCTCTGCCAGCACCTTGGGGTCGTGTCGCCACGTGCCTTCACCTTGGTGAATGGAGAGGTCGGCGATGTCTACGCGATGACCCTGCGTCTTGTACCAAACCAGAGAAACGGTCTTAATGGATGTTGGGTTAAATCCTGGCGCCGCGCGAAAGTCGCCCAGCGGTAGCTTCATGTCGGCCCACGCCTTGGGAATCGCAGGCACGCGCAGTGAAGCCACGACGTTGGCAGTATCTCGAATCTGAAGTGAGGGAGCACTCGTGGCGTTGCTGCTGCGCACGCGCAATGTCATGTGCGCATAGCTGGCAATGTTCTTTGGACCTCCGCGCATCGATGCGCGGGCCCACGCGGCGCCAGGTTTCACTTCGATCGAACATCCGCGCTCGGCTTTCGTAACCACGGCGTGTTCACCCAAGGGTGCGGGACTCTTCCCCTGAGCACCAATGTAGGTGTGGGGTGCGCCGGATGCCTTGGCGAAGCTTGTTGTGGCCGCCCAAGGGCACAGCGCGAGTGCGAGTACCACTGCAGTCAATGACCGGCCCAACAAAGATCGGCATCGTGCCCTAGTGCTCATTACCTTCGAAACTTCTTGCGGAGTTGTTTGAGCCAACTGACGGCCCCGGGTTCCGTGCCTCCGAGGCGGTCGTATTCTTCGAGTAGGTCGTAGGCGCGCTCCAGTTGGCCGAGACGTGTACCATATACCAAAGCCAGCATAAAGCGCGCATTGGTGTCGTCGGGCTTGAGCTTTAGCACGCGTTCATAGGCGCGAGCGGCCGCCTTGTTCTTCTTGCTGGTGTAAAGCGCATGGCCGTAGGACGCCTGGGCGCGCGGCTCATCAGGAAACTTCGACGCCGCGCGCTTGAGCACACTCAATGCCGCATCATGTTTTTCAATCGAGTTGTACGCCTGCCCAAGGGTGAGGTAATAGTCGAGTACGTCGCCGTCGCAGCGCAGCGCAGCGTGGAGTGCCCTTGCAGCCTTGCCACCTTCTTTCGCGCGCAGGTGGGCGAGTCCCAGCAGGTAGTGGGTGGAGGCCAGCCTTGGGTGCGCCCTTTTTGCCTTGAGCAAGAGTTTGATGGCGTCGGCCTTCTCCTCCCGATCCAGGTGGATAAGCGCGAGGTTGACCAAGAGTCCATAGTGTTTGGGAGCCTCTTCAAGGGAAGCCTTGATTGCGGCCTCGGCCAATTCGGCGTGTTCAATGCGACGCAGTGCTGCCGCCACGGCAGACACGCGGTCGGGATTGCCATCCGCAAGTTTGATAGCTACTTGGTATGCCGATCGCGCCGCCGTTGTATTGCCCGCCGCCGCAAGGGCGGTACCCCACAGCAAATGCGCTCGGTGCTCTCGCGGCGCCAGAATCAACGTGCCTTTGGCGACCTTCAGTGCGGATACGACGCGGTTCTTCTTGAGCAGGAGTTGAACGAGTTCGTGGCGCGATGGCAGGTTGCGAGGATTCTGTCGAAGACTCTGTGTGTAGTTCAGGATTGCGACGTCGTCGTTCCCAAGCCGTGTTGCAATCCACGCCACCAGGCCGTAAGCAGAAGCGTTGCGCATGAGAGACGCGCCGTGCTTGGCGGCTTTCAATGCCGCCGGCAGATCATCAGCCTTGATGTAGGAACGGGCGAGGATGTCCCACGCCAATCCTATCTCCCTATACTGATCGGCGTCGAGTCCCAGGCGACCTTCGAGGGCCATCGCCATAAGTTGGCGGCCCTTCTTTCCTCCCAAGACGCGCCCATAGAGGAAACGCGCAACTTCGCTGGATGGATTGTCTTTGAGTAGAAGGCGATACGTCTTCTTTGCGCTTCCCGCCTGCTTGCTTGCGAGCAATTTGTTTTGTTGCCCGATAAGTTGACTCAGTGATTTGGAGAGCTGCGTACCCGTTTCAGTGGGCTGCTCGTTTCCCTTTGCGGGGTTCGCCGGCTTGGCCACGCCGGGAAGAGGTGTCTGGTTCTGTTCCGCCGCCGTAGCGAACGTAGAGCATAGCGCTATGGCGAGTGTGGCGATGCACAGCCCAATCGGGGCGACCGCACGGCGAGGATTCAAGCGTGATGACACCATGGCTACCTCTCATCGAAGATCTTCGCGGCAAAAGTAGATCGTGCAGTTCGTGATGCACTGGTCGGCACTAGAATTCGCGAAATGAAACGTGAACGCGCGCCGCGAAACGACGCGCGCTCACCGGTTGACGCGCTACTTGTCGCCCGCGTCATCCTTCTTCTTCGGCCCTTCGCTCTTGACGTGCTCTTCCCAGGCCTCCATGGCCTCTTCAAGTGCGGCGTCAAGTTCCTTTAGCCACTTCTCCCAGTCGGCTTTCGTTGGTGGCTCGCCGGTGCCGTCGTCGCCCCAACCTGGCGGCGGTGGCAAGTCTGGAAATCCGTCGGGCGGTGGCGGCGGCGGTGGGGGCGGCCCATCACCACCAGGCGGCGGCGGAGGAAGATCACCGGGATCGAACCCTGGAGGCAACGGCGGCACGTCGTCCCCATCGGGCGGCGGAGGCAAGTCACCGGGGTCAAAGCCTGGTGGCAGGGGTGGGAATCCAGGCGGGCGCGGCGGTCCGTCGCCATCTCCGCCGGGTGGGGGTGGGGGTCCATCACCACCCGGTGGCGGTGGTGGCGGAGGTGGCGGTGGCGGCGGGGGCATGCCACCGTCGCCGGGAGGCGGACAGCCGGGCTCCATGCCCATAAGCGCTTCGAGCAGTTCGCGCAGCGCATCGGGCATCTCCGGGGGCGGGCCGGGAGGCATGCCGCCACCTGCACCGGGCGGCATTCCATTGCCGGGCGGCAATCCATCACCGGGCGGAGGCGGCGGAGGCATGGGCGGAGCACTATCACCACCGGGCGGTGGTCCTAGAGGTGGGCCCGGCGGCGGTCCAGGAGGAGGCCCACCCGGCCCACCGCGCGCTTCGGCACAAGGTGAATGGTCGGTGGCCATGGCCGGAACGACCAGGAGCAGCGCGGCGAGCAGGGCGATCCCAACCCACGGTCGCACCGACCCATTGGCACGCTTCGTTGAGTTCAGCGTTGTTGACATGTTCGTGTTCCTCGAAGTTTATGGGGCGAACTTCGCTGGATGACTCGCAACCGCGGTGCCGGACTTGCGCGGCGTCCAGGAATACGCTCTAAGCACTTGATTGGTGGTCGGTTGCGTATGTCCCATTCGAACGGCGCGCGATTATCGCTGGCAACATGTTGCCGAATTCACGGCGAGTCATTGCCTTCTTCGCGGATGCCAAGTTTTCGAATCTTGTAGCGCAAGGTGCGATCGGGAATCCCCAAGACGTCGGCCGTGCGCGCCGTAACTCCTTCGGCGGCTGCGAGGGCGCGCCGAATGAGACGACGTTCGACACGTTCGAGTGCCTCACGAAGCGTTTGGCCGTCGAGGTTCACGTCCGATGGCAAGGAGGTAGGGGTCCGTAGCGAAAGATCGTGCGGCTGAATTTCGGGTCCGCTTGCAACCAACAGCGCGCCCTCAACCACGTTTCGCAATTGGCGAACATTACCCGGGAATTCGCACGCGATGAGTGCCTTCAGCGCCTCCTCGCTCATCGGCTTAGGCGGGACGTCGTTGCTCGCTGCACACTCATGAATGAAACGTGTTACAAAGGGTCGAATGTCTTCTGGGCGCTCGCGAAGGGGTGGCAAGGCAATCCGAACGACGTTGAGACGATAGTAAAGATCTTCACGAAAGCGCCCTTCCGCAACTTCGCGTTCGAGATCAACGTTTGTAGCGGCAATGAGTCGAAACGACACCGATCGCGGTTCGTTTTCACCCACACGCACAATCTCGCGTTCTTGCAACGCGCGCAGCAGCTTCACTTGAACGCTTGCGGGAAACTCACCGACTTCATCCAAGAACAGCGTGCCACCATGCGCCTGTTCAAACCGGCCCGTGCGATCCGCGGAAGCACCCGTAAAGGCACCGCGCGCATGGCCAAAGAGCTCCGATTCAAGCAGTGATTCCGGCAGTGCTGCGCAGTGCACTGCGACGAACGGTGCCTCGGGCTGCTTGCCCTGCGTGTGCAGCAACTTGGCGACCATTTCCTTGCCCGTTCCGCTTTCACCCGTAATGAGTACCGATGCACGCGTGGCGGCAACTTGACGAATGGCGCGCAGCACGGGGCGCATGGCCTCGCTTTCAGCTACGAATTCGGGAAAGTCAAAGCGCTCATTCAGCCGATCGCGGAGATCGATGTTCTCGTTCTCAAGGGCACGGGTGTGGAGTGCGCGTTCGAGGGTTGCAAGCAGCGCCTGCGGGTCGACGGGTTTCACTTGCACATCAACGGCGCCCGCGCGCATGGCGTCTACCGCCAAGGGAATGGTGCCATAGGCCGTAACCAACAAGGTCGCGGGCGCATGGGCAAGTTCTTGCGCGGCCTGAATTACATGAAGGCCGGTGCCGCCTGGCAGATTGAAGTCGGTCACCACGGCATCGAATGACGACGCACGCAATTCATGCTTGGCCGCGTCCACGTCACTCGCCGCAGCGACTTCGTAGCCTGAGTCGCCGAGAAATCCAACCAACGCCTCGCGTTGATGCACGTCATCTTCTACGACCAGCACGCGCGCTCTAGTCATGACGGCTCCAGCACGACTCAGGGACGACGATCGTAGCCGCCGCACCGCCCAAGGGGGACGACCCCAATCGAAGTTCGAGCCCGTTGTTCTCCAAGAACCGCCGCGCCAATGCAAGTCCAAGTCCATGCCCACCGCGACGAAGTGATTCGCCTAGTCGCGTGCCTCGGTCCGCTAGCGCTTTCGGAAAACCCTCTCCGTCGTCTTCCACGGCAACGTGGATCGCCTGATCCACTTGCGTCCACGTAACGCGCACGGCATGATTTGATGCCGTAACGGCATTGCGAACGAGGTTGCGAAGGGCGTGATCGAAGATGCGCGAGTCGCACTGAATGATGTCACGGGTAGCGTTGGGCGCCGCGAAGTCGATGCGGTGGCCTGCCTCCATGCGCATGGCATTGACGGTGTCTGAAACATCGGTAACGGTAACCTGTGCAAGTCCCGATGGCGACGGCGCGTGTGCTAACTGGAGGTAGGACTCAATACTGTTCCGCGCCGAAGCGAGCTGCGTTCGAATGCGCGAGGTAAGCGCTGGTTCGGCACCCTTGGCCTCCAAACGCGCCAATTCCAATGAAATCGCATTGAGGGGATTGCTGATTTCATGCGCCACGAGTCCCGCGAGCGCGCCCATTTCCGTCAAGCGTTGTTCCTGTGCCGCTTTCGCTCGTACTTGGAGTTGCGTTCGAGTTCGCGCCCGCTCCATGCGACGGTAGACGAGCAACCCGATGATGGAGCCCGCGAGCGCAAGTAGCGCCCATAGTGCGATGCGTTTGCGTCGCGACACCTTCTGCGCTTCCACGCGTGCGCGGGAGAGCGTCAGTGACGTAGACAGCGATCCGGTTTGGGGCGTGGTTGTCGTTCCCGTGAACCTAGCGGTTCGCCTAGCCGGTGCGTCGCTTTGATGTTCTAAGAACTGATCACCATCACTGGATCGCAACGTGATCGTGTCCACATCCGGCACGCGACCGAGTCGTGTCAGTACGGACTGGAGCCCCGACTGCGTTTCGGAGCGCCCTTGGGCCGCTCGTTTGGCGCGAATTAGCACGGCGGATCCGTTGTAAAAGCGCAGGGCAACCCCCATGCGTTCGCGCACACCGAAGGCATTCGGTACCACGCCCTCGTCCAACGACGCCCCGGCCGTCTGCGCGAGGCGGTCCAACGTTTTCTTTGCGTGCTGCCACTTCATGGCATCGACGGCACCGGTTTCGGTCGGCGTTCCCGATATTCGCACGGGCTTGGGATGCACCACATGGGCAATGGGTAGGCCTACGTCATTCACCATGAAGATGTGCCCCACCTGTTCATCGGCTGCAATGCGCTCGAGGCGCGGTGCGATGGGTGAAAGAATCGATGTCGTATCGGTTTCAATCCGTCGGGCAATGGCAAGGAGGCGCGCGCGTTCCGAAACCTCATTGCGCTCCGTACTGCGGCCGAATTCATCGATCGTTGTATGCAAGACGTTTAGCAGTGCTTGTCCGCGACGCGTGAGTTCGGATTCGGCCGCGTGCCCGGCTTCATGCCACGCCACGGCCGCAAGGGCCACGACGGCCAACATAGGCAACAGGAATAGCAGGACGGTTGCTGGTCGTTTCGATCCGATCATTGCAGGACCATACCTGTGAAACGGTGTACACACCTAACGGGCATCCGTTTGAATGTTTTGAGTTCCGCTGTAAGTCCAATTGTCGTCAAACGTCCAGCAAGTCAAATCAACACGGTATCGTCGTTCAGTCCGTACCCATAGATCGTCGATTGGGAGACATGGGTGGCAAGAATCAAGACAGTGTGTTCGTTTTCGTTTGGGTACCGATCGCACTCGGCGCGTTGGCGCTTGCGCTGACCGCATGCGGTTCGGGCGGAGGAGGCGGTGGTGCTCCACCGGCGCCGGCCACATTGGATGCCGGCATAGCTTCCGTGACGTGGCCGGTGGATTCGAGGGGCGACGTACCGTTGGCGATCGCTGCAACCGGTGATGGCCAACCACTCGACCTACTCGTTGAGACCTCCTACGATGGTGGGCAGTCGTGGCATCCCGCGAGCCTCATCGATGCTGCGGAAGCGCAAGACGTGAGCTCGAACGGAGATAAGCGCACCGTACGCTGGGACTCATTGGCCGATTTGGGGCCGCGCCCCATAACGAGCGGCCGCGTTCGGATTACGCCGGTCCGAGACGGCGCGCACGGAATGCCTCGGATTGTTACGCTGCCCCCCATCAACAACCGGAAGACATTGATCGCACAGTTGGATGACTACTTCATTCACTACGGCGCCATAGACGCCACAACGTTGCGGTTGGCCGAATCGTATCGATTGGTAATCATTCACCCGTTCAATGGCAACGTGTCGGTTGCAACGGCGCAAGACATCATGGATGGTGTTGATCCAACGGACCCTCGCGACGATTGCCTTGTACTGGGTTACAAAACGATTGGCGAAGATAGTCGTACGATCGGCATGACGACGGCACAGATGCTTGCCGATCCCCGCTTTGTGGGTGACGGCACCGGGCCGCGTGTTGATCCCCGTGGGCCCGACGCGGATGGCGGTCCGATTGAAGGTCTTGATCCTCTTGGGGATCCGGCACCGGGGGGCACCGGCTTTGCCTCTTATTACCTCAATGACAACGCGGTGGACAACGATCCCAACGATATCGGTGACGGTATCCCCGATCGCAATTCGATATTCGGCGGCTGCTATGTAAATGCGGGAGACCCTGCGTGGTTTGACGTCGTAGACAACATGCTCTTTGATGGCGCCGATGGTTTCCCCGGCTTCAAGGAACTTCTACGCACCGATGTCGGGCGAGGCTATGGGCTTGACGGTCTCTTTCTGGATACGACCGAGACGTGTGCGCCAAACTACTTCACGGACGGAAGCTCACCCAACCAATCCGAGTTTGAATGGACGGCCGTAGGGTTTCGTGACTTCTATGCCCGTCTTCGCACGGCGTATCCCGACGCGGTCATCCTGCAAAACCGCGCCATGTTCTTCTTTGATAGCCGAAAGCCGCAGTATGCCGTCAACACGCGTGCGTACATCGACATCCTCTTGGTCGAAAGTTACCGACTCGATTCACACAACCAGAGTCTTTACTCGCCCTACTTCTTCGCCGACAACAAACACAACTTCTTACCTGCCATCATGGCCGAGGCGGCGCGGGAAGACGGCTTTCGTGTGCTGTCGCTTGGCTATGCGGAAGGCCCACCTTCGGAGATGAACGTCAATACGTTGATTGGTGCGTCAAGTGTGGGATTCGATGAACTGATGACCGATATCTACGAGGCCGAGACCTTGATGGGTATGCGCCACTACCTCACCGACGCCGGGCTGATCTTGCCCAATGAGTTTGTTCGCTTTTACCACGACCTCACGGACAACGAGGCACCGCGTTGGTCGAGCACCTACAACGACAATGTGCATCCCTGGCCCATCGAGCCGGATGCCCCCACACCGCGCGTCGGCATCCAAGCGATCGAGCCTGGGCCCGACTGCATGCTCGTTCGTTGGGACGTTGCGTTGGACATGCACAAGGTCGAGTACACGCTCTACTACAGCACGAGTCCATTGGACTTTGTGGGGGATCCAAATCTCACCCAAGCCACGGCCTTGGCGCTCACGCCCTATGCGCCACCGTCACTGGGTTATGGACCTGCGGAGTTTGCAAACCAGTTTGAGGTGACGGGTCTCCGCGAAGGCACGACCTATTACTGCTGCATTCGCGCAAAGGACGAGCTCGGCAATGAAGAGAAGAACACGGTCACGTTGCATGCCACGCCGCTGCGACACGTCACGATTACGATTGACGGCACAATGGACGATTGGGCGCTCGTGACACCACTGGTGGAGGATCCAGCGGACGTCCCCGATTCTTCGGGTCCCGATTGGCGTTCCATTTGGGTGGTCAATGACAGCGACAATCTCTACGTGCGCTTTACATCGGAGAACGCGTTCAACGTGGACGGTTCGCCGGGCTTCGTGTACTCCCGCATGTTGATCATGTTCGACACCGACAACGATCCCTCCACAGGCTTTGCACCGTCACCTACCGTGGGGAGTGAACTCCTTGTTGCGGGGAACGCCCTGCATACGCAGGCGGCGGGGAACTTTAGTTCGGGCTATATAGGTCCGGTTACGATGAATCCGCTCACAAGCGCTACCGACATTGAGTTTGCTATCCCGCTGAACGAGATTGACGCGCAGAGTCCCGGCACGAACGAAGTCCGCATTCTGTTTCTAAACGACGAAGTGTCTGACTACGCGCCAGGCCCATCAGGTGTCGTTTACCGCATCCAGCGATAGCTCAGGCTAAAACATGAGTTTGTAAAGGCCGGCGGCAACTACAAGAAACAGGCCGAGAAATACCCAACCCGACGGCATGTCGTCCTCGTCGTCGGTTTCCGGTGTGGGCGCAGCATGAGACGCCATGAGCGATGCCCAACGTGTGTCGGACTTTGCTTCTGTTGAATGTGCCCATACGTCTGCCGTGGAATTCGTGGGTGACGCATGGAGCATCTGAGAATCCGTCGCTGGATCGTGTGCAATCGATCGAGACGGTTGCACGGTCTTCCGCACGTACGCCTCTCGCTTGTACGGTGCGTCCACGGCGGGCAGTCGATGAGTACGTAGTGCCGCAGGTCGCGTTGTGGAGGTGGGCTTTCTCGGCGAATCTGATTCAATATTGTTCAGCCGTGATGACAACGCGTCCAGGCTTGTGGACAGCCGCGTCTCCATTGCATCGAGCGAGCGACGAAGCCGCTCCACGTGTTCACTGGCCGCCGTGGCGGTGCGATCGATACGCTTTTTCCACGCGCGTTTGGACGACTCCGCGGCGTCTGCGCCCGCCAAGTCTCGTCGGACGGCGGCTTGGGCGGCGTGTGTGTCGTCAAGTTGTAATGCCATGCGTCCCACTTGACCACGCAATACATTCTGACCATGCGCAAGTTCACGACGCAGTGAGGAGATGTGGGCATCGAGCTCATCCAGGTGATTTGTGGTGCCCTCGAGCTTGGCCGTGGTGTGTTGCACATCGAGGCGCAGTGCGTCGCTGCTCGCTTGGTCACGTTGCGCCTGTTCCATGACGGCATGAATCTGCTGCTTGTGCGCCTTGGCTTGCGCCGCCTGTGCATCGCGAATCGTATCGAGTTGCTTCAATGTGCGCACGTAGATGAAGAGCAAGAACCCGAGAGCGATGCACGCGGCAATCAGCATGCCCGGAACGAGCATGGACGCGATCATCGGAGTGGTGACGAGCGACATACGGGAATCGTACCTGCGGGGTGACCCGTTCGTGGCGGCTTAGCCTGCTGGTGTGAGGGCAATGTCGAATAGTGCGAGCACACGATCCACGGTGGCGCCCACCGCGGCGTCGGGCGTGGACGCGCCAGCCGTGAGCCCGATCGTGAGATGCGGCTTGTCGATGGGCAACCAGTCACTGGCGTTGGCCGGCGCTTTTTTGTCCACGGGCTGACCGACGGGCTTGTGGCGAATCGTTTTGACGTCGAGCAAGTCGTTGGCGGACTCGATATGAAATGCGGGCACGACACCCTCGGCCATCTCCGCCAGATGTCCGGTGTTGGACGAGTTGTGCCCGCCGATGACCAGCAGCAGATCGAGGGGTTCCGCAATGAGATCACGCAGCGCGTCTTGTCGGTCTTGGGTGGCGGAGCAAATGGTGTCAAATGAACGAAAGCGGTTTGTGTCGCTGCGCTCGCCATAACGGGCTTCGAGCACTTCCCCAATCGTGCGCGCGATGGCCAACGACTCGCTTGACAACATCGTGGTCTGGTTGGCCACACCGATGCGAGCCAAGTGTCGTTCTGGATCAAATTCCTGTGACGTATGGGGGTGGGGGAAGCGCATCAAAATCGACGCGGCGGGCCTGGTGCCACGAATCACATCGGCCACGTGCGTGGCATCGTCCATGTCGAGTACCACGATGTAGTGGGCATCTTCATAGAGGCGCGTACGACTGACCGTTGCGCGCGTCTCTTCGTGATTCACCTTGCCGTGCACCAGCGACGTCAATCCATCGCGGGCATAGCGCTCTACGTTCTTCCACACGTTGAGCACGCTCCCGCATGTCGTGTCGACCACCACCGCACCGCTCTTGCGGATTTCATCAAAGGGCGTGGTGGCCACCCCGAAGGCCGGCAAGATGACGACGTCTTCGGGCGTGATGGCGCTGCTGTCTTTCAGATCGCCCTCGCCCATAAAGCAAATGCCCTGGTCGCGTAGACGCTGATTGACGCTTGGGTTGTGAATGATCTCACCGGTCAAAATGATGCGACGACCCGGAAAGCGCATCAGTGTCTCGTAGGCATAGTCCACGCTGCGTTCGACGCCGTAGCAGAAGCCGAACTCGCGCGCGAGCTTGAACGTAACGGAGCGTGAATCGTCGCCGAGACGTAGGCGAAACCCGTGCTCCTTGAACGCTTGTACCCAGTCCGAGCGGTACGCCGTGGACACCTCGGTGCGCGCGTCGGCGCGAAGTCCAAGTCCCTTACGGAAGTACCGCTCGTTCCAGTTGTCTTTGGTCATACTGCTGTGGTCATGCGCGTCGTTTGCACACGCACTACTTGTTGCGTGGTCCGGAGGGCTGCTGCGCATCAACGATCATGTCGATGAGCGATCCGACGTCCAGGTGGAGTCCTCCCCGGTGATCGCGTCCCTTGGACGTCGCAAAGATCAACCCGCGTATGGGATCGCCATCGGGAAGCTCGGGCATGGACATATTGCTGTTTTCCGGTGCCGCCGCAGCAATCGCCGACATGACTTGCTTAGCCAACGTGCGAATCTCAACGTCCACCAAAAAGACGGGGTGGCCTCCCGTGCGCCGAATGGCCTGTGCCAAGCGGGGTGGTGTCGTGCCGCGCACGCCCTTAGACATCGCTTCAATGATGCGCGTAATTTCGGCGACGTCGGTGCCGATGTGGTAAACGAGTTTGTTTTCTACGGCCGCGACGTACATCGTCATGTGCTCGCCGCCGAAGAACGCCTGCATGGCCTTGCCCATGACTTCGTCCATCTCCTGAGCGCCAGCATTGTTTTGACCGGCGGGGCCCGCCATCATGGCCTTCGCATCAATCGCGAGATCAAACTTGTGAACTTCGATGCCCGCCACGGGGATGGTTGACGCGGCCTTCAACTTCATGCCGCTCTTTTGCATGTACTTGTTCTCGAAGAGTGCCTTGGCGCGCGTGATGTAACCGGCGGGGTCCTTGGCGTCGCAGATCTGCGTCACGGCCATGCCCGACTTGGGCATTGAGAGCGTAAATGCGTAGCCAGGACCGATTTCAGTCATGATGGCCATGGTTTCATCGAAGTATTTCTTCGCATCCGCACGTTCTTCTTCGGGCAGTTGTTCGACGGCCGCGTCCATGACGGTTTTGAAGAATTCGGTAAATGCCGATGCATCGAAGTTCATGAGCCCACTTAGCGGGGCACCCGTGGGCAAGAAGCTGCCCATGGCCAACAGGTTTGCACTGGCGTCTGTGTCCTTGGAGACAAGCGAACTGCCAGCCTTGACAAGCAAGTGACCGCCCAGCTGCAACTCACCACCTTCGATCGACGCCGTGATGTCAAGGCGCTCTGACGCATTCAAGAACGTCTTTACGCCGTCGACGAAACCAGTCACCATGTCTTGCAGTTGGGGAGGCATGCCCGGCATACCGCCTCCGGCGTTGGGTCCAGAACCGCCCGCGCCGCTCAACTCATCCATCGCGCCATTGATCTGGTCGCCCATGGCTTCCATGACTTTGACGAAGTTGATGCGCACGGTTACGTCGGCACCCGGAAGCCCATCCACCATCGGACTGCGATTTTCGCCCAATGAGGGTTGACCAGCCATGCCCAATGCGAGGTAGTCGCCCACGGCAAGCGCGGGGGCACGCTCGCCCATTTGCTGCTTGGCGGCATTGGCATCGCTACAGGGAACGATAAATGTGGGCGCCGGCTCGCCGTTCTCCATAAACGTGACGGCAAGGGCAAAGGGACGCGTCGCATCGATGTGTTCAACGGGAATACCCGAACCCTGGAACATCTCCGCCGTCGTAATGCCTGATGCGGCCTGTTCATCGGCGCGCGCGACCAAGGCCCGTACTTTCCCGAGCAAGGTCTCGACATTGGGGGCGTAGATGAGGGCGACCGCGTCGCTTGGAATCATCTTGGCGAGTAGATCGGGCGCCTTAGGTACTGATGGCGCTACCTTCTCAACGGGCTTCTTGGCGGCGGGCGCCGGTGCAGGTCCGTCTTCCGCGTTTGCAGGAAGTAGGCCAGGCACAAGGAATAACGCCGCAAGGGGAATCAAAATCAGCGCAGCAACTAGTCCAACCCGCCGCCGTGCGTTCATCGATCGTAGGGACATGGGATCAGCCTCCAGTGGTTCACGAGCAACGATTTCTACTAACGTTGGATCAAACGTGCCGATTGACGCACGCAGACGTACGGCGATTCATGGGCCGTCCCGTCCATTGGGATCCGCTCCACGTAAGGGTAGCCCCTGAATCGGGGGGAACCACCCGCGTCCGGCTCCAATTGACGAAAAATCCTGGCGAGCGAATGGTTAGCGGCGGGCCGTCCCGAAGCTAAGGCGAACATCGGATTGAATCCCGGCAGGTAGGGGGCGGCGCGTGGTCACCTCGCGGCGTTTTGGCGCGCGGGCGAAGACTTCGACCATGCCCGCCGGCACCGATGTGAATACGGCTTCGCCGCGCGCATTGGTTTGCCGCGTCGATTCCTCGCCCAGCGCACGAAAGCCGGCCGTCACGCCCCGGAGCGGTTCGTCATGCTCATCGACCACTTTGACGGCCAACGTGCATACGTCGGTGTAGGGCGCGCGTTCTGTCGGCTCACTCGGCGCGTGTTTCGCTCGGGGCGCATCGGGCACGTCGTCGGTTCGATCGTTCCCTACGTCGGGCGTCCGAAGGAGCAAGACGGTGGCGGCCAGGGCGGCCGCGAGGAGTAACCAAAGCAGGCGGAGCATCCGCGTAGGATAGACGCTCGTCGGGGAAGGGTATCAACCGCGCGGTCGATTCAATGCGTGATGGCAGACGATTGCGGAGCTACGACATCCCCACGCTGGCGGTAGGCTACGCGTGGTCGCCAACCGCGCATGCATGCCGGATGCTGCCGAGTCTTCAGGAGTCCCTGTCCATGGCCCGTGTGCTTAGTTTGGTTACGTTTCACGTGGACGCCTGCCACCGTGAAGAGTTTCTGCGCCGCGCACGCGAGGAACTCAAGCCCTATTGGGAAGCCAACGGTTCGTCGCGCTATGAGGTCTTCGTGGAGATGGGCGAGGCCGGGCCCACCGGACGCCTCGTTGAAGTGAACGAACTTGATAGTCGTGAGGCCTACCAGCGCATGAGTACGTTGGTGCGCACGGGTAAAGGGCTCCCCGAGATTGCCTACCGTCACGTGCGCGAGCCACAGTTTCAGGTCATGGAATGTTGCGAGTGACTCGTCTCGAGCGAGTTCGCTCTATACGGTACGCAAGCAAGTGCCGGGCCCAGCGACTCCTTCGCCTTGCGAGTTGTTTTATGTTGATTCCTGTTCTTGCCTCCGCCGCCGAAGGGGCACGCCGTCGAAACGCACCCGGTCAGGGACGCGCATTGGTGCCGCTCGCCAGTCGCACCGACGACATGCTTGCCAGGCGCGCTGCACGAATCCAAGCCAAGATGGCAGCACATATTTCGCCCGAAGGCCTTCTCGTGTATCGCCATACACGCGGCGCTAGCCCGTCTCGGCTGAGCCACGAGGCACTCGGTGGCGCCGACACGGCGATTTGGAGTGGTTGTTATGCCGCGGCCCAGGCGTGTCGATACCACGTCACGCGCGATCCCGCGGCACTTGCTGAGCTTCGGCGTTTGGCGCATGGCTTGGCATTGCTCTCACGAGTTACAGGTCGTCCGGGACGACTCGTACGCACCGTTGGACGCCAATTCCCGGGTGTTGGAATCGGTAAAAAACTCGCCGCTTCACCGAATCATCCCGGCCTTACGTTTCGATACGACGTGAGCCGCGACCAGTTGGCTGGTGTCTGCATTGGCTGGGCGTGCATCCTCAAGTTTGTGGATGACCCTGAGATTCGTTCATTGGCTGTGCAAGCGATTACGGAGATCGCACACACGCTACGCGACGATGATATGTGGTTGCGCGACCATCGCGGCAAGCGCACGGAGCACGGCGAGTTGCGTCATGACGTGCAGGTGCTCAAGATGGTCAAGAACGGCTCGTACGCCGCGATGGGCCTTGCACCCTTTGTGATGGCACAGGCCCACAATTCTAGTGCGACCAACTACCGTCGTATGCGACGACTGATCAAGAGCGGTTACCGCGATGCACTCGCCGAGCAGTTGACGTGGTTCGGTCCGTTTCTTTCTGCGTCGAATGTAAACATGGCGTCGTTGGCACTCTTGTCTGTGGCGCTGCACGCGGATGCTAAGACCGCGCGCGCGGCGCAGCGGGGACTTGCACGGCTGCGTGAGCGAACGCGCGGATGGTGGCATGGTGCCATATGTGCGACATCGCTGCTTGGGCGCGCCCCCGTGCGCGCGGGTGCGACCGTCGATGAACTCCGCGTCTGTCTGCATGTGCTTGGCGAGGAGGAAGTGCCGCCTGCAGGCGCTACGCGCACAGAGTCTTCGGGCATCACACGAATCAATCACCGCGTGCCGTCCACGTGGGTGTGGAAGAGTTCACCGCGCACGCTCTATCGCGCGAGTGCAGGCAACGCGCGGCACCCAACGCTCACACACACGCGCGCCGACTGGCTCTTTGCCTATTGGCTCGCCCGCGCGGCCGGATACTTGACGCCATCGTCGGGGGTTCGTGCGTCTTTGCGCCCCTTGCCGAGACCAACTCAGATTCCAGCCGACATCTCCTCGCCACGTCCGCCAATTCTTGCGCCCCGCCCACTCCGGCAAGGTGACGGGCGGGGGTTGGCGCCGTACCGTCCTCCGAATGATGCGCCGCTTGATCCCTATCTGCCCCCGGACGCGCCGCGGTAGCGTCGTAGTCGGACCCATACGTGATGCGGGATAAGAATCTCACGCTGCTGTGGATGGCACAGTTCATCTCCGAGATGGGCAACGCGGTATTCGTGCCGTGCGCGGCGTGGTTGGCTACGGAAGTATCCGGTCGCAACTTTTCAGTGGGCTTGGTTGTATTCGTGGCCGCCGTGCCCTACTTGCTCTTTGGGCCGTGGGCGGGGGCACTTGTCGATCGCCATCCTCGTCGCACGGTGATGGTCGTGAGCGACGTCGCTCGTGCCGCGCTGCTCTTGTTGCTGCCCGCATGGGTTGCGTGGGGCGGTGGGCTTTCACTTGAGTTGTTGGTAGCCATTGTATTTGCCGTGGGCGTGTTCTCGGTACCGTTCAATCCGGCGCGCGACGCGTTGATTCCCGTGCTTGCGCGCGACGAGCGCAAGACCGCACGGTGGAACGCGATGGTGCAGACATCGGCGCATTTGGCCATGTTTGTTGGCCTTGGCGTGGGCGGGTGGATGCTGGCGCACGCCTCCACGAATGACCGATCCAATGCGGCCGCTTGGGTCATTCAACTGGATGGACTGACCTTTGTTCTTTCGGCGGCGCTGTTGTTGGCCCTGCGAGTGCCCCGCGACTGCGACGTTGTTGCGAGTCGCTCTAGCTACCTTGACGACACACGCGAGGGGTTTCGACTGGCGCGCCGAAACAAGACGGTGAGGGCATTGATGATTCTCACCGCGCTCAACAACTTGTTTCTCATGGGTCCGGCGCTCGTGGGTCCGCCCCTCCTCATAAAGCACGTCTATGGGCTCGATGTGGCGCATTTGGCGTGGTTTGAGTGCGCCATGGCAGGCGGCATGCTTGTGGGTGCCTTGTGGCTCACACGTCGATCTTCAACATTGGGTCCCGGCACGGTCCTGTTGGTGGCTCTCGTCATCGATGGGCTCACCTATTTGCCTCTGGTGTGGATTAAGTCCTATCCCTGGGCGTTGGTGGCGATTGCGCTGCACGGGTTGTTCATCCCCGCCATCGTGGTGTCGCGCACGACGATTGCGCAACGAGCCGTTCCCTCGCGACAACGCGGTCGCGTGTTTGCGCTACTCACCGTGACGGTGCAGGGCATGACCGCACTCTCCGCCTTGTTGGTGGGCGTACTGGCCGAGTGGATGCCCGCTACAGCGCTCTTTGGCATTGCCGGTGTGTTTGCCACGCTTACGGGAATCTGGGGACTCGTACGGGTTCGCACGGTCCTTCGGGTCTCCGAAGCAAACAGCGCACTATGATGTCTGCATGGATTTGCATGACGTCCGACGTAGTTATGAACAAGGCGTGCTGCGCCGCAGTGAACTCCACGGTGACCCCATGGTTCAGTTTGCAGCGTGGTTTGAAAACAGTGAATCGGTGCGCCAGCAGACTGAGGCGCTAGCGAGTCATGAGACGCACGTGTTTACGCTTTCGACTGTGGATGCAGAGGGAGCACCGTCAAGTCGCTCCGTCTTGCTAAAGACATTCGGACCCGAGGGATTTGTCTTCTACACGAATTGCGAGAGCGCCAAGGCGCGCGAGATCAACCGTAGTGATCGCGTTTCGCTGCACGTGTATTGGCCATGGATGGAGCGCCAAGTGCGCGTTCAGGGAAGAGCAACGCGCGTGTCGGGCGCGCAGGCCGAGGCCTATCACCGTTCGCGGCCGCGCGACAGTCAACTCAGTACCTGGGCGTCGGCGCAGAGTGATGTGGTGCCCGATCGAGACACATTGGACCGTGCGTGGCGCGAAGCCGAAATGCGATTTGAGGGCAGAGATGTGCCCCTAATGCCTGCGTGGGGTGGCTATGTCGTGGCACCCACCCGGTTGGAGTTTTGGCAGGGCCGCAAGAATCGCTTGCACGACCGATTCCGCTATCAACGTGACGCAAATGGCGAATGGGCCATCGATCGACTCGCGCCATAACCCACGGACTAGAGGTGGTTTCATAAGTGGACCTGCTACGTGCACAGATCCTCTTGCTGCGAGCCGCGTCCGTTCGAAATTGGCTCCTCGACGTGAACAGACCACGCCTGCGGTCCAATTTCTTCGTCCATCGTCTCTCGCTGCGGTCTCTGCACACTCGCAACGGACCCTTATGCAACCACCTCTAGAAATCAACTCGCGCTGGCGCTTTGGGCCACGGCGCGGAGCGTGCTTGACAACTCGTCGGAAGTGAACGGCTTTTCTAAGAGTCGATTGCCGCGCGTTTCGATGTCGGCCAGCAAGTCTTCGTTGGCGAAGTCACCGGTCATGAACACGACGCGCGACGCGAGTTCGGCGTGTGACTTGGCGATGCGACGATGAAGATCGAGGCCCGATCCATTGGGCATGCGCACGTCCGTTAGCACCACGTCAAACTGCTCTTGTTCGATGCGCTTGAGTGCCTCCTCCGAAGCCGCGGCAATCGACACACTCGCGCCCATGCTTCGAAGCTGCGCGTGCAGGGCTTCGCGGACGGCGGCCTCGTCATCGACCACCAGGACCTTCAGAGCGAGATCCGTGCGTACTTCGCGCGCATCCGAGGATTCGATCACCTCGATCGAATCGGTACTAACCGGCACGGTGAGGAGGAAGGTCGATCCTCGCCCCGTTTTCGAGTCGAGCAGCACCAGATCGCCTTCGTGTTCCCTCGCGATGGAGCGCGACAGTGCCAAGCCAAGCCCCGTCCCGTTGCGCGCACCCTTCGTGGTAAAGAACGCCTCAAAGATGGTTTCGCGGTTGTTACGCGGCACGCCCGGTCCTGTGTCGCGTACTTGGACCGACACAGTTTCTTCGTCGTGAGAGACGTCTACGTCCAACCGGTGGCCTCCGGTGGGGGGTGTCGTTTCCTTCATGGCCTGCAGCGCGTTTTGGACGAGGTTGACGAGAATTTGCTGGAGTGCATACTTTTCACCGCGAATCGGCGGAAGATTCTCCGGCAGGGTTATGTTCATGCGGACGTTGCAGGCTCGTGCTTCGTAGCGCAACAGCTCCATCGTGTCTTCAATGAGCTTTGTCAGGCCAATATGGGCGACGGTTGCCGACTTCTGCCGACGCGCGAAGTTGAGCAGGTTTCGCACGATGCGCGTTGCCCGGAGGGCTTGCTCGCGCATACGTGAGATGGGAACGTCGATGTTGGCTGGCACGTCGGATTTGCCCAAGATGTCGGCGTAACCCATCAATACGGCAAGGGGGTTGTTGAGCTCGTGGGCCACGCCTGCGAGCGTTTGACCCACAACGGTCTTGCGTTCCGCATCCATCAATCGCTGACGCGCTTCAATCTCGTCGGTCACGTCCACGATCGTGACCAACGTTCCCACATGCTCGTTCCCGTCGGATATGACCGAGGCCGTGCAACTGAGTTGTGCGGGCTTGGCCGCACCGGCGCGGGGCACCCAGGCGCGAAAACGACGTTCGCTGCCCTCCGGTGCACAGGCTAACTCGTCGAGTTCGACATCGCCCAGCGCGGGTTTGTCGGTAGCTTGCCGCGCAAGCGCCGACGCTTGAAGCGCGCGCCGGGCAACGGGGTTGGCCATGAGTACTTCACCGCGCCGTCCAAGCAAAAGCACACCCTCGGGCATCTCTTGCAGCAACAACGCCATCTGGCGCTTCTGCTTGCCCGATGCGCGGCGCATACGCCCAAGCGATTCCGAAACCGCCTGAGCAACTTGTGACAGCGCGGCGATGTCATCGGCGCCTAATGCATCCCGACGTCCATCGGCTAACACGATCAACCCGTCGGTGCGTCCGTCCAGCTGCACCGGCACGGAGATGCGTGTACGTAGCTTGCGAACCGCCAGCGTGCGCGCGCCGGGAATTTCCTTGCAGTCAAGCGCCTGCACATCGAAGGGGATGCCCTCGCGGGTTAGTAACTCCGCCATGGTGGCCCGGCGATCATCCGTCGTTGTGCCGCCGAACTGTGCACGCTCACTCCAGCATCCCGCGTCCTTGTTTTCGGCAAGCAATACAGCACCAGCGGCCCGCGCTGAGAAGTTCTGGCAGAGGTGATCGACCAGGGTTGTTACGACATCGTCCACTTGCGCGCAGGCAAAGAGGCGTTCGCGCAAGGCGACGACGTGGGCCGCCTCGCGTTCGCGTGCCCGGAGTTGTTGTGCGACGCGTTGAGCGAGATCCAGTTCCGCGCGGTGGCCGATGAGGTGGCGACCCACAAACACGATTTGAAATGCGAGACCGGTGATGGCCGCAACTTGGACCGCGAAGAGTTCACCTTGCATCGAGTCACGTGATACGGGAAGCAAGGCCCACGAGAGCACGAGGACCATCGCAGCACTTAAGGAACCTAGTGCGCCCGCAACCAATCGTCCGCCCACCAACGAAATGGACGACGCAATCAGCAGTGCCGCCAAAAAAGGGATGCGGGTGTCGAGCACGTTTGAAAACGCGGGCAGCAAAAGGCAAAATAGCCCCGTCACGCACAGCCAGTCACAGATCGTCAGGCACACGTGAAAGGCGGTGGATGAATCGGTGACGACCGTCCACAACGTCCCGGCCAGATACAGAATAGCCAGGAGCCCAACCAACCCCATCGCAACGGGCTGTTCACGAATGTCGCCGCCGACATACGCGACGAGAAATCCCACCGCGACGACCACGACCGTGCGCGAAACCAGCAATTCGAGGGAGAGTCCCTTGGACATGTGGAGTCGACTTTCACCGGTAGGCTAGGCAAGTCGGCGAGGCGTAGCGGCACCGGTACCGCACGCGCTTCGAAACGACGGGGATTTCGCTACGCCTATCGTCCGCATCCGTCCCTTTGCTTGAGTGTTCGCTTGTCCGCGAATGTCCAATCGTCCGCGGTTCGCGCGAATTCCTGCTAAAACGCAAACATGAACGCGCCCTCTACGTCGGCCTTGGCCTCCTTTGACGCAGTGCTCGGGTGGTTGGAGTGCGACGGACGCGTGTTGCTGGTTCGAAATGACCGCCTCGAAGGCGACGACTTGGCCTCACGTTGGGACTTGCCCGGAGGGCGCTTGCATCCGGGCGAGTCACTCGTCGATGCGCTCGTGCGTGAGTGGAAGGAAGAGACGCGGCTCGAAGTCGTGCCGCAACAGCTTTGCCTCACCGTAGACGGTCGTCGCACACGAGGCGAGTCGACGTTGTATGCGTGGCGCGCCTTTACGTTCCGGGTGGATGTGAATGACTCGGCAGAACCCGAGGCGGGCGAGGGCATTGACGAGGTTTGTTGGGTAGCGCTCGCCGACGTCCCGCGCTACTTGGATGCTCCGTATCACGCCGCACTTTGTCGATGGATAACCGATCGCACGATCACGTACGACACGGTTACGTGGTCAGAAGATGCCAGCTCCACGCTACGTTCTAAGCTCTTCTACCTGCTTCGAATTGCGGCCCTCGCCGCCACGGGTCTGCTGGACGAACTCCGCGTAGCGATGCAACACGCACGTGCATCGGGGTGCGGCGCCGCTCGCTTGGAGGAAACGCTATTGCAACTCGTGCCGTACGCGGGTGTGCCTCGCACATTGGCGGCATTCACGGTGTTGCGATCGGTCGATTCGCATGTCGCATCTCAAGCGATTGGCGATGTCGCGCGCGGCGAACGGGCGGAACAAGGCCGAGGCGTGTTTGAGAGGGTGTACGGCGATCGTGCGGACGCGATTCTTGAAACGATCCGCACGCTTCATCCCACACTTCCCGCATGGATCTTGGAGGACGCCTACGGGCGCGTTTTGGCTCGTGAAGGGGGACTTTCATTGGTCGAGCGCGAGCTCTTGGCGGTGTCGGTTTTGGGCTCCCTTGGTTCGTTGGAAGCGCCGCTGCTCGGTCATATGCGCGCGGCGGTGCGGCTCGGTGCGAGCAAAGACGATGTGGCGGACGCCGTTACATGCATTCCGTTGACGCTGGGACCGGAGCGCTCACGCGCCGCGCGGAAGTTGCTGTTGCGCGTTTAGCTCGGGGCGCGTGACTGCGCGAGATTACTTGCTGTCGGACTCAGTGGATTCCACGAATATCGAGGGTGTTCCGACGGTAACCGTCGTGGACATCCCGCCACTGCCGGGGAGGAGCCCGTGCTTGTGGCCACTATCCCACTTACGTCGCTGGTCGTCGGTCATCGTGCTTCCGACGCGTCCAAAAGCCCGATTGCGGATCTCGTTGGCTGCCTCACGATAGGTCTTGTTGTGACTGGGGAGGCGCGAGTCCTTAAAAGATGACATGCGTTGGAAGTGCTTTTGAAAATCCGACGAGTTGAACGTTGTCATAGTCCCGCTCCCCCCGGTGCGCTTGGCCATCATATCTTTCATCGCCGTACTAAACTCTTCGCGAACGCTACGCATGGTGTCGCCGTCTTCGTTGGGCTCGTCCATCAACTCATCCAAATCTTCCTTGGCTTCGGCCAAAATGTCCTCGATGTCGGCCTTCTGTCCGTCATCCAATTCTAGCTTGGTCGCAAGATCGTTGGTGTTTCGAAAGAATCCGTTCGACGTTGCGCTCGACAGGATCTTTGGGAGCGACAAACCACCATTCTTCTTGAGTTTGGCGAGTTCTTCTTTGACGCGCGCCAACTCCTCCTTCATGTCGCTCTCGGGCGAAGACGCCGCATCGGTGGTGCTCGTATCGCTCTTGGGCGTGCCACTCAGGGTTGGGCCGTTTGACGTCGGGCCGTTCGATGTGCGCGCTCCAGCGGCTGAATCATCGCGCATTGCGGTGAGTGGATCGTTGTGATCCCGTCGATTCATGGCCTTGAGCTGCGTTTCGACGGATGCAACCGAGGCCTCGAGGCTTGACAGCCGCGCTTGAAGATCCTCTGAACTCGAATCGTTAGAGGATGAGGAACCTACGGCTACGTAGCCCGCCAATCCGAGTGCGGCCAACGCGAGGAATAGGTTGAGCTTGGACATGACGCCTCCCGATGCGCTTGTTGTGCTTGCCTCGTGGTTTCTATCTTACGGCTGGGCTATCGACTTGTTGGCGAGTCCATCGCTCATTCGCGAGTTTAAGAGGCCTCTGGCTCGATTCGCACAAGCGGTGCGCCCTTTTCAACCGCTTCCCCCTCAGCAACCAGAATCGCCGCGACGACGCCGGCCGATGGCGCCCGAATCTCATTTTCCATCTTCATCGCTTCGAGAATGAGCAGCGGATGGTCGCGCACGACCGCATCGCCGACGGCGACGCGCAGTTCTTTGACCACGCCGGGCATCACACTCTTGATCTCGGCCGGGCCGTGCGCCGCCGCGCCCCCGCCGGTCATCTGACGCGTCAAGTGTTCGCGTTCGTTCTCCACGTGGAGGCGCACTTCACGATCATGAAACCCGAGCACCGCGTCGCCATTCTCAAAGCGCGCAGAAAATGTGACACTCTGTGTACCGATAAGCGCATTGAGCAGTTCGCCATCCTCGGTCTCGGTGAGATGGACGCGATGGGTGGTGCCATCGAGCTCGACAAGCAGCGAACTGCCGTGCGACGTGATACGCACGACGTGTTCTTTGTCGCCGGACGTGACGTAATACGTGCTGGGTCGCGGTGCGGGAGACGTCATGCGCCACCTCCCCATCCGCGGCCACGCCACCCGCCTCCACTTTGGCGCAATCGACTGCCTAGCAACCACGGCGATGCGACTCCTTTGAAAGCGCCCGACGTGGGCACAACACGTGGGCGTACTCGTCGGTGTTTTGCTAAGGCCGCCGAGATGATCGTCACGGCATCCATGGCAGGCGGTTGGCGGAGATCGTCTTCCAGAATGGACGTGTCGTAGTTACCGGATTGAAAATCGGGATGGTCCAAGGTGCGCACGAGTAGTGGCAAGTTCGTTGTGATGCCGGGCAAGCGAGTTTCATGAAGTGCGCGTCGCAGACGGTCAATCGCCATGGTGCGCGTGGGTGCGTGCGCGATCACCTTCATCAGGAGGTTGTCGTAATGCAGTGTGATGTCCTGGCCGGCATAGACGTGGCCATCGCAACGGATGCCCGGCCCGCCGGGAAGTTGGATGGGGCCCAGGGTGCCTGTGCTTGGCAAGAAACCCGCATCGGCGTCTTCTGCACACACTCTCGCCTCAATGGCATGTCCTTGGGGCGTAGGCACCGTGTTGCCAAAGGACAATGGCTCCCCGGCGGCAATTCGCAGCTGCTCTTGCACCAAGTCCACGCCGTAACAAAGTTCGGTAATGGGATGTTCCACTTGAATGCGCGTGTTCATTTCAAGGAAGTAGAACGATCCGTCATCGCCCACCAGAAATTCAACCGTTCCCGCACCCTCGTAGTCACAGCTCTTGGCCGTTGCGACAGCGGCGGCTTCCATGGCGGTGCGAAACGCTGGCGTAATCACACACGACGGGCGTTCTTCGATCACCTTTTGATGGCGACGTTGCACGGAGCACTCGCGCTCACCTAGAGCGACGGTGTTGCCATGGCGATCGGCCAACACTTGAATCTCAATGTGTCGTGGACCGGTGATGAATCGTTCGAGGTACACGGTGGGATTGCCAAAAGCGGTCTGCGCCTCGCCCGAGGCGCGTGCCACGGCTTCGACGAGGTCGTTTGGATCCTCTACCAAGCGCATACCCTTGCCACCGCCACCAGCGGAAGCCTTTACAAGTAGCGGGTAGCCCACGTCCTTTGCGATTGCAGCCAGCGCCTTGTGATTGCTGGCGTCCTTGAGTTCGGCGCCGGGAACCAGGGGAACGCCGGATGACGCTACGGTGCGCCGTGCGGAAATCTTGTCGCCCATGGCATTCATCGATGCAGGCGAGGGCCCTACGAACCGAAGTCCGGCCGCAACGACGCGCGTTGCGAACTCCGCGTTCTCGGCGAGAAATCCATAACCGGGATGGACCGCGTCGGCACCTGAGGTTTGGCAAGCTTCTAACAACCCGTCAATGTGCAGGTAGGACTCCCCGGGTGGCGGTGGGCCAATGCGAATGGCTTCGTGGGCCGCACGCACGTGAAGCGCGGTGCGATCTGCGTCCGAAAACACGGCAACGGTTTGGATACCCAATTCGTGCGCGGCACGAATGATCCGCAGGGCTATCTCACCGCGATTGGCGACGAGCAACTTCTTAATGGACGTTGCGGAGGAACTCAAAGCGGAATGTTCCCGTGCTTCTTGGGCGGGTTCTGGTCGCGTTTGGTCTCCAGAAATGCCAATGCGGCGATGAGTTTGGGGCGTGTGTGGCGCGGCTCAATCACGTCGTCGAGGTAGCCGCGCTCGGCCGCCACGTAGGGGTTGGCAAAGCGCTCGCGGTACTCGGCTTCGCGCGTCGCTTGCACGACCGCCGGCTCATCGGCCGCCGCGATCTCCTTTCGAAAGATCACTTCGACAGCGCCTTTGGCGCCCATCACAGCGACTTCGGCGGTGGGCCACGCCACGTTCCAATCGCCCCGAATGTGTTTGCTGGACATCACGTCGTAGGCGCCGCCGTAGGCCTTGCGTGTAATCACGGTGAGCTTGGGCACCGTGGCTTCGCAGTAGGCGTAGAGCAACTTGGCCCCATTGCGAATAATGCCGTTCCACTCTTGGTCCGTACCCGGCAAGAATCCAGGCACGTCTTCAAACGTGACGAGGGGAATGTTGAACGCGTCGCAAAAGCGAACGAAGCGCGCAGCCTTGATCGACGCGTTTACGTCTAGGCACCCCGCGAGCACCTGCGGTTGATTGGCAACGATGCCGACGGCACGTTGGCCGAGGTGTGCAAAGCCAACCACGATGTTGCCCGCGAAATGTTCGTGGACTTCCAAGAAGTCACCGTGATCAACAATGCGGCGAATGACATCGCGCATGTCATACGGTCGATTGGGATCCTCGGGAACGATGGTGTTGAGCGCATCGTCCATGCGATTGATGTCGTCGCCGGGTGGACCTTGAGGAGGACCCTCCGCGTTGTTCTGAGGAAGAAACGCAAGCAGACGTTTGAGTGTGGCAATGGCTGCGGATTCATCCGGCACACGAAAGTGTGCAACGCCCGACTTTTCGGAGTGAACGGAAGCACCGCCGAGCTCTTCGTGGGTCACTTCCTCGTGCGTAACGGTCTTGGTTACGCCCGGTCCGGTCACGTACATATAGGACGTGCCTTCGGCCATCACGACAAAGTCGGTAATCGCGGGCGAGTAGACCGCTCCTCCGGCACAGGGCCCTAAAACTGCCGAAATTTGCGGAATAACACCCGATGCGAGGGTATTGCGCAAGAAGATGTCGGCGTAGCCACCCAGTGAAACGACGCCTTCTTGGATGCGCGCTCCGCCCGAATCATTGAGGCCAAGTACGGGACAGCCAACTTTCATGGCCATGTCCATGAGCTTGCACACTTTCTCCGCGTTGGCACCGCTGAGCGAACCACCAAACACGGTGAAGTCCTGCGCAAACGCCGCCACAACGCGACCATCGATGCGACCCATGCCCATTACAACACCATCGCCAGGTATGCGTTTTTCGTCCATGCCAAAGTCACGGCAGCGATGCATTTTGAAGGGATCAAGTTCCTCGAAACTTCCACTATCGAGTAACAGGTCGAGGCGTTCCCGCGCAGTCAGTTTGCCGCGCTTATGTTGGCGTTCAATGGCATCCACGCCACCACCCAACTTTGTTGCCTCCCGGCGACGGTTGAGTTCATCGATGGCCGATGGAACGTGCGGTTCGTCTGGGCGCGCGTCAGGCGTCATGCGGTGATCCTCCTGATGGCGGTTGTGAGATTTCGACCAGCACGCCGCCAGCGCCTTTGGGGTGAATAAAGGCAACGCGACACCCACCCGCACCGGGTCTGGACGTCTTGTCGATCAATCGCACCCCTGCGGCGTCTAAGTGGCGAAGCGTGGCGTCGATGTCGTGGACGCGATAACAAACATGGTGAATGCCTTCGCCGCGCTTGGCGATAAAGCGCGCGATCGGACCTTCGGGATCGGTACTCTCAAGCAGTTCAATGCGCATGCCGCCACCGTCATACGCGACGACGCGCACGTGCTCGGTAGCCACCTCTTCTTCAAAGACCACCGAGAGGCCGAAGGTGTCTCCGTACAGCTGCTTGGCAGCGCCCAAATCCTTGACGGCGATGCCAATGTGATCCACGGGCCCGAGGTGGGCGAACGATTGGGTTGGGGCAGGAGAGTCGATGGGGGGCATGGCGAGGAAGCCTACGGAACGGTTGCTCCGCTTCCCACTTCCGCCGCGAGTTCTTCCCTTTTCGAATCCCCGTCCTGCGGTCGCGGACCGGGGGCAATTCGCACATTCTCGCGACGGTTGCTACCTAGAGGTAGCACGCGGGCGCTGTGAGGACGTGTTTCGTGAATGCTACTTGTATGCAAACGACACGTCGATCCGACGCAAATCGTTATCATCAGGTAACTTACGACGTGTGATCTAAGCGATACGGCCGAATGCGCGGCAAGTTGTCCAAGAGGCACTCTTCGTGCGTAGGATTTGGTGTGACGACGCCTGGGTCACCATCACCAGGTGAATCAGCGTCGTCCAATCCGCGGAGAGTTTCGAGTCGTCCTTAGAAGACGGCGGATCGAAGCCAAAAGGCACGATTCGTAGTATCTTGGACGGCACACGATTTCTTCCGCGATCGTACAGAATTCAGTGCACCTCGTTCCTCGTTCTACAAAGACGGGGTTCCTCGTTCTGCAAAGACGGGGCGCGTGGCGCATTCAAATCATGTTCCTGTCCCTAATGACGAAGGAGAACCCATGAAGCTTGTCATCGGAGTATTGGTTGCCGGTGCTGCTCTCCTCTTCACCGCAAACGACTGCTGGGCACACGGTGGCCAGTATCGCGGTGGTGCGGGTGAGATTCCCCCAGGTCTTCGCGAAGCCGAAGATCCAACCCCCGCAACGCCCCCCCCGGCCGAAAGCCCCACCACGCCGCCTTCGGCGCCTCCTACATCTGGCCCCACCACGCCTCCCGCAGCGCCCACGCCCGATACGGCTCCGCCTGCTACGGAAGCACCCACGGGTCCTCAGGTTGGTCCCGAGAAGCGTAAGCCCAAGAAGGCAAGCACTGGGTTTGAGACGTGGAACTTCTGGTACCACTACAACAACGCCGGCATTGAGAACTTGAAGAAGTCACTCTACACCCGCGTGTCTTCGCAGAACCCGCTCTTCCAGATCGGTGGTGGCGACACAGCAAACCGCTCCGACTCGACGCACGCAACCGACGCGTTGGTACGTACCGACATCATCGAGACGCTCAAGTGGGCGATGGACCGCAAGAACGTAAAGCACTCCGATGCTCGTTCCGCCGCTTACATCGCTGGCGGCAAGATTGCTACCAAGCCTGCTCACATTGAGTTGCTCAAGAATGGCCTTCACAAAGATGAAGACGTCATCGTCCACCAGTCGGCCGCGCTTGGCTACGGCGTGCTTCGCCGTGCCGATCCTGCTCGCCAGTTCTCGGCAACTGAGCTCAGCAAGGTTCGCGACTTGATGTTTGAGGTCTTCAACAACGAGAAGGATTACGATACGCGCACGCGTTCGTTCGCCATCCTCAGCGTTGGACTCCTTGGCGACCAGCCGTTCGTCAAGTAGATCCGTTTTTCAAGAAGACGACAGGTAGATACGTAACTCGTATTTTCTGCATGGGGCGGCGCGCAAGCCGCCTACCAAAGGCCATCCGCAATGCGGGTGGCCTTTTCTCATTTTTGGATGAGGCCCGCTTACGTAACGTCTAGGGACTGCGAAGCTGATCCAGCACCGCATCGAACGCCTTGGGTGGTGGCACTTCGAACGAACGTGGTGCATGGGAAATGGGGTGGGTAAACCCCAGCCGGAATGCGTGAAGCATGAGGCGCGGGCTGCCGAGCCTCTTGTCGAGCTGGCGACGTCCGTAGAACGGATCACCCACAATCGGATGGCCCAACGCGCGCAGGTGAACTCGAATTTGATGCGTGCGACCCGTTTGCGGAAAGCAGTGAAGCATGCTGTGGTCGCGCATCCGCTCCTGACACATCCACCGTGTCGTGGACGGGCGTCCGCCGTCGTGGCGAACGGCCATACGTGTACGGTTGCGTAAGGATCGTCCAAGCGGTAGCTCAATCGTGCCTTCGTTTGCATCGAGTTGGCCGTGCACGCAAGCGACGTACACCTTGCTCACCGTGCGCTCCGCGAACGCCGCTGAGAGCACGCGATGCGATGCCTCATCCTTTGCGACGACCATGACACCGGACGTATCACGATCCAGGCGATGCACAATGCCCGGGCGTCCTTCCGCGCCTACGGACGCAATGGACGCGACGTGGTGTACAAGTGCGTTGGCAAGGGTCCCGTCGGGTTGTCCGCTGCCAGGATGCACGGTGAGTCCGTGAGGTTTGTTCACCACCACGATGTGTTCATCCTCGAAAACGATCTCGATAGGAATGTTCTCGGGGGTCACGTGGTGCGGCGCGGGTTTCGGTGTCCATATAGCAATGCGCTCGCTGCCTTGAATCTTGCGCTTGGCATCACTCGCTTGCGTGGGCTGCCCGTCGATTCGCACGCACCCCTCCCCAATCAGCCGTTGCAGTGCACTGCGACTCACGGAGTCAATGCGCGTTGCGAGGAATTTGTCGACCCGCATGCCCGCGTCGGCCGATCCGGCCTCAACCGTGAAGGACGGTGGATCGACTGGGCGCGCGGCCATGGGTACATGCTCCAGCAATGGGGCGGGTTCGCGATTCAAACGGCCCATGGGGCTATTGGCCACACCCTACCACTTCGACCGCATTCGACCCGGCCACTCGCGGCGGAATGTCGTGCGCGATTTTGCGTGTCGGTAAGGTGAGCCGTCGCCTCTTGGTCGAGCGCAGGCCCACGCCCGGAACTCGGAGTCCTCATGGACGATTCAACCGCCACGCCACCAGCCGCCATGCCACCAACCGATGCGTCGCGTGCGTCATCTTCGTCGTGGAAGCGGTTTCTTTGGATTGGCCTCCCTCTCGTGTTGGCACTTGGTGTGGGGCTCTACCTCTGGTGGCCCTCGTTGCAGCATTCTATTCTGATCAACGGACTCAACTCCGACAACCCCAAGGTGGTCAAGGAGATGATCGACAAGCTGACCGAGCATCCCGATGCGGCCGCGGTCAATGAGCGACTCAAGCAAGCGCTTCACAACGACAGTCGCTCATTTGAAGTGCGCCTTACATGCGGCAAGTTGTTGCTTCAGCGCAATCGACGCACGCAATTGGAAGACGCGCTCAAGAACGGCGCCCCGCGCGCACAAGAAGTCGCGCTAAAGGCGTTGTCCACTCAGTCCACGTTTGTGAACTACTACGTCAAGGACGATCGATGGCAAGCGCAGAAGATCATTGCCAACTGGCTTGCCCGCGAAGATGACATGAGCCGTACCCATGCCGTGGGGTTGGCCCGAAAAATTGACATGAACGAGGCGATGCCCGTCATTCGTCCTCTTTTGACGGCATCAAACAATCCCGCTACCGATCGCAAATTGGAAAGTCGGCTTATGGAAACCGCCATTGAAGCCGTGCGTCAATTTCAGGACTGCGAAAGCGTGCCGCAATTGAAAGCTCTTGCCGAGTCATCGCCCTACGTGGTGGTGCGGATGCGTGCGCTTCAAAACCTGTTCCGTATGATGTCTATGGACGAGGTGTGCGCCGATGCTATTGATGCCAGCGAAGTTCGACGCATCAACGCCGAGGCCTTGGCCAGCAATCAACACATGTTGCGTTTGGCTGCGCTCATTCATTACCGCCGCATGCCCGAATGGACGCGCGACGACAAGGCCAACATTCTCTCCATCGTGACGGATTCGACTCGCGATAGTGAGGAACGGCGCCACGCACTTGAAGTCATGGCGGGTTCGGGAGACACGTCGTTTCTGGACGATTTTGCCACCTACTTCTTTGACAAGGAAAGCACCGTTCGTTCCAGCGCAGTCCAAGCTGCGCATCAGTTCCTGGCAAAGAACCGCTTTCAAGGTTGCTTCATCGCCATAATTCGAAATGAAGCCAAGTCGGAAGTCGCCTTTCGAGAGGCGTTGCGTGGTTTGCAGCTAACGGCAAGAAAACTCGTCGGCTTTGACGACTCAACCATGAAGCTCGCCAGTACCGACCCGCGCAAACTCGATGCGATTATTCTTGAGATCTTCAAGAATGGCAGCAGTGGATCCACGTCGCGCCTCGCCGTGGCCAACGCGTGGTTTGACTGGTGGACCGAGCACAAGGGGCTTAGCAAGGCCGGCGAGGCGGCCATTGCGCAAACGGCACATCGCAAGTTCTGGAAGGCGGCGGACGCCAAGAACGTTGCCGAGGCGCGGGCAGCGTTGCAGGAAGCCAAAGAACAACTGGGCAAGGTCCCCGAGCATCTGTACGCCGCCGAAGAGGCCTGGCTACGGATGCACGCCGATTCGTAGCGAAGCGGCGTATAGGCGCAGGCTACCGCGGCGGCGTATCGCGGCGTTCATCCAGGGGCCAGCGAACGCGCACTATTTTGGGGTCTTTGATGCGCTTTTCAATCCACTCGCGCGCGCGGCGCCGTGCGAGAAGTTCGCGCACGAGCGGCGCTACTTCGTTTCGCTTGCGCGCTGGTTGCGTTCCCGTGCGCACCAAAATATGCACTTCGGAGAGTGTCTCAATGGGTGAACTCCATTCGCCGTCTCGCAACTTGGCCACTGCATCGTAGAGCAGCTTGTCGTTGCCCTTGTTGTTGAGGCGCACTTTCATCGCCGTGGTGAACTGGTCCCGTCGGTTCCCAATGCGGCGCATGGCTTCCGATAGCGGCATACCGCTTTCGAGCCACGCCAATACTTGGCGCGCTTCGCGTTGGGCGGCGTTACGCGAACGCTTGGGGCCGCCGAACATCTGCTTCTTTTGCGCGAATGCGAATCGGAAGTCGGCCGCGAGCATCTGCTTGCCAAACATCGTTGACTTGCGCTCTTCGAACTCCTTCGCCACGTCTTCATCCGTGACTGCGGGACGCATTTTTCGAATGAGCCCAAACTGCCCGCGCAAAAATCGTGACGCGTGAACGTCCTTTGTGGTCATTTTGAACAGGGCCTTGAAGCGATCGTCGAAACTCACCGTACGCCAAATGTCTTCGCGTTGAATTCCGCGCTCAAGCGGCCATAAGCGGCGCACGACATCGATTTCTTCGAGCAGTTCCTTATCGCTCAATCGAATACTGGCCGACGTCATGAGCGCGATCTTGCATTCGCGATCCAAGATCTCGCGAATCTCGTTGGACGGTAGGCGAATGGCGAGCTGCTTACCAAATTGCGCAACAGTAATGGGGTCGCCGTTCACGCGGCAGACCACGTCCTTCGGTAGCGTCACCGATTCGACGTCGCGCATGGGCAGGCCGTATTCGACCTTGGTCAACTTATTTCGAAGTTCGGCGATCACGACTTTGGTTTGATGAATACGCGCATGTTCGTCCTTGGGCATCGTGCCGCCGAGCTTGTGGTTGGCGTAGGCCTGTTTGCGAAGCTCGTGCACCAGTTGCTGGCGAATCTCATGTTCTGTATTGCCGCGGCGCTTGATTTCGTCGCGCAGCGTTCGTTGCCCACCCGAATGGCGTCGGATCTCTCGATCGAATTTCTGTAGGCGGGCGTCGACGTCCGCTTTCGCGATGCGCACGTTGTTGGCTCGACACCACAGGAGGACCGCGCGCTCTTCAATCATCTGCTCCAAGACCGCACGCGCGCCACTCTTGGTTTCCTTCAAGTCGCGTTCGGAGTGTTTGACGAGCGCGCGGTGAAAGCCTTGGAGGGGCATATCACGTCCCGCGACCCTTGCCACGATACCCGGAGGGAGTAGTTCTTCGCGAGCTTCGGCGGGCATAGCGATCGTCGTCAAGATGACGGCTGTCATTGCAGCCAAGCCGCGGGTTTGAATCAAGCAACTGCGTTTCATGCGACCGAGGGTACACCTGTTTGTTGCGTCGGTCGATGGTGCAATGGGGGTGCGTCGAAGCGTCATGTGGGAGCCTCCAGTTTCCGTGCCTACCTCGTAGTGATTCGTCACGCATTCGTCACTTCGACGTCGATTCTCGTGAAGTTCGTCCCTTCCGTTGCGTGTGAGGCGTGTTTTGAGTGGCCAAGCGCAACCGTCCGTCGCATGATTGCGGCGTGCGGCCTACGAATCGCCGCCACAACGAAGTTCGAAGGACGCACTGGATGACGGGACCACTGACCACCACCGCGCGGCATGGATCGTTCCGATCGATCGTGCTTCGGGCGGTTGCCGTGGCTCTGTGTTTACTGATGCTGCCGTCGTGCGCCAGCCAACCTGAGAAGAAGGAAGATGATCACTTCCTTGCGAGGCTTTCGAAGAACGCGAAACGCAAGCAGCAGGCCTTGGCCGAAGCCCGCAAGAAGAAGCTTGAGGAGTTTCGTAAGTCCGGTGGGCGTATGGACGAGGACGATCGCCGCGACGACGATCCCGAAGATGACGGCGTGCTTGACTACTTCAAGGACGAGGACGATCGCGGCCACCGCGCGCGACGAGGCGTAGCGATCAAGGTTACGTGGGAGGGGCTGGCGCGTGAGCGTGAGCTCTATGAGGCCTCCAAGCAAAAGCGTAATACCTATCGCGGTCCCGATGCCGACATGAAGATTACGCTTGTGAGCGAAGGGCATCCCGACGCCAAGACCGATCGCAAGGCGGGCAACGAAGAACTCGAAGCACGTGCTCACATTACGGTGGTACCCGACTCGGATCTCAAGGGACTTGTGCGCCAACTTGAGAAGGAAGGCTACTACCGCTACGCGCGCGACACCGATGACGTGTCGTCCAATTTCGATCACAGCCGCGCGCGCGGTCGCGTGACGGTGGAGCGTGCCGGCGAGAGTGTGACGTTGCTCAACATGCGCGGTCAGGGCCTCAATCCGAGTACGAAGCAGATTCCCAAACTCTATTCGTCGGCCAAACGCGCCATTCTGATCATGCGAAATCGCCGTCCTACGCTCAACTGGACCGGCGTGACGCGCGAGGGTGTGCTGCCCACTGAGCCGTCAAAAGGATCGTCGCGTTCGCGCCGTCTACGCTCCGGCGATGATCGCCGCGCCCGGGACGATAACGACAAATACGAGGACGATGACGACTACGACGATCGTGACCGCGGTCGCTAGTCTGTGACCTAAGATTCGCGTGTCTTGACGCTTTCGTATGCCATTCTTATTCCCGCGCGTCTCAAAAGTACGCGTTTGCCGCGCAAGCTCCTGCTTGCCGAGTCGGGGAAGTCGCTCATTCAACATGTTGTTGAGCGCGCGCAGTTGGCCCCTGGTGGTCCCGATGTGATGGTCTGTACCGACAGTGATGACATCGAGTCAGCCGTTCGGTCATTTGGCGGCGCAGTTAGGCGCACGCGATCGGACCACCCGTCAGGAACGTCGCGGTGTGCTGAAGTGGCGGCCTCGCTCGCGCACGACGTCATCGTTAATCTGCAAGGGGACGAGCCACTGGTGGAGCCGGGCGATCTTGCGCGTGTAGCCCAGGCGGCGGCGACGGCGGACATGGCCACGTTGGCAACGCCCTTCGCCAATGATTCGGTGGCAGCCTCGCCGGATGCGGTGAAGGCCATTCGCGACTCGGACGGTATGGCGATTGGCTTTCAGAGGGCCTATCCAGATTCGGTCGAGAGGGGTGCAGAGGTCTTGCACCATGTGGGGATCTACGCATTTCGCCGTTCAAGGCTCGCGGCGTTTCCCATGCTGCCCGAGACAGAGGGCGAACAGCGCGAGCGCCTTGAGCAGTTGCGGGCGCTTGAGAACGGGTGGCGCATTCGCATAATTGACGCTTCCGCGCGTTCGCTGGGGATCGATACCCGTGCTGACTACGACGAGTTTCTAGCGCGGATCGCGGCCTCGAAGGACGTCCCTCGTCGCGACTAAATTCCCGAGGGCAATCTCTCATTCGGCCGGGCCGGTCGAGGGTGGTATGGTTGCGTTTTCCTTCCCCCCGCGCGGCGGCGCCGCGCCCTATCGGGAGAATGGTCTGTGGCGAAGTACATCTTCGTAACTGGTGGTGTTGTGTCGAGCTTGGGGAAAGGACTCACGTCCGCTGCCATGGGGCTGCTCCTCGAAGGTCATGGCTACTCCATTCAGCATCAAAAGCTCGATCCCTACATCAACGTCGATCCGGGCACCATGTCGCCCTACCAACATGGCGAAGTCTATGTAACCGAAGACGGCGCAGAGACCGACCTCGACCTCGGTCACTACGAGCGCTTTACCGAGGGTGCGCTACTCACCAAAGACAGCAACTACACCACCGGAAAAATCTACTCGAGCGTCATTAGCAAAGAACGACGCGGCGACTACCTCGGTAAGACCGTGCAAGTCATTCCGCACATTACCGACGAGATCAAAGAGGCCATCCGTCGCGGCGCGGGTGACGCCGACATACTGATTTGCGAGCTCGGCGGCACGGTGGGTGATATCGAGGGCCTGCCGTTCCTTGAGGCCATTCGTCAGTTTATTTTGGACGTGGGTAGTGAGAATGCCGTGGTGGCGCACTTGACCTACATTCCGTACTTGCGCACCAGCGGGGAACTCAAGACCAAGCCCAGCCAACACTCGGTCATGAAGCTGCGCGAAATCGGTATTCAGCCCGATATTTTGATTTGTCGTACCGAACTGCCCATGACCGACGAGATGAAAGCCAAGCTTTCGCTGTTCTGCAACGTGCCGCGCGGTCGTGTCGTCGAAGAACTCGACGTACCCACGAGCATCTACGAGTTGCCTCAGATGTTGGCCGAGCAGGGGCTTGATCGCCTCGCGCTCGACCGACTTGAGCTGCCCCACGGCGATCTCAAGCTCGATCGCTATCACGCGTTGCTTGAACGCATTCGCAACCCCAAGGCGCAAGTCGAAGTCGCCTTGGTTGGCAAATACATCGAACTGGGTGACGCCTACAAGAGTGTGAATGAATCGTTGGCCCATGGTGGATTCCATGCCCAAGCGAAGGTGCGCATTCGCCGCGTCGATTCAGCTTCTTTGACGCCGGAGAACATTGGCGAGGCGTTGGGCGGTGTTTCAGGTGTTGTGGTGCCGGGCGGATTCGGCAAGCGTGGCATCGAAGGCAAGATTTTGGCCGTGAGATGGGCCCGCGAGAACGGCGTTCCGTTTCTCGGCTTGTGTTTGGGCATGCAGTGCGCGGTGATTGAGTACGCGCGCAATGTTGCCGGCATGGACGGCGCACACTCCACCGAGTTTGATCCTGAGACGCCCTACCCCGTAATCGATCTCATGGCCGATCAACAGGGACTTGAAAAGGGCGGCACCATGCGTTTGGGTGCCTACCGATGCGCGTTGCGTGCGGGCACCATTTCCCGCGCCGCCTACGACGACGAAACGGTTCAAGAACGCCACCGCCATCGCTTCGAATTCAACAACGCCTATCGAGAGAAGCTCATTGAGCACGGCATGGTTATTGGCGGTGTGAATCCCGATCGCGATCTCGTTGAAATTGTCGAACTACCGAACCACCCGTTCTTTGTGGGCGTGCAATTCCATCCCGAGTTCAAGAGCAAGCCCACACGACCGCACCCCTTGTTCCGCGAGTTTATTGTTGCCGCATTGGGTGTCAGCGATCCGGCGAGTGTGACGAGTACGTAGCGCAAGAGCGGATCGTCACATCATTCGTGCTCGTGACGTTGAGTCGAATTCGCCCGCTTGACATGGGCGATGGAGGCTCGGTGCGTGACGGTCGGCTAAGCTCTTATTCGACGACGTCATGCGCTTCTCTTCTCTCATCTTCTTTGTGTTGGGCTTGGCGGTGGGGGCGTTGTGTGTTTGGTTAACGGCGAGTGACGAAGCAGCGAAAGGTGAACTGACTGCAGAACATCTCGGCGAGTCTGGCGCCGTGACGCTTGCGTCCAAGGCATCGCTCGACGGAGAGGTTGAGAACGAGCAGAAAGAGGGCCCTCCTGTCGTTGTGCTCAGTGAACGCGGGCGGGAGCTACTTACGGAATTTGAGAATGAGTCCGGCACGTGGGATGAGGCAAGTCTTTCGCGAGGGTGGAAGGCGTTGGCGTCATTGTATGCGATTGCCGGAAGGTACGACGATATGCATCGCATGTTCGATGTGGGCGCCGAACTCTCTTGTGCCATCGATGACGTTTTGGATGTACTCAAATTGCTTCCCACGTCCGAACAAGTTGCTTCCCTGCGCGCGTTCCTTGTGAGGGATTCGAGCTACTGGTCCTCAGGCTGGAAAATCGCCAGCTTCTTCCTCAGTCGTGGCGATTCCTCTGGAGCGGCCAAAGCCGCCCGTGAATCGCTGCCCGCGCATGAGAGACAACATGCCTACTTGTTGGACATCTATCTGAAGGCCGAGCCCGATGCTGCTGTTGCCGCAAGTCTGGATTTGGCCGAGCGAACAGAACACTGGGGCGACGTGCAATTTCTCGAAGTCGCGAAATCGATGATTGAAGTCGATCGAAAGACTGCGGCGAGCTTGCTACTGAGAATTGGGGTCGCCGAAGTGGATGACGACGAAGAGCTTGTTGGGCTGTGGGCGACCATTGATTTCGCCGCCGCAAGCGCGTACCTCGAGACAAAGATCAGGGGCGCACCGGATGATGCAGCACTTTGGAAGCTACTTGCCAGCATTCGACGCGAGGCGGGTGATTTGGCGGGGGCCATGGACGCCGATGAGATGGCCATTCGTCAGGATCCAGGTGACGATTGGCTCGAAGACTTACTCAATGAGGATCCCAAGCGAGCGTTGTCGGTCATGCGAGAGGTCCTAGCAAACTCGCGCGACGATGAGTCCATTGGCGTGTATGCGAAAGCACTTGCGCGAAACGGCCAGCTCGAAGAGGCCGCGGACGCCTACTTGCGCGCTCTGTCATTCGACCCAGAAGATAGCGAGTGGCTGAGTGCATTGGTGCGCCTAGATCCCGCGCGCACAGCGACGTACCTGCAGGCACACATTGGAGAGTGGGAGCCGAGTTCGTTTGGCGACGAGGTCTTGGGGATCTATGCCCGTGCGCTGGCTGCGACCGGCAAGACGAGTGATGCCATGGGTTTCTACGAACTTGCACACAGCAAAGACCAATCCGATGGCGAGTGGATTTCCGCGATGCTTGGAATTGATGAGTCTAAGGCGCTACGAACACTCTCATCATCACTCAAAGAAGACGATGCGGAGTCTGTTGGGCTAGTCGTGCTTGGATTGTCGCATGCCGCCAAGGGCGATAAGCAGCAAGCACAGGCATTGTTCGCTCGTGCGCAAAAAGAAGGCCATGCAGATGAGTGGACGTGGCGCCTTCTTGCGCGGCATGATCCCGTTAAGGCGGTGGATAATTTGCGTGCAGTCACCCTAGATGGTGGTGATGCCTCCCAGTACGCGGCGCTCGCCTACATACTCCGTGACCAGGGCGACGTAGCCGCTGCACGCGATGCATTCGACAAGGCCCTAAACGACAGTCCCAACAACACCCGCTGGCGCCTGGATCGAGAGCTTCTCAAGTAATCGTCGCTACTCGCCGCGCGTCCACGAGGCTATGCGCTCGTGGAGATGCGCCGTCAAGTTGTCGATCGCAACCCGATCTTGGCTCATGGAGTCGCGATCGCGCACAGTGACGGTGCCCTTCTCATTGGTCTCACTGTCGAGCGTTATGCAGAAGGGCACGCCCGCCTCATCGGCGCGACTGTAGCGTCGCCCTACGGAACCGCCTTGGTCATACATGCAGCGCAAGGAAGTACGTAATGTGCTTTGCAACTCACGCGCCTTCTCCGGCAACCCGTCCTTCTTAACGAGCGGGAAGATGGCCACCTGTACGGGGGCAAGCTTGGGATGGATGTGAAGCACGGTGCGCTTTTCGCCGTTGGGTTTGACCTCCTCTTCGTAGGCGTCGCAGAGAATCGTCAGGAAGCAACGATCCACACCGGCCGAAGGTTCAATCACGTACGGAACCGTCCATTCGCGCGTTTCCTCGTCTTGATAGGTGAGCTTCTTGCCGCTGTGTTCCTGGTGCTGGCTCAAGTCATAGTCGGTGCGCGATGCAATGCCTTCGACTTCGTCCCAGCCCCACGGGTATTCGTACTCCACGTCACCGCATGCCGCGGCGTAGTGGGCGAGATCGCCTTCGCCGTGGTCGTGAATGCGCAACTTGCTCTTGCGCACGCCAAGGTCTTGCCACCAACGCAAGCGTTCGGCGCGCCAATACTCAAACCATTCGCCTTCGGTGCCCGGCTTGCAGAAGAACTCAAGTTCCATTTGCTCAAACTCGCGCATACGAAAGAGTTGGTTGCCGGTCACGATTTCATTGCGGAATGCTTTTCCAATTTGGCCAATGCCGAATGGAATCTTGACGCGCGTGGTTTCCATTACGTTTTTGAAGTTCACGAAGATGCCTTGCGCCGTTTCGGGACGTAGGTAACAGTCGGCGGCGGTGTCATCCACGGGCCCCGCTTTGGTCTTAAACATCATGTTGAACTGACGCGGTTCCGTGAGTTCACCGCCGCATTCATGGGGCGACTTCGAAGGCTTCTTCAGGCAACGCGCACCGTCCATTTTGTCCGCTCGAAAGCGCGCCTTGCACGTTTTGCAATCAATCAATGGATCGTTGAAGCCGCTTACATGACCCGATGCTTCCCACACTTTGGGCGACATCAAAATCGACGCATCCAAGCCCACCACGTCGTCGCGACCTCGTACGTTGGTATCCCACCAGTCCTGTTTGATGAGGCGCTTGAGTTCCACACCGGCTGGGCCGTAGTCGTAGGTGGCCTGGAATCCGCCGTAGATGTCGGAGGAGGGGTAGACGAACCCCCGGCGCTTGGTGAGGGCGACAACGCGGTCCATATGGTCAGCCATGACGGGCTCCCTATGCCAATCGAAACGATTCGGCGGTGGGCGACGGTACCCGGGTTAGCGCCCCGAAGGTCCCCATTCTCTGGCCGCTCCGGAGTGTCCCTGGGTCGTGTTACTTGAGAGTCAATGGGGTAGTTTTTGCCGAATTTGGACCAAATTACGTTGTTGTGACAAGTAGCGTTTTGTCGGCGTCGTGTGTTGTTGGTACCCCATATCTTGTAGAATTAAGGCAATAACACCACCAAAACCGCATTTTATGGTGGTCGATCCCAGGCCGTCCAATGCCTCCAAGTGCCTATTACGTCGGTCTTTTGGGCTTGGGACTTTGAGATTTGAGCGGCAGGATCCTCCCATCGGCGCGCGAAATCCGCGTGGCGCCCAAATGAACGGGCTCTGGAGGGCCCTGGGCGCCGGAGGAGGCAGTCGCGCGCCGTGCCCCCTGGGGTTCCCCGGGATCGGCAGCTCACCCCCAGGTGGATGGATGGCAATGAAGACAGAATCCGGCACGAAGACCCGCTCAGTCCCCACACTGCCCTTTGATACACCACCGGCCCGAACGGCCAAGAGCCGCCCCCCTCGCAGGCGCCGTCGCCGGAGTTCACGTCACCCCAAGAAGGACCTCACGCCCGTATGGCGTGCCTACAAGACCTCGGGCGATCGCCGTCTGCGTGACCAACTGATCGAGCACTACCTTTATCTCGTACGCATGATCGGCAATCGCGTTGCGTCACGCCTACCGCGTTCGATCGACGTGCAGGACCTCCGCAGCGCAGGTGTCTTTGGTCTCATGAGTGCCATCGAGAACTACGACCTCTCGCGCGGCACTCCCTTTGAGTCGTATTGCTCAACACGTGTTCGTGGTGCGATTCTCGATGAGCTTCGTTCGCAGGACTGGGTACCGCGTTTGGTTCGCAACCGCGCGAGCACCTACAACAAGGCTGTCACGCACCTGCGCAAAGAACTTTGCCGCGAACCCAGTGATCACGAAGTCGCCGAACTGCTCGGTTCCACACACAGCGAAACACAGAAGCTTCGCCGTGAGTCGAATATGACCAGCGTCTATACACTTTGCCATCAAGACGAGCGTGATGATGATCCGCGCGTGCTTCGCAAGCTCGATGCACTCATGGATCGTGATAGTGAAGCGCCTTTCTCAAAGATGGTTGCCGAAGACCTCGCGCACTCCGTCGTGGGCGTGCTGTCCAAGCCGCAACAAACGGTAATCGCGCTCTACTACCAAGAGCGACTCACGATGAAAGAGATTGGCCGCGTTATGGGCATCTCCGAGAGTCGCGTGTGTCAGATTCACACCAAGACCCTTGGCCGCCTACGCGAACATCTCGAACGCATCGCCGAAGAAGGCGACGGCGAGCGCCACAAGCTCCTCAATCCCCCGCCCGCCAAACAGCCTTTCTTCCCCAACTAACGCGCCGCTTATACCAGGTAATCTTGGCGAATCGTCCGGGCTAAGGGGCGCCGGCGTCGATCCAGGTGCCGATGAGATCCACGGCGGATTGGTGGACGCGGAGCGAACCGATGCGGGGCATGCGGGTGTTGTCGAGACGGCGCATGCGTTCCCAGAGCACGCTGTCTTCCTTGACGTCGGTGCGAATGATATAGGCGTCGCTAAGGCCAAGGTCGCCGCTCTGCGGTCGAACGTCGATGGCGTTCATAGCGCTTCGCGCCGTGGCATAGCGCAAGTCAAGATCCCCCGGCGCCGGTCCCGATGGCAGGTGGCACTGCGCGCAGTTGGCCGCTAAGTAGGCGCGCGCACGAGATGAGAGCGACGCCGACCCATCTTCGGGATTTGGCCACGCGGTGTAGAGCGAGGGATCCTCGGGCATGACCGGGAACAGGTCATTTGAAAACAGGCCAATGTGATTCCATGTGCGCAACTGATTGTCGGTGGCCGCCGCATAGTTGTAATCGCGGTTGACTTGACCCGTACGCACACCCAAGACCCGCCCCGCCGCTTGCGTATGGCATTGCATGCACTCGGTTCGACTCGGGTAGTGCCACGTCTGCGAACGCGATCCGCCGGGTGCTGACGCGTCGCTTATCACGAAGTCCTCATCCATTGACGTGTCCATCAAGTCCGCGTCGGTCTGCGCCGCATTCCAGCGATAGGTGTAGCCCAGCCACTCGGATGTCCCGTGAATTAGCACGCGCGTTTCAATCCGCCGTCGGGACGAGGGGTCGCCAACCGTTTCCTCCAACTCGAAGTGCTTCACCAACACAGTCCCGACGGGGAATGACCAGTTGCCTCCGGGCGAAAACGTCATGGTGCTCGTCCCCGGCAGGCCGATCCAGCGACGTTTGAACGCGTCATCGGAGTAAAGTGCGGAGTTGAGGTCGTAGGGAATGAGCCCTGCAGTGGGAGTGAGCGTGGCGAGGTTCGTAAACAACCCCGTGTCACTGAGTTTGGCCGGCACCGTCGTCGGAGGCCCTCCCGCCGGTTCCACAAAGCGATAGATCGTGCCGCCGATCGTGACGGCGTAGAGCTCCCCGCGCTCGTCCTCACCGAATCCCGCTATCGAATTGATCGACTGAATCTCCGTGTTGGACGTGACCGCCGTGCCGTCGTAGGTCAACGCCCACACACGTCCGGATCCGAAGTCGGCGTAGACGTACGCACCCGAAAGGCTCGGCACGTCTTGGCCCCGGTAGACATAACCACCCACCACGGTGGATCCCAACGAACGTGGGTAGTCAATGATGGGGGCCACGAACGCATCGGGCGGCAAGCTGCTTGGATTGTTGAATTCCACGTTGCCTTCGTACACGCGCCATCCGTAGTTACCGCCGCGCGTAACAAGATCGATTTCTTCGCGCGTGACCTGTCCCACATCACCGGCCCACAAGTCACCGGTCAGCGCATCGAACGAAAAGCGGAAGGGGTTTCGAAAACCGTACGCCCAGATCTCGTCAAGCGCGTTTGGATTGCCGACAAACGGATTGTCGGGTGGTATGGCATACATTTGACCAGGCGGAGGGTTGCGCGGATCAATGCGCAGAAATGCGCCCAAGTGGTCGCCAAGGTTCTGCGCATGATTTTGCGGATCGCCGCCGGAGCCGCCATCGCCCATCGCGATGTAGAGGTAGTCATCCGGTCCAAACTCAATGCTTCCCGCGTTGTGATTGGAATAGGGTTGCGACACCTCAAGGATGACTTCGGGCGTGGTGTTGGTTACGACCGGGGCTTGCCCTGCAGGGAAGGTGGCCGTGAAACGTGCAATAACGGATCGTCGCGGTGTACTTGCGGAGTAGTGCACGTAGAACTCGCCCTCATGGGCATCTCCCGGCGTTCCAAAGTCGGGATCAAACGTTAGGCCTAAGAGTCCTTGTTCACCCGAGAACGTGACCAATGAAGTGATGTCGAGGAAGTTGGTGGCTTGTGCGTTTAAAATCGTGTCGTCGTTTCGAAACACGCGAATGATGCCGCCTTGCTGCACGGCAAACATCCATGACGACCCGTCGGGCACCTGCGCCGATGTGAGGTAGATGGGGGTTTGAAAGCTCACGTTTGGGTAGGCGGGTTCCACGTCCACCGGACGCGGCGTGGGAGGCACGCCTGGAAACCCATGGGCCGCCAGTGGCGTGCGCGACGCGAGCCCATATGGCAGCGTGGCACCTCCGCCTGCGTCGCCGCTGCCGCCGCCACTTCCTCCGCAGGCGCCAAGTACCGCAACCGTCGATACGACCGCGCAGGGCAGCCACGCTGCCCGCCGCCAACGCCAACTTCGTTTCTTTGTCGCCATACAGCGACGATACCATCGATCGACAAGTCGATTTCGCCCGTATTCTTGCCGCCGCGAGCGCGCCCATGCCGTGTACGAGGGTACGCTTCCACGCCTATGGACCAGTTTCACTATCGCGACGGAGAACTCTTCTGCGAGGGGATTCCGTTGGAAACGCTCGGGCGCACGTTTGGCACGCCGCTCTTCGTTTACTCATCCCAGACCATTCGCGATCATGTCAAGTCCATCCAAGACGCATTCGCATCGGTGTCGCCGCTCATTTGTTATGCGGTCAAGGCCAACTCGAACCTCGCGATTCTTGAACTGCTTCGCTCACTTGGGTGCGGGTTTGACATTGTCAGTGTTGGCGAACTGGAACGAGTACTAAGTATTGGTTGCAAGCCCGATCGCATCGTCTTTAGCGGTGTTGGCAAACGCGACGACGAAATGGCGGCCGCCATGGATGCCGGTGTGCTACTGTTCAATGTCGAGAGCGAGGCGGAGGTCGGCATCTTAGGCGATATGGCGTCGCGCGTGGGTGCTGAAGCGCGTATTGCCATTCGCGTTAATCCCGATGTGGACCCCAAGACCCATCGCTACATCGCCACCGGGCAGCGCGAGAGCAAGTTTGGCGTGGATCTTGAGCGCGCAAGCGCCTTGGCGGTGCGAATTCGAACCCATCCTGCGCTTTCGCTGCGCGGCGTACAGTGCCATATTGGGAGTCAGATCACGACGGTGGAGCCCCATACGCGTGCGGTACGACGGGTGCTTGAGTTTGCCTCGTCTTTGGGTGCCGCCGGCAAACAGATCGAGTGGATCAATATGGGCGGCGGCTATGGCATCTACTACCGCGACGAAGACGTGCCCGCGTTTACCGACTATGCCCAGCAGATTGCGCCTCTCTTTGAGCACGCGCGGTACAAGCTCATCATGGAACCCGGTCGAGTGATTGTTGGAAACGCGGGCGTCATGTTGACAGAAGTGGTTCTTAACAAGTCCAGCGGCGATCGCCGTTTCGTTGTCGTTGATGCAGGTATGAACGACTTGATTCGCCCAAGCTTGTACAACGGGTACCATCGCATTTGGCCCGCGCGAGGCACGCCGCCTCCGCCTCTTGGTGAAGAAGGCAATGCGCCGCGCTGTGACGTGGTGGGTCCCGTGTGCGAGTCGGGGGATTTTTTCGCGAAGGATCGTCCGCTGCCATTGGTACAGCGCGGAGAACTCCTGGCCGTGATGAGTACCGGCGCCTACGCATCCACCATGGCGAGCAACTACAATGATCGCCCGCGTCCCGCCGAGGTGTTGGTGCACGGTGAGCGCGTCGCGCTTATCCGCTCACGGCAAACGTTGGCTGAGTTGCGTACTCATGAGCATGCCAATCCCGCGTGGAAGGAACTCGCATGACCGACGCCTACCCCATGCCCACGACCGGTGATGAACACGTATCCGTTTGCCACGTCGATTCGCTTCGTGTGGGGCCCGGTCATGCACCCTTGCTGATTGCCGGCCCGTGTGTCATCGAATGCCATGACAGTGCGTTGCGCCATGCCGAAGCGATTCGTGAGATCGCTCGTGACGCCGGCTTCCAATTCGTTTTCAAGTCGTCATTTGACAAAGCCAATCGAACCAGCATCGATTCGTTTCGTGGTCCCGGGCTCGACGAAGGATTGAAGACGCTTGCCACTGTGCGCCGTGAGGTTGGCGTCCCTGTACTCACAGACATTCACGATGTGACGCAAGTGTCGGCGGTCGCCGATGTCGTGGACATCCTGCAGATTCCCGCCTTCCTTTGCCGTCAAACCGACTTGCTCACCGCATGTGCAGCGTCGGGGAAAGCTGTCAATGTGAAGAAGGGGCAGTTTTTGGCACCCGAAGACATGCAGCAAGTCGTTGGCAAGCTTCACGCGGGTGGTGCGCAGAACGTATTGCTCACGGAACGCGGTACGACCTTTGGCTACGGCAATCTGGTCGTGGACATGCGCGGATTGCCCGTGATGCGCTCGTTTGGCCATCCGGTGATTTTTGACGCCACGCACAGCGTGCAGCGGCCCGGGGGCCTTGGAACCAAGAGCGGCGGTGACCGTCGCCAAGTGCCTGCGCTCGCGCGCGCCGCAGCAGCCATAGGCGTTGATGGATTCTTCATGGAAATGCACGAAGATCCCGACCAAGGCAAGAGCGATGGCCCCAACATGGTTCCCCTTGCATGGGCACCCACATTGCTACGTTCTCTCGCAGCGATTCGTAACGCTATGAAGGCGCCCGCAGCAACGTAGCGGCGCCGCGAACGATCGAGACCGTGAGATCGGTATGTCCGGCGGGATCTCCGTCGGCTTGCACAGCAACATGTGCGGAGCTTTTCACGTGTACCACCTCGCATGCGTAGGAGCGCACATCGCGGAAGCGCAGCAAGCGCGCAGTGAGTCCCCCAAGCGCATAGCGCGGGAAGTCGCGCATCGCGCGTGCATCCAACAAGAAGACGCGCATATGTCCCGAGTCGAGCCCTGCTGTGGGCTTAAGCCGAAACAACCCGCCATAGGTAGCCGCCTTTTGGATAACGATGGCCGAGCAGGTCGTTGTACGTGACGCGTCCAGCGTGACGACCAACGGATGGAACGCAAACTCGCTGAGTGTCTTGATGGATGGTGCGATCCAACGTGCGTAGCCACCAAACCCGCCATGTGAGCGACGCGCTTTCGACGTGGCATGCACCACGGCGCCATCGGCGCCCGCGCCCACGGTGGCGAGTGCAAGGCGCGAGGCGCGATTGTCTTGGGTGCCCCTCGACGTCGTCGCCTGCATCAAATCCACCGTCCACGCTTCCGCACGCAGGAGGCCTTCGGCCCATCGTTCGATCTTCAGACCGATGGGCATGCGGAGTTCCCGCGCCGCGAGATTCGCGGTGCCCAGTGGCAGTACACCAATTGCAGGATGGTGTAGGTCGCGGCCACAGTTAAGCACTTCGGCCACCGTTCCGTCGCCGCCCCCAATCACCATACGGTCGCAGTGGCCGGGTTCCATCGCGAGCACGTGGTTGCCGATATCGCCCGCTGCGCGCGAAACGTAGTGTGAAACAGTTGCGCCGCGCGCACGGAGTGCGTCTGCGGTCGCCGTACACAGTTCCTCTCCACGTCCGCGACCGGCCACGGGGTTGATAACGATGTGAATACGCACCAAGGGACCCCGCGGGTTGGCGTGCCGTGCGTCGATTCATGAGACATACTCTAGAATCGTGGCGCGGCCCCAGCCTACTCGATGAACTCCACACGACCTGCCGGGATTGGGGGTATACCCAAGGCAGCGTCGTCGAGGAGTACCGTATGCGATTCGCAGCCATTGAAGACGGTCGATACATCGTGCGGCTCGACCCGGGCGAGGAAATCGTCGCTTCGCTTCGCAAACTTGCCGCCGACGAGGAGATTGTGTACGGCTGGGTAACGGGCCTGGGCAGCACCAGCCAAGCCACGCTTGGGTTTCTCGATCCCGATACAGGCGAGTACGTCAAACGGCGCTTTGACGAACCGATGGAAGTTTCGAGTCTCACCGGCAGCCTTACGATTCACGGCGAAGAGAACACGCCCGTTGCTCACGTTCACGTGGTCCTTGCGCCGCGCGAACTGATCTCGTATTCCGGTCACCTTCACGAGGGCAAAACGGGCGCGGTGATGGAGCTCTTTCTTCAAACGTCGGTCGCACGCGTTGAACGGCATGCGGTGGAAGGCAAGCCCTTCCTCTGGCCCTACCTTCCGGGCGAAGACCGATCCGACGCGCGAGCGGATGCGGATGCAAAGGACTCGTAGCCGTCCTACCGGAAGGCCAAGGTGAGTAGCGCGTGAAGACGATTGTAGTAATTGCGGCCGGGGCAGCGGATCGGCCCATGGAAGATCTCGGCGGTCGCACACCGCTCGAGGCGGCGACCACGCCCCACCTCGATACGCTCGCGCGTCGCGGTCGCTTGGGACGCGTCACGCCTGCATCCAAGGGACTCGCCGCCGAAGAAGGAGCCTTCGCACTCTCGCTGTTTGGACTTGACCCGCGTGAATATCACGAGATTGGCGCCGTGCTCGATGCCGCTACGCTAGGCGTCACGGTGGGCAGTTTGGATCAAGCCTTTCGGCTGAGCCTCGTAACCGCCGACGATCACACGCTCTATGATCCACGGGCGGGTGGCATTCGTCGCGAGGAAGCTGCGCAACTTCTTGAAGCGCTCGCAGGTGATTTTGGCGACGATGTCTTTGAGTTTCACGCAGGAGACGGAGGTCAAAACGTATTGGTCTGGCGCGGTGCCCGCGATGTGCGCGTCGATACCGTGTCCCCGTTTGATGTGATTGATCGTCCCATGAGCGACGCGCTGCCACGCGGTACCGGCACCAGTCGATTGATTGCCGTGATGGAACGGAGTCGCGACGTCTTCGCCGATCACGAAGTCAACCGATTGCGTCGCGACCTGGGCGAAAACCCCGCAACGCAAGTATGGCCTTGGTGCCCGGGTATTGTGATGCCACTGCCGTCGTTTCATGCGCGTATGGGTATTGATGCCCATGTGGTCGCGGTAGATGCAGCACTTCGGGGTGCGGCTCAGCTTCAAGGCGCCGGTGTAACCGTACCTGAAGGTGCCACTGGAGATGGATCCACCAATCTGCGTGCGAAGACCGACGCGGCATTTGCCGCATTGGACGGTGCTGATTCGGATGGTGCGGACGTTGTCTTCGTACACATCGGGGCATTGGCCGCGGCGTCGCACGCGCGTGAATTTGTTTCTAAGGTCAATGCACTTGAACGACTCGACGGCTATGTGGTTGGCACCATAATGCGTGCCATCGAATCGGGCGACCTCAATGCGCGCCTGGTGGTGATTGGTGGCCCCGCGGTGAGCACGGAAACCGGACGCCCACTCGATGACCCCGTGCCCTTTGCGGTGCTTGGCGCCAGCCGCGGACGTCATGAGCGCGGCGCATTTACTGAAGTCGCCGCGCGCGATGCCGGATTTCACGTCGATCGCGCCCACGAACTGCTCGATTTTCTGCTGCATCTGCCTGCGTAGACAAACCGCGAGTTCGTCGTGCGATCGAATGCGCCGCGTTGCGCTCGATGAACATTCGAGGCGCAATTCGCTCCCGGCACCTCAGATCCACTAGAAAAGCAGCCCTTAGGGCCCAGAGACCTACAGTTTCGACTTCCATCGCACCGATACGACTCCGAGCGCCCGCCCGGAGTACACTCTGATGCCTAGCCGAAATCGTGGCGGAACGCACGTTCGTCCTTCCCGTCGAGCCCGTTCCTCATCCAGTCGTGTAGCCGCAACGCGGGGAACACGGTCGAGCCGACAACGAGCGGGTTGCCGGGTTCCTTCCGTGCCGCCCTCGCAAAGGAGTCGGTCGACATCCATGCCCGTTCTGCGCATTGAGATAGAAGGTCAACGCTACGAAGCCCGGCTTCCCGACGCACCGGTTCGCGTCGGCCACGGTGAAGAGTGCGAGTTGCGACTCAACTCCTCGACCATCGCGCGAGAACATTGCCGGCTCGAACCCTTGCCGGGCGGTCTGTTCAAAGTTTGCGATTCGTCCAGTGGCATGCCGACCATGGTGAACGGCGTATCGATCAAGCAAGTCTCGCTCCGCACGGGTGACGAGATTCGTTTGGGTGGTGCCGTGCTTCGTTTGTTGGATGACGAATCCGACGAAGCGCGTGCCCTACGTTCACGCGACGATCGTGGTGGCACGAAGCGCGCATCACGAAACGGCACGTCGAGTGCCTCGGCCGCCAACGGTCAAGCGCGCGAGCCGGCGGCTCGCACGTCGGGTGTTGACGCCGAGTCGGCAACGCCGTCAGTGGCTCCGACCGCGGTGACTACGGCACGTGCAACCGACGATGCCACGCCCTCGGCGGCCACTACGGCGACTAAGAAGTCCGAAGGACGATCGTCTTCAAGGGCACGTTCGAAGGGCAGTCCGATTCTTTGGATCGGTGGCGCGCTGTGCCTGGGCATTTTGGGCTACGCATTCCTTGCGGGCTCCGGTGCAGGTAAGAGCACGGCGCGCGAGTCGCTGGAAATGAAACTCTCCCAAGGGCTCACACACTTCGAGGCCAAGCGCTACGACAAGGCGCGCGCGATATGGACGGCTGTCAAGAACGATCCGCGTGCACGTGCGGCTGGCGTTGACGCGTCGGCCTATTTGCGCAAGTTTGGCATGTTAGAGGGCCGCGCCAATCGAGCGCTTGAGGCGGTATGGAAAGAACGCCTGTACCTCGACGACACCGCCCTCCAGCTTCGTCGTCAAGACTATGTACGTGAGTTTGGCGAGTCATTCCTCCCGCGCCTCGAAGAAAAGTTCGCCGCAATTCGCAAGGCGAAGACGTCATGGCTGTCGGATCAAGTCGCCCGACTTGAATCGAGTGAAGCGCAGGCGTGGAAGGCACACAAGTATGCCGCCGCGCGAGACGTGTGGGCGAAACTCAAACGTGCGGCGCCTTCGGGCATCGACGTTTCCGACGTCGTTAACGAGCGAACGCGAGCCATCGAGATTCGCGTACGGGAAGCCGCCACAACCATTCGTTCGCGCGCCGAGACAAGCATGGGTGGCGAGCGCCCCGACACAGCCGTGGCACTCATCGAACGCGTACTGTCTCGATTTGAAGGATTCGAAGAACACAAGACGCTTTCCACGCTGTTGGAAGAAGCAAAGAAAATCGACGCGCGCGTAACCGCAGCGCTCGCGGCTTCGGGACCTCGACCGGGACGCACGCGCACACCCGGAACGACCGATCAACCCAAAGAACCTACTTCCGCAGAACAACGCCGCTTGGCGGAAATCGCCGACCAAGACACCCTTTCGAAGGTGCGTGCGGAATGGACCAAGTTCGTCGCATCCTTCGACTTTCGTGCCGGGCAGAAGCAAGCCGAGGCGGCCAAAGCAACGATGCGTACCGAAAAGGGTCGCAAGGCGCTCACTGCACTGCTTCGTGACATGCGCGACTGCCAGGACGCGGCCGTTGATCTTTCGGCTCATATCAACACCAATGGCACCTCGTATCGCGGCATTGGACCTTCCAAGTCGCTGCGCGGATTTATCGAATCGGCCGACGACAAAGGCATTCAACTGATTCTGAAGGCGGGTAGTACCCGCATCGCGTGGGCCAAAATGCAGCCAACGATGTTTGGCACGCTGATCGATCGCCGCAAACCCGACGGAGAACTTGCCTCCAAGTTTGCCGCGCTTGCGCATGCCAGGGAACTCGACGAACGCGCCAACGCACTGTTGGTTCACGCGGTCAAGACGGGCGCCAACAAGGACGCGGTGTTTACGCGGGTTGCCTTTTGGCGTGACGAAGACGTTCCCGCGGGTGGCTACGTAGACTACGAAGGACGCTTTGTTTCGCCCGAGGTACGCGAGCGGCTCCTGCAAGAAGCGGCCATCACGGCATCGTTGTCTGCCATCAATCACAAGGACGCGGCTACGCGCAAGAAAGCCTACGAGCACTTGCTGGCCCTCGGCGATGCCGTGGCCGATCGCTTCCTGCGCGCGCTCACGTCACGGCGTGCGACGTTGCTCGAAGAACTTCGCGACGCCCGGGGGATTTCCTACGGCAAGTATCGCAAGCGTCTATGGAAGTTGCTCGAGGAGCGCCGTGTACACGCGCTGTCGCTCATATTGAACCGTGCCGAGTATCCCTACCCCAATCCGCAAAAAAAGAACCAGGCAGAAGTCGAAGCCCGCGTGGACAAGGTTCGTCAGATCTGGGAACGTCCTCTTGAACTGATTGCCGAGTGGGATAAGCGAATGGGTGAACGCCTCTCGCTCATTAGCGAAGTTAGCGAGGTATTGGAGCGAGCCGGCGGCGACGCCAAGGCAGGCGCTCAGGCACTGACCAAAGTGATCAATGACAAAGTGGATATGCCATCGCACACGCCAACGAGCAAATCGGCCAAAGCGCGCGCATACTCACTCAAGGTTCTGAGCTTCAATGAACAGATTGAAACGACGGCCACCGGCGAAGAGAAGGACAATGTCCGCGCCGTCAATGAGTACCGCATGATGATGGGGCTTCGCGCCGTGAAGATTCACGAGCGGTTGGTGCGCGCAGCTCGTGGTCATAGTCGCCACATGCGCGTGAACGGCTACTTCGCTCACAACGTGCCGCCCGGCAAGAACCAAACCAAATCGAATGTAACGCCTGGGGCGCGCGCCAAGAAGCAAGGCTACGGCGGCGGTGTGGGCGAGAATATCGCCATGGGCACGCCAACAGGCCGGGATGCATTTTGGGCGTGGTTCGGCTCCAGTGGGCACCATCGCAACATGTTGTCGCGGTGGACGGAAATGGGCGCCGGTCGAAGCGGTGGCGTGTATTGGACGCAGTTGTTTGGCGCCGCCACGGGCTTCCGCCTCAAGCAACTGGCCAAGCTCCCTGATCCGCCCGAAGCCTTCGCACCCGAACCCGAGCACCACGATGGAACGCCCAGACGTCCGGGGTCGGCGCGACTCCCCGATGAGGCGCCGCCACAAGACGGAGAATGGGACGGTGGTGAGGACGAAGATGCTGAAGATGGCGAGGCGAGCGACGAGTAACATCTGCCGGTGTTTTGCTGAGTTTGGCGTCGCGCAATCGTCTTTGTATGAGACGCGCTAAAACAAAAGTCCATTGACGTAGCGTGTGGCCCGGTAGCGTGACGCCATGCCGCTGCTCGACACACCGCTGGTTGTGCCCGCCATACGTCTCGATCGCGATGCCGAGGGCGAAGCCAAGCTCGCCTTGCGACGCGCCGCAAGGCCTTGGGTCGCGGGATTCTGTCTGTTCGGCGGTGAGCGTGAAGCCGTAGCGGATCTTGTGCGCGGCATACGAGAAGCCGCGGGGCGTCCGATCTTTATCGCGAGCGACATGGAACGCGGCGCCGGACAACAAGTGAGCGGGTTGCCCGTAGATGTTGACTTCGGCGTGCTTGGCGTGGGGGCGTCTCCCGACGAGGTCTACGACGTTGCTCGCGCGGCGGCGCGGGATGCACGCAGCGTAGGTGTGGACGTGTTGTTTTCTCCGGTGCTCGATGTGCGCAGTGATCCGCACAATCCCATTATTGGGACCCGCGCGTTTTCATGGGATCCCCATCGCGTGGCGTCGCATGGCATGGCCTACTTGCGCGGTGCACCGCAGGGTGGTGCGTTACCGGTCGCGAAGCACTTTCCCGGCCATGGCGCCACGCGCGAAGACAGCCACGACGCGATTCCCTCGGTGCAGGGTGACGCCCGGTTGATTCGATCACGCGATCTCCATCCGTTTCGCCAGGTGATTGAAGCCGGTCTGTGTCCCGCCGTGATGACGGCGCATGTGGCCTATCCTGCGCTCGACGCGACCGGCACGATTGCCACGTTTTCCAAACCCATCATCGATACGCTGCGCGGCTGGGGGCGGCACGGCGAGTCGACCGTGATTATCACCGACGCGCTCATGATGGCCGGCGCCATGATCGAAGGCGGCGAAGTCGAGGCGGCGCGAACGTCGCTCGAAGCCGGATGCGACATTCTGCTCTATCCCGACGATCCCGAACAGATTGCCGAGACGCTCTTCGATTGCGATGCCGCGCGACGCGATGTGTTGGAACAGTGCATCTGGAAGAGTGCGGAGCGCGTCACCGAGTTTGTGCGCCGAATCCCAGCGATTCACGCATCAACCTTGGCCGACGCGGGACGCGGTGAACGTCCGGACGGTTCCATTGCCCGCCGCACCGTGCAATTGCTCTGCGGTCGTGGGCTCCACATTCGACCCAAACGCATCATGATTGTGGATGACGATGATGACGCCTCGCGCGGCAAGGACTTGACTGCGGTAGCGAAGCAAAACGGAAGTAGCGTGCATCGCTTTGTCAGCACCAAAGACGCCGGGGTGCCCGATCGCTTTCATTCGCTGAGTGAAACGACGATAGTTGTGTTCTCTCGCGCACGAGCTTGGAAAGGTGTTGCGGGTACCAGCAAGGCGGGTCAAGACCTTGTGCGCGCCATTCGACTTCACTGTCTTGCCGCAGGATGGGAAGATCAGGTGATTTGGTGTGCGCCGCGTTCGCACGGATCCGGATTTCACATACCCGGCATGGGTCCCGCCATCGAGCGAGCCATTGCGGCCCGGCTATTCCCCTAGTTCGAACGCAGTTGGCGATGACGGTCGCGGGCTCCCCGTAGAGTCCATGAATGATCCTTGACCCGCTGCAACCTATGGCCGCACTCACGGCTATCGACATAGTGGTCGTATTGGCGTATGCGGTACTCGTCATTTGGATTGCTCTGCGCGCGCGCACCAAAACGGAGAACACCGAAGACTATCTCGTGGGCGGTCGCACGGTGCCTTGGTTTGCGGTTGCCATGTCGTGGGTCGCTACGTCATTTAGTGCGCTCGCTTTGTTGCAGTTTACGGGATTGGGTCATGCCCAAGGATTCACGTGGATTCAAATGTGGCTCGGCGAGTTGCCCGCGTTGGCCGTGCTCTTGTTGGTATTCCTGCCGTTCTTTCAACGCCTGAAGATCACGACCGCCTACGAGTACTTGGGACAACGGTTTGGCGACCCCGCGTGGACCACGGGCAGCGTAATTTTTCACTTCATGGCGTTGGTGCGCGCGGGCCTCATGTTGGTCGCTACTTCAACCGCCCTTGCGGTGTTCACCGGCTGGTCGGTAGATCACTGCATCCTTGCCGTCGGCTTGCTTGCGGTGATGTACTCCGCGTTCGGGGGCCTAAAGGCTGTCGTGTGGACCGATGTGGTGCAATTCGTGTGCATTGCCATCGGCCTGATTGGCTCGTTCATTGTCGTCACCCTTGATTTGCCCGGTGGCTTTGGTGACATCGCGCGGGCCGCGCGCGTGCTGGCTGAAGAGAAGCCCGTGATTAATACGTCCGCCGATTTCGGTACGTGGCCCACGATGCTCACGACCATGCTGGGCTATAGCGTGTTTGCCCTATCGTTGTTTGGGACGAATCAGCAACTGGTTCAACGCTACGTTAGTTGCAAGGATCTCGCTGCAAGTCGTCGTGCCGCCGTTGCCGGCTGGATTGCGGGACTCGTGGTGGGTATGCTCACGGTTGGTTTGGGTGTAGCGTTGTTCGCGCTCTATGGCGCCGACCCGGTGCATCTTGGCGAATCCGTTAACCAAGACGAGATATTTAGTTTCTTTATCGCGGATCGGCTGCCGCCCGGTATGGCCGGCCTCATGGTGGCTGTGCTCTTCGCGGCCACGATGTCGAGTGTTGATTCGGCGGTTCACTCGCTTGGCACGGCAACGTTGGTTGACTTTCTCGATCGTGGGCGTACCAAACCGCTAGACCCTTCCTTTCGTTTGCGCTTGGCGCGGGGGCTCACGTTGGCGTATGGATTCGTCGTTGTCGGTGCCGCGTTCATGGTTCAGCACGGGGATCATCACATCTTGAAACGTCTTTGGGACTGGCTGGGGCTCCTCGCGGGCCCGCTGTTGGGTCTGTTCTTGCTCGGCATGCTCACGCGTCACGTGACACAGCGAGCTGCGCTAGGGGGCATGGTGGCGGGTTACGTTGCCGCGTTTCTGTACCACCCACTCAGTGCTCGGATTTTGGGGCGCTCGGACGTTGGACTCGCTTCGAACTGGGGGATGTCGTCGATCTTTACGGCAGCCGTCGGCTGCCTGGTGACCTGCGTCGCGGCCCTCATTCTTGGGATTTTCCAGCGTCCCCATCCACGCGAGGGCCGTTAGTGTTTTGTAATTTTCAGGCGTGGTTGGCAAACCATGGCGAACGGTTGGTGCGCAACGTTTCGCTTCTGTCGTGTGTAGGGGGTGGTCGTTCTTGACAGTTCGAGCGGCGGGAACGTACACTTCCGCCGCAAGGCAGCAGGATCGTGAGCCCCGATTTTTTGGGGTTTGGACTCCATGCGCCTACGCGTACAGGGAGCCAGGGAGGGCAGAGAGGTCGTTTTGTCGACCATCGAAACGAGGGTTGCCGCCGCCTGTGATTTTGCCATCACGAGCGATAGGCGGTGATCCGAACACCCGTTGCGTGTTGCGGCGCTTTTACGTTGATAACAATGTACGCGTTCGCGAAACCGATTGGGTGCGTGCAGAGGCGCGCCGTTTGGGGCGGCTCTGCGTACGATGAGACACATTCGTGACGTTCTCAGTCCCTGTCGAAGGGAGGCCATTCATGAAGGCAACGAGCCTTCGTGCTGACACGCTTGGATTTGCGCTGGTGCTTGGCATCGTTGCGCTACTGATGTTCCCGGCACCCGCTACTGCGGGCCCCGAGGACTTGCGATCAGCACTTTCCGATTATGCAGCCGGTAAGTACGACGAAGCGTTGCAGAAGCTTCGCGACTACGTTGCTTCCAACCCCGAAGACAGCGAAGTGTACGACGTGCTTCGTGATGTTGAGCAACGCGTATTGCTCCGCGGGTTGGCTCGTGGTGGCGAACATGAGCGCCTCTTTAAGTACTTGCTCCACAAGTCAGCGCCGGCTGAGCGGGAACGCCTGCGCGACGCTGAAGACATCCAAGAGCAGGTCAAGATTGCGGTGGAAGATTCTGCGTGGGATAAGCGCCGCGCGGCCGCAGCCACCTTGCAGGCCTCCGGCGAACACGCCGTGCAATACCTCTATCCCTATCTGGGCGACGCCAACGCCGAGTACGTGGTGAATGCCATCCTCGCCTTGCGTCGCTTGGGTGACCATGCGGTCATGCCCTTGATTGAGGTCATGTCGTCGGACAACGCGCGCGTGCGTGGTCACGCGGCGGTTGTGCTAGGCGATCTTAAGGACGAGCGCGCACTGCCTGCATTGCTCTACGCAGCAGAGAGTGATAGCGACGCTTCCGTCCAAGAGAAGGCGCGCAATGCGGCGTCGCAACTTGGCGGCGGTGGTAGTGCGGCCGATGCCTTCGTCACGATGGGCACGCGATTCTTGAACAAGGATCCGGAAGTCTTGCTTGCCTTCACTGACATGAAGGATGTGTGGCGTTGGGAAGACGGGGCGCTTCAGCGCTACGAGATTCCCGCCTATCTCTACGGCTATCACGTAGCCGAAGAATACGCGGCGGATGGGCTGTTGGCCGGCAACGGCAATCGCGCGGCCAGCGCATTGCTTGTGCGTGCATTGCTCGCCCAAAAAGTCGAACTTGCTGCAGCCGCTGGTAAGGGAGGCGAAGACAAGTCCGGCGTCCTCAAGCGCATGGATCAACTCGTTTCGAGCCAAGGTCTGGATGCTGAGTCCGGCGCCCTGCGAAGCGCCATTGGCGACAAGGATTGGGAAGTTGCAGTCGAATGTTGCCACGCTATGGCACGCGACTACGGCGGTGAGCCTGTTGCTCAAACAGCCATCGTTGACGCATTGAATGCGCCCGACCAACGCGTGCGGTACGCAGCAGCGATTGCTGCACTCAACATGAATCCGCGTTCGTCATTTCCCGGTGCCGAGCGGGTTGCTGATATCGCGGCGCGTGCAGCGGCCCGAAGCGCTGTCTTCCAGGTGCTCGTCGTGGACGACAACGTGGACACGCAGGGCATGATGGTGGCCGCGCTCAATGAGGCGGGCTTTGTTACCGGTTCGGACAACGATGCCCACAGCGGCGTAAACCGCACCAAGGGCAATGCCAGCATGGACGTTGTAGTGATTCGCGCCAACGTTGGCGAAACGGCTGCAACAGTTCCCTCGCAGCGCGCCTATACCGCGATGTCGGCGATCGACGAGATCAAAGCCGACGCGCGTACAAGCGCAGTTCGCGTGCTTGTGTTGATCGATGGTCCCAACGCCGACAAGGTTCAGGAAATGTTCCAGACCAAGTATGGCGACAAGGTCGCGGGCTATATCTCGCCCGAGAACTTTGCTGCGTCCGCGTTCGTGGATCAGGTCAACCAAGCCGCCGAGGCCGGTGATCTAAACGCCGACCGCGAAGCAGCCAATCGCGTTGCAGCTTCGGCGGCCAACGCGCTTGCCAACGTCGATGCCTATTCGTCAGCATTCCCCAATCTCAATACGGCGGTCGGCTCACTTGCCGAAGCGGCTGTAAAGGGTCAAGACGAGTCGATTCAGTTGGGTGCGGTCAAGGCGCTTGGCAATATCGCCGGCGGCGGTGCGGATGCGCTGGTTACAGCGCTTGGCTCGGGTAGTGAAGCGATTCAGGCCGCTGCGGCGGAAGCCTTGGGTCGCGTCCTCGCCAAGGTTGGCGGTGCAGCACAGGGTCATATCGCGGCGCTGATGAACGCCACGGATAGTGATAGCGATCTCGTGCGCACAGCGGCCATTGGAGCCCTTGGTCGCAACATTCAGGGCATGGACCCCTTGACGCGACGCAAGGTGTTCCTCAAGTTCCGCACGAAGGCTAGCGCCCTCGGTGGCGGTGGGGGCGACAGCGGCGAGTAGTTCTACTCCGATTCGCTTCAGCAAATCGCAAAGGCGCCCGCCACGAGCGGGCGTCTTTCATTTTTGTGACGCGTGGCCGTCACAGGTCTCGCCCGTGGATGAGACCAACACGACGGTGTGTTTTTTGATTACTGTTGGTAGGCCAGCACGGAAGCGGAAGCGAGCTGTGAGGTGTGTGAGAGGCTCACGTCGAATCGTAGGCGCGCTTGATCGGCCACTTCCTTAGCGCGTCCGTGAAGCGCCAACGTAGGCGCGGCACGCCCACCGCCGCGCACCTCGATATCGCGCCAACCAACCCCCTTGCCCCAGCCTGTTCGTAGCGCTTTCATCACCGCCTCCTTGGCAGCAAAGCGAACGGCGAGTGAGGCGTAGGGATGGGGGCGCCCCTGTGCGCGTTCCCATTCGTGGTCCGTGAACACACGCTTGCGCCAGCGATCAGGATGCTTTGCCACGATGCGTTCAAAGCGATCGATGTCTACAAGGTCGTGACCAATGCGCGTATTCATGCGGGCGAATGTACTTCGTTGTCACGGTCACCGTGATGTTTCATGCGTACCAAGGGTTGCGTCGTGTCTTGTGCCGCATACGAACGAAACCGAGACAACAACCCATCGTGCCGGACCTTCGCACGGACAGGTTGCGAAGGTATGTAGAAAAGCGCGATCTGTTGGGCTTTCCGACTATCAAGCGATCTCCCACCATGCCGATTGCACGTCAGAAGAAGCGCGCGGAGGGCGCGTTTCAAACGTTCCGCTGATTGCGCTGACCCCCTTGTTCGAGGAGGCGTGGCGCAATACCATGGGTGCCCCCCAGAGGACAATATGGCCAAAAAGAAGGACTGTTTCGGATCGGAGACCTACGTGTGTCGCACGCGGGACTGTCCGTACATGGCCGAGTGTGTCCAAACCGTCTGGGACAAGAAGCTCTCACGCGTCATTGCTCGCAAGGAGACGCTGGACGGTAAGACTCGTCCCCTCGGCACCCCCGTCGGTTCCAGCAAGAGCGTACGCCTCCGCAGCAAAGACTTCATGCCACGTGGGGCGCGTAGGTAGAAATCGCCTTACTTGCGCATTCGCTCCCGGCACGAATTGTGAACTTACGCATTCGCTCCCGGCACCAATTGGTGAAATCGGAAGATCCGCGTCGTGCGCATCGAAGGGCAGAACTAAAGGGATCGTTCACCAAGTCGAGTACCGAGAACATCTAGCTCGTGCGAAGTACGTCTATTCCCGTCCTTTAACGAGTGCCGCCCGTTCCTGTTCGTTCCACCCGTCATGCTTGAGCGCAGCGCCAATGAGGGCCGCTCTAATCGCCGGCACCACGTCTGCAACCCACGCCCTGAGTTCGACATCTTTGGCGTCGCGTCTCGAGCCTTGAAGCAGGAGCTTGCGTGCAGCGTCGACGGACGCTTCCACGTTGTGCATCAAGACCGAGATCGCAAGCGTGTGTTTGCTCTCTAGGGCTGTGAGCATACTTGCGAGTGCGTCGGCGGTCTGCGGGGTGAGTTCAAGGGTGTCGATTTGAAACGAGTAGCCGTCGGCTTGGATGGTCTTGGCCGTCTTGCTCGTCGGGTCGCTGGCATAGGCGAGTGCCAACAACAAACCCGTCACGTCGTCGGGATGTACGTTCGCCCGGCGGGTAATGGCTCGCGTGACGCGTGTTCGAAATGCTGCATCGCTGCGTAGTATGCCGAGCGCGGATAGCCCCAACGTGCGCATGTGCCCCGGTGGAAGCACACGCAGTGCCTTCCAGTATTCGTTTAGCCACGTGCGACTGCGTAATGCGTTCTTGGTCGCGTGTTGCCATTCACGCCAGGTCGGTTCCGTGCTACCTGTGGTCAAATCGCGCAGGTCTTCGATAGCAGCGTCCGGCGGGTAGATGCGGGGAACGTCGTCCACCTCGAGTTCTATTGGCGGTTCGCTGTTTAGTGCGGTATCGCCGGAGGTAGCGTTGGCTCCGGTATGTGCGTTCGTCCCCGTGTTGCTCGATGCAGGTGAGGGTGCGGGCTCTAGGGATCGCGGATCGTGCTCGGCAACGCCTACAGGCGCGTCTCGCATGAGCAACCACGCCGCTGCTCCCGCGGCCAGCATGAGCACGACCAATAAGGCGGTTGTTCCTCGATGCACGAATCAATCGCTACCAAATGGCGCCGGTCGCATGGCCAATCGAAATCCAATGTAGGCGCGACGTACTCGTTTGTCTTCCGACGGCCAACTGCGCGAAGGGTGATAGGCACAGTCATCCAATCCATCTCGATACGAGCCGCCGGCGAGCGTGGCACGGTCCCAGCCGGAGCGTTTGCGTGCCCCTTTCATATGAACGCGTACGTCGTCGAGGTCGTCGCGAGCTACGTAGTATGCGGGACGGCCCGGCTCGCTGTGGCGATTGAAGTCACTTTCAAGCACCCATTCGGCTGCATTGCCTGCAAGTGAGACGATGCTTGTGCGGGAAGACGTCGATCCGAGCAGCTGCTGGCGCGCCACTTCGCGGTGGACCGAATCCAGTCGCACTTGACCCGATAACTCGCCGTAGTTGAGATTGTTGCAGCGCTGCACATCGTCTTCCGTGCCCCAGGGCCAAATCAAGCTTGGCTCCTCATCCCGATCGAGATTGAGACCGCCATGAAACGCCAAGCTGTACTCAGCTTCGTTGGGCAACTTGATGTTTGGATTGGCAAGACGTTGCCGCACCCACTCCACGAATATGTTGGCGTCCCACCACGACACGCCCGTCACGGGCGTATCGTCTTGATCCTTTGGAATGGCGTACGTGAGACTTCCATCGGGCGACAAGGACACCCAGGAGACTGGCGTAAGTAGCCAGGCGGCGGCCTTGGGCGACAGCGGTAGCATGAATAGTTGCTTCAGCGATTCCGTCAATGCTTCGTCTTCTGAGGATGATGGTGACGCCTTGATGTGTGCCCAGTGCTCCCCAAGTGCGCGACGCCACGCTTTTTCGTAGCCGCGTGTGTAGTCTTGTCCTTCTTTGTGTGTTGGCTGCCAGAGCGCATGGGCCCACTGGGGCGCGCGGAATGTACTTGGCGACTCGTGCATGGCGTCAACGAAGGCAGCGTACTGCCCGCACGTGACTTCCTGCCGCATGAGCCACACATCGGGCGCGCGCATGGCGATCCGAATCTCGCGCGTTTCACGCAGGGCTTCCAGCGAACTCTTGTACGTCATCCACGCCGTGCTAAAGATGGCTGGCCAACTTCCCGCGACCATCGTGGGGCGATTCAAAAGTGCCTGCGCTTCGTCGTGGCCCCAGTCAAATGCTAGGTCTTCGATTACGTCCGCAATCAAGTCTTCGGGAAGCGGCTGCGGTTGCTTCACGATCTCCGTCTCGCTTCCAATGTGGGCAATACCTCCCGGCACGAATTCAAACTGGCTATCGATATCGTTGACTTCGAGTCGTCGCGTCTCGGGCGTTCGCTCTTCGACCTCCATGGACTCGGGCTTGGCGGTGAGCAGCGAATAGCCGATGGCGAAGAGGCTCCCCAAAAGCGCAAGCACGAATGCCGTGAGTAGCCACATGGGCCACGAATGCCTTGATGCCCGCTGCACGGACTCGGCCATGACCTCCACGGGCGCGAGCCGATAGGCACACTCCGGGCAGAACTTGTACACCCCCCGAACCGGCGCATTGCACCGCGGGCACGTCGTCACGGAAGGGGAGGAAACAGTCGGCATGGGCCTCTCGAAACCGATTCTACGCGCCGGCCGGCCGTTTCATGCGCCTCCCGGCGCCATCGCGGTGGCTTTGTTTGCCTCGTCGTCTATCTTCGTGACGACTCATGCGCGGCGTGCGCTCTGATGTGCTCGAGCGAGGCTACACGGGCTCCAAAACAACACGCCCAACAGCCGACTTTCCGATACCTTCTCCAGCCGGCCACGCGCCGACCGTCTCATGGGCAGTACACCCTGAAAGACAATACGCCCTGGTAGCTCAGTGGTAGAGCACAGCTTTCGTAAAGCTGGGGTCGTCGGTTCAAATCCGACCCGGGGCTCCGTGTTTTACAAGGGGCAGGCCCCTTACGCTCCCGACTTGGATGGCTCCGCTACGCGTCGCGAACCAAGATCGTGAGCTAACCCCCTTGCCATGTTTATCAAGGGGACAAACCCCTTTATGCACCCGACTACGAAGGCTAGGTGCTGCGCGGAAGGGCGCGTACCTGTGGCGAATCGAGAGGCGGGTGGGTACAGCGGGGTCGCATCTCGATCGCAATTGATCTCGCTCGACGCTACGGTCGTTCAACTGGTAGCTGCAGGTTGAGTTCGTAATAGCTCTCCCCATGAGCGAACGGCAGTCCCTGCCACGCTTCGAACGATGGAAGATCGGTGGGTACGTACCCGCTTTGCGGGAGCCATGTGCCCCAGATCCAGTCGATGGCCCGTTGCTCTAGATCGATCTCCCCGTGGATTTCCACGTCGGCAACCAGCATGGGTGGAAAGTCGAAGCGTCCGATTTCGCCGCGGGGCGTGACATCGGGGACAACAACGCCTACGTCATAGCGGCAGTCTTCGAGCGCGACTGTCTCGGGATCGTCCCACATGTACCCGAGCCACTGTCCATGCTCCAACCCACGGGACGTTGCCCACGTTACCAGTCGCGTTGCCGCCTCCATAACAGGCACACCTTCGAACGGTCGGGCCACACGGATGTAGGCGACGGTGCGAGCGGGCACGTCGCGAAGGGTCACCGTGAACCCATCGGGATTCTCGCCGACCGGCAGTCGCTCAAGGCGGTGGCCCGACGGTGACGCGGACTCGATGAGTTTGTCTCGATTCTGATCTCGATAGGTCTTGATGTCGAACGCGCTTGGTGGCACACCAAACCGTTGTTTGAAGGAACGTGCGAAATCAGACGACGAAGAAAATCCACACGCCAGGCCGATGTCTGTGAGGGACAGGTTTGGACGATGATTCATCATGCGCAGCGCACGCTCGAGACGTAGTCGCCGAACGAACTGGCGCAGCGTTTCGCCAACGAGCGAACGAAATATGCGATGAAAGTGAAATGGCGAAAAGCACGCCACAGCCGCCACGCGATCGAGCCGAATGGGCTGATCGAGGTTCTGGAGAATGTAGTCGATCGCCAGATTGACTCGCTCGACGTAGTCGATGGACGTTGGCTTCGTGTCCATAAATTTAGATTCCGCAAGATTTGGATAGCGCCCTATTCAACGGCTCCGCAAACTCCTCCACAATGGAAATCAAAGGAGCCATCATGAATCTAGGAAACTTCTCCGTCAGCCTTGCCGTTAAGGACCTCGCCGTATCGCGGGCGTTCTATGAATCGTTGGGATTCAAAAAGTTTGGCGGCGACCCCAAGCAGAACTGGCTCATTTTGCAGAATGAGACGAGCACGATTGGTCTGTTCCAGGGCATGTTCGAGAAGAACTGCCTGACGTTCAATCCCGGTTGGACGCGCGACGGTAAGACGATCGAGGGCTTTACCGATGTCCGCGATATTCAAAAACACCTTGACGACAAGGGCATCACGTTGCTGACGCGCGTGGAAGACGGCACCAAGGGCCCGGCGAGCATCATGCTCGTGGATCCCGATGGAAATCCCGTGCTCATCGATCAACATGTGTAAACGTGCGCCCATTGGGTGGTGCAGAGCATGAGCCGTTACACGTTGGTGTTGCAAGCGCAATAGTATAGCGCCCATACGTCCACCCCCTGTCGTCGAGGGCACCCGCGGCAGGTGCACTGTCGGAGGCGTATCTGGGAGGGTTCGACGTGAAAAAGTCGCTTTGGGTGACGTTGAGCGTAGGCATTGTCGTGGTTTCGTTGATGAGCAGTGCAAGCGTGTTGGCAAAGGAAGCGCCGGCATCGGCGCGGCCTGCGGTGGGAGAGAAGGCACCCAAGATCTCCGCCAAGACGTGGCTAAACTGCGAAGGGGGCAAGAACCCATGCGACGGGACCGAGCACAAGGCGATACTCGTTGAACTTTGGGGTACCTGGTGTGGGCCGTGCGTTCGCTCGATGCCCAAGATTCAGACGTTGTGGGAACGTTACCAATCACGAGGATTGTTGGTGGTTGCCATTACGCGCGAAGCTGCTGACGACGTGAAGTCGTTCTTGAACGAGAAATCATACACGATGCCAGTGGGCTGCGATCCTGACCAAGCGTGTATCAAGCGCTACAAGCCTAAGAGCTGGCCGAGTTCTTACGTCATCGACAGTAAAGGTCTGGTGTGTTATGTGGGTGGCCCATACGGCGCGGACGCCGCCATTGAGAAGGCGCTCGGCATCGAATCCAGTGCTGCGACGTTGCTTACACAGTACTTGGATGCCACACTCGGAAAGGACAAGGATGCGCTACGTGCCTCCATGAAGTCGCTCGTGGCCAAAGCGCCGGTATCGTTCAACATTAAGGAATGGGCCGAAGGCGTGCTGGGTAGTTCTCCCGAGATCGAAGGTGAACCCAAGGATGTGAAAGGCATTCAACTGCTCGATACTGTGCTCAAGTCGTGGTCACCTTCCAAGAAAGAGAAGCGCGACAAGGCGCTCTTCGAGCTGGCCGGAAGTTCGGGCAAGTCAATAGATCTGCGCGGATGGATCGTGAAGGCCTATGGCAAGGCGTTTCCGCTCAATGCAAAGGAGTTGGCGCCGTTGCTTGAGTCGAAGAAGTATGAATCGATACTGAGCCAACTATTGGATCGAGCCCCGTCGTCGTCGGTGTTTCGCACGGCGGCGAAGGACGAAGGGTTTCAGTCCTACTGCGCCAAGAAGACCGACGATACTCGAACGCTTGCGCGCAAGGGGCTCATGGCCGTCACGTATGTATTTCCAGGCGTGCGCTTCGACGAAGAGAAGAACAAAGCGTTTTGGGGCGATCTCTCCGTAAGTGGCGTCATGATGACCGATGACCGAAAGAAGCTGCTGGGTCTGTTGATCGCCGGCGAGCGAGTTGCTGCCGATGCCGCAGACTCGTGGACCACTCGGAAACTCATGATTTGGGCGTTGATGCGCGAATTCGCAAGTGGTGATGCCCCCTCGTTATCGGGCGCAAAGAAAGAAGCCGCGAAAGAGCGCAAACGGATGTTGCGGGCGTTGCAGGGGAAGTACGGCAAGGCCAAGTAGCTGCCAGTTGATTGCGGCACGTGAACCTCACAACGCGATATGCTATTTCTAACGCAGGGTTACGTCCAAGACGCCTTCCCCATCGATCGGGATATCGACGTCTCGAATGATGGGGTCTGGGCGCTTCGATGCACCGGCCGACGATGTAGCGAATGCGTTCGGTGGAATATGGCCGGGCTTGACGAATGCTCGATGCGTGCCCGATGGAAGTCCCCGAACGACAATGTCGCCTGATGCACCGCTTTCGGCCCATGCCCAACGAGTAATCGTAGAGCCGTGGATCTTCAGGAGCACCTCGACGAGGACCGCCGGTTGCCGCTTGCTCTCACTGTGACGTACGCTGACACGAAGTGTTGAGCCCCTGTTGACAGCAACGGTGCCAAGATCGCGTTGGCCGTGCATGGGTTCAAACGGGCCGAGTTGTTTGGGCTCATACGCTCGACCTGGATCCAGGATCACAGTAAACGCTTCCGACGCAGGAAGTGAATGCAACGTCCAAACGCTGTCTACCCGGGTTGCTTTCAACCGGCGAGGCTTCGTGTCGCTATCGACCGTTATCCACGCCGTCATCGTCGAAGACTTAATAGGGGATTCCGCGCTTAGCCGGAATTGCATTGAAGACTCACCACGAACGAGTTCGAGCTTGGCGACATTTGCCGATCCCGGGCGCACGGTCACACCTTGGGTTGCAACATGCGTAGAGTTGGGTGCTTGACGATAAGTCGGAGCGGTACTCCGATGACACCGCGAACTCGATACGTCGGCGCCGAGTAGCTCGTTCGCTCCATGTTGTAGCGGCCCCGCAGCAGCGTGTCGCCACGATAGGCCTGAAGTTGGATGCCCTCGAGCGTGAACGAGGGTGGTGCAGTGACCTTGCAGCGAACCCACGTCGCTCGCGAGAGATTCAGCTCAACCTGGATCGGATCATCACCCTGTTGAAACTCGATCGCGTCACTCGTAAGGCGAGAATGATAGTCGATTACGCGGTAGCGACCTGGCGCGAGCCGCATGAATCGCCACTCGTGTTCACCAGCGAGCATCTGTCTGTCTTTCGCACTTGAGTCGAGTTCCATCGGACGCGGCACCCGTTCCCACTGCCGCTTGGCCGCATTCCACCGTTCAATCCCCAGCACGTAACTGCCATCTGCGGGCGGTTGTACATGGCACACGAGTCGACAAGCGCGGGTGAGTTCCAACGTGTGCGTCGCCGCGGCGCCTATGACGAGACGCTTCTTGGCGTCTTGAATTCCATAGCCTCCGATCTCGAACAGAACGGCGTCATTCGTTGTACGCGGATGCTGTATTCGTAGCATTCCGGTGTCTACGTCTTGCTCGATCTGGCTCCAGTGGATGATCGTTCCGTCAAGGCGCACACGAAATGGGTGAGGAATTAGTGGCTTTCCTCCACAGGTGAGTTGTACGGAGAGTGTCTGGATGGTGGGCAGAACATAGCGCTGCACGCCATCGTCTGCCAACGGGTTGTAATCGCCCAGTAGGACCGAGTTCGCGCGACCGTATACGTAGGGCTCCGGTGCGCGGGTACGGAGTTCCCCGACAACGGGCATGCAGTGCGAGACGTTCGCACGTCCCGCGCCGTCGGTCACTACCGGCGCGAACCCGGGTGCGCGCTTGCTGAATTGCAGTGGAAGCTTTGCGGCTGGCGAACCGTCGGCGTGTGTCACCTCCACGGTAAATGTTCGGTCGGGGAAGAACTCGATGGGCTTGTCGGCTCCGTGTCCAAAGCTCACGTCAATGCGAGACCACGACTGGTCCGGCGCTACGAGCGTGCCGTGGAAACTCTCTGCGACGGGTGCCCAGCCGGGCTTGATGCGCGTTCCGGTAATCTGAACGCCGTCTTGTGTAACGGTGGCTTCTTGTCCAGGAATGGTGGATCTGGAGACGATCGCAAGCTTCGTTCCGACGGGCGGTACATAGGGACCTGGCTTGATGGGTATCGCTAGCGTGCCTACCGGCTGCATCCACACGGTGCGATCCGTTTGATACGGTGCCAGCACGTGGATCATGTTTTTCTTTAGATCAGTTACGGGGCCGGCATAACCGTCGATCGTCGGATGTAGGTACAGCGCCCGATCTAGAGGAAGCTGGTCGATGGTCGCGTAGCCCTCATGGTCCGTGATGACGGGGCGGAGTTGTGGAAGCAGAGGGTGCTTTATGTTGTCCGCGTAATTCGCGATGCCAATGTCGGCACCGGGTATCGGATTCCCCGTTGCGATATCGAGGACTTGCACCCGCGCCACTCGCTCTTCGCCAAGGGCGATCTCAATCGGCGTGTCTTGTCGCGCGTCTACAAACGTCGCCAGCGTCGTGCGGCCGAAGCCTTTGGCAGCGACATGAATTGCAACAGATCCAGCGACGGGGTCCGGCGACGTCCATTCGCCGTTTGCACGGCTCATGCCTCGCGCGAGTTCGGTCCACGCCGGCGAACCGCGGTGTTGCGCCGTGCGTACGAGCAAAACGAGTGCATCCTTTACCGGGGTGCCTTCGCCGCTTACGTGTATCGAAAGTCGGGCGTGTGCCTGCAATCGAATTGGCTCTACAGCTTCACGACGTGATCGTGTGGGTTCGAGTCGCGCACATACATGACCCGATCCGTGCCCGCTGTGCGTCGCTTCCACGACGGCCAACATCGATCGAGATTCACTTCCGGGGTCTACAACAAGCTCGTAGCGACCTTCCGAATTGGTTGAGGTTGTTACGCCCTTATGAGACTGCCACGACACGCGCACCTGTGCGTTCGGCACGGGTACGCCACGTACATTGAGCACGACACCCGTAACGCGTACACGTGCTTTCTCGGTCGCGGCCACGTCGTCAACCGCTACGTCCAGTGTGTGCGGGCTTCGCATTTCGGTACGCTCTGAGGTGGCAGCGAGCGTTGGCGCGCCTTCTTCGGCATTAGAGCGATGAACGGACACGGATTCCGTTTCCGCGAGATCCCAGAGAACGAGCGCAATTAACGCAGCGACAGCTGCCGCGATGAGGATCTTCCAGCTTGTTGCTGACACGATCAATACTCCCTTGCCCAGCGCAACCCAAGGCGCCAACTTGGTAGCTAGTGAGGTGAGCAGAGCCGTGCTGCCAGCCGTTCCGTGCGATTCGTCAAGGTCGTTACGGAGGAGCACAAGTCCTCGCTGCAAACGCCAGCGAATCGTTGCCGCTGGGACATCGTAGAACCGCGCGATGCGCGCAGCCGTCCAACCGTCAAAGTAGCGTCGTGCAATGGCGGTGCGAATGGGCTCCGGAAGGCTGCGTACACTACGCACGAGTACTTCATGCGCTTCAAGCCGAGCGGCGACATCCGCAGCGCCACGGTCGATGCACTTGTCCCGCGCGTGCATGGCATACGCCACGGTTTCTCGAGCGAGTCTGCGACGTCGCGAACGGCGCATTTCCCGTGCTACGTTTCGAACAACGCCACGCAACCACCCCGCGTGCAACTCGGTTGCACCGGGATCTCGAACGAGTACGCGCGTCCAAACTTCCTGCACGGCATCATCGGCTGCGTGCGGACAACCCAACAGCGCGATCGCAAGCGATCGAAGACGCCGAGAGTCCGATATCAGTCGATCGTGAGATGTTGACGTCACGGGTGCAGTCATAGCCTCCACCTAGCTATGGCCGCTCGAGGGTGCAGTGATGGCGGATATTTCGCTGTCACGGGCGAATTTTAGCTCGCATGCATGCCCTGCAGGGTGGAAGCAGGAAATTGTGTGTTGACGACCGCTAGGCCTTCGCTATGGTTCGCGGGTCCCGAGCGCGATGGTGCGCATTCATTCGGGAATCAAACTTGAACATATCTATACGCAGGCGGGCCTCGGCGTCTCTGATCGATGAGACGTCTCTGATTGACGAAACAGGGAGTGGATACCCGCTGCAGCGAGATGTCATTTCGCTGTGAGAGTTGTGGTGAGGCCCGTGCTGGGCGATCCACACGACGCGCGACGGAGCTTCGGCCTAAGGCCTATCCGAAACGCGAGAAAGCCAATCGCTTCATCCTTCGCTATAAGAAGGAGAAGAAGAAGTGGGTTTGGTTTCGTCCCCATGACCCCGGCGGGGTTGGGTGGGAAATTGTACGTGAGGCGCTGATGTGTTTGCCCTGTGCAACACGCCATGATGCTACCTGCGTGCATTTACGCGAATACGTCATGAAGAGCGCCGTCGCCGGTAGCGACAAGAAGCCTGTGGAGCGAATCCACGTGGCGTAGGCGGTGTGCTTATGACGGTGCGGATGTGCGTATCGAGTAGCGCCGAAACGATGAGCTTGCATGGCTCACACGGCTGCCGTGGGCCGCCGAGACTCGGGTCGCTGCCGGCCTCTTTTTCCCGATCGAGCGCGGCGCTCGAGCCTGCTGGAAATGGACGCAGCGGATGTGCTATGGTTGACCTGCACCTAATGCCTGAGGAACGCGCATGAGTACGAATACAGCCGAAACCACGGAACGGTATCGTGAAATCGGTAACGCGCGGCTCAAGCTCGCCGCAGAGCTTAAGACGCCCGACGAATGGAAGGAGCGTTGGACGCCACCTAAATACAAGTTTCCATTTGCATTCGGGTCGTGTTGGAACCAGTGCATTGGTTATGCGGTCGAAGACTATGCGGCCGAAATCGGATTCTACTATGACGTGTTCGGCCTGTCGGTGAATGCGTTTAGTGCCGACTTCGCCATGTTTACGAGTCCCGAGCGGGAGTTTTTCTTTAGCGTGATTCCCGCAAGCGAAAAGCTCAAGGCCATGCCGCCGGAATGCTTGGACTTTGGATTTATGGTGAAGGACCTCAAGAATGTGGCCACTGAACTTGAAGCCCGAGGCATCGTGTTTAGCAAGCCTGTTTCGAACTATATGGATTCGCCTATGCTCACCGGCGAACTTGAGACGCCAAATGGCATACGCATCACATTGTGGTGCTTTCCCGAAGCGGAAGAGTCGTCGGAAGAGAGTTAGTCCCTGCTAGCCCTTCTTGGCAATGATCGGGCAGGCAACAAAGTGGTCCTTCTCAAGCTCTTGGAGCTGAGGGATTGTCTCGGCGCAGGAATCTTCCGCGAGTGGGCAGCGCGTGCGGAATGCGCATCCCGAGGGTTTGGCTCGGGGGCTCGGCACTTCGCCTTCGAGCGTGACACGTTCCGGCCGCTTGAGCGAAGGATCCGGAAGCGGCACGGCCGAGAGCAACGCCTTTGAGTAGGGATGCAGCGCGTTCTCGTATACGCGCTGGCCCGGCCCGAGTTCAACGATATTGCCCAAGTACATGACGGCAATGCGGTGACTGATGTGCTCCACCACCGACAAGTCGTGGGCAATGAACAGATACGTGAGGCCAAACTCTTCCTGCAGATCCTGCATGAGGTTGATGACTTGCGCCTGAATCGACACGTCGAGCGCCGAAACCGGTTCATCGGAGAGCACGAGTCGAGGATTCGTCGAGAGCGCGCGCGCAATGCCTACGCGTTGACGTTGCCCGCCGCTGAACTCATGGGGGTAGCGATGGGCTTGCTCGCCGCGAAGTCCCACCTTCTCAAGCAGCCATGCCACTTTTTCGTCGCGTTCCTTGCGCGTCATCTTGGGCGTGTGTACGCGCATGGGTTCGGCGATGATGTCGCGTACCGACCAACGCGGATTGAGCGAGGAGTAGGGATCTTGATAGATCATTTGAATTTCGGCGCGAATGGGCCGCATGTCGCCGCGCGAGAGGGGCACCAAGTCGAGGGTCTCACCATTACGGCGGGTGAAATTGAGCTCGCCCTCGGTGATCTTGACCAGTTTCATGATGCCTTTGCCGACGGTGGTCTTGCCGCATCCCGACTCGCCTACGAGGCCGAGCGTTTCGCCCTGTCGAATGTGAAAGTTGAGGCCGTCCACGGCTTTGACGTCACCCACATGGCGCAAGAACACACCGGCGTGAATCGGGTAATAGATCTTGAGGTTCTTGACCTCAAGGATGGTGTCGTCGGTGGGTTGGTAGCCGCTCACTGGGACGCCTCCGATGAGGGCGACTCCATCGCGTCTACGAGGTGACAACGGCAGCGACGTCCGGGAGCCACATCCACGAGCGCCGGCTCCTCCTGTTCGCACAGGTCGATCTTCTCATCGCAGCGCGTCCAGAACTTACAGCCCTTGGGGAACTCAAAGACGCTTGGCACGATGCCGGGAATGGCGTCGAGTCGCGCCTTGCGCTCGCGGTCTGGACGCGGAAGCGACTTGAGCAACCCGCGTGTGTAGGGATGTTTGGGATCGGCGAAGAGTTCTTCCACCGGCGCAATCTCTTGGATCTTTCCGCCGTACATCACGGCCACGCGCTGACACGTTTCGGCAACAACGGCGAGGTCGTGTGTGATCAGGAGAATCGAGGCGTCGCCCGTCTCCTCACGTGCCTTCAACATGAGTTCCAGGATCTGCGCCTGAATCGTTACGTCCAGCGCCGTGGTCGGTTCGTCTGCTATCAAGAGCGCGGGATGCATCGACAATGCCATAGCAATCATGGCGCGTTGCCGCATGCCGCCTGAAAACTGATGGGGGTAGTTCTTGAGCCGCGCCCGTGGATCGGGAATTCCCACGCGGCGAAGCATCTCTGCCGCGCGATCGCGTGCCTCGTCCTTATCGACGTCGGCGTGTTCGCGGATGGCCTCCATAAGTTGGAAGCCAATGCTGAATACCGGGTTGAGCGCCGTCATGGGCTCTTGAAAGATCATTGAGATGTCGTTGCCGCGAATCGCGCGCACGTCTTCGATGGGCATGTCGAGCATACTCTTGCCGCGGAAGTTGATTTCACCGGCCTCGATCCATCCGGGTGGATTGGGAATCAAGCGAATGATCGAAAGCGCCGTGACCGACTTGCCGCTACCGGACTCGCCAACAAGTCCAAACACCTCGTTCTCGTAGATGTGAAAGTCGACACCATCCACCGCCTTGGCCACGCGGTTTTCGACCTTGAAATAGGTCTTGAGGCCCTTGACCTCAAGGAGCTTCTTTCGTTCGCCTTGGCTCATCGAATCACTACCTCAACCTCGAGAAGACCTTGGGGTCGAACGCTTCACGCACCGCTTCGCCAATCATGACCACGCAATAGAGCGTGGCGGCCATGGCCACAGTGGGGACGATGAGTAGGTGTGGGGAAAATTTTACTCGTTCGAGTCCCTGACGAAGCAGGGCGCCCCAACTAGGTGTGCCTGGGGGTAATCCGAAGCCGAGGTAATCTAACGAAACGAGCGTAGAGATATAGGCCACTATGGCGAAGGGCGCAAACGTGACAACGGGAACCAGCGCATTCGGAAGTATGTGGCGCGTAATGATCTTCCAGTCGGAAACACCCGCTCCTACAGCGGCCTGAACATAATCCTTCGACTTTTCACGATAGAACTCGCCGCGCACGTAGTAGGTAATTCCAAGCCAGCTTCGGAGAACTATGAGCATGATCACCAGCACAATGAAGTCTGGCCTAATGAGCGAGGCGAGAATCATGATTACGAATAGAAACGGGATTGATCCCCAAATCTCGACGAATCGCTGCGACAAAATATCTACCCAGCCACCGTAATAGCCTTGGAACCCACCCACAACAATCCCGACGAGATAGCCCACGAAGGCGACGATAAGTGCGAACAGTATTGAGATTCGGAATCCGTAGAGCATGATCGGCACAAGGTCGCGACCCGATACGTCGGTGCCAAGCGGAATGCCGAGACGCATACTCGGCGGGTTGGGCGGGCGGGCGTCTATCTCATCGCGTATGTCTTCGGGCGAGTAGGGGTAGAGCGGCATGATGCACCATGCGTTGCCATTTTCGAACACCTTGAGATGCTTCTCCATCTCCTTGATTTGGCCTTCGTGTTTTGCGAGCTTTCGAGCTTCGCGCTCCCACTTGCGTTTTTGGTGATTCTTGGCGTTGGGCCCGGGCGTGTTCTCCTTATGCTGCGCGCGCTGCAGGTCTAGCTCCGCGCGTTTTTCTTCAACGTTCTTTCTCAGTAGTTCGGGATTCTCTGAATAATCCTCAAAAAGGCGATAGTCCACTTCGCTATCGCCGATTTGACCAAAGTCGCTCTTCTTCTCGAACGGATTGATCTTTGCGAAAAACAGTGCTTTGTCGAGCCATTCAGACACTGCCGGGAAAGCAAGCTTTCCATCGTACGACGCCACGATGGCCCGCTTGTTCACCAAAACTTCCAGAAAGAGGGACGTAACAAACAGCGTGGTAATGGCGATGTAGGACCAGTAGCCTCGTTTGATCGACCGAAATCGGCGCAATCGCTTTGCGGTCGTGGGGGTGGCCTGCATGCGAAAGCCAAGCAGCCGTCCCACGCGTACGACGATCCATGGGATCACTTTGTGCGCGACCGCGTAGCCCAAGAAGAGAGCCACGGCGAGCTGGAGAACGGTGAATAGTACGCCCACGTGTTTCGCGCCCTCCTCTAGCTAAACCGAACCCTTGGGTCAACCAAGGCCAGAATTAGATCGGAGAGAATGTTCCCCAGCAATCGTAGCGACACCGCAAACACCAGAATGCCCATGAGCACCGGATAGTCACGTTCAACGAGCGACATGTAACCCAGCAGACCCATGCCGGGAATGTTGCATGTCTTCTCTATGAGGAATGACCCCGCAAGCAGCAATCCGATCGCGTGTCCTGCACCGACGCATATGGGGATGAGTGAGTTGCGTAGGGCGTGGACATAGGTCACCCGACCTTCTGAGAGTCCCTTTGCGAACGCGGTGCGTACGTAGTCGGCGCCTAGGTTGTCGAGTAATGAGTTCTTCATCAGAATCGTCATGGTGGCGAACCCTCCCATGACGTATCCCGCGATGGGAATGACGGTGTGGTGCAACTGATCCTTGATGCACCACCAGTAGTTCCCCTCGTCCCACATTTCCTGCCAGTTGTCGGATCGGAATCCACCGAGTGGGAAGATATTCAAGCCGATCAGATCTGTGGCAAACAGAAGCATGAGAATCAACGCAGCTACAAATCCGGGCACGGAGTAGCCCAGGAATACAGCCATGGATGTCCCGGTGTCAAACATCGAGCGGTGCTTAAGTGCCTTCTTGATACCAAGCGGTATGCAGATGACCCACGTAAGTAAGTAACCAATCAAGCCGAAGTAAATAGAGATCGGGAACTTTGAAATAATCGTGTCAAGGACGGGATCCGAAAAGCGGTATGATGTGCCAAAGTCACCTTGAAGAATGCCGCTAAATCCACCTTTCTCTTCGTCGGGGTACAAGCCGAGCCAGATGAGGTAGCCAACGGGAATTGACTTGTCGAGCTTGTAGTACTGTTTGAGTTGATCGATTGCTTCTTGGGGGAGGTCTAAATTTTCTGATGCTGTAGAACCGCCACCACCTTCGTTGGCCATGGCTTGCTGCATTTGGACCTTGGCCTGCTCGATTGGACCGCCTGGCGCCAGACGAATTACGGTATAGACGAGAAGAGTAATACAAACGAATGTGACGGGTACTAGCAACAGTCGCCGAATGAAGTAGCTGACCATCCCGTGCACGTGAAGATTCTCCTTCGTCCGCTCTTGACGCTATTGCTCGACGACAACCGGTGGCACGCTCAGTTCTTCTTATCCGCCCATGGCTTCACATCTGTCTCGCCAATAGGGAGTGAGTCGCCCGCCTTCTTTGCGGCCTCCAGGGAATCGTGCCTGTCTTTGTCGTACCACCAAAGCTTCATCATTTCACGTGGCGGTACTTGCCCAATACGCGTGAAGTACGAATCGGGATGGCCAAATCGGTTCCAGTAGAGAATGCGCTTGTATCCGGCATACCAACCGAGCGCGTAAGGAACCTCTGGAAAGATTGTGCGATCGATTTCGCGCATAATCTCCTTCTGCTGCTTTCGATCCATGGTTATGTCGTACTTCTTGAGTAAATCGTCCACTTTCTTGCTCTTGAAGCCAGGAAGGTTGTTGTTATTGTCCTTCTCCGCTAGATCCGACCGCCACGATGTCTCTGGATTCGGGAACAGGAGCGCGCCCCACGATTGAAAGTGAATATCGAATTGACGTTGGGACACCTTCTTGATCAGTGTCGATGCGTCGATGAGTTCCAGATTGAATTTGATGCCGGCGTTCTCGTAGTCTTCTTTGACGACTAGCCAAATTCGCTCCCAATTCTGATAGCCATAGGGAAGTGTGACTTCAAATCGCTTGCCGTTGCTATCGAGTAAGTAGCCTTCTTCATCGCGCTCCTTGTACCCTGCTTCTGCCAAAAGTTCTTCTGCGCGATCTGGATCAAATCGAATCTTCTCGTTGGCATCGGGATCGCCCCAGTCACGCCCGGGGAAGTAGCTATCTATATAGTCGTACTCATTGAAGAAGAGTCGATTGATCAATCGTTTGCGGTTGAATAGGTGGGCAAATGCGAGACGCACGCGCTTGTCGTTGAAGGGCGGCTTTCGCATATTGAATGCGAAGCCCGAGAATCCTTCGGGCGCTTCGCTAAAGATCTTTCTGCGTTGCACCCACCCGTTCTTCACGATCTTTTCCTTGGGTATTTCTTCTACCCAACGCTGTGCTCGAGTTGCGCGGAACCAATCGAGTTCACCATTCTTGAATTTTTCATACTGTAGTTCTCGATCCGTGATCGTGAGGAACTTGATCTTCCCGAAGTTGTACATGTGTTTGGCCCAGCGCTCGTCTTCGGCCCACCAATCCCTTCGGCGAGTGATGGTAATGGAGGTGCCTTTCTTGAGGTCTTTGCCGCTTGCGAGGTAGTAGGGTCCTGTTCCGGGCATATACTTCCAGTTGTACTCCTTTAAGAATTGCTTTCCGGGTATACGAAGATACTTGGCCGGTCGAATCAGCATGCCGCCGAAGTATAGAAACTGACGCCACGACTTTTTCTTCGACTTCACTTTGACGATGTACTTATCAATGATCTCGGGTTCTTCGTACCCTTCATGAAACACAAGGCGTCGCATGGGGTCTTTCCGGTCCTCCTGGGACAGGTGCCACCATGTGGCTTGAACGTCGTCCGCCGTTACTTCGCTGCCATCCGAAAATCGTGCATTCTCGTTAATCCGAAACCAAAAGGTCTGTGTGCCATCATCTGCGTTTTCTTCAACCTTCCAGTGGGAGGCCAGAAGCGGAATGTACTCTTCGGTTTCGGGGTGGATATCAATCAACGATTCATACATCATGAGTTGAATCGTTCGAGACTCGACTCGATTTGAGTTGGGGCCATCCAATCGAAGCGTTGGTAAAAACGACTGCCAGACTTCTACAAATGGTCGGTCCTGCATATCGCGTTTGGCGCGCGGGTCGCCAATGAGTGGGTAGTCGGTGTTCGTCGTCCACTCGTCCGGATTGAAGGGCACGGGATCGGGGAAGGTGACCTTGTAGTCCTTCACGGCGGTGGCCGTGATGTCCTTCTTCTTGTCACCCCCACAGGCGGAGCAGAGCGTGGCCGCGCAGACCAGGAGTCCCCAGGAAAGCGCTCGGGCGGAGAACAAGTGCCTTGAAGTTCTCAAACGCGTCCGCATGCTCATGGATCACTCCCACGCCGCGCCGAAAGGCGATTCATTCGCGCTCCGGGGGCCCCGAGATTCTAGCGTCTACCCACAACGTTTCGCCCGCTTCGCACGGGCGCTCCTTCCGTGAAAGCGTGCGATCCGTGGGCCGGGCGTATCTCAATGGCCCGAGGGGGCGCCGCGCACGACTCAGCTCTTAAACTTGCCGTACTTTCGGCGTTCTCGTTCCATGCGGCGGCACTCGACATCCCCGGGAATTACGATCTTGGGGTCGGGTGTGAAGTCGAGTTTGCGGCTGCGTCCCTGGTAGCGCACTCGAGAGAGAATGAGCTTCATGGTTTGAAGGCGCGCCTTGTGTTTGTTGTCTGACCGGATGACAAACCAGGGGTTCTTCTTGGTGTGGGTCTTTTGTAGTAGTCGGTATTTTGCCTTTGTGAACTCCGACCAGAGCTCCTGCGCCTGAAGATCGACCTCGCTCAACTTCCATTGGCGCAAGGGATCGTTGCGGCGACGCTCAAAGCGACGCGCCTGTTCCTTCTTGGTGACCGAAAAGTAGAGCTTGATGAGCGTCGTCTTTCCGTCGGCGATAAAGCTCTCTTCGTAGTCGTTTACACGTGCCATAAAGCTGCGGTACTGCGCCTTCGTACAAAACCCCATGACCGGTTCCACCATGGCGCGGTTGTACCAACTGCGATCGAAGAGTGTGATCTCACCCGCGTGAGGGAAGCGTTCGATGTAACGCTTCATGTGAAGTTCGGTGCGTTGCTCATCGCTTGGTTTGCCGAGCGCCACAACATCGTAGTGCTTCTCATTCATGTAGCGCGTTAGGCGACGAATGGTGCCGCCCTTGCCCGATGCATCGCGACCGTCAAACAAAATGATGAGTTTGCGTTTCGTGCGCTCCAGGTGGGCCTGCAACTTGATGAGCTCTGCTTGGTAGGGCTTAAGGGCCTCGGAGCTTGCAAATTTTGCCAGGGCCGCGTTCATGATTTTTTCACGGTCTTTGGTCTTCAGGCGCTTGGCCAGCATATCCAAGTAGCTCCTGCTGGGCGCAACGGGAAGATCGCCAGCACGCTTCTTCGTAAGCGTACGAATCTTCTTATTGCCCTTGGGCTTTCGGGATCCCTTCGACTTGCCGCTGTCTTTGGGCTTGCTGCGGTCCTTGAGCGTATTGCCGTCCTTGGGCTTTTTCGTACCGGTAATCGACATTCGTCGTGTCTCGCTGGCGGGCCAAGATGACCGTCGGTTCCAAAAGGGTACCCGCCCCATTCGGCTCGGCCAGTTCTCCGAAACTTCGTACACGCATACATCGGCCCAATATGGACGTACTGTAAAGAACACGTCACATTCGCGCCGCCATCAGTTCGGAAAGATCTTGACTTCGTTGATGGGAAGTTTCCCTACGCGATGCGGAGTTGTCGGCGTGGACGGGAGGACCCGCTCTTAGCTACTTGGCCTTGGATTTGCGCGTGGGCAATTGAAGCATCAGTCCGCGTCCACCCGCGCTCACGTCCTTGGCAATCGTCGTCAGCGTTCCCGCTCGTGGCTGATACGCGATGTCGTACTGGCCAGGCAGGACTGGCGTGACGAATGATGTGCCTTTGAAATAGCACAAAAACTTGGGGCCTCGACCCGTCGGAATGAAGACTAAGCGATCATCCTTACTTGGCTCGCGATCCACCTCGCCCGCAACAAATACTGCGGGTGAAGTTGACATTCGAATCGAATCGCCAGCCTTAACGCCGAGCTTGTAGCCAATTGAGTTGTCAGCAACGAGCACCACGTCGTAGCGTAAGCGAGTGGGCAAGGCGGCTGCTACTTGAGCGTCGATCTCTGAGGATTCATACAGATTGGCAAGTACTCGGGTGGAACTTGATTCCCAGATCCACACATCCTTTCCATTGTGTACGGTGCCGTGAATCTCGAGGACATCGAGACGACCAATGTCGAAGTGTACATTCTTGCCCACGGGAACGATGGCTTCGTCATATTTGATGCCCGATCCGTCTGTGCTATACAGTATGACTCTGTGAGGAACTGGCGAGACGCCTTCAAGTACAAATGTCCCGTTTCGGCGAACCTTGGCAAACTTGTTTGTGTAATGCCCTCGCGTAGGTATAGCGACCACATGCATGGGTCCTGATGCGCCCGATACAGTCACCTTCCCTTGAATTGTCAAACCTGAAGAAAGCGGTAGTTCGATGTTCGTCTTGCCCGCTCGCACGGAGATCGTTGGCGGCGTTACAAGGCGAAGTTTCATCAGCGCGGCGTGTTTTGGGAATAGCTCGATGGGTCGATCGAGTGGCACTTTGTGGGAGCGAAACGCTCCGGTGCGTTCGTCCACAGGAATTTCAACCTTGTAATCCAGCCAGGGCGGATCACTTTGCTTCCAGTCCCAGCGCGCTTCGAGAGACAGGGGACGGGGTAGCGAAAGGGAATCCGGAAAGATGACTCGACCGCCAATCTCACCCGCGCGCATCGGGACGATCGGTTCATAGTAGGAGCGTTTGTCATAGCGCGCACGAACGGGCACGAATCCAGCGGGAAGCGATATGACAAGTGTGGAATCGCTGTAGAAAGTTTCATCTGGGATTGGTACGGGAAACGCTCGGTCGCTATTGGGTTGAATCGAAGAAACGGTTGTATTTGGCGTCGCGTTCCACCGGCGTGTATGAATGGAAACATCGACGCCGGGGAGTGGTTGACCACTTGAATCCAGAATTTTGATGCATCGAGGACCCGATGGCGAAAGCACAAATTCAAGAGGTTTTAGAAGGTTCTTAGCATCAGCGACGCGTGCCTCGGGCTTGTACAGCGAGCCATCGCCTCCCACCGCGTGATGCACTCGAATGGTGAAGGGTGGCTTTTCGTAACGGCGAGCCGAGGCTTTCCCATTCCGCCCGTTTACGGTTACTAGAAACTCATCGCTCTCGCCGGTCTGATCAATATGTGCCTCAAATGATCTCATGGCCGCACCCGACTTCGTCCGCACGTGAATATCTATGTTGTGCATGGTCGCCGGCGTAACGAGACGGAGCTCACCATCAGATGATGTCCCCGTGAGCTTCAACACATGGACGGCATTCCTCGTCCGATGTACAAATTCTAGCGGTTCAGGCAGTCGTGTGAAGAAATCTACATGCCCAGAGGCTTGGGTCACTCCTTCAATATCTTCGTCAAAGCGATCGTCACCTCCCGCATCACGTTGATCGGTTGCTTTTGAGCGCACCGAAACAAACGCGTTGGGTCTCGGCTCCCCGTCGGGGCCGAGAACGCAGGCGCGAATATGGCGCGGTGGCGTGCCTATTGCCAACTCGATGTCGCTTCTCGTCTCACTTGGACGTATTGCCTCAACCCACCGACTGGTCTCCCAGTACGACTCCTGCCATCCCGCAGAGACCAGGCAGTCGGTGGGCGGCAACCCGATCAGTGAGTAGGTGCCGTCCTTCTTAGTCTTTGTGTCCCGAACTTCCTCGTAGGCCCAGTTGTCAACGCTGGTTCCCTCTTCCGACCAAAGGCCGACAAACGCGTCGCTCGCTGCGTTGCCATCGAAGTCAGTGACCCTTCCCTCAATCGAAGCGCAAGGCAAGACTCGAAGAACCACCTCTTGGTCGCCGTCTACGTATTCATACTTGCAAGCACAACCCTTCTTGTATGCAGCTATACGAATGCCCCTAATTCCTGCTGGAATGCACCCCAACGTAAACGCGCCATCTTTCGCGATCTTCGGTGGACATGCGGCCGTAATTTGGTTCAAGGTCGAAGCCATGCCGTACGGAAGATCATCCGCGAGTGATTCGGGGAGCCGAATTCGAATCGCTACGTCCGAGATACTCTCTCCATTCGCGTCAATGACTCGACCATGAATGACTCTGCCGCGGGACATTTCATAAGTCTTCTTGATCACGCCACGAGCTCTCGGCGGCACGTCGAGCATGAAGGGCGATCGGCCTAGCCCTGTCAAGTTCGCAAGTGAAGCGAGAACCCCGGAGGCACCTGGCGGCGTATAGCTAGGATGCCAGATTACGCAAAGCCAGACTCCGGGCGTGAGTTTTCCAAACTCAAATGTTCCGTCTTTCGCACTCTTGAGCGTCGCTTCGTCGACTTCGTCCTCAAATTGGCGTTCTACGTGGCGCGATTGCAGCTTCAGATAAATTGCGGCGCCTGCGATCGGCTTCTTATTCCCCGCCTCTACCACTTGGCCCGCAAGGCGAACGAATCCCTGCGACGCTGCATCTCGAACCGGTGCGCGCAAGCCAACGCTCTTCGCTTCATCATTGAGGTCGCTGTCAGCCGAACGCATCAAATCTGAATTGGACGATGGATTCGTGGCACTGCCCGAACGACTCGATGGTGTGCGCGTCGAATTCGACGGTGAACGTGAAAGGCTATAAATGATTGCTGCTGCAACAACAGCAGTCAACGCCCATGCGAACTGACGATAGCTCATGGCTACACTGTAGCGCGCGCGGATACGGGGCGGAACGTTAGTTGCCTTTGTTTGCCGCTCCGCGTGAAGGCGCAACCGGTTTCGTCTGCTTGGCGGCTGCATTGACCGCAACCTTGTGTGGCGCGTTGAGGAAACGCATGATGATCTTTGTGTAGGGATCGCCGCGCTGACCAATGCAGCGGTTGATTTCTGCGTGGTTTTTGTCGGCGGCGTGGACGACACGAGCAGGCACGCCGGCCGCGTTTAGGGCGCGAACGAAGTCCTTTGAGGCGCGTTCCGCCGGTGCGCGTGCGGTGTAGAAGACGAGCGTGGGTGCGATGCCCTTCCCCTTGGCGACGTGGTAGCGCGGCGAGGCGGCGATCCAGCCCTTTTCATTGTTGCCGAATGCGCCGCGATACATGAGTCGAAGCAGCGGTCCGATGTTTGCTGATTTCATCTGCGCGGGCACGTCGTAGCCAGCGCCGTCCAGGCAAACGACACCCTTGATGATCTTGATTGACTTGCCAAGTTTCTCCAGCTTGCGGTGATCGGTGGCGATGAGGGCAGCCAAGTGAGCACCGGCCGAGTGGCCCATAACGAACAGTTGATTTGGGTCTCCGCCGTACTTCGCGACGTGGTTATGGATCCACGCTATGGCAAGCGCAACATCGTCAATGTGATCGGGGTGCTTTACCTGCGGATTGCGCGACAAGCGGTAGTTGATACTGATGTAGACGTAGCCACGCGTGACGAAATAGGGCACTTTGTAGCGCACCATGCTGTCGTTCCTCTTGTCGCCCATACGCCAACCGCCGCCGTGGATCATTGCCAGTACGGGGTACTTTGCTTGGCTCGTAGGCGTAGACGACTGTGTACCGATAGGTACCGGTCGATATATGTCGAGGCTCAAGAGGTTCTTGCGCGTGCCGGGTCGTTTGGCGTAGGGGATGTCGAGGTGCTTCACGACGCGGAGCGCTTTGCCGGTCGCGCTCTTTGGAGACGTTGACGACCCGGATGGCTGTGGGGCCGTTGTTCCAGGTGTGTTTTCTTCGCCCTGTGCGGATCCACACGACAGCGCTACCACCATGAAGGCGGCCATTCCGCACGCAATGACTTGACGAGCCGTCATGGACAGCCTCCGAACACGGACCGAGCGTATGTTGATTGCTACCCCGAGGACGGGCTTGAGTTGCGTGCGAGGCGCTGCATTCGTTTCTGCCCTCGAATGCGAGCCCTTTCAGCCTCCACCGCACGATCGCGAGGCGCGGCTTTGGTGACAAGTCCACGAAGCAATCGCTTTGTCGCGTCGGAGACTTCTCGGACAGCCTGTTCAAACACGGCTTCGTTGGCCTTGGATGGTTTTGTCGAACCACTCAGCTTTCGAACGTACTGAAGCGCCGATGCTCGGATCTCCTCGTCGGTTGCAGGCGGTGCGAAGTTATGCAGTGTTTTGATGTTGCGGCACATGGTGCCGATTGTGGCACATCGCCGGGGCCCGGGCGCGAATCCCGCAAATTTACTCCCAGCACCTTTTTGGGCACTTTTTTTCAGGATTGGCGGAACGTTATGGTGCTCAGAACCCCATGAAGGCCAGCAACTCGTCGTCTGTGACGGCCGCGGGATTGGAGAGATCCGCGCCCACGAGAGCGGCCGGCACATTGGGCTCGATAAAGCGCATGTAGTCAACCCGGCAAACGAGATCGGGATTGCCCGCGAGCGGCGTCGTGTTGTGGGTGTCTACGCCTGCTGCGGAACACGTGTCCCAATCCGTGTAGGTCGTAATGCCCACTTGGAGTGTGTTTGGAAAGTCGTCCCGTCGATAACGCCGATGCACTTGCCAATCCATCCCGGGCCAGCGAATCAACACAATGACATGCGGCCCGATGCGCGCCGTGCGAAGTGTGCCTTCGGCTTGCCCGGCGTCGATCTCCAGTACGGATACGCTGTTGTCGGTGGTCTTAACTTCGGTTTGCCACGTGCCCGGCGTGTCGGCAGTGCCCATGCTAAGAAAGACGTAATCCTCGCCACCCGCCGTCCACGTGGCGGGCGTGACACTGCGCGGGGCGCGGGTCATGATTCCCGCCAACGAGTAGAGCTCCCCGGGGGCTCCGGTTCCCGCGCGGTTGCTCACCTCCATATGGGCCGTGGCAATGAAGTCGCCCGTGATCTCCTTGAACACCAGCACGCCTCGCCAGTCTTGAAACCACGCGTTTGTATGGGGGAGTAGGTACATTGCCCCGGGTTCGGTCGTGTCGATGTCGATGGTTTCGAGTTGGTCAAAGCCCCACGACTCTTCGACATAGACGCGTTGCCAATCGCTAAGCGTGGTCGCGTCATCAAATTCGTCGGATATGAGCTCCAACGCGCTTGGCCCGCCACCACCACCACCACCACTTCCAGCGTCGCCTCCGGATCCAGATCCGCCACCGCAGCCGGCGAGCAACACCGTCAAGAGTAAAGACCCCGTGCGAAATGCGTTCGAGACCATGGTTGCTCCCGTGAAATCCAGTGTGCCGTGTCAAAACGTAGACGGGCGTAGAGAGAAAAATTGTCCCTTCAATGTGATTCCGCGGCCGATCTGGATAAGATCGGCGCCCTAGACTTGAAGGAGAACCCACTTGCAATCGCTGTTTGACGATGCGGAGCGCGCGCGTGTCATGGCGCGTATCCAGTCACTTTCTCCGCAAAGAGATTGGGTTCGAAGACCAGCGAGAACCGCGCGATTTTCGCTAGTTCATGAATAGTCCGGGCTAGCTGTCATACGATCCGTCGGGTGCAGTGCACCGTACGGTGGGGAAGTTGGCGTAAAGGCGGATGCGGTTGCGCTCACTCTCTTGGACGGTGATGTAGCGCGGCTCAATTGATGTGGGCCTTAGGTCGAACGGATGAAATGTGCCGAGGATGGTCGCTTCGCGACGCACAAGATAGGACACCATGACGCGCCGGCTCGTGTCGAACCGGCAAAGCGTGCGTATGGCATGGAAGAGCTGCGATAGCGACACGTTGAAGAACGGCGGATCGCAGACAATGACGTCGTAGTCTTCATTCAACACGTCAGGACGATAGAGGTCGTACTTGCGAAAACCGTCGAGGTCTGCAAAGCGTTCGTCAATGTCGAGAATGCGCGGCGACTTTCCCCGTTCTATCAATGCCTTACCCAGTGTGGGCGTACATAAGCAACAAACGCGTTCGAAGGCGTCAAGTGTGTCGGCCAGCATCTGTACCGTGCTCGACTCAAAGAAATACTGCTCGCGTTGGTGGTTCTCATGCACGAGTACACTCTACGGGAAATGGGCGGCAGGCGCGAGTGGAAGTCGCGACTCGATCTACAAACATCATCAACGATTCCCTAAACCGTTCGCGCCATCGCTCTTTCCTAGCCTTTGTCCCATTCCGTAACCTGGTCCCCGTTCGACATCCTCCAGATACGCTCCGATTCATTCCATGGCAACATCCCGCCAGCTCACTGATTCGTATCAATGTCGATGTACGCAGGAAACAGTCGCCGGTTATCGCGATGCACGCGGAAGTGCCGAAGCAACGTGTCGATGGACGGTGCGACGGTGTAGGTCTTCGTCTTGTTGCGGATCGTGACGTGAACGGGCTTGCTCAAGTCATGTTGGTCGGGCGAGAGCCAAATGCGGAGTTTGGCGACGTTCTTTAGCACGAGCTTGATGGCGTTCTTGCCTGTGCGATAGACCTTCACACGAGTTGGGCGCTGATGAATCTGGAACTGTTCAATCGTGTTCTTTCCAGGGCCCTGTATTGAGACCGTACGCGGCTTGCCCGGATTCTTAGTCTCTTGAATCTCAATCCAATAGGCGCGTCGGTGTATAGGATCCTGTCGTGTGTAGTCAATGTGATCGGGCAGTGGCTGTCGTCGTCTTGCCTCTGCCCATTCCCATACTGGCGTCAGCCACTTGATTCCGTGAAGTCTGCCCTTCAGTTCCACAGGCGAGATGCGGTACTTTTGGCGTTGAAAACGTGCTGCAATGCGCTTGCTCCAGATATTCGCCGCGCGGTGCATGCGATCGTCTGCCGACCCGATTAGTAGGGGGACGTTCCTAAGGTTCTGTTCCATCGTGGCGGCGGTCGGGTAATAGCCCGATCCCGGCGCAGCGCCCGCCAAAAGATCTGGGTAGTGCGTTGCGAAGTACCACGCGCAGTTGCCTCCACGGCTAAAGCCGGTAATCACGATGCGGTCGCGATCTACAGGGATACGACGTTCCAGGTCGGCTATGACGGAGAGCATCCACGTCTGAAATCCGCGTCCCGCGGTGAGGGCCATGGGCATGCCCTTCTGTTCCGCCATCTGAAACATACGCCAGTTAGGTATCACGACAGCCCAACCCGGTGGCCGGTAGATCTCTTGTTCCAATCCCTTTCCTGCGGCTGGAAATCTGCCGTCCGGAAGTGTGACGCGTCTGGGTCCAACCTCGAAGAGGACGGGGATCTTGCGGTGTTTGGACGTGGACTTGTGCACATAGAGTCCATACCAATGTTCGGGGTGCGATCCCAGGGTGTGAATGCCTACGGTTCCCGGTTTCCATTTGGCGGCGTGCCAGTCCTTCGCAATGGCATCAAAGTCTTCGCCTAGATGGAATCCTCTGACATCGCTATAGCGTCTCCCGCGCTTGAGGACGCCGACCACGTCTTCCCACCTGTTGCTTGAGGCCTTGAGAACCGCATCAAGGGCACGCGAGTAGTTCGCGTCGTCCGCGTCGACGGAACGCCATACGAGTTCGTCGAGAGCCGCCTCCTCTTTGGCGTATGTACTCGGGCATACGATCACCACGCACAGAACGAACACGGGCATGATCAAACCGAATCGCACGCCCGAGTATAGCGACCTGTGTCCCGAGACGGACACGGTTCGAGGAATCACCCCTCCGATGAATACTCAATGAGTTCGACCTCGTGCCCATCGGGATCGTAGAAGTAGGCGTTCTTGCCGTGCATGTCCATGTGGTGAATGTCGGTTTCCATGTGCGTGTCAATGCCAAGTTCCCCAAGTTTGGCTACCACTGCATCGAGGTTCTCCACAACGACGCCGAAGTGATTGAAGCCCGTCCGATCATAGTTGGTGGCGACGTCCGCTTCGTCGCCTTCAAACATGGCGATGTACCAACTCGGAGTTCCTACGTGTGCTGCGGGGCGTCCGCTCATGGTGTGGCCCTGCCATCGGATGTGCAGGCCGAGCACTTGTGAGTAGAGTTCAATCGATCGATTGAGATTCGATACCGTCATATTGATATGTTCAAGGCGCATCTTGTGGATCCTTCGCGGAGGACGTGCTAATCGGGAAGCCCCCATAGTACCCAGGCTGCCCAGTAGGCGGGGTGACTCTGTAGTCTCTGAGACTTCATGAATCCTAGGCGCCTCTGGGAACGGCAGGAGCTCAGCGAGCCCCATCCGTGTTACACAATTGTAAATTAGGTCTTCCTTCGAATTCAGCCGTCACGCGTCACGGATCTGCGTGACAATCAGTTCTGCGGGAAATCGCGCGCAGCATAGCGGCCCGATTCAATCGATTGTGATACCAGATCTTGCACGCCAGCATCGACACCCATGCGCTGAGAAACACGGTGGCGTACAAAATGTGATCGCGCGTTGTCTCCGCATCGAAAAATTTTACCGCCGCCCACACCGCTACGGCAAAGAACGCAAGGGTCTCCAGCCAAACCACGATCGTTGTCGCTCGCGAAGCACCGCGAAACGAGTGTTTGATGTCCTGAAAGAGCGAGTCGTCGAGAGAGTGTGTGTTCATTCTTTGAGGATAGTCGGCGAGTTGGGGCCCGGCCTGCGAGAACAGCAGATGCGGTACACGTGCAGTCACCTTGGTTTCATGACCAACTCAATCGCCCCGGTTGATGCTCGAACACCACTTCCGCGCCAGGCACCGGCGTTCCATCTTTGAGCACGACAGTTCCGTGCACATCCCTGTCGCGATCTACCTTGTTCAGGTCTACGTCGGGGCCTACGTGCAGTGCCTCGTTGCCCGTCTCCGTACCACTCGACGCGGTGTTTGGTTGGATCGGCGACAACGTGGGTGCTTGCTCGACATCCGCTTCGGATTGGCTCGTGGCGACGTCTGACACGGTCGTGGTATTGATCTTTGAATTCGTTCGCCACAGAGACAAGGGATCGGTGAGTACAAAGGCGAGCAGTGCGGCTCCCAGAAGTCCGGCAACGAGTTTGTTCAAGGCCAATCCTCCAAGAAGCAACGTGCTTGAGCTCACTGCCGACGTGGATAGCGCAGTGGTTGCCACCGCTCGCGTAAGAACGTTTTCACGAATCGCAGCGATACCGAGCGGCATGGGTAGTGCGTGTAACGAACGTTGTTGGTGTTGCGGTGCCAGCTTGCGTCGAAGCAATGCGAGCCCGCGGTGTAGCTGAGAGCGAATCGTGGCTGGCGGCACGCGATGAAGTTGTGCGATCTCAGCGGGCGCGAGGTCATGTTGCAGGCGCAGGATGAGAACGGCGCGATACGGATCGTCGATTCGTTCTACGGCCTCAGCGACGGCACGCGTCCACTCGAACCCATCGAGCGGGTCGCGAGCCGCCCTTGACTGTGCAGGCCTTGACAGCGGAGGACGCGTGCCGGGCGCTAACGTGGAGGCACTCGCATGTGTGCGTCGGACAACGTTTCGCAAGATCCCTAGCAGCCACGGCATGAAGCGGCGCGACGCGTCCCACGACGACGCGCGTTCAATCGCGATCAAGTACGTCTGCTGAAGCCACTCCTCGGCTTCGGCGGGATGACGTGCGAAATGCATCGCCACCCGCAACGCTTCGTCGGCGGTGCGATCAAAGACTTTGGCAAGCGCCCGTGCGTCGCCGCGGGTCTGGTAGCGCTTGAAAAGGGTCTCGACGCTCGCCATCACCCTCTACTTCACGTACGAGGGCGTGGCGTTGCGAGAACTTTCGAATTTTGCCCGTAGAGGCGGCGGGTCGAACGCTAGATCGTACGTGTAGCCGCTATTCCTGAAGTTCCATGAAGATGCGGATCAGGTAGAAGAACATTACCGCAACGGAGGCGAAGAGCGCGAGCCCGGCAGCCACGTACCGGTCTTCGGGGTAGTGGTGAATCACGTTGGAGGTGTCGTAAAGAATGGCCGCGCCGGCGAGGGCAACCATCACGATCGAGAAGAAGAGGCCGAGTTCGAAACCGAACACGAGGCTGCCCACGATGAGCAGCAGGGCGCAGATGAAGCCCCACTTCACCAGCCCACCGAGGAAGGAGAAGTCTTTGCGGGTCCAGAAGGCGATGCCGGTCAAACAGCAGAAGCCGCCTACAGTGGCGATGGCCGCCTTCGTAATAACGCCGTCGTAGTGCGTGGCGGCGATATAGAGCAGAGGGCAGAAGAAGAGCGCTTGCAGCAGCACGTAGATAAAGAAACCCGTGTACTGCATAGGCTTCGTGCGCGCGGTTGCTGCCCAGTGCGTGCCGAGCCAACCCGCGACGACGAAGCCGCCGAAGAAGAGCAGCATCTTCATCGTGCTGCCACCGAACCATTCAATCAGGGATTCACCGACACCCATGCGCAACATGAGACCCGCCGACACGATGAAGGCCATCACACCCAAGAAGAGGTGGCTATAGGTCTTCGTAATGAACACGGCGCGTGCGTCGCTGTCGAGCCTACCAACCGCAACTTGGCCGGGGCGCATGGTGACATCGGTCATGGTGAGTTCTCCGCTGGGATGAGCGAAATCTTACCGCAATTCCAGGGCGGAGGAGGGGCCGAATCCACGCCCGCATGGTCTTGAAACGGCGAATCAATGGGCGTTGCCCGCTCGACCTACGAGGCGTGTTCCAACACAAGGTCGCACATCGTGGGCGCCATGAGGTACCCCTCGCGGGTTGCTTCGCGCTCTCGCCACGCGTTGCGCATGGCGTCTACCTCGTCGCTCGTAATCAGGCCTTGCCCAATCAGCCGCGGCACGTACGAGTGAACGAATCCACCAATCCACCTCCACACGGGTGAACCCACCGCGCCTATACGAGCGACGGGTTGAATATGTGTTACGCGGAGGCCCGTCGCGCTGGCAAGTTCGGGGATGTGGCGCGCGATGTTGATGCGACCAATGCCCGCTGCCCAACTATCCATGCCGGCCTTGACCGCGCGTGTGAACGCGTCACTGGGAGGGATAAGCGCCATGGTGGCCCAGTCGATGTACTCCTGCAACAGGAGTTTACCGCCGGGCTTTAGATAGTGATGACAGGCGCTCAGCGCTCGCTCGGGGTGTTCCAGCCAGCAGAAGAGCCAGCGGGCATAGATGAAGTCGAATGGCTCAAGCGCTGGATCGATCTCTTCAACATTGCCAAGTGACGTGGATACGTGAGACAGGCTTTGCATCCGTGCTTCGTTCTGAAGATGCGCAATGAATCGCGCGCTTTGATCGCGCCCTACCACGGCTCCCGACTTACCAACGCGAGTGGCAAGATCGAGCGTCACATGCCCGGGTCCACATCCAAGATCCAGGACGCGGTGACCCTCCTCAAGTCCGACGACGTTCCAGAGTGCGGTTGCCTGTTCGCGCCATGTGTCGTGTTGGCTCGCCAGGCGCGCAAGTTCAGCGTGGTCCGTGCCAAGGATGTACTCGTGTTCTGGAGATTCTTTGTCGCTCATGACGTCCATCACCTTACGAGCGGGTCGAACGTCATACCTTCATAACGATTTCTTTGGATCCCGCGCCTCGATGACTCACCCGTTACGCGCACCCATCTACGGTGGTGCCACGGAGGTCGAGATGCGACACGTTTTATTTGCAGCGGCATTCATCGGTTTTCTCATCGCGGGGTCAGGGTCCGCCGTTGCCGAAGGGGAGCCATCTGCCGATGAACTCGCAGCAATGATCCTTGATGGCAACGAGGCGGAACACGCTTTGGTGGCTGCGTGGCTGGAGTCGGCAGACCGCGCGGAGTTGATTGCCGTGTTTCGCGCACTTCGCATTCGTCGCAGTGCGCGACGGGTCCCCTTGCCCGCAACGCAAGGTGGGCACGATGCGACGGATCCCAGTGAGCCCCTCCCCCAAGCAAGCCATCTCGTCAATATCGAGACACACGTCATTGAAGTTGATGCCAGGGTCGCTGATGCAGTGCTTGGCCATCGCCGACCGGCGCAAGATGCGCGCTCGTTGGCACTCACGGTCGCCGAAGCTGAATCCATCATGAAGCGTGTGGAGGCCTCGCCCAAGGCGTCGGTCGTGGCGGCGCCGCGAATCACTGTCTATGACAATCAGAAGTGCAACGTGAGCATGTTGAACCAAATCTCCTACGTGAAGGACTACGAAGTCGAGGTGGCCGACGTGTCAGTGATCGCCGATCCCGTGATCGGCATCATCCAAGAGGGGATCACGCTCGATATGCGCCCCACGATCACTGCAGACAAGAAGAAAATCATCGTAAGCATTTCATCGACCCACGCATCCGTCGCACGCCCTATTCCCCAAAAGAAGATCAATCTCAAGGACAAAAACGCCGCGCTACCCGAGCCGCATCAAGAAGTGACGATCCAAGTTCCGGAAGTACACGTTACGAAGTTCACGGTCGATGATGCCGCCATGCCTGATGCCGGGTGGTTGCTCATCGGCAGTGGAAAAAAGACCACCAACAAAGAAGGCAAGTCGATCGAACTCGTTTCACTCGTGCGTGCCGAAGTCATTGAACTTCAGGAGCATGAACTGCTAGACGACGGGATCAATCTTATTCCGGACAATTTCGACCGGCCGCGTATCGATGTCCCGAAAAAACGCAGAAAGTGATCGCACGCGATCGGGCGAGCAGTTCCTGGTTCACTAGATGGCAGGTTTCTATCACCAGGAAGCGTTTCGTGTGCGGTTCATGTGGGGACGGCATGGTGCCGCTCTGCTTGGCCAGCATTGCGACGTCGTCGTCATCGTGGACGTCATGAGCTTTTCAACGGCTGTGGTCGTTGCCCTGGAACAGGGCGCCACCGTGTTTCCCTACGTGTGGCGAGATGACACGGCCGCCACATTCGCCTCAAACCATGGCGCCTCGCTCGCGGGCTCGCGGCACGATGGCGGATTGTCGCTTTCGCCCGTGTCACTCCAGGCGCTAAACGCCGGCGAATCGATTGTGCTCCCCTCGCCCAACGGCTCAACCCTCTCGTTCGCAACGGGCAACGCAATCACCGTTGCGGGGTGTCTGAGAAACGCGACTGCCTGCGCACGGTTCGCCATGAAATGCGGTCAAACAGTGGGCGTTGTAGCCGCGGGCGAACGATGGAACGAGGATGAGTCGCTGCGACCGGCCTACGAAGACTTGGTTGGTGCGGGCGCGATACTAACGCATTTACAGGGAAGCACGTCTCCCGAAGCGCAGGGCGCGGTCGCTGCATTCCACGAGGCCGAACACGATCTTCGACGGCGCCTCCAAAAATGCGTTGGCGGGCGCGAACTCACGTCGATTGGCTATGCGGCCGACATCGACGTGATCGCAGCATATGATGCTTCATCGGTTGTTCCCATATTGAAAGATGGGTGCTACCGACCCGTTGTATAAAGCGGGCGTTCGAGTGAGCCTTCCGTGAACCGATTCGTCTGCGCGGCGGCATCATGTAGGTGTATGACAGACGACGTTTCCAGCTTTGAACGCCAACTCCTTGGGCACATGCACTACGTGCGCGTGCTCGCGCGCGCCCTAGTACGAGGGGATGCCGACGTCGATGACGTCGTTCAGGACACGTGGATTGCAGCCGTGCGTGGGGGAGGCAGCCATGTGCGCCGCACGAAGCCTTGGCTGAGTCGAGTGGTGCGAAACGTAGTTCGCCAGCGACATCGAGGCGAGAAACGACGCACACGGCGCGAGGAACGAGTGAGGGTGGCAGCGGCGGCGCAAGGGACAAGCGAGCACTCGGTTCCTCGCGATGTTCTTCAAGACCTCGCGCGAGCCATGCGAACTCTGCCATTGGTGCAGCAAGAAGCCATCCGCATGCGCTACTTGGAGGAACGAAAGCCGTCAGAAATTGCCGCCCTGTTGGACGTTTCGGTTGAGACCGTACGCACGCGCGTCAAACGAGGCCTTGCCAAGCTTCGGCTCAAGCTAAACGACCAGCGCACCAAGCGTGAACTTGCGATTGTCGCCTTCCCCGGCGCTACGGGCAGCCCTACTGCGCTTTCGCTGACCAGCGCGATTGTTGGTTTGATTGCCATCGTTGGCATTGTGGCAGGCGCTCTTCTCGGGACTTCGCAATGTCGTCAAGACGCCGGTAGCACACATTCGACCGAGACCGCGGCAACGCACGAACGTCCAACGTTATCTGGTCAAGGCGCCCAGTCAATGGCGACGCCAACCGAAAGCCACACGGCACGCGTGTTTGGGAACTGCATAGGTGAGACGACGAGCCAACGAACTGTTTCGCTCTATCCATCCACGCGTGCACTGAGTTTGGATCTGCCGCGGCGCGAGGTCTTTGCAACGATGGGTATGCGCGCAGGTCATGCGTTTAACTTCGTTGATGTTCCCAAGGGTAGTCACATGCTCACGACACCATGGGGCGATCATCGCGTGCTGTCGCCGCGAATCCTTGTTGAAGACGGTGTCCATTACCAGCAGGATCTTGTACTGCCCTCCAACAAAGACAGGTGGAAGCTCCATGTATCTTGGAAGAACGGCGAGCCCATTCGCGGGGACGTCGTGCTGCGAAAGCGCGGAGGCGCTACGGTGCTCGTGGAACTCAACGCTCATGGAATGGCCAACGTGATGTGGCGCCCTCAAGGCCCCTTCCTGTTGCTGTGCGAAACCCGTCTGTTTGGTGGCACGCTTCGCATCGTCCGCCCATTGACACTGGCGCCGAACGAGAGCGAGATGCACGTTCTATTGGATGAAGATCTTGAGGAACGCAGTGGTCGGGTCCTTGATGAGCATAGCCGTCCGCAGCCCAACGTCGTACTCAATGCCTATGGAAGAGTCGACGGGCTATTGACTCACCATCGGGTTCAGTCGGATGCGAACGGCGCATATCGTGTACGCTTTCCCGTCGACGGTGAAGGGGGCGTCTACGCCATGCAACCCCATGGCTGGATACACCCGCGGGCTCTGGCGAAACTGGCCACGTACGATGTGTTGTCGCCTCAGGTGGGTGAGGTTCAGGGTGTGGTTCGCCACGCATCGGGCGCTCATGTAGGTGCAGATGTTCGAGTGAATATATATGTGGAGGGGAGTGAAGCAGCTCAGATTTTTCGGACGCACGCGATCACCGATGACGATGGCGCATATCGCACCAAAGTGCCACCGGGGCGTGCTTGGGTTTGGGCCCAAAGCAGCAGCCTTGTGTCGCGATCCGTGTCAACGTGGCGAAAGGGACACGAAGTGTCCCATGCCATTCGAATCGTAGCCGGCGAGGTTCGCAACCTTGATCTTACGATCGAACGTACTGCGACCGTCGCGGGGCGTGTGGTTGACTCAATGGGCGAGCCGAGGGTAGGCGCGCGCGTTATGCTGCAAGCTGTTCATGACCCAACGGTGCACCCGGCGGTAAGGCACTACAACGCTAATCACGGCCTCGGACGGCGAAGGTCGGTTTCGATTTTCAGCCGTTCCACCACATCGCCCTGTCCGACTCCTGCGCAACGTATCCCGGCATGATCGAGGCGCGCGTCGAGCCCGTGGAGGTCGGTCAGCGTGGGATCGACGACATCGAACTGCGTCTCATGGTAGGGCGATCGGTGCGGTTGCTCGTGACGAATCGTGAAACGGGTGAAGCCGCTGAGAACGTAGAAGTGAACTTGAGGTCGAGAAACGGTAGCGGCTGGGAACTTCGAGGCGCGACGACGACTACAAGTGCCAAAGGCGTAGCTGAGTTTACGAATGTGCCTCCCGGTGAGTTTGCCGCACTTGTGTTTCGCTCGGATAGGTACATGTCGAGAACGAGCTTGGTGGCCCTCGAAGGCAGCGCTGGCCGTGGCGACATCGAGTTGCCACTTCGACTTGCCCCTGCGCCTGCAATTCGAGGACGAATCTTGTTTCCTGCGGGCGTCGAGCTTGGGCAGCCGCTCATAGAGGTAGGCGACTCACGGTCCTTGAGTTCCTATGAAGCGCGCACGAAGATTGACGCGGAGGGGCACCTCACCATCACGGGTGTTTCGCCGGATAAGCCCGTCCTTGTACGCGTGTCGGCCTCTTCTGAGTTGGCATGGTGGTGTGCGCAGCAAGAAGTGCGGGCAGGGGAGCAGGACGTGGAGTTCGCACTGAGCGATTCTGTTCCTTCCGGCGCAATGCGGATTCGAACCATGCTTGAATCTGGAAAACGCGTCGTTGCAGGTCCACAAGTTCTCGTGCGGCGGGGGAGACACGTTCAACGTGCGTGGGGCCAGAAGCTAACTCAATCACTGGGGACAACAGGATTGTGGCCACTCGCTCACGTGTCAGATGCTTGTTGGATCTACTTCGTTTCGCCGACTTCAAATGCGGGCGCACTTGTTGGTCCCATTACCACATCGAAGCAAGGCCACTGGCCGGATGAATCGCTCGATGTCGTTCTAAGACCGCTGAAGCGCGTTACGGGCCGCGCAACGAATGCATCCGGATCGCCCCTCGCTCTCCGGTATGTGAGTGCACGTGTCGTCATCGAAGGCGTCATATCGTATGGCCGCATGCCGACCGTGACAGCGCTGACTGATACGGATGGCAGTTTCACGATGGATGTTCTATCCGGTGTGGACTACGAAGTTTCGGTAATCAAACGAGGTGGCGAGCGAAGTCGCGAATTCGTTCAACTTTTGTCCGCGGAGAGCAAGATCGATCTCAGAATTGGCCGGGGAACGCAGACCGTTGACATCACCACGGTCGATGGTGAGGGCAATCCACTACGAGGTGCCTACGTCTATGTTGTTCCGTCGGGAACGTCCAAGGAGCATGTGGCGAACGCGACATCGGGGGGAGATGGCAAGGCAACCTTAGAGATTCCATACAACGTACCGCCCCTAGATCTCTATGCCAGCTACCCGGGCGGTGCACTTGATATGGCGATCGTTCAAGGATGGAATCGCGAGCCGAGACGTCTTGTACTTCCGGCTGCGCAAGCGACGACGGGCGTCATTGTCGATTCGAAAGACCGTCCATTGCATCGCGCGCGCGTTTGGCGCGCCGACGATCTCGGTCGTTGGCACCTCGTGCAGGAGTTTCCGCGACATACCTGGAGCGTCGCGTTGGCCGAGGGCAAGCATCGATTGCAAGCACGTTCCGGTCACGAGAGTGCTCCACCGATGGGGGACACCGGCGGTCAATGGGTAACGGCAGGCGACGAACAAGTTTCGCTCGTCCTCGACCCCGGGCCCTCGCTTCGCTTGCAACCTCGTGGTTGGCCCAAGGGTATTGCCGGGCATGGCCGCATAGCGTGGCGAACCCAATCCGGCACCAAGTCGAGGCACGTTCATGTTTCCCCTGACACCTCATTGATCGAAGTCTACGGGCTTGATGCCAACGAGGAATACTCGCTATGGGTCGTTCCTGAAGCCACTGACGAGGACACACCACCCTCGTCTTGCGTGTTTCTGAAGTCCGCCCGGCCCTTTGATGGCGTGCAGGCCGTCGACATGGCGTCAGCGCGTACGGTTGCGATTCACGCACCGGACTTCGGCTCTAAGACCTTGCGCGCATCCATCCAGCTTGGCTCACTGACCGTGGAGCGTGTAAGTACGAGTCTCACGGTTACGTTCCACGGAATCCCGGTCGGAACCTGGCCCGTTCGCGTTCATGTATCAGGAGAAACTACAGAACGTACAGGCATCTTGGATGAGCGTGGAACAAGCATTACGCTGGGCTTGCCGCGATAGGTTTCCTAGGTCCTGAACGAATCGGCAGAAGCATTGCCCTTTATGCTATCCCCCAAAGGCCCCCGTCAATGTGCCTGCTTTGCGCTTGCCATCCGCGTACGCGCGAAAGGGCTTTACGAACATGGCGATCATGCGCGAGCCCTTGGGTGCTAGTGATTCAACAATGTCGGCTGCCTCACGAGCGCGCTCTCGCGCTTGGTTCGGCGGCATACCTCCGTCGGTAGGGCCGTATTCGAGTTCGGCCGTGATAATCCACTCGCTGAGCGCTGTGCAGAGGCCGATTCGGTGGCCGGGATTCTTGGGATCGGCCTTACAGCGCTTGATGGCGAGCGCTTTGGCGCGGCCGATGAAATCTTGCGCGTCGTCGAAATCGCCTTGTTTTCGTGCGAGCCATCCGCGTTTCATCCAGAGATTGAGACGGCGTTTGTCGAGGCGTTGCTGTTGATCGGGCGACAGCGATTCAATCAAAGACATAGCGCGCGGTCGTATGTTGCGACGTGGCGTCGTCGAGTTCGCCTTGATGGGTCTGCACGCGTCCCAGTCGACCCAGTGCACCGGCAAGCAGCTCAACACTCCACGTCCGATCCTTGGACGACGCGAGACGTTTCTCGTAGATGGCGATGGCACTCTTCGCCAGCGCAGCCGCTTCGTTGTACTTGTCGTGCATCAGTCGATCATGCGATAAGCGAAGCTGGATGAGCGCGAGCTGCCCTTCGGCTTGAGGTGCCGTCTCGGGTTCTTTGGTCAGCGCCGAAGCGAGCGTCAACGCAGTGGCTAGTCGGTTACGCGCCGTATCGGAAAGGGGGCCGGGGCGTAGTTCCGTAGATTTTCGAAGCACGCTGATCTCAAGCAATCGCGCGTGACGGATCGTCTCTGAATCGGAGTCAGCCTTGTTCTTCAGTGTACGTAGCAGGGAAAAGCGAGCGCTCATAGGTCGCGGCCGCGCCTCTGGCATCGCTAAGATGCGCGTAGTACTGATTGCCTTGAATGTCACCCAACTTGGCATGGGCCTCTGCAAGTGCCAATTGCACCCGCTCGTCGCCGTTCGACGTCTTGTTCAGCGCTTCTAGATTGTCAATCGTGGTCTTTATGACGCGCTCCGCGGTTTCGGCGCCACCTGGAAGTTTATGGATCTTAGGAACGGCACCGAATGTGGCATCGAGATTTTGCTTGAGGGACTGGGACAACAGCTCCTCGGCGCGGTCTCGCTCTGCGCGCGCTGCATGCTCACTCGATACGGCTTTGGACTCGGCGCGTTTCGAACGAACACCAAACGCGATACTCACGCATGTCGCAATTAGGAGGGCCGCGGTCACGGACGCGAGTGAGCCCACGAGAATACGATTGCGACGAACAAACGAGCGGGCGCGCGCCACGACAGAAGGAACCGATGCGGAAATGGGGCGGCGATCCAAATAGGCACGGAGGTCGTTCGCAAACGCGTTCGCTGACGGATAGCGGAGATCGGGGTCCTTTTGAAGTGCGTGCATGAGTATGGCGTCGAGATCACCGCGCAAGGTCTTGTCGTGCGTGGACGGTCGTGTTGGCGGCTCCTCAACAATACGTCTTGCAGACGATAAGAAGTCTTTGGCACTCAGCGCGATGGGGTGCGCTCCCGTCAACAACTCGTAGAGCACAACGCCGAGGCTGTAGAGATCACTACGCGCGTCGCCCGACTCGCCGCGGGCCTGTTCTGGGCTCATGTAGGCCAGCGTGCCCACAATGCTCCCCGTGCTGGTTTGCAATGTGTTCAGACGCTGATCGGGATCGGTGACACCCGCAACGCCAAAGTCGATTACGCGCACACGGCCATCGCGGCCGACAAGTAGGTTGTCGGGTTTCAAATCGCGATGCATCACACCCCGTACATGACCGTGGTGAATGGCGTCGGCCACATCGGCAACAAATGCTACGCGTTCTGCACGGGACTTCTTTTGCTCGCGGCAGAAACGAACCAAGGGCTGTGCGTCGGGGATGTACTCCATCGCAAACCATGGAACGGATGCGTGCACACCCGCCTGGTAAATTTCCGCGATGCCGGGATGGGTGAGTGTGCCAAGCACTTCAATCTCATGCTGAAATCGTGCGCGTGCCATCGATGAGATGAGGTCGGCGCGCATGGTCTTGAGCGCGACGACTCGTGAAGGCGAAGTCTGCGTGGCCTCATACACCACGCCCATGCCGCCGCTCGCAATCGGTCGTTGTATTGTGAACGGTCCAACCTGGGTACCGGGCTCCAACTCGGCACGCTCAATGATTGGGTCTAGGAACGCATCGTTGGCGAGACCGGCTTCGAGAATCGCGAGTGCTTCGTCGCGCAGCGCGTCGTCGCCTTGCGTCTCTTCCTCAACGAACTCTGTGCGACAATCGGGATCAAGTTCCGACGCCCGAGCGACGATGGACTCGAGTCGTTTCCAGTCACTGCTCATCCGGCAGCCCTTTGTCGAGTTCACGACGCAACCACCCACGTGCGAATGTCCAGCGACGGTGCACTTGCCGCACCGTCATGCCCATCAAGTTGCCGGCTTCTTCTAGCGTGCAACCGGCGTAGTAGCGAAGCTCCACCAAGCGACGCAGCGCTTCGTCTCGTTCACCCAGTCTGTCGAGCGCGGCGTCCAGCGTGAGCAGCTCGGTGGGGTCGCCTTCCCACCGCGCAAGCACATCGTCAAAGAGTGCATGACGTTCTCCGCCATCGCGTTTCTTGGCGTTTCGCTTTCGCGCGTGATCCACGAGCACTTGGCGCATGGCGCGTGCCGCCAGAAACATGAAGTGAGCACGCGTCTCCGGCGTGGATGCCTCGGGTTTGAACCGCAACCACGCTTCGTTGACAAGGGCTGTTGTCTGGAGCGTATGGCCATGGCGCTCGCCGCGCATTAGGCGGTGGGCCATACCATGCAGTTCGCGAAACAATTGCGGATAGAGTTCGTGGCCCGCTGCCGCATCACCTTCGGCCATACGCTCCAACAGGCGCGAGACGGGATCGTGTTCGTTGAGGGGCATTGTGGAACGAGTGTAGCAGATCTCGGTTTCGGACTCGTCGCCGCGTGCGCGTCGATGGGTCGCGGCGCAGCGCATGGGCTACATACAAACGAACGCGCCTGATGCCTTGTCAATCACCATCGGGTGATCGGCATCCACCGTGTGATCGAGATGTTCACGAAGGGCATTCACTTCCGCTTTCGGTGCTCGTTGTGCGTCGGGCAAGGACATGATGTAGTTGAAAACAGTGTCCGCGTCTGGAACGACGAAGCCATCCTTGTAATCGAATCGGTCGATCGCGTCGAAGTGTGCCTCGAGCTGCGCCAGTCCCGACTCCAAAGAAAAGCGCTCCACCTCGCTGCCTGGGTCGAACTGGGAGAGAAAGCGCTTGGCCATCGCGTCGAGCTGTTGCATGTGGCGCATGCCGTTGGTCGCAGCAACAAGTCTTCCTCCGCCGACCAGTACGCGTCGAATCTCGGATATTGCCCGTTGACGATTGGCCACGTGGTAGAGCATGTGACTGGCCAGTACGAGCGTTCGGCTCTCTGACGCGCAGTCGAGCGACTCCGCGTCCATCGTGGCGAAGCGTACGTCCAAATTCGTTTCACTCAGAGCCACCGCCGCCTGTTCGATCATGCCTGGCGACTTGTCGGTCATGAGAAGCGTGCAGTCGGCGGGTACGTGATCGGCGACGACACGCCAAAATGTTCCGTTTCCACACCCGACATCAAGAATTCGATCACCTCGTGTGAGTGCAAGGCGGTCTAGCAACCACCGAAACCAACCGTACCGATTGGTGCTGTATTCGCGATGCATTCGCATGCGAGCGCTCAGGAAGCGGTCCGTTGTGTACTGTCCATTCTCGGGCGATCGGGCTTCGTCGTTGGCCATGGTGATTCTGTCGGTGCGTGGGGGTGATTGATCCGTGACACATCAGCATAATTTTGGCGATCATGACTGGCAAGTTACGCATGACGTAGAGAGTTGTGTCGTCTTAAGCGAAAATGATGGAGGCAGCCATGCGTTCGTTCGGTTGGATATCTGCGACCTGCATTTCGATATTCATCTGGTCCTCGAGCCCCGTAGACGCCAAGGAGGCGCATCCGGGCTGGGCACGGGATCGCGCGGCTATTCAGTGGAAACTGCCTCATCAGTTTTCCGATGCGCTCAAGGAAGCAAAGTCAAAGAACCGAATCTTGCTCATCAAAGGCGTTTCCTTTGGCATCGACGATGCCGGTGCCAAGTGCGCAACCGACGGCATGTGGTGACCGGGTGCCGAACCCCAGAGGGCAGGTGCCTTCGCCGATTTGCCGTTCATCCATCTCGTCAACAGCCGATTTGTGCCGTACTACTTCAATCGTAGTGGCAACGGACGGGGTGGAAACGCAGAAGCAAGCGCGTTCACCAAAGACAAGACCAAGAACCCCTATGCCTACTTGGCGGCATTTGCGCCCGATGGTACGTACTTGGATGAGTCCGCCATCTATGCAGACAAAAACCAAGCACGCGAGTGGCTGGCTTCACTTCTGAGGAAACACGTTAAATTCGCGGCGTGGACCCAAGAGGAAGAGCGAGTCAAGAAGCGAGGCATGGCGGAAGGTGCGTCCGTCGCGGAAAGGCTTGTGCTGGCGCGCTTGTATGAACGACTCGCGTCTTATGACGACGCGATGGCAACGCTGAATGCGATTGGGAAAGACACACGTGTGAATGAACGCGCGGAGATCGCTCGGGCACGCATGCGAATGCAGCGCGCAACTGAGCAATGGGAAGCGCTCGGTAATTCAATCAAGCGAGTTCGCGAAGGTGATGAGGCGATTCGCAGCATCCTCGCGGCAGACCTCGATGCGGAATCTTTGTATTTGTTGGTACATCAGAAGAAGCACAAGGCAGCAATAGCGTTGGGTCGCAGTGTTGTCCATCGTCACGACGCGAATCCACGAGCGACCGACATTCACTTTTCCTTGGGCGTGGCCTCGTGGTTTGCGGGCGAACGCGACTGGGCGCGTTTTCACTGGATGTGGATCTGGCACGAACGGCGGCAGAGTCGCCTCGCCATGCGCGCGAAGATTGCTGCGGTTCACGAAACGATGCCCTATCCCAATCCGGAACTCGGGGGATCGGAGTACGAGGGCAACATTGGAACGCATCACATTGAGCAGGAGCACAACACGTCGTGCATGATCTACAGGAAGCTTCGCCCACGTTATGACCAGAAGGAATGGAAGATTAATGCGCCGAATTCGGCACCGAACGGTGGCGCGGCGGGCCCAACGTCGTCCGGACCCCAGTCTTCGGGAGACAGGGAAAGTCCCGATCGCGGCGCGCCCAGCAATGATCCGCCCCATGATGCCGTCGTACTCGCTCAACAACTGCGCGACGGCAATCGACATGTGTCCAACAACAATGTGCTCGTCGAGAAACTCGTAAAGACAGGCGCACCTGCACTTCACGCACTGCTCAAGGTTTTGAACGACGAGAATTACCTCGGCCGTGGGTACGCAACATACGCCTTGGGTAAAGTCATGGGGGCCACAAAGAGTCACCCACTCGCTGCGAAGATGGCACTCGTACGCGGGCTCCAGCACAAGAGCGATTACGTTCGGGGGTTGTCCAGCTCGGGGTTGCGCGCCTCGGGACTCACCTGGAAGGGCCTATCCGACGCGCGAGACGCCGTCACGGCGGAAGAAGCGAAGGCAATCAAGCGCGCCGGCACTGACGTCCCGTGGGAGGGCGACGATCCCGCCGCTCTTGCAAAGCGTCTGCGAGATGGCAATGCCCACCGCATTACCAACAATCGCATCGTCGCCCGGCTGCAGGCGCTTGGACGACCCGCCATCGAACCATTGGTGAAACTTCTGGGCGACTCGTCGTTTCAGGGGCGCGGCTACGCTGCCATCGCATTGGCCAATGTGCTCAAGCCACTGAAGGAGCGTCCGGCGGCAGCAATGCAGGTACTCGAGAAGAATGTGAGATCCAGTGATCCCTACATTCGTGCCCTAACGCAATCCGCGCTCAACTCCCTCCGTTAGCCATACGCGCTGTGCCCGACACCGAGGTGTATGCCTAGCGGTTGTCGAGTTCTTCCCAGCGGGCGTAGGCGGCGGTGATGGAGGCGTCGAGTGCGGCGAGCGTTTCCTTGTCGCGGGCGAGGACATCGCCGGTCTGCTGGAAGTAGGCGGGGTCGGTCATCTTGGTGTGTAGCGCGGCCTGCTTGGATTCTAGTTTTTCAATGCGTGCGGGTAGCTCACGCAGCTCTCTGCGTTCGTCTTTGTTGAGTTTTGGCGGCAGTTTCGTCGTAGGTTTGGGTTTCGACTTTGACTTTTTCGCTTTGGCGGCCGGCGCCGAGGCTTTTCGCTGAGCCAACCAGTCGCTATAGCCGCCTGCATACTCACCAACGCGCCCCTTGCCCTCCATGACGAGCGTACTTGTGACAACATGATCGAGTAGTTCGCGGTCGTGACTCACGATGATGACCGTACCGTTGTAGTTGACCAGCAAGTCTTCAAGGACCTCGAGTGTTTCTACGTCGAGATCGTTCGTAGGTTCATCCAGCACCAGCACATTGGATGGACGTGCGAAGAGACGCGCCAGCAACAAACGATTGCGTTCACCGCCCGACAGATGGGAAATCGGATTGCGCGCCTGATCGGCCGTAAACAAAAATTCCGCGAGGTAGCCAATCACTTGCCGTGTAGCACCATTCACCGTGATCGTGGCACTTCCGTCACCCACATTGTCGGCGACCGATTTGCTGGGGTCGAGCGTGGCATGGAGCTGATCAAAGTAGGCCACTTCCAGATTCGCGCCGTGCGTCACGTCACCCGATGAGGGCTCCAATTCACCCAACAACAGTCGCACCAACGTGGTTTTGCCCGAGCCATTGCGACCAATCAATCCAATACGATCTCCGCGCATGATCGTGGTTGAAAATGCCGACACTATGGGCATACCGTCCCACGCGTAGCTCACGTTTTTGGCGTCAATGACCTTGCGACCCGTCCGTCCGGCTTCTTGGGCCGTCATACGCGCCGTACCGCTCTCGCTGCGACGGGTTCGATACGCCTCGCGCATCTCCTTCAGTCGACTCACGCGGCCCATGTTGCGTTTGCGGCGTTCGCGGACGCCCTGACGAATCCACGACTCTTCTTGGGCAAGCACCTTGTCAAACTGCGCGCGCTTGCGCGTCTCCGATTCGCGTGCACCGCTCTTGCGATCCAAGTACTTGTCGTAGTCGGCGTCATGGCGTGCAACGGTGCCCCGATCGAGATCGAGAATGCCGGTTGCGATGCGACGCAAAAACGCTCGGTCGTGTGTGACAAAGATCAATGTCTTGTCTTCTCGAAGAATGAGCGACTCCAGCCACGCAATCGAATCGAGATCCAAGTGGTTGGTGGGTTCGTCCAACAGAAGAATGTCGGCATCGCTTGCAATCGCCGAAGCAATCAGCACGCGTCGTCGTAGCCCTGCCGACAGTGTGGCCACATCCAATTCGCCGTCCAGGCCAGCACGCGAAATGGTGGCGCGCGCAATGTGGCGTTCCGTTGCGCGGTGGGGGATACAACCCGCACCGGACACAACCACCTCTTCAATCGTTCCGGAGAGGTCGTCGGGCACGCGTTGATCCAACATCGCAATGCGGGCACGGCTCTCCTTGATCACACGGCCTTCGTCGGGTTCAAGGGAGCCATGAATCACGCGCATCAACGTGGACTTCCCCGATCCGTTGCGCCCCAGCAACGCGAGTCGTTCACCCCGCTCGACCGACAAATTCACGTCGTCAAGCAACGGTGGTCCGCCAAATGCGACGGAAAGGGACTTGAGCTGAAGAAGTGCCAACGAAATCGACTCCTAGAGCAACGAATGAGCGACTCTTGTACCGGGAAGCACCATGGGTGTTTACGATCGGACGGGCGTCACCCCTATTGCGCTACTCATCGAGAGTGTCGTAGCCTGATTTCTGTCTCGCCCGCTCTTGCCGCCACCTCGGTCCCGAGCACAGTCCGCATCGAGGTCGACCACAGTCCATAGGCGCGTGTCGCCGCCATCGGCCACGGTCACGATCATCGGGTTGCTCGCCGACGCGCCAATTCAGGGCGCGGGCTTGCGTTGTCCGTCGTTGGACTATACGTGCGATGCGTTGGCGACGGTCGGCGCGGGACATCCATGGATGGTACACGCATGCGAAACGGAGGTCGCAAAGACCAGTGAGCACGACACGCGCAGCCAACCGTTCTACCCCACTGCAGTTACCGCGGTCCCCATATCTGCCACCCTGCCCAGTGCGCCGGATGCTTCCACTTCTTTTGAGTTCGCATCCATGCTTGCGCCTTCGCTAGCGCTGCGCCAGGTGACGTCGCCGGCTTCCACAGGGCGTAGAACTTCTTGAAGAGCGCCGCCGTAGCTTCGTCATTGACGTCCCAGAGACTAACAATGACGCGGGTTGCGCCCGAAACGAAGAATGCATTCACGAATGTGAGGGTCCCGTCCACATCGCGCGCATTGCGAGTCCCCGTAGAACAAGCTGCCAGCACGACCAACTCAGATTGAACCGAGGCGTCCAGGAGCTCCAAGACGGTCATAAAGCCGTCGTTGTGCTTGGACGGTGATACGAGCAACGCTGATTGCAGGGGCTTCGCTTCATCCATCGCTGCATGACACGCAAAGTGTACGCTTCGCCAACGTTCCTTTCGCTTGAGCGCGATATCGATCGCTTCCTCCGTCGCGTCCTTGTCGGCAAGTACGCGCGTGGCAATGGATGTTGCAGTGGCCCGTGCGCCAACAAGCCGCGAGACGTTCGGCGCCGCTGGATCGGCTACGGCCAGCACGTCTTTACCCGAACTCGACTCCGTCTGGAGCAGGCGTTGAATGGTGGCGGAGGAGACCATGACAATCTCACGCGTAGGCCAAAGCAGTGCGTACGGCACCCGGGTGAATGCGGCTTCGCCGGAGATTGACACGCGCACAATGTGCTTCGGTAGCGCCAAAGGCTTGCCGATCGCCGTTCGCAGTATTTCCAGATCCTCTTCCGAAGATGACATGGAATCACCAATCGCGAGCCCTTCCAGTACCGAAGCAACGTCAGAACGCATGCCAAGGTTCATTAGTTTTGTCGCTTTGGCTGTGACAAGCAGCGCCACAGCTCGTACCCGTCCAAACGCGAAGTAGATAAAGGCCTCATCGGCTGCTAATCGCAGTTGTACATCTCGGAGCGAGTCAACGGAGGGGTAGAGTATGTGTCCAGCAACGACTCGCTGCGCCCGAATAGCCTCTCTCCGCTCGGCGAGTGATTCGCGAATCGATGATAGCCGCTTCACCAATTCCACTCGCTTCGTAGTGGCGAGCTTCGATTTGTCGTCGTTCAACTTCTGAAACGCGGCGATGGTCATGCGTTCCGCGTCACGAAGTTTGTCGAGCGTCTCCTTATCCTCTTTGCGTAGCGTGCGTGACTCCACATGCTCCACGCCAATTCGAGCCCGTGTCGAAACGGCGCGTATGAGTTCAAGATAGGAGACAACTCGACCTGCATCCTTGGCGGCCATAGCCGCATCGATGGCCATGGTCGCCAAACCGACCCAACTAGCGCGAGACTCTTTCAGTGTGCGTTCGGGCATTTCATTGGTGGTATCGACCGTGAGCGCGATCAACGCGTCTACGTGTTGCAGCGCCTTGTCGGTTGCGCCCAATTGAAGTGCCGCCTGAGACGCGTGGTACCGAAGCCCTCGTCGATGGGCAGGGTCATCGTAGTCTGTCTCTCGTGCAAGTTCGCGCTCGGCTATTGTCAGTGCACGTTCGTAGGCGCCGGTGAAGACATAAAAATAGCAGATGTTTCGCACAACTTCGCGGCGCAACTTTGCATCGAGCGCGCCGGACTGAAGCACGTTGGTCAGCCAGTCCAGCTCAATTTTTGCCGCGTCAACGTCTCGCTTCGCGAGATGGAGCGACATGAGTCGAGTGCGGGGTGGTGTCTGCGACCGCACGTCGTTCTTGGGAATTTGTTGAACTGACCCTCGTGTGACACGCATTGAATCGTCAATGCGCCCCATCATAAACAGCGCATCTGCCTCCAGTCGATCCAAATGCAGCCTAACGATCTTGTTGAGTTGACCCTTTGCGCGCGCACGTTGGACGTGCTTTGTCGCCCGCTCGGGATCTCTGTGAATGATCGCGATATTGGCAGCTTGCATGTGAGCAGACTGTTGTAGGTGGATCGGGCCCGCAGCTTCGATCACTCGTAGGGCATGATCGAGACGAGCAAGCGCCGCTGCGGGTCGGCCTAAATTCGCGTTGGCGGCGGCCCATTGCAGATCCACGATCGCTGTGCCAATCGCGTTCTTCTGTGCGGTAGTTTGTTTGCGCAACTCGGGTACCAGCGCCAGCACGCGCGCGTTCTCGCCTAACGTCACGAGTAACGAAACATTCATCACAAGCGCATAGTGCCTCAGTTTCGACGGCAACTTAAGCCGCAGGGCCGGTTCGGCATAAGCCAGCGCTTCGCGCGGACGCTGCTGTTGTGAAAGAACTTTGGCAATCGCTCCGCGCACTCGCACTTCACGATCGGGTTGTTCCCGATGTTGCTCGACCGCAATCCACAACTGAAGGCACTTGAGCGTGAATGCAGCGTCCTGTTTTGACGTCGCGTGGCTCAGATCGAGAATCCTGCTTGCGAACGAGAGCCAACCGAGTGCCTGCGCCCGCTCGGCAATGGCCAACCGGGCCGTCGCATCGAAATCGAGGTCATTTTTGGCTTCATCTTGCTCCAGATTGCGAAGATCACGGAGAAGGGAAGAGACTCGATCGATCGTTACACGGGCGGCGCCTTGACACTTCTTGATGTAGGAAGCGAGTTGGCGTGTGTCCGGCGATGCCGGCAATCGAACTGCAAGTTGGTGTGCGGCCTTGTTATCGTCCTTTGCCAATAGTGCTTCTACAACGAGCCACGGGTCATGCGTGTTCTTGGCTACGAGTGCATCCAGCTTCGCGTCGTCTCCCTCGTCAACGGCTTCTGCAATGGTCTTGGCGTACGTTTGAACGGGCTTTGCGAGGAGCGGTTCTTCGGCGAACACTGGCATCAGTGATGAAATGGCTAGCAGAGACATTGCCAATAGAATCACGCGTGAACACATTCGAGGTTTCGCTCGCATGACATCAGTATTTCCACGACTGGAATGATTGCAACTACGGCGTGACACGGTCCCACACGTTATGCGCCTTGAACCAAGCCGAATCAGCGTGCTCCCCAAAGCTGCCAACTTGCCCAGAATGCTGGGTGAGCCCACTTCTTTTTCGTTCGCATCCATGCCTGCGCTTTGGTCAATGCTGTTGCCGGAGACGTCTTGGGTGTCCAGAATTCATAGAACTTGGTCAACAGCGCGGATGATGCAGCGTCATTGACATCCCACAGGCTCACCAACACACGCTTTGCACCGGCGACAAAGAAGGCGTGCGTAAATGTCATGGCGCCTTCGAAGTCCATCCAACTGCGTTGCCCAGCGGAGCACGCGGCAAGGACGGCAAGGTCTGTATTGATGCGTGCGCCAAGGAGCTCGGAAACGGTGTACAAGCCATCGCTGTCTTTGGTGGGCGCAAGTATGAGTGCCGAGCGTAACGGGTGTTCATTGTTCATGGCCGCATGGCATGCAATGTGAATCGATCGCCACGACGGCTCACTTCGCAATGCTTGGTTGAAAGATGGTTCGGTAGCCTTGTCTTCAACCAATACAGTGGTGCCGATGGTTCGTGCTTCGCGGTTGGCGCCCGGAAGTCTCGGCACATCCTTCGCACGTGGATCTGCGAGTGCCAAGATGCCCTTGCCGTCGTCAGCGCGTTCATTAAGCAGTCGATCTACGGTGGCCGAGGGGATCATGCGTACTTCGCGTGTCGGCCAGATTGCCGCGTAGGGGACACGCGAAAAACCTTCCTGTGCCATGACCGCGATGTGCCGCACTGACGGAGGCAGCTTGACTGGATTGGCAACGAGTCCGTGCAACCGCTCGACTTCCGCCTTCTCGTCCGAGAGCGGATCGCTCAATGTAAGATCGCGGATCGCGCTTTCGAATTCATCAGCGGATCCCAGGTCGATGTAACGAACGGACTGCGACGTAATGACGAGTCCGTGGACGACAGACGTGCCGCGAATCAGCACAAGTAGTGCTTCCGCTGCCGTCAGTCGTTTTTGCGCACTCGCGAATGTATCGATCACGGGATATAGAATCTGGCCCGCAATAACGTTCTTGGCTCGAATGGCCGTTCGATGGCGCTCAAGTTCATCCTGGACGTTGGCCCACGCCACCTGCGGCGTCGGTGCACCGGCGCGCGACTCGATAGGCTTGCCTGCGTCCGCAATCGCTGAGATACGAAGCTGTTTCGCGGCTCGCGACTCCTTCGCCCTCAGCTCGTCCAATCGGTCTCGATCGTCCTTCGAGAGCGCCTGTTGCGTTGTTGCCTCTTCGCCAACACGGCCTCGAAGTGTGACCGCGAACGCGCGCTCCGCGATCTGAAACAACGCTTCATAGTCTTCTTGTTTGCTAGCGAGATCAGCGGCGAGTTGCGGGATCGAGCGTAGTGGTTCGCGAAACGTGACGCCCATTTGCTCGGGCATGGATTCTGAATACTCTGTGAGAAGGCGAAGCGTCACTTTGATTTGCCGTCTTGCATGCGCGTATTCACCTAAGGCGACATAGGCGCGCGCGAGGAGATAGTCGATTTGAATCTGATCCAGCGGATTCACGGATCGCTCTGCGTGCAGCCTTGCCCTCTTTCCTGCGCGAATTGCCTCAGCATGCAGCCCTTTTTGAAACGCAACCTTCATGTCACAGAACGCGAGTTGGGCCACTGCCGAGGACGACGTTGAGTTAGCCCGTAGGGTTCTGAGTTCGGCCAGTCGGGCTTCATTCTCGACTACATCAGTCGCGCGATTCGCGTACATGATTTGAATCGCGATTGTTTTCGCGCGCTCCTCCCGTTCGTGGACTGGGATTCGTTCAAGTAATTCGTCCAGCACCCGCCGAGCCTCATCCTGCTCGCCTAACGCCCACAACGAGTGCGCTTCAAATTGTCGGAGTCGGTAGTCCTTGTAAGGGAGCCCCTTCGACGCGGCATCTGCACGAGCAACATGACGGAGCGTCCGCTCGAAATCATTACTTGTAATTGCGATCATTGCAGCCTGCAAGTGCCCGCCACGCAAATGTTCTTTGGTGCCGTGGGCTTCTAGAATCTCGAGCGCGGGCTCGAGTCGCGCCATGGCAGCATTGGGTCGACCGAGTGTCGCGTCGGCCGCTGCCCACTTAATGTCGGCCGCAGCAACGCCTACCGCATTCTTATGTCGTGCTGCCAATGCACGAAGCGCGCGAACATACCGAATTACTTGCGTGGACTCGCCGCGCTTCGACGCAAGCGTCACCAGCCGTCTCAGCGACTTGGATCGTTGGTCGTCGTCCGCCGCGAGCTTGAGCGAACGTGCCGCATAGGCGTTTGCCTTTTCAAATTGGCGGCGCGATGAGTATTCGCGACAAAGGAAGTCGAGGTATCGCCAGATCTTGCTCGCGTCCATGCCGACCGCTTCCGCGAGCGTCAGGCGGCGTTCAACGATGGGGAGATAGGGGAGTTGCGGCTTGCTCTTCTGTGCGATAGCTTGCGCGCGCATCAACAGCGTGTTTTCTCGATTGAACCATCGAATGGCCCCCGCGGCTTCTGCGGCAACAAGCAAGCGCTCGTAGCGTTTCCTCTCCGTGGGCGCAACGTTCGGATCCATCGCCTTGTTTTGGAGCGAAACCACCTTCGATACGCCGTCGAGCGTAGATCCCATTGGATGCAGTCGCCGCCATGCGACGTATGACGCGAGCTCGGCCCCGTCCGGAACCTTGTCTTTGTAGACGTCGGCGGCGAATTTAGCGGCGTCCCATGCTAGTTCACGCGCCAGTGATTCGATCACGATCCACGCATCCCACTTTGACGCCATAAGTATCATCCGCGCGCGATCCGCCTCCTTCTTCTCCAGGGTGTCGCGAATCTGACGGACGAACTCCAGCACGTTCGCAGCGTTGGAGGCACCCTCCGCCTTCTCATCTTTTGCTTGGGCGTAGGGCAGGCCCTGCATAGCGATCAGCATCGCAAAGAGCAGAATCCTCGACCTCATGTAGTCAGCGTAACAGGCTGTGAACGCGCAGTTTCGGGCGGGTGGCGATTCTCCTGTTCTTTTGGGGTTAATTTTCCACATCGCCCCCGTCAACTTTGGTGTCCATGCCATCATGGTGACGTGAGGAGTCCGTCGTGAGTCGCCGGTTTTCTGCCGCCAACGTCCGCGCCAATCAGCCACCGCGTCAAGGTGTTCGTTCGACCGTAGGGCCTTTAGACACCGGCCGGGGCGGTTCTCTCCAAGGCAGTGCCCATTGGCAGCAACGTACCTACGCGCTCGGTTGCCGCGCCTATCCCGAGGTGTCGTTGCCCTACGAGGCCTTCGCTCACGCCATGCAAACACGAGGCGAACCGCTACATGCGGAGGACATGTTCTTGGCCACCGCGTGCGATGTTCGCGCCGACGGGGCATGGGAGTGCTTGGAGCGTCGCTACACCCAACCACTCCGAGCACTCATGCGTCGCCGCGGTAGCACGTCCCGTGACACGCGCGAACTCCTGAGTGAACTCTGGGGCGCGCTTGCCGTACCGCCGACATCCGGCAATGCGCGTACCCGTCTGGGCACCTACGACGGACGAGGCTCTCTATTCGCCTGGCTCGCGACGGTTACCTGGCGACGTTCTGTAGACCGCTGGCGTCGCGATAGCGCCGGTGGCACCAGCGAAATCGATGAATCTGTCCCGGCGCGAACCAAGTCGCACGTATCGGCGCTCATGGATGCCGAGAGTGAGCGGATCGTCTCGGAGGCGTTGGCGTCGGCGTGGGAAGCAATGACCACACGCCAACTTCAAGTGATCGTGTTGAAGTACCGCCATGGACTTCCACAACGGGCGATTGCGAAGGCTTTGCGAATTAGTCCACCGCGGGTGACACGAATTCTCCGTGCCGCCTGCGAGAAGTTACGAGTGGCACTCGGTAAGCGCGTGTCCGCCGAAGGGCTTGATGTGGGTAGGGATTGGCCTGGACTTGTTGCTGCGCTGGACCTCATGTTGCAGCGTGGCGCGGCGGAGCTAGAGCGAGATTCGAGGGAGCGAGACCAGTGAACAAGGACGTAGACGATCGCATTGCGGATCTGCTTAGGAAGCACCCCGACGTGGACCCTTCCACCATCGCGGCTTACATCGAGCGCACACTCCCCGCATTGAAACGGCTTCGGTTAGAACGCCGACTTGCCGCTGATCCAGAAGCGCAACTCATGCTGCGTGAACTTCGAACGAAACACGTCAAGGTTGCGCCACTCCTTGCTGCCGTAGCGGCAATCTTGGCCGTAGGCGTGAGTGTTTATCTGTGGTCACAGCGCAACGATTCTGCCCCGATTGACTTTGGCGCTCAGTTGACCGCTACGGTTGCATCCCTTCGCGCGTCCGAATTGGAGGCATTTAGTGATTTTGAACTTGTCGCAGACGATGAGTTGGCGATGAGTGGCGTTGTGCGTGGAGGAGGGCGTTGGGTGTATCCGCGAGGCAACTACCTAAGAGCGCCCGAAACACTCCAATGGGAATTGCCGAAGGGTGCTACGACCGGCGCAATTGAGATTCGTGGGGATGACCTCGTATGGAAGCAAGAACATCGCGGTACGTCCTTGCGTGCGCCCGCGCTCAAGCCCGGTCGATATACGGTTATCATGAAGGCAGCCGACGGGTTGGCGCGTCAAGCGGTACGCGCCACGTTCACGGTGCTTGACGATAAAAAAGCCTCCGTCGTGACCAAGGCATTGGATCACATCGAGTCGTCGGCTGCGGATGAAGCCACCGCCGATGTCCTATCTGCCCACTATCTGTACCGCGCCCGCAATTTCTCTGGCGCGCGTGCCGCGGTGGACCGCGCGTGGGAGCGAGGCGACGAGGCACGCGCCCGCGTATCTGCGCTCCGAGAGCATTTCGAAGCGAACGGCATTCGATAGCGACAAATCTGACTCATCGGTTGTTCGACTCGTCGGTCGTGTAAACTACCCCTCGTATTCGTGGGGTAACCAATGCGCAGTACGTCTCACCTGTTCCTTCTGCCCGCGATACTCGTGTGTATTGCGCTTTTCGCGGGGAGCGGTTACGCCAGAGACTTCGAAGAGCCCAAGAAGGCCGCCGAGTATCGACTGAAGCTCCGCGAAATGAAGCGCGTCGTGTTGCGCGAAGCGGGCACTCGCCACGCCAAAGTCGGCGTTTGGTGCCGCGATGCCGGATTGACGCAACAAGCTGCTGCCGAATTCATCAAGGCCGTCGAGGTCTCCGAAGGCGAGAATCAGTGGGCGCAGCGCATTCTTGCAATCATGCGTCGACTCGATGACGGGTTCTGGAAGAAGAAACTCAAGAAGCCGTCGGGCGGCATGATTCGCGCCTATGAAAAGCGAGCGAAGAAGGCGCGCAAGACCTATCTCAAGGAACGTCTCAAGCTCGCCAAGTGGGCCGACAAGAAGGGCATCGAGAAAGAAGCATTCGACGAGTTCAAATTCATCGTTCGGCTTAGCGATGACTATGTGGAAGTCGATAAGGACGGGCTTGTCGTCATGGCCCTCGGCAAGGTGCCCGCCAAATACTCGACGATGCTCCTCGAAGATGCCGTCAATATCAACGGTCGTCCATGCATTCGCGATGCCTTCCTAGAGAAGGTCCCTTCGATCAAGGACATCTTTGAGGCGGCCAATGATCAGGTCTTGATTCGCTCACAGACCAGTATCGATCAGGCAAAATCGTACTTGGCGATGTGTACGGCGCTCTTGCCCTATCTGGAAGCCGACATGGGTGCGCGGCCCACACGTCGTCTGCGGATGTTCATCTTCGAGAAACGCAAGGACTATGAGGCCTATTGCGATGCAGCGGGGCACGGCAGCCATAAGAAGGCGGCGGGGCTTGCCGATAGTGGCGCGTTTATCACTATTGTGAGCGGTGAAGACGGCGGTGAGGAGAGTGTGCGCGGCATTGCGCTGCATGAGTTGACGCATCTCTATCAATACGGCGTGACGCCCACAATCTTTCCCAGTTGGTACGCCGAAGGATTTGCCGAGACGTATGGCGGGCCCGGGACGTTTGCATGGGACGGCAAGAAACTCACGGCGGGCGGAAGTATGTCCGCGCACTTGATCGAACCCTTGCGCGACGACGCCAACTATATTCCCTTGAAGAAGATGCTGAAAGACAACGCGCTCAAGCTCATTAACGAGAACAAGTCGAGTGCGCGTATGTTTTACAACCAGTCGTGGGCATTTTTCCGCTACCTCCGCAAACACGCCGATGATGAGATCCGCTCGCGTTTTCTGCGCTACGAGATGATCTGTCGTGGTGCCGCACTTGGCGCTAAGGCCGGCCACCATCCCGGTCACCACAGTGATGCCACCGATGCCATTGCCTACTTTGATCGATTGTTTGGCCCCGACCTCGCGAGTATCGAGACCGAGTTTCGTTCGTGGCTGGGCGAGTACAAAGAGGGCGACTAGCAGCGCGTACCCGCGAATCCCGCAAAAAAGTGCCGGGTGTAAATTTGCGGGATTCGGGCGGTGCAACCGACCTCGATGGGAAGGCTTGCGGGGTATGCGAATCGCGCCGTAACGAAGCGTGACCGCCTCTCGATGGGCAGAGGGGATTACGGTGCGAACTCAGGTCCTCTCTTCAGTCGCGTCTCGCCAGTGGGTGTCAATCGCCACCGCTTCCCGTATGGCTCTACCCAGCCCGAACGCCTCACTCTTGCCAGCGTGCGTGAGAAGACGTCCGCATCCCACGCCAATCGGGCACCAAGGTCGCGCTCATCCATCGCCTGTTCCCGAAACTGCTGCAGCAACACGCAGTCTCGAAGGGCTTGCCGCTGTTGCCTGCGATGCGTGGCGCGCGCTAACAGACCGCGGCCTGGCGCGATGAAGAGCACGACAAGGAAGATTGTGCCCGCAACCGCAGACATTGGACCTGTGGGCGAGATGTCTAGTGCCAGACCGAGGTAGAAACCGAGAATGGCGCTCAATGCACCCAGAAGCGCGCTGACGATCATCATTCGCCTCAAGTCATCACAAAGGAGGTACGCTGCGGCTGGTGGCGTGATCATCAACGCAACGACCAAAATCGATCCGGCAACTTCAAACGCACTCACTGTAGTGAGCGACACAATGCCGAGCCACGCGATATGCAGCAGTCCGGGCCGAAAGCCCAAGCGGCGCGCCAATGAGGGGTCAAAGGCCATAAGTTTGAGTTCTTTGAAGAACGCGGCCAAGAAGAGCAAAACCAAAACCAGTATGCCGAACATGACGTACGCGGGGCGCGGTCCCCAATCGCTTCCTCCTACCACAAGTCGGTCAAGGGGTGTCAGTGCAAGATTCCCATCAATGATGCAGTGCGCGTGAAAGTGCGTATTGCCGAGCTTCGTGCTTGCCAACACGACGCCAATGCTAAACAACGCGGGAAACACGATGCCCAGTGCCGCGTCGTCCTTTACCAAACGCGTCCGAGCCAACGCCTGAACCAGCACGACCATTAAGAGTCCCGCGATCCCTGCCGAGAGAATCAGCAACGGCGAGCTTCGATCCCGCAACACGATAAAGGCCAAGATGATCCCCGGAAGCACGGCGTGACTGAGCCCTTCGCTCACGAGAGACTCTTGCTTCAAGACCAACAATACACCGCATAGCGAACATGCAACTCCGGTCACAACCGATATTGTCAACGTCCAAAATTCGATACCCACTAGACGCTTCTCCCCGCGACGAGCGCGCGCTTGCGTCTCTGGTGGAGGCGGAAACGCGCAATGATTCCACGTTTCGGTGCAAAGAGGATAGACACGACCAATATGGCGGTGGCGGTGAGGACAATCATCGGTCCCGTAGGTGCGTTCTTGTACGCGGCACTAAGTAGCGAGCCCATAGCGCCAGAGATGGCGCCAAACACCGCGGACAGAATCACCATCGTGTGGAGTGACCGCGTCCATTGTCGTGCGGCGCTTGCGGGCGTTACGAGTAGCGCAATCATGAGCACGACGCCTACTGCGTGAATACCGATCACAATACCCATGACTTGGAGAACGATTAGGATTGTGTCCAGGCGTTTTGCATTAAAACCGAGGCTCTGTGCAAAGGCGCCGTCGAATGTGCGGAGCTTAAGCACGCCCCACAGCAAGATCATGGTGCCGATTGCTAGGGCGCCCAATACCGAGATCATTAGCAGATCACCCTTGGTGAGCGCGGCTGCCAAACCGAACACGTAATCTTCAAGAGCTGCGTGGCCCGAGATTGAGGGCGAGCGCTGAACGACGCGCAGGAGCAAAATGCCGGTGCCGAAGAACACGGCTAACATGACACCCAGTGCCGCGTCTTCTTTGACGCGTGTGCGGGTCGTAATCAGTCGCGTTAGCAAGAGGGCTGCGATTCCCGCAGCTAGTGCGCCCGGGATGAGCACCACCAGCGACTTACTCCCTGTACCCGTCCATAGTGCGCTCAAGGCGAACGCGCCTACGATGCCAAGCAGTGACGCATGCGAGACGACGTCGCCAATGAGTGCCTGCCGTCGAAGGTAGGAAAAGCATCCTAAGGCGCCACTTGTTGCGCCGATGAGCGCCGTGCCCAGACAGACAATCTGAAACGTGTGATCACCGAGGATGTCAAGCACGAGGCACTGGGGTCCGCACCGCACCGCCGTACGTGCGTTCGATATTTGCTTCGCTAAAGACCTCTCCTACGGGACCGCATTCGACGACCTCACGATTGAGTAGCACAACGTGATCAAAGTACTCGGTGACGGTAGACAGATCATGGTGAACGATCAAGAGCGTCTTGCCTTCGTTGCGCAAGCCGTGTAGGAGACGCACAATGGCGCGTTCGGTCTTGGCGTCAACGCCCGCGAACGGTTCGTCCATCAACAACAGATCCGCGTGTTGCGCAAACGCCCGAGCCAAGAACACACGCTGCTGTTGACCACCGGAGAGGGCGCTGATTTGCCGCGTTGCATAGTCCTGCATCTCGACGAGCTTGAGCGCCTCGGTGGCATCCGCGCGTTCCCTCTTGCCCGGACGGCGGAACCACCCCAGTCGTCCGTAGGTTCCCATGAGCACGACGTCCATGACGGTCGTTGGAAAGTCCCAATCCACGCTTCTGCGTTGCGGAACGTAGGCGATGCGTTGGCGCACCTCATTTAGTTGTTTGCCGAAAACCTCGATTTGCCCAGCGAGCGGATCCAGCAGGCCAAGTGCAGCAAGCAAAAAGGTCGTCTTGCCTGCCCCGTTGGGACCCGCAATACACATGATGCAACCTTGGGAAACATTCAGATCGACGTCCCATAACACGGGGTCACCCTGGTACGCAACGGTGAGACCTTTGATGCAGAGGGCGAGAGGTTCGCCGGCGGGCGTCATGGCGCGGGACCTTTGGCTACTCAGTTACTTGAGGGCGCGCTGTATCAGCTCGACATTGGAGCGAAACGCGCCGAGGTACGTGCTCTGTGGTGCCGACTCACCTAGATCGTCTGAATAGAGTGTGTCGTCGGCGATTTTCACCTTCCATCCGAGGCTCTCGGAAGCCTCCTGGAGCGCCTTTGTAATCTTTGGATTCGTAAGCGATTCCATGAAGATCACAGGCACCTTTCGATCGGCAATCGTTTTGGCGACGCTCTTCATCGTCTGAATATCCGCCTCTTGATCGTTTCCTACGCCCAACACTGCCACGGTATCCAAGCCGTACGCTTTGGCGAAGTAGTTGAACGCATCGTGACCGCTCACCAAGAAGCGCCGATCTTCTGGAATCGCCGCGAGCGCTTCCTTCGCCCAGTCGTGGGCATCTCGAACGTTCTTGGCATACGCTTTGCCATTTGTTTCGAAGCGCTCAGCGTTTTTCGGGCTGGCTGCGCCAAGATGCTTCGCCAAGGCCTCAACGCAAGTCGCCCATCCCGCCAAGTGGTTCCAGATGTGCGGATCGAACGGTGCATTGGGGTCAATCGCGCCATCCTCGACCCAGTCCAGTCGTTGTTCGTTTGGGAACGCCGAAGCCATCGACCACGACTTCCCCTTAAACGTGTCTTTCAAGAGACCTTCAAGTTGCGCCTCAAGGTGAAATCCGTTGTAGACAATCAGGTCCGCAGCCTCCATCGCCTTCACATCACCCGTGCTGGCACTATAGCTATGCGGGTCAACCCCGGGGCCGCAGAGCAACTTAATCTGCGCCGGTGTTCCCTCGGTAATGGCCTGCAGAGCATCATTGATGTGGCCTGTTGTCGCGACAATCTGGAGTCCATCGGACGTCTTCGCGTCCCCGCCGCAGCCTGCGAGACAGGCGCAGAGGGCGATGAAAAGGGCACGGGCTAGGCCCGGTTGGCGTGACGGCATCGGGTGGTGCTCCTACGTCAATTTTGAGAATGGTTCCCAAGATGCTATCCCGGCCCGATTGGAATTGAGACGCGTTGTCAGGACCGATTTCGGGCCAGAATTCCGAGCGAGCCTAGGCCGGGTCCTGCCTCGCAACTCCTCGCTCAGGATTTCATACGCGCACTCGAAGAACTAGGGCTCTCAATCGGTCAACCCACTTCGACAAGCAACTTACTTGGACGACGACGTGGGAGCGGACCTGAATGCGCGGGTATGCTCCCGAGCATGTCAGACGATAGGCCCGAGAACTTGAGCGCTGAAGATGCGCTTCGAAAACTTCGCAATGGAAACCGGGGTTACGTTCGAGGCGGCATGGCGCGTCCCAACGCAGATCCCAAGCGGCGCGAGGAGCTCGTAGGGGGGCAGCGCCCGTTTGCGACGATTCTCACGTGTGCGGACAGCCGCGTGCCGCCGGAGCTCATCTTCGATCGGGGACTGGGCGATCTGTTTGTTATTCGCGTGGCAGGCAACGTAGCGGATGACGCGGTGCTGGGAAGCATCGAGTACGCATCGCTCAACTTGGGCGTCAACCTAATCGTGGTTATGGGCCACCAGAGTTGCGGGGCCGTCGATGCGGCTGCGCAAAACAAGGACTTTGATGGCCCCGCCACACACAGTCACATCGACGCCTTGATCGACGCTATTCGTCCTGCCGTACTACAAGCCGCCCGCAAAGGCGACGATAATCTCTTGGAGCGCAGCGTACGCAGAAACGCCATTATGGTCTCGGAACGAATCCGCACGTCGGAACCCGTGATGTCCAAAGTCTGCGCCGTCGGTGTTGCCGTTCAGCCCGCCTACTACGATCTTTCGTCCGGCCGCGTGCAATGGCTCGATCGCTAACTCAGCGACTAACGAGTTGACTCAGATGCCAGTGGGGGACGAACAACAATGGTTGAAGTCCCACCGCTGGTAATTTCCACTTCGTGGTCCACATCCGGAAGATTCGGAAAGCTCCCGCGAACTGTGTAGCGCCCGGGTGTGAGCCATAGGTAGTGAACGTTCGGCACGAACCGCTGCGTCAGTCCCGTGCGCGTTTCAAGTACGCGCCCCTGGTTATCGAGAATTGACACCGAAGACGCCTTGCCAAATGCCGACTGTGCTTCGGTGGGTTTCGAGGACGGCCCTTTGCTGCCGGGCCAAGGCACGGGAGGTAGCCGCGCGTCGTCGTTCATTTTCAAGTGGAGTCGGCCGCACCCAACGAACGTGAAATCCTGTTGAACGTCATACACGTTTGGCTCAAGATTGAGCTCGCGTTGAGCCACAAAGCACGGACTGTCTAGCTTCATGCCACCCGTTCGATCCATGGCTAAGACCCGGTAACGCCCAGCTTCTAGCCCCTCAGTCTTGTATCGACCTTGGTTGATCGCGATGTACGCATAGGGAGGTTTGTGCTCCTCATGGCCATCCAGGGATCGAAGCATGATGGTGTACTGACTGGCGATGCCGGCCGACTCGGGAAACGACACGGCCCCCGACAACGTAATCCCGCGCTTCATCTCGATCGTGGATGGCGCTTGAAACGACGCGTCGATCGTCCAGCGTTTCGTGACCCGAACACGCCCAGGAGCGTCAATGGTCAACGCCTGCACACCGTGCGGCACGCCTCGAAACGTCAACGTGCCATCTGCACTCAGCACGCCGTCTACGCCACCAAGCGTTGCGCGCACATTCTCGAGCGAAGACGACGATTCTTGTTCGATCACGCGGGTGACCACATCAGCGGAGTTGAGGAGTCCTGCGCCGATTCTGATTAGAACCGGCTCCGAAACATCGACATCCTTGCGAATCACGGGCTTTGGGGCAGCGCTAAATGTCATGTCGCGGCGGCTTGCGCGCAGGTGAACTCGATCGTCGCCAAGATCCTGCAGCGTGAATCGCCCGTCATAGTCGGTTAGTGAAACGGAAACCGCGTAGGAAGCGATCGACTGAATTGGCACGCGCGACGGATAGGCTTGCTCTAAAGGTCGGGTCGCCGACACGGCTTCGATGCGCCATCCAGGAACCGGTTTGCCCTCCTGATCCACCAGGCGCCCGGTAAGGCGTCGTGCATCTTGCATGACGACCGTCAAAGGCCCGTCGTGACTGCTCTCGACCGTGACCTGAGTGGTTCCGTAGCCTCGTGCCCTAACCGAATACGTTCTAGGGTGAGTCGATTTGGGCTGTTCGATAGTGACTTGGCCGCGTTCGTCAGTGATCGAGCCGTGTCGTGATAAGACCCTGCATAGACAGACTCGTGCTGCGGGCACCGGTTCATCACGTTCGTTCTTTACGTAGACATCTCGAAGAATTACCGGCGGCAACTTTGGATCTCGCGGCGCCTCAACCAACGTCATGGTGCCAGTGTCATGCACGCCGCCTGCATTGAGCGCGAGCTCTTTGGTGAACTGCCTGTATCCCTGCGATCGATGCGCACCGTTCATCTTGAAACCACGCACCGATGCCAGTGTCTCTCCTTCATTGGCTACCGCGATGCCTCGAAATTCAAACTCGCCACTCGCATCTGTCCTCGCGCGGATTTGAGGCATCGTGGGATCAATGGCGGCCGGATTGACCATGGGGAATCGTGGCGCACGAATGGACCTAGGCTCCTCGACATTTACAGACACACGGCAGTCGGCGACTGGACGGCCCTGGGTATCGACGACACGTCCTCGAACACTTGCGCTGGCGGGAACCGTCACAACAAGCGTCGCGTGTCCGGCGCGGTCGTTATCCAACACAGCTTCTGATACGAGCGAGCGGCCGAGTGCCGTGCCTTGAGCCCAGGCATAGACCGCGGGCATTGATCGCAACGCCATGCGATTCGCCTGCGAGGAAACTCGCATCGAGAACCGTCCCGCATCGTCGGCGACCTGCGTTTCACGTTCGTACAAGGCAAACGGCCACCAAAGTTCTTCACCGTCGACAACGATGGATGGTGCCTGGGCGGCGGCATTCGCCAATCGAACGTTTGCGCCTGGTAGCGGCTTCTCTGACAAACCTGAAACGACGTGCCCGTGAATGAGGAGTCCCCGTTCAAGTACAATTGACGTCTTCTTTGACTCGCCTGCATTCGTGGGAAACGGCGCCAGTTTCACGAAAGGTGCGTACCCTTTTGCGTTTGCACGTAAGTAAAAGTGAGGCGCCGATACCAGTACGCCGCCCGTTGCGTACTGAGTAGGCAAACCTTCCATGACCGCAATCCCATCACCGTTCGTCGTACCATGTTGCTGATAGATGTTGCGTCCAACGACTCCTTGAATGGAAATCGTCGCGCCACTCACAGGCTTACCCGCCTTGTTCTTGGCTTGGACGTGGAGTGTCGCACCGGGCCAGAGCATGACGTTGATGCGGCCACCTGCTTGCACCGTTTCTCCGCCTTGCGGCGAGTACCCTGCTGCCTCGACGTTAACGGCGTACACGCCAGACGAAGGCGGATGTAGCTCGAACTCGCCGTTCTCTGCGGAACGCGTATCGACACCGCCATCAGTCGCTCCCGCCTCGATCGGGAATCCCTGTTTGCTACTGAACTTTAATCGGTAGGAAGCGATGGGCGCCAGCGTGATTTTCGCACCTCCTATCGATGCTCCGTTTGCGTCGCGCACCGTTCCGCTGATTCGAAGCGAAGGGTCGATAGATGGAGAGAGGGCGGCAGCATCCTTCACGTTCTCCTGGTTGCTGCTCTTGAGTGTTGGTGCACTGGACAACAACGTGTCGTTCTGTTGATTGCCAACAACTTGATCATTGCGATCGCGAACTAGCAGCCAGATGCCCGATCCCGCGAGCAGTAGTGCCAAGACTGCGCACACAACTACGATCTTCTTACTCATCATTTCACCCCCAACCACGGCGCCCCCAATCATCGCCGTTGACCGCGCGACGCCCGTGGCTACGTCTACACGTGTAAGAACCGATGCCCGCAATGCATCGAGCGCACGCGTGGGTGCATCGAGTAGGGTCAGCGCCGGTGCACGTTTTAGCTTGGCTTGCAGTTGTTCCCGTGCGCGGTGAATGCGGGAACGTATTGTGCCCGCAGGTTCGCTGCACACGTCGGCGATCTCTTTTGGATCGAGTCCATAGATGAAATGCAGGAGGCTCGTCGAGCGATATGGTTCGTCCAACGCGTCGATAGCGCATCGTATTTCGTCAATCGCCGCTGGCGGCAACCCTGTATTGGATTCACGAGGCAGAAGGCGATTCGGATCGGGCGTGCGTCGAGCCTGCGAGCGCGCGCGCATGGCGCGATGTCGCAAGATTCCGCGCAACCAAGGCATGACCGGGCGCGATTGATCGTAGGCATCGAGGTCGTCCAAGAATACCGCGTACGTTTCTTGAACGACGTCGTCGGCGAGCGACGCATCTCGGGTGGCAAGCATGGCCGCGCGCAGCAACGCGGGTGCAGTGAGATCGAAGAACGCGGTTACTGCCCGGGCACTACGCGTGGATTGATAGGCTGCTAAGGCAGCTTCCGGCGACGCGAATGGGATCCGGGGACGACTCATCTATCTCTACTGCACACAAGTCACCGCTCGCGTTGCAGAAAACTTCGTTTTGCTATGCGAGGTTAGCTCGTCGCGGCAGATGCGGGACGTTCGCGATCGATGCCGCCCCAACAGTTGGGCGTCCAAATGTCTTTGTTGCCGGATTGCTTGGCATAGAGGAAGAGTTGCATGCGGTAGGCCGTCATCCACTTCAGCGGCATCTCGATGAGTGCGCGGCCAAGTGTGAATTCCTCGCCCAGGGGCGTCGTGGCAAGACGTGTGTCGAAGTCGTCGCTACTGAGGCCTTCGAACCACGACGTGAGTGCCTGGGCGTGGCGGTCAAGGGCGCCGTCGATCTCCTCAGGCTTTAGCGAGTCGCAGCGTTCGGCCCACTCCTTGTACTTGGTCCACTCGCCGTCGTAGAGGGCATGGGCGCCCCCGATCGCACAGAAGCTCATGTATCGCAAAAGCTCAAGCGTGGAGCGTTGATCGGGCGAGGGGCGATAGTCCATGGCGCCGTCGGGCACCTTGGTGAGCAGGTGTTTGGTGATGCGGATATCGGTCAGAATCGATTCGAGAATGTCGTTCTTGTTGAGCATGGCGACCTTTCATACGGAGAAGCAGGCCGACCAGCCTACCAATCAACGTGCGGGTCGTCGCGCCGCGGCGGGATAGCGCCTTTACACGGCAATTTCCATTGTGAGAAATTGCTGGGGCTGCGAGCGATAGCGACTGGCGATAGAGGCCAAGGTCCTACAGCGCGTGATGTGGTGCTCGCTTTCAAGGTCGGGCGTGGCGCCCTGATTCATCAACTGTTCGACTTCGTTCAACACCTCGGGACGCACGACCATGGCACGGATCTTCCATGTGCGCATCTCACCGTCCTTCTCATTGGTTAAGGCGATTACGTACTTCGCGGTGGTCGTGGCGTCACCCAGATCTCTTCGAATCGTGCCCTGCGCAAACATTTCGCTCACTTCGTTGAGCACCGCATTGAGGTAGAGCCAGCGTTCGCTGTCTTCGAATGGCAGGATCGCATCGTCCGGGGTGGTCCTGTCGGCCAAGGCGCGTATGCGTTTTTGCATAGCCTTGTTGAACCACACGTCGGCGATATTGCATTCACGAAGCGTTCGTATGCGCAACGTGTTGTCGTTCAGGCTGTTGAGGCTGATGTTGAAGCGACCGCGGAACTCCTTTTCGGCCAGCTCACGACTTGCCCGAAAACTGCCCCACCAGCGCCCAATGACAAACGTGGCGATGGCGCCAACCACACTCGGCCAGTGATCCACGAAGACGGTGCGCAGAAAATCGATCATAGGAGCTCCGACAACTTCAAGTCGGACCATACTCCCATACAAGTGTTCAATCCAAAGGTCGCATTTGATGGACGTCGGCGTACCAATTCAATGGGTCTCATCCGCGCCTTAGGCAGAATGAGCGTCGGAGGATCCGCCCATGCAACCAGGTCGAATCGTGAACAAGCTCGCTGCGCTTCGAACCCAGTTTGGCAGCGAAGCTTCGGCGGAGAAGCTAGACGTGTTGCGCGCGCTAAAGCGAACGCGATGCACGAGTGCGAAGCAACTCTTCGCGCTGCACGAGTCGCTGCTCTTTGTGCGTGCATACGCCGACAACAAGGAGGTTGCCGAGGCGGCCGATGCCGTGCTCAAAGCGTTTCGCTCGCGCCGCGATCTAAAGGCGTTTCGAGACGAGTTGGAAGACTCCGGTATAGCTGGCACGACGATCTATTACCGATTTTGGCTTACGACCGCGCGTTGGCTTGCGACCAATTGGCCCGGGCAGCTCCATATGGATTGGGACGAGTTCGACGGGGCCGAAGCGCTTGAGGACATGCTGTGGATGCTCGTTCACTACGCGGAGGGACCGGCGCTCGAAGTGTATGGCTATTCGCTCCGGGAGTGGGTTCAGCATCTCAAGCGCGATGATGAAACGGATGCCGAGTTCCTCACCGCGCGCCTGGCAGCGCTCGATGCCGGGCCCTTTGTTCGTGAAGCGATCTACGACAAGCTTGAGCTTTCCATGCGACTCGATCCAAGCGAAGACACGCCCAATCGAACCACGGCGCGCGTGACGCAGGCGCCCGTGGTCTATCAGCGGGAACCCCTCGATACGTCGCGTCCAAACCTCGCTGCAGAAATGCTTCGCCCGCCGCGCAAGGTTACGTCTGTAAAGGGGGCGGCCGCCAAGCGCTTGGTGAATCTCGCCAAGGGATGCATGGTCACGCGCAGTCGTGATCTCAACTCGTTCATGTATGCAGATCCGAACGATGTGCGGCTCATCGACTGCGGCGATGGTTTGAGTTTCGTAGCGCTGGGCTTGATTCCTGAGCAACGGGGCTTGCTCGAAGGCGTTTACGCCTTCATCACGATTCAAAACGGCGTGCCCATGGGTTACGTACTCTCAAGCGGGCTCTTCGGCATCTCCGAAGTGGCTTACAACGTGTTCCCTGCGTTTCGTGGCGGTGAGGCGGCCAAGGTCTATGGGCGTGCATTGGCCATGATTCACCACTTGTTGGGTGCGACTGTGTTTGCCGTGGATCCGTATCAGCTTGGACACGGCAATGAAGAGGGGCTCAGCTCTGGTGCGTGGTGGTTTTACTACAAGCTCGGGTTTCGCCCGCGCGATCCCGAGGTTAAGCGATTGCTCAAGAAGGAACTCGCACGCATCAAGCGCAATCGAAAGCACCGCTCATCGCGCGACACGCTCATGGAATTGAGCGCAGCGCCAATGTACTACGTGGCCAAGGCTCAGCCGGATGACGCAGTCGATCAAGTAGACGGCATTAGCTATGCGGTGTCGAAGTATTTGGCGAAGCACTATGGGGGAGATCGCGAACGCGGCGAGCGGGAATGTTGCCGTGAGGCTGCGCTACAACTCGGTTGTCCTGGGTGGACGCGCTGGTCGCGGGGGGAGAAGCAAGCGTTTCGACGTTGGGCGCCCGTCGTTTGCGCGATTCCGGGATTGGGCCGTTGGAGCAAGACTGCGCGGCGTACATTTGCCGATGTAATTCGCGCGAAGGGTGGCGTGCGCGAATCAGACTTCGTACGCAAGTTCGATCAGCATCGCCAACTTCGTCGTGCGCTACTTCGTCTGTCGGCCCAGGCCGACGGTGCGTAGCGTAGGTAGCAGTCTTGGTGTGCCGCGTTACGGTTCAAGTAGCCGCGATTCGATCGCTTCTTCGCTGACTGAATCGCCTTCACGCGACACGCGATAGCCTTTTGAATGAGCGCGTGATGCGACGACGTGTTTGAGTTCACCGTCGATGTAGTGCAGACCCACACCATCGTCTGCAGCCACGCCGCTTGAAAGCGTCCCGTTCTTAATCGCGTCGAGGTAGGCCGCGCGTCGATTTGCCTCTTCGTGGTAATGGGGGCAATGGCTCCCATCAAGAATGCCAAGCCCCTGAATCGGATTGAGTTCGTTTGGAAGGAAGTCGGACAGTCCTTCCTCGAACCAGCAAATAGAGCCCGCACTGAGTCCGGTGAGAATGACGCCTTGCGTGTGAGCCTCGCGCAAAATCTCATCGAGTCGCCATTCCCGCCAGAGCGCCAGCATGGAACGCGTGTTGCCGCCGCCAACGAGAATGATGTCGGAAGACAGAAGCTTGCCGCGAATGTCGCTCGTACTGGGGCTGAACAGCGACAGGTGTGTCGGTTGACTTGGTAGCGTGCAATACGCCGCGTAGAAGTTCGCGATGTAACGGTTGTCGTCACCGCTCGCCGTGGGAAGGAAACAAACCGAGGGGCGATCGGCGGGACACTGTTCGAGAATGTAACGATCAAGCGCCAGGTTGCCGGGCTCCATCGAGAACCCGCCGCCGCCGAGCGCGATGATCTGCCGTGAACGTTCAGTCATAGGGGCCACTTCTCTCCGGTTGACACGCAGAAATTACCTCAATTGGTTCTCAGGCGCATCTTTCGGCCTGGGAGGATTAACACGTCGAGCATCTCTAGCGCGGGGCGTTGTGGCATTAGCATACGCATCGGTGCCAGGCACAGCGCAGTACCCCCAAGAAAGAGTCGGGGCAAGGGGTACATCGGCGTGCCAGGCACCGCGATGTAGGTATTCCGGTATCATGCGCTCATGAGCATCTCTCGCGTCGCGTGTACATTTTTCTCTATCTTGTTGCTTTCGTGCACCGGAATGAGCCTCGGGTATGCACGCGAAGAGCCGCCCGTGCCTCCAAAGAAGGCGCCAAGTGATAAATCGCCTTACAGGCCTATCAAATTCAAGAAAGCGATCCAGCCGATCGCAAAGGCATTGTTCACCTCACTCAAGAACAATGACCCGTCGACGATCGGCCACTACTTGCCTACGGCCGAGGATTTGAAGCGACACCTAGATCGAGTGGCGTGGGAAGAAGAACATATCTTTCGCGGGATGGACATTGGATACGGAACGATGTTCTTGCAGCGCATCAAGGAGGGCGGTGGAGTTGATCGTGTCGTGATGAGCGCGCGAAAGGAGCTGACCAAGAATCTCGAATCGTGTCGTGAGTTTGATACTGAGGTGCCGTGGCAGAAGCTTCGGTTCGTGAGTTGTCGACTTGATACAAAGTCAGATTTATCGCACTCGCTCTCGGTGGCTGGGTTGAGCGACGTTCCCACGGTCTTGCGGGTTGAGGCTGATGGATCTACGTGGGACATTGAGTTCGAAATCGAAGCTGTTGGAGAGCGCGTGTGTGTTTGGCCCAGGAGTGATTGGCTCCACGCGCCGTTGGCTAAAGCGGGGCCCGCCACGCGAGGCGTGCGGCTCGTGTTTGGGTTGGAATCGAAGGACGAGCGTGACATTGAAATATTGACGCCGCGCGTGCTCGCGACGCTGCGCCATCGGGTCGATCGATTGTGGTTTCGTGGTGTGTCAGTCAAGTCGCCTAAGCCTGGCATCTTTCATGTCAATTGCGTGCGCAGCATCAAATCGACGCGTGTGCTGGAACGGATAATTCCGATCCGCGGGGCGATTCGGTTTCAAATTGAAGTGCTTCCGGCTGAGGTGTTGAAGCAACGTCGCCACGATGACCAAGCAACGTCTCGTTTGGATTCCGGGAACATTCCTTGGCAAGGCGCGGGCAAAAAGTATCCGGCCACGAAAGAGGGCTTTGATGCGTTTAAGAAGAAGGAGATTGAGCACTGGAAGATTGCCAAGGAAAAGGGTCTGGACTATTCGCCTGTTGACCCGCGCTATCTGCTAGTGCCTATGCTTGGAAGAATGCGAATACGCCCGGAGGACTTTCGCGTCGTGGAGGTGCCTACAAGCGGTGTCGAACGCTTTGGAAGTAAGGACCTGAAGGGGACGGCAAATCTGTTCCCACAGTTCGCTTCCCCCGTGCCCGCCGTACTCTACGAGGTACGAACCGAATCGCAAGACGCGTTCTTTAAGTTCACGTCGAAGAACATTGGTATGCCAATGGCGATTCTCATTGACGGAGTATGTATTTCAGCGCCCGTAATCCGGCAAGGTCTAAGAGACAATGTGATGATAACGATGGGGACCGAGCTTAGTGAACTAGATAAGGCCCGCGAACTCGCGGCGGCGCTCTCTGCAGGTGAGTTGGAGGCGCCACTCAAGCTTCAGGCGATCGAGAACCAGTAGTTTCGGCATCTGCATGCCAAGTAGCTAGGCGCATAGTCTTCGGTATCATGCGCCCATGAACATCTCTCGCGTCGCGTATACGTTTCTCCCAGTTTTATTACTTACATTGATCTGCGTCGGATGCGGCGAAGGGCAATCCGTGCCTCCAGAGTACACGCCTCCGGCAGATGAGTCGACGGAGGATGCCAGAACTGACGAGGAAGTCGGCCCCATTGCGACTGCGCTATCTCGTGCGCTCAAAGACAGTGATCCTAATGCGCTAAGTAAGTTCATGCTTACGAAGGAGGATCTTCAGCGTGAGATTGACGTATGGGTCTATCGCGAAGAGGTACATTTCCTCGATGAGAAGCATGTCTATAGCAAAAATCTGCGTGCGAGATTCAAGATGGCGGGGGGCATGGAGAGAGTAGCGTCAAGCGCACGAAGCACAGTATCCAAGGCGCTTGCGAATTACATTGGCGAAGAACCGAATATCAAGTGGGACAAGATTGCGATGATTGAGATTTCGCCGAAATCTCAGATTGAGCCGCTGTCGTCACCGCATTCGATTCTGGAAGGTGAAAGGCGGCGGGCGGTTCTTCGCGTGAAGGGCGAAGGAACGACATGGGACATTGACTTTGAAGTCCAAAGTATCGGTAAACGTGTCGTCATTGCGCCCGTGCATGACTGGCTACATTCGCCACTTGCCGTGTCGGGACCAGCAACACGCGGGGCGCGATTTGTATTCGGCGTTGGCGCGGTGAAGGGGCAGGAAGCTGCCGCCACGACGAAGCGCGTCTTGGATCAATTGCGCCATCGTCTTGAACAGTCCTTGATTCGTGGGGTTCGGGTGGAGTCTCCTGAACCCGGCGTCATTCATGTCAATTGTGTCCGCAGATTCAAAGATGCGGAATCCCTCAAGCTACTACTTGCGATGCGCGGCGAACTTCAGTTCCAAATTGAGGTCCTCCCCGTCGAAGTGCTAGAGAGTAGGCGCTATGGAGACGACAGAGCTCCGCGTCTCGATGCGGGCGATGCACCATGGAAGGGCGCTGGCGATGCGTTTCCTGCAACGAAGGCTGGCTTTGACGGTACAAAAAGAGAGAGATCGAACGCTGGCAGCTTACTGAAGAGAACGATACCGCTTATGTGCCTAGCGATCCTCGCTACCGCTTGGTGCGAAGGGCGCGCCTACGGAATAGGGACTCAGAGGACTATCGCTTGCTGGAAGAGCCGACGGATAAAGACAAGGCCTTCGGAGCGAATATTTTGCAGGAAAACGCTGTGGTGGCGAAGTCGGTTGACCCCTCGAATCCAGGAGTCGCCGTCCTTTATGAAGTGAAGCCCGAGTTCCAAGATGCATTCTTCAAGTTCACGTCGAAGAACATTGGTATGCCCTTGGCGATAATCATTGATGGCGAATACTATTCCGCGCCCGTCATCCACGAAGGACTACGAGACAACATCCAGATAACGTCCGGCTCTCACAAGGGTGAGTTTGCAACGACTCGCGAGTTCGCCGCGTCACTCGCAACAGGCAAGCTCGCCGCGCCCATCAAGCTGCTGAGGACCGAGAAGCAGTAAAGACATACCCGTGCGTGCGGGGTACACCTGCGTGCCAGGCACCGCGACGTAGGTACATCGGCGTGCCTGGCACCGAGATGTATGTTCTGGCATCCTTGGTCCTTCGATCGTGCCGTTTTGGCGCGTAATGAGACTCGAAACGCCCATTTCTAGGCTCGGCATGATTCCTGCACGTGAGCCTTTGGAGTCTCATAGGCTCCGTCTGTCTCCAGGAGCATTTGCATGATTCGTACCGCCGCACTACTGACCCTGCTCACCCTATTGATGGTGGGTATTGGCAGCCTTATCGGTGGAAAGACCGGGATGTTGATCGCGTTTGCGATTGGCATTGCGCTCAACTTTTTCAACTATTGGTTCTCCGGTTCGCTCGTCCTCAAGGCACACGGCGCCAAAGTGCTTGAACCCGGTGAATTGCAATGGATCCAAGACGACGTCAAAGAGATGACTACCCGCGCGGGTATGCCCATGCCCAAGGTGGCCTACATCAATAAGCCGGGTCCCAATGCTTTCGCCACCGGACGCAATCCCAAGAACGCTGTTGTCGCCGTGACGCAGGGCCTGTTAGACGTGTGTGATCGCCGTGAAGTGCGCGCCGTCATGGCCCACGAGCTCGGTCACGTTCAAAATCGCGACATGCTCACCATGACGTTGGTGTCGGGTGCGGTGTCTGCCATTGGTCTGCTCGCGATGATGGGTCGCTTCGGCGCGATGTTTGGTGGCAGCGGTGACGATGACTCTCCCAACCCCATCCTTCTATTGGCCGTTGCGATTCTGGCACCGATGATCGCCGGACTTGTACAGATGGCGATTAGCCGTGCTCGTGAATACGAAGCCGACGCCGACGGTGCGCGCATTGCCAACGATCCCGAGGCGCTGGCTTCTGCACTAGAAGCATTGCACCGCGGTATCCCCAAACGACCGCCCCTCAGCGAAACCGGCGCGACCGCCCACATGATGATCGCCAACCCCTTCTTCGGAAAGGGCATGGCCAAAATGTTCAGCACTCACCCCGACCCCAACGAGCGCATCCGCCGCCTCCGCGCCATGAAGCCTACCTAGTCCCCAAAAGCGCCACAGAAACCAGGTATTGTTGGCGCACGTCGCGATGAATGGCGCTTTCGGGTCCGCGCGGCCTCCGCGACGCGCCAGAAATACCAGGTATTTTTGGCGCATGGGTTAGTCGGCGGCAAGCGGCAGATCGCTCCACTCTCGATAAACGTCGTACCCAACGGGGGCGGTTGGATTGAGCGTAAGCACACGCGTCTCGCTGCCATGACTCGCATACCACGTCTGCTTCCGTCCGACTGCTACAGGAATCGTCGCGCCATTGTCGGCGTCTTGTTGAGTGTAAGCCGTGTCCAATAGAGGCAGCGATGCGTTCTGCTCATCTAGGATTCGCTTTGCATCGAGATCCATTGAGCCTTGCAGTAGCGGGTGTACTTCGCTAAGTGATTGAAATGGCGTAAGTCGCCACAACCGCAGTCGAGTACCCTCTGCGAGTCCCGAAATTCGAACGCGCGCCCGCGCAACTCGAGGCATCGTTAGTACTCGTACTTCGTCATTGCTCCATGCGTTCGCAGCCAGCCCCCATCCGGCCAGAGGTGAGCGATCCGTCATTGCAGCTACGGCAACAACCTGGCCCATTACGAGTGTGATCTCGCCGTGTTCGTTCGTACGACGAAACTCGTTGCCTGGGCTAAGTCGCTGATCTAAGAGCTGTGGGCGGTGCCGTCTGTACGGGTGAACAATGGATATATAGGCGTCACGAACAGGCTGTCCCTCGGCATCAACGAATCGAATGGTGCGCTCGGACAAGCCTGACTGTTGGGGAATGCGCCTTAGCTTGATCTCGATTTCCCTGTGTTCCGTCCACGTCTCAAGATACGTTCCTTCAACAATCGGCTGGGGAGCATATTCCCTTCCACCGTACGATTGCCCCGCGTGCAGGTACCCGGGTGCAACGATGTTGTATTCGCACGCCGTGAAGTGAACTAGCGCTGAAGGACAGTTCTTGTTCCATGGTCTCGGTTTTAGATTCTTGACTTCAATGCGTCCGTTCTCATCCGCAGACCAACGCACTTCACGCTGTTCACCATTACCCCAGTGAATCGTGGAGCGGGGCAAAGGAGTCTTCGTCTCAGCATCTACGATGCGAAGTGTGAGCTTATCTAGGTCATTCGAATCGTTAGACGGAACAACGACGTCGAGGATCGGCGGCACGGGATCGGGCACGTTAAGAATGACCCATGGCGTTGCCGCACGTGCGTCACTCGTCGAGAGTGTTATGTGCATCCTTGCGTAGGCGGGGAACGAATCAAGGAGTGCGGGGACTTGACTAGCATCCCACTCACTACCACGATGCATGATGCGTCCGATTCGTACGCTCTCAAGCGTTCCATCGGCGAGCTTCACGCGCATTCGCAGCCGCGTGAGAGTGGCTTGGCTCTTCGTGAGACTCGAGTCGCTAGGGGAAGTCGAGCGTGGTGCCGACTTCTTAGAATTTCTAATCTCTTTGGAAGGCAGTGGCTTGTCTTGATTTCGAATCGAGCGATCCGTGGGTGCCCGCTCTACACCCGGCACGTGAGCAGCGAGCGTGGGCGGTGATGCCTCTCGATAGGATCCATCTGCAACGTTGGGCCGCAGTTCCGGTTGCGTCGCCTTTGGCCAAGCGAAAAAACCCACAGCAAGTAGGGCGCAAACGGCGCCCATGGCCGTTAGGGGCAATACCGGCAACCTGCGTGGCGATGCCGAGCTCCTTGCATGCACTCGCCCCTTTGACTGCCGGATCGCGTGCTGTACACATTTGTTAATCGCGTCGTGTCCCACATCAAGCACGGGCACCGACGCGATCATTGCGCCCGCAGTTTTGTCGTCGATATCCCCGCCGGGATGTAGCGCGCGCGCTCGCTCCAATGCTCTATGAACACGCACGCGGGCTGCCGATTCGGATACTGCCAATATGGCGGACATTTCGGTATAGGAAACGTCGTGGATGAATCGAAGCGCCAGCACGGTGGCGTCGTTCGCTTCAAGTGCGCCGAGGATATGCGACGCCATTCGTTGTCTCTCCGCGGCCGGCTGTTTCATCACGCTCTCCGAACGCTTGCGTCCCACTACACGTTCTCGCCGTCGCCGCGATCCCTGTGACGCGCGCTGGTTCTTTGCCTTAGAAATCGCGGATCGTGCCAACCATGCGCGAATACCTACGTTTGCTGGACGGTCACTTTGATCGTTTGCCAGTGCCAACAACGCCTCTTGCAGTGCGTCTTCCGCTGTTTGGCGATCACCGGCTATGCGAAAAGCCACATCGGCGACGAGCGAGGCATGGCGGTGGGCCAGAAGCGAAAATGCTTCGCCGTCTGCATGCTGCCGCCATTGATCAAGAAGGACTACGTCGCTCGTCATGGGCACTCCACAATCTACTCCGAGCCAACGTGCTACGCGTTACCCCCAAAAGCGCCACAGAAACCAGGTATTGTTGGCGCATGTCGCGACGAATGGCGCGTTCGGGCCCGCGCGGACTCCGCCGTGCGCCAGAAATACCAGGTATTTTTGGCGCGTTAGGGACAGCTACACGGCGTACCCGCGCTCATGGTTCGCATGTCCCAGATGATGCCGGCGACATTTTCGACGTGGTAGGTCACATGGGTGATAGGCAGGTTTGAGGTGATGCCGATAAAGCGAAGGTAGTTCGGTGGTGCGCCGTTGCCCATATCGCGGCGAATCTCTTGCCCATCCGGTAACGTGAATACGTGGGTTCCCGCGGTTGACGAAAATGGGCCGACAGTGAAGCCAACGCTCGTAGATGCCGATGGCAGACGAATCGTGATCGTGTCTCCAGGATTTGCGTAGATCCATCCCAGAAAGCCACCGCCGGGTACGCGCCGTCGAAATCCTTCAAAGCAATGATCTTGGTACACGCGACAGTTGATGAATTGATCGCCCATCGCGGGGTCGTGATCCGCGGGTAGATCCGGTCGGAAGTCGAACATCGTTGTGGAGCCGCCTGCGTTTGCGTAATCGGTTTCATCATCGAATACATTGAAGACTTGCACGGGCGTGGTGGGCGCTGACGCACCTAAGTTCTTGTCATTGCAATCGTCATCACACGAGACGAGCCAGAAGGTGGCGCTGAGTAGTAGTGTGAACGTCCATGTGACTCGCCCCATGGTTTCGCCTCCCTGTTCTCTTCTGCCGGCGTCGTTCCAGCGATGCCCATGGCTGATTGTCGGTGGACCAACTATAGGCGCCGGATGGCTCAGCTTCCAGGTGCCCCGGTCGTCTCACACGTGCTCGAATCGTCATCTACGGCCTATTTCTTGCGGGTTGTTCCCAACTTGACAATACCTAACAATATACTATCTTACAGACATGAGCGCACAATCGACCCCACTTCGCAGCCGTCTCCCACACACGTCGGCCAATTCTGGCATGTCACTGGATTCCAGCAGGCGATTGGATCCCAGTAGGCGAGTGGATCTAGGGACGTCATCGCATCCGCGACGTGTGTCGGGTGGTGTTTCTGAGAGCAGTGTTTCAACAGGATGGAATCCCATCGATCGTGTGCTGAGTCACGGTCGAAATCACGGATTAGCGCGCGGTGTGTTGCACGAGTGGTTTGGTACGTCGTTATCGCACGAGTCGCTTCCGAACGAATCGCTTCCGAACGATGCGCACGCGACGTCTCCTTCAATGAGAAAAGAGGCGCCGAACAAAGAAAAGCTCAAGGCGCTGCGCACGCGATGGACGCCACCGTTGCGACTCTTTATCCATCTGGCGACGCGAGCCTATGTAAGCACGTCTGTGCCTTCGACCGGCGGGCATGTTTTTTGGATTGGGCGTGAGGTGTGGCCCTATCCGCTTGCTCTTGCAGAGCAGCAATTGTCAAAGAATCGATTGTCGAAAAAGCAATTGCCGAAGAAGCAATCGCCTGAGCATGCGTCCCTTTTGGAACGATCGATTTTCATCGACCCGCGCGACGGCCGCACGCGCCTGCGTATGCTCGAGCTCTGCTTGCGATCGCCAGCCGCGAATGTGATTGTTGCCGACGGTCGTCGATTGCGTATGAATCACACGCGACGATTGCAAGTCGCGGCGCGTTCTAGAAGTAGCGATGGCGGCTCGGTGGCACCGTTGGTCCTGATCGCGCGTCCGTCGTGGGAATCACGCATGTTGTCGGCGGCTGCCACGCGTTGGCATGTGAGCTATCGGTCGCCACGTTTTGTGTCCTCATGCTCGTCGCGCCCCGGATGGTCGCTTTCGTTGAGTCGTTTGAAGCGTTCGCATCCGTTTGCTGAAGTGTCGGCGTTCTTGAGTAAGCCGTCGTTCAATACACCTCATGTGAGCGAGTCCTTCGTAGATAAATCCTTTTTAGGGAAGCAGTGGAATTTGGAGTGGGACGATGGGCGTTACCCAAAATCGAGTCGCGAGCGAGCACGTCTTGGGCGAGGACGTCTTGGGCGGGCAGGCCGTGAAGCAGCAGCGCGTGTTGTCTGTGTACCTGCCGCATTGGTCGGTGGATCGCATGTGGCGACGTCGGCGAGCTCTTAACAAAGAAGCACGTAATAAGAAAGGAGGTGCGAGCGAACTTCGACCGGCGGTGTTGTTGGTGTCTTTGGTGGCGGGGCATCAAGTGGTGGTGCGTTGTTGTGAACTGGGGGCTCGGTCCGGCGTAGTGGAGGGAGTGCGCCTGGCCGAGGCCTATGCATTGCTTCGTGGTCGAGAGGTGTGTGTGGCGCCTTTCGACGCGCGCGACGATTTGAATGCACTCCACGCCTTGGCGCGCTGGGCCACGAAATTTTCACCGGTCGTGGAAGTAGATCCCCCGCATGGTTTGTTGCTGGGCACACATGGTTGTGAGCGTCTTTTTGGTGGTGAAGACGTGCTGGCACACACGCTGCTTGGTGATCTTCGGCGTATGGGATTTAAGGCACGGATCGCACTCGCTAGCACGGTGGGGTGTGCGTGGGGGATGGCACGGTTTTCTGACGAACGGTTTGCTAATGAACAACAGCAAGACCGTCGTGTTGGGGGCGATAAAAACACTGGAGGTGAGGTATGTGTGCTGGTGGCGCCTGGTGACGAGCGTGAAGCCATGCGCCAGTTGCCGATTGAAGCGCTGCGGCTCGATGGAGGTAGCACGGAATTGCTTGGGGAGATGGGTGTCGAGCGCATCGAGCACCTCTTTCCCATCCCGCGTACGCAGTTGGTGTCGCGTTTTGGAGAGTCGTTTGTGGAGCGAATGGACGAGGCCTTTGGGGCACGTCCCGACTCGGTGTCCTTTTTGCCGGTACAGGATCCTTTATGGGAGCGATTTCGGTTTAGCAACGACGTCATCGACGCGGGGGGGATGGGCGATATCCACGCCTTGATCGATGTGGTTATGGCGTTGCTAAACACGTTGTTAGCACGCGTTGAAGAACGCAATGTAGCCGTGGGGCAGTTCGATCTAACGATGCGCTGCGTACAGGACGTGCCACTAGAACATAGCGATGATGGAGTGCGTAGCCGTGATGTGGGAGTACGTACTACGGGAATACGCACTACGGGAATACGTGATCCCCACATTCAACTCCTGCTTGCGCGTCCCAGTGTGGATGCACACCACCTCGGGGTCTTGTTGCGTACGCGTATGGAGTCGTTGCGTCTTACGTTGGGCGTTGAGCAAGTCACGCTTGCGGCTACGCGGGTTTATCCCCAGCAGTGGTTGCAGCAAACGCTTTTGCCAGTGTCTACGTCAACATCGCCGGTGCCGGCATCACCGATGGTCTCTCAAGAGGCGATACCCACAACGAAACGAACTCATGGAAGTAAGCACAGAACATCGAAAGCACTTGGCGTGTTGCTTGATCGTCTCATTGATCACTGTGGCGATGCGGCGCGCATTGTGCGTATGGAGGTGCTCGACACACACATCCCCGAGCGAGCCTACACGCGCCGCAGTGTGTTGGATAAGGGAGTGTTAGATAAGAGATCTGGCGGCAAACGCGTTGATGAGCCGCATCCACTCGGCGGATTCGATCTCGTTGCCGATCGCCCCACGAATTTGTTTTCTTCGCCGGAAGTGTTGATGTCGCTGGTTTCGCGCGAGTCGAATGAGCCGAATGATCAAGGCGAGCAAAACGAGATAGACAAGTTGCATGCGCGCGGCATTCGGCGACCGCCCGAGCAGTTTCGTTGGCGGGGTGTCGATGCAACCGTGCTTCACACAGAAGGACCCGAGCGTATTGGTGCGCCGTGGTGGGATGTGCCGCGCACGCCGTCGGTGGATGCTGGGTATCGCGGTGCGAGCTCAATTTCTAATACAGCTCGACGTAGTTTGGCCTATCGAGATTACTTTCGCGTGTACGACGACTTCGGGCGGTGTTTGTGGATCTATTACAGCTCCGAAGCACGGCGATGGTTTGTGCATGGCATGTGGGCATAGAGCTGAGGTCCACCAATGCCCGATCATCCATTTACAAAGTCACATCCCCATCCGCATACGCAGCGTCCGGTTACATGGCCTGGAGAGAGAGGGCCCGGCGAGCATGGGCGGGGTGTTGAAGCTGCGCAGCATCGCCTTCGGCAAGCGCTGCGCGATGTGCCGTATGCCGAGTTGCAGATCACGTCCAACTTCACGTTTCTAAACGGTGCGAGTCATCCCGAGGAGTTGGTGGAACGCGCGGTGGCGCTGGGCTACCGCGCCATGGCATTGACCGATCGCAATACATTGGGCGGGATGGTGCGCGCGCATGTGGCGGCGGAGGAGGCGGGGCTCGCGTTTTGTGTGGGCGTGCATTTGGATTTTGTGCCCGACCACGCCTACACATCGCCCCGCATGGCGCCGCAACGTTTGGCTCAGCGTGCGGCATCGATTCCCGATACACCCCAGAAGGTTGCACCCGAAATGCCGGGCGGTGTCTATGCCACGCCCACGGAAGGTTCGCTCCTCGTCTATCCCACGTCTCGGGAAGCCTACGGCGATCTGTCGCAGTTGCTCACACGCGGGAAACGGCGCGCGCCGAAGGGACATTGCTATCTCTACTGGCGCGAGTTGTTTGAATCGGCCGGAGGATTGCTCGGCATCTATGTGCCTCCACGCATGCTCGATGGCGCGTGGCTGCGACGGTTTGAAGCATTGCGCGATGTGTTCGACGACGACCGCCTTTCGCTGGCCATTACCAAATACTTTGGTGCCGACGATGCCCGCCATCGCGACATCGTGGTGAATGCGGCGGAGCGCATGGACGTACCACTTGTGATCACAGGGGATGTTCGCTATCACATACCGGAACGCCGTCCGCTGCACGACGTCCTTACGTGTATTCGCCACGGTTGCACGATTGGCAGCGCCGGCCGACGTTTGATGGCCCACGGCGAACGACATTTCCAGGCGCCATCACACATGGAGCGGCTTGGGCGCGACTTATTGGATGAGTCCAGGCGGTCACGGGCGTTACAGCGAACGATTGAGATCGCCGAGCGCGCGAGCGCCTTCTCGCTCAGTCAGCTTCGCTACCAGTATCCCACCGACGTCGCACCGGCGGGGTCCACCGCGATCGAGTATCTGCGCACATGTACCTGGGCAGGGGCCAAGGGACGCTATCCGCATGGTGTTCCGGATGATGTGCGTCGGCGTGTTGAAGACGAGTTGGCGCTCATTGAGGAGCTGCGCTACGAACCCTACTTCCTCACGGTCTACAACATTGTTCAGTTTGCGCGTCGTCGCGGAATCTTGTGTCAGGGGCGCGGCGCGGCAGCCAACTCCGCCGTGTGTTATTGCTTGGGCGTTACCGCGGTCGATCCCGATCGGTTTTCGTTGCTCTTTGCTCGTTTTATCAGTCGCGAACGCGCCGAACCGCCCGACATCGACATCGATTTCGAGCATGAACGCCGCGAAGAAGTAATTCAGTACATCTACGAGACCTACGGACGTGAGCGCGCGGCCCTCACCGCCGTAATCATTACCTATCGCATGCGCAGCGCCCTTCGCGATGTGGGCAAGGCGCTCGGCCTTTCGCTGGATCTTGTGGATCGTCTGGCCAAGAACATCGGACGAGGCGCGGAAGGCGAAAACTCGGAAGGCAAGAACTCAGAAGAAAATGACATCACGGCGCGCATTCGTGATCTCGGTTTGGAGCAGGAGTCTGTCGCCATTCAGCGGCTCTTCGCATTGGCCAACCAGATTGTGGGGTTTCCGCGCCATCGCTCACAGCACGTGGGTGGTTTTGTGATTACCCAGGATCATCTCTCCTCGTTGGTGCCCATTGAAAACTGTGCCATGGAAGATCGCACGGTGATTGAGTGGGAAAAAGACGACATCGCTGCTATGAACATGCTCAAAGTGGATGTCTTGGCGCTGGGTATGCTCACGTGTATCCGCAAAGCGTTTGAGCTCATTGAACAAGCGCCGCGCGCGGCATTACGCGAGTCGGAGCGCGCGTGTATTCGTGACCGGATGGAGCGCTTTCGTCGGCAGGGATTAAGCCCCAGTACTCTGCCCGAAGAAGATCCTGCGGTCTATGAAATGATTTCCAACGCCGACACGGTGGGGGTCTTTCAAATCGAATCCCGCGCACAGATGTCGATGTTGCCACGACTGCGTCCTCAGACGTTTTACGATTTGGTGATCGAAGTCGCCATTGTGCGCCCCGGACCCATTCACGGCGGCATGGTACACCCTTATTTGCGTCGTCGTTGTGGTGAAGAAGAACCCGAGGTCTACACTGAGAATATTGCCAAGATTCTTGATAAAACGTTAGGTGTACCGCTTTTTCAAGAGCAAGCCATGGAGTTGGCCATCGAGGCCGGAGGATTCACACCCGGCGAAGCCGACGCACTTCGGCGTGCTATGGCGACATGGAAACGCAAAGGTAAAACGATTGACCGTTTCGGACAGAAACTCATTCGCGGTATGTTGGCGCGTGGATTTTCAAAAGATTTTGCCGATCGTTGCTTTCGCCAGATTCAGGGCTTTAGCGAGTACGGTTTTCCTGAATCCCACGCCGCTAGTTTTGCAATTATAGCGTACGCCTCTTCGTGGCTGAAACATTATTACCCCGCGGCCTTCACCGCCTCGTTGCTCAACAGCCAACCGATGGGATTTTATCAACCGGCTCAGTTGATTCGCGATGCCAAGGAACACGGCGTCACAGTGCTTCCCGTGGATGTGAACGCGAGCGACTGGGATCTCACGCTTGAATATCCGGACAAGAAAGCCGGCGAATCAACCGACGAACCACCTGCACCGTGTTTGCGGTTGGGGTTGCGCATGGTGCGTGGTTTGCGCGAGGACGACGCGCGTTTCGTGCATCGCATGGTGTCGTTTCACGGTCCCTTTGATTCGCCGGAAGCCCTGCACGAGACGCTAACCGATGCGCGCGCGTGCATGGATGTTGATGCAGGAAGCGAGGGCGAAGACACAGCCGCCAGTCATCGCGCGTCGGTTCGTATTCTGCGCACGCTTGCCCGCGCCGATGCCTTCTCGTCGATGGGGTTGGATCGCCAGGCGGCACTGTGGCGCGTGCGCGGACTTCGTACAGAGGCACTTCCTTTGTTTCGCGACGTACTGGCCACCATGAAACCGGCGGTACCGCCGTTGCCGCCCGTGAAGCCGTTGCAACGTGTGGCGCTCGACTACCACGCCACCGGTCTTTCGTTGGAGGCTCATCCCATTTCGTTCCTGCGCAACGACCTGCATGCATTGGGCGTGACCCCCGCCGCCCGTTTTCGCGATGAGCGTGCGTGGCCGCATCGCACGCCCGGTGCGGTGGCCGGGGTTGTGTTGTCGCGTCAACGGCCCTACACCGCCAAGGGCGTTGTGTTTGTTACCCTGGAAGACGAAACGGGTATCAGCAACATCATCGTGTGGCGCCGCGTATTCGATCGCTACTGGTCGACGGTGCGACGCGCATACGTTTTGTTGGTGCGTGGGCGTCTCGAACGTCAAGGTCAAGTCATTCACATGATTGCGGATCACATCGAACAACTCGACGAGCGTCTTCCTGAACTGACCCTTCACTCACGCGACTTTCATTAGCACGACGCGTTGCTACGCAGAAAGTGCGTGCACGATCTCCGTCGTGCTGATCAGCCCAACGAAGCGATCGTCCTCCTTGACAAAGACACGGTGAATTCCCTTCTTTGCCATGAGCGTCGCAATCTCTCTTAAGCCCGCATCGGGCCCCACAAAGTAGACCTCAGCGTTCATAAGATCCGACGCCGTAGCCTCGGCCTCCTTGGGTAGGCCTACGCGTACGACATTGCGTCCCATGTCTTCGCTCGACATTTCAAAATAGCCTTCGTCGCGGCGCGGGCGTGCATCGGCGTCTTCGGCATAGTGGGCAATGAGATCCTTCATGGAGATCACGCCAACGATATGACCAGCTTCGTCAACGACGGGGGCGCCCGAGATCCCGTGCTCGCCTAACTTCTCCTCGATTTGCGAGAGGGGCGCAGCGTAGCTCACCGTTATCAGGTTGGTACGCATGATGTCGCGCGCCGTAATCAATTGCCAACGATTCGCATCGTCGTCATGAGTGGGGGTGGATGCATCGGTCATCGTGAATCCTCCATTGGCCGGACGTTACGTACAGGTTAGCGCTCCGGAAGAATCGACCCTACGATTGTCCCTGTGCCCGAACTCCCCGACATCACCGTCTATGTCGAAGCCATGGAAGCACGTATTGCCGGTGAAACCGTAACCGGGGTGCGCGTACCGAGTGTGTCGTTTTTGCGCACGGCGGAGCCGCCCATTGAAGATGCGATTGGACGTCGCGTGGAGCACATTGAGCGCAGCGGCAAGCGCGTTGTGCTGACTCTTGCGCGTGAGTTGATTCTAGTAATCCATCTCATGATCGCCGGGAGATTTCAGTGGCGGCCCGCGAGGGCCGCAGTTCCGCGCAAGCGAGGGCTCGCGGCGATTGACTTCGCTCACGGCACGTTGTTGATTACCGAGGCGAGTAGTCAGAAGCGCGCTTCGATCCATGTGTTGCAGGGGAGAGACGCGCTTGCCGCCCATGAGCGCTCGGGCGTTGAGGTGCTTGAGTGTACGCTTGAAGCGTTTACCGCTGCGCTCATGCGCAAGAATCACACGCTAAAGCGGGCCATGACCTCGCCTGCCGTGTTCTCGGGCATTGGAAATGCGTACAGCGACGAGATTCTTCATCGTGCTCGACTGTCGCCGTTGACGTGGACTTGTCGACTGGACGACGAGGAGGTCAAGTCACTTTGGCTGGCCGCCCAGGAAGTGCTGCGTGAGTGGACCGAGCGCTTACGGACGAAGGCGGGTGACAAATTTCCATCAAAAGTGACGGCGTTTCATCCAGAGATGGCGGTACACGGCAAGTACGGTAAGCCGTGTCCAGCCTGTGGTGCGCCCGTGCAGCGCATTGTCTATGGCGCACGGGAAACAAACTACTGCGCACCTTGCCAGACGGATGGGAAGGTCTATGCCGATCGCGCACTCTCCAAGCTGCTGAAGGCAGATTGGCCGCGCTCCATCGACGGGTGGGAGACGCTCAAAGGGCGGCAGTAGCAAGCGACGGGGACTTGGCATAGTTCGGAGAAGGCCAATAATAGGGGTTTTGGGAATTCTTTGAAATCTCCAGGGGCAAGACGCTCCGAGTGGTGGCTGCGGGTGACGCGCAAACCGGCGCGCAGCATCCCAACCTCGAAATGGCCTCGTAGCGCTGCGGCGAGCGGAGGGCATGTCACGAGGTTCGCAGAGGCGCGACGCGCGCCGACGGCCCTTCTCGATACGGAACGCAAGGAGTTTCTCCATGAAGCAAGTGACTCGACGTCTTCTCGTCCTGTGCTTCGCGGCCATGCTTGCGCTTCCACTCGCCGCCTGTGGCGGTGGTGGTGGCGGCGGTGACGGCGCGGACGACGACGGGATCAATCAGTGGGATGTCATGAATTGGAACGAAGGGCAGTGGCAATAGCGCCTTTGCATCGTTTCGAACACGCTCACGATTCAACTAAACACACCTAATCCTCCATCACCCCATCCTTCCATCATTCAAGAACTTTTTCGAATAGGACAAGACTCATGAACAATCGCAGTGCATTCTCCATCGGTATGATCGTTGCCCCGCTCGCCCTTCTCTCGCTTGGCGTGGCTTTTGCGAGCAACGTGTCCACACCGAATGCGTTCGTTGCCAACACGGCTGCTGTAGCTTCCGAGGTCAACGCCAACTTCGCGGCACATGCCGCGGCAATCAACGACAATAATTCGAAGATTGTGAATCATGAAAGCACGCTCGCAGGCGTCAAAGACTTCATCCTTGATTACAATGACGGCGCGCTCAATGGTCAGGTGAAAGCTGCCGTTGCGGTAAACCTAAACGGTACCCTCTCTCGATCGTTCGTTCTTCCGAATGGTTGGGGAACGCCAGTAGTAAGCAAGACGCAGACGGGCGTTTACAAGATTGAGATTCCAGGCGCAACGGGTCTCCACCTGCGCTACTGGAATATCGCTCGACACTTGCCCGCGGGTATGACGAGCGTAACGCCTGCGTTGCTCTCGCCCAACGACACCATCTTCGTATATACCTACGACGACAATGGCAATCCCGTTGACTGTGGATTTCACCTCACCATCAACTAGATCGTCGTTCGGTACGACCCATTCGATTGCTGCGCGGGGCGGTTACGCTGCCCCGCGCGTTTCTTGTTTTGGCCCATGTTTCTATCGCGCGCGTGCCACGGCCGTTCGGGCCTTCTGCGCAAAGTCAGCATCCGTCGGCATACCCCAGAATCCATCGATCCACTGCATGTCAGGCGTTACAAACCCGGCAAGTGGCATGATCTGCGCATACGGAAGATTGCGACGTAGGAATGCGCCGTAGCGGCCGCCGTACACGCCGCCGACTTTCTGACTCATGTCGAAAACGAAGCCGACGCAGCGACCACCAAGGATGTTTTGGTGGCGGGGAATCACGGTGTCTTTCACCTTGTGGCACTGCGTACATGTTGCTCGCGACGCCATCATGAAGACCACGCCGCCCATGGCGCGCGCGGCGGCCGATGCCTGATTCCAGTCGTGGTACCACTGAACCCCGCCTGCGACACGTGGCGCGGCCGGCTGACGAACGACGGGCTGCGGCGCGGTCACGGCCGGTGGGTATGCGACGGGGGCCGGTGTCTTAGGCACGACCGGTTGCGAAATGACACTTGGAGTTCCGGGTCGAGTTATCCCGGGACGTGACGTGGGCGTGGGCAGCACGCGAGACAAGGGACCCGGTGCAGCGGCGGTGCGCGGCGCTGGTTGACGCGTGACGGTGTTGGGATAATGATTGCTGTACGGCGATCCCACCGACGGGGCGCTCGGCGACGACGTGGTTGGACTCGGTGGCGCGGGGAATCGGCAGTCCGCAAAGTCGCGATAGACACTTGCGGCGAACGTTTCGGCTTCGCGGGTCCATGTGGATGTGAGTACGTGCGTGGAAAGCGGATGCTGCGTGCCGGACAATCGTTGTTCCAAGAGCAGCGGGCCCCACGTGTCTACGTAGCGTCGAAGTACTTCTTCGCGACGTAGTCGTTGCGTATTGGCCTGGCGATACACCGAACGTGCGCTCTGTATCGACTGTTCAATGTTGGCGATTTCAGTGGCTTCGGAGTTGAGGACCTGCTGACGGCTGGCCGCGTCCATTTGGAGCCACTCGACCGACTGCTGTCGCCCGGCCTGATTCTGTTGCATTTGCGTTCGCAACTCATACGCACTTCGCCATGTACGGAGCGCGGAAGACTCTTGACGTCCGAAATGACGGTGCTCCGTACGCATGCGAATCAAAATGTCTTGTACGTAGTGCATGCTGGGCGATGGGGCGCGCCGCACCGCATCGTCCATCGCGCTCTGTACGCGAGACAACAGACGTTCACTGCTCTGCGCACCCGCGGCACTGGTCCAGTCCAGCGTCCAGGGGCGAATGTCGCCGACGGCGCCCGCACAGGGAAGTAGGATCAACAGGAGCGCGGCAAAGGCCCACGCCATGGGGTGCGCGATTGTGCGCCGTGCATTGCGTTTCATAAGCGCAACTATGACCGGGCTGGATCATCGTGAGGCAACAAAACCCTTTTGGAAGCCGCCGCAACGGCCGGCGTTCGTGACTCTCGGGAGACGTGGTGCTCCACATCGGCATCGACGAAGCGGGCTACGGCCCACTCCTTGGCCCTCTCGTTGTGGGGGCCTCTGCGTTCCGTCTCACCGGGTGTGATTTGGACGACTGCATCGCGAACGATTTCGAACAGGACGTCTTGGCCTCGCGCCTCGACGGCGTGATTGTTCGACCTCCAGTGGGGTCCAAGAAGCGAGACTTCGACCCGGCGCTCCCCGTGCCTATCGACGACTCCAAGAAGATCTTTCGGCGCTTTGGCCTCAAGGGACTTTCCCGGGCGGTAGGGGCCTTCGCGTCGGCCCTCGACACAGCCCCGCCCGCTTCGTTGCTCGATCTTCTGAATCGCTATTCCGCCGTGCCGCCGCACACCTTCGAACACTTGCCGTGGTATGGCTCGTTGGACGACGCGCGCTTGCCACGTTATCCATGGACCGGTCCCCTCACAGGACACTTTTCATCGCGCGGCGTTCAGGCGCTCGATCTCGTGGCTTTGCCCGTTCCCGTTCCGGCCTACAACGAAAGTGTCGATGCGTTGGGGAACAAAGCGCGCGTGTTGGGCATGTTTTGCGGTCATCTCATTTTGTCCATCTTGAATCGCGAGCCGGAAGGGGACGTGGAGGTGGTGGTTGACAGGCACGGTTCGCGCGTGCACTACGAAGAGTTTCTCGCGTCACTGTTTCCCGATGGCAGCGTTGACGTTCTTACAAAGTCCAAACCCGAGAGCCGATACGTGGTCACCTTGCCAGGCCGCCGCGTCGTGGTCCGCATCATGACGGGTGCCGATGCAAAGTGCCTAGCCGTGAGTTGGTCGAGCTTGATTGCCAAGCTAGCGCGCGAACTGTGTATGGAACGCATCAGCAGCTACTTTGCGGACCAAATCGTCGGGTTGCGCCCCACGTCCGGTTACTGGGAAGACGGCCAGCGGTTTCTTCGGGATATCAAACCGGTGACCGATGTTGAAGACCCGGTCATGCTGCGCTCGCTAGTTCGAATTCGCTGAACCGTTCGATGGATCGTGTGTGCTGTCGCGGGCGCCCATATCGATGAGTGCGGTACGCACCAATGCCGAGAGCCGCTTGCGCCCCGCGCTGCCCTTGTGTCCCGCAATGGAGATCGGATCGCCAATGGTTACGTGCATGACCCCAGCGCGCTCCGGGATATTGAGGTGTCGAGGCCAGATCTCGTAAGACCCTTCGATAAAGACCGGTTGAATGTCGATGCCAGCACGAATGGCGAGCGCGAACGCCCCGGTGCGGAAGGGTCCCAATGTCCCATCGCGTGTTCGCGTGCCTTCGGGAAACACGGCGGGAGATAAGTTGTAGCGTTTGATGCGCTCCACCGCTTTGAGAATGGTTTGTTGTCCCTTGCGGGGATTGGTGCGGTCGATCAAGAAGTGACCGGCGAGTGCCGTGTACCAACCAATGAATGGCAATCGAATCAGCTCGCGCTTCAATACGAAGCGAACATGCGTTGGAATGGAGAGAAAGATTGCAGGGGGGTCAAACCACGACGCATGATTGGCAACGAACATACGCGGTGTGTTCCGATCGATCTTCTCCTTGCCGTGAACCTTGATCTCAATGCCAAGGCTGCGGATGAAGACCTGGCCCCATAGCTGAGCCGTAAAGCTACCAAGTTTGCCAGAACGCGGCGTGAACAGCAGACAGAAACACCCAACGACAAAACAAAACGCCGTCCAGAAGAAGGACACCACCGAGAAACATACGATTCGTATGACACGCAGCGGCCCGCGGATGGGCGTTGGCGCCGGCGGGGTGCTCGCGTGGGCGGAAACGGCGACCATGTTGGCTAAAACAAACCGACGACGTCGCCGTTGTCATTGATGTCAACGTGTTCCAGGGCAGGGCGTGAGCCCAAGCCAGGCATCGTGCGCATGGTGCCGCAGAGTGGATAGAGGAAGCCCGCGCCACCCGCCAGACGCACGCGTCGGACGGGAAGTCGAAATCCGGTGGGGCGTCCTTTCAGTTTGGCATCGTGCGAAAGGCTGAGGTGAGTCTTGGCCATGCAAATCGGAAGATTCGCGTAGCCCAGCGATTCGTAGCGCTTGATATCTTCGCGCGCCGCGCGTTTGTAATCCACGCCATCGGCGCCATACATTTTGGTAGCGATCGTTTCAATCTTGCTTTCGATGCTTGTATCTACGTCATAGAGCGGCTTGTAATTGCTACCTGCCTCGCACGCCGCCTCGATGGCTTCTGCGATTGCAAGACCGCCCTTGCCGCCATCCGCGAACACCGTGCTGACTTCGCAGCCATGAGCGCCCGCCTCAAGCGCTGCCTTCGTAATGACATCAAACTCGGCTTGGGTGTCGGTGGGGAACTTATTGATGGCAACCACAACCGGCACGCCATGTGCCTTGACGTTCTCGATCTGCTTTTCAAGATTGCAGAGACCTTCTTTGAGCGCGGGAATGTCTTCGGTGAGTAGTCCCTGAGGCAAATCTTTGCCCGGCACGATCTTAAATCGACCGCTGTGACTCTTGAGCGCGCGCACGGTACACACAAGTAGCGCGGCACTTGGCTGCAATCCCGACGCGCGACACTTGATGTTGAAAAACTTTTCCGCACCAATGTCGGCGCCGAAACCGGCCTCCGTAACAACGTATTCTCCCAGTCGCACGGCGATTCGATCGGCAACAATCGATGAATTGCCGTGGGCAATGTTGGCGAAGGGGCCGGCGTGCACGAAACATGGCGTGCCTTCGATCGTCTGCATGAGGGTGGGCTTGATGGCTTCCTTCATGATGACGGTTGCTGCGCCGGCGCAGTTGGTATCGTCCGCTGTAATGGCACTGCCGTCCTTGCCATAGCCAAGAATGACGCGACCGATTCGGCGCCGCATATCTTGTAGATTGTCGGCGAGTCCAAGAATGGCCATGAGTTCGCTGGCAACTGTGATGTCAAAGCCCGAGCGGCGCGGCACGCCGTTTCGTTTGCCACCGAGGCCAATGATGATCTCGCGCATGGCACGATCGTTGGTGTCGCTCACGCGGCGCCATGCAACGCGTTCCGGATCGAACCCGAAACGATTCTTCAATAGGATGGATGAATCAATGTGGGCGGCGATGAGGTTGTGTGCGGCCTGCACGGCGTGAATGTCGCCCGTGAGATGGAGATTGAAACTTTCCATGGGAACGACTTGGCTATACCCGCCGCCTGCGGCGCCACCCTTAATGCCAAACAAGGGGCCCATCGAGGGTTGCCGTATGCAGGTGACTACCTTCTTGCCGCGCTGCGCGAGCGCAAGTGACAAGCCAATCGTGTGAACGGTCTTGCCTTCGCCCAGGGGCGTGGGGGTGATGGCGGAGACGACAATGTAGCGTGCGGAGGGTTCGTCTTTGAGGCGGTCAATTGCACGAAGTGAGACCTTTGCCATGTGGCGCCCGTACGGCTCCAACTCGTCGGCGCGGAGGCCTGCAGCGCCGCCAATGTCTTCGATGGGCTGCAAGGTGGCTCTGCGAGCGATCTCAAGATCCGACTTCATGCGTGCTCCGGCGCTCCCGCGAGCGTTCCGCGGGGTGCCAGATAATGCCTACGAGGCCGCCGTCCGTCCAAAGTTCCCGCAGGCAAAGGGACATTCAGGTCGCCCTGCGGCTACAAAAATGAAACAGGCGGCGGGGTTCGTACGAACCGTCGCCGCCTGTGGTGTTACGTAAGCGCTACCCGACTACGGTCGAAGCGTTGTGCTCTCGCTCTCGTCTGCCAACGTCGCGCCGTCGCTGTTGCGATTGATCAAGAGCACGCTCTTGACCATGCTCGACGTGGGCGCCGAAAGCACACGGACCTGGAAGTTGATCGTGACCGAACCGTTGAGCGGTAGATCAAACGGCGTAGATTCAGCGGTTTGGCCCTTTCCGGAAATCGTCACGCCGCCCGTACCGTCACCGCTTACAAACTCAAGTTCGGCGGGAAGTTGCAGCACCGCGACCAAGTCGCGCGCGCCCTGGCTTCCGCCATCGTCCGAGATCTTGCAAACGTAGTTGAACGTCTCGCCAACCGAGAACACGCCTTGCTTGCCCTCGTCAACGCCCTTGTCAACCATCTCAACTTCGATCGCGGTCAGTCCGTCCACGATAATCTTTGTTTCGCGGCCCAACTTGCACGCCGCCCCGCAGGTTGCGTCTGCTGCGATGGTGGCTTCACCGGCTCCCGTCGAGCGACGCGTCCACGTGCGCTCCCACTCTTCGCCCGTTGCAAGCGGTCCGATGTTGAAGTCTTCAAAGCCGCCACCAAGTGCCTGACCGTACGTAACGCGCACGGTGCAGTCCTTGGCTTCGCCATCGCCGACATTCTTGACGACCATGCTGAGCTCGGCTTCGTCGCCCACAACGATGCGCTCCTTGGTCGGCGCGATTTCGATCTCGAGACGACACTGAAGCACCTCAAGTGTGCACTGCGAGGAGACCTCTTCGCTGCCGTCGGCCGTTGCCCGTGCGACGTTGGTAAACGTGCCCGACGCTTCCGCGACGCCACTAAAGATGATCTCTTGACTCTCGCCGGGTTCCAAGCGGCCCAAGTTGGCCGAGTTCTGGCTGGTGGGCGTGATGCCTTCGGGATATTCATCCACGACCATCACGTTCTCAAGCGGTGCCTTGCCACCGTTGGTTACGGTGACCACAAAGCTCGTGTTCTGACCAGCTTGTGCCTGGGCAGGCTCACAGACCGACTCGATCTGAAGCAAGCCCTGTACGGCCTCCACCGAGCAACTGTTTTCCGCTTCACGGCTGCCGGACATGGCGCGCACGGTGTTGGTGAACGAACCTTCGGCCTTTGCGACCACGCGAATCTCGCGGCTCAAGGACTGGCCCGGTTGCATGTCGCCCAATTCCATGGGGAACGTCTCGCCATCAACGAGCTCAAGTCCGCTGCCAAGGTCTTCATTGACCGATACGGCTTCTGCGACGGCGTTGCCGTTGTTGACGACCGTAATCACCTTGGTGAACGGTTGTCCGACGGGCACTTGTGGCGGCATGACGCAGCTCACGTCGAGTTGAATGGAGCGCCACTCCTGCTGCATGATGACGGACTGCGGGCACGTCTCACCATAGAACTTGCCCATTGCGGTCAACTTGATGCGGTTGACGCCTGGCTCACCGCTGACATTTTTGATTCGGAACACCGCTTCACCGTTGGCGTCTGATTCCAAGGTGGCTGTGGGCCCCTCGACACCCTCAAAGGTTGCCTCAGGTCCATCCAGAATCTCGGCCTCGACCGTGTGTCCGGGAATGCCGGAGCCATCCATCGTGTGAATGCGTACCGGGATTTCAACCGTGTCAGCCGGGAGTTCACTTACTGCGTCCTCGGGGAACTCAACGTTGAAGTCGGCCCAGATCTTCTTAGCGAAGATCTTATGCTTCGTGCCGTCGCGGATGCCCGGAACAGAAACGACAATGTCGGTCACGCCTTCGCGCGTCGAGGTGATCGTGAGCCATGATTCACCGCGGTTAACTGCGAAGTCGGGTAGACGCGTGCCGTTCGAGCTCATGTAGGGGAAGTTGTTCCCGGAGTCGAGCAATTCGGGCCCATAGTTCGTGAACGAAATGGCGTAGTGATTGGTGATCTTGTTCCCGTTGTTGCCGAGACGCGCGTTCACCATGGGGGCGATGGAGCCGGGACCGTATTGGTCGTCGTGGGCCACAATGTCGCCAACCGCACTGCCGTAGCGCGTGAGAATCCACTCCACGCGTTGGCCTGGCATGGGTTCACCCATTTGATCCAAAACCGTTGCAACCAAGGTGTGTTGGGTGCGCACAGGATTGCAATCCACGGTGGGGGAGACGCGTTCTTCGATACGCACTTCCCACGGCAGGCGCATGCCTGTGGCTTGCGGCGCGGGCGTCGCCATCGGCGCAACATAGGTCTCGCCCATGGTGGCATCCATGGGTACGGCCTCTGCCGGTGGACAAGGCATTGCGGCGGGTACATCGGGTGTTTCAGTCGTTGCAGGTGCTGGGCACTCTGTGCAAACCATGCAACCTGGCCAGACGTTGTCTAGCGGCGTTGACTTGCAGCACGTGGCAATGGCAGCCATCGCACCAACGAAAAGCAAGCGAAGCCAAACGGTTCGCGATGGTGTGATTCGAGACCGGCTCATGTCTCGTTCCTCCCTATACGTCTGCACACACCGCGCGGTTCTCGCGGGCGTCGTGCATGTCGTTCCCTCGGATCGGGAGGCAGTCGATTGGCATGCGAGCAGAACGCGAACCCTACGCGTCGCCGCTGTCCATTCGACGGCCCCTGACTCGTATGGATCGGATCGAAACTTGCCTAACGGGAGCGTAAGATTGTCGAAATCGGCCTCACGGCGATACCTAACGCATGATCATAAGATGTTGTCAAATAGATGGTTACGGGATCAATCTGACACTAGCGTCCGTTCGTTCGCGTAAACGTAGTAATCACAATCACGAACGAAGCACAGTGTGCGCCACAAAAGCCTGGCTTTTGTGGCACGCCTGCCTCCCAGCGCCGAAATTGCCTGGTATCCGTGGTGCCTCGCCGCACCGTGCGCCAGAAATACCTGGTTTCTGTGGCGCATGCCCCCGAGAGACCAAGTAACTGGGGTCGCACTCGACCTGCTCCCACCCTTGCGCCCCAAATACCTGGTATCTGTGGCGCGTTTGCCAAGAACGCAACGACTCCTTGGCCTCCGCTGCCACGGTTCCGGGCGTAGCGAGGAGCGTAGACATCCGATCAGCAGCGGCAAATCTCAAGTAATAGCCGATTGCGGCAAAAAAAGTTACGACTCCTTGGCCTCCGCTGCCAAGGAGTCGTACCCGTTTGCTTCTGGAGTGAAGCTCGGTCTCGTGGGCGCCGACACTGGCGACACACGCGACCGAAATCGCAAGCTTATAGATACACAGTACCTTGTGTCGCACAGTGTGGCCAACGAGTTAGCAGAATTATTATGTAATCTCCGTAAGTGTCATTCTTTTAGATACTTACGGGGTTTACTCGCGAGATGGACCTCGTTCGCAGGCACAGGGAGTCGAATCGCAGCGCGGGCAGCCCTTCGAGTAGCGGGAGGCCGCTTCCACAAGGTCCACATCGGTCAGCGTCGCCAGGGTGGCAAGCCAGGCCAGGACGTCGCTGAACTCCTCGCGGAGGTTATCTGCGTCCATCCGGCGAAGGGCACGCGCGAGTTCGCCCACCTCCTCGACGAACCACTGGTACGTGGAGGCAACCCCGCGAGCGCGGTCTTTGTCGCCGTAGATCGCGTCGATGTTGGCTTGGAACGCAGCCAGACACTCGTGAGGGAGCGGGGAAGCGTGATCCGCGCCCACGTCAACGCAGTCGCTTGATGGTCGAAATGGTGATGTCGTCGTTCTGCACAGCATCAAGTTGGAACTGGTCGATGGCGCCGCCCAAGAAGTTCACAAAGGCCTGCGAGTTCTTCGGTGCTTCACGCGTGACGGCTTCATAGAAGCGTGCTTCGCCAAACTCTTCGTTTTCTTCATTGAGAATGTTCAACGCGCCGTCCGTGTAGAGCACGATGCGATCGCCAATGCCAATGGGAATGTCGCCTTCCTGGAGTGTGCGATCAAAGACGGGTCCCGAGTCGAGCCCCAGCGCGAGCCCTTCGGGGTTGACCTTGGCGACTTTGCCCGTTGCGTGTCGATAGACCAGAAGCGGTAAGTGACCCGCACTTGCCATGGTGGCGGTGCCATCGGCCGTATTGAGCACGACGTAGAACGCCGTGACGTGGCGACCCTTTGGAAGCTCACCCGCCAAGTTGCGATTGACTTCCTTGAGCACTTCACCCGGCGAGTGTTGACCGGGGGCGGCCATACGTAGGTACGCCCTCGTTGCGGACATGACGAGCGCCGCTTGAACGCCACGCACATTGGTGTCGAGCAGGATGATGCCCAAATGACTGTCGTCAATGGCGAAGTAGTCGAAGTGGTCACCGCCGATCTCAAAGCCAGGCTTGAACAAGGTCTCCACTTCATACCCTTGGAGTCGCGGTGGGTTCTTGCTCATCAGCGCGCCGTGAATCTCTGCCGCGACCTTTTGTTCGCGACTAACGATTTCATCCAAATCATCGCCATCGTGCTTCGCGCGCACATACAAGTTGCTGGCCATGCGCTCGACCGATCGTGCAATCGTGTTCGCCTCCACACCATCGGCACGCAACTGTCGATCGGGGTCGCCGGATGAACCCAAACGATCAATGTCGCGACTGAGCGACTTGAGACCCTTGATGTGTTTGCCGGCCAACGCCATGGCCGTGCCGCCGACGAGTAGGGGACCGAGCAGGAGCATGATCATACCCAAATTTGTTTTGCCGCCCCCGGTGTTGCGATCTTCATACACCGCAACGTAACTCATGCGGTTGTCTTTCGGGCGCGAAGCGGGCGCACGCGCGCTGTAGTAGCGAACGTCATAGTCTGTGCCGTCGATGGTGAGCTTGCCGTCCACGTAGCCCACGCCGTTGCCTTTCGCCACGTATGCGTTTGGGTCGTATTTCACATTCGACACGCTGGTTGTGCCCGCTACCCATTTTGATTCCGGACTCGGCGTGAGCAAGAATGCCGCCATCACGCGATATTTATCGCCTTCGCGTGACGGGATGCGCGCAATCACCTGATTCAAGCGGAGCGAGGCAATGTCGCCCTTCTTCTTGCTTCCGTCATCCTTGCCGCCAACGCGCTTACCAATCTCAATCGCAAAACGTTCTCGTCGCTCATTGAAGTCGGCGCGATCACGCTCATCGAGCTCATCGAGTTTGGGCGGATTATCAAACAAGTAGTCGTACTGATCATTCCACCAACGCGCGCCTTCTTCGCCCCAAAGTTTCTTGAAATCGCTCTTGAGTCTCGCGATGAGCGCCTTCTCATTCTTGGCCGCTGCACGATCTTCTGACGCGCCGGAATACCAAGCCGCGCCGCGAGATCCCACCATAGCGGCCGCAGTTTCACCGAAGCGATCCATGTCGGCCTTGTCTTCCCCGCCGTCGCCGATGCCACTCGTGAGCGCGATGGTTGCGCCGACTGAAAGCAATGTGAGCAAACCACACAGCGTAGCAATCTTTGCACCCAGACTCATTCCCCTCGCTTGTGCTGGGCGTCGCGATGCGCGGGAACCGATGTCTTCTTCACGCGCACGTGACGGTCGCGACGTTGAAGACGACGTGGGCTTGGCCATCGCGGCCGCGGGTCGTGCAGCTTCCCGTCCACCACGTGCGGGTTCTGCAGGTCGAATCGGTTTGGCAGGTCGAACGGGTTGGGCGGGTTGCACGGGTCGTGCGGGTTTGACTGGACGGACGGGCTTCGATGGCTGTACGGGACGCGCGGGCTGCAAGGGTTTCACCGGGCGCGCGGCGTCCACAGGTTTCGCGGGTCGAACGGGCTTGACAGGTTGGGCCGGCTTCACGGGACGCACGGGCTTGGCCGGTTGGACGGGTCGCACCGGCTTCACGGGTTTTACGGGCTGTGCGTCGTCGCGATCACCCCGTCCACGATTACCCTGCCCGCGACCGCTTCGACCGCGATCACCTCTTGAGCCTCGGCCGCCTCGGGAGCGCTTAGCCATGTGTTACCTCCGTCGCCGCCCGGCGCGGTCTCAGATCCCTGTGGCGCCGTGCGTTGCATCTCAGCGCACCAAGCAAGCGGGAAGTATAGGCCCGTAACGCTGGGGGGTGACCTCATGCGCGGTCGTTCCGGTTTGCATGTCGGTGCCCGACGGCGAACTACAGAACGAAGGCTGCGGACACGAGCATTCCAGCCGCCAATACACCGGCAACGACGTCGTCTAGTAGCACGCCGGTTGCACCGTGCAGGCGCTCGGCCCATTTTACAGGCCCAATCTTACTGATGTCGAACACGCGGAACAGCGTGAACGCCGCAGCCGCCGCGATCCAACTGGGTACGTTGACTTGCTGAACCAATGCGAGCGCACCCATCATGGCAATGGCTTGGCCAGCGACTTCATCCATGACAACCCAACCGGGGTCATCGGAATCGATTGAGAGCTGGGACCATCGGCGGTGAAGAAAGACGACCGTGAGTACGCTCGCAATCAACGCGACCGCCGTGCAGACGGCGACGCCGAGTCCGTTTGCAGGGATGAATGCCAGCGGAATTGCTGTCGCGAGCGACGCAACCGTTCCAGGCATCCATGGGGCATACCCGGGGCCAAACCCTGCCAACACCACGTCGCAACTCGAAAACGTTGGACGGTCGCTGGCAACGGCCTTTGGTTCCTGTGGCGTATGCATGAGACGTCGGGGGTGAGCTATGACGTGGGCTCGGCGCGAAGCAACGTGCGTGCGCGAGACGCGTAGGGAATCAACGAAAGAACTGTAACGATGAGCGTGGCCCACACGAGCGCCTGACACACGCTCCAGTACGGTTGGTCGTTCGGAAGCACGTTTAGGAACGGGACTTCGCTATGCGCCCACGTCTTCCCCGTGGCATACAGAATCAATCCACCCACGGTGATGCACTGAAGGATCATTTTCCATTTACCGATGGGGACCGCGGAGAAGTTCTTTCCCTGTGCTTCCACGGCGGCGCGCAACGCCGTTACGACCAACTCGCGAAGCAACACGAGCGCCACCATCCACGCCGCGAGAATGTTGCCCACAAGCGGTACACCGAGCAGAAGAATCAGCGTGCCAATAATGAGCATCTTGTCGACCAACGGATCAGCAATGCGACCAAAGACACTTTCATCGCCAAACTTGCGCGCCAACATGCCGTCGAGGAAGTCGGTGGACGCGGCAATGACGAACACCACAAAGGCGGTCCACAACAACGGCACGCTCGGGCGGTGTGCTGCAATCGCCAAGAGCACCCAGACCACGAGCGTCAAGATGCCACGAATTGCGGTAATGCGGTTGGCCCAGCCCATGGATCGATTATTGACCGAGGCGACTGCGATTCACGCACAATCCGAGTGCAAATACCCCGTAACTCACGTCGCCGCTTACGCGCAGGGCGTGGCGGTCAAGTCATAGTCGTCGGCGCCGGTGACGGTGCAGCGAACAATCGCTCCTGGCCGGGCCATCGCCAATCCCGAGATGTGAACCTTTCCATCGACTTCCGGGGCGTCGTGCTGCGTGCGACCCGAAGCGCGCTTGGTGATGGGGGAGTGCTCTTCGATCAACACGTCCATCGTAGAGCCCACGAGCGATGCGTTGCGCTCGAGGTGGACGCGTTGCTGGGCTTCCATGAGTTCCTGTCGCCGCGCTTCAATCACTTCCCCGGGCACTTGCGCGTCCATCGCATAGGACGGTGTACTCTCTTCGCGACTAAAGGGGAACACACCCATGCGGTCAAACCACCCTTCGCGCACGAACTCGACGAGTTCCCGGTGATCATCTTCGGTTTCACCGGGAAAGCCGGAGATGAGCGTGGTTCGAATCGCAACGTTTGGAATCACGTCCCGAATCCGTTGAAGCAGTTTGCGCTGACGCTCTCCCGTAATGCCGCGTCGCATCGCGCGCAGTACGTTGTTGCTCATGTGTTGGAGGGGGATGTCGATGTACTTTGCGATGCGGTCATTGCTCGCCATCTCTTCCAAGACATCGTCGCGAAGAGTGGAAGGGTAGAGGTACAACACGCGCCACCACGACGGACCGTCAATGGTTGTTAGCTCGCGGAGAAGCTTCGCAAGTGCCGGCTTGCCGTAGATGTCGCGGCCGTAGGCCGTTGTGTCTTGCGACACGATGTTGATCTCACCCACACCGCGCGCGGCAAGTTTCCTGGCGTCGGCCACGTTCTCTTCAATGGTGCGGCTCTTGAGTTTGCCGCGAAACGATGGAATAGCACAAAACGCGCAGCGCTGATCGCATCCCTCGCTCACCTTGAGATAGGCATAGGCCGTGGGCGTGAGCAGAACACGTTCAGCGGGCAGATCGCGCACCTGCTTAAGGCTCATGAGTTCGCGCGCGTGATTCGTGATGCGGCCGTAATCACCAAACGGAATCCAACGATCGACCTCGGGTATGTCGTTCCTCAGGTCGTCGAGGTAGCGCTCCACCAAACAGCCGCTCACCATGATGCCGCGCAGGCGCCCAAATTCCTTCTGCGTGGCAACGCGCAAAATGGTGTCGATCGACTCTTGCTTTGCGGCATCAATGAAACCGCACGTGTTGATGAGCGCGAGGTCTGCCGTGTCGAGCGACTCCGCCATGGTAAAGCCCGCTTGCCGCAGCGCGCCGACGAGTTGTTCGCTATCGACGAGGTTTTTGGCACATCCCAACGAAAGCAGCGCAATGCGCCCAAGAGGCGCAGCGAGCGTAGTGGTGTTTGCGGGCGTCGTGGACATCGTCGGCACGATAGCCTCAAAGACAGGTGGGTGCCGCGCTTATCCGCGAATCGAGGCCCAGTCTCGCTCACTCAACAGGGTGGGGAAACTGCCGCGCGTGCCCGCGGGTCCCAACACACCCAACGTGACCATTTCTTCTACAAGTTCTTGGGCGCGATCAATGGGAATCTGTAAGCGTCGTGTGAGCAGAATGGGTGTGGCCGCCCCCTTGTTCACGGCAACGTCCACGGCGCCGCGCAATGTGCGCCCGCCCTTGTCGAGTATGTGTTGCTCAAGTTGGCTGTACTTGGAGGCCTTCTTGCTCTTGGTCCGTGCGGCCGGCTTGCCGACGTTTCGTGGTGACTTTCTTGAAGACGTCTTTCGGGACGATGCGGCCGCGCTCGACTTCTTCGTACTTTGCTTGGCGGTTGTCTTTGTTGATGCTGCCTTCGAAGATACTGCCTTCGAACGCGAACGAGTGGAAGTACCGGATGCCTTGCGCGTTGACGTGCGTTTGCTTGCGGCCTTCTTGCTTGCGGTACGCTTCTTCGTTGACGTGTTCCCTGTCGAAGCGGCTTTGCTGCTGGATCGTTTGCTCGTGGAAGACGTAGTCTTCTTCCCGCCACGCTTGCTCTTCGTTGACCGACTCGGCGCGACATCGGTCGAAGGCTTCACATCGATCTCAGTCGTTTGCCGGCGATTCGTCGCGGGCGCTCGATTTGTCTTTGCGTCGCTTGACGCATCAAAGATGCCGCTAGCTTCAAGCTTGGCCTTGTACCGCGATCGCGCACTCACTTGATCGAGCGATTCCCGCACCGATGCGCGCACACTTCCGGTTTGCGAACTAGACGACTGCGGACCGGCGCCCTGTCGTTCCGCAGCGCGCAGCGTGGGTAAACCGCGCAACGCATCGAGAATCGCTGCGCGACCGGGGAGTTCGCCCGACGTGGACGCCGCGGTGCCCCTTCGATTGCGGCCTACGCCCAGCCGCTGCGGAATCGCCGCTGACTTGACGCTGAGGGCGCCATGGGGGTCGTCGCTCTTGTCTGTATCGATACTGCCTGCATCGCGACCTTCGGCGGCGGCTTCCAACTGTGAGTGCACGAGTTGCGACCCCACTCGTGCTGCCTCGCGTTCGACGAGCTCGCGCGCTTCGATACGTCCTTGACGCTCGGCCGTGGGGTGCGACTCGCTGTGTGCGCGCACCGCTACGGAGATGTCTTCTTGCGTCGTGGTGTGGGCGATTTCCGGCGACTGTGCAGACCGGAGGTAGGGCGAACGTGAATCCGATGCAGGAAACACGGTTCCGGGGTGCAACTCGGCCGGTGTGACTTTGACCGGTTTACCGTCGGCACCCACATGAATCGGCGCATCGTCGTCGTCGGTTTCAATGCGCGCCCAGGGCTCCAACGTGTGTGTGTCGTGGCCGCGTGGCGAACTGCTGATGTGGACCGGCGTAGAATCCCCGCGCATGACGTCGGAAAGCGTGGGCAAGGACTCGTGCGGATCATTCGCCGCGGATGCTGACGTGGAGGCGCGTTCCACCACGCGCACACCATCCTTGGGCGGTACAACGTATTCCGGTTCATCGAACGCGTTTCCGTCTACAACGACTTCAATGGGCTCGTCGGCGTCGTACATGGGCGTTTGCGATGCCGGAGATGAAGGCACTCGTGGGAAGTCTTGAGGCGTTTCCGTCGCCTCTCGTCGTGTTTCCTCGAATTGGGCTTCATCGTGATGGGCACCCCCGAGACTGGCGTCTACGGGCTTGGCGTCATGCGGCGCGCGATCTTCATCCACGTAGCGAATGTCGGGATCGGGATGGTGTCGTCCTTGGTCGCGGCTCGTTGCGTCGATGCCGTCATTGCCGCCCGATGATTTGTTCCTACGAAAAGCGTTGCGAATGCGTGCAACAACAGACTTGGAAGACGTGGAAGATGATGACGAACGAAGTGCGCGCGGCGCGGCGCCAGGCAACGGCTCATGGGTTGCCACGGCGAACGTGGATGGTGATGTTTGTGTGGACGTGGGACGCGGCGCATGAAGTGGCGTTGTTGCCAAGACAACGGCTGGTAGTGCCATGAGTAACAACACTAGAAATGCGGGAACGGTTGTCAGTCGGTTTTCCAGCATATTCGCGAGTTCTTCGCCGACTTGTCCACCGGCCGCCGCGTCGCCAAACACGGCGGAGAGCCCCGCTACCGCAATCCCCAATGTGCATGCGCCAAGAATCGTCAAGAACAGACCCGACGGTTGGCGGCCACGCCACTCAAGATAGGTCCACACCAGAAAGGGGATGAGCAGCGCAACGCTTCCCCATCCCAAGACGTAGCCAGGCAATCCCAGGAACGTGGCGCCGGTGCCCATCGCCTCGCGATCGAATCCCTGAAAGCCGTTCATGATCTGCACGATCAGCAACGCAGCGATGGCCAGGGGAGGGAGCATGGCAAGGCCTAGACGCATGGGGGGTTGGGAACCCGATGAGTGCGAGGATTTGGACATGTCGAAATCGTAGCGGGGGCCACCCCCCAACCCCGGGTCATAGAAACGCAAAACACCTCGTAGGAGGCGGCCTACGACCCCCTGTTGCGGCTCACCGGCTCGGCGAAACCGTGTACGCAATAGTCGCCCGCCTCTTCGTATCCCAGACCCTCGTAGCACCGACGTGCCGGCGCGTTCTCTTCGGGCGTGAATAGCACGCTGCGCGTTTTGCCTTCGCGCTGCATATCTAGCAGGCTTGCGGCTACGACAGCGGCTGCATAACCCCGACTTCTGAGCTCCGGCGGCGTCCAAACCCCACCAACCTGCACGCATGTGCTTGTGCGCGTATTGAACTCGGTCTTTGAGACCGGAACCCCGTCGTCGAGCAACAGCCACACGTTGTTTCGCTCGATTTGCCCCTTGGCGCGCTCCCGCACACCTGCGGACCAGTCGGCGCCCTCGCCTTGAATGCCTAGCGCTTCCCGCGCGTAGCCTTCAAACCAGGGTGCAACGACGTCCAGGTCTTCCGTGGTCGCCATCCGCGAGGTTACGCGACACTCGGACAACGCGTTCGGTACCCGAAGCCGATCGAGCTCAAGGGAATAGAGCACTTCGCGGCCTCGAATGGCGGTTGGCACATCCGTCAGTCCGAGTCCCTTCAGCACTGCTTGGATTTGGGCGTGGGGGCCCAGCACCATCGCCATCACATCCCCACGGATACGCCACGCGGCGTCTACGATTTCAGCCGCACCGGTGGGGGCATAGACGATGTAATTCTTATTCCAGCAGGCTGCAGCCACACCACAGAGTGTGCCGGTTGCATCGAATCCGCCCACATACAACGCGCAGTACCGTCGTGGTTCGTCCACAAACCCCGAATGTTCGAAGTTTCCCTGCAGAAACATCGTTTCGTCAGGTGCGGATTGTAAAAACCCGACAAGCGCGTCGCGATCGGATTCATCAAGTCGCCGAGTAGTGATCATGGCACGTGTCAATTCTTGTGTGGGGACACATGCGGTCGTCGCGTGTTGCTAGCCGCGCATGCGATCCAAATCATTTGTTTGTTCATACACTTTGTGAGACGGGCGGCCCATAAGCATGTCGCGCGTGTCGCCCTTCACGCCTTTGAACTCAGCCGAGCGCATGAACTTTCCAAAGTTCTCGACCGTATCCCAGCGTGAATAAATCATCATCGAGTGCGGCTTCTGCGCGTCGATGTATAGGCGCGTCTCTTCGTGTCCTTCAAAGCCGTCCATCGCGGCGAGTACGCCGAGTGCGTAGTCCTTAAAATCGTCAATGCGATCGGGCTTTACGTCGTAGTTGAGGCCGAACGTTTTCATAGGGAACTCCGAGGGCCGCGTTGTCGCGGGGCAAGGACTTTAACCACGATTTCGCCGCCGGCGAACCTCTACGGATGGCAGCATCGCAGCGCGCGAGACGATAAATCGGTCCCGCTGAGCTAACCCATCAAAACTCTTGCGCATATCGGTCACACCGACGGCAACAAAGATCCGAATCGAGGCGGGGAAACTGAGCATCAGGAGGCGAGAACTTGAAGGATGCGACGGAGCTCGTCGGCTCGAAATCCGCTCGGCACCGCCACCCGAATGCCTGAGGCGAGCACCACTTCGAAGTTCCCGGCGCTCTCCTTACCGAGCTCCACGAATGTCGGAGCAGACTCTAACTCGACGAGTTACGAACCTCAGCTCGCCATCGACCGAATGACGTAGCGGTCGTTCCTATCTCTTGGCTAAACGCCGTGGCTGTCTTGCCCGAGCTCCGAAACCGCTCCATGAGTTCTTCAAGCACCGCACGGCGCTCCTCGCCACGCAGTAATCGAATCTTCTGTCCAAGCTTGTTCTTCATGTTTGAACCTCCGCCAAGAGGTTCTCAAATCAAACCAGCCCGCACAACATGGGTTGATGGGACGCGTACTGCATGCCAATGCACTTGCCGCGGTTATTGAAGTAAGGAACGGCTTTGAGGTCGGGGTGCTTGGAGCTTGCGACTGCTTGGGCGTGATTGATGTCGCCGCTTTGGCGTGATCCTGGCGGATGGAATCGAATCACGCTGCTGTTAAACTCACGGCTTCGATCGAACCTGAACGTGTGCTGCTCATCGCCGCGACTAACAGTAAACTGCGCAAGTTTGTCGTCCACATCCACTCGTACCAACTTCACGTCTCGATCAGGGTTGTCGGTGCCAATGCAGTAGGCGATGTCGTGGGCTGGATCTTTGCAGCGAAGAGGCACGGTGTTCCGGATGCGCCGTGTATCCACATGGAGACGGCGAAGGCGCGTAGGAGTGGGATGGTCGGCGCAGATACTTGCTGGTTTCTTGGTGTAGCCGCTCGCGCTGAATACGGGTGCATCCGTTCAATGAGATACAGCGACGTATTGTCGATTGGCTCTGTTACCAACGCTGGCGCTTCTACGTGAGGTCGAATCCATGTAAATGGCTTTGGCAACGCGCGCTGATTGTTGCTTACGAATTCAATAGACATGATGATCGCGGGAACTGCTGCGGGAATGCAAGCCGTCCATATCAGTCGACGCAGACGGTGCGGTAGTGGGCGACTGGCGCATTTCTTTAGTTTGCCGTGACAAGGCGATGTACTCGACTCTCTTGAAGATATCAAAGTAGTGGTTGGGCCCCGAAACTGCTCTTCGTCTCCACGACCGTCATTCTTTGGCCGAGTCGCACCGGTGAATTATGCGGAACGTACTCGGACGCGCAAGTCGAAAGTCACGAAGTTGGTGGAAGAAAACGCGGCACGGCATTCTGAACACGTCCTATCCGGTGGGGATCGAACGACGCTCCGTACACAAAATTTATGACACTTCCAAAGAACGCACACTGCTACATCATGTTGGCCACGGCGCCATTGCACCACTTCACCAATTTCCGACCAAGCTCTTTTTCTCGCTCAGTGCGGCCATCTACTTGACTGTCTGCTTGGAACTTTTCTATTGCAGCCGTCGTGCTCAAGCCCGCCGCACGCTCAAGAAATTCGCGAGGGCCAGCAAGTACGAAATAGTAATCGCTTGTACATATCACCGAAAAACTCCTATCTTCGCCAAGAAGCAGGAAATCGTATGGCCCATATTCTTCCTGAAATTTGCTCAATCCATTTGGGGTAGTCGAAAATACTCTACGTTCGGGGATACCTTTGTACGGTTCTAATGGAGCCGCATACATAGACCGCTCTCCTAACACCATTGCCGCCGAAGAAATCAATCGAACATCGTTCTCGTCGAAGTGCCACGCGGACTCAACTGGAACAGCGCCCCACCGCACCGTATACAGGAACTCTGGACGATAAAACTCGCTATCACCCATTGCCATTTCTCGCCATTGTTTGACGTCAACAGCGTTCTTCTGTTCTAACTCATCATTGGCATTCACTTTGAGTCCTGCTCCACGTTCTTGTAGCGAACTTTTGTGCCCTTACCCTTCTTTGGATGAATCTCTACCGATGGAGGCCCCTCCTTGCTCTTTTCGCGTATCGTCACGGGAGTACCGTTCGGCAATTCTCCCGACCGCATCTCACCAGTTTTCGGTGTTTCGCCTCGATCTTCGGACTTCCCACCTGTGAGCTCATCAAAGTCACTCTTTGCCTCTTCGTACCCTCCTTCCTTTTCATAGATTTTATGTTTCTGTGACTTTTTCTTGATCCGCCGCTCAGCGCCTCTTAACCAACAAGCAACTCGTGAATCGGTTACGAAGTCATCCCAGTAATCCCAAATCTCTTCAGGGTCTTCTCCGTCCCAACCATTCTCCTTTGCATACTTCTCTAACGCGGCTGCTAACATCGGACCTGCGAAGGACCAAGTACCACGTGGATCTACTCGAGATGCAGGGTTGCTGCCTGCGTACTGATAGAATGAGAGTCCATCCACATACCCCAACGGATCTACCTGCAAGAACCTTCCTGCCTCGGGGTCATACGCCCTGGCGCGATAGTGGTACATTCCTGACTCGGCGTCGAATTCTCGCCCCGTGAACAGGAACGGATTTCCCACGTAACTCGACCCCTGCGTCGTCCCCGCCGAGTTCCGAACGGTCGCCTTTCCATAGACGTCGTACGTCACCCACTCAACCACGCCGCCACTGGGCGCGGAAATCTCGCTCACGTTTCCAAGCGCATTCTGGTGATACGTGAACCGAAGAATCTCCGACGTATTGCTGTCGCCATCCACATCCGAGATGTCTGCGCGATCCATCGCCCGCGGATGGTCAATGCGGTCCTCGTGAAAGTAACGCGCAAGCCAGGTATTGTTGCCGTCAAACTCCTCGACGATGTCCTGGCCATCGAGAATGTAGCGCGTCGTGACCGCGCCGGAGACGACGTGCTTTTCAACCCGCCGGCCAAGTGCGTCGTATTTGTACTTGGCAATAACTGTGCTCGATCCACTGACCCTCACCTCGACCAAACGATTCTTATAATCGTAGTGGTACGTCTGCGTGCCGTCGTCGGTTAGATTGCCATTGCTATCGTGCGTGCGCGAGGTGCCGCCGATCGCCGTGTACTCATTCATGGCGTTGAACGAGTAACTAACCGTCGTGGCCGAGCCGCCCCATGGAGTCTGCTGCGTCTGGCTCCGATTGCCCAAGCCATCGAGCGTGTAGACCTGCTTGGTAACGTAGGTCTGCGAACCCGGCGTCGCCACTTCCGTTGCGGGATTGGTCACATCGTAACGCGTGTCCACCATGCGGTAGGCCATATCGTAGGCATAGACATCGCCCTTGCCGTTTCGAGCGTTCAGAAATGGCTGGATCCCGGTCGGCAACGAGTTGATCCAAGTAGAGTTGAACGAGTTCTTCTCCATCCGACGGTTGTGGACTTTGTCATACAAATAGTCGAATGTGTGGAAGCTCTGGCTCGATCCGTTCTTGTGGTCGAGCTGCGAGAGACGCGCAAAGCCATCGTATCCGTGATCCGTCGTGGTCGCGTTCTGGTTGGTCGTCTTGGCTAGGCGGTCGGCGCCCTGGAATGTGAAGCTTGCGATGTTCGTGGAGGCTGCGGAATCCACCATCGCCGTCATGCGGTAGATCGCGTCACGCTGGTGAAGCACACTGAAGGCACTGGGATACTGAATCGCGCTGCGAGAGCCCGCGTCGGTATACGTCGAAGTGACGGTGCGCCACTTCTCTTGGCCTGTCACCGTGTAGCCCTGCGTTTCCTTCAACTCGTTACCCACGCTGTCATACGTGAACTGCACCTCATAGTCATTGTCTTTTGCGGTGAGCATGCGGTTTAGCGCATCGTAAGAATAGGTCTCTGACGTCGTTCCCAAGACACCGGTGGCGCGATTGACTGCGCGCGAGGTCAAGCGACTGAGCACATCATAAGTATTGGTAACCACCGTGCCGTTCTGATCCGTCAAGGTCTTGACGCGATCGTTCTTATCGAAAGTTCGGGTCACGAACTTCGCGTCGGCAAAGGTCGTCTTGAATACGCGCGAAAGGGCGTCATAAGAATAGGACGTCGTGTTTAGATTGTCGTCCGTGACTGACGTCATGCGGCCTGACGCATCGAAGCTCGCCGTCTCGAGAATGCTATTGGTGAAATCGTCAATCGACGTACCAATGGCAAGCGCACGCTCATAACTTGTTTGGCGGTTCGCAAGGTCGTAACCCCAGCGAACAGGACTCCCCTCGGCATCAACGCGGAAGGTCAAATTTCCGCGACTGTCATACGAAAAACTCGTTGTCAAAATGTTCGAAGCGTTGAGCCGGTCGATCTCGCGCCTGGACGTGAGACGGCCCAGAGCATCATAGACAAACTCGGTTTCAAAAGTCTCGGATCCACCTGCCGTAGGAATGTCCTTGCGCTTGATCTTGGTGGCGAGCCCGCGCGCATCGAGGATCCACTCGGTTTCATTTCCAACGGCGTCTTGGACCTTAATCTGGCGCCCCGCATTGTCATAGAGATAGGTCGTCTTATTGTTGAGCGGATCTTTGATCTCCGTGACGCGGCCCGTTTTGTCGTGCTGGATAGTGACCGTCGGGTAGCTCGGCGTGAGCCCAGATCCGAAACGATCCTTGACGCGCTTCCAGAGCCGATTCACCTCATCAAAGTGGTTCGTCGTCTTGGCCTGAAGCACGTTCGAGGCATTGTAGGCCGCAGCCGTTAGGACGTTTCCGTTCTTATCATAGGTCCAAGAAACATAATGACTCAGCGCGTTTGTCCGTTTCGTCGCACGGTCAAAGAGATCGTACGTGAAATTCGTCGCGTCGCCTTCTCCATTAATCGTCTTGCTGCGATTGCCGTTGGCATCGTAATCCACTTGAATCGTCGATGCCTCGGTCGCGCCATAACCGCGCGTGAGCTTGAAGAGCAACGCCCGCTCGTCGTACTCGATCTTCGTCTCGTCGCCCGTCGGGCTTTGAATTTTGGTGACCTTGCCCTCGCCGTCGTATTCATACGTCGTTACCGCTTGGCTTGAGGACGTCAGATCTTGGGTGGCAGTCAAGCGCCAGCCCATTTCGTTGTACGTATAACTTGTCTCAATCCAGGGCGTAGTGGCATCAAGCGTGCCGTTCTTGTCGCGGTTCTCCGTTTCAAGCAGCGTGAGATTTCGATTGGCATCGTAGGTGAACTTGCGTTTGTAGTTAAGCGGCGTAGGCGCTTGTATCTGGGTAACAAAATTTTCGGCGTCCACCGTAATCGTTGTGGTGGCGCCATTCGGGCCTGTTACAGAGGTTACGTTTCCATACTGATCATATTGAAATGTCGTGGTGATCGCCAGCCCGCCAGGATCACGAATGACTTTGTGCAAGTATCCGTTCTGGGAACCCGTCGTGTAGTAAACGAAATTTGTCACGCGGCTCTCGGCGTCTGTCGCCGACGTGATGCGCCCGTATGAATCGTAAGCATAGGTCTCTGCGATGGACTGGTTCGTCGGCTGGGTGACCGTGGGTCGCGATACGGCCGTCGTGTTGCCAGAAGAGTCCACCGTCATGGTGGTGACGTTTCCCTTGGGGTCGGTCACTTGGCTCACTTGGTTGTATTGGCCCGTGTACTGGTAAGAGGTTACGAGGTCCGTGCCACTGTTGGTGCTGGTGTCCGTCGTCCGGTGCCGGACCTCCGTTAGATTGAGCGAACTGTCATACGTATAGTCGGTCCGGTTTCCGCGCGGATATACCACAGCCGTGGTCATGCCGGTGGTTGCGTTCACCGTATACGTCGTGGTGAAGTCAGTCGGCTCGCCGGTACGCAGACCCTTGGTATAGACCTTCTTTTCCGTGGGCACCGCGAAGGAACCAAAAGTCCAGCGCGTTGTATTTCCCGCGCGGTCAACTACGGTCGTCCGCTTGTTGGGAACGTCATACGAAATTGTGTATTCGCCCGGACCAAGCGCCTCCTTTACCACCATGTCGTTCTCGTCGTACTCAAGCGTCTGAACGACTTCGCCCTTGGCGTTTTCCACGTGAATCAGGTTCGACTTGAAGCGCGTCTGTGCGTGGTTGGCGCTGTAGGAATAGCGCACCGTGCGCCCCGAGGAAAACTGTGCGGAAACCGGACTCGTGATCGTCCGGAGGTCCCCCATGTAGTTATAGGAAAATGTCCACGTGCGGCCGCCGAAGTCAACCACACTTGAAAGCCGCCCCATCGCGTCGTAGTTGAGTGAAATGTTGCGATTCAGCGAATCCGTGATCTGAGTCAGCTTGTCGCCCGTGTAGGTATAAGTGTGTGTATTGCCATAGCGATCGGCCAGACTTATCCGCTGCCCGTTTGCATTAAACGTGCTCACGCGGCCCAATCGATCGGTAACGGTGTGGTTAGATCCCGACGGCGCAAGCGTGGTGTCGTAGTGCGTGGGCGGAATGAACGTGCTCCCGGATTTGACATACGTATCCACACGCCCATAGGGGCTTTGATACGTCATATCCCCGTTCGTCTCGGTCTTCATCCGCACGTCTTGATTGAGGAACCAACTGTTGCCGTAGCGCCCCGAAAAATCTCGCCGCGATCGGTACGTAAGCGTGAGGTCTAGATCCATGCCGCGACCGGGAATCGAAACCAGTCGGTGAATCAGCACTTCTTCGCCCGTGCTGAGCTGAACACTATGAGGCGTGGATGCGGTGTGGGCTGGTGGCGTGGGGCCGGCAACAGGGCCTTGTGAATCGGGTCCAAAAGGAGGGCACGGCCACACACAGGTGAGCGCTTCCATGCCATACGCGCCCGACGCCGCCGCCGTGATCGTGGGAAACACGCCGCCCGGAGGGACGCTGCTCGCAGACCCAAATGTCCACTCGCCTTCAACATCACGACCCGTCGTAACGCTCATGTCCTGAGTGAGATTGGCCCACATGAACTCCAAGTCGTCAAGGGTTCCGCCGCCGTCGAGTTGTGTGGTCAACCCGCCGTGGGCCTGGTGGCCCAACGACAAGTCCACGCTGCCCACGTAAAGCGGCGAACTTGGAACGCCCACATCAAACACGCGCGCAGTCGTCTCGTTGTTCGCGCTGTCCGACATGAGCACGGTGACCCACGGACCGGCAACAGAAATGTCCACCGCACTCACGTTTGAGTACGTCCCCATAACAGACGTCACAAATCCGAACGTCGATGCCCGCAAGTCAACCTGCAATACTTTTGCCGTTGAGCCGTCATTAATCGAGACGTAGCAATAGTCGGCATCGGCCACAGCAAGCCCGGTCGGCTCGACATTGGCACCGGCAAACGTGTCGTCGTAGTCAACTAAGAGCGTCACATCGAGGCGATATATCTCGGCCGAACCGTCTCCCAAAGCGACGACGTTGTTGTTACCGGGCTTGGGGCCGGCCAGTTCGGTCGGACCCTTCGCAAAGGAAGCGCCGCTAGCCACGGTGGGGCCGGCATTGTTAATCATGTAGAGCTGATTTGAATTGGCGTCAATCGCCCACGCATCTGTACTAGCCGAATTGTTGTCGGCCGCGGCTACCTTGAAATCTGCACCCGAAATCGTTCCGACAGTGGTTGACGTGTTCGTCGTCATGTCCACGCGGACAATCTCGCCGTTGTTCGCTCCATAGATGATGTCCCCGGTAGTCTCATCCAAATCAATCTGCTCAACCGCGTTGTTTGAGTGGGCGGGCTTTAGTGACGTGAATGAAACCGCGTGGCGGTTTGTGTTATCGACCTGATAGATGCCGCCAGCCTGCCCGGCCAAGTTGTACGACTCCTTTGGATTTCCCGTGGTACTCGTGTCCTTCATGCCAAAGTCGGTGATGACGATCGGACTTGGAGGCGCCGCCTCAGCAAGAATGCGACGGCCACCAGTTAGCACGAGGAATGCCAGTGCATAGGTTGCAAGCCCTACGGCAACCAACCCCAGAGGCGTGTGTACCCATGGGCGAGGCGTTACCGGGCGGCTGTCCTTCTTTGAACGCTTTCGACTGTTTCTGTTCTTGCTGGCCATGTCTACCCCAATCTCGCTCACGCCTTACTTGATAGTTTCCGGTGCCGCGTTTCGCCCTACTCTTCGATTTTGTCTATGAGGTCGTACGCTGCCTTGGCTTGGGCCGCGACGGATTTGGTGGAGGAATCTGTGTCGGTCTTCATGGTTTGAAGCCCGCCCTTGTCGCCGTAGGCTGCAAGCGCTAAGGCCGAGCGAAGACGGATCTTGAAGTTCTTGGAACTAAGCTCAGAAACGAATGTGCTCTTGACGTCGGACAGGTCCCACGGCTTCTCAGCGGCGGCGAGACGCAGCGCGAGCTCTTTCACGCGAACATCCGAATCGGATAGCAACGTCTTGACTGTGGCTTTCTCGCTTGAGACTGTCTTTGCCTTCTGAATGGCTCTCAGTGCCTCCAGGCGGACACGCGCGTCCTTATCTTTAGCAAGTGTGACAAACGTTGAAGCGCTTCCGGACTCGCCTCTCGCGCTAAGTGCCGCTGTTGCGTGCTCGCGCACAAATCCTGATTTGCTCTTCACGAGCGTCTTGAGCTCGGATGATGCCGAACTTGCGTTGCTGCCCGTGACTTCACCAAGAGAGCGCATCGCGAGAACTCGATCTCGATCTTCGCGTTTTTCATCCGTGGCGATCGATGCGAGCTTGCCGGGGCCAGACGTTGGAATGAATCCAAGCGTGCGAATGGCGGCAAGCTTGGTGAGCCCGGAACTTGCCGCTGCGGCCTCCAGGGCCTTTGCGCCTGCGCCCGTGGTTCCCTTGAGCGCACGCGCTGCACGCGCCTTAACGCCATCGACTACCCGGTCATCGGCAAGAACATTTGAAAGTTCAGCAACGAGCTTGTCGCGCGCCTTTGGCGCCTTCTGAAGAATCAGCGCGGCGCTGGCTGCAATGTTGACATTGTCACTCGCCAAGAGATCGCGAAGTGCGCTCACGTGATCACCACCCACAGGTAGCTTTGAAAGGGAGCGTACAAGACCGGCGCGTGTGACGGCGGAGTGTTTGCCTGCAAGTTCGTCCAAGAGCTTTGTGGCCTGCTTGCTACCGCCCTTTCCCAGGCGATCGCTTGCGTCTTGGCGCTTCTGAGCATCGACATTCGACAAAAGCGCCAAATCAGCTTCGAACGGCGTAGGCGCTGCGGTGATCACCGCTGCTACAAGTGCCACAAGAATTACACCCGCAACAGGTGCAGCGCGCCTGACTTTCTGCGCGCGATCTACGCGACTTGAAGACTCATCGATTCGTTCGCGGCCCCGTTTTGGCTCGCGATTCCCTCTTCTGGCCATGGTGTGCCCCCTAACCGGGGAAGCCATCCACTTCTCAATCGGCGTGGATACATCCCCGTATGTCTGCGTTGCACGCTTTCGGAGGAACACGGCGACTTGCGCGTGCTTCTCCACTGCGCAAGTCTGACGGTAGGGATGAGAGTTTCGAGTGGCGCGAAATTTCACGGCGAAAGTTGTGCAAAGATTGCTGCCCTTACTCGACTCGAAATTATTTGCACGGCGCTCCGTAGGCCGCACACCCGCACGTTATCTGCGTTTTCCCGCTAAAGTTGATCTTGATTCGCACAACTCTTGTCACGTGCATCGTGACGTAGGAGATACGCATGCGTGACACAGCCAATCAAATCAAACGAAGGTTGGCGAATCGCGAAGGACTCCCATAAGCCGATTTTTGTGCATTGAGAGCAAACTCTTGCGCGTACCGACATCGGCTACTTTGTCGGTAATCACGGGCGCTTATGGCAATGAGATGCGCGAAAATTAAAACTGCCCTTTAATATCTCGTCATTCATGCGCGACATCCGCCAACAATTTTCTGAATTTTCGAATGCAACTCTGCCTTCATACGGATAGCCGGTTCATTGCTCGGCTCTTCGAGTATGAATTTAGAGGTCGCTAAATCGCAGGCCGAAGCGCTGAAGGTACTTGCGCAGCCGATCGGCGTCGTTGGTGGAGGTGCGTTTGGTGCGGGAAGCGGCGAAGAGGGTGCGGCCGGCGGCGCTGAGAGACTTTGAGGTGCGGCAAACGTCTACGACATCGGCAAGCTGAACGAGATCGAAGCGGTCGATGTCGGCCATGGCGTCGTCGCTCAATACGCTGCTCAGTATGCGACGCGGGTCGTCTGTGGGGGCGCCGCGATTCCAAGAGCGTTTGAGGCGTTCGATTTCGTCTTCGACGAGGGCGCGGTCAATGCGGCCACCCTGTGCAAGTGTGGCCATGCGTCGAATGGCGCCTGAGAAGTCGCGGAAGTTGCCGAGCCAAAGCGCGCCGGGGCTGGTGGCGAACTTGAGGAAGGCGCGACGTGCGTCGCGATTCATCGAGGCGCGGCCCGACGTGAGTCCTCCCGCACGCCCGAGTTCGAATTCGAGATTGGGTTCGATGTCTTCGGGTCGATCCTTGAGAGCGGGCAGTTCGAAGGTCCACACGTCGATGCGCGAGAGAAGGTCGCCGCGAAAACGTCCCGCGCCCACGTCCATGCGGAGATCGCGGTTGGTGCCGGCAAGCAATTGAAACCGACTGGACACTTCGCGATCACTTCCCAGCGGAAGGAACGTACCATCTTCAAGGGCGCGCAGCAGCATGGCTTGCTCATCGAGGCCGAGCTCGCCAATCTCGTCGAGAAACAACACGCCACCGTCGGCCGCGCGTAGCAATCCCTGTCTGGCACTTGCAGCACCCGTGAAGGCTCCGCGCACATGACCAAAGAGCGCCGACATCGCGTTCTCGCCCCGCAAGGTGGCACAGTTAATGCCCACAAACGGACCCTGTCCCTGCAGTTGATTGCGTTCACGTTTGAGCGCGTGAATGCGTTTTGCCAATGCACTCTTGCCCGCACCGGTTGGGCCGAGCAGCAACATGGGATCGCGCGAGCGAATGGCGACGCGTTCAATGAGTTCGATCAGTGCGTTGAACTTCTTATTCTTCGTAGCGATGCCCGCCTTGAGAAACGAGCGGCCCTCTTCTTTCTCGCGTTCAAAGCGCGCGTGCAATCGGTCAAAGCGAGACAGGTCCAGGTCGATAATCGTGTAGCGCCCGGGCATTTGGCCGCGTTTGGGTGGACTGGTTTGAATCAACCTGCCGGGTAGGTAGCGTGCTTCCGTTAAGAGGTAGAGACAGATCTGCGCAACGTGCGTGCCCGTGGTCATGTGAATGAGCAGGTCTTCACGTTCGGGATCGAACTTACGCGTCAACGCAAAGTCGTGCAGGCGTCCATAGACTTCTTCAAAGTCCCACGGGTCGTCCATATCGAAGTCGTGAACGACAAGGTTGGTCTCAGGAGAGATGGCCGATAGGTCGCGAGTGATTTCCTTGGCGAGGTCGCGCGATTTGGGATCGACCAGGAGTTCGAGCTTTTCTATGACCAAGTCGTCGTGGCGACACAAGTCCACGGTGGGTCGCCAGCGCCGCCAACCTCCGCGGTCAATTCGCGTGCCGAGGAATCCGAGCGCGGTGACTTTCTGGGCGGCCATGGCTCAATCAATCTATATGAATAGATATATTTGTATATCTAGATATATAGACTGCCTTTGGCCTGTTGAGTTAGTCCTTGGTGGATCGATCGTAAGATCATAATTTACAGCATGTTATGTAAAATCTCCGGGCGCTTTCGATTCTGGCACGCCGCGTGTGATAGGGATCGCTGGGCGACGAGTCGTCGTCCACAGTTCGCATCACGATGGGAGGTCCACAATGACCACCACCAACTACGAAGTCATTCAGCCCGAGGGCGAAGGCGTGCCGGTCAAGACATGGACTCGAGGCGTGCCGATTGAAGACGAGGCCAAGCGCCAGCTCAAGAACGTGGCCAAGTTGCCGTTTATCCATCGCTGGGTTGCGGCGATGCCCGATGTTCACTGGGGTCTCGGTGCCACAATTGGCAGCGTGATTCCCACGCACAAGGCAATCATTCCGGCGGCGGTTGGCGTGGACATTGGTTGCGGCATGATGGCGGTGCGTACATCGCTAAAGGCCAGCGACCTCCCCGACAACTTGAAGAACATGCGTACGCAGATTGAACGGCGTGTACCGGTGGGTCGCGCGTCGCACAAGCGTTTGCCGAATGTGAACGCAAAGGCGTGGGCCAAGATGGACAAGGCCTTCAAGCGCATTATGGCCAAGCACCCGAAGATCGGTGAAAAGGCTGCCGCAAAGCAGTTGGGAACCCTCGGTGGGGGAAACCACTTCATCGAGATTTGCCTTGATACGGAAGATCGTGTGTGGGCCATGCTGCACAGCGGTTCACGCGGGATTGGCAACATGATCGGCCGCTACTTCATTGCGCGGGCAAAGAAGGACATGGAAGACGCGTTGTCCACATTGCCCGACAAGGACCTGGCCTACTTTACGGAAGGCACCAAGCACTTTGACGACTACGTTGAAGCGGTTGGATGGGCCCAGAACTACGCACGGCAAAACCGCATCGTAATGATGGGCTTTGTCATGGACGCGCTGAAGAGCATTCGAGAGCTTCCCGACTTCAATGCGCAGGTCGAAGCCGTGAACTGTCACCACAACTACGTTGTGCGTGAGGAGCACTACGGCGAAGACGTGTGGGTCACCCGTAAGGGGGCCGTGCGTGCCGGTCGCGGCGAGATGGGCATCATTCCGGGCAGTATGGGGGCGCGCTCCTACATTGTTCGCGGGCTTGGAAACCCCGAGAGCTTTGAGAGCTGCAGCCACGGTGCAGGTCGGACGATGTCGCGAACCGCGGCGCGTAAGAAGTTCACCAAGGAAGACCACGAACGCATGACCGCGGGCGTGGAATGTCGAAAGGACGCGGGTGTCTTGGACGAGACGCCGGCGGCCTACAAGTCAATCGACGCCGTCATGAACGCACAGAAGGACCTTGTTGAAGTCGTACACGAAATCAAGCAGGTTATTTGCGTAAAGGGATAGAACTGCGTTTGAAAGTACGTTTTGCGCCGAGTGCCTAGCGGCCGTCGTCGTGATGCGTAACGAGGAATACGGTGAACACACCGGTTGTCATTGACGGAAGTAAGGGCGAGGGGGGCGGCCAAATGCTGCGCTCCTCCCTCGCGCTTTCGCTCGCCACGGGTCGGCCGCTTTCAATGCGGAAGATTCGGGCTGGGCGTCGCAAGGGTGGTCTCTTGCGTCAACACCTCACGTGTGTTGAAGCTGCCAAGCGCATGGGTCATGCCATGGTGCAAGGTGCTGAGTTGCGTTCGGAGTCGCTCGACTTCACGCCGCAAGGCATTGCGGCGGGGACCTACCACTTGTCTGTCGGAACCGCGGGTAGCACGAGTCTGGTTGTCCAGGCCGTGCTGCCCGCGGCGTTGCTGGCCGACGGACCCACAACGCTCGTGGTTGAAGGCGGGACTCACGCCTCGTTTGCGCCGTCGTTTGATTATCTCAAGTACGCCTTTGCACCGGCTTTACGCGCTATGGGTGCAACGATCTCCATGGACATCGAGCGCTATGGTTTCTTCCCGGCGGGTGGGGGCCGTATCACAGTCGTCATTGAACCCCCGGAAACGTGGCGTTCACTTGAGCTCATGGAACGTGGACAGCGTACGTCCGTTGCTGCACGGGCCTACATCGCCAATCTCCACCACCAAATTGCCGAGCGCGAACTCGAAGTCGTACGCCGCGAACTTGGATGGCGTAAGCGCGATTCGCACGTGATTCAGGCGACCGGAAGTCCCGGTCCGGGTAACACCGTTGTATTGCAGATCGATCATGAGCACGTGAGCGAAGTCTTTGAGAGTCACGGCAAGGTGGATCTGCCCGCCGAGCGCGTTGCGAAGACCGCGTGTCGTCAGGCGCGTCGTTGGATGAAGTTGGATGCGCCCGTGGGTCGTCATCTGGCGGATCAACTCATGCTGCCAATGGTGCTCGGTGCGGGCGGTGCGTTTCGTACGGTCGGACTCACGCCGCACAGCAAGACCAATATTGAAGTGATCCACGCTTTCCTGGGGCCGCGCATTGCGGTGGAGGCGTGTGATGATGGCAGTACGTTGGTTCGCGTCGCTCCTCCGATGAATGCACGCTAGTCGACCATTGGTCGAGGGCACTCCAGCGCGATCTCATGCCCATCCGGCGTTGCAACGCGGATCCACGATGTGCCCCAGTGGGTGTTTTCGGCTGGTGTTGTGATCTTGACGCCGGGTGCGCCTTGCAACTCTCGTTGAACATCCTTGGCGTCGTCGACGCTCAGGTGCATCGTGGGACTACATGGCGAGCTTGACTCGGCAAGAACGACTGCAAACTGATCCGAAGCGAGCTTGCAGGCGCGGTGCCCGCCCTCGCCCCAAGTCGCAACCTCAGTGAGTCCCAAGCTCATCCAGAATTCGCGCGAGGCGTCCCAGTGCGCGCTCTCGATGTACAGGTGATCAAATCCTCGGATGGTCATCCGCGTCCCTCCTGATGTTCGGCGTGCGCTCCCGCATAGGGTACTCTGCATACGCCGCGCAAGGCACTGACAGCGAGCAAATTGAGGTGACCCGCCATGAGCGATTTTTCTGCAGAACACAACATTCTGGACGACGGCAAGATTGTGCTTTGCCGCCTCAAGGGCGAACTGGTCGGGAACAACAAGTCTTGGGAGTTTCTAGGCGAACTCCGCAAGGAAGCCGAAGAGGGTTCCGCCCACATCATCCTCAACATGGCGGATCTTCAGTTCATCACGAGCGCCGGCATTGGCGTTATTGCTGCCGCATGCGCCGCGGCGATGAAAACGCACCGCAAGGTAGTCTTCAGTGAGACGCGCGGTCCCGTGAAGCGCGCCCTTGATCTTGTCGGCATCTTCGGCAAGGTTGAGAATTTTGACACCGATGATGAGGCGCTCAAGGCCGTCCGGGGATAAAGCCGATCATTTGCGCCCAACGATCCATCCCGTCGAGCATCGCGCAGCGCATGCATGTTTGGGCGAAGATGGCGCTCTCCGCATTCCTTGTGGCGATCCTGCTCATGAGCGCAACCTCCTGTGTCACGGTGTATGAATCCGAAGAAGACGAATTCAACGCAAAGCGAGGCGGAGGCGCGCAGGGCGAGTCGTACGACATTTCACTGCTGGATCTGATTCGTTAGGACGCGCATCCAAAGACGTTCCTATTGACCCCCGGGCGCTGACGACGTCGACTTTTTGTAGATAGCCAATCGTTGGATACTTCATTTCCAAGCCTCGTGAAGACTCGGTACGGAAGTCACGCTGATTTGCAGTGATTGTCACGACTGCATCCGCGTTCCGTCACCGCGATAGTGAATCTCCCACATCGACCTCGATTTGCGATTACTAAAGAACCGTGAAGTACGCAATCTCCCTCTTCGTTGTGCTCATGCTTGTGTTGCCGGTCATGGCCGATGATCCCAAAGCGCCCGCTCCCGGAAAGACAAATGGGCCCCCCGTCGCTCCGCGTGGGCCTATGGTCCCTCCGGACGATCCCGATCTCGACACGGATGGCGATGGCGATGTGTCGTTGCAAGAGTGGATTAATTTCTACAAAATCGCCGATACCAACCGCGACGGCAAGCTGGATGTCAAGGAGTGGGCGGCGGCGTTCGCTCAGCAACTAAACAAGACGCGTAAGATCTACAAGGTTGTGGCGCGAAAAGTAGGTGACGCAGCGCCTCAAGTGTGGGTTGCGAAACTGGACGGCTCGGGAAGTGTCGATCTGTCCAAACCCAAACGACCGACCGTATTGATGTTTGGTTCCTACACCTGAGGCCCGTTTATGAGTCAGGCAGTTCGCCTGCAAGGGATCTATCGGCGCTTCAAGAAATCCGCTGATTTCTACTTCATCTACATTCGCGAAGCCCATCCCACGGACGGCTGGAGCGCAGCGCCCACGTCGAGCGGCGTCGTAAAGCTAAAGGATCCCAAAACGTTCAAGGAACGCGTGGCTACCGCGAGTGCGTGCATCAAAACCGCAAAGTTCACGATTCCCGTACTTGTCGATGACATGGCGGACTCCGCGGGCATCGCCTATGGAGCCTACCCCAATCGTCTTTACGTCGTCGGGTCCGATGGGAAGATCGCGTTTCGTGGCAATCAAGGACCCGATGTGGACGCCATGATTCGTGCGCTTGAGCTTCAGCTTGCGAAGGAGCGTAAGAAGAAATAGGCAGAGACTTGTTCATTCAAGCGTCTAAGCCCGACCACCGCAATTCGGGCACCGATGGCCGCAGATTCTCAGTTTGGTGAAGATCTTCCAAAGGAGCCACCAGGTTCCATACGTGAATACACACAAGAACGAGTGAATCTCCGAATATAAGCCCTTGCTCGTACTAAGTACGACGGCATTGCACCTCGCACAACGCCGCGATGCGCGTTTGAAGGGCTCGAAACTGAAGGTTTGAGAGTGGAGGACACTTCATCTATGGTAGGGGAGAAAACGGCCTCGGAAGCGAAACGCTAACGCCGTATAGCGTTTCAGCGGACCCATTCGTGTCGCGGTCAACGCGATGGTTTGCCGGGTGACGCAAGATGCACCTCCCATCGCAGTCCAAGCGCACGAGCCAGAATCACGAGCGATTTCAGCGTTGGATTGCTCTCCAGTGAGAGCACCTTGGTGACCCAAGGTTTGCTCTTACCAACTCGGCGGGCCAACTCTGTGCGGTTCACGCCTTGCGCTTCCATTTCAGCTAAGAGGGCCTCTGTAATGTGAAGCCAAGCCCACTCCAGCTCAAACTCGAGGGACCGGATCTTGCATAATCCCCTGCTTAGTGCTTCTCGTTTGCTTGTAGCCATTCGTTCATAATCCTGGTAGCTATTGCCCGGACTATTCATGAATTGGCGTGAATCGCGCGGTTCTCGCTGGTCTTCGAATCCAATCTCTTTGCGGAGAACCGCTCGACGATGCTTTTGGCATCGCCTCGGAACCACCGCTTCGACCTTGAATCCAAATCCTTCGCGAGAACAAACTGTAGCTGCCGAGCAATGCCAAGTCTTAGCGCGAAGGGTATCTGGACGGGAGTTTGGAGACTCATCGACGCGCGCTTCATGAATAGTCCGGACCTACGAGTTCGCGTGCGGCGATTTTCTGGCGTTTCTTTACGAAGCCGTGCGTCAACAGCAGCAGCGTCCCGCGCTGAACGAAACAAGTAATCGAATGTCCTTAAATCTCAGTTCCCAGAGCCCTTTCGTCGAGCTTAGCTTCTTGAACTTCTCGCGATCAATTGTTCCTGCATACTCGGCGATGAAAATGAGGCGAGCCTCTAGTCCACGGAATTCGCTGGGTCTCTCCCTGTTCAGGTTGTCTAGAAACTCCTTCGCAGGGCTCCGGCCATTTGGCCTACAAACACACACAACGGTGCGCCTGGCGCCAGCGTAAAACAGATGGTCTTGCATTAGTTTACCTATAAGTAAATCACTGTCAAGGGCGAATCTTGAAATCCGCTTGTGGAGCGCCCACCTGCAGACACTAGAGACCAGTCGGCTCCGAACTTGGTGCCCAAGCAAGCGCATCTATCCCGTAGACAGTTCCTACTACGCGCGAGCTTGGTCTAGGCCACACGTTGCTCGCAGGATTGTGGAACCTCAGTTAGCGTGAGAGCCGAAACGCTTCACGCAACGGAGTTCACATGAACCCAAACGAGATCGTAAAGGTTGTTGATCTAAAGGCGTCTGTCGCGCGTGTCTGGCGGGCCATTTCGAATCACGAAGAATTCGGCGCGTGGTTTCGGGTGCGCTTCGATGGACCGTTTGATGTTGGAGCGACCACTACCGGGACCATGACCTTTCCGGGCCACGAACACGTGAAGTGGGTATCCACTACCGAGCGCATCGAGTCTGAGCGCGCATTCGTCTTTTCATGGCCCCCAAGTGCCGTTGACCCCGACACGACATACGACGACAGCGCAAAGATGCTGGTGACGTTCCAACTGGAGCCCACGGAGCACGGCACGCGGCTCACGATTCGGGAATCGGGGTTCCATCAGATACCGGAATCGAAGAGACAAGACGTGTTGCGTTCGAATACAGAAGGCTGGGACATCCAGGCCAAGAACATTGCCGCGTATGTCGAATGTTCGTGACGAGCGTTCCAAACTTCAAGAGCCATACCACTTCGTCACTTCTTTGATGCGTCTGTCTTGGATCCAAATTGCGTCAATGACATTGAATGCATGGCTTGCCAATTCGCTACCTACGACATCTTCCCGGCTAAGTATTCGATCTGCAAGTTCACTTGATCCGATTGGACGCGTAGTTGCATCAATGATCATGAATCCCGGCTTGCCTTCATTGGCACGATACTCAAGGGCGACAGCGACCCGATCGGCGGACGAGGCTTCGTCTCCCCACGGACCCAAGATGAGATCAAAGCTGGCGCCGTCCTGTGGCCGCCTCTTCGTCCACTGCACATAGTAGGCAGCAATCGTGCCTTCGACCTGATGTACGAACCCCCACACTGTTTGCGACTCGTGTCCGCAGCAACTGCAAGGAACGGGTTTCGACGTGCCGGTCGGTTCGACTTCTAGATGCATAGTGAAGTGGTCCTATCTGCGTCGAGCCCCGTGGCTCACTTTCTCCGTAGTTTGCTCCCGCCCTTTAGCTCGGGTGTCCGGTATATCACCACCGGGCAAAGTAGTCGCCCGCCATGCGCGAGCCCCGCCTGCTACGCTCTTACTCGATGACTAAGGTCATCGATCGGGCGCGAAGGACTGGATTCGAACCAACGCGCCGCGCGCTCGCTTTGCTCGCGTCGTCACGTATGGCGGCGTGACTTCAAGGGGCATATGTATGCCCCCTTACGCTTCGGCTTACGCCGAAGCTATCCCCCAACCCAGTCGCTGGTTGGTTCCCTTGAGTCTCATTGGTGTTCGTGCAGGAACGTTGTCGAAAGATTGGTCGCCCGCCCTGCGCGAGCCTCGCCGGCTCGGCTCTTGCTCGCTGACTAGCGTCATCGACCGGGCGCGAAGGACTAGATTCGAACCAGCGACTTCCTGCTCCCAAAGCAGGCGCATGGGGGGTCTGGGGGATACCCCTAGAAGACACGTCAGGCTGCGCTACGCCGCGCGGACAACCGGCTTCCAAGCGAATGGGTGCATGGCACGGTAATAGCGCAACTTTGAGAACGCTACGTAGATAAGTGGTCGGGGCGACTGGATTCGAACCAACGCGCCGCGTGCTCGCAAAGCTCGCATCGTCACGTATGGCGGCGTATTTGCCAAGGGGGCATATGTATGCCCCCTTACGCATCGGCTTACGCCGATGCTATCCCCCAACCCAGTCGCTGGTCTGTAGATTGGAGGTATTGTTGTCTCTCGTACAGGAACGTTGGCAGAGGGATTGGTCGGGGCGACTGGATTCGAACCAGCGACTTCCTGCTCCCAAAGCAGGCGCGCTACCAGGCTGCGCTACGCCCCGAGGATGAGAAGGTATTTGAAACGGGAAAGTAGGCGATCGAAGCAAATAAGCGTGAGATAGCGCGACTGGTTGCAGGCGACATGGGGTTTGGGGGAGAATCCCCCAAATCATGGGTTCCTCCCTATCCGAATGGGGCAGCCCTAAGCCCTCTTCGCCGCCTCCCGCCGTTCCAACTCTTCCATCGCTTCAATCCGCGCGTCATCCGATGCGAATTCGTCATCATGGTGCCACTCGAATTGATCGTCTGCCTGAGGGTAGGCGCGGTCTCGAAACCGACCACGTATCGCGAAGTACGCCGCTGGAATGCCAGCGAAGAGCATCAAAAGCACCGCGTTCATGAGACTTGGTTGGGAGCGCGAGCCGCTGGATACGGGTTCTGTGTACGCACAGTCGATGACGTACCATACGCACGTTACGAAGATCGTGGCAGCGACGATGCGCCCTATGGCTCGTCGCAAGCGGCCGTTGAATACACACATGAGCGCCACGGCCATGCAGAATCCGGCAAAGATCCATGTGAGCGTCGGGTTGGGTGCGTTCGAAGCGTTCAATGCCACGCCCACACCCATCAATCCGACCGCGCAACCAAGAATGATGCGTGACGCCTTGCTGAGGCCACCGGCAAGGACTTCTTCACCCGATCGATAGAGTGCGCCACTAGACATCGTGCGGGCCCTATCGGCTAGCGCAGACCTCCAGATAAAGCTGAATTGCCGAGGCGGTGGCTAGAGGTGGTTTCATAAGAGGACCTGCTGCGTGTACAGATCCTCTTGCTGCGAGCCGCGTCCGTTCGAAATTGGCTCCTCGACGTGAACAGACCACGCCTGCGGTCCAATTTCTTCGTCCATCGTCTCTCGCTGCGGTCTCTGCACACTCGCGACGGACCCTTATGCAACCACCTCTAGTCCCAGCTTTCATCCACACACGGCGGGTCGTCGTAGTCATACCCCTGCGCATTGACGGCAGCCGTTACCGAGTTCTGCATGCCTTCCCACTCTTCGAGAGTGAGAAGAAGTTCGCGCGCTTTGCTGCCGCGGTGGGGGCCTACGACGCCGTGTTGCTCCATGAGCGCAATCAAACGCGTAGCGCGCGTGTGACCAAGGCCGAACATGCTGCGGAGCATGGTGGCGCTGGCCTGGTTCTTGGTAAGCACAAGTCGCACGGCCTCGTTGTAGATCTCGTCAACCTTCATGGGATCGCCAAGACCTTCGCTATTGACGCGCAGAATGTCGTCGTACTCGATCTCGGGATACTTTTCCTTGAGATGATCCACGGTGTCGAGCACTTCTTCGTCACTGGCAAGTGCGCCCTGGGCACGAACGAGCGAAAGGCTGCGCGGACTCATGAAGAGCAAGTCACCCATGCCAAGCAAGTTTTCGGCGCCATTCTGATCAAGTACTACGCGTGAATCGATCTTGCTGCTTACGGTGAAGGCAATGCGCGTGGGCATGTTGGCCTTAATGAGGCCGGTGATGACGTTCGTTGAGGGACGTTGCGTGGCCAGGATCATGTGAATGCCCACCGCGCGACTCTTTTGAGCGAGGCGCGTAATGGCGAGTTCGACTTCCTTGCCGCCTGTGAGGATCAAGTCTGCCAGTTCATCAACCACGATGACGATAAACGGCATCTTGTCGGGCAGAGCTTCTTCGTCTACATCCAGACGTTCGCGAACGGCGGCCTTCTTGGCCTTTGGCAGTTTGTTGTATCCGTTGATGTTTCGCACCTTGCACGCGAGCAAGCTTGAGTAGCGCTCTTCCATGCGATCCACGGCCCAGTCGAGAATCTTGGCGGCGCGCCGGCTTTCGGTCACGACGTGGGTGAGCAGGTGCGGGACCCCTTCGTAACACGAGAGTTCAACCTGTTTGGGGTCAACCAAGATGAGATTGACTTCATCGGGTCCGCGTGTGTAGAGAATCGATAGCAGCACCGAGTTGATGCAGACGCTCTTACCCGAGCCGGTGGCACCTGCGATCAAGCAGTGGGGCATGCGCGTGAGATCCTCAATAATCGGGCGGCCTGCGGTGTCGCGACCAAGGAGAATCGGTACTTGCTTGTGGTCGGTGCGCGCCCCGACTTCTTCCAAGAGATCGCGCAGCGCAACGCTATCGCGTTCCATATTGGGGACTTCAATGCCGATGGTGTCTTTGCCGGGAATAGGCGCCACCATGCGCACGCTGCGCGCCTTGAGCGCCACGGCCAAGTCCTCGGAGAGCGCGCGAATCTTGCCGAGTTTGACGCCCGAGGGCACTCGGATTTCATAAAATGTGATGACCGGACCGCGCAGCGACGACTCGACCTTGGCTTCAATGCGAAACGAAGCCAATGCCGCTTCCAACTTTTCGGCGTTCATGGCGACTTCGTCTTTGACGGATTCGGGATCGGTCAACTCGCCGGGTTGCAGCAGATCCAATGGGGGTGGTACGTAGGCACCGCGCTGCTTGGGGCGCTTCTTGGCAGGTTTGGGGCGAATCTTCCGCGGTGTTGGACGAGGGGCGGGAGCTACGGCTTGTGGATCGGGGGAGTTGTCCTCTTCGTCCTCCCACTCCTCTTCGTCGTCGTACCCTTCCTCGTCTTCCCACGCTTCGTCGTCGTCTTCGTATTCCCAATCACCCTCATCTTCGTCCCATTCCTCGTCGCCAGTCTTCTTCTTGCGCTTCTTCTTCGGCTTCGCGCGCGGATCGATGCCAAACCATGTCATGGCACGCGCAACTGCGTCTTCAAAGCGTATATCCGTCATCCATAGAGCTATCATAGATGCCGCTGTAAACACAAGGAGCCCAGCGCCCTTTCCGAATGCACCAAAGAGCGCTGTGCCGATCGCGAGTCCGAAGAATCCACCGGGGCCATACCGTTCCACGCCAGGTAGGGGAATGTTGCGAAAGAGTAGTGCTGCGGTAATGGCGGTGAGGGCCATAAGGAGCGGCAACAACATGACTTTGCGTGACCACGATTTGGGCCGAACGCCGCGCAAGCATTGGAGAGACCAACCAAGGATAAAGAGGGGGAAGAGCCAGGCGCCCGCACCGAGCGAACCTAAGAGTGCGGATGCAACGGCGCGACCGGCCGGGCCGGTGACGTTGACCATGCCACCGCGCGCGCCCTCGGGCGCGAAAGTGAACAAGGCCCCCAGCAACAGGACCGATCCCAAGAAGAGCGCTACGCCCAAGAACTCAAGCGTGAGCGAACCTGCGGATGCATCTACCGTGGCCGCTCTTTTCGCGGCTTTGGAGCGTGCAGATTTGCGCCTCGCCGACGCCGTGGATGTGGTTCGTGCCATGCCCTACGGGAGATCGGATCCAGGGCTTCCCGCATTCAAAGTCGAATTGGGGTGTTAGCGCTTCGTTGCCGCGGCAGCGCGCGCAACACGTCCACGTCGTTCGTGAGTTGTAATGCCGGCTACCGGGCGAGATCAATCGTTGTCGAAAATGCCGGTCAATCCGTAGGGGTCGAGATCCGTCACTTCGTAATCGCGTTCGAATTTCCCCCAGCGCTCTGCGCCAAGAATCTTCACGCCACGTGTTTGTAGCGAGCCCATGGTTTCCATCAGCTTGGGTAGGTTTGTCATGGCGCGGCCCATGTACTTGCCCATGAGTGCCATCTGTTTGGTGGGATCATCCTTCGCCGCCTGCAACTCCTCAATCACCTGCTCCTTGGTTTCGTCCTCGGTCGTCAAAAGACCGATCATCTTGTCGCTGAACTCCTCGGCCAGCTCGCGGATCGCTTCTTCCTCCGACTGTGTCATTTCCAGTTCGCGCGCGACTTCGGCTAGCGTGACCTTTTTCTTCTCGCGCGCCTGCGTATTCGATCCGAGCGGTCGGTTCTCCTCCAGCCAATCGCCAAAGCTCTTTTCCTTGGGTAACCCGCGCGTTTCCAGGTGAGCATCCATGGCCTTGCCGAGCCGCGCAGAGAGCAGTTCGTTCAATCGACGGGTGAGTTCTTCGGTGTTAACGTCCGCCGCGCCGCGCAAGGGTTGGTTCGTGGACGGTGCTGTAAGCCCCGTCTCTCCGGGTGCGGACCGATCTTCCATATCTCGAATGCGCGACTCAATCTCGTCGAGCTTACCCGCAACCGACAAGGCATCCCCGGCATCCCCGCGATTGCTACGCATTCCCGCCGCGAACCATCCCGCGGCGCCGCCCGCGACAAGCCCAACCAACAATGCAGGAACGAAAAACTTCATGACGGGCTCCGGGTCAAGTTCTCTACGTCCCCCAAGTTTAGTGAGCGACGAGGGCGACTCGTCACTGAGTTGCCAAATCCAGGCGATGTGGAAGGTTTGCGCTTACTTGGATTCCGGCTCCTGTTTCTTGCGCGTGTAGCGAAACTCCAGCACTGGCTTACCGCTTTCGCCGATCTGCATGTCCCAGATTTCCAACTCAAAGGTGTTCTGGTCAATCTGGCGCGTCACGACCCTAGCGAACTTGCCAAGCGTTCCGTTCAGGTACTCGTTCATGGTCCCGTACTCGACGGAGACCTTGTGTGATGGGTCCACGACCGGTCCACTAAAACTCGACATCGACGTATCAAAGTTGCTCACAAACGTAGACACGTGACACTTGCGATAGTTGTCGAACCCAATGATGCCGAATCCGTGATAGGGGCGTCCCATCATCGTGCCCTTCATCTCGTGGGTCACCCATCGACCTGGGATCTTCCAAGCAAACGTGGCCGTTGCCTTCGTAGGTTCACCGGGCATCATCGTACTCGCGATCGTGACGTCCCAATCGCCGATGTAATACTCCAGTTTCTTGTGCATCGCACCGGGAGACGTAACCGCCATGATCCGCTTTTGAAACTCCGGATCACTCATGTCTGGCATTTGGGGGACGGCGCCATCATCTGACTTTGCTTCCGAAGGCTTGGCCGGTTCAGGCTTTTCATCATCCGAACGCGCGATGCCGGTTCCAAGGGTGATTGCAGTTGCCGTTGCGAGGGCCAAGACGAGCAAATTGAGTTTCATGGGCGTCTCCGAACAAAGAGTGAGAGAAGGTCGTGCAATTGTGGGCGAAACGGTATCCGATGCGCCGTTCCAGGCCGACATTTGCCGGGATGGAGGCTTTCGTCTTCGTTTGACGTTGTCAACGTAGGGGCGGAGGGATTCGAACCCCCAACCTTCTGATCCTAAATCAGATGCCTCTGCCAGTTGGGCTACGCCCCCGTGGGTATATGGGGTCATCGATCACACAGGAATCGTCGTGACGCCGCGCATGCTGTTGTGGGGTCGAGGGCCTCGCCCTTGGCTTGGCTTCATCCGCAGCGTGCACGCGTGCGCACGTTCGATCTGCACGCGTGCGGCCTCGACCCCTACGTGAGTCGGCGCGAGTGGTTGTAAAACGCCGTCGCGATGCTACGTGCTGTTGCGAATTGACGGGCTGTGGCGAAATGGGGACGCGGCTCGTTCATTGTGACACTTGGACGAGGCGCGGCGTGATGGGGTTTCATTCGATTGCGAGAATTGTCTCGAAAGGCGTGTTCGATTATTCCGGCATCGAAATCTCAGGCGTAGCCGTTTGGCCGGCGACAACAGTCACGGGTGTTTCGCTCGACTTCTTGCCTACTTCGAGTTTGAGAATGTAGTCGCCGGCATTCACAAGGAAGAGTGCGTCGGCCTTTCGCTGGACGGTTATGAATTTGCGCTTTACGTCGTCCTTCGGTGCCAGGTAGAGCGACCACTTGATTCGCCCTGAGGGTTCGGCAGTTAGTTTGGGTCGAAGGATGCCGGCATTAAGGTTCTGGGTCTGCTTGGTGGGCTCGCCGGGACGCACGTCCAGGACCAATGACGACTTCGCGCTAAACCGTTCTACCGTCACAAAGTACCGTCCCGCGTTGAGTAGTGTGTCGGTGCTTGCTTTGCGAACGACGACAACATACTTGCCGCGCTGATCGTCGTCGGTTGCGCGGTAGATGGTCCACTTCATGTGGTCGTCCGACTCGATGGGTTGGCCACCCTCACTCATTGTTGCATTCAGTTGGAGGCGTCCCGCATTGAGATTGAGCGCGGCGTTGGTCTGCTTGCCCGGTTCGACGTCAACCTCTTGCGACACACTGGCCGAACCGACTTGCAGTTGAAGGAGATAGGTGCCCGACGCGAGTTTGAACGTGTATTCGCTGCTGCGCCCTACCGACACATACTTGCGCTTACCCAGTTCGTCGGCCTCGCCGTAGACGGTCCACTTCACACCCGCCGTTCCGCTGTAGGGCTCGGCGCTAGCATGCATTTTGAATGTGGCACGTAGCGTACCGCTGCCCATAACGATGTGACTTTGGGTTGTTTCTCCCGGCGTTACGTCGAAGGATGCTTTTGTGCGCGCGTCGCCCATTTGAACCGTGACCAAGTAGTTGCCTGCGGGCAACGTGAGCGTGGGCTTGTGTTCCCTCGAGACGGTGACGTAGGGTCGTTTCCCCAGTGCGTCGGGTGCGCCGTGCACGGTCCACTTCATATTTCCCGATTCAATCGATGGTCCGTCTTTGGTCGTGGATGCCGTTAGAGCGAGTGTGCCCGCGCCGAGTACGACGGTTACCGTTTGGGGTTTGTCCTCAAATGTAATGTCTTTGCTCACGCGCGTGGTACCTCGTTCGGCTGTCACGGTGTAGCTTCCAGGCGCGAGTCGAATCGTGGCAATCGCGTCGTAGGAGCGCGTAACGAAGCGTGACTTCTTATCCTTCGTAGGCGCCGTCACCCGCCACGTGACACCCTCCTCCATGGGCTCGCCGCCTTCCTTCATGATTGCCTGAAGGGTGAGGACGGGCGCCGCAAAGACAAACGTGTGCTGCGTGTTGCGCTCGGCCACTACCTTGATGCTGGCTTCCATGGTCTTGGTGCCAAACACCGCGGTGGCGAAGTAATCGCCGGCGTCGAGCGTCGTAGACCATTGTCCGCCACGTCCCTCAGCGACGGGTCTTTCGTCACCCTTTTTCTTGAACACCGAAAACGACACGCCGTTCTTGATCAACGAGCTTCCGTCTTGATCCATGGGGACCAGCGAAAGTGTGGTTGGTTTGGCCGCCGCAGCTTCAGTAGCGACACGAAGTGCCTCGCCAAGGCTATCTGCATCCCCGGCTTCGATGCAGAGGCCGCCGGTGGCGGCGGCGAGCGCCCGCAGGTCACGGGTTTGCGCGTCGGTCATTGCGAAGCAAATGATATGCGTCTTGAAGTCCACACCCATCTTGGCAAGTTTAGCGCCGAGTTCAGCCAGGTTGCCTCCGCACGTTTCCTCACCATCGCTCACCAAAATGATGGAGCCGGGTTGTTCTTTGTAGCGAAGCAGTTCGGCGGCCTGCATAACGGACCTGTAAATTGGCGTTTGACCACGAGCCTTCAATCCGCGAACGGCACTCGCAAGCGATGAAGAGTTCTCAAGTGCGGGCGAGGCCAGCAACTCAATATCGGTACAGTCTTGGCTGCGGCGATGGCCATAAGCCATCAAACCCATGGCCAATCCCGCAGGTCGCGACGCAATCAACTTGAGTGTGGTCTCGCGCGCGATCTCAATCTTCGCGCGCCCACCCACGTAGCCCATCATCGATCCTGACGCGTCAAAGATGAGAATTGTCTGGCCGGTCGCGACCGCGGCCTTCTTCCCTTTGGCATACGCGATGGATGCTGTGCTGGCCAACGAAGCGGCGAGTGCAAATGCAATGGAAACGGCAAACTTCATCGTGAGTCGAACTCCTTGCGTGGACCTACGTTTGTAGAACCAATTTAGATCAAGCGTAGACAGTCTCTTGCCCAGAACAGAACGACATTCGAAATCGTGAAGAGATTCACTCTTGTCGCGCTTGATCTACTCTGCTGAAACGACTACTCTTCTGAAACGAGATGCTCGATGGCTTTGAGTATGTCGGCGGGCTCGCTCATGCGTCCCACACCTTCCTCAGCCTCGGCCAGATAGCCTCGTTCGGGGCCGATGAACTGAACGTCGTCGTTCTTGAGAATCTTGAGATTGGCCTGCACGCGCTTGTGATTCCACATGCGTGTGTTCATCGCCGGTGCCAGCAGCACGGGGCACGATGCGCCGAGGTAGGTCGTCGAGACAAGATCGTCGGCGATGCCATGGGCGAACTTGCCCATGAGGTTTGCCGTGCAGGGAGCGACCACGAATACGTCGGCCTTTTCCGTAACTCGCAGATGGTTGGCGGGTCCGCCCTCGTCATTCGTGCCGAAAATGGACGCATCCGTAAATACCGTTCGATGGGTGAGCGCGGAAAACGCAAGCGGCTGTACAAACTTCTGCGCCGATCGTGTGAGCACAATGTCTACACGATGGCCCGCTTGCACGGCCTTGGACGTGAGATCACACGCCTTGTAGGCGGCGATGCTTCCGCCGACGGCTATAACAAGTCGTGCCATAGTGCGTTCGTCTACTTAGCCAAGGTGAATCGATGCCGACATGACGAGCACGCCGTCACGCGGGTGGTTCTAATTCCCGAGCAGTGCTGCGTCGCCGATCACGGGGTTGTCGTCGTCTTCTACGAGCTCGACCTTGCCTGCACGGATTTCTTCAAGTGCGATGTCGATGGGATTGTCGGAGCGAATGTCAACGAGCCGGGGGGCGCCGGCCACGAGTTCGCGCACGCGCTTGTGGATGAGCGCAATCAAGCGGAAGCGGCCGCCTACGGCGGTCTCGAGTTCGTCGATCACGCGGATCTTTTCTTCCATCATGGCAGGGCTCCTGAGCCGCAATCGCGACGCCAAACCACGGACTTTACTACTCGTCCGCGGGCTCGTCCTCATCCGTTCGAGGTGCAGCGGGTGAAGATTCGTCAAGAACGATGCCGATCAGCCTGCGCGCCGCGGCCTCGAAGTCATCGTTGATAAGGACGTGGTCGAAGCGCGATTGATGTGCGAGTTCCTGCTCGGCGTGCGTCAAACGCCTGGAAATGGTGGCTTCGTCGTCTTCGCCTCGGCTGCGGAGACGTGCGGCCAGGGTCTCTAGGTTCTCGGTCCGTACGAACACCGTCAAGACGTCGCCGCCGAGACCCGTCAGCGCGCGAGAGTCGTCGAGTGTGAGGAATCCCTGAACGTCGATCACCAATATGCAGTGCTGATCCGCGCCAAGCACCTTGAGCACACTCCTGCGCGGCGTGCCGTAACGGTGCCCATAGACGTCTGCCGTTTCGAGGAACTCGCCCCGCGCCTCGCGTTCGGCGAAGTCAACGGGTGAGTAGAAGAAATAGTGCGTACCGTGAACTTCATCGCCGCGGGATTTGCGCGTCGTGGCCGTAACCGCACGTCCGAAGCGTTTGTCTTGGAGGAGGCGAACCGAAAGGGACGTCTTACCTGCGCCGCTTGTACCGCTGAGTATCACGACGCGAGGGCGACGCGCATTGACCGCAGGCTCACCGCTATTCAACGTTTTGAACCTGCTCGCGAATGCGTTCGAGAACGGATTTCATGGCCAATACCGAATTCGTCACATTGAGGTCGGCCGCCTTGCTGCCAATCGTGTTGATTTCGCGGTGAAACTCTTGGAGCAAGAATTCAAGGGCTCGACCCACGCCGCCGCCCTTGCCTAGCAATTCGCGCGCCTGCTTGCCGTGAGATGCCAAGCGGGTCAACTCTTCTCGAATGTCGGCGCGATCGGCAAGCATCGCGACTTCGCGAGCGAGATGCGAAGGTTCGACTTCCGCGTTGGTGCCGTTTAGCAGATCCTTCAATCGATCGACGAGTTTGGCCTGTACGGCGGCCGGGAGTCTGTCGGCAACGGCGACAAGCTCCGTACGCAAGGACTCAACTTCGCCAAACAGCATCGCCAACTCCGATGCGAGATGGGCACCCTCGCTTGTTCGTGATGCTTCAAGCGAAGCCAGAGCTTGTTCTAGTGCCGTTGCAATGAGCTTGTCGAGCATCGCTTCGTCGGGTGCATCTCGGTGCTCAATGATGACCCCGGGAATGGCGAGCACATCGCGCGGCGTAACACTCGCGATGCCCGACGCTTTGGCCAATGCATCCAACTGCTTGGCACCTCGTTCAAATGCGGCGGCGTCAATGCGCGAGGCAGTTTCCGTCGCGGCGTCGCGCTCCAAACGAATGGCGATCGTGATGTGCCCGCGCTGAAAGCGTGCTTTCGTCGTTGCCGAAACGTTGGCATCCATGCGTCGCAAGCCGCCCGACGTGCGCACCGATGTCTTGAGAAAGCGGTTGTTCACCGAATGGGCATCGACTTCGATGCGAATGGGGCCGTCTTGAACGAGGGCGCGCCCGCTACCCGTCATCGACTGGATGGTGGCGCCTAATGGATCGTCGTTTGATGCGGTGCTCATGCTTTACCGCTAACGCTCTACGCTACTTGTCTTCGCTGGATCCGGATCCGCTCTCATCCGTGCCGCCTTCGCTTGAGCCGCCAGGCGTTGACTCTTCGGTGGACGATCCACTGGAAGCGCCGTCGTCTTTGGGTGCGACGCTGTCATCAGCCTTGTTGGGATCGAACGCCTCGATATCCGGGCCGCTAGAATTTGAACCGGTGGGTGCCGTGGCGCGATTGGCGGTAGAAGACAGTCCTGCGTAGAGCAGTGCAAGTGCGAGAAACGCACCGGAGATCCACGACGTGACGCGGTTGACGGTTCCTGCCTTGACACCAAATGCGTCGGCGCCCGCACCACCAAATGCGCCAGCAAGTCCACCGCCTTTGCCTTCCTGGGCGAGGATTACGAACAGCGTGAGGATGGCGCTGATGATGAAGAGGGTCATGACGAGGCCGCGAATGAATCCGCTGGCCGCTAGGGGCGTAGCGAACTCGAGTGTGGTGAGCGTGGATGTTGCGATCGGCATGTGAAAAACCTCAGTACGTACTGCCCGCTTGATCAGCGCCCATCGTATCAACGGACCTGCGGTGCCCTCTTAGAGGGCGGCCTCCTGAATCAGTTACCGGCCGCAATGAGTGCCGCAAAGTCGTCGGGCTTGAGCGCTGCGCCGCCGACCAGGGCCCCATCGATATCGGGAACTGCCAGGAAGCCCTCTATGTTGGCGGGCTTCACGCTTCCTCCGTAGAGGATTCGCAGGCGACCGGCCCATTCCTCGTCCACTTCGGCAATTCGGGCTCGAATCCAGGCATGGGCCTCACCGGCCTCAACCGGGGAAGCCGCCTTGCCGGTGCCAATGGCCCACACCGGCTCGTAGGCCACAATCAATTTGTCGCGATGTGTCGCGTCCAACTGCTTGAGGCCCGCGTCGAGCTGTCGCATCAAGACCTCGCGCGTCTTGCCGGCCTCGCGCTCGTCGAGGGTTTCGCCAATGCACAGCACCGCCGTCAATCCTGCGTCAAGCGCGGCTTTCATGCATGCGGCGACAAACGCATCGTCTTCGCCAAACAAGTGCCTTCGCTCGCTGTGACCACAGAGCACCATCGACACGCCGTAGACCGGCAACATCGACGCGGATATCGCGCCCGTAAACGCGCCCGACGACTGGGGATGGCAGCACTGCGCTCCGAGCGACACCCTGCTCTCGGCCACAATCTCCTGCACGCGATCCAAATGCACGGCCGGCGGAAACACCGCCACGTCATTTTTGCTCGCCGCCGCAGCCCCGGCCGCTCGATGTGCCCACAGCGACGCTTCGTCCGCGCTGCCGTTCATCTTCCAGTTACCTGCAATTAGGGGAGTTCGCTGCACCATAGGGCCGCCGAGCATACGCGATGCGCCACAAATACCAGGTATTTCTGGCGCACGCCGCAACAAGTCGACCTATGGGGTGCGCCGGAATTACCAGGTATTTTTGGCGCGCAGAAACAGACAGCGGCATATGGGGTTTCAGTACCGCGCGGTCGCATCGGCGGCTACACGTGAAATCTCTTGAGGCCCATCCCACATGTCAATCTCCGAAGACTGCAAAACTGGGATGAACGAGATGGGCCAGGTGTCTCCCTATCAAACCGAGGCCAGTGGCGTGCACGTCCGGCGAAAGGAAAGTGGGCAATTCGGGCTCTTTGCATCGCGTGGATTTCGTTCCGGCGAGGTCGTCCTCCAATTGGCAGGAACACTGACGAATTTACCCACTCGTTGGTCCATACAGATTGGCAGCCGATTACATCTCGATGCGTGTGTCGGTGATTCGGAAGCGGCAGGACGCCACCCCTACCCCTGGCGCTTTCTCAATCACAGTTGCGCGCCCACGGTTCGGATTGCTGCGCCCGAAGTCATTGCGATTGACGACATCGCGGAGGGCGATGAGCTAACGTTTGACTACAACACGACGGAACTTGAAATCGCCGAGCCGTTTTTCTGCGAATGTCAGAGGCCAACGTGTCGCCAACAGAAGATCCGCGGATTCATGCACCTCAGTCATCCCGAACGCAAACGCATTGCGCACCTCTTGAGTCCGCACATTGTGCAAATCTACGACGAGTGACTTCAGGCACGGTTCCCTTTCAGACGCTGGTTGACGTGTTTCGATCGACGGTTCGGCAATATCCGAATCGTGTTGCGATTGAGGTTCCACCTGCGGCGACACGGGTGAGACGTAGGACCGTGACGTATGCGCACTTTGACGCGTGGTCCGATGCAATAGCCAACCGCCTATGTCCGCAAGTGACGAGCGACGCGATCGTTGCCATTTTGATTCCACGCGACGATCCTGCGCTGTTTGCGACAGAGTTGGCTGTGCTCAAGTCCGGAGGGGCGTTTCTTGCGCTTGAGCCAAGCTATCCCGATGCACGGCTTGCGGACCTCATACAAGACGCGTCGCCTATGCTGATTGTCGCGGATGAGAAGGGTGCTTCACGGCTGACGCAACTAGGTATTCCCGCTGAAGATATTGTCGTTCCTCCGAGTGTGGACGAGAGTTCACAACCCTTGTCGATAACAAATGCTGAGGGCAGCCTTACACCCTCCGCATCGGATCTTGCCTATGTGATTTACACATCCGGAACGTCTGGAAAGCCCAAGGGTGTGTTGATCGAACATCGGAGCATTGTCAATCTCGTTGAGTCCGATCGAAATCACTTTGGTTTGGATACACACGATCGCGTGGCGCAAGGATCGTCGCATGCCTACGACTCGTCGGTCGAGGAAACATGGCTTGCGTTATCGGTCGGTGCTGCAGTTGTTGTATTGGATGACGAGACGGTTCGCGGGGGTCCTGACCTAACCCATTGGCTACGGGAAGAGCAGATAACCGTCTTTTGTCCTCCGCCAACACTGCTGCGAACGCTGGACGTAAGCGCGCCGCATGAGCAGTTGCCAGGTATTCGGCTGATGTATGTGGGCGGCGAGCCGCTGCCGCGTGACATCGCAGATGCATGGTCGATTGGGCGACGCCTCGTCAACGGCTATGGACCCACGGAATGCGCGGTCACGACGTTGCGGGCCGACATCGGAAAAGGTGAAGAGATCTCCATAGGCGTTCCCGTTGAAGGGACGATGGCCCGTGTGCTGAATGAGGATCTCACGCCATGTGCGAACGGAGTGGAGGGAGAACTCGTGATTGGCGGCGTGGGGGTTGCGCGCGGCTATCTGGATCGTGACGAACTCACGCAAGCGCGATTTCCGGTTCACCCGAAACATGGGCGTATCTATCGCACAGGGGATCGTGTGCGTCAGGATGCAAGCGGCGCGTTCTACTACTTGGGTCGCATGGACGCGCAAGTCAAGTTGCACGGTCATCGCATTGAACTTGAAGAAGTCGAGGCGCATCTCACGAGGCTTCCTGGCGTTGCGAATGCAGCCGCGTGTGTCCGTCGTTTGGGTGAAATCGACGCGCTCATTGGTTTTGTTGTCAGTGAACGGGATGCACAGGGCATTGACGAAGCCGCGCTTCTTGCACGGCTGCAGACGAGTGTTCCCGCAACGCTTGTGCCGGCACGCATCTATGCGATAGACAGGCTACCTACGCTACCCAGCGGGAAGCTCGACCGCGATTCCTTACTTGTTCCGACGATCGAGTTCACTCCCAAGCCCGACGGCCCAAATGATGTCGAATCCGTCGTGTTTCGTGCCGTGTCAGAGGCTGTGGGGCGCGCTTCGGCTGGGCGCCAGGACGACTTCTTTTTTGACCTAGGCGGCAACTCCGTTGGCGCGGCACTGGCGGTGTCAAAGCTTCGAAAGGATCCGCGTACAGCATCCATTTCGGTGCGCGATATCTACGAGTTGCGCACGATTGACGCGATTGCAACGAAGGCGACGACAAGCGACGCGGTCTCAAACGACTCAGTCTCAAGTATCGATTCGTCGATGGCGAGTCGCCGTCGCCCGCTGCTCGTTACGACGTGTCAAGGGATTTGGCTCCTCGCAGAAACGGTTGTGGGTGCAGCGACGCTCTACGCGATTTTCTTCCTTTTACTCCCTTTTGTGCTGCATGAGTTTGGACTCACTACCACGCTGCTTGCGTTGCCATTAGCGAGCTTCATCGCATTTTTGTTGTATGCACCCTTGTCCGTAGCGCTTCTCGTTCTGGCAAAGCGCGTTTTGATTGGCCGCTACCGCTCGATGCGCGTGCCGGTCTGGAGCGGCTTTTATCTTAGGCATTGGTTGCTCGCCCATCTCGCGCGATTCGTCCCGTGGGGCGCCCTATCAGAAACGGTGTTTTTCTGTTCCGCGCTGCGTGCGCTTGGGGCGCAGATCGGTGAACGTGTTCATATTCACCGAGGCGTGGCGCTGGGAAACGGTGGCTGGGATCTTCTCCATATCGGCGACGACGTGTGCATTGGTCGCGATGCCTCAATCCGGCTCATCGATTACGACCGGGGCGATCTGGTCATTGGGCCTGTCTCCCTCGGCGATCGATGCGTCCTTGAGACTCGTGCCGGCGTCGATGCACACACAACACTTGATGAGGACTCGCATCTCACTTCGCTGTCGTGGCTGCCGCAGGGGAAGACGCTTCCGGATGGTGAGCGATGGAACGGTGTACCGGCGAAACGAGTCGAGCGTCTCGGCACGCCGATAAAGCCTTCGCCCGATCGGCCGTTGACACCATTGATGCATGGCGTAGCCATGATGATGTCGCGGTTTGCGTTTGGAACACTGGCCTACTATGCGCCGTTCGCGCTACTACTCATCGCGTGGCCGGGGGTCGATACCGCTTTCGTGCTTGATGGTCTGTTTGCGGGCACAGGCGGCGCGGGGATCTTCGGCGAGTTGACGGCCCTGATCGTTGTCTCTCTGCTTGTAACGCTCGTGAGTTCAGCCGTTGCAATTCGCTTGCTGGCGTATCAACGTCCAGCGGTCATTTGGAATCTTAGTCTGGCACGTATACGCGATCGGTTGGCAAGTGACGCCGTATCGGGCGTAGGGCGACTCTTGAGCGGTTCACTGTTTTGGCCTGTGTGGCTCCGTTTCGCCGGCATGAAAGTCGGCTCAAAGTCTGAGATTAGTACTATCACCGACGTCGTGCCATCGTCCGTTGCGCTTGGTTCTGAGTGTTTCCTTGCGGATGGAATCTACCTTGGCGGCGCGCGGATTCGACAAGGCGTGGTTGAGCATGGGGCGACGTCACTCGGAGGCGATTCGTTTCTTGGGAATCACGCGGTGGTCCCCGCCGGCAGCTCACTCCCATCCAACCTTTTGGTTGGCGTGGCGACCGTTGCCGACGATGAGCAGATGACACAAGACTCGACGTGGTTCGGCCATCCCGCGTTTACATTGCCGCGTCGTGAAGTCGTGAACGCCGATCGCCGCCTCACGCACGACCCGGGGCCCGTGCAGTATGTAACGCGCATCTTCTTCGAGTCGCTACGCTTTCTAATCCCGATTGTTCCATTGTTCATCTTGCTTGTTTGGTTACATGGCGTCTCCGTGTTATCCGCGACGATGTCTTCAACTCAGATGTTCCTGTGGCTACTGCCGGTTTCCGTGATCCTTGCCGCCGCCACGCTCGGCCTCCTTGTCTTATTTCTTAAATGGACACTGCTTGGACGGGTCCGACCTGGACAACACGCACTGTGGTCATGCTGGTGCTGTCGCTGGGATTTCGTGTACGTGTGTTGGAACGCGTGGATTCGAGGCTTGATGTCCGCTTTCGAAGGAACCTTGTTCTTGGCGTGGTATCTGCGCGCGATGGGCATGCGTGTCGGCAAGCGCGTTGTGCTTGGTGGTGGCTTCGCCCAAGTTGTGGATCCCGACATGATTTCCATCGACGACGAAGCCACGGTAAGCGGTCACTTTCAGGCGCACACGTTTGAAGATCGCATCCTCAAGATTGATACGATACGCATTGGCAAGGGCGCAACCGTGCGTGACGGTGCGATTCTGTTCTACGGATCAGATATCGGAGAAGGGGCGTGCGTAATGCCTCAAAGTGTTGTTATGAAGCGCGAGCGACTCTCGTCGAACACAACGTTCGCCGGTAGCCCCACCAAGCCGATCGCAAACAAGGAACGTGAGGTGCGTGCATGAAGCCAAGAATCCTCATTACGCGTTTGGGCGAGTTGATGGAACGGTACGACGTGCTCAAACGGACACTTTCGGACGACGACGTCGCGACCGCCGAACAGTATTCGGATCAACGCTCGCGGCGGTTTTGGATGTGTCGGCGTGGGTGGCTTCGTGAGCAACTCGCGGCGAAAATTCACATTGAGCCGTCCGCGATTCGCTTTGACTATGGGCAGTTCGGCAAACCGCGTGTGCGAGGATTCGATGATATTGGATTCAATGCAACTTCATCCGGTCCGTTTGCTGCCATCGCAATCGTCCATCGGGCCCAAGTCGGTATTGATATCGAAGAAGTACGCCCATTTCCTGATTGGGGTGACGTTGCGACTCAAACACTTGGCGCCGATTTGACTAGGCAGATAGGTGCATATGCCGACGAAGATCGCCCGCGACTATTCTGGCGTGCGTGGACACAGCATGAGGCTAGAGCCAAGCTTCGAGGTAGGGGGTTGGGGCATCAACTCGCCACGCTCGCCAACGAAGAGCTACATCACGCGTCGCACCCAAAGTTCGAACTTACGCTCGCACTAGTCCATGCCAACGGCGACGTAGGTGCCGCCGGTGGCTTTGGCGAGGCGGCGCATGAGATCGCGGTTGTGGGCGGGGCCGAGCCCGATGGTATGGACCACGCAACGCACGAGTTCGTTGGCTTTCATGAATTTCTTGAATGCAGCGTCGATCTCTTCGTCGGTTAACTCCGGCGGTGACTCCGTGAGTTTGGCCGCGCCTTTTAGCTCTTTGGTGGGCGTGCCGTCGGACAATAAGAAGATCGTGTCGGCGCCCGGTTTGCCATAACGATCGTCACTTCCGTATTGGTTGGCGTACTCGAGTGCCTTGTGTAGCGCTGAGAATAGCGCCGTTGACTCAATGGGTTTGAGCGGCATAAACCACGACTGTGCGGCGATCTTATTCTTGTCGGTTGCGGGCAAGAGGTTCGGCGGCTTCTTCCACACCTCCACGCTGCTGTTGTAGAAAACCACATTGAACAGCACGCGCGAATCGAGTCGATTGATGCTCCGACGCAACTCTCGTTTGGCCAAGTCGAGCATGGTTCCTGCGGCCTGTTTGGAGCCCCCTTGCTCTGCCGTGCCACCGGCCTTGCTCGCCACCTTCTGTTTGGCCTTGGCAATCATCGATCCCGAGCGATCGAGCACAAATACGATGCGATTGGAGGGCGACGTGATTCCGTAAAACCCCACTTTGCCCTTCGATGGCAAGGAGCCATGTCGCTTTTTATCCTCGGCAGCGAGCCACGTTTTGCCTTCTTTGTTCCACCACGCCTTCCAAGGCTTGGCATCGCGTCCCAATGTCATGCCTGTGAAGTTGTGCAGCACGTCAGCGATCTCGGCGGCGAGCAATCCGTCGGCCGACTTGAGTCCGTCGATGAGCATGGGAACCGCTACCGGATCATTGAGCGCTTTCATTGTTCGTACACATGCGCGACGAACCATAATTGATTTGGAACTCAGGCAGTCACCGAGTTTGCTCGCCGCGCCGGGAATAGACTCCTTGGCAATCCAATCCAATGCCTGAACGCGCGCACGCGGTGTAATCTCGTACTGCACCGCCTTTAGCAATGCGGGTGATGCATCGTTGGTGACGTTCTTGAGAATTAGCGAGACACAGGCACCGGGAACCTCACGCGGACCCTTCTTGCTGAGTAGGCCCGGCAGGCCGGACGATGCAATCCACGCAATGGCGTCTTCATTGGTCACCTTGCCAATGGCGTCAGCGAGTCTCGAAGCAACATTGACTTCCGTGCGAACGAGTGCGGCGAGTTCTTCGGAGGCTACCTTCTTCTTGTCTACCCGTTCTTGAATCGGCTCCGGCCACATGGGGATCGACCGCCCACGAGACGCAATCGTCTTTGCAAGCAATTCGTCATAGGTCTTCTTGGCCTTGTCGGCCTTGGGCCCAAGCTTCTTGGATCGCAGCGAATGTGTAACGTCGGCCCACCGAATGAGTACCTCTGTCGCGCGCTTCGAGTCATCCTTTGCTAGCACATCGATCGCCGCGAGCTTCTTCTCTCCTTCCCCCGGCTTCTTCATCAACCGACTTGCAGCTGCACTCGCCTTCTTAAATGCGGCATTCTTGTCGTTGTCGGGCTTGGCATGAGCAACTACCGAGACGGTGGCGCTCAGAGCGATTGACAACCAAAGAACTCGGGTTGCTTGTCGTGGCACAGTCGGGACCTCGCGGCGAGTTGTGGGATACGAGTATCGTTGGAGTCAGTCGTCGTGCTGACACGATTTCGAATCGTCATGCAGCATCCGTCGACATTGATCGAACCTGTGCCCGCAATGGACTGCTACGTATCAGTCTTAGGCTCTCTCGCAAGCGATTCTCGATGGTGAATTAATGCTCGTCGAAACTCTGCCGTTGAGGAGTGGCGATCAGCGGGGTCAGGTTCCATGGCACGTAGGAGAATGGACTCGAGTTCTCTGCTCAAGCTCCTGCGTCGCATGCGAATCGGTACGACCGGGCCACTAAGTAAGACCTCCCAGATCGAGTGGTCGACTTGCTCGTAGTGCCACTTTCCCGTCGCGGCGTAGTAAATCGTTGCCGCCATCGCAAATTGATCCGATTCTGAACGAGCAGAATTGCTGTTCATGATTTGCTCCGGGGGCATGAATCTGGGGGTTCCCCTGGTTGTTCCGGTGCTGGTGAGCGATGAGTCTTCGTGGCCCACGCGCTTGGCAAGTCCGAAATCGGTTAGCAGTGGCTTGGCTCCCCACGGTCGATCTTGCAGAAGTATGTTTGCAGGCTTGACGTCACGATGAACGTAGCCCTTGTTGTGTGCATACGAGAGAGCCCCAAGAATTTGGATGCCCAGGTCCACGGCTTGAAGCTCGGTATACAGCGAACTGCTTTCGATGCGCTCTTCGAGATTCATGCCTTCAATCCACTCGGCGGCCAACCACGCCTCGTCGTCTCGCATGCCGGTAGCTAACACCGGAACGATGCACTCATGCCGGAGCATTGACACCGCATCAAGTTCGCGCCGGAACAGCGATTCGAGTTCGGATCCATGGTCGTGGTCGAATCGCAGGAACTTGAGAGCAACGATCGTATTCGTGCTCGTATCGCGCGCCTGAAACACGCGGGCTCCCCCTGCTCCCTTGAGTTGTTTGATGAGATGGAATCGATCGTCGACGGCGTCCATTCCTGCCTCGAGCGGAGATGTTGTCCGGATTGAGTCGAAGCGTATCACCATCTTCGTGCGCCCCGCCTTTACGACATCACCATCCTTTAGTGCGCACTCTGAAACTCGGTCATCATTGACGAACAACCCATTCTTGCTTCCACAATCTCGAATCAAGCACTCTCCAACTCCGACTTCTACCACAAAGTGAAATCGCGACATGTATTGGTCTTGCGGAACCGCTAGGTGCGTACTTCTACTGGTGTCACGGCCTACTACGAACGAACAATTCGCATCATATTCATAGTGCTCGCCTTTGTTGGCTCCCTCTAGTATTTTGAATCGAACAGCCATACGAATTCGCCAAGGTCTACTTTTTTGAATCTCGCTTCATGGTCTTTCGATACACTTCAGGCAGGTTGATTCGAAGGACGTTACCCGCTAAATCTCTCACCAACATTCTGTCTCCAGTCACAGGCGCTCGGACGAACCGTCTTTCAAGAACACCACTAAACAGCATACTCCCTCTAAATATTGGATGCAGATTAACTCGATGTGGACCATCTGATTCTCGTCCCTCATGCGTCTCGAAAGTCACCTCCAGAATTGGTGACCTGTCTTGAAACTCAAACGCTAAGCCTTGCCACGCCCCGCCGTTCTTGCTGACACTCTGCAACTTGGAAATCTTAGGTCGTGAGAAGTCAGCTGATAGTCGACCTACAAGCAGCTCTGCGGAGAATTGAGTGTCGTCCTGAACTCGGGACAACCTCGCCATGACCCGCGACTCTCCAGAGGGTACATCTGAGAATGCCATCGAAATCTTGCCTGAAGATGAATTCTTGGGGGTCGCTAAGAACGTTTGTTTCGGCGTCTTACCCTGAAAGTGAGTCTTCGTGATCTGGAGTTCAAGTACATCACCGGCTCGCATTCCTGAATACCTCAACTGAATTTCGCCCGAAGTCCTCCCAACAAAGTGTAGCCCATGGCACTTCTCATGTATCTCAGGGTCTATGTGAATGGCTGGAATGCTCAATCGTCGCGTGGCGCGATTGTCCCCGAGATCATCTGCAACTAGCTTTATCTCGCAAGGCCTTCTGCCGAATTCCATCGATCGTATTATGCCGGAATACTCCTTAGAGCGCTCGCCTTGAATCAGCTTGACGCCATTTGCAGATACAGAGTTGAGATTTGGATCACGTGCGAAGGCGGTAACTTTTAAGGCGCTTTGTGAGATATTCGCCATACTTAAGTGAATCTTGTCAATTGATGGAGGTTTGGAATCTACTTTGCAGTTGATATCTGTTGTAACCTCAGACATGCTTCGCATGTTCCACGCTCGTACGCGGACTGTACGCTTACCGCTGTTAATATCCGGAGGCAGTTGCGCCGCGAATGACGCCCGATCTTCCTCTTCAGTAACGACGTCCGCCCGGATTCCATCGACTTCAACGGCTAGGCCAGCTAAGTCGGGACCCCGCACAGTCCCTGACACTAACGACGATCTAGGGAAGAAGATTTCGCCAGGTTTGGGCGATACAATGTCTAGATACAGAGGGGAGGATGCTTCCCGGGGTGTCTTCGAATCTCTGCTTGCATTGTTGGTGACATCCAGTTCTTGGGCTTTCCGCGGTTCTCCGTGTTGAGGATCTGCACCCGAATTGATATCATTGCCCTTGACTAACATGAGTAGCATCGCAAGAAATCCGATTGCGGCGGGGGCGTATGCAGCGCGCGGCCACGACCTGCTCTTCTCGTTTCCTCGGCTTGAACGGGAGCGCGGTGCAACACCTGTGGTAGCCGCAGCCCCGGCAAGGCCCTTCGTTAGAGCCTCTGCGAATGATGTACACGAAGGATATCTGAGGTCCGGCCTTGACGACATTGCAATGTCGAGTACTCGGCCCGCGGCGGGGTGGATGTGAGGCGCTACGCGCTCAAGTGATTCCTTCTGTCCCCGGCGCTTGGCGACTGCGATTTCTATCGCGGTGTCACCTTTGAATGGAAGCTCGCCACTCAACGCTTCGTATGCCGTCACTGCGAGGGCGTATTGATCCGCGCGTCCGTCGACATTGCCTCCAAACACCTGTTCAGGCGCCATGTATGCAGGCGACCCGGCGAGCATGCCGGTCTTCGTGAGACGGGTGCCATTGGCGGTGTCGTCCCCCTTGGCTACGCCGAAGTCGGTGATATACGCGTGCGCGTGTTCATCGAACAAGATGTTGGCGGGCTTGACGTCCCTATGGAGGACTCCGCCATCGTGGCAATGGTCGAGCGCACCTGCAATCTCCGAGATCCACCGAGTGCCCTTTCGTGTTGCTGGCATCGGGATGTGACGATCTAGCGCCCCGCCGCGCATGAACTGCAGCGCGTACCAAGGGAGCCCGTCTCTTTCTCCGGAGTCCAAAATGGGTACGACATGTGGATGTTCAATTCGTCGCAGTGATCTGATTTCTCTCAGGAAGCGCTTGCGTCCAGTTTCGGTGTCTACAATGTGTTGCGCTGGAATCTTGATTACAACGTAGCGGCGGAGCTTCTTGTCTTTGGCCGCGTATACCGAACCCATACCACCCTTGGCAAGTCTCTCCGCGATCCTGTACCGACCGTCCAGTAGAACACCCAGAAAGGGATCATTGATCTGGGTACTCATTTGGCTCGTGTCTCCATTCCCAAACAACATAGGTTCGCCAGATTCTCTCGCTACTGTAGAGGGTACACAAGCGTCCATTGGCGGATGCGTGGCTTCAATCGCTCTGATTGCTGAGTGAAGTTGAGACTGGTGCACTCAGCAAGACTAGATTGGGAGCGAGCACCAACTTGGGGTGCGCTTTGCGCTCGCCTTCTCGCGGCTTCGATGCGAGCCGTGCCCCGCCCCCAATTTCCAGTAGTTTGTTATTGCTATGTTGGCTTCACGTGAATCCGGACTTCGAGCGAGGCTGCTTCGAGCCCGGCCCGATTCCCCTCGCGGCTTGCTGAGTGCCAGGGGAGAATCCCGGCGAAGTATGGATTTGGAGCGCTTCGATGCTCGTGATTTTCAGCAGTCATGCCACGGATGCCGATCGGCGGCGGGTGGATGAGATTGTGCGCGAGGCGGGGTGCACGCCGCGGATCATTGACGAAGCCGATCGCGTGATTTGGAAACTTGAAGGCGAACTCGATCGTTTTCGCGACATACCGTTGGGCTTGTTTCCTGGTGTTGCCAAAGTTGTTCCCATTCGTTCGCGCCACATGCTTTCAAGTCTTGCGCATCAATCGGTACCGACTGTCGTAAAGGTTGGAAACGCACGATTTGGAGGCGTTGACGGGCATTTTACGATTATCGGCGGTCCGTGTGCCGTTGAAGATGAGGGCGTGTTGTTGCGTACGGCGCGTGCCGTAAAGGCTGCCGGTGCCCACGTGTTGCGTGGCGGTGCGTATAAGCCGCGCACCAACCCCTACACGTTTCGCGGACTGGGTCTCGACGGTCTAAAGATGCTTCGCGAGGCCAGTCAGGAAACGGGACTTCCCGTCGTGAGCGAAGTTTGTGATCCGCGCCACATTGAGGCGTGCATTAGCAACGTGGACATGCTCCAGATCGGCACACGGAACATGAGCAACTTCGATCTCCTGATTGAGGTCGGAAAGAGCGGGCACCCTGTCATGCTCAAACGGGGGCGCTCGGCCACGCTCGCCGACTGGCTATCGGCTGCCGAGTACATCCTGGCGCAGGGCAATGCGAATGTGGTGCTCTGCGAGCGCGGGATCCGCGGATTTGATTCTGCGACTCGAAATCAACTTGATCTTGCTGCTGTTCCGGCGCTTAGAGCGCGAACCCACCTTCCCATCATTGTGGATCCGGCCCATGCGACCGGACACGCGGAGTATGTGGCGCCTATGGCGCTTGCGGCGTGCGCCGCCGGGGCCGACGGGGTGATGGTTGAGGTCCACGAGGACCCGCTTCGGGCGCGCTGCGACGCCCGTCAAGCGCTTCGGCCTGCCGCGTTTTTGGATCTCTGTGAAGACCTTCAGTTGATCGCCGCCGCGCGCCGTTCACGAACCACGGGAACGCGCGAAAGCGCGCACGATTTGGGAACGTAATCTCGGACCGGTCGTAGGTAAGTAGCGCGCGTATTTGACTGGGGGAACGACGCCGCGGACGTATCCTCTTGGCGCTGCTCGACCTCCGTTTTGCGACCGTGGGCAACCCACCACGCGCCGCAGCGGTACGAAGGATCCGCGTTGCCGCCAACTCCATCTTCATCAGCGTCCAAATCAACGGATCCCGACGGATCCGACGGGTCGCGCGTTCCCGGTGGTGGGCCAGCGTCCGACGATCCCATCTTTCACCAAACCGATCCCAAAGCATCGAACCCTTCAAAGAAGGGCGCCATGCTAGTTTGGCAATTCTTCCTGTTTCCGCTGCTGATTGTGGGCATAGCGGTCGGGCTGTTTGTCCTCTTTGGTGCGCTTGGCAGTTCACAGAAGTCGCCCGCGGAACTGCTCGAAGACGTGTTGCACGGCGGCGAAAACGTTCAAAAGCAAGCTGGCCAACAGCTCGCGATCATGATTACCAAAGAGCGAACGCGCGTTGACAAGGAAACGCTCGACGGCACCTACAAACAGTCCGAAGAGAGTCCGCCGGCGTTCTACGAGAATCCCACGTTTCGCGAGGGACTCATTCGTGCATTTGAGTCGGCCCGCAAGGAAGAAAGCGAAGGCCGTCAGATCATGTTGGCGCGCGCCCTCGGTCGCGCGCAGATTACCGAGGCTATTCCCACTCTTTTGGGCACGATGTATCCCGGGAAGGGCGCTCGCGAAGCACCCCAAATCGTTCGCCGAGCCGCGGCCTCCGGCATCATGTTCATGGAACACCGTGATACCGAGCCCGCGCTTCTCAAAATGGCCAAGGAACAGACCGATCCCGAGGTCCGCACCATGGCCTTTTCGGGGCTCACCATGTTGGGACTCGATCGCGTTGGGGGTGGCCACAGCGAAAGTGAAGAGGTTCGCCGCGCGCTGCGTGCGGGCCTGGAAGACGCCAATGCCGGTGTGCGCCTCAACGCCGCCTACGGCTTGGCCTATCGCAAGGACGCCACCGGCATCGACATGATTAAACGATCGTTGAATCGCGAGTCGCTCGCGGCGCTCAAGCTGAAGCCCGAAATGGTCTCACCCGCTGTGGCCAATGGCATCCGTGCCGCCGGGTTCCTGGGCGACGAAAGCTTGCGACCGCTGGTGGTTCGCCTGACCCTCGATGAGCATGAACCGGATGACGCGGTTCGCGCGCTCGCTCGCCGGGTCCTTGAAAGCTGGAGGAAGCAGTAGATGGCCGATTCCAAGACATCATCCAAGGTGCCCCAAGCCACCCAGCAATGGCCCAGCCCCTGGCCCTACGACTTTCCCGCCACGCATTCCGCAGACAAGGTTGATCGTCTCAAACCCAAGGACGCTACGCCCCCGCTAAAGACATCGCGCCGCGGGCTCTTTAGCGCCGCGACGGTTGGATGGATGAGCTTTGCCGCGGCTGGCGGAATGGGCAAGCTCGCCCTGGTGCGCTTCTTATTTCCCAATGTGTCGTTCGAGCCGGCGCAAGTGTTTTCGACCGACAAGCCAAAGACTGCGTTCAACGCCGAGGCGGTGGACGAGTCGTGGAAAGAATCCGACGCCGTGTGGATTGCAAACACTGGCGGCAAGCTCATGGCCATTTCCACCGTGTGTACGCACTTGGGCTGCACGCCCAACTGGGCATCCGGTGAGAAAAAGTACAAGTGTCCGTGCCACGGCTCGGGCTACTACATCGATGGCGTCAACTTTGAGGGACCCACGCCGCGACCCTTGGAACGATTTCGTATCTACGAAGATCCAGTAACAGGGAACGTGATTGTGGACAAGACGGTCAAATGCCAAGTGGAACTCGGGACGTGTGAAGCGTCGCAGTTCTACATTGACGTGGCGTGATCCGAGGCAGGCATGCTCAAAAAGGTATCCGACTACATTCGCGGATCGCAGGTCTGGAAGAGCATCTTCCGCCACGGTCCACCCACTACGGCCCGCAATCGCGCGATGGTCATGTTGGCAAATGTGTTTTTGCACCTGCACCCTGTGCGTGCGCGTGCGTCGGGCATTCGCCTGTCGTTTACGTGGTGCATGGGCGGCCTCACGTTCTTCCTCTTCTTGGTGGAGACGGTCACCGGCATCTTGCTGATGTTTTACTACCGTCCCGTCGCAGCAAGTGCCTACAGCGACATCATGGCGCTGCGCGAAGATGTCCCGCTGGGCATCATGCGAGAGATCCATCGCTGGGGCGCCCACGCGATGGTCATCACCGTGTGGCTGCATATGTTCCGTGTCTTTATGACGGGGTCCTACAAACCACCGCGTGAGTTCAACTGGGGCATCGGTGTTGTGTTGCTGGTGGTCACCCTGTTCCTCTCGTTCACGGGCTACCTCTTGCCATGGGATCAGCTCGCGATTTGGGCGGTAACGGTGGGTACCAACATGGCGCGCGCCCACCCGGGCATTGGCTACGAGGGCCCGGCGTCCAACTTGCTCAAGATCGACGACGTGCAGTTGGTCACGAGCGGCAACGACATTCGCTATGCGCTGCTCGGCGGTCGCTTCGTGGGTGAAGGCACGTTGCTGCGCTTCTATGTCCTGCACTGCATTGCCGTGCCGGTCATTGCCATGGTGTTGATGGCGGTTCACTTCTGGCGCGTCCGTAAGGACGGCGGCATTAGCGGGCCACTTTAAGTCGCGGTAGGGGCAGACATCGTGTTCGAGACCATCGATTCGATTTTCAATGTGCTCACGAAGCCGGAGATTCTGTTTCCGCTGGCTACCGTGTTGCTGATTCTCAGCTTGCGCTTTGCGCACGTCTGGACCAAACCGCCGATTGCATTGGCCATCGGGGCGTTTCTCGGTGCGCTCGTTGTGTACTCGTGCCTCGACATTGGCATCCGCGAAGGCCACGCTCAGTTCCGCGAGAGCGTCACCAAGGCCGACAACGTGCCCATCATCATCATTTTGGCACTGCTCTACTTCTTCTATTGGCTCTCGCTTCGCAAGGCAGTCATCAACGACCAACGCATTGCGCGCGGCGAACCACCGGTGGAGGCCGCAGAGAAGAGCCGGAAAGTCTTGGTGTGGCCCGATTTGGTCTACACCGAGTTGATCGCCATGGTGCTTTGCACCGTTGCCTTGATTGTGTGGTCGGTTCTTTTGCCCGCACCCATCGAAGAACCCGCCAATGCCGCGCGTACGCCCAACCCGTCAAAGGCGCCGTGGTACTTCCTGGGACTCCAGGAAATGCTGGTTTACTTCGACCCGTGGCTGGCGGGCATTTTGATTCCCATGTTGATCATGATTGGGTTGATTGCGATTCCCTACATCGATCGCAACCCCAAGGGCAATGGCTACTACACCTTGAAGGAACGGCAGGGCGCGATCTTCGTCTTCTTGCTCGGTTTCTTCATCCTGTGGGTGCTCCAGGTGTTCCTGGGCACGTTCCTTCGAGGCCCCGGATGGAACTTCTTTGGCGTCTATGAATATTGGGACGTCAACAAAGTCGAGCCGCTGCAAAACATCGACGTGTCCGAGATTTTCTACAACAAGATGCTCGGTCAACACGAGCCCGACAGCACGCTCTTGCGCGAATTGCCGGGCATTTTGATGGTCGTCTTCTACTTCACGGTGGTGCCACTGGTATTTGCGCTTACGTGGGGCAAGAAGCTGTTCCGAGAACTTGGCGCCATACGTTTTGGTGTGGTCGTCAACCTCGGGCTGTTGATGCTAGCCGTACCCATCAAGATGGGACTGCGGTGGGCGTTCAACTTGAAGTACATCGTCAACATTCCCGAGCTACAGCTCAACATCTAGCCTTTGCGCACTCGGTGGACGTCATGAGCAAGCCAGCAACAAGCGAATTCGATCGACGGAGCACGCACTATGCCTGCTACTAAGACAACGCCTGCGACTAAGACCCCCAAGGGCGCACCGGCCGCGAGCATGGCGCGGAAGAACCGCGACCGCGAGTCGATCTACAAGCCCGGTCGATTGAGCACCGTCTTTGCGTTCTCGTCCATTGCGTTGATTGCCGCACTCGTATGGATGGTCATCAAGGACTACAACCGTCCTTGGAAGACGTATCAGAAGGACTACTTCGAGAAGAAGATCGCCCTCAATAAGGCGGAGCTCAAGCAGATCCGCGAACAGAATGCGGCCATGGCCGATGAGATCGGACCTATGCGCGATGCCGTGGATGCGGCCCGAAAGAAGCTCGACGATTCCAGCGAATATGCACGATTGCTCGAAGAGGCTCACGCGCGCAAGAAGGACGAGGTGGCGGCCGACGCAAAAGTGAAGGGCATTAAGGGCCTCCTCGGACCGGCAAAGTACATCTACGAGATGGCCAAGCGGCGTGTGCAGGAAGAGCTCCAGGCCGGGCACGCTCCCGACAGCAGCGAAGTGAAGAGCGCCCGCGAGGCCATGATCGAAGCGGGCAAAGATGTCAATCGTCAAGCGCAGATGTTGTTCGATGCCGAGACGGAATTTCGAAACCGAGCTGCCGATCACGCGGAAGTTCGCGACGCCATCGCGGCGCTAGAAGAAGACTGGCGTGTCAAGACTGCGGAACTTGCCGAAATCGAACACACGCTCACCACGCAGCAGGCCAAGCTGGAGGGACTTTCGGGACTCTACGAGAAGAACCAGTGGCGTAACGCGCCGTTTGCTGACTTCATTTCGCCGTCTATCAAGGTGCGGCAGATCGTCCTCGACGACATTCACGACAACTGGAACTTCGCAACCAATAGAAAGGTCGATCGCTGCATTACGTGTCACACGGGCGTCGATCAAAAAGACTTCGAGTTCGATCCCGAATCAGAAGACGAAGAAGACGTGGCGCGGACCGAACTCATCGAGTCGCTCGACATTCCGGCCTTCATGCAGGCGCACCCGGGCCTCGATCTCATGTTGGGATCGAAGAGTCCTCACAAGATGGACAAGATTGGTTGCAGTGTTTGTCACCACGGCGTGGGGTGGTCCACCGATTTTGCGCGCGCCTCACACACGCCGCGCGACCACGAACAACAGCATCAGTGGGAAGAGCAACACGATTGGTACAAAGCTAAATACATCGATTTTCCCATGATTCCGCTTAAGTACGTTCAGGGGCAGTGCTTTAAGTGCCACAAAGAAGGGATGTTTTATCCCGTCACGTATCACGAGTCGCTTGACCATGGGATGGTGAAAGATCCCCCTGACGTTGACAAGACGCGCAAGGACTACATGCCGCTCGGCCAGTGGGCCGACCCCGAAGATCCCGGCGCACTGGGCAATCGCCTCTTGGGCCCGATGGAGGTCTACGACGAGTTCCGCCTGCCGCGCGCGCCCAAGCCCGTTGATGGCACGCGCATTGACATCGCCGACGCGCTATACGATTCGCTCGCCGATCACTTCGAAGACAACGAAGAAGTGGACGAAAGCGTGCTCGACAGCATGGTGCACGCATTTGACTGGGAGGCCGAGCGCTACGCGCGGGGCGAAGACGCCATTATCCGTTATGGCTGCCAGGGATGCCACAAAGTCAAAGACTTCGGCAAGCAAGTCGGCTATCCCGATACACCGCCGCGCGTGGGCCCCGACCTCACCTACATTCGAGACAAGGTGGACATGACGTGGCTCGAAAAGTGGATTCGTTATCCCGAGGCCTATCGCATTGACACCAAGATGCCTTCGTTCTTCTACTTCGTGAACAAGGATCGCGACTGGAACGCCAAGCGTACCGCCGACGGCAAACTCGACATCCGTGCCGTGATGGACGCGCACATGCTCGATCCCAAGTTCGCCGAGCGCTTGGGTCCACAGATGACGCAGGCCGATGTCGATCGCATCAACGTCGAAATCAAGGCGATGGCCACGTACTTGATGAACCAGCGCCCCAAGGACAAAGAAGGCAACGCGGTTGGCCCCATCTTCTCGCGCTTGGACGAAGGCCCCGATGCCGATCCCAACTATCACCTTGAGCTTCCGCAAGGAAACATCGAGAACGGTCGCAAACTCGTAAATGAACTCGGGTGTTCTGCCTGTCACGTGTTGCCTGAGGTAAAGGTGGGCGCTGGCGAGAACTACGAGCCCGACAGCCCCATGAATCCGCGCTTCAATGGCGACCCGCTCCTAATGCGCGGCCCGCGACTCAATTCGCTTGGAAGCAAGCTCAAAGATCGCAAGTGGCTCAACGCTTGGTTGATGCGTCCCCGCCACTACACCGCACACACGTTGATGCCCAATATGCGCATCGAGGACGTGGTGAATCCCGTTTCAGGCAAGGTTGAGATCTCTGCGGCACAACAACGCGCCGACATCATCGATTACCTTTTGTCGTTCAAGGATGAAGAGTTCGACGGGCTGCCGGCCACGCAGTTCCCATCCAACTACAAAGACATCTTGGCCGATATGTACGAGACCTTCTTCGGCAAGACCAAGGAAGGCACGTGGTTGCGCCGTCGCGCGATTGAGGCGGAGGCCGGGGGCGTCGGCGACGCCTCGAGCCTCGCGACGCTGCTTGCAAAGGTTGGCGAGAAACTCATGGCGCAACATGGCTGCTTTGGTTGCCACGGCGTTGCGGGGCATGAAAAGGATCAGCCCATTGGCGTTGAGTTGTCGCGCCACGGCATCAAAGACTTGCACCAGCTCGACTTTGGCATGATTCCCCACGATCTCATTCACCATTCGCGTCAGTCGTTCTTCCTCAACAAGATCAAGACCCCGCGGATCTGGGACTACGCGCGCGAGAAAGTGTGGCAAGACAAGTCGCGCATGCCGCGCTTCAATTTCCGCATGGATGAAGAGCCGCCCGCCGACGAAGAAGAAGCCGAGACGTGGATTCCCACGCGCACATCGGTTGTGGGCATGCTGCTTGGTTTCGTCAAGGAGCCCATCAAGGATGGCGCGCTCTTCAAGCCCAATAACTATCAACGCGACATTATCAATGGCCGCCGCGTCGTCAATCGCTATGGCTGCAACAACTGCCACACCATTGAGGGCAAGCGCGGGTTGCTTTGGGGCTACCTGAGCGATCAGTCGGTGCCAGGTAAAGTGCTGCCGCCCAATCTGTTTACGCAAGGCCTGCGAACACGCACCGAGTGGCTGCACAAGTTCTTGAAGAAACCCATCGACTTACGTCCGATCGTCCAGGTTCATATGCCGGAGTTTGAATTCACGGACGAAGAGGCCGAGGCCCTCACGCGCTACTTCATTCGTTTGGCGGGACCCGATCAGGGCATGACGATTCCACAGCCCGACAGCCAGCTCGTGGGCAAGTCGTACGGGGGTGGTTTCGAGAACGCGATTGACGAGGCCAAGCAGCTCTTTGAGGCCCACAATTGCAATATGTGTCACCTGCCAGAGGGCACGCCAGGCGTTGAGCCTGGAAAGGGCGGTGTTTCGCCGCCCTTCTCGCTCACGCGTGAGCGCCTCCGCCACGGCTGGGTGCGCATGCTCATCAACGAGCCGCTGCATCTGATCGACGGCACGAGCATGCCGGGCTTCTACTCGCAGCTCGATGGCAACTCGCGGAAGGTGGACGAAAACGTTCGCAAGTTCCAGTTTCAGCTTCGAAACGACCTCCAGTGGGTGGCCGACTTTGAGAGCGACGACGCCGAGCGCAAGGCACGCGCGTTCCGCGAGTTGGCTCGTGTTCAGATGGATGCACTCACCGATTATGTCATTTGGCACTATGAGGACGACCTATCGCCGGTTGAGTCATCGTCGTCAGAGGATAAGTAGGTGAGTTCGACCTTTGTGCAGCGCTGGAAGTGGGGCGCGTTTATGGCGCTCGTGTTCCTTGCCGCGGGTGTGTTCGCACTCGTTCGCAACTGCGGCACGAAGGAAGGCGAGGACGCCCGTCGCTGGATCGTGGGGCCCAAGGCGTCACCCGAACAGGTTGTGCCACTTCCGCCAACGGTTGGGACCGGCGAGGCACGGACGGAAAGCGGGTCAGGAGACTGACGTCGTCTGAAACTCGGTCGGTGTGACGCCTGGACGTAGGCGCAGCCCTCGCGTTGAAATTCATTCGCAAGTTCTCACGGTAGACTACTCGTCGGGCGACTACCGATCGCTGGATTTTTCTGCATTCCGTGGCCGACATTCCGGGGACCGAGCGTGCTTGGTAACTAAGATTGACTTGATGCGTCGCGCTCCAATTCGAGATCGGCGCATCCCAACCACGGAGTTCAATCACCATGCATCGAAATCTCACGCGCGTGTTTGCGGGTTTGGCCGTCCTCTCGCTCCTTCCACTCGGTGGGTGTGACAGCGACGAGGTGGACTTGAATGGCCCCGGGGTTAAGCGCTACGGTGTGAATTGGGAACTGGCTGATGCAGCGCCCAAGCAAGGCGGCGGTGTTGACCTTGAAGTCGGTGAAACGCGGGTCGACGCACCGAAAACGTCTTCGTCGTCAAAGAAGGGCGCCACAGCAACGCCCGCCAAGCGACGGAGTAAGAAAAAGGGCAAAGGCACCAAGTACAAGCCCATGACCGTTGAAGGGGGCGGAACGATCAGCGGGACCATTACGTTGGCATCGGCACCCACCGTGAAAGACGTGAAGCTCGATCGCGATACGGCCAAGTGTGGGCATGAATCGCATCCAAGTGAACGCTGCGTGTTTGATCCCAAGACGCTTACGCTTGCTAACTGCGTCGTGCGCCTCCTCGATGTGAAGACGGGCAAAGCCTGGACAGGGCCCATGGCCGAAAAGAAGCCCACCGCGGTTCTCGATCAGAAGGCATGCAAGTACATCCCGCACGTAAAAGTCGTTCGCGCCGGAACGAAGATGAAGTTTGGTAACTCCGACAACACGGAGCACAACATTCACGGCTACTTCGGTTCGTTTGCCAACACGTGGTGCAACATCACGACGCCTGCCGGGGCTGAGCCCATGAGTACGGCCGATACAAAGATGAAGAAGCCGGGCAAGTACATTGTCAAGTGCGATATTCACCCCTGGATGAATGCCTACTTGCATGCCGTAACCAATCCTTACTTCGCCGTCACGGGCACGGATGGTCAGTTCACGATCAGCGACGTGCCTCCGGGCAAGTACACCCTAGAGGTTTGGCACGAGAGCATCGTTGAAGTGCCGGTCATGGGCACAGGCGGCAAGATCTCGTCCTACAACTACGGCGACGATTGGGTGGAGACGCGCGAGATTGAAGTCAAGGCAGGCGAAACGGCCACGGCCGACTTCAAGATGCCCGTCGGTAAATAGAAAGTTCGCGCGAAAGTCTCGAGAAGGGCAGGGTGCGTGCTCGCGGTGAGGGTCGCGGGTCGGGTCGAAACGGGAGGAAGCGATGAGCACGGAAGCCGCGGTAGTCCAGCCGCCTCGTAGCCCCGGGCAAGTTCCACTTGTAAACCGCCAGTTGGCGCTCGCATGGATCATGACGGCGCTCTTTTGGGGCGTGATCACGCCCGTGTTCGGCCTGATCGCGGCCATGAAGCTCGATGATCCCGAGTTTCTTCGCAATATTCACTGGCTGCAGTTCGGTCGACTTCGTGTTGCACACGTAAACGGTGTTGTGTTCGGCTTCTTCACCGCGGCATGTTTCGCGTTTATGAACTACGCGATTCCCAAGCTGTGCGGACGGCCGCTCACGAGCACGCGCATGGCGTGGTGGGGCTACGGCTTCTTCAACCTCGCCGTATTGGCGGGTGAAATCTGCATCCTCTTGGGTTACATCCAGCCGGTCGAGGCCGGCGAATACCCCATGGCCGTGGACCTCGTTGCCACCGTGGGCATCGTGCTCACCGTGGGCGTGTACCTCCACACCATCATCAAGCGCGAGAATTCGCGCATGTACGTGAGCCTCTGGTACTGGGTCGCGGGCATTGTGTGGAGCGTGATCAATCTGCCCCTCGGTTCGCTCATCCTCCCGCAAATGAAGGGTGTTACTAGCGCTGCAATGCATGGCTTCTACCTCCACAACGTGGTGGGACTGTGGATTACGCCGCTTGGCTTGGGTGTTGCCTACTACATGATGCCGGCCACTACGAAGGCGAAGTTGTTTAGCCACAAGTTGTCGCTCATCGGCTTCTGGGGATTGGCATTCTTCTATCCTCTCAATGGTGTTCACCACTACATCTACAGCCCGATCGCTGACTGGGCACAGACGATTGCAATCACCGCGTCGTGGATGCTTATGCTTCCCGTCGGCGCGTTCGTCCTCAACATGTTCGGAACCATGTTCGGCGAGTGGAAGCAGTTCGCGGGTCGCAACTACACCTTGAAACTTACGGTGTTGGGCACCGTGTGGTACCTCGCAACGTGTATTCAGGGACCCACCGAGGCGTTCCGCGATATGCAGGCGCTAACACACTTCGGTGATTACAACGTTGGGCACGCCCACAGTGCGGTCTATGGCGCGTTCATCGTTTGGATGATGGCGGCCATCTATTACGTATTGCCGCGCGTGACCGGTCGTCGCGTGTGGAGTCAGAAACTCATGGCGTGGCACTGGTGGTTGCAGATCCTCGGCTTCGGCGTCATGTTCGCAGCGCTAACAATTGCGGGTCTCGCCCAGGGCGCCTTGCTCCAGACCGACGACACGCGTTGGATCGACACCGTAACGGCGATTCGGCCCTATTGGATTATGCGAACGCTCGGTGGCTCCATGATGGATGTGGGCATCGCGTTCTTTTTCTACAACATGATCATGACCATGGCGTGCGGCAAGCGCGTGCCGTACGACTCACACGAATCCATCACAATGCCAGAGATCGGCGACGACGACTCTGGCACGGCGGCGTAGAAGGGAACCTGCAATGAACTTCTTCGAACGATTTGGTGGCATCGCGATTATTGGCGGCGTGCTGTGTTACGCATTTGCCTTTTGCCTGCTGATTGTGGCGCCTCACATCATGACCGACGCCGCCATACCCATGGTGCGCCACTTTGAGACCGGCGAAAAGATTCCGGTTCCCGAGTACACCGAGCAGGAAGCCCGTGGGCGTGAGATTTACATTCGCGAGATTTGTTGGCACTGCCACAGCCAGTTTGTTCGTCCTGTGAATGAAGAGGACGTGCGTTGGGGACCCGTGAGCCAAGCGGGCGAGAGCATGGTGGATCAGCCGCATTTGTTTTCGACGCGCCGAATCGGCCCCGACCTCGCGCGCGAAGGCGGTCGCCGTCACGACGATTGGCAGATGGCCCATCTCTACAACCCACGCTACACGGTGGGCACGTCGGTCATGCCGGCGTTCACCTGGTTGTTCAAGCCTTGGGGGAACGCGGAAGAGGCCGGCAAGTTGTTGCGAGCCCTCGACACCGACGGGGACGGCATCGTTTCCCCTAAGTTTGACGACAAGTCGGTATGGCCTGGTGGTCTTGATGTGCTCAAGGAAGTTCGTATCGCTCGTATTGACGCAGGCGGCGTACTTGCACCAACAAAGGCTCACTCACTGAGCGGCGACGATGTTCGAGACGGGTCCTACAAAGACGAGTGGACAGGTCGAGACGTAGGTGACGGCCTCTTGACCGACTACGACATCCGTCCGCGTCCCACTCAGGAAGCGAAAGACCTCGTGGCCTATTTGCAGCGCCTCGGCATTGCGATTGGCAAGTGGCGTAGGCCCATCCCCGGAGGAACGCCCACGCGTGCTTACACGCCACCCATGAAGGGTGTCGAAGACGTACTTATAGAGAAGGCGACTGGTGAAGGCGACGACACAGAGGACTGGACCGTCTCCATTGCCGACGGGCTCATGCCCATGCGCGCTGTGGAAGCACGGATGTACGGTTTGGCGCTTGAAAAGGCATCCAAAGAGGATTTGCAGGAGCGAGACGACACGATTCGCGAGTACGACGTACTCATGAAGGCGTGGCGCAAGGCGAACCCTGAGTGGGACACGCGACTGCGTAAGGGCGAAGAGCTCTACGTGGAAAACTGTGCTCCGTGTCACGGCGCAGAGGGCCGCGGCAATGGTGAGGCCGCTCAATGGCTTCGCATTCGTCCGCGCGACTTTACGCGAGCCAAGTATCGCTACCGCAGCACAACCGTCGGCAACCGTCCGCTGGATGGCGATCTCTATCGCACGCTCTATCGCGGTTTGCCGGGCACCTCGATGCCCGATTGGCGAAAACTCGGTGACGAGAATCTCTGGATTCTTGTCGACTACCTCAAGCACTTCGCAGAGACCACCGACGGGGACCGTGGCAAGCCGTGGGACGACGACGACGCAGCACTCGCCGTGCCTCCCGTACCGCCGCTCGATCCGGAGATGGAAGAAGAGATCTTGGCACGCGGCAAAATGATGTACTCGGCAATGAAGTGCAGCAACTGCCACGGTGCTACAGGCCGCGGTGATGGTCCCGGTTGGAATGGCACGACAAAGGACAACGGCGGCATAGTGCGGCCGCGCGACTTCGCGCCTCGCAGCGATCGTGATCAGCCCGAGATGCGCTACCGCGCGGGCGCAACACCCCAAGACCTCTATCGTACCATCATGACGGGTCTGGAAGGCACTGGTATGCCGGCCAACATCGTCGACTTTGAAAATGCATTTGATCAAGCCGATGCATTGAAAGCCGCGAAGAAGGCCGGTGCATCCGAAGACGAGATCGCCAAGCTCGCAAAGCGTGCCCGCCGTTCGCTCTTCATTCCATTGAAGGACGAGAATCTTGAGGGTGTGGTCACCGAAACCGGCGAAGACGGCACCGTCACCGAGTACGTCGAGTCACTCGTCCGCAGCGAAGTCGTCGATGACGAATGGGTCTTCGGCGATGACTGGGCGCTCGTCTACTACGTGATGCACCTGTCGGGTCTCGAATGGCCCAACATCATGGAAGAAGAATAAGAGGCATCGTGAGGAGCGCTTGCCGATGTGGGCGCTCTTAACCGCCGGACTACTCGGCTCGTTTCATTGCGTTGGGATGTGCGGCGGTTTTGTGCTTGCCGTGGACCGATCCGAACGCACTGCGTCCTCGCGCATTGCCACGCAAGTGCTGTTTCACTTGGGCAAGACGCTTACCTATGTGTTTCTCGGTGCCATCGTTGGGATCGCGGGCGTAGCGCTAGTGAAGGCGCCATGGTTTTCGGCCGTGCAAACGCTGCTCTCCGTCTTGGCTGGCCTGCTCATGATCGTGGCCGGACTTCAATTCCTGGGCGTGTTGAAAGAGCTTCCCGTGGGGGGACTCTTTGGCCCTGACTCGCTGTACGGACGCGCGGTGAAGAGCGTGGTCAATATGCGGGGCGCCGCGGCGCCGGCAGCCATGGGCATGCTCACCGGGTTTTTACCGTGTCCATTGGTGTATGCGTTTCTCGCAGCGGCCCTTGAACAGGGTTCCCTCTTTCGCGCCATACTTGTAATGGCCATTCTCGGTCTCGCCAGCATGCCCGCGTTGATGGCAGTGGTTCTCGGTGGTTCCGCCATGGGACCGGCCCTGCGTCGTCGTATGGTTCGGGTGGCGGGCGTGTGGATCATTCTTTTGGGCCTCGTTACGGCCATTCGCGGTGCGTTTCCCGAGTTTCTCCACGGTCTCTTTGGTCATGGGCATCATCATCTCTAGCAGAATGATCGTGTGAACGAAGCAAGCGCACCGCTCTTCTGTGAACACTGCCAACTTCCAGCGGGGGCCGGTCGTGTGACGCGCGCCATCAAGGACGTCGAGGCGCACTTCTGTTGTGTGGGGTGTTCGATTGCCTTTCGGCTTGCGGGCGACGTCAAGCGCGAGGGGGGCAGTGAGTCGGCGTCATTGCTTGCGCGCCTGGGCCTCGGCTTTCTGCTCACAATGGTCGTCATGTTCATTCAGTGGGTGGTGTATCTCGATCCGACAGCGATAGATCGCGAAAGCTATGCTTCCATTGCTCCCATCGCTCAGTGGATTCTGTGTACGCCGGTCATGCTCTTGCTGGGCGTGCCGTATGTGTGGAGCGCTGTCAAGCAGTTGCAATCCGGTCGCGTGGGTGCCGATGTGTTGGTGGCACTGGGCATCACCGCCACGTACGGCGTGAGTTGTTTTACGTTGCTCAAAGGCGAGCGCGAGCCGCTTTACTTTGATACCGCGGCCGGACTTGCCACACTCATGACCGTCGGTCGTTGGATTGAAGCCGCTGCCAAGCGACAGACAAGCGCGAGTCTGCGGCGGTTCTTGAGTGACGATCAACGGTCGGCGCGGCGGGTCGTGCCCACGGGCGAAACGATCGATGTCGATGTATCACAGCTTGCCGTGGATGACGTCGTGCGCGTCAAACCGGGCGAGCGCATTCCGGTGGATGGCGTTGTCGTCTCCGGTGGCGCGCGAGTCGAGGAAGCGGCGCTCACCGGCGAAGCGCGTCCTCGCGTCGTGGGTCTTAATGACGTCGTACGTGCCATGACCGTGCCACTTGACGGCGCGATCGACGTTCGAGCATCGGCCGTGGGGCGCGATACCGTCGTGGCGGAGGTGCAACGCATCTTGGTGGAGGCGCGTGCGCGGCGAAGTCCGATGGAACGCCTCGTGGACCGTGTGGCCACCGTCTTTGTGCCGCTAGTGATCCTGCTTGCCATCGTCGTTGCGATCTACGACATCGTGGTGGGGGGCAAGGGCTTTGAGCCCGCGTGTTTTCACGCACTAAGTGTGTTGGTGGTTGCGTGTCCATGTGCGCTTGGCATTGCAACGCCGCTTGCCGTTACGGCCGCGCTCGGCCGACTTGCGGAACACGGCATTCTTGTTCGCCATGGTGAAGCCCTCGCAGCGCTCCGACGCGTTGCCGTTGTGGCCTTTGACAAGACGGGTACCCTTACACAGGGAGCGCCGCGTGTTGATGAATTGACACCGTCTGCCAATGAGTCGCGCGAATCGTTGCTGCGCTGGGCCGCTTCCGCGGAACTCGAAAGTGAACACCCGTGGGCGCGCGGCATCGTAGACGAGGCGCGGCGCGAGGACATTACGCTGGAGCGACCGAACGCGATGCATGTGAACGCAGGGCGAGGCATCGAAGCCACGTTCAAGAATGGCGACGTGGTTCGCGTAGGTTCCTCTGCCTGGTTGGCGGGCGACGCTTCGTCGTCCGATGTGGTGGTCATGCGCAACGACAAATTGGTAGGCACGATCTCACTCAGCGATCCGTTGCGGCAGAGTTCGCACGCAGCTGTTGAGCGACTGCGAGGCGAGGGCGTTGGGGTTCACCTGGTATCGGGCGATGCTCAGACTGTTGTTCACGCGATCGCCGCGCAACTCCACGTGCCGAATGAACACGCGCATGGCGGATTGCTTCCCGCTGAAAAGGTGGACGTCGTGGCGCGTCTCACGGGGCAAACCGAGGGGGCCGTGGTGTTCGTGGGGGACGGAATCAATGACGCACCCGCATTGGCCGCAGCCGATCTTGGTATCGCTGTGGGGAGCGGAACCGACTTGGCGCGAGAGTCAGCCGATGTGAGTCTGCTCGGCGCCGATCTCGCGCGCATTCCGCTGCTCTTTGGTGCCGCGCGCAAGACCCGGCGGGCCGTCATCTGGAACTTGGTATGGGCCTTCGGCTACAACCTCGCCGCAGTCGTGTGGGCGGTGTGGATGGGGCTGCCGCCTCTGCTCGCGGCCCTGGCCATGATCGTGTCGAGCCTCTGCGTGATCGGCAATTCATTGCGCCTGCGGGCCGAACTCGGGAGTGAATTGGCGCGCGAATCAAAAGAGCTGCCTGAGCCCCGATCCTCGTCGTGACCTCGGTCCGGTCGCGACGTAGAATGCGGGCATGATTCCGCTCGCCGTATCCGTCATCTGGTGGATCTTCGCCGTTTGCCTCCTCATGGGGTTGGCGGCCTGGCTTGTATTCGCGTGGAGCATTCGCACGGGTCAGTTCGATGACCCCGATGCGGTTGCGGAGGCCATGCTCGAGCAAGATCGACAGGTTTGGTATACGCCCAAAGCGGAGGGCGCGGAGGCAAAGTCCGCGAAAGCCATGCAAGCCAAGTCGTGACGCTCACTTACGTGGCGGTGCGCACGGGATTGCTTGCAAGCAGAGAGGTAGGGTCAGATGAGTTCAGCGTCGGATTCGGGACACGGCGAACACGTCTTTGAAGATGCGGGGATTATTGAAGGTGACGCACCGGCCCCCAAGTGGTTCTTGGGCTTTCTGGGCTTCCTCTACCTCGTTGCGGTGGTGTATCTCGTGACGTACTTGGTCGGTGCGCAGCCCACAGCGGCGCAGTTTAAATAGCGTCAACGACCGATCCCCACGTCATGGCGGGCGGGCTTCTTGATCCTGGCGCGCAAGCAGCCCTCGGCGCGCTAGCGATTCCGTCCATCGACGCAAACGCGCGGCGCATTCTCCTCCGACTGCCCAATTGGTTGGGTGACATCGTGATGGCGGCACCTGCCGTGCACACCATCGCGAAGGCACATCCACAGGCCCACATCGTTGCATCAGCACCCGCCCCTTTTCTTCCCTTGGCGGCATTGCTTCCCGGCGTATCCGAGACGGTCCCGTGCGGACGTGATCGACGTCTTGCCGATTTCCGTGCTAGCCGTAACCGGCTTCGTACGTATGAGTTCGATTTGGCGGTGGTGTTTCCGCGGTCTACGCGAGCCGCAATTGCTCCCTGGCTCGCTCGCATACCCACACGACTTGGCCTAGGCGCCACCGGACGCCGTCGCATGCTCACGCATCGCGTTGAAAACTGGCGTCCGCTCCGTTCGTTTCATCGCAGTGCCTACTATGCCGCGGTCGCAAAGCCGTTCGGCGATGTCACGCTTCCCGCATGGCGTGCGATTCCGACGAAGGACCACCGCGATGCCGCAGACGCGATCCTCATTCGCCTCGGGCGCGACCGGGATAAGCCGCTGGTTGTGCTCGAACCTGGTGCCAGCTACGGACCGGCAAAGTGCTGGTCGGCACAGCAGTTTGGCGAACTCGCACGCGCCGCGATTCACGAGTTGGGCTGCGAGGTCCTCACCGTCGGCACCAGCGAGTCCGCGCTCGTCGAACACAAGATTGCACGCGTTGCCGGTCCGAAACTCTTGCGCGGCGTCGGAAAAACACCCGACGTAGGTGCCCTTATGGGCGTCATCGCGTCCGCCGATGCTGTCGTATCCAACGATACCGGCCCCATGCACGTGTCCGCGGCCCTCGGCATTCCCCTCGTCGCCATCTTTGGTGCCACCGATCCTGTGGTGTCAAGTCCCAACGTCTCCGCGCCCTGTCGTCTCATCTACGACCCCGAGCCCTGCAGCCCCTGCTTCCTTCGCACCTGCCCCATTCCGGGCCACCCCTGCCTCACCAAGATTTCCCCCGTCCGCGTCCTCACCCACCTCGCCGCCCTCCTCAAAAGCGCCAAATAAACCTGGTATTTCTGGCGCACGCCGGAGCGAATGGGCCTCTGTCGCCGATCGCTGCCACCCGATGCGCCACAAAAGCCAGGCTTTTGTGGCGCACGACCGGGGTGCGCTGGCGCGTTATCCAGTGCGAGAAACGCCGGTGTCGCTGTCTTCGTGACGCTCGCGTTCGACCTGTTCGATGATGCGGCGGCGTTCGTCGAGGGTCATGGCCATCCACTGCGTGCGGTCTTGGTCGGGCAGTGTGAGGAAGCGAGCGAGACGCGCGTACTCGAGTGCAGAGCGCGACGTGGGAAACGCGCGTGTTACGGGTTCGCAAACGAGCGGCGCGCGCACGAGATTGGAATCGACGTGAATGGGATCGAGGATGCGCCCGCGAAAGGCTTCGTCGAGGGCTTCCAAAATGTCGGTGGCCAATCGAATGCGTCGGTCGACTTTTGTTGGAAGAATCCACGTAACGAGTTCGTGGCCCATCTTTTCTTTGAGCAGCGAAAACGTGTTCGTCAAGTCGCTGATAGCTTTGATGGAATAGGACTGCGTTTCGATGGGCACCACAACTTCTTGGCTGGCACACAGTGCATTGATGGTGATGCGACTCAAGTTGGGCGGGCAGTCGAACAAGATAATGTGGTAGCGGTCGTAGAGCATCTCAAGCTTTGAGTCGAGAATGCGCTCGCGTTGGATGGCGTCTTGAATGCGCGCTTCCACATTGCACATGGTGATGTCGGCGGGAATGGCATGCACGCCTTCGATACCCGTTTCCAGGATGACGTTTTCGGGGCCCACACGCTCGTCGGTAAAGAGGTCGGCGCTGGTGAGGTCGAGCGCGTCGGGATCCAAACCAAACGACGTCGTGAGATTGGCCTGTGCATCCAGGTCGATAGCCAGCACGCGACGTCCGAGGTCGGCGAAGGCGGCTGCGAGCGTAAAGGCCGTGGTGGTTTTGCCCACACCGCCCTTTTGATTCACCACACAAATGCGACGTGGAATGCCACGACCGCCAAGTTCTACGCACCGTTCTGCTTGCGGGAAGCGGTAGATGGAGTAGCCCTGTTCGTCCTTCTCGACTTCGCCCAAGTAGCCCTGGACCTCCCAGTCGCGAATCTGACTCTGGGCAACACCGGCCAATGCGGCCAGTTCATCCACTTCGTACGTCTTCATTGCCGACTCCCTCGCGGGCACAAAACGAGGCGGATCGAGCCCGCCCAGCGCTACGCGCACTGTAGCCCTGCGGTCCCCCAACTCGACGAGCAAGACGATTTGGACTTGCCGACCACGTCATCGGCCCGGAAGAGCCCTGGCAGGGCGCGACACGGCGCGCGCTCATCCCCTAAGATAGCGGTGTGATGCGCGCCCACGTGCGCATTCACTTCGGTAGGATCCGCAAAAATATCGTAAGCACGGGCCGCCTCATCGGCCCCTCGCCAGTGACGAGGCACCTCAAGACGGCCCACACCGAGAAGGGAGTTCAGTGCCACGGTTCATCCTCGACGAACGCGACACGCGCACCGTGTTTGAACTCGACCAGCCCCAGGTCGTTGTGGGCCGGGCGGCCGAAAGCGACATCGCGGTGCTGGATCTTCGCGCGTCCCGTGAGCACTGCCGCGTCGATCGCCACAAGGAACAGTTCGTCCTCGTAGACCTTGGCAGCCAAAACGGCACCCGACTCAACGGCCATCTTGTCGAACGCGTGTCCCTGAAACGTGGCGACGAAATCGGCGTGGGCAATGCTCGCCTCTTTTTCGAAGAGGCACCGCCCCCCGACGATCCGCGCCTCAGCCAGACCATGATTTCAACGCCCGAGGAGTTGGGACTCGACACCGAGGGCGCCGACAAGCTCGAGCGCCTTCAGCGCGTGGCCCAAGCACTCAATAGTCAGCTTCACCTCGACCCGTTGCTCCGCATCGTCATGGACCACTTGGTTGAACTCACCGGCGCCGAGCGTGGCTTCCTCGTGCTCGCCGAACCCGATGGCAAGCTGCGCGTGCGCGTCGCGCGAAACTTCGAGCAGGAAGACGTCCAGAGCCCCGAAGCGTCGTTCTCGGCATCCATCGTGGATCGCGTGATGAAGAGCGGCGAGCTGATCGTGACCGCCAACGCCGTCGAAGACGATCGCTTTGCGGGCACGCTGTCGATCAATGCGATTCGTGCGCGCAGCGTGATGTGTCTTCCCTTCCGCGTGCGCGACAAGATTCTCGGCGCTGTCTACGTAGACAATCGCCTCCAGATGGATGCGTTCAAGAGCGGCAATCAAGACGTATTGCTTTCGTTTGCCGACCTCGCGGGCACGGCAATTGAGCGCGCGTCGCTCTACGAAGAGAACGAGCGCCATCTGCGCGAGTTGGAAGTGCTCAATCGCAGTCTTGAGAATCGCGTAGACAGCCAAGCGCGCGAACTCAATGTGGTGCGTGATCGCCTACGCAGCGTGGGTGAGCAACAGGGCGTCTATCCCAAGATCATCGGTAGCTCCAAGGCCATGCGCGACGTGTTGCGGCTGCTCGACAAGATTGTGGCTACCGACGAGCCGGTTCTCATTACGGGTGAGTCGGGCACGGGCAAGGAACTGATCGCCAAAGCGATTCACGCCAATGGCCCGCGCGCCAAACTTCCATTCCTTTCTGAGAACTGCGCAGCACTCACCGACACGTTGCTTGAGAGTGAGCTCTTCGGTCATGTGCGCGGTTCGTTTACCGGTGCCGATCGCGACAAGAAGGGTCTTTTTGAACTCGCCGACAAGGGCACGCTCTTCCTCGACGAAGTTGCCGACATGAGTCCCGACATGCAGAAGAAGCTGCTGCGCACCTTGCAAGAAGGCGAAGTGCGGCCGGTGGGGGGCAAGCGAGTCCGCAAGGTGGACGTGCGTATCGTCAGTGCCAGCAACAAGCGCCTCGATCGCTTGGTTCGTGCCGGCGAATTCCGCGAGGATCTTTTCTACCGCCTGCGCGTGCTCACGGTCGATCTCCCGCCTCTTCGTGATCGCAAGGAAGACATCCCACTGCTCGTGGATCACTTCCTCCACGGTCACGCCGCCCGCGAGCGCCGTTCCGTGCGTCGACTGGACGATGGAGTACTCGACATACTCGCGGCCTACGATTGGCCTGGCAACATTCGCGAACTTGAGAATGAAGTCAAGCGCATGGTCGCGCTATCCGGCGATGTCGTCAATGAACAGGATCTCTCCGATCACGTCTTACGCGGCGCCAAAGGCCTTGCCGACGAAGACGACGGCGAAGTCCGCAACATCATCGAACTCGTCGAAAACGTCGAGCGCACCGAGATCGAAAAGGCCCTCCGCGTCACCAGCAACAACAAGACCCGCGCCGCCGACCTCCTTGGCATCTCCCGATTTACGCTCCAACGTAAGCTCGATAAGTATGGGATGACGTAGCTCTATCGGGGCCTACGCCATGATTGGCTTCCATGGACCCTAACGTCGCTGATCATGACATCGCTGCAATGCGGCGTTTGCTCCAGCTACTCATGACCGCGGACGAAAACTCCGCACGTCTCGACGATCATCCTATGCCCGTGGGCCTCGTCCGACACAACCGGCTTGCGCCCCTATGCTTTCATCGTGGGCATGAAGCTTTTCGAAACGACTTCATTGCAAGTGCCGCCCAAGCACTCGAGCGCGAACGTCAACTTCGCGAAGCACTCGATGCGCTGGGCAACGCTTCCGTCAAAGTCGCGCTCATCAAGGGCGCGTCATATGTCCGTACGATTTATGCTGATGCCGCCCTGCGACCGATGGACGACCTCGACCTTCTCGTGCCCCAGGCGCAGTTCCAACGCGCAACAGACACGCTCAAAGAACTCGGCTACACCATCGACGGCAAGTTTCATGGACTGTCGAGGGCACACCACGCATTGACACTCGGCCAACCCGCGCCATGGACGGGTTGCATCGACCTGCACCGCTCCATTACGCAGCCCTACCGAAGCCGCATCGACCTGAACGACGTGTGGCAACGTGCCCTACCCCTGCCCGACGCTCCCACAACCTTTCTCCTCGACCCCTTAGACGAAACACTATTTCACTTGGTTCACGCATCGCGCCATCAGTTCTGGGTTCCGTGCATCGCCTATGTAGACGCTTCGCGTCTCCTGTATCGTCTTGGCGATGGCGGCCGCGAACGCCTGCTTGATCGGGCCCACAGGTTTCGCCTCGGCAAGGCCATCCGCGCAAGCCTGGCTGTGGTGGATATGTTGAGGCGGCACGAGGCCCGGGTTCAGGATGTCTCCCCCCGATGTGCTCCTGGAGCCGACGAACTGGTTCAGTTTCGTGAGCCAGGGCGACTACGCCAGCTCATGCGAAAGATCTCGTTACTGGAGGGCCCCGGCGAGGCGATAGGGCTTGCGCGAGCCTACGTAGAAGCGAAGTGGTGGTTTCGGTCGAAACCATAACGAATCTATGGCGGTCGGCTACATGCCACGCGGGTGTTTCGCGGAAGCCGTTGAGGATTTCGCGTGCACCGACCGATTGTTCTGTTCTCTACGGATTCAGCCGAACTCAACCGACACGCACATGTACGCGCTGCTACCACCTGTCGATGCTTCTTGGTGGCATCATTTTCCTTAAGTTCTCAAGATCCCCAGGTTGCTGTGATAGCCTGTTGACGCGCCAGCAAGTCTCAAGTACCCGGTCTACGTTTCTGGAGACCTACATGCAGTCCGCTCCTAGACCGCCAGCCAAGTCGTACGCCTCGCCGATCCTTCGGCAGCTTGGGACTATTGAGGATCTCACACTGGGCGGCTCGGGGTCAAAGGCAGAGGGAAACGGCAATGCCCCGAAAAAGCAAATGTCGTAGATGCATGTGTAGTTACGAATGATCGAGCGGGCTTACTGAGTCGCGTTGCCGTTGAGATAGGAATTAGAAGATCTTATCGTACTCGTTGTGCGCCCGAGACAATTCGGTTTGGTCTACTGCGTCGAATATAGCGGCTGCCCGAGTGCCCGCGCGTGTGGTGGGAGCGAAAACTGCGGCATGTCCGGCATCTTCGGAATCATCGCACGCGACGGTACGCCCATTGACGAGACAGTTTTTCAAGCGTTGGGCCGTCACGTTGCAGCACCCTTCGGCGGAGCGTTCAAGACCTACCGCGCCAAGGGTGTAGCACTCGGTCAGGTAGGCAGCGAGCTACCCGCGGAAAGTCCGGCCGGTATCGCGGTGTGTGATGCGCGGATTGACAACCTGAACGAGCTACGTACGCGGCTCGGCACAGAATCTTCTAGCGTCCTTTCCGGCGAGTTTTTGGCCTCATACGAGAAGTGGGGGCGCGACGCGTGCACGTCTATGTTCGGCGACTTCGCCTTCGCTGTGTATGACTCGACGTCGCGTACGCTCGTTCTCTGTGTCGATGTCTTCGCTACCCGGCCGCTGTATTTTCACGTAGGCAAGGCGTGGATCGTGTTTGCGTCAACGCCCGACGCATTTCGCTATGTTCCCCACGTACCACTCGATCCCGATCTCTATCGTGTGGCCGACTACCTTGTGCCCGCACTGGAGTGGAGTACGAGCCGTCGCACGTTTTTCCGTGCGGTCAAACGCGTACCACCGGCACATGTCGTCTCGATTGCAACGGACGCGACAGTACGAGAATATCGGTGGTGGAAGGCGGAGCCCGGAACGCCGCATCGGTTTCGAAGCGCAGAGGAGATGGGCGAGAGTCTTCGACCCCTGATTGTGGAGGCCATTCGCTCCAGGGCATCGCAAGCCAAACACCCAGGGCTTTTGCTCAGCGGCGGGCTCGATTCCGGGACGTTGCTAGGCGCCAGTCGCGCCGCCGGCGCCACGTTGCATACGTTTTCTGGTATCGAGAGAGACGAAACGAAGTGTCCCGATGCTCGTTATGTACGCGATGTGCTTCAGCAACACGAGGGTCCGTCAGAGATCTTGACACCCGATATGCCGGGCCTCATGGGTTCGCACATCGACACGTTGTTATCCAATTGCGATGCACTCTTCGTATTCGGGCAGGCAGGTCTCCGAACTTCTCTATTCGCTCATGCCGGTACGAAGGGTGTGGACGTCGTCATGACGGGCGTAGGGCCCGACGAGTGCATGGGACTCCCCTTATTCGCACCGTCGTGGCTTCTACGTCGAGCGCGCCTGCGTCAGTCCTTACGCACGCTTCGCTCCTACCATCGCAGTTACGGTGGATCCAAGCGCAGCGTGCTGTTTCATCGTCTTCTTCGACCTGCGGTTCCTTTCCCCATCCGGAGGATCATTCGCTCCCTTCGTTCCGTTCGTGCGAGTCGCATTGGTCACCTCATCAGTAAGGGGCTGGCGACCCAAACTCGCGTACGCGAACGACTCGCCGAGGCGTATCCCATTCAGCCGATCGCATCGGCAGGCGAGTGCATTGCCCGCGTATTAAACGACGGTGACTTTCCCTGCGCATTTGAGCGCTACGCTCAAATGGCCCGTCCCTTCGGCGTGGTGCCCACCCATCCCTACGTGGATCGGCGAATTGTGGACTGGGCGCTCGGCCTTGATGCCAGTGCGTGGTCCTTGTTGCCCCATGTCAAGGCGCCCCTGGCAGCCGCTGCCAAACCGTGGGTTCCCGAAAGTGTCCGAACGCGTGCTCAGGACGGAAATCCGGACTTCGAGACGACGCTCTATGCGAATCGAATCGAGTGGATGACCGGTCTCGTCGAGTCAGCGCGTGGGTCGGGGTGGGTGAAGAACGAGCATTCTGCGTCCCGCCTCGAATCGCCGGAGTATTGGAACGTTTCAACGCTTGAGAGTTGGCGCCTTCTTCATTGGGAGTCTTCGGGTCCCATCTTGTGCTGACGTTTCCGACGGTGTCGCCTCTTGAGATTCCAACGCCTGAGTTGGCCTGATCGTATCGCGGTTGTAACTAGGTTCAGTTCTTTCCGTTCCCGAAGTTCCGCATCCGGCGTAGCAGTGAGGGTGTGAATACAGCTAGTACATCCTTAGCCGCGCTCTTCCACCCCGACGCCACAAACGTCGGACCTACGTAGCCACCCCGTATGAGCAGCGAGCCGAAATGCCGCGTTCGAGTCAATATGGAGCGGCTTCCATGAATAGTTGCCCGACGCGCCTGTACACCCGCAAGCCGGTCGAACGCGACTGCGGACGCGCGGAGCATTTTGCGCCAGTCTTCCCGATTGGATGTGACGGCTATCTCTCTCAAATGGTTGCCACATGCAATAGCAACTTGCTCTAGAAATCGGTAGCGACTTGCTCCCACAGATATCGACTTTTTTACGCGTTGGCGCATAGATCGGGCGCCGCCGCTATTGCTAACGGTGCGCCGGTGTCGGCGATACAAGGCCGACGCAGGAGCGAGTATGACGACTCCTCCCAACGAATTGCCGAGCATGCACACCCACTTGTCGTGCGACTGCAGTCGCATACCTGAGTCGTAATTCGGCGGCAAGGTCGTGTTCACTGACAAGTTCAATAACTCGCGCCGAACTGTCTGTAAGAATCCAGGCCATAGCCAGAAGCCGTAGATCTTCCGCGGTCCATAGGCGCCAGCCGCAAATCCCGTGGGAAATAGTGTGCCGGCCTTGGATAGATTCTCATCACATACGTGCGCCTTCTGAAGAATCAAGTTTGCCTCCTTGTAGCGCACAATGGCATTCGCCGCGTTTGAGAGCTTGTTGGGTAGCCATACATCATCTTGATCGCAAAACGACACCCACTCGCCTATGCAGAGGCTGGCAGCTCTCAAGAAATTCTTGGTAAAACCAAGTCTGTGTTCGTTCCGATGGACATGTACGGGGAATGGCGCCGATGAGGCAAAGTCAGATAGAATATCCAGCGTTGCGTCTTGCGAGTCGTCGTCGCATACGACCAATTCAAGCGGAAGTGTTTGCTGCGACGCGAGGCTCTCCAGTTGCTCATATAGAAACTGTGCGCCATTGTATGTACCCATTGCAACGGAGATTCGGATTGAGGATCGGAAATCTACCTCTTCTCTCACGTAGGCCAAGGCGCACCTCATTTTGAACCGCTGGTGCATCATTTACGGCTCGAGCTTGGCGCCAACGTAAAAACGCACCGAATCGGACACGGTTACGGCCAGTCGATATCCGGCTTTGCCTCATCCTGCCTACACTGAAATAGCAGCTTCTGCCTGGAGCGTTCGGGCACAATGGATTGGGTTGCGGACTGCGTGTCGGCATCTGTAGCCTAGTCGCAACCCGAAAACCCGGAGCACCAGTCTATGTCTGGCATCTTCGGCATTGTCTCACTCGATGGCGCGCCGATCGATTCCGAAGTTTTGCAGGCAATGGGCCAACGCGTTAGCGCGCCCTTCGGCGGGGCGTATCACATTTACGAGTGCGATGGGGCGGCTTTGGGACAGACGGGTACTGAGGATCCCGCGTCCAGCCCCAAAGGAGTCGCCGTGTGCGACGCGCGCATCGACAACCTCGACGAGGTCCGTGCACGTCGTGGTTTGGATGCAAAGGGGGGGCTATCCAGTGAGTTCCTCGCTTCGTACGAGACGTATGGACGGGACGCCGCGAAACACATGTACGGCGACTTCTCGTTCGCGGTACTCGACACACAGACTCGTGAGCTCATGATTGGCGTGGACATATTCGCTGTTCGACCGCTCTACTACCACGTAGGGAGCGAGTTCATTGCTTTCGCATCAACACCCGATGCGTTTCGGTGTACTCCATTCGTTCCGCTGACACCCGATCCCTACCGAGTAGCTGACTACCTCGTCCCACCTCTCGAATGGAGCGATTCACGTCGAACGTTTTTTCAACGCGTATCCCGCGTTCCACCGGCACACGTCGTTGTTATTGACCCTTCCGGTCGCGAGAAGGAACATCGATGGTGGAGGGCTGAGCCTCAAACCGCCCACGGATTTCGAAATGCCAAGGAGATGGGAGAGAGTTTGCGGCCGCTTATCTTGGATGCAATCCGCAGTCGGATTCATGGCGAACCCGCTACGGGGCTACTTCTAAGTGGAGGCGTTGACTCGGGCACGCTATTGGGCGCGAGTAGGGCGGCGGGAGCCTCAATTCACACGTTTTCGGCGGTCGAATCTAACGAGCAAACCTGCCCCGATGCACGATTTGTGCGAAACATGCTCACTGGTCACAGCGGCCCTTGTGATGTTGTTTCACCTCAAACCCCGGGGTTTCTTAGCGAACCGTTTCGGGAAATGCTCAAGCATTGTGATGCGCTTTTTGCGTTGACTCAAGCCGGACTGCGTGCCGGACTGTTTTGGCACGCGGGCCGAAAAGGCATGAAGCAAGCCATGGTTGGCATCGGGCCCGATGAGCTTCTGGCCGTTAACCAATCCACAACGTGGGCTCTGCTCCGGCATCTCCGAGTACCGTCGGCGCTACGCACGCTGCAAGCCTATCGCCACGGATATTCCTGTTCATTGCCATCGGCGGTGATCCATCAGATTGTGCGTCCATTCTTGCCTTCTGTCGTGCGCCGCATCACCGGACTTCGTAGACCATTTAAGCAGCGGCGTAGTAGCGATATGATTCGGGTGAAGTTCGCTCAAGAAACACAGGTTTGGGAGCGGCTAGCGGACGCGTTTCGTCGCACCAAGTTCCTCCCGCCGCCGCATGGTGTGGCGGCAATGCTCAATGGCAATGACTACGCGTGCGCATTTGAGCGGTACGCACAATCGGCTCGACCATTTGGTCTCACGGTTACGTATCCATTCGTAGACCGGCGCATCGTTGATTGGTCACTGGCTTTGCGTGGTGCGGATTGGGCCCACCTCCCCTATTTCAAGGGACCTCTGGTGGCAGCGAATGTCGGATGGGTACCACCTGCCGTGCGAACGCGCCGATGGGCACAAAACCCTGACTTCTCTAAGGCGTTCTTCAAGCGCCACGAAGACTGGACCGCCGGGTATGTACCCCTTAGCGCACGTTCGGATTGGGTCGCCGACATGACATCGGGCTCCTTTCCGGAGGCGAAACGGTGGCACGCCGCCGTTGCCTTACGTTGGCTGAACTTGTGAGAAGCGCATTAAGATCGGCGGCGAGGAACGACTGGGATACCGCATCGACAAACACTCTCGAGTCTGAGCACCGACTTCTCAGTGCGCGTTTCTGTCAAATCGCCCGGGCGCACCACTTTCTTCTGAGCCCATTGAAAATTTGTTCAGGCCTTTCATCCTGCCCGTAACCTCTCCGGTGGTCCCTGAGATCGGTGGATCGGAATCGGAGATTGACATGACCAAGGCAAAGACACGTCGACGATATGCTGCTCCCAATCTGCAGAGCTTCGGCTCGATTCGCTCACTGACGCAGAGTGCTTCCGGGGTATATATGGAGCAACCACACCTTTCAGACGGTCGAAACGCAATGCGAATGCCTTAAAACTCTCGTTATCCAGCCCTGCCATCGGTACGTGTTTCGCGCACCAGCGGGGCCACCTTTTAGGTGAGATCTTAAGAAACCGCCGATCGCCGCCTTCGAGCCGTTGAGACTGTCTGCCGATTCCCGCTTCGTTCAAGCGCATCAATTCGATTTGAGGCGCGGGCGAGGATATCCACCACGAGATTGATGCGCTCTCGCTGGACCGCAGGTGTCATGGTCGACGCCTTGGCGGGGGCCTTTACGGCCCTCAAGGCGTCAAACTTTGGATTCAGCGTCTTGCCGGTAACGGACTCCAGCAGCGCCACATCCACATTGAGCGCCTCAAATGCATGGCGAAGCGCCTGATTGACGTGTGCCAATGAAGGAGCCAAGCGGATGCTGTCGGCCGCATAGCGGTGAACCACGTGGAGGCGGCGGAAGGGGTTTCTGGAGGCCAGCACGGTGTTCATTCGGTAGTTGCCTGCAACGGCCAGCATGGCAGCAAGCGAGATCCAGGCGGCGCTGGCGAGCCCTAAGAACAGGATCGTGGGGCGTAGCATGCCGACCAGCGTGACGATTGCGGTCATGCTGACAATGAACAAGAGCGCGGGGGCCGTGCCGCCGAGGTGTTCACGCAGCTTGTGGTGTACGTGTCCCGAATCGGGCGACATGATGGGTTTGCCGCGAGCCACACGCCTCGCGATGGCCAGCGCAACGTCTCCGACGGGGTAGGCAAAGAGGGCAAGGGCAAGGGGCACGTTCTGTTCAACGGGAAGTTTGAGTGCCAACGCACTAAGCAGGAATCCCAACGTGAGGCTACCCGTGTCACCCAGGAAGGCCCTCGCACGCGGAAGATTGAATATCAAAAACCCCAGGCAACAGCCCGCTAGCGTTACGGTGATCAGCGGGTGGATACCTAGCAGAGCGAGCGAGCCGGCCGCCAAGAGGCCCATACTCGACGCCAGTCCGTCGAGACCGTCCACAATGTTCATCGCATTGGTCATGACGATGACGAAGACCACGGCCAGGGGGATGGCTGCCCAGCCTGTGGAGAGTGTCCCCAAGCCGTGAACGCCGAGTGCCGGAATCGACGCGCCAAAGGCCACAAGTACCGTCGCGGCCAAGAGCTGCACAATGAGCTTGGTTCGTGCGCGAACGCCATTCACATCGTCCAGCACGCCAAGCGCGAAGATGATGGCGCTGCCAATCGTCACGCCGAGTAGATAGTGGTTACCCTGGAGTGCAGACCATGTGAGGAGTCCAAGCACCGGCAGCATGAGCGCGATACCGCCGAACAGCGGTGTTGGCGCATCGTGTACGGCGCGTCCGCCGGGTTCGCTGACGGCGCCGAGCCGATCGGCAAAATGGCTTGTTACGGGCACCAGGAGAGAAGTTGTGAGCGTGCCCGCAACAAGCGCAACAGCCAGGAGGGTATGTCCGACTGCGAAGATCAGGGCCGCAGCGATCGAGACAACCACCGCGATGATGACAACTCGCCTTCGTATCCCCGGGAACGTCTTCCATGGATGCTTCATCACGAGTCTCTCCCCGCCACCAATGGTTGTGGTTGTAGGGGGAGAACGATCGAACGCAAGAAATTCTGTAGGTACTCGCCGGTCCGGCGATGAACGAAAACGGTCGAGTTGATTCCCATGCTCGTATTTAGCTGTAGGGGTAGGCCACGGAGGATTCACTTTGCTCGACCGATTCGACCAGGTGCCGGCTACGTTTATGGGATGTTAACACTCTCGCAATCGGCCAATCGTGTGTAGTGGCATGAGCGAATTTCCAACGAATCGGCCGATGAAGTGGCGATCTGCGGGCGTCGTCTTGCTGCTTGTTGGAACAGGTACCGTGTTGTGGGCGGCACAGAAACAGGGCTTCGCGACGGGGCTATGGCCGTTCTTGAGGAGGGTGTACACCGCGCTCGGTATCGAACAGGAAACGGCGAGTTGGTTGATTCCACTCACCCGCAAGGCGCTTCACATTCCGGCCTACGCCGCCATAGGATTCGTGGCCGCATGGGCGTTACGGCCGAGATACAAGTGGGCCTTTCTCGTCGCAATGTTGGTGGCCGTGTGTGACGAGATGCTTCAGTCGAGCAATCCCATGCGCCACGGGCAACTCAGAGACCTCGCGCTCGATGCCGTGGGTGCCGTTCTAGGCATCTTGTTGGCTCGTTGGCTCATCCGACGGCGCAAAGGCCGTGTCTCCGGTGAGGCGTCCTGAGGTCTCAGCGACACAGAGCAGCCCCAGCAATGCCCACACATGCCGCGTTTCCTCAAACGAGCCTGATAGGCCGTGGAGTATCCAGCAGAGTCCCACGCCCAAGGCGAGGCTCGGTGCAAGGGTTCGTCTCGCACGAATGACAAGGACAAGCAGCAGCATGAACGCCATGAGGGCCGGCAGTCCGGACTGTGCACCGATGCTCAAGAAGGTCTCGTGCGGGTCATTGAGCCGCTGGCGTTCGCCGTTCGGCGTCACGTGATGCGTGGCACATACCTCGTTACCCAGCCCCGCGCCAGTGAGTGGATGGGCGACCATCGTTTCCAACGATTGCTCCCACAAGCGGACGCGATGTGACGCCTCGATTTCGCCACGCATAAGATCGCTAATGGAGAGTGCGGCCAACACAACGCTTCCTACCGCTGCACACTAGGCAAGTCCACGCAACAGGCGACTCGACCACATCCGTGAGACCATGACGGCAAGCGCTCCTAGTCCCGGTGAAAGCGTAAAGACGCCCGTGAGCGAACAGCAAATGGCCCATCCTCTGGCGATGGGGCGACTCGCGCACCACGCCGCTACAGCCAGTGTCGCAATCAGATAGTTGCAGAATGTGTTCGGCGAGTGAAACGGCCCTTGAATCCGGGGAACGAATCCACTGGGGATGTTGCCGGGGGCAGCCACCGCGAATGTAGGTCTGCTCACGTAGTACGAAGCCACTCCCCACGCTGCCACGGCGCATGCGAGGGCAGCGCCGCCCAACCATGCTCGTGCGATCCAGGCACGACGTACGTCACCGAGATTGACAATCAGAACCGGAGGGACTGAGACCAAGTAGAGCGTTCGAAGCAATACCGTCTTGCTGGCCTCGGGGGTCGGGCCTGCAAGTGCTGCTGCTGCCGTTACAGCGAAAAACGCCCCGCATCCCCATGCGACACGGCTCCTCAAGAGGCGCGTACGAACGTCACGATCCGTGATGCGAATCAATGCGACGACAGCGGCAGCGGCGAACAACAGATCTGCGGCGATGACTTGGTGTTTGTCCAGCAGTAGAAACCTGTGCGCCATCCAAGGCAACGTGAACAGGTAGGCAAATGTGGTGATGATCCCGATTCGCCGACGCACCACGGTTCGATCCTCGCTGCCAAAACTCGACTGAGACCCTACGCGCGGTGCTCGAGGACCGCGTGCTTCCCATCAGCCGTACCTGACTGCTAACTCGATACGAACCCTCATACGAAGATTGGGCTACTAGGTCGTAATCCTCGACTCTCTAGCACCAGTTCTCGTCAGGTGAACCGAGTAATGGATACGCTAGCGGTCGGCGGACTGAGGACCGTTCGTCGGAGGGAGACAGGTCCTATGACACGTTCGATTCGAATGCTTGCCTTGGGTGTGCTCGGGCTCGGTTTGACCTACGGCGTCATGCCTGGTTGCGCATCTCGAGAAGTTCCGCAGACGCATCCCCAAAGCGTCCAGGCACTCATGCAGGCGAATCCTCCGAAGTTTGAGCCGGTTCCCCCAAGCGAACTCGTACAGCTTGCCAACGTTGCAAGCTTGCCCTACGTACTGGGCGTTGGCGATCGCGTTCAGGTTGTAAGCGACGCCCCATTCTTGGCTGCATTCGGCGAAACCAGCAAAGGCGATGTCGTAGGCACCCGCATCAAGAGCGACGGCAATATCTACTTGCCGCGACTCGGAGCCGTCAAGGCCGAAGGGCTCACCGCGGTCCAACTCCAGGGCGAAATTGCCAAACTTGCAAGCAAGTACAAGAAGGATCCCTTCGTTTCCGTAGATCTTGTGGAGAACAAAAGCCGCTCCTATTACGTGTTCGGTGCGGTCAACAACCCTGGCAAGTTCTTCATTGGAGAGAAGACACGTTTGCTCGACGCCGTGAGTGAGTGCGGTGGGATACCCGACGACGGCGACATCGACCAAGCGGTGCTGGCGCGGCACTCGCAGTTGATTCCCGTAAACCTCACGCGGCTCGTTCAGGTGGGGGACCTGCGCAACAATGTTCGTATCCAGGACAATGACGTGCTCTTCGTTCCCACCCGCAAAGAACCGCGTGTGTATGTGGTCGGCGAGGTCAAGAAGCCGGGCGTCGTCCCCATTCCCAGAGACGGCCTGTCGCTGGTCGAGGCGATTGCGGCCTCGGGGGACGTCAACCGCGACTTCGCCGAGTGTGGCATGATCCGTGTATTTCGCGGCAACTGGTGTCAACCCGGCTGCTACACGGTCTCTCACTGCGACATGATGAAGGCGGGGGCCAGTATCCAGCTCAAGCCCGGTGATCGCGTTCTCGTGGGAACGTCCGAAATGGGTTGTTATGCGAGAGCACTCAAGCAAATCTTCCCCATTATTCAGACCCCGATCAATCTGGCGACTTCGGCGGCCGCTGTTTCCACCGCGATTGGCCGTTAGTCGCATAGGATCACCGAATCGAGCCGTCGCGCGCTCGCAAGACCCGTAGATCAGTGGATGCCTAAGTCACTGGAAACAGGGGATTATTCGCAATCATGAGCAGTACGTCCACAGAGCGCCCGCAGCGTCGCAAGCGTTCGCCCAAGCGCCGTGGACGTAATCAGATCGCGCACTATTTGGGGATCCTGCGCGAGCACAAGCTCGGCGCGCTCCTTGCGTTCTTGACCGTTTTTGGGCTCATGTCTGCCAAGACCCTCTACTCCGTGCCCACGTATACGTCCAGCGCGACGGTACGCATTCTCGACGCGGAACGCTCGGGCAAGTTGGTGGAAGACATTGCCGCGCTTGAGGGTGCCTCTACGCTCGAGACCGAAATGCAGATGGTGCGTTCTCGTGCCGTTGCGAAGTTGGCAGCCAAGATCTATTCGGGGGTTGGCTGGCGGCTCGAAGAGTATGAAAAGATGGTTCGCCAGACGCTGAGTCCGGAACAGACGTCAAGAAAGAAGAAGGGCGAAGACGACGGCAAAGACTCAGGCAGTGACGACGACAGTGATGCGGGCAGCAATACAGAGCAAGAAGAGACGTGGAAGCCAACCAAGGAGAGGGAGGAGCCCGACCCACCGCCGTTCGTGGAAGTCATGGCGGTAGAGGAACACGGCTACCGCCCCCTTGAGACTACGCTGCGCTCCTTTGGATTCGGCCGCCGCCCCGTGGACGTGCGCGTACACACCGACTACATCGATGAAGAAACACTCGCGGGGCTCAACCAGACGTTTCGCTTCTCTATGCGTGCGGACGGTCGATCGGCTTCCGTTGAGCGACTGGGTGACCCATCCCCTGCAGAGATGATCGAGGACTTCAAACTCGACAAAGTCGTGAAGGCGTTTGATCGCCGTTTTCGCTTTGCTTCAAATACGCCGCTCAACGGTCGCGTCATCCTGGTGTATGTACGCGGCCTCGGGGCGCTCGCCGCGGTCTTCAAGCGCAGTGGCACGGTGCAGTCCATAGGCTACAACACGGGCCTGATCGCCGTGGGCGCCACATCGAGTTGGCCTTCACACACGGCGCGCATGGCCGATGCCCTGGCCGAGGGTTACCTCCTGCACCGGTGGAAGAATCGCTATAAGACCATCTCCGCCGGTCGCGATTGGACCAAGAGGCGGCTTTGGGAGATTCAACGCTCCATCACTCAGGCGGAGCGCAACCTCGATAAGTACATGTATAGCGATGAGGCCCGAAACTTGAGTGAACGGGCAAAGTCACTGATTGATACCAGTGCCAAACTCAAATTGGATCTCGAAGCGGCACGGGCAAAGCTCACGTCCATCCGCTGGGAGCAACAACAATTGGCTGCCAACAAGGCGACCGGTCCAATTGCCAGCGCCAACGATTTGCAGCAGCGACTGATTCCCCTCGGTGCACGTGGCATTGACTCGATCACGAGCAAGCTCGCGTCCGACTATGTGGAAACCAAACGTCAGCTCGATGCGCTGCTCAAAGAAGGGAGCCTCACGGAGGCCGACTCGACCATCAAAAACCTGCGCATTTCACTTGGCCTGATTAACAACGAGCTCCCAGCTTCCATTGCCGCACTACGCGAGAACCAGTCAGCGGCGATCCACGAGCGCATCCGCGCCTTGGAAGCCGAGATCAAGAACATTAGGAGTCGCCGCGACGATACCGACGCGATGTTGGGTCGGGTGCCAGACGTCGAACTCAAGCTTGTCGAACTCCGGCGAAAAGTCGAAACCCCCCGCTCTGAGTTGGGTCAGCTTCTCGATCGAAACACCGAGTTCAACCTTGCCACATCAACGCTTCAAGACACGGCACTGTTGGTGGACTCCGCACTCGTCCCCACCCGCCGCATTAGTCCTCAGCTTATGAACAAGGCTGTCGTTGCCTTTGTGCTGGGCCTCGGCTTGGCTCTCGCCGTCGCGCTACTTCTCGATCAGCTAAACCGCAAGATTCGCGGCCCGGGTGAGTTGGAGGACGGCCTCGACCTCCCCGTTCACGCCGCCATTCCCGACCACAAGACGGTCCCTCGCAAGGAGCGTCCCGTGCGCGGTTCTACGCTCGTTACGCTCACAAGGCCGAGAAGCGTCATCTCCGAGACCTATCGCACCCTGCGTGCCAACGTCCGCTACGCCGATGCAGAGCGCGACATGAAGGCCATCGCGATCACCTCTGCGCAACCCGCCGAAGGCAAGACGGTCACCAGCCTCAATCTTGCCGTTGCCATGGCGCAGGCCGGTGACCGCGTGCTGTTGGTGGACGCCGACCTCCGGCGTCCCACTTCCCACAAGCACCTCGATATCGAGCGCGCGCCCGGACTCACGGACTGCCTCGAAGCCATGCCGGAGTCGGACGACTACCGACCTTTCCTCCAGACTGTACCCACGAAGGGCAAGACCCTGCATGTCATTGGTGCCGGAACGTCGCACGCCAATCCCGGTGCGCTCCTCGACTCGGACCGCTTCCGCCGCCTCATTGCCCAGTTTAAGGAGAGCTACGATCAGGTGTTGTTCGACGTTCCGCCCGTACTGGCGGTGGCCGACTCGGCATCATTCTTTCGAGAACTCGACGGTATCTTGTTGCTTGTGCGTTACGGAAAGTCGTCGCTCGACGTCGTTCAGAGCGCGGCGGACCGCGTGGAACGGCTCGGTGGTACGTTGTTCGGCGCGATATTCAATGGGTTTGATGCACGCAAGCCGGATCGATCAAGGTACGGGTACAGCGTGTATGGGTACTACGGCTATGGGAAGGACTATAAGTATCGGATTGAGGATGGGGCTTCGTAGGGTGAACTTGTGCTACCTCGACCGATGAACTCGCGCTGGAACTCCCATTGCAACGGAGTATCGCGGGATGTCACGCGTTACGACGCTTCCTGCACCAATAACGCTCCCCCGACCGATACGGGTTCCCGCCACAACTACAACGTTTGCTCCGACCCACACATCAGCGCCGACGCGCACGGGCTTGCACTCCAATCCCTGCTCTTTGATTGGAACCGATCGGCTAGCGGTGACGTGATTCTGATCTCGAATGGTGACGCGCTCCGCGGTGAGCGTGCCTTTGCCAATGTGTACTCGTCCTCGTGCCACAATCACATTCCACTCGCCGATTTCAACGCCGTGACCAATCGTAAGTCGCCCATATTTCACAACGATCGTTGTGCCGCGCTTGATCACGACATCTCTTCCGATCGAGCACGATCCGTTGTCCGTGATCGCTATCTCTACACCTTCGCGGATTTTCGCGCCGCGTCCTATGCGCAACGTGGGGTACCTTGTTCGAAGCACAGCATGACGAATCTTCGTGCGAACGAATCGCCATGTACGCACAAAGATTCGATTCGTTTTCGCGAGTGCGCCTCTCACGAGTTTTTCCCCAGAGGTTTAGTGCAATCGCCACTAGACCGAGCTCCAGACCCATGCGCCGTCCCATAGTATTCGTTCATGGTACGTTTGGTCTTGGAGGCGCTGAGGTGTTGCGTGCCTGCGTGGCACGTGAGTTGATTCGTCGAGGCGTTCCGTTTTCCATCTGCATATTGGGTGGGGAGTCCGAACTTGCAGCACATCTGCGCGACGAGGGTGTTTCTGTCGAGGTGCTTGGGCGCTCTCATGCATTTTATTCCACAAGAACTACGTGGGCACTTTGGCGCTACATTCGTCGGAACAATGCGCGCGTGGTTCAGGGTAGCCAATTCGACAGCAACTTTCATGCTCGAATTGCCGGATGGCTTGCGCGTACGCCCGTCCGCATCGCGGAAGAGCATGGCATGCATGCCTGGAAAAGTCGAATACACCGCTGGATCGACCGTGGCCTGTCTCGCATCACATCTCGAATTGTGGCGGTCTCCGATGCTGTTGCCAAATTTAATGTAGAGGTCGTTGGTATCCACCCAAGTCGACTCGTGACGATGCGAAACCCGTGCTGCGTGAGCGTGCCCGAGGGCATACCCAAGCGACAGAGTTCGACTGTCACAATTGGCACCGTTGGAAATCTTCGCATCGAGAAGGCACATCATGTGCTCATTGAGGCATTTGCCTTGCTCCATGACTCCGGCCTTCCTGTGCGTCTCGCCATAGTAGGTGAGGGGGCGCGTCGGCCGGTGCTTGAACGTCAAGTTCGGGACCTAGGGCTTGAGCAAAGTGTCCAGTTCGCTGGATCACAGATGGACGTAACCTATTGGTTGAGTTCATATGACATATTCGCGTTTCCTTCGATGAGCGAGGGGCTAGGAATCGCCGTGGTGGAGGCGATGGCGTTTGGGATTCCAATAGTAGCGAGCCACACGGGCGGCATTCCGGAGCTCATAAGTGATGGAGTAGAAGGCTTCCTCGTTGAGCCCGGGAGCGTGTCTGCGCTCGCCGCTCGGCTTAAAGAGTTAGTCACGAGCAAAGAACTCCGCGTACGCATGGGGTTTGCGGGACGCGAAAATGCCAAACGTAACCACGATCCCGCCAGGTACGTCGATACGCTACTGTCGCTCTACGATGAGCTGGATCGAACCTCGACCTGAGTTCCACTTCTGTTTCCATTGTGCCAAACACGGCCCAGCGGTTGTACATCTCTCAAAATGCTTGGAGACTCGGTAACTACCTCATGGCTTCTGCTCAGGACCATTCCTCCATTAGAGACTTTCACTGGGAGAAGCGAGTCAAGCGCTTCATGCGGCTACTCTTGATCAGAGCCAGTAGGATGCAAAGATCACGCGATGTATGTGGCGTTCGAGCACTAATGTACCACCGCGTAAACCTCCATGAACGCCAACCTCTTAGAGTATCGCCTGCGCGATTCCAGTCCCACCTAGATGCAATCCGTCGCTCAAAGTACCGAGTGATTTCGCTTGAAGATATCCAAGTAGTCTCAGGCGCCATTCATTGTGGAGATCACGAGCTTCTCATCACGTTTGACGATGGGTACCTAGATAACTATACCGAGGCATGGCCTGCGTTGAGAGCCATGTCCATGCCAGCTACAGTGTTCGTTACGGCCGGGCTTGTCGAATCTCAAGCACAGCTCCCGCACGATGTACGATATGGTCTAAGCGCTGCAGAGTCGCGGCTTATGAATTGGAGTCAAGTGAGAGAGCTTGCCGATCAAGGTATCTCCATAGGATCACATGGAATGACTCACAGAAAATTCACTGAGTTGACGGATCGCGAGTGCCTTACAGAGCTGAAGATTTCGAAAGAGTTGATTGAAGATCGAATCGGTCGCGCGGTAGACGCTTGGGCGTATCCATCAGGCGCCTATCGAAATGAACACACGTCGATGCTTCGAGACGTTGGATACCGCGTTGCCTTTTCTACGCGAGCGGGCAAGAACGTACAGGGAACGCCAGCCTTGGAGTTGTGTAGAAATGTAGTAGAAACGGGCGACTCCGATCAGATACTGGAGGGCATTCTTCGAGGATCGCTAGATATCTACTGGCTCAAAGATCTGCGGGGGGTGGTGCGATTGAAGGACGCGCTGCTCCGCGTCAAACGTTCTCAGGAATAGATGATGAGCTCAGTCGGAGTTGTCCTGGGGCTGTCACCCACTGGACTTGCAGTCGTACGTGAGCTTGGAAGGCATGGTGCCATCCTATTTGGTGTGGACGAACGTCGCTTTACCGTGGGAGGAGCAAGCAAGTACTGCCGCGTCTTAGATACGAGAGGGTTGCACGACGCGGCACTGTGCAGCTATCTGGTCTCTCGGTTTCTGGGTTACGAGAGTCGACCCGTTGTAATTCCGACAAGCGACTTCTATGTTGAGTTTGTGGCTCGCCATCACAAAGCGCTTGTTGAAGTCTTTGAGCTCGCAACCTGTTATTCGGATGGCAATGCGCTTTCGCTGATGAATAAGGAAAGTCTGAAAGCGCTCTGCGATAGACACGGAGTTCCTAGGCCGAAGACCTGGACCTCGACACAGCTTCGTCGCGAGTTGGATTCCGGGCGATCTATAGAATTTCCGTTGGTAGCGAAGCCGAAGTCGATACACAGATGGGCATCGAGGCTCGATGGGAAGAAGGTCATCGGGGTGAATGGAGAGAGTGAATTGCATCGGTTGATGCGTGAGGTTGGAGAGATCGACGATTTCTTGTTTCAAGAAGTCGTCCCCGGGCCTGAGTCCGAAATCGTGGTTTGCGCGATTCACAGGGAACGCAAGGAGGGCGTCTGCTCCTCGTTTTCTGCCCGCAAGATTCATCAGCATCCAGTCGGATTCGGGTCTGCTGCGGTTGTGATTAGTGAGCGCGTAGACGAAGTCGTTGCGGAGAGTGCTCGATTCCTGGAAGCGATCGGGTATGAGGGCGTCTGCGGTACCGAGTGGAAGCGCGATAGTAGGACCGGCAGATGGAAACTCATTGAAGTCAACCCGCGCCCATGCCTGTGGTTTGGACTTGCGAGCGCCTCTGGCGTTGACCCCATATATAGTCAGTTTTGTACGTTGGCTTCGTTACTATCGAATAGCCAAAAGTACGAAGAGCATCAGGAAGACGGTGTTCGCTGGCGCTTCTTCGTTCGTTCACTAGCAGCGTGGTGGCAGCGTCAATTTGCTAGATTTCGGATGGGACACTCTCAGTTGCGGCTGCTCGGTGACTGGCGTGACAGGCGGAGGAGACGAGCTCGCAAAACTGTGGGCGCCATCTTCGCTCGTGATGATCGAGCTCCCGCACTGACACAATGGCGATACTACGCTTGGCGACTACTTTTTCGACGAGGGGGCAGCGCCGAGGATTGAAACGTGCGTTCCATAATTCTGATTGGTCTGCTGTTTCTGTGAAAAAGTCAAGTGAATCCTCGCCGCGCAAGCATCGTACATACTCTTCTCGGCTGCTTCACTATTGCTGATTTCATGAGTGGGTATGTTGACATCCGGCGATGTCGGCGGTTAGTAGGGCGCACTTATTCCTCAAAAATTAGTAATCTCGCCGGCTCGTGCGTATACAATCTCTCGTCGTCACGTTGTTCACACACTTCAACCGGCGCGGAGCAGAAGATTTCGATTAATTTCGAGTCCCCAATCAAGCTTCGTAGGTACGCCCAATCGTCAGAGGATGGGGGACGGGTGACGCTATGGCGACTAGTAATCCGCGAAGTCGTAGCCAAAGGCGTCGATGTCTCGTACATAGACCTTGCGGATGATCTCTATTGAATGTGCGTCGTACTCGGATCGATAGTCGCCGCCTCCACTCGGCCTCCGGTGCGGGAGCGCTACGTCTACCTCAAGTCGACGGCAAATTTCCGCGAAATCCTCGGCAAGTGACTCGAATCTACCTATGAAATCCAGGGCGACTTCACCCGTGCGTGGATCGACGACCCAGTCCAACTGATCTCGAAAGTGAGAGTAGCGTCTGACTCGTTTGGCGAACGAGGGTCTGTCCAGCGCAGATACGAATTCTAGAAACGAGCCGAAAGGAGCGATATGCTCATTTGCCCAGCGATGATCGCGATGCGCTCTAGATCCAACCGAGTTTGCGAAGTATTTGTATGCAGAGTGTAGTCGGTCCCATGGGTTCCTGACGAATGCAAATTTGAAGTAGGACCTAACTAGGACTGGGTGGTAAGCAAGGTGGCGACGGATTGGGCGATGGCCCACCTGACTCCCAAAGAGGGCATTTGCCACGCTGCTCCCGGCAGTCTTCGGTATATGAACGAAAATGGCATGGTGCTCGTGAAACTGGGCGACAACTGGATCCCCTCCTCGCCATAGAGTGCGATAGACCCACCTAGGTACTGGGGCCCCAAACAGAGTGTCTTTGACACGTATCTCAAACTTGTCTTGCACAGTGAGAGTTGAGAGATTTGCAGAGTGCGTGTCGTCGAAACTCTCACTCATCTGTGATTCCCATCGCTCCAGACTCTAGTCCCACAGTTGACCACTCCATACCTCAATGTCGCGGGCGTTAGCTCGATTGTGGCCCGCGCGACCGTCGCTGAAATCTCGAAGACTTGCCTTGCGAAATCCGTGAGTGGGCCTTCGAAATTCGCCCCAGACACTACCACGAGTTCACTCCGATCAAATTCGAAGAGCCGCGAGTTCGCCCGACGCGAAGTACTCTCGCCACGCTGATCTTTCTTGAGCTTGGGCAGGCCTTGCCGACGCGTGCAGGCATACGTCATGAAGTGTTCTCCTCGCTACTTTTGATCCACGAACGCATCACTCCCGCAACTCCAAACATGATAAAAATGGGAAGCACCTGCATCCGCCACCGATAAAGAGGTCCTGCGTTCGTTGTTACAGTGCTGTAGGCCAGCATTACTGCAATGCCAACACCTAGGGCCGGAATCGCCTGGCGCATTCGGTAACGGAGGGTGCGCCAAATCCCAACCAATACAAACGGTAGGAGCGCGAGCGCCGCGATGGCCTCTGGTAACGCTGCAAGTTGTCGGCCGCTCGTTGGATTCAGCACATTAATTCCGACGAAGAAGTATCCGATTCCGCGCCCTACAGAAGCGATCTGCTCAGGTATGGTTGAGAAATTATCCCCGCTGCCAAAGCCACCCTGCCCTCGACCCAACTTGTTTCGTAAGTGAGCGATTCGTTCTATATTCGTTAGCTCTTCTTCTTCCAAGATCTCCATGCCGAACCACCCCCCACCCACAGTGAAGGCAAGCAGAAGAACGGCTGTCGCTGCTAGCGCACCGTTCGCGAAGTGGACGCTCTTGCGAGAACGAAGGGGGAATGTCATCAGTGCGATGACAACGCAAATCGAAAGTATCGGTACAAGATATGCCCGAAGGCCGACGACAGTGAGGAGTCCTACACCCACCTGCAGAATCCCCGGCACGTTTAAGCCGTAGTGCCGAATGCGCATGGTCCCATGTACGATCGCAAGTACCGCTAGTGTGGCTAATGCGTCCTTGATCAACAGTGATGACCAATGAACGAAGGAGGGCATACATGCCGTAATGGCTCCTGCGACCAGCGCGAGCCGTCGATTTCCATATACGCTGTACGCAATCGACAGAACAGTGATGGCAACGAGGGCTCCCGCCAAGCAGTTAATCGCTTTTGCGGCAAGCGGAATGTGCCCGAATACGTAGTAAACAGCGGCGACCACATTGTAGTAGGCGTGATCACGAAGCGGTCGATCGACAGGTGGTGCCAAGCCCTGCCATGACTTGGCTATGCTCCATCCGTCTCGATCATAGCCGAATCCGTCCTTCGTCAGCCCCATCTCGTATTCAGCGCCTGCCGAGTAAATTACTGCCAGTGCTAGGCGAAGAATTAGTGCGATCACGAACACTGCCGTCGCACCTGTGCCAATCTTATTGCGCCAACGACTCGAAAGTGCTAGCCATATCGCGGTCCCTAACGCGCAGATTGCAGTGGCGACTAGCGCGTCGATAAACATCTTTATCCCTTTGTCCTAACGGCTCGAAGTTGTGCAAAATGGACCATTACGCCCTAGTGCCATCTTGGCAGTTCACAGCGAGATTGTAGATCCCTGTAATTTGCTCGTCAGTCAAATCCTAGTCCACTACTCGCTCCCGAGCGAGAACCGCAACAACGGATTCGAGAATGAGAGCGGCTCTAAGTGTTCAGCCGGACCTCAGGACACCCCGTCAGCACAGTGACTCGCGACAAGGGATGTATGGGTTAGTACTTTTAGTACTTCAAGTACTTGCTGCTCGACTCCAGGGGGATCGATGTGTTCGGCTAGATTCCGGTACTCTAGAGCGTAGAACACACCGTCCATACTCCGCGGTTGTTCGGCCAAAATACGTCCGTCCAATTCCCATCCGTTCAGAGTCTCTCTACAGGGAACAGCGGTTCGACAGTCAGTTGTGGCGCTGGCGCGCATTTGTGGCAATGGCCGCGCGACCTCAGGGCTGATCGCTCTAAGCGGAAATCTCGGGCCCGCCATCTTATTAGACTCTGGAAGTCAAATGTAAGATCGCCCAATCGGTTACCGAGACGAGAACACATTGGGCTCGCCCGGGCAAACTTGGCGTGATCGTTGTCTGACCGATTGGGAGCATAGAGATGCGCGAATGGCCAGGTTCTGTACTCGTCGTTCAAGGCGGAGTTATATATAGGTGGCACGTCACTGGCTGAAGTAGATTTGTCGGGTGTCCTGCAACTAGAACAGGAGACATGAGGACAAGTAAGGAATGCGCGTCGCATCTGACACTGACGAGCGCGAAACTGTGGATTTGCAAACCAGTCCTGCCGTTCACACCGATCGGATGCCAATTAATGCCAACAGCAAGTTTCAGCGGATGCAGAGTACAAAAGAGTGCCTTTAGGATGGCGCAGCACTGGATAGTCCGCTCTTTTCTCAGTCCAGGTGAACTAGATCGCTGGCGAGCTAACTGCGAGAGGGGCTCGGATGTCTAGAGACTCCTTTCGTGGCTATGTTCGCCGTCCTGCTCGGTCGATATTTGTAAGCAACAATGGAATCTTGGATGGCATCGGGCGTTCGCAGGTATTGCCTTATCTCGATGGGCTCGCCAATCTTGGACATCAAGTCCGTGCCCTCACTGTTGAATCGCATCGCGCATTGGCTTCGACGAGTGCAATCTCGGACATTGAATCCCAAGGTATTGAACTCGCAGCCATCACTCGTCGTAATGGGGTTTGGGGCGCAATTGACCGATTTCTAGTTCCTTGCCGATTGCGCCGCCGGCTGGCCAGGCTAGTGGCGCAAGAGCGACCAGATCTCATTCATTGTCGGAGCTACATGCCACTCTCATCGGCGCTACGGGTGTCGAAGAGGGAGTCTTTGCCTCTCCTGTTTGACATGCGCGGATTTTGGATAGATCAACGAGTCGAAAGCGGAATTTGGAATCCAGCTAGACCCCTTACGCGAGCGATTATCCGGTACTTCCGAAAACTGGAAAGTATGGGGCTCGAGCAATCTGCAGCAATCGTTGTACTCACTGAAGATGCTAAGGAAGTCGTAGAATCGCACGCTGCCTATCGCGGTGCCCCAGTCTCAGTAATCCCGTGTTGCGTCGATCAGGCGCATTTTACGTTTGATCCAGAAGCACGTGCTAGGAGGCGAGCGGAGTTGAACGTAAGCGAAGATGAACCGGTCGTGACCTGGCTCGGTTCAGCGAGTGAGGTCTATCGAATAGATCTGGTGTATCGGTTCTTTGACGCGGTGCGCAGTGGCGCCGGGAAGGGGCGGCTCTTGTTTGTCGGCAACCACGATGCGGCCTCCCACGCTACGCGCGCTGCCAGATTCGGCATTCAGCTCCACCCGTCTGAGGTGACTTGCGTCCGAGTGCCCCATGCGGATGTTCCCCAACTGCTAAGTGCCTCCGATGTCGGATTATCTTTTGTTATCCGTACGGGCTCTAGTCTTGGTGTATCGGCTACCAAGTTAGGCGAATATTTGGCGTGTGGTCTACCGGTCGTGTCAAACACCGGTATTGGGGACATCAATCAGATTCTCAGCGAGGGCATGAACGGCGCCGTTTTGCGGGACGATAGTTCTTCTGAGATCTTGCGTTGTGCCGCTCTTGTCGGCAGCATCGCGACCTCGCGAGATGAAATCAAGTCGTCAAGCCGAGATAGATTTTCGCTGACTCGCGCAATTAGGGCTTACGACGGCATCTACCGCAGCTTCAATGAGGCGCTATGATCATGCCCACGAAGATATTGGCCGTCGATGTTTGTGGGACGCTCTACGACGAGAACACCACGGCAGGGTTCGTTCGCTTTCTCAGCAAACGTGTATCACTTGGAGCGCGCTTCAGAGTCCTCGAACTACTTAGGAGGAGCGTCGCTAGAAATGGTGTGATTGCACTTGGTAGACTCTTGCGTCGCGACCTCTTCCGTGAAAACTACATACTCTGTCTTCGCGGAACAACTCGTCAGATGCTTGTTTCGGCATCTCGAGACTACGCCCGACACCTTGAGGAGGTACGGCGAATCGAACCCGTACGTACATGGCTGGCCCGAGCGACGGCATGCGGATGGTCCCCAATGCTGGTTTCCAATAGTCTCGATGTTGTTGTACATGCAGTTGGCGAGCTACTGGGTATCGATGCGATTGCGTCGACTCTTGAATTTGAAGGCGAACGTTGCGCTGGCCGGCTCGCCCGAGACCTAACTGGATCAAAGCTCTCAGCCCTGCATGCGGTCACTGCTGAAAGACGCTCACTTGCTGTAATTACTGATAACCGCAGTGATAGTGATCTCGCAGGCGCTGCCGATGAAACTTGGCTAGTGGTCAAGGGCGCAATGAAGCCGTGGATGAGGTGCTGGGATGCCAAAGTCATTCATTACTAGAGACAATCACTACCTCCTGCTAGTTCCTTTCCTGTATGCATTCTTCTCTCGGATGCGAGGAGCACGGGGATTTGGTTTCAATGCTGCCACGCTTTGGATCCCTGGCCTCATTCTGACCGCCGGAAACGATTCCATGGGCTGGAACGAGGTGGTTTGGCGCTACTTCGCTGGCTATGCCGCGTTCATTTCGGTCTATGAAATTGGATATATAATCAACGATACTTGGGGCCTACGCCACGACTCTACGCCGAGGCGGCGCATAGAGATCGACTATCAGAAACCTTTCTATTTTCTGTTTGCATTGATTCGGCTCTTGGCAGTCGTCGGCATTGCGATATGTCTAGACTCTCTTGTGACCCCCGGCTACTGGGGCATACTTGGACTACTCGCAGCTGCAATCCTTGTGCACAATGCGCTGTCGCGTGAAGAGTTTAAGATGACTTCGTTCTTTCAGTTGTCTGTCATGAGATTCGCTGTACCAATACTGCTAGCTGGCACGTCTCAGAGTGAGCCAACGGTCCTCGCAGTAGGTGCGCTCCTATTTTCGTTTCCCCGCCTTCTGACCTACCAAGATGGCAAGGGCAGGCTGTTTATCCCTGAACGGAAGCGCCCGAGCTTTATGCTCGGCAATTACGTTGTTGTGACTCCTGCTGTTGCGCTGATTTTCATCTTGAGCAACGAGCTACCGGTTCTCGCGACATGGGGGTACTACGTTTGCCTCGGATCAGTCATACTTTGGGCGCGCAGAAGAAGTCCGGTTTGAAGGAGGACTTTTGACGTTAACGCATGGTTGTATGTAGATCTGCCTACATTGATGAATACCGAGTTTCGTCATGTTTACGCAGTCTGGGGTTGACAAAGTTGGCGGTGAATCCCCTCTTCGCTTTGGAGGCGACCATACGCTACGCACGCTAGCCAGAGGCACAGTTACGCTTCAACAATTTTGGAGGGTCATCGCACCCAACTAGTTGACACCATTCAGTGTTCGTTTTGTACCAAGCTACTGTTTCAGCCAACCCCTGGTCGAATCCGATGTGCGGTGACCAGTCGAGTTCTGAGCGCGTGGCATCGTCTTCAATTGCGTACCGTCGGTCATGAGCGGGGCGGTCTTCAACGTGAACAATTTGAGACTGCTTTGCGCCCGTATGTTTGATGATCGCGCCTACAACGTCGAGGTTGTTGCGGGGCTCATCGGCCGTGAAGTGGTAGACCTGTCCGGCTCGACCCGCGAATAGCGCTGCGATGATTCCCGCCGCGTGATCGTCAACGTGGATCCAGTCACGTACCTGAAGACCATCGCCGTACACGGGCAGCGTTTCGCCCGCCATTGCCCGCAGCGTCATGAGTGGAATCAACTTCTCCGGCGTTTGGCGGGGTCCGAAGTTATTCGTGCAGCGTGTGATGCGAACGTCTTGACCATGCGTCTTGAACGCCGACAGTGCCATCAAATCGCCCGCTGCTTTGCTAGCGGCGTAAGGGTTGGTTGGGTTGAGCGGTGTACTTGGGACGGCCTTCTCGGGAGCAGGCAGGCTTCCGTAAACCTCGTCAGTCGAAACGTGAACCAGTGGTATGCCGGCGCTCCGTGCGTGCTCAAGAAGCACTTGGGTGCCCAATACATTGGTGCGCGCGAAGGGCCGCGCGTCCACATTACTTTGATCCACGTGTGTTTCGGCGGCAACGTTGATGATGGCGCTCGGCCTGTACTTCTGGAAGACGCCACGTACGTGGCTGTCATCTGAAATGTCGCCCCGAACAAGGGTGTGACGCTCGGCGTGAGGAAGGTCCGTTAGATTTGCTTCGTGTCCGGCGTAGGTTAGTGCATCCAATGAGACCACACGCGAATCAGGCGTCTGAGCTAAGAGCCTCCGTACTACCGCGTTGCCGATAAAGCCCGCAGACCCGGTAACCAGAATAGAGTTGAGATTCGCCACGTCGTTCTTCATGGTTTCTACTTCTCCCCGTCCGTCGTTTGTCGCGCAACGCTGCCCAGGTACCATTCCGCCGGTCAGCACTGAGGACAGGAGTCATTTGGGTCAATGAAAGGTATTGTACTTGCTGGAGGCGCAGGCACTCGTTTGGCGCCAGTCACACACGGGGTCTGTAAGCAGTTGCTGCCGGTCTACAACAAGCCACTTATCTACTACCCAATCAACTGCCTGATGATGGCCGGAATTCGAGACATTCTTGTCATCAGCACACCGCACGACACACCACTACTCGAGCGACTGCTTGGGGACGGGTCGCGCTTAGGCATACGATTTGAGTACAAAGTGCAGCCCAGGCCCGAGGGAATCGCCCAAGCGTTTCTATTGGGCGAGTCGTTTCTTGCGGGGCAGGGCGTGGCCCTCGTTCTTGGCGACAACTTGTTCTATGGCGGAGGCCTGCGTGCACAACTGTCTCAGGCTGGCAAGCACAATGAGGGCGCTCGAGTATTCGCTTCCCGAGTCCATGATCCAGAGCGCTACGGAGTGGTCGACTTTGACGAATCCGGTCATGCCGCTAAGATTGAGGAGAAGCCCAATTGTCCAACATCTCCCTGGGCCATCACCGGGCTCTATTTCTACGACTCAGAAGTAGTCGAGATTGCGCGCCAACTCACGCCATCCGCGCGTGGAGAGCTTGAGATTACCGATGTCAATCAGGTCTACTTGGAACGAGGCGCGCTGCATGTCAGTCGGCTTGGGCGCGGTGTTGCTTGGCTAGACACAGGTACTCACGATGCGTTGCTCCAGGCGGGCAATTTCATACAAGTCATTGAGCGGAGACAGGGACTAGCGGTGGGGTGTCTCGAAGAGACTGCGTTCGATCAGAGACTCATCGATCGCGCACAACTGCGCGCCCTAGCGTCAGAACTCGGAGATTCGCCTTATGGCGCGTATTTGACACGCTTGGCGCGAGAGCACCAATCTCCCGCCTGAGACGACTACAAGATCGTGGAGTTGACCCGTTTTCGTGGACATCGATCCAGCCTGTACCGAAGACGGGTCAACTCAGTGGTGTCTGTCTCAGTTTCCCGTCTAGCTTACTGTCCGCTGAGTACACAATTGGTCTCCTTTGTCGCGTGTCTGGGTCCTTGCAAAATTTGACGAGTAAGGTGAGTGATGAACTCCGTCACCCTTGATTGTCGAACGTGGATTCCAGTCATGCAATATTCTTCCACATTCTCTTGACTTGCTCGGGACACGCTTCTAACCGGTTCGGGGTGGTTTCAAGAGTACTGCAAGACTCGGATCTATTCCTAATCTTGATCGACACAGTGCGGTAAGTGCAACGTTCCAGGCAACTTGAGTCGCCCCCGTAGCGATTGCCGCACCAATTGCGCCGTAGATTGGGACCAGGAGCAAGTTCATGGCCAAGTTTCCTAGGCAGGTATAGGTGAACGTCTTTGTTACTACACGTTGATGTCCCGCCATGAGCATTAGCGTCCCACACGGTCCGCAAAGACTGTTGATCGCTGCACCTGCTACGAGGACCACCAGAATCGGCATCGATGTCTCGAATCCGGCACCAAATAGCGAGAAGACAAATGGAGCGAATAGTAGGAGGCCTATCGTCGAAAGTGTTGTGGATGCCGAGATAGCCCACATGGCTTTTGTCACTAGCCTCTGCAGTCGATCTTGTTGGCCATTCTCGTGCAAGCGAGCAAGCTTGGGCGAGATAACTGCATTGATTGCGCCAAGGGTGAATATTGGTAAGGCGGACAACCTGGAGGCAGCACTGTAGAGCCCCGTTTCTGTCTCGCCTCGAATAGACGCAAGACACAGAATGTCGATTTGTCTGGCAATCACGCCAAGTCCGGCAATGACCATGAAAGGCGCGCCTTCTCGAACAAGTCGCTTCCATGTTTGTCTGTCAATACTGGGCGAACGGACTTGACCTGTTCGCATCACAAGTATGGCTGCGCATGAGCAAGAAGCGAGACCGCCTATCCCCACGCAGATCACTCCCAGCATGGGTTGGGGATTTTGTGACCGAACTATAAGAATGAGTATTAGAGTTATCGCTGGCGCTACGACTAGGCGCGGAATCGCGGCCTGAACTACGTGGTTCAGGCCCCGTAGTAGTCCTTGTTGAGCTGCGGACAGAGAGACCAAGGGGATTGCAGCAATCGCAGCTATGTAGACTCCTGGGCTCGGTTCGGAGCTGAGAGAAACTGCGGCCAAGCCAGCCACAACGACTCCGGTGGAGCAAGTTACGACGATCCCCATGGCGCTTCCCCACAGCGCGCCTATTTCACGCGCGCGCGAATAGGCGGGTTCACCGGTCCCGACGAGCGAAACTACGCGCACCAGGAGCCCTTCTTGTCCAACACCCGCGGGTATCGCTCCTATACGCAAGACACTGACGCCGATCGCATAGAGCCCGTATCCCGCTGGTCCTAGCCACCGACCCAGGAGAATTGCAGTTAGCAGTCGGCACAGGACCGCGAATACCTTTGCGCCAAGATTGGCCACAACGCGAATGGTAGTGGAGTGGGTCATCTTCATTTCTGGGCCTGTGCGGCTAGTTTGATTGACGGGGCGCACCAAAGAGCCCCCTCACAGCGCCGCGTGAACAACTATACTCCCGACAAGACTGTAGTATCACGAGCGGTGTTGCCAAGAACTCTAGATTCCGACTCAAGAAGCTGGGCGGGACTTGTGAGACCGACATATTCTTGGTCGTGGTTCTGGATTTGGCGTCCGCACTTCGGATGAAGGAGGCAAAGATGAGAAAGCCCAACCTGTTTCTCGTGGGCGCTCCTAAGTCAGGAACAACCGCATGGCGTACATATCTAGCGGACCATTCTGAAATCTTCTTTTCAGGACCGAAAGAACCTCACTTCTTCAACTTCGACCACGACCGATTTCGCTGGTACAGGGACTGGGATTCTTACCTAGAGTTGTTTCCCCAATCAAGTAAATATGCGTATGAGGGCGAGTGCTCCGTCATGTACCTATACTCGGATGTCGCCGTACAACGACTCATCGAGCACAATTCTAGCTCGAGAGTCTTGGCTTTTCTTCGACCACCACTCTCATTCTTGCCGTCTTATCACAACGAGTTACTCTATGGACAGAACGAAGTGTATTCTTCTTTTGCCGAAGCCTGGGTGGCGTGGGAAGAACGGAAGTTTGGCAGAGACATTCCAAAGACATGCCTTGAGTCGTCATTCCTAAACTATGCCGCAGTGGCCTCGTTCGGCGAACAAGTTGAGCGTTTGTATCGCCATGTTCCCCGCGAACAGGTCCACATCGTATGGTTTGACCGATGGACCACGGACGCGCGGAGCGAATACCTTGCGATTCTCAATTTCCTCGACTTGCAGGATGGAGGCCGTACTGAGTTCCCCAAGATTCACGCTGCTCGAAGTAGCCGTTCCAAATCCATTGCTCGGATCACTCAGCGTCCTGGTCCCATCGTCCTAGCCTCTGCGAGATTGCTGCGGCGCGCGCTTAAACGGGATCGCCTCCACTTAGGGAGAAGGCTCAAGGCGGCGAATATGGCAAGGGCCAGTGTCGAGGAAATTCCGCGTGAATTGGCAAAGACAATCGCCAAAAAGCTAGAACCCGATCGGCGAAAGCTCGAGCAGGTCACCGGCCGACTACTCCCCAATTGGCTTAAGATGAGCTAAGTTTTGTTTGGAAAGCTCGTTGCGAGTGATTCGATACCGAAGCGAGGGGCGATGGACTAAGAAATTGATCCGTAGGCGTGGTCTGTTCACGTCGACGATGACGATTTCGAAGGGACGCACCTCGCAGCGAGTGAATCGGATCAGGTAGTAGAGAAGATTTCAAACGGAGCCCGGCGCAGGGCCGACGCAGAGTTGCGGCATTGTGCTCGTGGTTCTTTCCCGTTTTTGGGGCGGAAAATTGCTGCAGTGGCGACGTTCGACTCGTATACCAGGCGCGGGGAGTCGAATTGGACGAGAGTTCAAGTGGCGCCAAAGGATGAGAGGCTGAGCAGGAGCTAGTACATTCCATGTCTAGTTGGCGACTTCGAGGACAGATTGGGCGCGATCGGCATGACGACATCTGACAAGAGGAATCGTGTCGAGTGGTCGGCCGGTTCCGTTGAGCGAGAGAATCGCGAAACTATGCTTAGCCAGGCTGGGCTCGTGGTTTGGCTTACTGGATTGTCGGGATCAGGAAAGTCCACCTTGGCGAACGGTCTGGAGGAGCGCCTGCACCAGAGCAACGTCCTGACGTATCGTCTCGATGGAGACAACGTCCGTCACGGGCTGAATAGTGATCTTGGCTTTTCACCGCTGGACCGAGAAGAGAATGTTCGACGACTGGGGGAGGTAGCGGCGTTATTTGCGGATGCGGGCGTAGTCGTGCTCGTGGCCTGCATTTCTCCTTACGCGAAAGGCAGAGAAGCAGCTCGACAAGCTTCGGGGCCTAAACGATTCCTTGAAGTTTTCGTGAGAGCTACGGTTGAACAGTGTGAGGCGCGGGACCCGAAGGGATTGTACTCTCTCGCACGAACCGGCGAAATCGAGGAGTTCACTGGCGTGTCGGCCCCCTACGAAGTACCTAAGTCACCGGCGCTTGCGTTAGACACCGCCAAGCACAGTGTATCTGAATGCGTGTCGCAGTTGTACGACGTCGTTCAACTCGCGATTGATCGAATTAAGTAGTAGATGTCAAGATGCCTGTAACCAAGTATGTACTTAGTCATCTGCAGCAGCTTGAGGCCGAGAGCATCTACATCATGCGCGAGGTCGCTGCGGAGTTTTCCAATCCGGTATTGATGTATTCAGTGGGGAAAGACTCTTCTGTCATGCTCCGGTTGGCACAGAAAGCGTTTCATCCCGCGCCACTACCGTTTCCACTTCTTCATGTTGATACGACATGGAAGTTCAAGGAGATGATCGATTTCCGTGACAAGACGTGTGACCACCTGGGCGTGAAGCTAATTGTCCACAAGAACACGGATGGTGTTCGTGAGGGTATCAATCCTTTTGACCATGGCTCCTCTAACTACACGAGGGTAATGAAGACAGAGGCGCTGAAGCAGGCACTTAGTACCCACGGGTTTGATGCTGCGTTTGGCGGGGCTAGGCGCGACGAGGAAACGTCCCGCGCCAAAGAACGCATCTTTTCCTTTCGAGACAGATTCCATCAATGGGATCCCAAGAATCAACGACCCGAGCTCTGGCAGTTGTACAACACAGAGGTCAAGCCTGGTGAGAGCATCCGAGTCTTCCCACTTTCAAACTGGACCGAGCTCGACGTGTGGCTCTACATCTATACAGAGCAGATTCCTGTAGTGCCGCTCTACTTTGCGGCTAAGAGACCGGTCGTGGAACGTGGAGGAAATCTTATCTTGGTGGATGACGATCGCATGAGACTCAAGGCGGGGGAAGCTCCGCAGCATCGCCGCGTCAGGTTCCGCACGCTGGGTTGCTACCCATTGACGGGTGCAGTCGAAAGCAGTGCAACTTCCGTCGAAGAAATCGTCGAAGAGATGATTTCAGCGTCACACTCTGAGCGATCTGGAAGAGTCATTGACCATGAAGAGTCTGGTGCTATGGAGCAGAAGAAGCGTGAGGGATACTTCTAGTGCATTTTCGCGAGTACCTCGAGCTTAATGCTCGCAAGGACCTGCTCCGGTTTCTGGCAGCCGGGAGCGTTGATGATGGCAAGAGCACGCTAATCGGGCGACTCCTATATGACTCCAAGGGCATTTATGAGGACCAGCTTAGTGCATTGGAACGAGATAGCGCCAAAGGAAGTGTTGGTGACGAACGCATGCTGGATCTCTCACTGCTGACTGACGGGCTTAGCGCTGAACGAGAACAGGGAATAACGATTGACGTGGCGTACCGCTACTTCAGCACGCCCAAACGAAAATTTATCATTGCGGACGCACCTGGACATGCCCAGTACACTCGAAATATGGCAACCGGAGCATCGTCATGCGACTTAGCTGTCATTCTAATTGACGCAAGTGCTGGAGTGCTAGAACAGACTCGAAGGCACAGTTTCGTTGTTTCGCTGCTTGGCATCCGCCACGTTGCTGTGGCGATCAACAAGATGGATACTGTGAATTGGGATGAGCGTGTATATGACCAGATTCGGCACGAATTTTCGGACTTTGCAGCGAAGTTGGAGTTTACAGACGTTCAATTTATCCCGGTGTCTGCGTTACAAGGAGACAACGTCGTAAGCCGAAGCAGCCGCATGCCGTGGTACCAGGGAAGTCCGCTCTTGGACTATCTAGAACGCGTACACGTGGCGTCTGACCGCAACCTCATCGATCTACGTTTTCCGGTGCAGTATGTGCTCCGCCCAAATTCCAGCTTTAGAGGTTTCGCTGGTTCTCTTGCCTCCGGCATTTTGCGTCGTGGTGACGACGTCATGGCATTGCCATCAAGGATGCGGACTCGAATCGCGTCGATTAGCACTCATGAAGGGGATCTTCAAGAAGCGTTCCCGCCTATGGCCGTGACAGTGCAACTAGAAGATCAAATCGACTTGAGTCGTGGTGACATGATTGTTCACCCAGGAAATGTGCCGAAGCTATCGCACGATTTCGACGCAATGGTGGTGTGGATGTCATCAGATTCGTTAGATCAGGAAAGAGGGTATTGGATACGACTTGCAAGCGAAAAGGTCACCGGATTCGTGTCGTCGATACGATATCGACTTGACCCAAATTCACTTCATCGGATGCAGGGAAGTGGAATCGCGTTGAATGAAATCGCTCGAGTGTCGATAACGTGTACACGAGCCATAGCGCATGATACGTACAAGAAGAATCGTCGCACTGGCTCATTCGTCATGATTGACAGGATGACCAACGCTACGGTGGCATGCGGCATGATTGTTGGTACGCGCGCAACTCACGACAAAGACACCTACAAGCAGTCTAAGCTGACGCGGTCGCGCGTTTCTACGGCTAGGCGCGAAGAGGTGCTAAATCAGCGTGCGGTGACAGTCTGGATCACTGGGCTACCCAGATCAGGCAAGGCCTCGGTCGCCTATGCGTTAGAAGAGAGACTTGTGGAGGCAGGAAAGACGTGCTTCGTCGTGAATGGACCGTCGCTGCGCGAGACGGTCAATGTAGACCTTGGCTACTCCGCAGATGATCGGACAGAGAACCTTCGTCGCGCAGCCGGCATTGCAAAGCTCTTGAACGACGCCGGAGTTATAGCCATAGCGTCATTCGTTTCACCGTTCTCAGACGACCGCGCGTATATACGAACGGTGATCGGAGACACGAAGTTTATCGAAATCTACTGTTCGGCTCCTCTGGAGGTGTGTGAGCAGCGTGACGACGAAGGGTTGTATGAGCGCGCTCGCTCTGGCGAGATCGAAAATTTTACCGGGGTTACTGCACCGTATGAACCACCAACGTCGCCGGATGTCGACATACCAATACACGAAATTTCGGTGGAGGATGCCGCAGGCATGATCTTTTCCACACTCAAGCGAAGGGGATTCATTCGCTAACCCATGTGGTTAATTACTTTGATTCGGTCTTCTCTCTCTTGCGGTATGAACAAGACGTTTCGATCTTCGTGGCCTCTCCGATGCTCAAGTGCCCGTAACGGCATACCTTCATCGCTAAGCAACGTGTAGCCTAAATCTCGAAGCATTTTCGCTACTTCTGCGTGCGATTCAGAGCCACCTTGCCATTCACAAATGACTGACGGCCGCGCCGTTCGCAAAGTCGACGCCGCTCCTAGTAGGACTTCCGATTCAACGCCTTCGACATCGATCTTCATCAAGTCCGGGGTAAGGTCGCGCGACATACAAAACGCATCTACCGAAGTCACAGGTACTTCAATTGCGGTCGTAGCGCTACTTAGGAAGCTCGCGTCGAGTGAGGCGCTGTATGCGTTTTCTCCGCCTGGATCGTGGATCGAAACCGTGCCGGATTGATTCGCGACAGCAGTCTTGCACACCAATACATCCAGTCCTGAGACAGTTCGGTTCTCCTGTATCCTCTGCGCGATGCGCGGGATGGGTTCGAATGCGAATACTTCTGCGTTAGGATTTGTAGCTTTCGCGAAAAATGCGAATACACCAGTGTTGGCCCCAATATCTAGTATGCAACGTGCATGGCGCGATAGCGTCAGCCAACGGGACATGGCCGCCGGTTCGTGTCCCAATGCCCCTTTCCAATAGATCTGATTTTCGACCTTGTTACCCCATGACATCAAAACTACGCGGTTTCCGCATGGGAGACGCGTGCTGAACGGACCAGTCGAGTGCAAGTGTCGATAGACTCGCTCAGGAAGTCGAACATGCATTGCTCGGAGTAGTCGCGCAGGCGGCAACAAGAGCGTCCGCAGGACGTTTCCGACTTTTCTGCGAATAGTCATCATGTAACTCTATCGTCTTGGCGTGCGTTGCCCGGAATCGGTCATCGGGTTTTCGCGCTTTCTCATCGGCACCTACGATGTTGCCGCTGCCGATTCACTTGCTACAGAGGATGAAACATACCACCCCATCGCCTCCCCAATACCCTCTCCAATCCGATGACTCGGCTCATACCCAAGCAACCTCTCTGCCTTGCTGACTTCCGCCTGCGAATGCCGCACGTCGCCCGGGCGAAACTCGCGGTGGATGGGCGGCTTACTGACTTCAATACCGTGAGTTGAAAGAGCGTCCTTGAGCGCCTCATAGAGCTCATTGAGCGTGGTCCTGTCGCCGACTGCGACATTGTAGACCTGATTACGTGCCTTCGCCTTGGCGGTGGCGGCGAGGAGGTTGGCTTGGACGGCGTTGTCGATGAAGCAGAAGTCGCGGCTGGTCTCGCCGTCGCCGTTGATGAAGACGTCGTCGCCGTTGATCATGGCGGCGGTCCACTTGGGGATGACGGCGGCGTAGGCGCCGTTTGGGTCTTGGCGGGGCCCGAAGACGTTGAAGTAGCGTAGGCCGATGCAGGGGAAGTCGTAGCAGCGGGCGAACACGTCGGCATAGAGCTCGTTTACGTATTTGGTGACGGCGTAGGGGGAGAGGGGATTGCCGATTTGGGCTTCGGTCTTGGGGAGCGCGGGGTGGTCGCCATAGGTGGAGCTACTGGCGGCGTAGACAAAGCTCGATACGCCCTCGTCGCGCGCGGCGACGAGCATGTTCAGGAAGCCGTCGATATTGGACGCGTTGGTCGTTATGGGGTCTTCAAGGCTGCGAGGGACACTGCCGAGGGCGGCCTGGTGCAAGACGTGCGTGACGCCCTTGGTGGCATCGCGGCATACGTCGATGTCTCGAATGTCGCCGCGGATGAATCGGAAACGCGACCATTGCTCGTCGCTCACGAGGGATTGGACCTCGTCGAGATTGTGCTGGTAGCCCGTCGAAAGATTGTCGAGTCCCACCACGTGCTGATTCAGTCGCAGTAGTCGCTCAATGAGATTCGAGCCGATGAACCCGGCACAGCCGGTGACGAGCCAGTGTGTGGGACTCGCACGTAGGTCGCGCTGGACCGTTGCGTAGCGAGTCGATGGATTTTGAACGTCACCAGCCACGTGGTCATTTCCCTTTTGCTGCCCTACGTCAATTACGTAGTCGCACCTGAAAACGTTTTGATCCGATATTTCGGTGAGCGCTTTTTCTTGGGCGCTCGACACCGGCCCTATACTCCCGCCCCGTGAACGAGAATGCCAAACAACTTCGAGAGAAGATTCAAAATCGAACTGCAACCGTGGGCGTATTGGGGCTCGGGTATGTGGGGCTACCGCTGCTTCGTGCCTTCTTCGACGCGGGGTTTCCCGTGCTCGGATTCGATGTGGATCCGGCCAAGATCGACGCCCTGCGGCGCGGGGAGAATTACCTCAAGCACTTGGGCGAGGACTTCGTTCGCGCGATGAGCGAGCACGAGAGCTTTGCCGCCACGTCGGGCCAGGCGGCGCTCTCTACGGCCGACGCGCTCATCCTCTGCGTGCCCACACCCCTGGGAAAGCATCAAGAACCCGACCTGAGTTACGTAGAGGCCACCTGCGAGACGATTCGAGACGTCCTTCGGCCCGGGCAGCTCGTGAGCCTTGAGAGCACGACCTATCCCGGGACCACGACGGGCGTCATGAAGCCGATTCTCGATCAATCGGGTTTCGAGGCGGGCAGTGACTACTTCTTGGCCTATTCGCCCGAGCGGGAAGATCCGGGTCGCCAGAGTCACAACACGCAGACCATTCCCAAGCTCGTAGGGGGGTTCACCGAGACGTGCGGCGAGCTGGCTACCGCGCTCTATGGCTGCGCAGTGAAAGAGGCGATACGCGTGGAGAGCTGCGAAGTCGCAGAGGCCGCCAAGCTGTTTGAGAACATCTACCGCGCGGTCAATATTGCGCTTGCCAACGAAATGAAGACGGTGCTCACGCCCATGGGCATCGATGTGTGGAAAGTGATCGAGGCCGCGAGCACGAAGCCGTTTGGATTTCAGGCGTTTTGGCCCGGTCCGGGCCTCGGCGGGCACTGCATTCCTATCGATCCGTTCTATCTCACGTGGAAGGCGCGTGAGTATGGCCAACATACGCGCTTTATTGAGTTGGCCGGTGAAGTCAATACGCGCATGCCCCAGTGGGTGAAGCAGCGCGTGGTTGAAGCCCTGAATCACGACGAGAAGCCGCTCCGGGGAAGTCGCGTGCTCATCTTGGGTCTGGCGTATAAGCCCGATGTGGATGATGTGCGCGAGACGCCTTCGGCACACCTGATCGAACTGTTCAAAGCCGGTGGCGCGCATGTGGACTTCCATGACCCGTTGGTGGACGAAGTGCCGGACATGCGGGAACACCCCGAGATCGCGGGCATGAAGTCGGTGGCCTGTACGCCGGAGTCGCTCGCAACCTACGACGTGGTGGTGATTTCAACCAATCACAGCACGCTTGACTATGAGGCGATAGCGCAATACGCACAGTTGGTCGTGGATACCCGCGGCGCGATGCGAAGCATTAAGGACCCACGGGCACGAATCGTTCAGGCGTAGCACCCGCGCCCGTCTTGGCACGCTGATCGGGCGTGATCGAGAGGATGGCAATGTTGTCTTCGCCGCCCGGCATACCCGACAGACCATCGAGTGCTGCGTCCAAGAGTTGTTCAGCCATTGACGACGATGAAGCCCGCGCTCGTTCGTAGATATTCTGAATGTGATGAATGCGGATCGAAGATCCGGGATGCCGGTAGTGGCATTCGTCAACGCCGTCCGTGTAGAGCAGCAACGTGCTCTCAAAGGGTATGCGGCATGAAAACGTTTGTGGGCGTGGAGGCGGTATCGATTCGTCTAGTCGAATGAAGTTGCCATTTTTGTTGGTCAGCACACGGGGACGTTTGCCGGAACGAAGGATCGCCGCCGTCGAGTCGCCCCACGAGTAACCAAAGAGCTCGCGTCGTCGCATGTCCAATGCGCACACGGTGAGGGTAGTGCCTGCCTCCGGCTGGGGTGTCGCGCCATGGAGCGTCTCTTCGATGAAGTGCCCCAGTGCCATCGGCGAGCCCGTAATCCCCGCAGGTGCCCGCGCAAACGCCTCGGTCAGTTCGTGGCTGGCGGCGTGTCCCAAATGGCCGTCGGCAACCAGCGCCAGCCACGTATCATCACGAAATCGAACCAGGAGCGCGTCCTCGTTCTCCGGCTTGACGTGCCCGCGAGCGAGGGCAGCGTCTGCCCGCCCACACCGAGAATTCCACGTCACGCGCGCGTCGCCGTCCTGGTAATTGCGTCCCAGGAGCATGGATTGAATTTCGGGACCTTCCGTCACAGGGAACACTCTAGCTCCACCGATCAATGCCGGGTGCGCAAATGCGGGTGTACGAAACGACCCGCGCCGGTTACATGTTTCACCGCCCGTTCCCCTCCGCCTCCAATCGATTCCGAGTATGTCGCCGAAGTCAAGACAAGCGGCGGTGATGCCCGGTCGCGACCGGCTATCGCAAATGCTCGCGCCCTGTCAAGTCAACGGTTCCGGGGGGATGGTGATCTTGGGCGTACTCGAACGTGGAGGCGATTCCAAGCGGGACAGGGCGTGGTTGATCTGGCTCGTTGACGTATGTTGGTTTCCCAGGTTCTTAGGGACACGACGGCTCCATGTCTCCATACACACGCCTTGGTGACTGGACACTCTATCGCCGGCTCTTTCGTGAGGCGCGTCCGCTTTGGAAACACTTGGCGGCGTTGTTGGTGCTTGGGCTGCTCGCGGCGCCCCTGGCGCTACTGTTTCCAATTCCGCTTCAAATCGTCGTTGACTGTGTGATTGGGGATGAGCCGGCACCCGACTACCTCACCAACTGGCTTCTCACGTCGTGGACCCAGGACGGAGAGGCGTTGCTTTACCTCTGCGCGGTAGGGCTAGTGGTGATCGCGATCGTTACGCTCGTGAGGCGCTACTTCTACTGGGTTTATTACTCATGGACGAGTGAGCACCTCGTGCGGAACTTTCGCGCGAAACTTCTGGGCCACTTGCAGCGTTTGTCGCTCGCGTTTCATCAGCGCAACAAAACTTCGGATCTGCTCTATCGCGCGCAAGTTGATGTGTATGCCATTCAGAGTGTTGTCATGGAAGGCATGCTCACCATGATGCCTCTTCTGGCCAAGGTCGTGCTGTTGCTAATCGTTACTGCGCAGATCGATGCGACGCTCGTGGGCATTGCGTTGCTCGGGGCGCCCGTTGTATTCGTTTTGGTGGAGATGTTTCGGCGGGCGCTCAGGCGTAGATGGCGGACCGCGCATGAGAGCGACAGTGCTGCGCTTTCGATCGTGTCAGAATCTTTGAACGCGATCCGCGTGGTAAAGGCCTATGGACTGGAGTCCCGTCAGCAGGCGGCACACATCGAGAAGAACCGCTCGGCCATCAATGATCAAATGGGGGCCGTACGCGCGCGAAACGCACTTGGCTTCCTCATGGGCATGGCCGCAGCTATAGGGGGCGCGCTAGTATTGGTCGTAGGGACGCGCCACGTGTTGCAGGGCAAAATCACTTTGGGCGAGCTCTTAATGGCGCTTACGTATCTGTCTCAACTCTACGCACCGATTCGAGCACTTGGCGCAAGCGTAGCCGATCTGCAAAGCGCTTTGGCTCGCGTGAGCCGGGTCTATGACGTATTCGACGAAGAACCGGAGATTTTAGATGCGGTGCATCCAAAAAGGCTCGATCGGGCCCGCGGCGATGTCTCACTGCGCGATGTGCGTTTTGGTTACGGAGACGGGCGGCATGTCCTTGACGCCGTGAGCGCGGAGATTCCCGCCGGGAGTTGCGTGGGCGTGGCCGGGCGCACCGGATCGGGGAAGAGCACATTGCTCTCGCTTCTTCCGCGGTTTTACGATCCTCTTTCGGGCAGTGTGAGTCTGGATGGCGTCGACATTCGATCGATTGCTCTTGCAGATCTCAGGAGACAGTTCGCCATTGTTCAACAAGACCCGGTTCTGTTTTCCGGTTCGATTGTGGACAACATCATCGTCGGCGATGTACATGCCTCCCGCGAACAAGTTGAAGATGCCGCCCGGCGCGCTTCCGCGCATGCGTTTATCTCAGCGATGCCCGAGGGATATGACACGCAGGTTGGCGAGCGTGGCGTGAAGCTCTCCGGCGGCGAGCGGCAGCGCGTTGCAATTGCGCGCGCGTTCTTGCGCGATGCCCCGATACTGATACTCGACGAACCGACGAGTGCTCTCGACGTCGATACGGAACGTGAAATCTTGGGCGCGCTGAAGCGGCTCATGGAGGGGCGAACGACGTTCATCATTGCGCACCGACGAAGCACTCTTAACTCGGCCGATCGGTGTCTACTCGTAGAGCGCGGACATGTTCGCGTCGTGAAGGGTCCGTTCGATGACGTTCCGCTGGCTTGAGGTAGGTAATCCTCTACTCATGACGCGGCGCTCACCGTGAGGGCAACCGTGCGCTTTCCTGTCACCCGACGTCCCCGCAGCATTCGACGAGGCCAGATCCGATTTTGGGCTATTGTTTGGGTGGCCGCGGCCCGCATGAGCTTGAACGTGGTCGGCACCAAGAAGACGTTGGCGCTCTTGGGTCGAGGGGCGGCGTACACGCCCCAGTTACGTGCATCGTCTCGTGTGCCTCCACCCGAGATCGAATCCGCCGTTTCGTCCACGCCGCGCTTTGTCCCGCGCGCGTCTTGTTTGCCGCAAGCCCTCGGCGCACGGGCGCTCTATGCGCAGGCAGGTGTATCGAGTGAGATTCATATCGCAGCAAGTGGGAAGAAACAGGACTTTGGCGCCCATGCGTGGGTTGAGGTTGACGGAACGCCAACGGTTGGTGAGGGACCGGGTCGTCACACTCGGTTGGGAAAGCTGGGCTAACGAGATACCAATGAGCAAGCCGAACAGCACGCTACGTAAGCGTATTCGATGAGCTCTGGCGGCCGCCTCCCTTCTCGTTTCTTGTGAAGCAGCGGGCGCATGAATGGATCATTTCAACCGACTCAACTAGCTTAGACGATTCACACGAGGGTACGTCCCAGGAGGGCGGCGTGCATCTTGAGGGAGGGTGAACATGATTCGCACAGTAGCGCTTTGCGCGTGCTTCGCGGCGGCCATTGGACTTTCGGCCTGCGCATCGAGTGTCGAGCGATCGGGGGCCATCTTTGGTTCCGGTTCCGACTTGGACTACGGCGTATTGCCTGCACAGGGCAACGCACTCGCGACGATCAATGCGCCGTCTGCGGATTCGACCGGCGCGATGGGTTCCGCGAACGCCACAACGACCGGCGTGACTACGGAAGGTGTTGTTGTCGCACCCTCGAATGACGTAAGTCGACTTGCTACGGAAGACGCACCTCCGGCCGGTGAGCCGGTGCCACTTCCCCCTGCTGAGGGAGCTTCGAATGGCATGCCGGCGCCGTACACCGAAACGGTACCTATGCCAAGCGAGAGCATCCCCTACAGCGAGCCGGTTCCTGTGGTTCCCTATACCCCGACTCCTGCTCCGTACTACGCTCCTGCCCCGGTCGTGCCCTATTCACCCGCGCCGGCTACGGGTTACGCATCGGCCTACCCGGCAACGCCTTACGCAACGCCAATGGCGCAACCCTACGTGACGCCTGCGCCCATCGCCGGTACCACCATTATGCGCAGTGACCGCGGTGTAGCCCCGCGCACCTCGCCCGCAGCAGCTTGTGGCGCATGCAAGAAGAAGACGTGCTGCAAGAAGAAGCCCGTCTGCGCGTGCAAGAGCTGTTGCGACAAGTGGTATGTCGAGGGCGCGTTCGAGATTTCCCCCGGTATTGGTGGCAGCATCACCGTGGGTAAGGAGATTGGCACCTACTTCGGAGCAACGACTTCCCTTGAGGTAAGTACCACGTACCAAGATCTCTGGGAGGAAATCCTGGAGGAGCCCGAGACAGGGAAGTTCTGGGCGTTGCGCCTTGGTGCCAAGTTTGCTTTTGGAAACAAAAACTCCGCGTTCCGTCCGTTCGTGCGCGCTGGCGCCACGTTGTTTGAGTTTACCGGCGAACCGATTCGCATTAGCTGGGACACGGTCTCAGTGGATAACGACGGTTCCTACCTCGGCGCCTATGCCGGCATCGGATTCGATTGGTTCATCACCGACAACATCTCGACCGGGCCGGAAGTTGCGTTCGTCTATGGAACCAACATTTCCCACGGTGGTGATGACGCCTCATTCCCCATGCTCAAGTGGCACGTCACTTGGCACTTCTAGGCTGAACAATCAGCTGTCTCGCGCGCTACGCTGCGCGTAGTGACATCACGTATCTACATGCGCGGGTGGCTTTGTCCGCCCGCGCATTTCTGGTGGGTAGCTAGTTCTCAGTGCCGGAATCCCCGGGGAATCAAGCGATTGGGAGAATCTCATCAATGGCGCGGATCTGGCGTTCAACATAGGCGGTTTGCGTATAGGTGCGCTCAACCGTCAGTCTAGCCGCCTTCATGAGATCGTCGCGGAGTCGAGCGTTTGACGCCAACGACCCGATTCGTTGGGCGAGCGCCTTCAAGTCTCCCGGCGAGTACAGCAGGCCATTCTCCCCATGTCGAAGGACCTCGCGCGCGCCACGTACGCGCGTCGCGATGACGGGGAGTGGCAACGACATGGCTTCAAGCATGGATCGAGAAATGCCCTCGCGGCGGGAAGGCGACACGTACACATCGGACGCCTCCAAGTAGTCCGGCACACGATCCGTGAGCCCCGTGACGTGTACGTACTCACGTAGTCCCCGTGCGTCGATAGAAGCGAAGAGCTCCTCGGCCCAGGGCTCGATGTCTAGATCGATGTTGCCGCCAATGATCAACAGGCGGGCGTTTGGGATGCGATCGCGAAGCCTGGGTAGCACGCCAACGAGATCCTCGAGTCCCTTGCCACGCACGATGCGTCCAACCGTCGCGATCCGAAACACGTCCGGTTCGAGGCCAAGGCTCGCCTCTGCTTCACGTTTGCCTCTGCGACGTTCGAATCGCGCTTGATCGATCCCGTTGCCAATCCAATGCGATCGGCGGATCAGGGACGCGCCTCGTCGCGCCAGTCGATCGAGGTCCTCTCGGCTCTGGCTGAATGTGTGCGTGTTGGTCCACGAAAGCGCGCGCTCAAGAAGCACAGTCATTTCGTACGCTGCACGCGACTGATTGTCATGGAAATAGAATCCGTGTGCCGTGTAGATGTTGTGTGGAACAGGCTCCATCCATGCGGCGATGCGCGCTACGATGCTCGCATTGCGATTGTGCGCGTTGACTACGTTGTAGCGATGTTGCCTTAGGAATGTACGGAATCGTCGAATACAACGAAAGAACGTCAAGGGGTTCGGTGATTGCGGAAATGAAAACGAATGGACTTGCACGCCTTCGATCGTCTTATCACTCGTGGTGCCACACACCGCCTCCACGTCGTGTCCGCGATCTCGAAGGCCATGAACGAGAGGCATTAGGAAACCACGGAGGTAGAATTCCGTGTTGCAGACCTGCAGGATACGTGCCATCCAGGAGTCTTTGCGCGGTCTAGAACTTGATGATGACGTGCCAGAGGAACTGCGGCAGCACCTCAATGTCGATGTCGCTGAGGCCTTCCTTGTCGGCCACGGTGAGAGAGATCTCGGGACCCATCGTGAGCCACTTATTGATTTCAAACTCGTAGCCGATGCCTACATAGCCACCGAAGTAGTCGCCGGTGTCGGAAAAGCCCTGAATCTCGCCCGTGTTTCTTAAGAAGGCGAGCCCCGCGCGGCCGACCCAGTGGCCCATGCCCCGGTCGGCAAACGCAACCTTGACGCCGCCACGGAACTGACCAAACTCTCCATCGGAGTCGGCCCAAAGCGTGCCGTCGTCGAGCGACTGGAGACCCGCCAAGGCTTCAAAGGACCACGTTTTACCGTCTTCGCGCGAGAACACCTGGCCGAAACCGAAACCGCCGCCTATGGACGGCAGTGCCATTGCCGCAAGGTCCATGTAGAGTTCGCCGGGCTTGCGCCAGCGGTCAAGGGAGCATCCGTTTCCACCCGGCCACCACGTCACGCGCCACGAAAGCGTTGGCACGACGCCATGACTGAAGTCGATTTCGTCGGCTTTGGATGCGACCGTGAGGCTCAGCTCCGGGCCCACCGTGATGTTTTGGGTAATGTCCGTCTCGTAACCAATTCCGCCGTAGACGCCGAGGTAGCTGCCCTCGTCCTGGACAATATTGGGGTCTTTCCCCGCGTAAAAGTAGGTGAGACCGGCTCGTGCCGTCCAGTGGCGAAAGCCCGAGGGGTTGGAGCGAAACTTCACACCCGTCTTGAGTTGAATGAAGGGGTCCGCAGCCGGGTTGCCGTCGTCCACGAACGCCTCGTCGTCAATGAAATGGCCCATCAACTCGGCTTCAAGCGCCAGTGTCCAGTCCTTGGTGCGACGAATGACGCGGCCACCGTGAATCGACGCGCCGATGCTGGGGATCAGGTGCCCGCCGGCGCCGTAGTAGGTGTCGCCGGAATCGGGTTCGGCCGTGTGTGCGAATGCCGACTTTGCGATCTCGTCGCTCAAGGCGGGCTGGCAGGAGGGGCAGTCGTCAGCCGCCTGCGGACGTTGAAGAAATGGGGCTGCGCATCCCGAGATCAACATTGCAGCGAGGATTGTGAGCGCGATCCGAACCATGACTCCTCCCAGAGCTCCGCACCCCGTGACGGGGCTCATAAATGCTACGTACGGACCCTTCATGGGCGAGGGATTCCTCGATGTGCGGTGCAACTGTGCGCCCGTCTGTAAGGCAGTTCGGAAGCCGCCAAGGTCGAATTCAGAGGTAGTGCCGCTCGAACGCGGATGTTTAGGCGCTTCGCCTCGTAGACCGTCCAATTGGCCGGTCGAATTCCTCTAGTTTGAGTATTCGAGCGACATGAGGTTGCCTCGGGCAAGCTCCCCATGTTGAATGCAACCGGCGATTCATCGTTGTTCTCAATTTTGGGGGATGGGACAGACCTATGACCGCATCCAAGACAACTCGAGACGTTCGCGTCTCCCCCGATGTGCTCTTTCGTTCGTTCTCCGAGGAAGAGTCGGTGCTCGTAGACCTCGCCTCTGGGACGTACTTCGGCCTCAATGAAGTGGGTACGTTTATTTGGACTTCTATAAGCGAACACGGTTCGATTGCCCGGACACTGGACGAGCTTACGAGCGAGTTTGATGTTGAACGCGACCGAGCGAACGGGGATATTCATGCCCTTGTCGAGCAGCTCCTTGAAAAGGGATTGCTCGTTGCTGAGCCGGGCTCCTAGGTCGCAAGACAAATTTCGCGTGCTTGCGGTTGCCCGTTCTATGACCCGCGCACCCGTTTCGTCGTGGTCGAGTTGATCGCAAGGCTTCTTTGCGTCATTCGATGGAGTCGTCATGAGTGGATATTCGATACGTGCTTATGGAACGATGATCGATCCCGTACGCGCACCTGCGTACGCCGACGCCATCGACGAAGTGGTGGGCGCTGGGGATGTCGTTGTGGAGCTTGGGTCCGGGACCGGTTTTTTCACGATCTTGGCCTGTCGTGCGGGCGCAAAACATGTGTACGCCATTGAGTCGGACAGGGCGTCGATTTCATTGGCGAAGCAACTGATCAAGAAGGAGGGATTCGCCGATCGCGTAACCACGATTCATGACGTTTCAACCAACGTCGACTTGCCAGAGCAAGGGAGCGTGCTCTTATCCGATATGCGCGGCACCATGCCCCACCATGGAGCCAATTGGCAGTCGGTACACGACGCCCGGACCCGACTTGTGACAAGCGATGCCGCCGTGATCGCGCTCAGGGACCGCATGTTTGTGGCTCCCGTTTACGCACCCGATACGTGGACGAATCACATGCGGCCTTGGGGCGACTGGGACTTTGGCATCGACGTGGCCGCGCTTGTCGAAACGATGGTCCATAGCTGGCAGAAGCAATGTGTCGAAGCCGAAGAGGTCGTGCTTCCCGCACGGCATTGGGCAACACTTGAATACCGCGAAGAACCTAAGCAGGACTTTCATGGGCAGGCCACCTGGACCGCACATCGGCCGGTAACGGTGGATGCCGCTCAGGTCTGGTTTGAATCTGATCTCACGGAAAACATTCAAATGCGAAACTCGCCGGGCATGCCTGTGCCCGCCTACGGAAGAGCCTATTTTCCGCTGCGGGACGCGGTTGAGTTGCGCCGTGGCGACGAATTGACGATAGGCTTCCGCGGTTCGCGAACGCACGACGGATACATATGGACTTGGCGTGCGAGCGTTCGAGGCACAGGTCGCAAGGACATTACCATGAGGCAATCCGAGTTCTTGGGAGAGACGTTCAACGCGGACATGGCCCGCAAGCATGCATCCGGCTATCGGCCTACATTGACCCCTAAAGGCCGTACGGCACGCGAGGCACTTGGCAAGATGGACGGAACAGGAAGTACGGAAGAGATTGCCGACGTCGTCCAATCAATGTCGCCCAAGTCCTATCCGTCACGCGACGCAGCTCTCCAGTTCGTTCGAGAGTTGGCGGAAAAGTACGCCGAGTAGGGTTTCTGCAGTGAGGCGCTACAAATTCGGAGACATCGTCGTCTCGATGTCGGACGCATCGGATGTCTTGCCCACCGCGGATAACGGCCAGGCGCTACTGGATATCCGTCGTGGCGATACATGGGATGGGGCGTCACCCGGTGGCGCATGCATCTATGAAGACGAAGAGGATGAGACGTCCTCCTTTACCATTCATAGCACCCACGATTCGTACAAGCTTGTCGTGTGGAATGAACTATTCGCAGACATAAAGCGCAATGGAAGCGGCATGGTGGTCAAGACGGCGCCGAGTTGTTCGGCGATCACGATGGAGCACTATCTCCTGGACAACGCAATACCCCGCGCTCTTACATTGCATGGAAGACATTTGGTCCATGGGAGTGCCGTGGCCTCCAAGGGACGAACGATCATTTTCCTCGGCGAGACGGGCGCAGGGAAGTCGACACTGGCGCTCAATTTCGCGCTGCGCGGCTTTGAACATCTCGGGGATGACTCGCTTGTTGTCCGAGAGCGGAACGGCGTTTGGAGCGCACTCGCTACCTACCAGGGAATTCGTCTTTGGCCGCGAGACGCGGCGCGCCTCTTGCCACCGGTTGCCAAAGATAGGCGGGTGTCCGATTACGCAGACAAACGTCGCTTCATACCAGAAGATGTTCCCCACATTCGGTTTAGCGATGGATTCACGCGCATTGGACGCATCTATGTCGTTCGCCCTGAAGCGTCGGCATCTCGCATACATCCGTGCAATGCGGGCGATGCACTAATCGAGCTACTTAGACACTCCTTTCGCCTGGCGCTAGATGACAAAGCCATCATGGCGCGAGAGTTCAAGGCGATGGCCGCGTTGGCCGAGACGGGTGTGGTGCGTTTCTTGGATCTATCTCACGAAGAACCGTTCGAGGACGTGTACAAGCTCATACGCCAGGATTTCGACGATTGACGAGGGCCTGCTTCACCGCTGCCACACGCTTCGTGAATCCCGATCCGAACGTAGGTTCCCCGGCTGCTAGCGTTACTTCGTATCCGGCAGTGACGATACACGTACGAGCGACCAGCCACCACTCGACTGGAGACGTTGCACGGTCGCAACATCCACGAGTTGAACCTCTTCGCGCGTTCGCACAATGCCCACTCGCGGGGCGGATTCGGCAAGGGCGGCCTTAAGTTTCTCGGGGTGCTTCACGCTGAAGTACTCCGTGCCACGTGTGCCATAAAACAGCATGCTTGGTCGATGGCGTATGCCGAGCATGAGAATGCGTTCGTCCGGTCCGGTTGAGGTAGCCGCATGGGTGGCTAAGTATCGAAGTGGTGCTTGAAAGTGTCGGTCGTATCTGGGGAACACCATGTGCGCGCAGGTGGCTAAGATTGCAGCCGAACCCAGGGCCAATACGACCGCTACCATGCGCGGCTGAATCTGCTTCCACAGCCAATACACCAGTCCGGCAATGAGCATCGCGAGGCCACCCAACGCGTAGGGGCCCGCGCCCGCGTCAAACGGCTGTGCCAGACCCGGTAGCTCGCGGAGTGCTCTGCGATGGGGATCGGTCTGCGCCCATTCGGTGAGCGAGACATGACACATGGCAAGCGCGGCCACGACAAGCAACGCAAGGATTTGACCCTTGTAAAGCCACGTGCGCGGCGATTCATTGCGTTCCGCGTGTTTTCGCTCGTCGTCGAGTAGGACGGCGCCGAACAACGAGAGGGCAGGAAAGACGGGCGCCACGTAGTTGGGAAGCTTCGTGGCAGCCACGCTGAAAAACACGAACGTCAAGCCCGCAAAGATGCCGAACAAGAGGAGCGTTCGTTGCGCATCTGGATTTAGCCGCGACCGAAGTTTGGTGTTCATGCCGCCAAGGACGTACGGAAGCCACGGGACAAGTCCTAGCAATACGATCGGGACGTAGAAGAAGAGGGAACCCTTGTGCCCCTGCATGGGATTAAGGAAACGGCCCACGTGGTGTTCCATGAAGAGTTCGCCCATGAACGCGAACCCGCCCTCGGCTGTGATTCCAAGCAGGAGGTACCACGAGAAGCCAATGCCCACCGCGAGGGCGAGTCCCCAAGCAATGAGTCCGGCCTGTCGAATGAAGTGCAGCCGTTTGGTTGCAACCAGATAAAAGAACAGCGCGCCGGCAGGAAGGAGCAGTCCGATCGCGCCCTTTGTAAGCATCGCGAGGCCGCAAGCAACTGAGGCCAGTGCCCACCACCCCTTGTGGACTTTTCCCCCTTGTTCCCATGGATGAATGGCTCGCAGGGTCGATCCGACGGCAAGCACGAGCCACGTGGTGAGCCACATGTCGGTCAGCGCAAGTTGCGACAACCCAAGCGTGAACGCCGAGGTCAAAAACATTAAGCTTGCCCACTGGGCACGGCGTTCGCCAAATGACGCGCCGACGGTCCAAGCAAGAAAGACGGCGCCCAAAAGTGCGCCGAGCACATTGAGGATGCGCACCGCCCACTCGTTCTTGCCCAGCACGGCGTAACCGGCTATTTGTGTCCAATACACAAAGGGCGGCTTTTCGTACCAGCCCTCGCCCTGCAACGTGGGGTGAATAAGATCGCCGCGCTCGGCCATCTCCCACGACACCTGCGCATAGACGGCCTCGTCATAGTCGACGAGACCCAATGACCCCAGTCCGGAAGCCATCGCCACGGCCACAAGGCCCAGGAGCACCAACCAGACTGTGCGACTCATGCCACCGGCTCTCGCCGCGGGTGTTCTTCTGCAATTCGTCGACCGAGGCGATTCAAGCCCCAAAGCACCAACAGGGCAATGGCGACGCCAAGCGCCGCACCGGCAATCACGTCCAACGGATAATGGACTCCCGCGTAGATTCGCGCATACGAACCCACGCTTGCGATCACCACAGCCCAACCGCCGAAGAACCAGCGCCACCTGGTGGGGAGCGCATTCGAAAACGCGATGAGCAATACCGCCAGGCACCAGATCGTCGCGGCGTGGCCCGACGGCATCGATGCAACGGTGGCCTTTAGATCGAAGATGGGCACCAACGAACCGCCGGCAAACGAGGCCGCAAGGGCTCCCCGGGGGCGCTTGCGCCCAATACTGTTCTTGAGCCAACGAACGACGAACGCGACAAGTATTTCGGCGACAATGATTCGCCGCATGCGCGCGTGCAAGGACGCGGACGTACGACTTGCGAGCCCAACCGCCGCGGCGACTAGTACAACCGTATACCCCGAGCCCCATTCACTCGCGGCGCGCATGAGATAATCAAACTCGCTGCCGCGGTTCTCGCGCGCAAAGGCATTGACGGCGCGGAACACATCTTCATCCCAGCGCGCGACGGAATCGATGATCGCGATGGGAAATGGAGCATGCATCGGAGGGGCCTCGCGTAGACGCGCCTACGCTACGGCGAGATTGATTGCGGGCTAACAATGCTCGCCCGCTAGTGGACGAACGCGACCTGTTCGATCTTTCCGTCCGCGCTAATGCGTGCCAACCGAAATGCTGACGTGGTTCCGAAGCCCACGCCGGACGAATTGAACGAAAAGCTCTTCCAGTACTCGGGAAACCCTGGCACCGATTTCAGTTCAAACGTAGTGGCCTTGAGGCTCGGTAGTGCGGTCCGCGATCCTCTCCGCAGGCCGCCCGCGAGCAGCGCGTCGCCCGATACGCTCGATCCCATGCCGTAGTTGTAGCTGTTGGCCATGGCGAAGTAGTGGATGGTGCCGTCTTTGGCCACGCGCACGTTGTCGTTGCCATAGGTAGAAACAAACGCCTCGGGGCCTGCCCATGTGACCTGTGTGCCGCCCCCGGGGCAGATCCACGACTTTCCGCGCAGGATGTTCTTGCCCGTGGTCACGTCCACAATGCGAAATGGCGCCATGCGCCCGTCGTGTTTGTGGTTGTATTCCGTGCGCGCGGCACCCTTGAGGTCCTTGGGGCGATCTTTGCGCGGAACTTCCTTCTCGGCGTCGTCCTTCTTGCCCGATCCGAAGATCAAGAGTCGTTTGCCATCGGGGCTCAAGCCAATGGCCGTCAAACCGGCCCTCACTTCATATTCGATTGCCGCGACATCCTTTCCCGTTGCGAGATTGATGACTCGTACGGAGGCCGGCCGTGATCGCGTTCGGTAAGCCGCTAGCCCCACCTGCGGGGCCACCGACAAGTAGTCAGCGTTTTCAATCGTGCGCGTGGGCTTTAGCGTGGCCGGATCGACGAGCGAAATGGCGTTCGTACTCTCGACGATGAGTCGCTTGCCGTCCCCCGAAAACGCCATTTTGACTACCGGGCGACCAAAGAGAACGCGGCGCTTGACCTTCAGCGTAGCGGCATCGATCTCGTAGAACACGCGATTGTCTCCGGCCGCAATCACGTGCTTGCCATCGGGACTCGCCGCGACCGCCAGGCCGCCGATGGGCGTCGCGGCGCGTATTCGTGTTGCGTCAACCAACAACGCCGTCGAAACAACGGCAGTCGTCACAAATATGAGCCAGCAACGCCGGGGCATGTGCATTTGAAGTCTCCTGGAACCTGACCAACGGCCTGGAACCTAACCAATGGATTGCGGGCGCATCGTATCCGACCTCGGCCTGCATAGGACTCGTTTTTAGAACGAGTGTGCTTGCGCTAGGGTGTGCGAATGCCAGCGGTATGGGTAGCACTTACGACGATCATCGCATTTGTGTTGGCGATCAAATTTTATGCGCGCTGGATCGAGCGTCGCGTCTTTGAGATGGACAACGACGATCCCACACCCGCCCACACCCACGCGGACGGCGTTGACTTTGTTCCCTGCAACAAGCATGTGCTTTTTGGACACCATTTTTGTTCGGTGGCCGGCGCCGCGCCCATAGTGGGGCCTGCGATTGCGGTGATCTGGGGATGGGTGCCGGCGTTGCTATGGGTCGTGATTGGGACGATTTTCATTGGCGCAGTTCACGACTACGGTGCGCTCTGCCTGTCGGCCAAAAAGGGCGGTCGCACGATGGGCGATCTCGCCGGGACCATTCTCGGCTCGCGCGCGCGCATTTGGTTCTTGCTGATCATCGTTCTTCTCACGTGGGTCGTCATCGCCGTCTTCGCCTGGTTGATTGCGTTTCTGTTCACCAATCAGCCAGCATCGGTGTGGCCGGTCAACATTGAGATTGCAATTGCGTTGGTGATCGGCTTCTTGCTCTACCGCCGTAAGACCGGCCTGTTGTGGCCTTCGATCATTGCGGTCGTACTGCTTTACGTGGCCATATTTATCTCAGCACAGATGCCCGAGGCCGGCCAGTTGCCCGCGTCCATGCAAATCGCCAATTCACCGATACCCACGTGGATTCTCTTTCTGCTGGCCTATTCATACATTGCCTCGGTCTTGCCGGTGCGCATCTTGTTGCAGCCCCGGGACTATATCAATTCCCACCAGCTGTTCATCGGCTTGGCGGCGTTGTTGTTGGGACTTGTAATAGTCAATCCAACGATTACCGCTCCCGAGTTCAACACCAACGTGCCACCCGGAACGCCGTCACTCCTTCCTTTGCTCTTTATCACCATTGCCTGCGGCGCGATCAGCGGATTTCATGGACTCGTCGCGAGTGGCACGACTTCCAAACAACTCAACTGCATGCGGGATGCACGTGCGATTGGGTATGGCGGCATGTTGGGCGAAGGTCTCTTGGCGATGATCGCTGTACTTGCCGTGACCGCTGGACTCGGCGATGCGTGGCACAGCCACTACGACACGTGGGAGAAGGCGCAGCGCGGCGGTATCGGAAACTTTGTGCTGGGCGCGTCCACGTTCATCTCGCCGCTCGTGGAGCCCTTCGTGGGTGCCGCGTCGGCGCCTCCACTTGCCAAGACCGTGGTGGCCGTGATTGTGATTAGTTTCGCCGCAACAACGCTCGACACCGCCGCACGGATTCAGCGCTTTTGCCTGTCTGAACTTGCCGTGCCCCTCAAGATCGGCGTACTGAAGAACCGTTTCGTGGCCGCGGCGGTGGCGATTGTGCCCGCGGGCATTCTGGCACTCGGTGTTCGCGCACCGGGGCGCGGCATGGGCAGCGGCGGATTTCTCTTGTGGCCCATCTTTGGTACGACCAACCAATTGATTGGCGGCATTACGCTGCTCACACTTTGGATCTATCTCCGTCGGAAGAAGCGGCCCTCACTACCGATCGCGTTGCCCATGATGTTCCTGATATTCATGACCACGTGGGCAGCCTGTCTTCGGCTTGCGGAGGAGTGGCGAAAGGCCCAGCCTGACTGGGTCGTATTCGGATTCGGTAGTCTCTTTTTGTTACTGGAAGTGCTGATAATTGCCGAATCAGTACGCGTGATACTTCGCGACTCGCTTCATCGCACCCCGAAGGGCCGCGGCGCGGCGTAACATACTGCCCTGACCGCGTGCCGGGAGGCCTCATGCGCTATCGTCCACGTCTCTTCGCCCTTGCGCTCGTTGCCTCGATTCCGTTCCTTGTCGACGCGCGCGCCGACGTTGTGGAAACCAAAGATGGCACCGTGTATGAGGGGGAGATCACCAAGCAAGGCGACGCAGAGATCGTCATCGAAACCACATTCGATGGTGTGAAGACCGTGTCACGCGACAACGTGAAGCGCATCGATGAAAGCGTGCCCCCGCTGCGCAAACAACTCGCCTACCGCGCCGGGCAAGCAAAGAACGATGTCAAGGCGCTGTGGAAGCTTCATCGCTGGGCAAAGTCGGCGGGATTTGAGAGCGAACTCAATGAGATCCTGGAGCAGATCATCAAGATCAAACCCAAGGATGTGCGCGCGCGAAAATATCTAGGCCACATCAAGATTGATGGCAAGTGGATGTCGCCCGAGGAGAAGAAACAAGCGGACGAAGCGGCTAAGGTTGAGGAGTACAAGGCGAAGGGTCTTGTGGAGTACAAGGGCGAATGGGTCACACCCGAAGAGCGCGACGCACGCCAAAAGGGCATGCGCAAAGATGGCGACACCTGGGTCACCGACGACGAGTGGCATGAACGGCGCGGCTACAAGAAGCACGAAGGCAAGTGGGTGCGCGTGGGGGAAGAGGCCGGTAAGAAGTTTGTCAAAGAAGCCAAGTTCGGAAGTCGGCTTGAATATGGCTATCGCTGGTCGGGTCACGTGGACGTGGTGTATCGCATTCCCGGATCTATGGCTGAACGCGTGGCGGAAGCAGCGGAGAAAGCGTTTACCGTGTTTCGCAGGATATTACGACCCACGGCGGAAGACTTGCCGGACGACGGTTCCGAGCGCGCATTCTTGATGCTCTTTGAAAAGTCGGAACCCTACGGAGCGTTTGCCGATTGGTTTCAAAAGCGAGTGAAGGCCAACAAGCTGATTCCTGGATGGGGCGACGCCGTCAAACGCCAGCACACATTTTGGTGGGCGCAGGATCCGAATTTGGTTTGCGTGTATCAGTTTCCGAACACGGACAAGACGTTTGTGAGCAACGTGGTTCACAGCTATTCGAACGTCTTGCTCACGCGCTATAAGATGAACTACAAGTTTCCATCCCAGTGGTTGCTTCAGGGCTTCGCTTATCACCTCGAAATGCAATCGATTGGTTACAGTTCCACGTTCACCTTGGGCCGCGGAGAAGACAGCGTGGTGGGGGGCGGCGAAGGCGAGATTCTCAAATGGAGCGACACCGCCAAGTGGCGCGACGCCCTCAAGCTGGCGGTCGCCGAGGGAAGCGACTCGCCGCTGCGTAGAATTGCAAAGTTTGGTCAAGCCAACTTCCGCTATCCCCAACTTGCCAAGGCGTGGAGTGTGGTGGAATACTTGACGCGCTTAAGTCCCGAGAAGTTCAAGAAGTTCATCGACTTGAGCAAAGTCCGCGACAAGCCCGAAGAAGACGCCCTCCAAGAAGCCTACGGCTTTGACTACCGCAAACTGGATCGCAAGTGGCGTGCGTATGTCGAAGCGGGTTTTCTTATCAAGTAGTCTCCCCGGCTTGCCCCAGCAGCCCCCGTTTCCGAATCTGAATCTTTCGCCTCACCCGTATCCAAGAACAAGAAGAGTTCTTCGTATCCTCGTCCTGCCTGCGCTGTCCATGCCTTGCCGGTACACTGTCCCGGGAGCTTCACCATGCGCACCGAAGTGAATGGATACGCAATTCTATTAGTGAGTGGGTTGATTGCGGTTGCGGCATTTGCAGGAGGCTACGTAGTCGGCACATCGTCAAGTTCAACGCCAGCTTGCGAGATCGAAACGGATGAGGAGACGAGGCCGGACGTCGAGGTGCGTGCCAATCGGCCGCCACAGGTTGTTCTAAAGCGTGCACAGTCTGATGCAAGGGAAGCAGGCGAACCTGAGCCCCCGGAACGCTCGGCCATACGTAAGCTCGTTCTCAACTTGCCCGATCCGGAGCCGGAGGTGGGAGACGGGACGATCACGGGGATGGTACACACCGAAGCAGGCGTGGGCGTATCCGGCGTCATCATCTCGGCTGTCCCTCAGTGGACGTGGGAACGCAAGGACAATCCCGAGATTCAAGGAGATGTGGAGCGTCTCGTTGCACGGCTTGAGTGGACCCTTGGGTACGATCGCTGGACAACGGTAAATCGTGTCGAGACGACAACGGCCGAAGACGGATCGTTCCAGTTCGATCGAGTAATTGATGCCAACTATGACATTCGCGCGTCCTCGGACGAGTGGCGAATAAAACGGAGACAGCACGCCGTTGTTACGGCCGGCTCGGTGGTCAACTTCACGGCGATCAAACGAACGGCATGTCATCTGCGACTTGCGTGGCCGCGTGGGCACGCACAGAAGCATGCGTCGGTAAAGTTTATCTCGGCAAACGAGCATCTCGGCGTGCAATGGAGGGCCACGAACAACATCCTAGATGTGCAACCCGGACTCTACCGGGTGGAAGTGAAGGCCGGCGCACACAGTGAATTCACTGCTTCGGCGAAGGATGTGATGATCTCGGAAGGAGAGACGACCGAACTTCAACTGACGCTCACGCACACGCCCGTTCTGGTCGTTCAAGTCACGTTTCCAAAGGGCGAGTACAGCGACGCGAGTCTGTTGTGGACGCCCCTACGCGATTCAGTCAAGGGCGGTACGTCCAGTATCACGAAAGCGAAGTTGAAAGCATATGGGCAGCGAGCAGAGCGCCCCATCAACGCAAAGAACGAATACGAGTTCGAAATTGTGAACCCCGGCTGCGAGCGAATTGCCCTTGGGGTTGTGCGCGGGAGGCACGTGCATCTGCATAGCGACGGCCAGATCGTTGAGGGATTTGAAATCGTCTCCGTCCGACCTGGCTTGCAACGCCATACGCTCCGCGTTCCGCAATTGGATTCATCACGATATGTCACGTTGGTTGTGCGTGGGCCCGCAGGAACACACATCCCCTCGGCTACGTTTACCACGCTGTACAAGAGCGATGGACAGACTCGATCGGGTGGCGCCCTTGCGACGCATGCGGTGGATGGTCGCCAGCTCGTAATGCCCGCATTTGGCGTAAGTGCTCCGCCCGGGGAGGGAGCGTACACGTTTTCCGTGCGCACGAAGTCCTATGGCACGAAGCACGTCAGCGTGGATCGGATCGCGGGCCAGGAGATTGAGGTTCATTTTCGCGAGGTCGCCACGGCATCCATCGTCGTTGAAGGTATAGAGGCGTTGGGGCTGACAAACGAAGTTCTTTGCGTGTACAGGGATGAGCCTGCGATGTCGGGCGCGAGGCATACATGCGACAGCGAAGGGCGCGTCACCATTCCTTCCATTCAGCCCGGAAACGTGAAGTTCGCTGTATCGATTCAGACAACAGGCATGGGCCCCACGCAGTCAAAGATCCACACGGAGTCGGTCTTACTAAAGGCCGGAAGAAACAACGTTCGCCTTCGCATCTCCAAGCTCTACGAAGTCACCGTGCGCGGTGGCGATACTATGACAATGGTCTTGCCAAAGGATCCGGTCAAGAACCCTGGCTTTCATCGCATGGTTCGAGCCGCGGAAGGCGTCGCCGTGTTTTCGTGGATGCCACCCGGCGACTACACGGCACGTAGCGGCCACCAATCCGTCGATTTTTCCCTTCCCGGCGACACCGACGTCGAACTGCGTGACCTGCAGCACAAGTAGTGCAATCGGCGCCTGATCGCCCCTTGTTTGGGGCGAAACGGCGACTTTGTGGCGATTTGCCCGGGTAGGCGTCCGGTTGGTGGGCGCAGGCGATAGACTTAACCCGTGCGTGCTATGGATAAGGCCAGCGATTCCGCCGAGCGCTTTGCTTTCGTGCCCCGTCGGGGTCGACGTCGTCGCTTTGTCCGAACTGGATGTTCCCGTCTTCGACTCTGCGCACGCATAGCGCTGCTCGTTGTCCTCGTGCCGAGCCTGCTTGCCGCCGAGGAGATCAATCGCGACCGTGATCTGGAGCCTTTGCCCAAGGCGATCGTGTTCACCGAACCGGAAGTTTACGACCCGCCTACACACGCTGAGGTCGTGGATCAAATTGATGGTTCATTCGCGGACCTAAACAAAGTCGTCCTGGCCCGCGACCGCTTGATCTTTCGCTACGGGCTCGTGTCCATGCCCGCCCTACGTGCCACGCTCTTTTCTGGAGCTGCGTCCCGTACACATGCGTGGAATGCACTCCTTACCATTGGCGCCTTTCGCGACACCTGCGGTCCATCGCCCGAGACGCGTATTGCGCTCAGCGAGATGGTGAAGCTTTTGTCAGACACCGGTAGCGATCCGCATCGAATTGCGTTTGCCGGGTTGGCGCTCGGTTGCTTTCCATGGACCGACGGCACGTCACGGGTGTCGCGCATTTCGGGTGACGGCGACGGGCCTGTGCCGGGACCTGCTCGCGCACGGTGGGCGGCCAAAGAGCGGCTTGAACGCGCGCGCACGAAATTGCTGCAGCTCACATCGGACCCGTTTGAGTTCGTATCGGTCGCTTCGATGTTGGCACTAGCAAAGATCGGTGGATCCAAAATTGAGTCGGCCTTTGGTGCCAAACCGCCGGCAAAGGACGAGACAACCGCTCGCACGCAGACGCGTATGGTGACGAGTGCCATGCTTCGTGCGGCCTCGCCGGATGCGTTTTTGGCCAATATTCACCGAGAACATCAACAATCCGTCGTGGCGGCCGCGTGCCTATCGCTGGGACTTTGCGCCGTTCATGATGTACCCCCGCCCTGGACGCGCGATCCCGCATCCGTCAAGAAGATTATGTCGGTGCTCACCCGGAGCGTGAACATACGTAAGCCCGAAGAGGGCGCCGAGGCCGTGTTTTCTCGCGGTGCGCTTACCGTGCGAAACAACTTGGGCGATGACGAGTGGCGGTCGCTTTACGAGTTAGCGTTGGCACCCACATCGGAGCTTGAAGTGGCCCGTGCGGCGTCGCAAGCGCTCCTATTTTGCCGTGCCCCTTGGCTTGAGAAAGAACTGATTGCCCGTGCGCGTGACGTTCCCGCAGTCGTCAAAGAGCCCACGCTGGCGCTTGCCTTGCTGCGCGCCGGACAAAGTGGTACCAAAACAGGCATTGGTGCGTGTTTGGACTGGTTGCGCACGGAATCGCGTCGTCCCACACCTTCCAAAACGTGGGACCCGCGGTGGTATGCCGCCATTGGCCTGCTGCGCGCACTTCACGCGGAGCGCATTCCAAACATTGAAACGCGCGTTCAAATAGTCGAGTCGCTTGAGTACGCCACCAAGAAAGTCTTTGACCGTGACGCAGCGTTCACGTCCGTGATGGCGAAACTCCTAGCAGCACAGAAGCGGCGATTGACCAGCGCTCAGGTTTACCCCCTTGAGTATCGACATCTTCGCAACATCGAAGCGAGCGTGACGTGCCCACACGCACTCCTGTCCAACGACATCGTTGATGTGGCCGTTCGCCGCGTCAACGATCGCGTGCATAAGTTGTTTCGACTCGACTCCATCGTGCCAAGCAAGGAGGGGCAACGACAGATCAAGCAGCAGCCCGAACGCTACCTCAAGCGCTACCTGGCGGCATTTCCCTACTTCTCTCGGCTTCACTTCGTGCGCGAGCGCGGGCGTCGGCCACCGCCCACCTGGGACGTGGACCCGGCATGGATCCTCGACCGATGACCGTACGCGACGAGGACTTCTTGTTTGCGCAGGAAGCGCAGCGACTTGGATTCATCAAGGACGAACAAGTAACCCAAGGCCTCACCGTGCAAAAGCGCATGGCCGAGGACTTGCTCATCGAAGAACGGCTCGCCGTAATCTTGGTCAAGCGTGGATGGATGACCGAAGATCAAGCACGGCGCGTGTATGGCGTCATTGAACCGGGCGGTCGGCAAGCACAGATTCCCGGGTACCGGCTTGTTGAGAAGCTGGGTTCCGGTGCTATGGGAACCGTCTACAAGGCTGTTCATCGCGCGTTGCATCGCATGGTTGCCATCAAAGTGTTGCACCGGGAGCACGCCGAAGACAAGACGCAGATTGCTCGTCTGCGAGAAGAAGCCAAACTTCTTGCAAGTTTGGACCACCCCAACATTGTTCGCGTGATTGACGCCGGTGAGGCGAGCGGATTCCCCTACTACGTCATGGAGTACGTGGAGGGGGAAACACTCAAAGAGCGCATCAAGCGCGAGGGCCCGCTTGAGATCGTCGAGGCGCTTCGCATTACGCGCGCGCTTGCCGACGCTCTGGAAAAGGCGCGGCGCATGGGCGTGGTGCACCGCGATGTCAAGCCCGGCAACGTGCTCATATCCAAGCGTGGCGTTCCCAAGCTCATGGACCTCGGTCTCGCGAAGGGGCCGATCGACCTGGGACTCACGCAACATGGCGCCACCGTGGGCACGCCACAGTTTATCTCACCGGAGCAGGCCGAGGATCCCAGCAAAGCCGATACGCGCAGTGATATCTATAGCTTGGGCGCCACGCTGTATGCCATGGTCACGAGCAAGCCACCGTTCGACGGGCGTACGCTCGCCGAGATCATTACCAAGGTGCTCTATGAGCAACCGGTGCCGCCCCGGGTTCACAACTCACGGGTCGGCTCGGAGGTCAGCTATCTCATTGAACGCATGATGTTGAAGGATGCGAGTCTTCGTCACAAGACGCCGCTCCATGTGGTGCAAGACATCGATCGCATCGTGGACGGTCGAACCATTGTCCCGGAAGGGTTCACCGGCAACTGGGAAGGTTATCTACTTCGTCAACGGGTACGCACCTGGGGTCGTCGCGTGGCCATTGGGGCGATGGTGGCCGCAGCGATTGGTTTCACCCTGTACAAGGTGTCGGAGCGGCGCACCAAGACGCAGGCCCGCGCAATGCTAGAAAGTGCACGGTCCGATGTGTTGGACCCACGCAACGAGATCAAGATGGACGACTCGTTGGGTGCCCTTAACGACAAACTGAACCGGGTGAAGCGCGCGCGATCGCAGGTTGTGGCGTGGCGTGAACAGGCCGGAAAGGACGTTACGCCCGATGACGATATCGAGGAGCGCGTCCGCCGACTGGCGACCGCCGTCAAGGAAATGACGGCCCTTGAGGCGTTGATCCCGCGCGTGGCGGCCCATCAAAAGGCCTGGAAATTCGCATCGGCATTGTCCGAACTCACCACCTTTAGCAAGAAACTGGACCGGTTCAATGCGCCCGTTCTCAAGCGCGTCGATACGCTGACCAAGCAGATACGGGATGCGTCGTCGTCCATGTGGGAACGAGAAGTTAAGAAGCTCAAGAATACGGTTCCCGATGAAATGAGTACCTACGCGCGGCACTGGGAACAACATGTTGCGCGCATGCAGCGACCGCATGGCGACAAGCAGCAGGCATCGGAGTATGTCGAGACCAAGGCGTGGAAGACCGCGCTCGTTTCGGCGCAGCAGGCACAGCGTCACGTCTCTGCGATGCATCGTGCGCTCTCTGGCGCCGTGAGTGCGTTTACGGGCCCCGCGCTCAAACGACGAATGGTGGGCACGGGGCGAGAGTTGTCGACGTTGGATCTGCACAAACTCGAGCTCGATTGGGAAGAGCGTGCGGCGAGCTTGGCGTCGATTTGTCAGCAGGCGAGCAAGGCCTTGGCCGCGTCGTCGTACCGATTGCCCGTTGAGTGGTTTGTGGGGCGACGGGGCGCGCTTCGTAAAGTTACCGATCGGGTCTCTAGCGAGATGGACGGCGCGGTACGAGGTCTTTGGAGCGATCTCAAGCGTGGCGCCGAAACCGCCTTGCCTTCCGAAGACACAGATGCCATTCATCGCGTGTCGGTCCGCGTTCAACGATTTGCACAACGCGCGGATCGAACGGCGCGTTGGCCCGATCTAGGCAGCAAGGCCGAGCAGTGGGCCGATCGTCTGATGACGCGGCAGAAGAGCTTTAAGAAGAGTGAGCAAGCACGTATGCGATCCTATTGGGATCGTGCACTTGCCGCATTGCAACAGCATGACGCGGTGGCACTGCGAGCGTTGATTGCCCGTCACGCCGGTGATGCGGCCTACGTCACCGTTAACGATCAAGTCAAACGCACGGTCTTGGTGGTAGAGCAACTCCAAGATGCAGGCCTCCGCTACCTCGCCGAGCGCCAGAAGAAAAGGGCTCGTGTCGCAAAGATTCGGTGGCGAGGCGTTGAGCAAGCGGCTATGCCTCAGCCTAAGTATTGGAACGTTCGGCGCGTAGACTTAGACAAGCAGCGATTTTGGTTGTCTTCGTCGCGGTCTCGCGAGGCGGACCCGGGTTACTCCATTCGCGATATTGCGCTGGATCACCTCTTGGGATGGGCCAGAGTCGCGCGCGCTCGCCTCGATCAGCTTGCGGTCTCGTTTGCGCAAGTCGCCGCGCTTGCGCCTGTAGCGTCCGAAACCAACAAAGACATCCGTCCGCAGATCGAGCGCTACCGAGACGCCATGCTCCTGTTTCCTGAATCCGATCAGATGCCTGGATGGGTAGATGTTCTGCGACGCAAGTTACAGGTCCTTGAAGCGATGCAACGTCGTCGGGAAGACTTGGCCATCAAGTTGGAGGACTCGGCCGAGAGCTTTTTCGCGCAGGCACGTTGGCACGACGCGCTGTACTACCTCAAGCAGTTGATGAATCCGCGCGAGCCTTCGCACTTCACGGAGGTGGTGGCCAAACGCCGGGAGAAGCTTGAGAGGCGTATGCGCGAGTGCGGCAAGTTTTTGGGTCGCGATGAATTGCAGACGCTCGTGCCCGGGTCCCAGCCTAGACGCATAGCGCGAGCCGAGCGTGGAGGACACGATGTTCACGAGTTCTTATTCGACTTTGATACACCCACGCAGTTGCAGAACTTTATTCATGGACACGGCGTACTCGAGCGTCAACCCGGCGTGACCACGGGGCCGCAACGCGGCCCACGACCCAAGTTATTGCATCTCAATAAAGGGTGGGATGAACCGGTTCGCGACCGTCCCCTTTCGCTCCCCATGTACTTCGACGCGGCACAACCCGTGACGCTGGAGGCGAAGATTTCGTTTCCCGTGCCCTCAACCATTTTGGCCTTTGATATCGATGGCGTCCGCGTCGCGGTGTGCTCGGCCGATCCCATGTCGCTACAAGGTAGTTTTCCGGATCGAGCGAAACCGGATCCAGACGGCCCTGCGCTACCGGATCACAACTACTACGGCTTGGGCCGCGGTGTGGCCTTTCACGAATCGGGCGGCAAGACATTCGGTCGCATGTTTCCGTTGGAAGGGTGGGACTGGCCGCGACAGGGTCGGGGGGCCAACTACGAGAAATGGGCAAGTAAGGCGGCGAACAAGAAGCACCCGCGACTTTTCGCCTTTATGCCACGTCGCCAGGCCTATGTCGTTCGAGTCGAGCGCGACCGTGCTCGATTGGCCCTCTTTGTTGACGGCAAGTTGATTGCCGAACGAACGAACCCCAAGTGGGCGCGCATTGGCACCGGGAGCAATCTGTCCGATGCCCAGATGCGTGCCGCGCTTGCAAGCGGCATGCTGCAACTCCTCAGTTGGACGCCCATCAAAGTAGAAAGTGTGCGCGTGCAGGGCGTGATTCTCGACGCCTGGCGCAAGACGGCCCGGCGAAAGGCAGGCCTTCCCAAATGACATGGATTGACGCTTGCTCCCAACTCGTCGATCGGCACCCCGCTTGCAGGTTGAATCCTCAATGATTGAAGTAAAACGCCAAACACGTGGGTACCGGCGCGACGCCGCGCTCACCTTACGCGGCACAAGCACGCTCAGTGCCGACCAATGCATCACCATTCGTCCCGGAGAATCGGTGATTTGCGGCCGCAGCAGGCACTGCGAGTGGTCGCTTAAGAAGTCGTCAGCGTACTTGGACCTTGATCGGGCGGCGCGTGCGAAGTTGCGCAAGCAACCCGAGTTCGCGTCCGTAAGTCGAAAGCACCTTAAGATTACCTTTCTTGCGCGTGACATGGTGGAACTGGAGAATCTGAGTCCCAACGGAACATTCGTGAATGGGCATCGCATCGATCGCGTCGTGCTGTATGACTGCTTTGAACGCACCTATTCGATTCAGCTTGGAAAACGAAATGTAACGCTGTGTTTGGAACCCAAATCGGAGGCTACGACAAGTGAAGCGGCGTCGGCATAGACGAGCCGTTGGCTCGCGATGGGCTTTCGGTCGATAGAATTTTCAAACAATGTTCGAAGACGCTATCCGGTGACAAGGTGTTCATGCAGATGGGATTCCCGCAGACCCGTAGGCGGCACGGGCGACACGCGACGTCGCTCTGCACCTGCGTGGGGAGCAGATTGAATGCGCCTTCTTTGTCGGATCCAAACGGGCCGTACACCCCTGGATCTTTTGGACCATAGAGACCTAAGACCGGCGCATTCATGAGCGCAGCGAGGTGCAACGGCCCGGTGTCGGATGCAACAAATAACGACGCGCCTCGCGCAAGCACCGCCAACGCACCGATAGACGGCGGCGCCATTGGAATCGAATGCGGCGCACCCGACTCAATGGCTTCGATGAGCGTGCGCTCTGCTTTTGTATGACTGAGTAGTACGTCATAGCCTTCGCGATGAAGTCGTCGCGCCAATGCAGCCCAACGATCGTTCGGCCAGCGCTTAAAGGATCCAAAGCCACTTGTTCCGGGGTGCAAAATGACGTGCGCAGTACATCGCAACGGCAACGCTGCCATGAGCGAGCGAGCCTCCTGTTCATGCTGTTCGGATGGCGTGAGATGGGGCTGGTGATAGTCAATGGGTTCGCCCAAAACATGACTCAGCATGGAGAGGTTTCGCAACGCCTTATGCTTTACGTTGGGTGTGGGGCGCACGTGATGGTGCGCGAAAATCTGATTGGCCTCCTTGGCAATCGATCGATCCCAACCGAATCGCCGCTGAGCGCCGCTGGAACGCATCACCATGCCCGACTTGAGATTGCCCTGGAGATCGAGGGCCACGTCGTAGGCCGCGCTTCGCATATTGCGTACAAATCTGCGTGCCATCGTGCCCGCCGAAATCAACGTGCCGCGTCGAAGTGCATTCGCCATGGGGCGACGTCGAAACACATGGCATGCGTCAACATCGGGGCTCATGGTCAATAGGTCGGCGGCGCGGTCCTCCACTGCCCAACCAATGTGCGCGTCGGGCCACCGCAAACGAATCGCGCGCGCAACAGGCAGCGCATGGACGACGTCGCCAATGGCGGAAAGTCGAACAATGAGGATGCGCGGCGGACGCTCCGTCGGGGGCTTCCAGCGCCGTCGAGGAGGCGGGGTCGATGCGCGCGCGGCCATTCGCCCAATCGTAGTCCGCACGACGCCGGGGGAGGGATCATTCCGTGTCTGGTAACACGATTTCCGAATTGGAGATTGACGTCTTGGGGAATCGTGCGGGTGCTCCAAGATTGCGGGCCTTTGTGCCCCTGATTCGCCCCTAAGCATAGATTTTGCCCGTTACCTTGGGCGTCTCGAAGGGTTAGATCGTCAGACCGATAGGTTCCTCTACGCTCCAAGGTAGGAGATCGGCTTGCAATCACATCGATTCGAATCGACGCCGCGTATCCCCTTGCGTAATTTTAACAACCGCAGCGGCGCCAGTAACAGCAGCGGCGCTTATGCCGCCCGGTGTTCCGTGCGAGCCGGCATTTGGATGGCGGTCCGCGTGGCCTTCATCGCCTGTCTCGTCGGGTGGATACCCACGACCGCGCTGGGCAAGGGCAGCGACGTTGCACTTGATGAGTTTTTCAAGGGGCGTGTGGTTGCCCTTGAGAAGGGCGTCGTCACGCTTTCCTATGACTTCAAGAGCAAAGAACAGATAGCCGATTGGGAGTCGTTCATTCCCTTCCCCTTGGTGCCAAAGAAAGGGGACGGGGCAGATTGGTTTGACTCGCGCCTGGAATTGCACGGGACCATTGGGTCGCGCCACAAAGCCCAATGGACAGGCGACGTCCACATCGAAGCTCAGCTCACACCCGATGCCAAGAAGGACGTGGGCGCCTACATGGCTCCGGTCAGCGGCACCAACGACTATGTGTCATTTACGCTTGCCGAGCATTACTTTCACAAGTGGGACAAGAAAGCGGGCGGCCAGCACAGCATTATTCAGTTTGGCGATCAGTGGACGGAACCCGGGAGTCCTTCGGAGTACATTGGCTTTCGTTACATCAGTCGCCGGATGCCTCCCAAAGACAAACCCGTCGTTCCCGGACAAACCGTTCCATTCATGTTTGGTTGGGAAAAGAGCAAGTTGCGCATGGAAGTCCCCGGCGTGTCGCTCAAGGGCAAGTGCCTGGGACCCAAACTCAAGCATGTGTTCGTCGGCTTCTATGCGATCAAGGCGCGTATGTTTGTGGATAACATAACCATTACGGGCAAACTCAATCCCAAGTGGCTGAAGGCCAACGGCGTGGCGCTCCGAACGGCCAAGCCCATCGTTGGACCCGTCAAGGGGGTCTCCGAGGGGGCCCAGTCCCTGCTCGAGAACCACGCGGCGGGCGACGAAGCCGCCATGGAGGCGCTGATTGGCCGCCTACGGGACAAAGAGGGCTCCGAAGAAGAGCGCAAGGCCATTGCCAAGGCGCTCGGCACGGGAACCCGCAAGGCCGTGCGACCGTCCATGGAGTTGCTGTACCATGATGATGTCGAGGTTCGCACGCTTGGCATCGCCATTATCAAAGGGCTGCTTGGCAAGAACTTTGGCTATAAGCCCAAGGCCAAGCCCGAAACCAGGAGTCGTGCCATTAAAAAGATGAACGACCTGATTAGAAAGAAGCCTGAACTTCTCAAGGATTGACACGCGCGCTTGGCGTGAGAGCGCCATCGACTCAGTAATCGACCGATTTCATCAACCAAGGTAAGAACCCATGAAGCACATCAAATACGCGTTGCTATTTCTCGTAACCATGGCCGCCCTCATGATGTCCTCGCCCATCCAAAGCATGGCACAGCCCCGCGGGGGCGGGCGCGGAGGCGGCCGCGGCGGTCGAGGAGGTCGAGGCGGTAGAGGAGGGCGCGGCGGGCGCGGCGCCATGGGTGGTCGTGGATCCATGGGTGGCCGGGGCAATCGCGGAAATCAGGGCAGGAATGGGTCCGGACGATCTGCCAAGGAGTGGCAAGAACTACAGGCGCAAAGAAGAGCGGCTCGCCATGATCAAAGCCCGCCGCGATCGATTGATGGAAGAAGATCGCAAGAAGGGTCAAGAAGCCTGGCTTGCAAATGAGCGCGAGCAAGAGGCGGGCGACGCGGTTGCCGATCGTCCGGCGGAGTAAGCGACACCCTACACGTAGCAAGCGCTCACCCTTTCAGGTGGTCAACGACCCATCCGCACCGAACTAAATCCCCCTGGCCATCGATGGCAAACGGTCGTGATGGTTGGGGCTACTTGAGGCTTCGACCATGTACGTTCTTCACGAAGAGTATTTCTTATTCGTCTGCGCCCTGCACCAATGCATCGAAGCGTCGCTACGGGTGGCGTTCGTTGGCCCACATCCTGCTGACCGCCCTCGTCATTGGGCTGGTGGTGCCTGGGCCCGTGCGAGCAGAAGACGCTGATACGGGCGTAAAAGAGCCTCCGGCTAAACCCAAGGCCGATGATGCGGGTGTCGAAGGGGAGGGCGAGGATGGGCGTACGGTTGACGAAGCGGCCTTCAAGCGGAAGTTCGAAGAGGCGGAAGTCGCACTCGAAGAGTGCAAATTCGAGGCGGCAGCCAATCTCTATTGGGAAGCGATTGAAGCCAACTACAAGTCCTATGTAGCCCACGTACGCTACCAAGCCGCCTCCCTTCAAGCGGGGGGCGAAGGGGAACGAGCAAACCTCAAAGAAGACTACGACGTGCTTGTAAAGGACTTTCCCAAGGAAGCGTCCCTCAAACTGCATCGTCTGCGCTTGGATCCCGTCGAAGAACGGCTACCAAAGTTCAAGGAGTTCGCCAAGAAGTCGAGCAACGCCGATGTCATTGTCGAATATGCAGTTGCCCTCCTTGCAAACGGTGATACGTCCGACGCACTCAAGCAATACGAGCGGGCTGTGGCCCTCGCGCCTGCAGGGCGCACCGATATTGCCTTGGCCTATGCAGAGGCTCTTTGGAAGGCTGAACCCAAAATTGGCGCCACCAAGCGCAAGAAGGCCCGTGAACAAATCGGCCTTCTGCTTGCAGCGAATGCCGAGGACTGGAAGGCCCGCCTCCTGCTTGCCCGGTTGGACTTGGACGAGGGCGAATTCAAGGCCGCGGAAAAGCACGCGCAGACCGTGCTCACACTCCGGCCATCGTTCGTGGCAGCGTTTCTTGTGCGCGCGGAAGCCATTGTAGCGCAAGGTAAGCAGAAGGATGCACTGAAGAGTCTCGATGGTGCGACCCGGATTGCGCCCGAGGCCCGTGTCGTCTTACTGGCCGTCGCCGACATTACGGCCAAGGCCGAGGATGAGAAGGCCTACAAGGCCGCCACGGTGCTCTACAAGAAGGTTTTGGCGAAGAACAAAGAGGATGTGCACGCACTCTTTGGTCTTGCCTGGGTGCTGGAGCGTGAGAAGAAGTTCAAAGAGGCCATGCAGAACTACAAGGCGCTCACCCACATTCTTCCCGATAGCCCCATCATGCTAAATGGGCTCGGCTTTACATTGCTCAAGCAGGGGCGCGTGTCGGAAGCGCAGGTGCAGTTTCGCCGCGCGATTGACTTGGACGAGTCCTACGTTGATGCGCGTCTCAACTTGGGCGCTACGTACGACGCGCAGGCCAAATACGGGGAGGCCATCAAAATCTACGAGAAGATTTTGCGCGAGAAAGAGCACGCCGAAAACATGCGCGCGATTGTCAACTGTGCGTTTGACTACGAGGCGCAGGGTGCTTTTCCCAAGGCGGCAAAGCTGCTTGAGCGTGCACATAAGCTCAAGCCCAAAGATGCCAAGATCATGGTCTGGCTAGGCGACAACTTCTACTTCCAGAAGAAATTCAAGAAGGCCATCGACTGGTACAAGAAGGGAATTGCTCAGGATCCCAAGTCGTTCTTCGGTTGGCGTGGCCTTGGCTATTCCTATGCACAGACGAGCAAGTGGGAAGACGCCGCCAAGGCGATTGAGGAAGCGCTCAAGATCAAGGCCGATGAAAAAGATCTGCGACTTGCGCTTGCCTACCTCTACCTCGACCGACTCAAGGACGAGGAGACCGCGATGAAGCATCTCAAGAAGTATCTTGCCGCAGGGGGCGACGACCCCGACGCCGAAGACCTCCTCGATGAGCTCAAAGAGAACGCTGAAAAGAAGAAATAGTCTTCCGGCGCTGCAGATCAAGATTGTGGGCCGCAACGGTGGGGATTCCTGAATAATCCAGGCATGGTGGCCGACCCCGATTCCGAGCTAGAGCGGTCCATTCGAGCCCGCTACAGCGTGCCGCGCGATCTGCGTATGCGATGCGACGGGCGCGAGGTGCTCGTCTTTGAACCGTCGTGTGAAGTCGCGGCGCGCGCCGTCGCATCGCGACCCGAGTCGTTGCCTCGCGCCCAGGCATCGGGGCGCGTCCCCCTTCGTCGCATTCAATCGCCGGATGGACCGCTGCTCGTTCGTACGTATTCAAAGGGCGGTCTGCTTCGCAGGTTTCGCGGGACCTACTTTGCGGGTGCGTGGCGTCCGTTGCGTGAGCTCGTACTCCACCGCCAACTGATGGGTGCCGGCGTGCCGGTTGTGGAAGCCGTGGCCTGTGTCATTCACCGTCGGGGGGCGAAGTGGCGTGGCCATCTATTGACGCGCGAGTGTTCAGGTGCGATTGACCTCGATGCCTGGCTCCGTCGTTCGATTCGCGTAGCGTCCTCGAAGGACCGGGTGGTGCCGATCCGTGCCGGCGAGGTCGTGCGCATGGTCCATGATGCCGGCGTCCGTCATGGCGATCTGCACCCCAAGAATCTCATCCTCACGTCGGATGGCTCGCTCCGCGTGCTCGATTTCGATAAATCCCGCGCGTTCGAACGGCCGCTCACGGGTGCGGAGCGCCTGCAGGATCTTGCGCGCCTGGCCCGCTCGATTGAAAAACATCGCCTGCGAGGCTTAGCCGTTGGGCCACGCTTGGGACTTCGTTTCCTCGAGGGCTACGCTGGCGATCGAAAGGCGGCGCGGGAGTGGTGGGTTCGCATTTGGCGCGCGCTTGGCCGTACCATGCCCCTGCGCGAGTTTTGGTGGATGCTCACGGGCCAGCTCAAGCCCGACGCCTCCGTCAATCAAGTGCAAGCTGCCGGTTCCGAACCAATCGATGGGGCTCCTTGACGGTATGACGCAGGCAACCATGACGACTTCCTCCGCGCCCTCGCGTTCCACGGCGTCTACGCATGTGCCCGTCTCGGCGTGCATTATCGCCATGAATGAGGTGGATCGAATTCGCCGCTGCATTGAAAGCGTTTCATGGTGCGACGAAGTGGTGGTGCTCGACTCGGGAAGCACCGATGGTACGCAGGCACTGTGCCGAGAGCTGGGTGCGCGCGTCATCGAGACCGACTGGCCGGGCTGGGTGAAGCAGAAGCAGCGCGCTGCCGAGGCGGCCACCCACGACTGGATCTTTTCACTCGATGCCGATGAACGTGTCGACGATGAACTGCGCGATGCGCTCTTGGCTTTGCGCGCCACGTGTCTTGCCGACGACGGCACCACCGGCCTTGCCGACGGCGGCACCAAACCATTGGCCTTTGCCGTCACACGCAAGGTTTTCTTTTTGGGCGGCTGGATCAAACACGGCGGTTGGTATCCCGAGTGGCGCACGCGTTTGTTTCATCGCGGGCACGCTGCGTGGGGCGGTATCGATCCCCATGACCGCGTCGAAACGGCGTGCACCGTTAAGCGTGTGCGCGACGGAAACTTGGAGCACTACACGTGGCGGTCCATGGAGGACTACCTCGACAAGACGAATCGATTTAGCACTGTTGCGGCCAATGAAAAGTACAAGCGTGGCAAGCGCGCCCGATGGTGGGACATTTGCTTACGGCCCGCTTTCCGTTTCTTTCGTATGTACGTCCTGCGCGCGGGCTTTCTCGACGGCGGCCGCGGGTTGGTCCTTGCGATCTTGGATAGCTACGGCGTGTTTTTGAAATACGCCAAGCTTTGGAATCTACGGCAACACAATGCCCAACACCCGGCGGCCAATGCCACGCCATGACGTCACCGCCGCGCATGTTGGTGGATTCGCCGTAGCAAGTGTGCCCCGCGCCGAGTCCGTGGTGCATACACGCGTCGTTCCCGATCCCGAAGCCTTCGCGCGTGGTGGAACGGTGCTTCGCGAGAGCATGAGCCGAGTGACCGCGCGCGTGCTCGCCGACGGTCTTGGTGCCGTGTTGCTCAAGTTTCACAAGCGCCCGCGCCGGCTGCGCGCACTTCGGCATCTCGTCGCTCGCGGACGAAGTCGCATGGAGTGGGACGCCGCGCGGTATCTCGCCGGGGCGGGACTGCCCGTGCCGGAGGCGCTGGCGATGGGCGAAGAACGGCGAATGCGCCTATTGGGGCGCTCCTTTTTTCTCGCGCGCTTCGAGGACGGACTTCGCGATCTTGCAACGACTCGAGCCGATCAACCGCCGGAGCAAGCGAAACGGTTGGACGCCCGCGTTGCTCGACTCATACGCACGATGCACGACTTGGGCTTTGATCATCGAGATCTTCATCCGGGAAATGTGCTCGCCGGACCGGGGCCGGGTGAAGCGTGTCGCTTGCGACTTGTGGATCTCCACCGCGTGCGCCTCGGACAAACTGTTTCACGGCGCGGGCGCGTGCGATCCCTCGCCTACCTACACGCCTACATGACGCCACCCTCGTCCGAGTCCACACTCCGGTCGTGGCTTCAAGCGTATGAACCCGATGAGGAGCAGCGGTCGCTTTGGGTCGAGCACGTTATGCGCGACATGCGTCGGCTTCGCGCCGTGCGCCGAAAGAGTCGCGCGCGGCGTTGTATGGTGGATAGTACAATCTACACCCGTGACGTACCGCTGGGCACGGGCGCGCGCCGCCGTGATGTAGACCCCGAAGCCATTGAGTATGCGATAGATACACATCGACATGTCGTTGCTCACGCGGCGGGCAAACTACTGAAGCAAAGTGAACGATCCCGCGTGAGTCGCGTGGACGGCATCGTTGTCAAAGAGGCGCTCGCGGGCGGTGGATGGCGCGGCCTGCGTCACCGGCTAGTTCCCCGCTTAGATCAAAGCGGCTACCGAAACGCTCATCGGCTGATGAATGAAGGTGTAGGGACAGCGCGTCCGCTTGCCATTGTTCAGACCCGCGGTCACACCTACACGCTCTACGATGAACTCGTCGACTGTCGGCGACTTGACCATCTCGCACGCGAAATGTTCCTAAACACACGTAGCGAGGATCGCGCGCGCTTGCTGCGCGCATCGGCGGCGTGGGTGGGGAATCTCCATGCGCGTGGGATTTATCACGGCGACCTCAAGGGCGTGAACATTCTTGTGCAGGCCAATCGAGGCGCCTTTTCGTTTCACCTCATCGACACCGATCACTGCCGATTCTTCGATGAGCCCGTGGACACGCGGCGTCGCATTAAGAATCTCGCGCAGCTCGCGGCCTCCATCCCCATTTCGGTCACCAAGTGCGATCGATTGCGTTGGTTTCGCGACTATGCGCACGTTTCGGGGCTTACACGCTCGCGATCGTTGGAGCGCGACTATGCGCGCCGAGTGCAAGAGGCGCTTGATCGGAAGATCGTGGTCATTGACGAACCGATTGAGTAGCGTGAGACGTCCACGTGAAGATTCTCGTCACTATAAGCAACTGGAAGCGAACCGGGCCGGTGGAGCCTGCGCTCGATGGCGCGCGCGCGCTGCGTGACGCCGGGCATGACGTGGTGGTTGCTACGGGCGAGACGCCCGCAGGCGAGCGCGACGCCGCACAACATGCAGCGCGCGCGCGAGGACTCACGTGGATCGATACGGGCGCGACCTTGCACAAACACTCATCGCCCCTGCGCGACTTGCGCGATGTGTCGGCGTTGACTCGTGCGCTAGCAAACCACCAAATCGAAGTCGTTGTGAGCACACTCAAGAACGATCATCGGCTTGCGTCGCGGGCGGTACGCCGACGTCCGGGCACGCGCCACGTGGCGCTCTGGTTTGCCGATGGTCAAACGCCACCCAGCGCTTCCCTTCGCCGCGCGTTTCGTCATGCCACGGCCGTTGTGACGTTTTCGGATCGTGCCGCACGAGCCGCTACAGATGCGGGTGCGCGGCGCGTCGTCGTGGCGCCCATTCCCCTGGATATGCGTTCGCTGCAGCAGGCGGCCAAAGGACGCAAGGGAACCGGGCGGCGGGCACTTGGCCTATCGACCGACGAGTTCATTTTTGGCATTGTTGCTCGTATGCAACGTCACCGGCGCTTTGAGCTGCTTTGGGACGCCGTTGAGGTGCTTAAAACGGAGGGGCACGAGTTTCGCGTCGTTGTACTCGGGCGCGGTACCTACCAAGCCGAAGTTGGCTTTGAGCCGGTCAAGTCACGTGGACTCGATAGCCACGTTGTGTTCGCTGGTTACAAGCGCGGCGGAGACTACGCAGCAACGATTGCCGACTTCGACGCACAGTTGTTTCTCGTGCCGGGCTCGGATCCAACCTGTCGAGCGATTCGTGAGGGTATGGCACTTGGGGTTCCTGGCATCGTTATGAGTCGCGGTATGCTGCCCGATCTTGTTGATCACCAGAAAGCCGGCTGGGTGTTCGATGAATCGTTCGAAGGGCTCTCGTCTGCGATGCGTCATTGCATTCAACACCAGGCGTGGTGCCGCGCAGCGGGCGCGGCGGCCAAAGCTCGCGCTTCCGATCGCTTCTCTCCCGAAGCGTTTGCGACCGCCGTTCTTCACGCGCTTGACATGCCAAGCTGATCGCAGCCGCACCTACCTGCGGTGCGATTGGATCGAGTGCACACAGTCGCATAGTCTTCGTCTTGCACGTGTTCACAATTTGGGACGTCGGGAGGATCGGTGTTGCGAAATCTGTCCATTAGCTGCCTACTTCGCGCACTTGGACACAGGAACGGCAATTGCAATCTTCGTCCGATCGACTGTCAGCAACAACGATAACAACTTTGGAGACCAATCCATGGTTCGTGGTTTTTTAGCTACTGGATTTGCCCTACTACTTATGTGTGCGTTACCTCTCGGTAGGGCGCAAGCAAACGACGCATGCTCGGCAACCCTCTGGGCCGGCCAACATTCCAATGTAGGCACAGTCAGCGTGTGGAAAGGCGGTGGCTACCTGTTTGCCACCTACCGAACCGTCGGGGGGTGGGAGTTGAAAGAAGTCCACCTTGCCGTCGCAGGAACGCTAAGGGCGATCCCACAGAATCGCGGAGGACCAATTCCCGGTCGTTTCCACTACAAGCAAGTCGTGGATGGTGCGTATCACATTGTTCGATTTCCATGTGATGCGTTTCCCAAGGGAGATCTTGTCATCGCTGCACACGCCGTCGTCTCGCATGACGGCAGCGCCCCTCAGGATTGCATCGCCGACTTGATTCTCCCTGCCGGCGTAGTGCAAGCGTGCTTTGAATTCCCCGGCCAGAACTCATTTACCGACATCACCCTGTCGGACGCCGGTGCCTACAACGGAACCTATGAAGGCTGGTGCATTGATATGGAGCGCGGGCTCGGCGGATGCACCGAGGACGTGACGATGGTCGGTAGCTATTCGCCAGAGGCTCTGGGCGCGGTTGATCGTCCCGAGAATCTCGATGTGCTCAACTACATTCTCAATCAGGACTACAGTTCGTGGGGTGCGGGTCGAGATGAGATTCAGGCGGCGCTATGGGGCGTGATTGACGATGGCGATTGGACCTTGGGCGGTGGCATTCTGCCGGACCTAGGATTGGCCCAGGCCATCATTGACGACGCCATAGCCAACGGTGATGGATACGTGCCAGGTCCCGGTGAGTATGTGGCCGTCATTCTTTACCCGCTTCAAGAATTGCAAACAACCGTCATCAAAGTTCCGATCCCCGATTGCCCACCGCGTGGCGGCGGCACGGAAACCGCATGGGCAGGCGAACGCGAATTTCCCGGCAAGAACTGGGCTCGATACTTCGTTTGCCGCTTTTAGCGTGTGCGACCATGCGCATGGTGTCCGTCCGTTTACTCAGCGATTCACATCGCATCGAGAAGAAACCTCGTGGTCAACCGCGAGGCCTCCTCGAGCCAGTGTGTAGGACCTCGCCAGGGATGCACGGCTCCAAACGTGTGTCCCGCACCCTCAATCAACTTGAGATTGGCATTGCGATGCCAGGTTGCGACTTGTTCTGACGCCGATGGGGGCACCGATTCGTCCTCGGTGCCGTGAATGAGGAGCAGTGGCGCGTGCATCTGTCTCGCGGCGTCTTCAATGGAATGACGACTACCGTCTTCGATGGCGTGTCGCGCGACGGGCATGGTTTGTTTGGTGCGTGCGTTCGGGACGGGGTAGTACCCAAGGGTACGCAGATTCTCTTCCACGTCGGGCGGTCGCCATGCAGTTGTCGCCACCGATGCCAACGTAACAACACGCGTCACGCGCGGCTCGGATGCCGCGAACAGGATCGCGTCGCCGCCACCGCGGCTGTGGCCCAGGATTGCGAATGGCCCCTCGATCGACTTGGCAACGGCGCGTAGGTCTTCCTGATGGCGGGTGGGGGTATCGAGCATGAACAGGTCGAGCCGATCAAAGTCTCTCTCTTCGACTCCGTTATGCGAAAAGTCGATCCGTAACGCGCGCCATCCAGCGCTTGCGAATTCGTCGCAAAGCCACGGAAAAAACCCCCACGAACGAAAGCCTTTGAATCCGTGCAGCACCAACACCGAGGGGGCGTCTTTGTGACCGTGCCATGTACCGCGAACCGGACGACCTGATGAACCCAGAACTTCGAAATCCATGCTCAAGACGTAATTCCAGTACCGCGTTCGCGCAAGGGTAGCATGGGCGCACCAATACGATTTCGTGCGTATGCGGTTTGCGGCCGTTCAGAAAAGTCCGGGTTAGGAGTGTGCTCATGCCCCGCGCACGCGTTGTGCTCGCCACCTACAACCAGGGGCCCTTTTTGCAGCTCGTGCTGCGCGCCTACTTTCGTCAAACGTCGACCGATTTTTCGCTGTGTGTGGCCGACGACGGGAGCAGCGACGGGACGCGTGAGATTGTTGAAGCTGCGATGCCCGATGCCGAGCAGCGTGGTATTGAGCTTTCTTATGTCTGGCAAGCCGATCAAGGGTTTCGGAAAGCGCGCATCCTCAATGAAGCCCTCCGTCGGGCGGGCGATGAACAACTCTTGGTGTTTTCCGACGCCGACTGTTTGCCCCGCGCCACTTTCGTTGCAGAGCACCTAGAACAACACGAAGCGCGTAGCTTTCATGTGGGCGGCGTAGCATGGCTCACAAAGGACGAAACGCGTCGTCTGGACGCCGCGGCTGTGGATGCGGGTTTGTTTGAGACCTGGGTCTCCGACGATGCACGCAAGGACCTCAATGAGAAGCTGCGCAAGAGTCGGGTGGGTATGGCGTTGCGGCGCCCCAACCGACCCAAAGTGTTGGGCGCCAATATGGCGTTCGATCGCTCGCTACTGGAGGCGGTAAACGGCTTCGACGAAGCCTATGAGGGGTGGGGGTACGAAGACAGTGATCTGCGAACACGCGCCATGGCCATGCGACCTCGGCCCCGCGTGAAGTTGATGTTTCTATCGTCTATCGTGTTTCATCTCCATCCCCTATGGCGTCGTAAGAGCGCCAATCGCACCGTCAATCGTGAATACTACCGGCGAAAGAAGCCTGCGCGCTGCGTGCGTGGACTCGTCCAAGACCCAGACTAACCCGGGCTAGATTGCGGTCAGCTCGTCGCCGAACTACTTGAGATGTCTTGCAGATGAACGAGCGAGGCGTAGCGGCCACCCTTGGCGATGAGTTCCTCGTGCGTGCCGCGTTCCACAATATGTCCTTCGTCGAGCACGAGAATCATATCGGCGCTTCGAACGGTGCTTAGACGGTGGGCAACAACAAGCGTAGTACGGCCCGCACGCAATTCGTCGAGCGCCAGTTGCACGGCGCGTTCGCTTTCGGTGTCGAGATTGGACGTGGCTTCGTCGAGCACAAGAATCTGCGGATCGCGAACCAAGGCGCGGGCGATGGTCACGCGCTGTCGCTGACCGCCTGACAATCGCCCGCCGTCCTCGCCCACCTCTTCGTTGTAGCCACGCTCAAAGGACGTGATCTGGTCGTGAATGCTCGCAGCCTTTGCCGCAGCCTCGATCTCGGTTCGACCTGCTTCGTCGCGTCCCTCGCGAATGTTGCTTGCGACCGACGCGTCAAAGAGAAACGCGTCCTGCGTAACAATCGCGAGACGATCGAGGAAGCTCTTGCGTGTGAGATCTCGAACGTCTACGCCATCAATCTCAATGGCGCCTTGCGTGGGTTCGTAGTAGCGCGCCAAAAGATCGCAAATGGTGGACTTGCCAGAACCCGAAGCACCCACGAGCGCAACGGTTTGCCCCCGCGGAATCTCGAAATTGATGTCGTGCAAGACGCCGTCGTGTCCGGCATAGGCAAAGTGCACATCGCGAAAACGAATGTGATCCTGAACACCGCCAAAGGTCTGGGCTCCCGGGCGATCCGCCATGCCATCGGGAAGATTCAAGTATTCAGTCGTCCGCTCGATGCTGGCCATCGACTCCAACAGGCCGTTGTTGTGACGCACCAGACGTTTGAGCGGCTGGTAGAGATTGGCCATCAACATGAGGAATACAAGGAGTTCGACAGGCGAAACATCGAGGTGGCCACGCATGATGAGCCAGCCCCCGCCCACCGTGAGCGCCATGGCCAGCGCGTTGTTGATAAATCCAATCAGCGCATTGGCGGTGCTCTTGGTGCGTTGAAGCTTGAGTGCCTTCTGCGTGACCACTTCATCGGTGGCGCGAAACTCGCGCGCGTGCTTTTCCTCCGTGGCATAGGCCTTTACGGTCCGAACACCGGCGAAAAGCTGCAGCATCGCGCGATAGAGATTTGAGGTGACTTGTTGACGGCGGTGGGCGCGTTTGAGCGTCTTGCGGCTCAGGTTGCGCATCGGGATGAGTAGCGGAATTGCGATGAAGCAAACCAGCAGAAGTTTCCACGACAGGGCCGCAAGAATGAACAGTGCACTGGCCAGGTCAAAGAAGCACTTGGGGAGTGCATGCAACATCAACATGAGCCCGCCGCGATAGCCTTCGACATCGCCGAGGGCGCGCTGCGCCAAATCGCCCGTATTGCGCGAGTCGAAAAACGACGTGGGCTGCCGCAGCAGTTTCCGTACGAGCGACTCGCGAACATCCATCAGTATGTGAAGTTGCGCCTTCATGGCGAGATACGATTGACCAAACGTGGCCACACACATGAGCGCGGTGAGTAGCAAGAACACAAGGAGCACGGTAAAGAGCGTGGCGTAGCGATCCTTTGCACCGGCTCGATAGGCGTCCCGCGACGCTTGCGAGTCGTCCTTCATGGCGTCGGGCGGATCGGTCCAGTGGTCGGGGATCATTGGCGCCGTATGGGCGTTGACCGCATCGACGATGTCATCCAGGATGCGAGTAAAGCGGCCGCCCTTTTTCTGCATGAGACGAACGGTGCTCACGGCATCCTGGTCGGCTTCGTCTGTCGGCGCGGTAGCGGGCGACTCGTTGGCTGAGGGGTCCACGCCCAGCACGCGTGTGGCAATGGGCACCACCATGACCAGCCGCGCCATGCTGGCAAAGGACTGCACGGCCATCAGCAGGAAGGCGAGCGCAATGGGTTTCCAATGGGGGCGCGCAAACTTCAGTACGTCCCGCATATTGCGGACATAGCGATCGGCGCCAATCTTGTCCTTGTTCTTCTTGCGCCCGTTTGGCGCTGGCGGGGACGTGGCAGCAGTTGGACGCGGCGAGGGGCTCATGAACGTCTCAGGGCCTGTGGATGAACAAGCGGGGCGCCTTGCCTCGCCATGTGAGTGTAGAGACGGAATTGGCGGCGCACAGGATTCATGTTCTGACCGCTAGGTCACAAAGCGAGCGTGCTTGGATTGACCGCTACCCCCCCGTGGGGTATCCAAGTCCTACCCAATCGCGGCCCGGGAGACACACATGGCTCATCACCCCGAACAAATACGTAACGTCGTTGTCATCGGAGCGGGCGGTGCGGGAAAGACAACATTGGTCGAAGCGCTGCTCCACAAAGCCAAGGTCACCACGCGACGGGGAACGATCCAGGAAAAGAACACCGTTACCGACTGGGACGACGACGAGAAGGAGCGCGAGCAGAGTTTGCTCGCCACGCCCGTCAACCTTGAGTGGAACGGCCACAACCTACGATTCATCGACACGCCCGGGGCGCTCGACTTTGCCGGTGAAGCGATTAGTGCCATGGCCGCTGCCGAGACCGCGCTGCTCGTAGTAAATGCTCATGATGGTGTAGCGGTGGCGACGCGCCGTCTGTTTCGTGCGGCGCGTGACCAAGGGCTAGCGTGTTTCATCGTCATCAATCGCGTGGAGGGGGAGAACATTGACCCCGATACGTTGTATGCAGGCATTCAAGAGGCGTTGGGTGAACGCGCCGTTCCTCTCAACCTGCCCAACGCTTTTGGCGGCAGCGCTTCATCCGTTCATGACGTATTCGCCGAAGATCAGCCCGACAATCTAAAGGCGCAGGCCGCCGACTTTGCCCAGCAAACAACCGACCGGGTTGTCGAGTGTGACGACGAGTTGCTTGAGCGCTATTTCGAATCGGGCGAAGTGGATAAGAAAGAACTCGCCGACGTATTTCCGCGCGCGCTTCGTCAAGGCAATATCGTGCCGATCCTCCACGTCTCTTCCGACAAGGACGTGGGACAAAAGAAGTTGCTGGATTTCATCGTCGCCGACTGCCCACCGCCGCTGAAGCGCACGGGTACCGTGATTCGCAAGGCCACCGATGGCGACAACGACGTCGAGGTGAAGGCCGACGGCCCATTTTCGGCGCAAGTCTGGAAGATTCACGTGGATCCACACGTGGGGAAAGTCGCGTATTTGCGCGTTTGGAGTGGTTCCCTTGCGTCCAAGTCGCAATTTGTGGTGACACGCACCGGCAAAACGGAGCGCATTGGCGACCTTTTGAACGTGCACGGCAAGGACATGACCGCGGTTTCCTCTGCGGGCTACGGCGACTTGGTGGCGGTTGCCAAAGTGGACGACATTCAGATCGGTGACACCGTTCATGACGGCAATGCGTCGTGGACCTTCGGACCCATGCTTACGCCCTATCCCAAGGTTACGTTGGCGGTCGAACCCAAGAACCGCGCCGATGAGACCAAGATTGCACCTGAGCTGCAGAAGCTTGCCGACGCTGACATGACGTTCATTGCCGAGCGCGAAGAGGCCACCGGCGAGTTTGTGATTCGCGGCCTTAGCACGCTGCATCTCGACATTATGCTCAAGCGCTTGGCGCGCAAAAAAGTTGAAGCCAACACGCGCGTACCGCGGGTGCCCTATTTCGAAACGGTTACCGGAAAGAACGAAGCGAGCTACCGACACAAAAAGCAATCGGGTGGACGTGGACAGTTTGCCGAGGTCCATTTGCGAGTCGAACCTTTGCCGCGCGGCGAGAAATTCAAGTTTGTGGATGAGGTCGTGGGCGGCGCGATTCCGCGCCAGTACATCCCAGCCGTCGAGAAGGGCATTGTCGAGACATGTGCCAAAGGCGTGATTGCGGGCTATCCGTTTATTGATGTGCAAGCCACCGTGTTCTTTGGCAAGTTCCATGATGTGGACAGCGACGAGTTTTCGTTCAAGCTCGCGGGGGGCGCAGCATTTCGTGAGGCGGTCTCCGGCGCCAAGCCAGCGTTGCTTGAACCCATCATGAAAGTGGCCATTGAGGTTCCGGCGCGCTACATGGGCGACATTTCCGGCGATCTCAATAGCCGCCGCGGACGCATCGCGAGCATGTCGCAAGAAGGAGACATTGCGACGATCGAGGCCATGGTGCCACTTGCCGAAATCATGCAGTACAGCACCGAGTTGCGTTCGATTACGGCGGGTGAGGGCGACTACACATTCTCGCTGGATCACTACGACGTCGTACCCGCCCATGTTGCCAAGGGGATTATCGCGGCCGGGAAGAAAGAAAGCGTCGCGACGTAGTCCATGCGGCATCTTGTTTCGCGGTTTGAGGGTCACGCATCGTTGCGTCGCCCCCGTTCTGCGTGGTCATGGATCGTATGGTTGTGCCTTCTCCTTGGCACCACTATGTTCTGTACGTCGTCGCTTCATGCGAAGGAAAGTGCTTCGGTAGACGATGCCCTGAAGTCTCAGTTCCAGCAGTGGATTCGCGATCTAACGTCAGAAGACTTTGAGACCCGAGAGGCTGCGCGCACGAAGTTGCGTACGAATGCGTCCAAGTTAGAGCGCGCGGGACTCCTTGATGCGGCCGTGAAGCATGAAGATGCCGAGGTGCGGCGAACCATTCGGTCATTGAAGTTACGGGTTGCGGGACATCCGACCGTCGAAGTCGTTGATGACGCCGACGAGTACGATTTCACATCGATTGGCAACGTCACGCTTACCCTGGATAAGGCACCGATTTCGGATGCGTTGCGAATGGTTGGCGGCAGGTTCTATGTGCCCGAAGCACTTCGCGGCGTGACGGCGACCGCTGACGTGCGAAACGTGAGCTACTTCACCGCCTTGGATGAGGTGCTACGAGCAACCAAGTTGGATGTGGCGGGTCCGCCCACCCGTGCGGGGATGGTTTCGATTCGTGCCATGCCGCCGGCCATCGAAGGTGGAACTCCCATTCCATCCGCTACAACGGGGCCCCTGCGCGCGCGCGTTGTGTCGGTCTCTTCCACGAAGAGCTTCGGTGCACCGACGTTACCGCTCTACGCCCTCAAGCTCGAACTCGATTTCGCGCCCAGCGTTTCGTTGCGTCAGTTTTCTCCACCGCGCATTGTGGAAGCCAAAGACAAGCAGGGAAACACATTCTCGTCACCGATTGCGAAGACCCGCTCCAGCGTCATGGGCGTTTCGCAGGGCACGTTTCGTCGCACGATCGACGTGTCCCTGCGCGCAGACCATGCCAAATGCGGATCGACCCTCGCGAGCTTGGAGCTTGCGTTTCCATTACGTTTGCGTCACGGCAAACGCGTCGTCACATTCAATGACTTCGAGACTCTTCCGGCACACAAGGATGCATCAGGCGCGCGACTCACGTCGAAACGCGGAAAACGCATTGAGCTGCGATCGCTTGAGTCCGTGAGCCAAGGTCCGCGCGGCAGCTACACGGCCGAGGCGCGTGCCCATCTACCGAGCGACGTTGCAAGGCAGTCGGCCTCGATTGCGATTCAGGCGGCCGACGGACGCTGGCATCCCATGTATGTCACGGGGGGTCGGAGCGTGAGCGCCGATGGCATGCTGCATATGCCGGCGCGCGTCTACCGACTCGGTACAGGCGATCCCAAGGCCGTTGCGATCACGTGGTTTGAGCACGAAGATCAGGGCACCATCACATTGCGGTTCCAAGACGTCCCCCTGAGATAGCGCCACACAGGGGAAGATTTGCCGGGGGGCGGTTTCGCGTATTCTCGGGCCATGGATGGTCCCGACTTCCCGCCTCCGATTCCTGGCCGAAGTGCGTTGCCCAGTTTTCTTGCGGTCGAAGATTGGGCGCGGGACGAGATCGAAGACGCCGAGCGCGACGCGGCCGAGCGCGTCACGCAAGCCGAGTCCGATGCCGTTCGCATCCAAGAAGCCGGCCAGGGGACGATAGACGAAGCGGCACGTGCGGCTGAACAGCTTGCGGTGGCCGATGCCGAGGCACGTGCGGCGTCGCGCGTGCGGCATGCGCGTGAGTCCATCGATCGGTGGATCGAAACCAGCGAAACGACGTTGACCGCGCTGGTCGACGATGCGCTGCGCTACCTGTGCGGGGAAGACGAACACGATGCGCAGTAAAGACCTTGTGCATCTTGAGATTCTTGGGCCACGCGACGAACTCGACGGGTGGATTGCAACGCTTCAAGGCACGGGTGTGTGTCACCTAGCCGACGCCATACGTGGCTTGGAAGGTGTTGAGGGCATTGCGCGCCCCGCGCCCACGACCGATGAACTCGAGAGCGATGTCCTGCGAGGCGAAGCGTTTCGCTGGTTGCAGGGCGTTGAGCGCGTGCTCCCGCCGGCTCATACGCTAAAGCAAGACACTGGCTTGCACGTTCGTTCCCAAACCATCCACTGGGAACTCGGCCCGGGGCATATGCACCGCGCCGCCATCTTGAGCCAGCAAGAAGAAGCCGAAACGATTGCCAAGCGACTCCACGCATCGCTCGAGTCCCTCAAATCCGCCGAGGCGTCGTTGGAATCGGCCGAAGGGCTCTACGCCGGATTTCGCGCCCTTGAAAAGAGCGGCGAAACATCGGTTGGCGGCCATTTTTTCGTGCTTCGCGGCGGTCGTCGCGCGGCGCGCGCATTGGCCAAACGCTTTCGCAGGCTCGGCCTGCTCGTTGCACGTGCCGAGGGGCATCGCTGTCATGCCGTCGTGGTTCGATCCGGTGCAGCACTTCCCGAGAAAGCCGACCGCGCGGCCGTTGCGTACGGTGCAACAAGCCTTACGTTGCCTTCCGACACAAAGGGCGTCCCCCTTCAAGCAGCACGAGAGCGCTTTCAGTCGATGCGCGAAGAGGCACGCGCGGCGGAACGCGACGCGCGTGCCGGACTCGCTACGACGGTGTTGGAAGTGGGGCAGCGCGGGCGTCTGCTTTGGAGCACGCTACAGGACGCCCAGGATCGAAGAAACGCGCGCAACAAACTTGCCGCAACGCGCCACGTCGTTGCAGCGCGCGTCTTTGTACCCGCGGAAGAAGAAGAAACACTTCGTCGCGCGATCCATGACGAACATGGCGACGTCGTTGTTGTGCGTCCGCTCGACGAATCCACCGACGCGCCCACCGTTGTCCATCGCGTCGCCGAGTTGCCGCTTTCGGCGTTGGTTGGATTGCATCCGCGAGCCATGGGGCAGCACTCGGTGACCGCGGCCTTGGCAACCACAGCGCCGCTGGCTTGTGGCGCGGCCTGGAGCGACGTTGGTGCGGGCGTGCTGTTGATGGCGTTGGGCGCCCTACTTTGGTTTTCCGCACGACGAAGTTCACCACGTCGCGATGTGGGGTGGATGGCGTTGAGCGCCGGAGTGGTTGCCACAATCTTTGGCGTGTGCTTCGGACGGGTGGCGGGGCCAGCGGGGCAAGCACTACTTGACGGAACCTGGGGTGCCGCACCGGAGGCGGCCATACGACACGCACTCGGCAGCGCCCCGGGCGACGTATTGCACCTCGACATCGTGAGAGGCACCGGTCTCTTCATGGGTTGGATTGCGTTTGCATGTGCCGTGTGGGCTGGCGCCTGTGCACTCGCTGCGTTGCTAAAAGGGCGTGCCGCACCGTCTCGACTTCGCGCCGCACTCGAATACGTAACCGTTGCCGGTGTGGGGTGGATGGTGTGGCAGTGGCCCGCCATTGTGTTTGGCAGCGAAACAGTGTCTGGCAGCGAAACAGCATGGTGGGTCGTCCCCTGGCTGGTTGCACCGCTCTCCGTATTACTTTGGTTGGATCGCGGACGACATCCGTTGATGCGCCTAACGCTCGAAACCACAGTGATGATTCGACTCATTGCGGTCGTGTCGTTGTCAGCATGGATTGCCGACCAAGGATTTGCGGGATTGGCCTCAGGTAGTGTGTGGGCGTGGATTCTTGCGCCGGTCGCGGTGCTTGTGGGCCTTGTTGCTTGCGTGGCCGATCCCGCGCACGTGGCGATGGGATTGCCGTATGACGTGGCCTTCGGCACGCGTGGACTCACGCGTCCGTTCTCACCGTTTCAGTGCGCAACGGATGCTTCTTCGTCGAGCAGAAGGGAGACGACATGACGCACGATCCATCGTCCCCATCATCCGCTAGCGCGATCAACCCGTTTCAGAAATTGATCGACACCGTGTTGGCCGACGCCAAGGTTTCCTGCCGACGTGTGCATGACCGCGCATTGAATCGCGCACGAGATGTTGTGCGTGCGGCGGAGGACGAGTTGGAATCGCTCGCGGCGGCGGCGCGGGAACAGGGATCGAAACGCGGCGCCACGGCGGAAGCGGCCTGCATGCGATCGGCAGAGCGTGAAGTTAACGCGGTCTTGGCCACGAGTAGCGGTTCGTTGGTTGAGCGCTTTGAAGCCCGCGTGCGTATGGCACTCAACGCGTTGCCCGGTTCGCCTCGATACGAACGTGCCATCGAGTTTCACTTCGCCAAGCTCGCTGCGAACACCATGGATCGACCGTCGGAAGTGCGCGTGGCCAAGCGTGATCGAGCGTTGGTCTATCGCGCGCTGCTCGACGCCGGTGCCGAGGATTTTCAAGTGGTGGTGGATCACACGCAAACCGTGGGATTTGAGGTCTTGGACTTAGATGGCCGTCGCCTCTTTAGCTGCCGACCCGATGCCCTCATCGACACGCACCGCAAGAAGCTGCACGAAATGGCCGAAGGAGCCGTGGCGCCCTATGAACCACCACCCGATTTGGGATAGGAACCCATTCCCGCAGCGCCGCTGGCATGGGCTGCGAGTACACTTCGCCGATGCGAATCTTTCTTTTCGTCGTCGCGTGCCTGTTCGCGACTTCCACACCACTTCGGGCCGAAACGGCAACGCGCCCGGAACTTGATATCAAGGCCATGCGCGCCTCGGTCGTGCAGGTGTTTACCACCTCACAGCCAGAAGACTACGTGCGTCCTTGGCAGCGCCCGCGCGCATCGATGTCGGGCGGTAGCGCGTTTTTCATTGGCGGTGATCGCCTAGTGAGCAATGCCCACGTGGTGAGTGACGCACGCAACTTGATGGTCAAACGCGCCGATTCACCCAAGCGCTATCAAGCCCGCGTGCTGTTTGCTGGAAACGACTGCGACCTCGCCATGCTCACCACCGACGACAAGTCGTTCTTCGAGGGCATGAAGCCCCTTGAGATTGGTGATCGACCGGCCATGCGATCTACGGTCGCCACCGTGGGGTATCCCACGGGCGGTAGTAAGTTGAGCATGACCGAAGGCGTGGTGTCGCGCATTGAAGTGCAGAACTACGTACACTCCAATGCCGATGAACACCTTGCGATTCAAATCGATGCGGCCATCAATCCCGGCAACAGCGGCGGCCCCGTGATTCAAGGCGACAAGGTCGTGGGCGTCGCGTTTCAGGGGCAGTTCTTTTCGCAGAGCATTGGCTACATGATTCCGCCTTCCGTGGTGCGCCACTTTCTGCGCGACGTCGAGGACAACGTCTATCACGGGTATCCGGAGCTTGGGCTTTACACCGAGAAACTCGAGAACGACGCGCTGCGTAAGTATCTCGGCGTCCCCGATGGCGAGTCGGGCGTGCTGATTTTGAAGGCCATGCCCTATGCAAGCGCCGTCGGTCACGTCCAGCGCAACGATGTTTTGCAGGCCATCGACGGGCATCCGGTTCAGAACGACGGAACGATTGAGATCGACGACGACTTCTTTGAGTACACGCATGTTGTAGAAGACAAGCAAGTGGGCGAAACCGTGAAGCTCAACATTCGTCGCGGCGGAGAGCCCAAAGAGATCACAGTAACGCTCAAGGCCTGGGAAGCGCGCATGACGCCGGCCACGCGATACCTCAAGAAGCCGGAATTCATGGTGTGGGGGGGCTACATGTTCTGCCCCGTCACGTCTAACTATCTCTCTCAATCCGGTGCCAGCACCGAACTGCGTTATTACTTCAATCAGTACTACCGATTGGAGGCGAAAGAGGGGGAGACGCGCGAACAACTCGTCGTGATCAGCAAAGTCTTTCCGCATCGCACCACGCGTTACCAGTCGTATCGCAATGACATCGTGGCAACGGTGAATGGCAAAGAGCCCAAAGACTTTGCTCATTTCGTTCACCTCGTGGATGCCGGCGGTGACGTCATCCATATCGCATTTGAAGGCGTCAATACACCGCCGCTCGTAATCAATCGTGGGACAGCGGATGGCGCACACGACGAGATCTGCAAGAAGTTCGGCATCACCACGCATCGACATGTCGAAGGCGTCTCCGAGACGAAGAGCGAAGGAGAGAACCGATGAGCGGTCAGCGATCGTCACTATCGGCGCAACGACGTTGTCTTCTATTCATGTTGGCGGTGGTAGGCGCGATTGCACTTGCGCCTAGGGCGCAGGCAAAGGAAACACCCGCCAAACCCGCGCCCGAGCCCACCGCGGGTGACGAGGCGGCGTTGTTACGTTCCGCGCTTGTGAAGTTGCGCGTTACGAGTCAAGGCTATGACCTGCGGGAGCCGTGGCGCAAGACGTCGGTGAGCACGCGTTTGGGTCGCGGTGTGGTGGTGGCGCCGGGTCGCATCCTTACGTTTTCGCGACTCGTGTCACGTGCCATTTCTATTGAGGTCATGGAGGCTAATAGCACGCGCCGTTTTGAGGCCAAGCTCCACCACAAAGATCGCGACATGGGGCTTGCGCTGGTGGACGTGCTGGACGAGGAACTCAAAGAACGCCTCAAGCCGTTAGCGCTCGGCGTGTCGGCAAAGCTCGACGATGCGTTGGACGTCGCGCAGCTCGGGCAAGACAACATGGTGGAGCGCTACAAGGCCACCGTCGCGCGCGTTGAAGCCATGCGCAACACGCTTGTAAACCGCTGCAAGACGACACTGTCAGATTCGGGCGATGGTCAAGCGGTGATGCGCGATGGCAAGCTCGTGGGGATGGTTCAGAGTACGAATCGGTTTCGGCAGGAGGCCACGGTTCTCTCGCTGGATTCCATCCGCCACTACCTCGACGATCTTGCCGATGGTCACTACGCCGGACTTCCCGGTCGCGGGCAGTGGATTCACTACCTCATGCGCGACGATCTTCGGAAGCATTTCAAGGTTCCCGACAGTGAACACGGTGTGGTTATTTCACGCGTGACACCGGGTTACATCGGCCATGGCACGTTTCAACCGGGCGATGTCGTTACCCATGTCGATGGTTACGATATCGACGACGAAGGTATGTTTCGCCACAAGGTTCATGGACGACTCTACTTCTGGTATCTGCTGCGCGGCCAACGCCACGCAGGTGATTCCGTCACGGTGCGCGTCCTGCGGGACGGTGCGGCCAAAGATGTCACACTCAAGCTGGGCAAGCGTGCCCCTGAACACGAGCTGATTCCGGAATCTGCAGACGATGGCCGTACCGAATTCTTGGTGGTGGGCGGTTACGTCATTTTGCAAATGCACGGCGGGATGAGTTCGGGGCGCGGCGGTGGCGCCGACATCATTCGTCGATTGTCGGAACGCGATGGGTGGGATACGGGGGAGCCCGGGCGACGCATTGTGATTCTCGATCACGTCCTACCGGATCCGTCCAACAAAGGCTTTGAGACTATGCGCAATCACGCATTGCGTTCGGTCAATGGCAAGCGCATTCTCACGATTGGCGACGTCGAGGAGGCCCTCAAATCACCCCAGGGCGAGTTTCACGTACTTCAACTTGAGGGATTGGAAAGCGACATTGCGATTCCCGCGAATGAGCTCAAGGCGATCGATGAACGTATTGCGAAGAACTACCGCGTGACCACAGCCAAGTTCATTCGGTCAAGTGCGAACGACGACGATCCCAATCGGAGTGAAGCCAGTAAGAAGAAGGAGGCGCCAAAGGACGAAGGGGAACGTGGCGAGCAGGATGACGCCGCCAAGTAGCGACGAACAATCGGACACGCCGCCTGTCCCGTCACCGCTCGTTCGAGCGCGGCGGAGCGAGGGGCGTCGAGTTGCCATGGGGAGCCTGCTTCTTGGCACGCTTGGCATTGCGACGCTTGTTGGCGTGACGCGTCCCACATTTACGCGTGCTGTATCGCGCGTGAGCGCCGCCGTGGGTAGCGCGTTTGATGGCGAACGCGATGACGACATTGTGATTTCGCTCCCCTTTTCAAAAGGCGTTCACAAGGGGCTTCCCGTCTACGGCTTTGATGAACAGGGGGCGGCGCGCCCCATCGGTCATGTGGTGGAGGTCACCCCCAATCTTGTGGTGGCCAAGGATGAGGACCGCGACGTAAAGGCGCAGGGGGTGCGTATCCGCATTCGCTTCGCGCCCCAGGTGGCAGCCGAAGGACCTTGGCGCATCGAAGGCTTTCCTCCCAGTCGAAAGCTTGGCGAGGCATTTCGATTGGCGGTGCCCGAAGAGGCGGCCCGTGAATTCGCGGCATTCGCCGCTGAGCGCATGAAGCTCACGTGGAAGGAAGCCATCCTTCCGGAAGCCGAGAAGCAGTTGCCGTCGTTTTTGAAACGCATCAATCCCACGGAAGACACAGAAGCCAAGCAGCTCTTTCAATCGATTGGCAAAACGCTGTTCGCTCGACTCGAGCCGTTGCTCGATAACCTCGCCAACCACGTGACCAAGCGCATCAAGAAGAAGTTTGATCTGCTGGATCGTCTCGGGCTACTCGTGAAGGTCGTAAGCGGCGACGCGAAGGGGCTCAAGGATGAAGTTGTGCCCGTTGCACGTGACGCATCGCTTGAATGGTGGAGCGCCAATCAAAAGCGCGTGTTTAGCGAGGTGGGTGAGGGCCTCGGCGAGCACGGCGGTGCCTTGCAGGAATGGGTCACCGGCGAACTTTGGCACGCATTCCGCGATGAACTCATGCAGCCGATTCTTGAACGCCACGGAAAGCGACTCGAAAAGGACGGCCAGGTGCTTATGCGCCGCGCCGCCGACACATTCATCGAATCGCCCCACGGCGGCTTTCGCATCCGCTTTACCAGCATGCTTCGGCACAATCTTCTGAATAAGAAGACCGCACTGCTATTGCTCCATCGAGATGAAGAGCGTCAAGCGCCGTCCTTTCCGGAGCCAGCGTCGCCGGAGCCGACATCACCCGCATCGGAGTCGGAATCCAAGTGACGTCCTCATCACCATCGGAAGGCGTGCTGCTGCGCGCGCGCGGACTTCGCGTGGATGTACAAGGACGCATGCTCATTGCGCCCAGCGACATTGAGTTGCGCGAAGGCGAACGTGTGTTGCTGGTGGGTCCATCGGGTAGTGGTAAGTCGCTCTTTACTGACCTCATCTTTGGTTTCGCCGGTCCGGCTACACCGGGTTTGCGTGTGGAAGGCTCGCTCACCTTTCAAGGCGACGAATTGTTGGGCGCCTCACCCGAATTCATGGATATGCAATTGGGCGCAGTATTTCAATTGCATGCGCTCGGCTTATTCGACGACTTGACGGTGGACCAAAATCTGCGCTTCGGAAGTGACGATCCGGAGGAGCGATCCGCGTTGGCCTCAAGCCTCGGTCTCGACCACTTGGAACGCAAGGTCCATGAGTGCTCCGGTGGCGAACGCATGCGTATTGCGATTTGCCGCACGCTACTTCGTGGCGCCCAGGTGCTGGTCTATGACGAGCCCACCACGGGACTTGATCCTGCGGCCGTCAAGAGTGTTCTAGGCGCCTTTCAAGACAGCCATCGACGCTTGAGCCTTGCCATTTCACACGACTACGAAGCGTTTCGCGGTGCGGTGGATGTCATCCTCGTGCTTGATCCTCGCGATCGCGTATTGCGCCGCTTCGATGCCAACCCAGAGTCTTGGGCCCGCGTTGAAGAAATCATGGAAGTGCGTGAGCCTGCGCTGGAGGCGCCCCCCAAGCGTGCGTCCTTGGCAGCACGCGCAGCGCATCGTTGGCGCAAGGCGTCGTTGGCATTAGCCGATGCGGGCGCCGATCTGGGCTCGCTTGCGGCGCTTCCAATTGGGCTTGCGCGCATGGCCCATCCGCTCGATGGACCGCGCTTTCGCCACGTGTTGCGCCGAGATGTGCGCCTGGGCGTCGTGATGTTCACGGGAACATGTGCGCTGATGGTGGCACTCACCGGAACGTACTTCCTCTTTGAGCACCTGCCTAAGCGCAAGTACACCGGACCACTCGTGCAAGACGATCTATTGGCCGGGCTTGGCATGGTGTTCACACGCATTGCCATGCCGATGATGGTGTCGGTTTTGCTCGCCGCCAAACTCGGCGCCGCGGCGGCGGCTCATATCGGGCATATGAGTTTGACTCGCCAGGTGGACGCACTGCGGTTAATGCGTATACCGCTGCGACGGCACTTGCTCCAACCCACGGCTCTTGGGCAGATTCTCGCCTCATGGCTCACAACCGTTACTTCGATTGCGGCCGCGGGTTTCATGTCGATGCTCGTGTATCTAGTGCTTCACCCCGGTTTTAGTGTTCGCTTTTTCGCCGCCAACTTTACGCGCGAACTCGAAGCCGGTCATTTCGTGTGGATCGCCGTCAAAGTCGGTCTTTGCGCGCTTGCCGTAGCGGCGATTGCCTTTCGCATTGGCATACGTCCCAAGCGAAACTCCAAACAAGTCATCGAGGGCATCCACAAAACGTTGCTTTGGGCGCTGGTAGCGGTCGTGTTCATTCATGCGGTGATTGCGTTCTTTGAGTTTTAGTGCCGCGTCGTAGCCCCGTACGGTGTCAAGACAAAATCCACACGTTTCGGGTCGTAGGTGTTTGACCTCACGCAGAGGCGCAGAGTAAAGACCTCGCTCTCATGGCCGGCTTTGATTCGAGGCGCGCCGCCTAAGATCGAATGCCCTAATTTCAATTCTTGGGATGCAACCGATTACAAGCCGGCAAGTTTGCCCCTAAACAGTCGCGCTTGGTGATCTCGGTGTCCATCGTAAGAGCCTTCTTCTTTCAAGACGCGCTCCCCAACAGGTTGCGTACGAACTCGCCATACGGCTTCCACCAACGCTTGCGCTCTCCGCGCCTCGGCACCACTGCGGCTCTGCGTGAGGTCAGGCAACTACGACTCAAAAAGTGCGAACGTTGCCCCGACTTCGTATCGAGCGCCTTTACGGCCTCCAGATACCCAGGATCAAATCCGTCGTATCACCGTCGCCGTTTAGGTCCTGCGTAATGCCGCCGACCGATTCTATGCGCAGGAATGCCCAGACACTTCCGGCCGCGTCCGTTGTAGGTTGGGAGAATTGGGTTGACGAAATTCCGGGCTCCACAACGTTGCCCAACGTGTCGAAGACGCGGAACACGTGGTCGGTCGTGTTGCCGTTGCCGTCGTAGTCTTCGCCCGTGTTGGATTCAAACGCAGTTACTGCGATGTGCCCGCCTTCCAGATGCGCAAAGTCGCCACCGGCATCCAAGAAGATGGGCGTCGTGGGGGAGAAGAAGGGCAAGTAGGTAAATAGCAACTCGGCACCATTGCCATCGCCGTCACGGTCGCCTCCATTGAGGTTTTCTTGGATGCGCACCAGGACGCCGCCGCCGTCGGCAATGCCGGTATCGGGAATGTTGCCAAGTGCGGGCATGGGCAACGTGTTGAGCATGGGGTTGAACACTTGCGGCGCGGGAAGGACTGCGTTCACCAAGAGAAACGCCGTGTCAACGGTTCCGTTGCCATTGATGTCAACTCCGCCGTTGGCGTTCTCTTGAACGACCACGCCGAACCACGTGCCGTCGAGTGGGCGCACCGCGCCGCCTTGTACGCTGATCGACTGAAGGGTTCCCATGCCCGGCACGCCGGCAACATTCAAGGTGGTTGATGTGGCGCCTGCGCCCAACGACGTATCGGTCCAGCACAGGATCTCTTGATCGAAGGGATCGAAGTCCCCATTGAGGTCGGCGGCGGGGCCCACGATGAGTTCACTGACACTGAAGAGCATGAGCGGCCCTGAAAACCACATCGTGGGGTTGGCGGACGTGGCACCCATGAAGCCACCCACGGGGGGTGGCAGCATCGTCTCAACGCCGGATGCAGTGTTGTAGAATGCCGGGATCCATGAAAATGCAAAGTCGCCATTTCGATCGACGCCCGCGTTCGGTTCGTTGATGTAGTACCCCACGAGGCCCGCGTCGGTCACAGCGAATCGCGCGGCCGTGTCCACATTGGGTGCGGGCGTTGCGGGCGCGAAGCCCATGCCTACAAGTCCTGGAGGGGGGGCCGGCGGAAACATGGGTGCCCACGCCAGCATGGAATCCGCGGTGTCGCCATCACCATTTAGATCGCTGTTGCCTTGGCTCCCTTCAAACACTTGAAACGCGGCCATGACCCCCGACGGGCTTTGTTCGAATCCTTTGAACGCGTTGTTGGTACGCGCAAATTGATACGAGTTGAGCTTTGTAAAATCATTGGGTGGCGCAACCGCATTGGGGTCAATGAGACCAAATACACGGTCAAGTACGTCCACGTCCGGCGTTCCAAGTCCCGCGGGATTTAGATTCGTGCCGCCCGGTCGAAATAGATTCTCTTGGTACTCGGCGATGATGGCGTTGGGTCCAATTCCAACAATCGCATTGACGCCCGTAACCGAGTTGGTCGTGGGGGTCATGGACAAGGCGGGTGTTGCAAACGACATGACCGTGTCGCTTTGATTGCCGTCAGCATCAAAATCGACGTTCTCATCAAACTCCAATGTCTTCCACGCGAGGTGGCCGGTCCCGTTGTCGTCAAGGATGATGGGCGCTCCGTTTGGCGCCGCCGTGTCGTCTATCGTAGTCAAGGTTTGGACCGCGGTATTTGTGTTTGTGTCGAAGAGAAACATGACCGCGTCACCGTCTGCGACCCCATCCGCGTTCAATGCCATGTTGTTGTCCTGAACTTCTCCTCGACTGAAGGCCACAACGCCATTAACCACCCCGTAGCTATTACTGTTGGCGGGCCCGTTTACGCCGGCCAACGCTGGATAGATCAGGACCGTTGGTACGAGTACAGCGTCAACCGGCGGGTTCACGCCGTCGTCCACGCGCATAATCATGGAATAAGTGCCTGGCGCGATGCCGGGTGGAATCGGAAACGTTGGTGAGATCGCAACGCCGCCCGCATCGGGCGTGGGGCCAAAGATGGCAAACTGGTCGCCCACGGTGCCGAGATTTCCGTCCCCATCAAGAAACACTGTCACGTTGGCGAGTCCGCCTCCGTTGGCGGTGAAGTCCACGGTGTAGGTATCTCCAGGCAGCACAGAGGAGCTACCCATCACCGAGTTTACGACGAGGGTGGGTGGGCCCCCCCCGCCGCCGCCACCACCACCACCACCGCCGCCGCCACCGCCTCCTCCGCCGCATGCCGTGAGCGCGAGCAACGAAAGGGTGATGGGCACGGCGCGTAGCGCCGCGAAGTAGGTCGATGAGCGAGTCTGGGCCATGGCGGTAGCTCCTGCGGGCGCGAAACGCGCCGAGCCCACTCATCATCCACTGTTCTGCAGGGGCCACAAATGTCTACCAGGCAACGATTTACAAACTCGACGCATTCGCTTGAATCCTCCGAATCCACTCGCCGGTCGGTCGGGCAAAACGAAAGCCGCGCGGCCATCCTCTGTGGATGACCGCGCGTTCGGAGTTTCTTGAGTTTCAGATGCGCCCTGGCAAGGGCATCGAGTTCAAGTTGTGTGGCGCGCTACCGGGTAATGCAGCACGCCACACACGCTTCGTGAAAGGTCTAGGGCGCGCCCTGATCAGTGTCAAACGGGTTGCAAGGCTGTGTGCCAAACAACACGTCGGCTGCCTCGGGCTCGGGCACCAAGAAGCCACAGCCACGCACCACGGTTGAGATTGTGACCTCTTCGGTGCTGTCGGGCGGTACTTCTTCAAGCTCAAGGCGGGCAACCGCCTCGGCACCGATAAAGTCCGGGCCATCGCCATTGAGATTGACAAGCTTCTCGCGCAACAGCGCGAGCAACACGTCGTGCGTGGCTTGGTTGGCACCGGGCTGCTGCTCGATGCGATTGACGGCCATGGTGATTTGGAAGGGCAACGAGTCGGTGATGGGGAACGCCAGCTCTTCGCTTGCGGGTGCAAATGCCCAGGCGGTGAAGTTGGTGCGCGCACCGGCAGGCGCCGTCTGTCCCGTCACGTAAACCGGTACCGGAATCGTAATGGTCTCAGGAGCAAGGGGAACCGTGGGAACCACTTCCGTACCAAAGCCCGGACCCGGCATGGGGGTGAGCGTTACATCCAAGAAGAGCAAGGGGATGTCTTCGGGCTGAACGTTGAGCGATGAGCTACCACCCGTGGTGAGGCATTCGGATGCGAACCACGCGTCGGTGAGTTGACCAAAGTCTTCACGCACAAAGTTGGTGACCGGATCGGCCGAAGCAGTACCTTGATTCCAGGGCCATACCGTGCCGATGTTGTACACCGCCGGGAACACGCGCTCGGTGAGCGTGTCATCGACTGCCCTCACTTCACTACCCGTGAGTACGGAGATGGCGCTCGCCATCGTCCAGTATGTAAGCGTGGGATCGCCATAGGTGCCGGGACCACTACCGGGGCCGATGGCCTCGATGTGGGAACCCTGCGAACCGTTGGGCTTGACATCGCCGGGCACCAAGAAGGGAGCGCCTATCGCCATGACTTCAATGCAAAGTGCGTTCAACGCGTCAATGGTCTCTTCCACCGTGGCGGCGCCAAGGGGAGCAATACTGGGATTGCCAGCGAGTTCGCCGAAACGGCCCGTGTTGTTGTCAAACGCGGTGCTGTCGATGAGACGTGCTTCGCGCGGGCAGCAGTCGGGCAGTACACCCTGAAGTCCGCCACCGGCGTCACCTGCGGTGCTCTGAATGTTGGCGGGGACCGTGCCACTGAAGGGCGCGACGGTCGCGATGTCGCCCGACATAATGACAAAGCGCGCGGCTTCGTTACGCCAGCCAACACCACCCAAGTTGCCGGACGCGACGCACTCGGCGTTGTCGGCGGCGGTGAACTGGGGACGGCCATCGGCGTCGTTGCCTGCGGCAGTCCACGTAACGGCGGGCACGTCACCGGAGTCGCCCGGCGCGGTCTGCGATGTTGCGGAGCAAGGCGCACCACTGTCGCCCGTGTCGCCGTCGCCGTTGCCATCGAATCCATCACCGACAGCGGCTTGCCAAAGGGCTTCGATCACCGTGTTGGGGTCAAGGTTGTCCAAGATGGGCGCGGGACCCGACGTGTCGAGCTTACGTCCGTCACCCGGCGCGGTCTTGGCCAAGGCCTCAGCGAACTTCGCATCAAAGTCGGCACGGGCTTGACGAAGGATGGGCATATTCAAGATAAAGGGGCGCGCCACTTCATCGGGAATGTTGCGACCGTTCGGATCGGAAGCAAACGATCCGCCGTAGTCTTCGTAGCGCGCCACACCAAAGGCCAAGTCGAACGTGCGACCGGGATAGCGCGCTTGCAAGTCGGCCAAGATTTGCGCTTCGAAGTCGGCCATGATGCCTTGCGCGCCTTCTGTGCGGGTGCGCGTGTCAAAGCCAAGGTTATCCGGAAGGATACCCAAGCGGCTTTGCTCCATCGTTCCGCCGTCGTCAAGCAAGAAGAGTACGTCGATGGGTACCGGCGCATCACTTGTAGGCGGTGTGAGTTCGCAAGGAGGAATCGTTGTCCCTACTTCGGGCGCCGCCGATTCAACGGCCGGCGAGGTCACGAGCGACGAAAACTCGCTGTCCGTATCGCACCCGCAGCCCGCGAGCGTCATGAGGACGACTGCGCAGATACTGTTCTTCCAAGTCATCATCCCTTGGGTCTCCTGGTTGTTCTAAAGTCCTGCACGGATGTGAACCGCTGCGATGAACTCGACGCCTCCGCGAGACGGCGACTTCATCTGAATCGTTTTCCGAGTTCCAATCCCTCGGCATAGCCAAATTTCGACTACGCGTTGCGATGGATTTCAGATGTTGGGGACAAGGCACATCCCAGGCCATCTGGGCCACGATGGTTACGTCAATGGAGGTTCAAGACCGTAATTGACCTAATCACCGGTGCTTACGATCGAATCGCGACCACAACTAAGCGACGCCGAGCGCCCCCACGTTGTCTAAGTGCCTCGCCGCGTGTTTCAATCGGTGAACATGGTAGACGGGGGAGGCATGGAAACACAACCGGGTGAGGCCCCGGAACTTGAGTCAAATTTGGCTTTTTCCACCACGGAGACGACCTGATCGGCGGTTCGGCGGACGTTGTTTGTGCTTGTATGCCTGACGGGGCGCGACGCGTTGCCTGTTGGTCGCCGGAGAACGGACTAACCACACATCTCCTTTACGTCACGACGGATGCAATCGGGTTGTGTGGTCATGCTCGGTTCGTCACGACGGTGGCGTGTGAGGGTTATGCCGGTATCGACAAAACGAACAGCGCGCGCCAACCGTAAGCTGGCGCGCGCGAGATGTTTCTAACTGAGAACGGTAGGTGTTAGAAGGTGGCTTCCAGTTCCAGAACCGGTGCAACCAAGAAGAGCCAACGGGAGTCTCCGTCATCCGCGGGGTCTTCGCGCGTAACCTCGGTATCCATGGCATGCACATTGACACCTGCGCGTAGGCGCAAGCGACTTGTCAGCATGTAGCCAATACCGGCTTCGGCGTAGCCTTCAAAGCCATCGTCGTCATTGATGTAGCCTTCGGTCCAGTAGTAGCCGGCACCAACGCCCGCCCATCCGTAAAGGCGGTTGCCATACAGGGGACGTTCAATGGTTGCCTTGAGGCCCACGTGGTGCCATTCGCCGCCGTCCTCATCAATCTGAGTTACGGGGGCAGCTTGTCCCGTAATCACCTGGCGGTCCAAGCGACCCGTGTTGTGCCGGTAATAGGCGTCAAGTCCCCAGCAACCGCAGAAGGTGCGACCAATGTCGGCGCCGAAGTAGCTGCACTCTTCCGGCGCATCGTCGCCGAAGAAGAAGCTGCCACCACCAACCGCGCGAATGTGCCACTGGCTAATGCCTTGGCAACACGCCAGACCTGCACATGGGTTATACGCCTTGCCGAAACTGCGTGGTACGCAACGACGGCGTGTTGGCATGCTTGCAACCGCAGGTGGTGCGGCCGGAATGCCACACGCGTCTCCGGCACACGCATCTACAACACCGCAAGGATCGGCCGCGGGCGCCGGTGCCACCGTGTCGCATCCGTCGCTCAAACTCGCACTTGGCGGGGGCGGCGGCGGAGGCGGTGGGGGCGTCGAGGCGCCATAGAACGAGGCTGCGCTCTGTTCGGGCGCAGGCTGCAAGGAGTAGCTCGGTGCAGCGATCGTCGCGCTTGGAGCTGTGCTGCCAACCGGTGGTGGCGTGGTCCAATTGCCTTTGCCCGCTCCGGAAATCGAGGTGACATCGGCAATCATCGAGTCGCTGCCGCTACCAAAGACTCCGCCTTGACCATCTGAGCTCATGCCGCCGGTTTGGCAGCCAGTGGTCAAGAGGAGCGCAGCGCCCATCGCCATGGCGACCGGCAGCGCAAAAACTGACTTACGTGTGAAGAACATACGTTCCCTCCCTAGGGGAGATCCCTCACACTGACTAATCGGCCCCCAGTTAGGCTGACTAGAGCCATCGCGACTTCAACAATCGCAGAAATTCGACCTGAGGCGGCGCGGTACCAGCCCCCGGTTGTTTTGGTAGAAGGGGGCTTGCCCGAATTCACCCACTCGAGCACATGCGGCAAATTACGCCGCCCTTTGTAAGGTTATTGTTTGCTTAGACGGAGCCATTCGCTGAGCAGTCAGGATTCGCGCTGAAGGACACGCCGTCACCCACCTGCCGCGCGCTATTTCCTCGGCTTGCGTGGGTGCCCGGGGAGAGCCAAGTCGCTATCACTGCCGGCGGTCTGGATCCCGATCATGTCTACGCGGCCTACCGCGAGGGCGTATTTCCTTGGTACGACGCCGGCTATCCCGTGCTTTGGTGGTCACCGGATCCGCGCGGCATCATCCCGCTCTCGTCCTTCCACGTCTCGCGACGACTGCGTCGAACCCTTCGAGCCGCCCCCTTCCGCGTGAGCATCAACGAGCGCTTTGAAGCCGTCATGCGCGCCTGCGACGAGAACCGTAACGGTTCGTGGATCCACGAAGAGATGATCGAGTGCTACCGCGCGCTTCACCGCGCCGGACATGCCCATTCCGTCGAAGTGTGGGATGGAGACCGATTGGTCGGCGGGACGTATGGCGTGGCCATTGGCGGTGCCTTCGCTGCCGAATCAAAGTTTATGCGCGAGCGCGATGCCTCAAAGATTGCGCTGGCGCACCTCGTAGACCATTTGCGCTACCGCGGCTTCGGGTTGTTGGATGTGCAGTTCGAAACAGGGCACTTGGCTCAGTTTGGTTGCGTTTCGGTTCGACGCGGCGAGTACATCCGAAGGCTTCGTCTTCAGCGCGATGTGCCCGCCTCGTTTGGAACGACCCTACTTATGCATCGCTATGGAACACCGTTGCCCGGTGTCACCTACACGCCGCGCCCGGGGGCATACGCGGTGATCACGAACGATCAGAATCAAGTGGCCGTTATGCGCACCCCGTCGGGTCACTACCTTCCGGGCGGGGGGGCAGACGCTGGCGAGACGCTCAAGGAGGCGCTCCGGCGCGAAGTGGCTGAGGAGTGTGGACGCGACGTCCGCGATCTGCAGCCCCTTGGCGCTGCGGGGCAATACGTTCACGGACGCGGACAAAACGCGGGTAGTGGCTGGATCAAGGAGTGCACCTTCTTCCGTGCGGTGTTTGGCGATCCGCTGGGCCACGCCAGTGAACCGGACCACACCCTCGTTTGGCTGGAAACCGAACGTGCGAAAGCGTGTCTAACGCACGAGGCCCACCGGTTTGCCGTGCGTCGTGCCGCGCGCGCGTAGCGTTCCGCAGCTAGGATTCAATCGCCGTTCATGTTGAGGAGTTGCCATGAGGTTTCAGCGTCTCTCGCTACGTGTTATCGCTTGCTTCGCGTTGTTATCGACAGGTGCGTTCGTGATGAGCGCAAACGTATGTGCGGAAGAGGACGCCGCGGAACACGTGTCCCTAACCACGGCCTACATGGCGCGCACCATTGCCGGTGCACACACCATTTCACTCCGTGGTGCATTGGGGGAACGCGGCACGTTGCTTTTAGATCCCAACGCATGCCAAGTGAACCCGTTTGGGGATCGCACCATTTGCACGCGCATGGCCGCACAACCGGTGGCCGTGAACATTCGACCACAAGCCGTCGAAGATCCCTCGGGGCGCAACCGCGTTTTGTATTCATTGTCTCGCGTGGATAGCGACAAGGCTGCGTGGCCACAGTTTGAGCTTAGCTACGACGCGAGTGCGAACGGCGTGATTCGACTCATTGTGAAAGAGAACAAACAGACCTCGTATGTGCTCACAATGGAACGTGTGGCATCGAAGAAGCCCAAGCCCCCCGTAAAACCAACGCCACCAACAAAACCAACGCCACCCGTAAAGCCCACCCCGCCATCGAAGCCCACACCGGCAATGATCGCCGTTGCAAAGAGCGTTACGTATCGCGCGGAGCAACGTGGAACGGCAGTGAAGTTGATTGCCACGGGGAATCACCCAGCCGCCGGATGGCAGTCTCAGTTTGAAGACTCGCCCGCCGCTACGTTTCCTCCGCAGTATCGATTTGTCTCCATACCGCCCAAGGGGATGGTAGCGCAGGTGATATCGCCGTTTGAAGTCAGTCGTTCATTTCGGAGTGACAAGCCGATTGCATCGATTGCGGTACACGATGCGGCGGGGCCCCATACGGTGGCGGTGGTGCAGAGGAAGTAGGGGCGTGAGCGTGTAGCCCGGACGAGGGAGCCCTCGTGAACAAGTCGTGGATCGTGATGCTCGCTGCTGCGCTTATAGCGATCGTTGCGTGCGTATTCTTGCTCATGGATGTTCTCGGTTCCCATGATGCGGAAGATTCAATCGAGACTGTGCAAGAGGCTCCAGAGTTTGGGCGCAACAACAAGTCGCTCACGGGAGATCGCGATACGACGCTTGTAGCTCCTCCGGGAAGCAAGACATCTCAAACCACACGACGGACCGGGGGCAGGCAGACTCAACAGACCAACCCTAACAACTCAGGCGCCTATGCAACCGAGCGAAAGCGCGGTGTCGTTCCAACAGACGATCCGGATCGCGAACCGCGGATCGTATCGGGCACGGTGCTAGGTCCCGACAAGCGACCGGTAGAGGGCGCGACCATCCATGTTGGGCGAGGTGGTGGCAAGCCGGGGGCGACGGCGCTCGCTACGACCGACAAGCGAGGCACGTTTCGTGTAGATCTGAGTGAAACGCTCGACAAGTTTCACCGGCTACGCCTCATGGCGCGCAAGGTGGGCTATGGAAGCGTGGCCGGTCCCCAGTTTGATTTCGAGCAGACATGGGAAGGGAGTGACGCTACGCGAAATTTCGTGCTCTATTTGGCCCAGCCATGCACGATTCGTGGTGTTGTCGTAGACACAGATGGGAAACCGATTGCCGACCAGCGCGTGGGACTTGGTGGCCGCATTCGATACGTCGCCGGAAGTCTTAGCGACACGTCCGATGCACAAGGCCGGTTCGAGTTTACGGATTTACCGAGCGCGCCCATCAACCTGCACGCCTACCGAAAGCAAGGGGAAGCGCGCCTCAATGTGTTTGATCTCAAGCCCGGTGAAACGCGAGACGGGCTCATCCTTAAGTTCAGTGTTGTGGGCGTAACGTCTGGGATCGTCTTGGGTCCAGGCGACAAGCCGCTAGCAGGCATTCAAGTGTTGCTCAAAAGTGAATTCCATCCGTCCGACAATACAATCACCAACACGGGCCAAGACGGCAAATTCGTCATTCATCAAGTTCACAAGAGTCGCGCTTCCTTCGAAGCTAGTTCCCGTGGGGGTTGGAGTGCTGTGATTGCCAAGGGCGTAGACGTGCCCGCCCAGGATCTCGTCTTTCGGTGCAATCCGCCTCGTCCTGTGCGTATTCGAGGCGAAGTCATTGGGGAAGACGGTGTTGCGATTTCTCAATGCAAGATCGGTTGGGCATCTAAGTCGGGAAAGCGGCCGGTTTTCATCGAACACGAGGTCCAAGACGGTGGTTTCGATTTCGAGGTTGCCGCAACGTCGCTGCCTGGGTCACTACGCGTAGCCCAGCCGCGGGATAGTGCGGGCGCGCCCCTCAATCTGTTGGGCGCCACCGTGTCGGTAAAGGAGCGAGGTCGCTTCATCACAATTCGTTTGAAGAAGGGTGCCGCGTTCTGCGGACGCGTTGTGGACGAAGATGGCGATGGGATGGCTGGGCTGTCGGTGCGGGTAGGAGGCCGGTACGTCAAGACAAATGAAGACGGGCACTGGCATGCCGTAGGACTCAGAGGGTCGATTCAAACTGTTCGGATACTTGCGCCCAAGGGATACATCACTCCCGCGAGGTTCAATGTCGCAGAGGGGCAAGAAGATCTGGTGACGCGGCTTGAACGTGGCATGAGCATTCGCGGACGCGTCGTGGGTCCCGAAGGTGTCGTCATCGATCGCGGGACGGTGTACGCTCGTTGGGGCGACGCGAAGCGCAAGACGAGACTCCAGAAGAGCTTCAAGATCGCGAGTGACGCAACATTTGAAGTGAGTGACGTTCCCGCCCACGAAACCGTAGACATCACAGTGCACGCATCTGAACCAGGCGGGCAGGGGCAGCGCCTCTTGTCGAAGTTCGTAGAGGGTGTGCGTGCCGGCGAAGACGACCTTGTGGTGCGTGTTGCGTTGGGCGTTGAGGTGTCGGGCGTTGTTATCAACCCGTCGGGTAAACCACAGCCCTCCGGGCACGTGTCCTTTCGCAACGAAAGAACGCGTCAGAGCGCGGTGGCAGAACTTCGTCCCGATGGCAGTTTCAAGCTCAAGAACGCCGCGCCTGGCGAGGGGACGCTCAAGATTCTCAAGACCGGGTACGCTGACTCGGTACAGCGCATTCGGGCGCCCGCTAAGAAGCTGCGAGTTGAACTCGAAGAACGGGCGGGGAAGTGAGTTTCGAATCGGAGGAATAGCGCGTAATGGGGAAAAACGCTCGCTCTAGTTCGGCCCTTCGATGCGCACGGCACGGATCAGAGATCCTTAGTCCACTTGAATGGCGTTCGTGTCGCGCGTTGCTTGTCATTCACGAAATCAAGGATCAATAGGATCGCGGCGATAGCTACGGGAACACAAGCCATCCACGTCAGGCGACGCAAGCGGTGCGGTAGTGGGCGACCGGACATGTTGCTAGTTTACCGTGGCGGGTAGATGCGTTCCGGCGCCGTTCTTGTTGTCGAAGGATGAGAGTGTGATCGTTGCTCGGCTTCTGGCAACGAATCTGACACTTCCCCGAAAAGTGTGGATTTTGCCCGTACGCCGTATTTTTTGTCACGCTTGCGAATTCGGAAAAGTGTGAAATCGTTCCTGACACCGTATCTTGGCCCCGAAACTGCTCTTCATCTCCACGACCGTCATTCTTTGGCCGGGTCGCACCGGTGAATCACGCGGAACGTACTCGGGGGTGTGAATGCCGAAAGTCACGAAGTTGGTGGGAGAAAACGCGGCACGGTATCTCGGTATCTTCGGCACGGTATCTTCCGCCTACGGCAAGTCAAGCGCAGCGACAATCTCAAGTCCCTCCGATCGATAACGCCTCCCTTGCTCGCTCTCAATGAATCGCGTAACGAAGGCGTGGGCCTCGTCTTCACTCAGGAGGCCGCTATCTAAAGCAATTTCGACGCATACCAGTGTGGCGCCCCCGAGTTCCCTGTTGTCAGAATTGCGCGCAAGTGCTAACAGCTCGCTTCGAACTAGACGTACCCACTGGCGCGGCCATTTGCAAACGATTTCGCACACGACCACGCTGATCAAATGATCGTCTTGGGCCTTAAGGATTTTGGCTACGGGTTCGGCGAGCCGCTTTCCTTCTCGCAGTAGGACAGAGCTCACCCACGCGCCACACTGCTTGTCAAGTGCCCCTAGACTGTTAAGAAGTGCATATATAGCTCTGTCATCTAAGATGGGTTCACCAAACCTCAGCCGATGCATGGCGATGAGCCTGTCCTCGGCATTCAACTTGGTGACACCTAAGATTAGCTTATCCATATGCGAGTCCATTCAAAATCGAATTGCGGCAATCACCACGAGAGTGTGAGGGAACGAAAACAGAGCCTACTACTCGCGAGCGCGGGGTCACGACGCAACTGACCTAAGCGCGTCCAGAAGATTGCGCTTCTGTTCGGCCCATCCCGAGGAAAAATCTCCCTCCGAATCAAAATCGGAAATCGACTCTAGCCGCATACAAGCCTGCACTGGCGAAATGAATCCACACTCAACGCAAAGTGAAACACAAGCGAGAATGATCTCTCGTTTGTTGTTGGCGGCGGAATCGAGTGCTAGTGACTTTAACTCCGGTGATACGCTGTTGATCCACACCAGGGGCCAATAGCGAACTATTCTCTCTATGATTGTCGCTTGCCATTCGTCATCGCATCCCCGAAGCACGTTCCTAATCGGTGCTATGGCCCTTTCACCACTCCTTAAGATCATTGCTTCTGGCTGACCACACAAGGGCCAGCTAGGCCCCTGCAAACATTCGAGCACGGTCACCAACTCCTCGTCACTTAACATCGGTCTCTCGAACCGAATTTTACGTAGATGTCTCACCCATTCGGTCGGCGATGAATCATGTGTAATGACTTGAATACGGTTCATCTGTTCGTACCCGTTCCGACATTCGCTCCCATCAGCGCCGATGTGGCGCGATGTACACCATCCCCAGTATTCGACGATCCTCGTGTGCTTGCCCACGCTCGCACACTTTGTGTAGTTGCGTTGGTGCTAGGCCGAATCGTTACATGACCTCCATTGGCCCCTCCATCTCGCTGATATCCTAAGCTAGGGGCTGCGCCGGTGTCAATGACGCGGTAGGTACCCCAATTTCCGGTTTGGTCGCCTAGATGACCTGGCGTCTCCGCGGCCGACAAACCTCCGGGCGATCCATCCTCACGAACTTTGTCATCTATGCCCGGTCGCGGCGTGTTTGCGTTGGTTGTTGTGCCTGCGCCCGACATGAATAGGTACCTGCTTGGGCCCTTTTTCCCGGAATCGTAATCGCTCACCTCCTTCTCCGCGTTCACGAGATCCGCTTGCGCTGCGGCCAACTTCTTTTCGAGCGCGTCTAGCTGATCGAGGAGTTTTTTGAGAGCATCGCTTGGCTTTAACCCGGCCTTCTTCAGAGAACTTCGAGTCCAGCATTCCGGCTTCTTTCCCTTGTGCTTTTTCTTCCACTCCTCGTCCTGTTGCGCAGCTTCCCATAGCGCGTCGGCAGCGGCGTCAATCGCCTTTTGAAGATCTCCCTTGGCCTTATTAAGAGTTTCAATTTTTTTCTTGATGGCGTCACGCGCAGCCTTTGCCGCGACTTTCCCCTTCGCGGTAGCTGACATCTTCTTCAGCTCATCCCTAGACGGTCTTTTGTCGGCGCGGCCACTTGGATCAACAAGCGTGCCGGGAGACGAACTACAATACTCGTGCAACCCCAGACCATCCACATATCCAAGTGGATCCCTCTGCAAGAATCTTCCAGCTTCAGGATCGTACGCCCTCGCACGATAGTGATACATTCCCGACTCAGCGTCGAGCTCCCGCCCCGTGAACAGGAACGGATTTCCTACATAGCTCGACCCCTGCGTCGTCCCCGCCGAGTTTCGAACGGTCGCCTTCCCGTAGACGTCATACGTCACCCACTCAACGACGCCACCACCAGGCGCGGAAATCTCGCTCACGTTTCCTAGCGCATTCTGGTGATACGTAAACCGCAGAATCTCCGACGTATTGCTGTCCCCATCCACATCTGAAATGTCCGCCCGGTCCATCGCTCGCGGGTGATCAATACGATCCTCGTGGAAGTAACGCGCGAGCCACGTGTTGTTCCCGTCAAACTCCTCGACGATATCTTGGCCATCGAGAATGAAGCGCGTAGTCACGGCGCCTGAAACAACGTGCTTCTCAACCCGCCGCCCAAGCGCGTCGTACTTGTACTTCGCTACAACTGTGCTCGATCCGCTGACCCGCACCTCGACCAAGCGATTTTTGTAATCGTAGTGGTAAGTCTGCGTGCCGTCGTCCGTCAGATTGCCGTTGCTATCGTGTGTGCGCGAAGTACCGCCAATCGCCGTGTACTCATTCATCGCATTGAACGAGTAAGCAACTGTTGTGGCTGAGCCGCCCCACGGAGTCTGCTGCGTTTGGCTGCGGTTGCCGAGGCCATCGAGCGTGTAGACTTGCTTGGTGACGTAAGTCTGCGAACCGGGTGTGCCCACCTCCGTTGCGGGATTGGTTACGTCGTAACGCGTGTCCACCATGCGGTAGGCCATATCGTAGGCATAGACATCGCCCTTGCCGTTTCGCGCATTCAGGAAGGGCTGGATCCCGGTCGGTAACGAGCCGATCCAGGTGGCGTTGAACGAGTTCTTCTCCATCCGACGGTTGTGGACTTTGTCATACAAGTAGTCGAATGTGTGGAAGCTCTGAGCCGAGCCGTTCTTGTGATCGAGCTGCGAGAGACGCGCAAAGCCGTCGTACCCGTGGTCCGTCGTGGTCGAGTTCTGGTTGGTTGTCTTGGCAAGGCGGCCTGCGCCCTGGAATGTGAAACTCGCGATGTTGGTGGAGGCCGCGGAATCTACCATGGCCGTCATGCGGTAGATGGCGTCGCGTTGGTGAAGCACACTGAAGGCACTCGGATACTGAATCGCGCTACGCGAGCCCGCGTCGGTATACGTCGAGGTGACGGTGCGCCACTTCTCTTGACCTGTCACTGTGTAGCCCTGCGTTTCCTTCAGCTCGTTGCCCACGCTGTCATACGTGAACTGCACCTCATAGTCATTGTCTTTCGCGGTGAGCATGCGGTTTAGCGCATCGTAGGAATAGGTCTCCGACGTCGTTCCCAAGACACCGGTGGCGCGATTGACCGTGCGCGAAGTCAGACGACTCAGCATGTCATAGGTATTGGTAACCACGGTGCCGTTCTGATCCGTCCACGTCTTGACGCGATCGTTCTTATCGAAAGTTCGGGTCACGAACTTCGTGTCGGCAAAGGTCGTCTTGAACACGCGCGAAAGGGCGTCATAAGAATAGGACGTCGTGTTCAGATTGTCGTCAGTCACCGACGTCAATCGGCCCGAGGCGTCAAAGCTCGCTGTCTCAAGTATGCTATTGGTGAAATCGTCAATCGACGTGCCAATAGCAAGCGCGCGCTCATAGCTCGTCTGGCGATTCGCGAGGTCGTACGCCCAACGAACAGGATTCCCTTCGGCGTCTACTCGGAAGGTCAAATTTTCGCGGCTGTCATACGAAAAATTCGTCGTCAAAATGTTTGAAGCGTTGAGCCGGTCGATCTCGCGCTTGGAGGTTAGGCGGCCCAGGGCATCGTAGACAAACTCGGTTTCAAACGTTTCGGAACCGCCTGCCGTAGGAATGTCCTTGCGCTTGATCTTGGTGGCTTGCCCGCGCGCATCGAGGACCCACTCGGTTTCGTTTCCAACGGCGTCTTGGACCTTGGTCTGGCGTCCTGCAGTGTCGTATGAATAGGTCGTCTTATTGTTGAGCGGATCTTTGATCTCGGTGACGCGACCCGTCTTATCGTGCTGGATGGTGACCGTCGGGTAACTCGGCGTGAGGCCCGAGCCAAATCGATCCTGAACACGCTTCCAGATCCGGTTCACTTCGTCAAAATGATTCGTCGTCTTGGCCTGAAGCACGTTCGAGGCGTTGTAGGCTGCCGCCGTCAGGACGTTTCCGTTCTTATCGTAGGTCCAAGAAACATAGTGACTCAGCGCGTTCGTTCGCTTCGTGGCGCGGTCAAAGAGATCGTACGTGAAATTCGTCGCGTCGCCTTCGCCATTGATCGTCTTGCTGCGATTGCCGTTGGCATCGTAGTCCACTTGAATCGTCGAGGCTTCAGCCGCGCCGTAGCCCCGCGTGAGCTTGAAAAGCAACGCTCGCTCGTCGTACTCGATCTTCGTCTCTTCGCCCGTCGGGCTTTGAATTTTGGTGACCTTGCCCTCGCCGTCGTACTCATATGTCGTTACCGCTTGACTTGACGACGTCAGATCTTGGGTGGCAGTCAAACGCCAGCCCATCTCGTTGTACGTATAACTTGTCTCAATCCAGGGCGTGGTGGGATCGAGCGTGCCGTCTTTGTCGCGGTTCTCCGTTTCAAGCAGCGTGAGATTTCGATTGGCATCGTAGGTGAACTTGCGTTTGTAGTTAAGCGGCGTAGGCGCTTGTATCTGTGTAACAAAGTTTTCGGCGTCCACCGTGATGGTCGTCGTGGCACCACTCGGGTCTGTTACAGAGGTTACGTTTCCATACTGATCATATTGGAACGTCGTGGTGATCGAGAGCCCGTCAGGATCACGAATGACTTTGTGCAAGTATCCATTTTGGGAACCAGATGTGTAATACACAAAATTCGTTACGCGACTCTCCGCATCGGTTGCCGACGTGATGCGCCCGTAGGAATCGTATGCAAAAGTCTCTGCGATGGACTGGCTCGTCGGCTGCGTGACCGCAGGTCGCGATACGGCCGTCGTGTTCCCAGAGGAATCAACCGTCATGGACGTGACGTTGCCCTTGGGGTCGGTCACTTGGCTCATTTGGTTGTATTGGGCCGTGTACTGGTACGAGGTAACGAGATCCGTGCCGCTGTTGGTGCTGGTGTCCGTCGTCCGGTGCCGGACCTCAGTGAGATTGAGGGAGCTGTCATATGTGTAGTCGGTTCGGTTGCCGCGCGGGTACACGACGGCCTTAACAAATCCTGATACTGAATCGATTGTGTATGCGGTTGTGAACGCTGTAGGTTCCCCGGTTCTCAGGCCCTTGGTGTAAATCTTCGTCTCAGTCACCATCGCGTTCGCGTCAAAAGTCCATCGCGTCGTATTCCTCGCATGGTCTACGAAGGTCGTCTGGTTGTTCGTGATGTCATAACTGATGATCTTCGAAGTGTCGCCTCGAACTTCTTCAACGACCATGTCGTGCTCATTGTACTTCAGAGTCTGCACAACCTCATCGCCGGGGTTCTCTACATGAATCAAGTTGCCCTGGAGCCGGGAGTCCGCGTTCCTTGGCGAATATGAGTATGTGGTTGTACGGCCGTTAGGAAACTGAGCAGATGCGGGAGTTGTCAGTTGCCGCAGATTGCCAATGTAATCATACTTGAGTGTCCACGTTCGCCCGCCGAAGTCTACTACGCTTGAAAGTCGGCCCGTGGTGTCGTAATTAAAATTGTAGATCCGGCCAAGTGAATCTGTGATCTTCGTCAGCTTGTCTGAAGAATAGGTAAACGTGTGAGTGTTGCCATATCTGTCCGCCAGACTGGTTCTGTATCCATTCGCGTCGAATGTAGCTGTCTGGCCAAATCGATCCGTGATCGTATGCCCCGACCCGCTCGCAACTAGCGTAGTGTCGTAATGTCGGGGGCTCACGAATCCGCCCGCACCGTTGCTTACATACGTATCCATGCGTCCATACGCACTTTGAAACGTCAGGTCGCCGTTTGTCTCGGTCTTGAGGCGGACATCCTGGCTGAGATTGCACCCGTTCCCGTATCGATATGGAAAGTTACTACGTGACCGATAGGTCAGCTCAATCTCTAGACCTTTGCCTCTGCCTGGGAAAGAGCCGAGTGAGCAGATTGACAACGCACCTCCCGTGCTTCCCTGAATCCTGCCTCCGCCACTTGCCCCACCCGGAAACATCGTGGCTGTGCCGCACGTGCCGTTGTGACGAACTTCGCCTTGGCCCTCGGGCCCCCAGGGTGGACAAGGCCCGCAGCAGCCGAGCGCCGCTTGATTGTGTGATCCCGGCGCTGCGGGTGTCACGACAGGATTTAAGCCGGAAGCAACCGTTGTCGCAGTCCCATAGGTCCATTCGTTGTCAACATCTCGTCCAGTCGTCACGCTCATGTCTTGGGTGGCGTTTGCCCAAACAAATTCGAGATCGTCATAGGTCTCCCCGCCAATAAGCGAAGTGGTCAACCCGCCGTAGGCTTGGTAGCCCAACGACAAGTCCACGCTGCCCACGTAAAGCGGCGAACTTGGAACGCCGACATCAAACACGCGCGCGGTCGTCTCGTTGTTCGCGCTATCCGACATGAGTACGGTGACCCATGGACCGGCAACAGAAATGTCCACCGCACTCACGTTTGAGTACGTGCCCATAACAGGCGTCACAAAACCGAAGGTCGATGCCCGCAAGTCAACCTGCAAGACCTTTGCTGTCGAGCCGTCATTGATCGAGACGTAACAATAGTCTGCGTCGGCCACCGCAAGACCCGTCGGCTCGACATTGGTACCGGCAAACGTGTCGTCGTAGTCAACTAAGAGCGTCACATCGAGACGATAGATCTCAGCCGAACCGTCTCCCAAAGCGACGACGTTGTTGTTACCGGGCTTGGGGCCGGCCAGTTCGGTTGGACCCTGACCAAACGAGGGATTACCGAGTACCGACGGACCACTGGACTTGAACTCATAAAGCGAGTTGGTATTCGCGTCGATCGCCCAGGCATCCACACTTGAGGAGTTGTTGTCGGCCGCGGCTACCTTGAAATCTGCACCCGAAACCGTTCCGACAGTGGTTGACGTGTTGGTCGTCATGTCAACGCGAACAATCTCACCGTTGCTCGCACCGTAGATGACATCCCCGGAAGTCTTATCCAAGTCAATCTGCTGAACCGCGTTGTTGGAGTGGGCGGGCTTTAGTGACGTGAACGAAACCGCATGGCGGTTCGCGTTATCGACCTGGTAGATGCCGCCAGCCTGCCCGGCCAAGTTGTACGACTCCTTTGGATTTCCTGTGGTGCTCGTGTCCTTCATTCCGAAGTCGGTGATGACGATCGGACTTGGAGGCGCCGCCTCAGCAAGAATGCGACGACCACCGGTTAGCACGAGGAATGCCAGAGCGTAGGTTGCAAGCCCTACGGCAACCAGCCCCAGAGGCGTATGCACCCATGGGCGAGGTGTTTCCGGGCGGCTGTCCTTCTTTGAACGCTTTCGACTGTTTCTGTTCTTGCTGGCCATGTCTACCCCAATCTCGCTCACACCTTGCTTGATGGTTTTCGGTGATGCGTTGCGCCCTACTCTTCGATTTTGTCAATGAGGTCGTACGCGGCCTTGGCTTGGGCCGCGACGGATTTGGTGGATGAATCCTTGTCGGTCTTCATGGTTTGAAGCCCGCCCTTGTCGCCATACGCGGCAAGCGCTAAGGCAGCACCGAGACGGATCTTGAAGTTCTTGGAACCAAGCTCGGAAACGAATGTGCTCTTGACATCGGACAAGTCCCACGGCTTCTCAGCGGCCGCGAGACGCAAGGCAAGTTCTTGCACGCGAACATCCGAATCGGATAGCAGCGTCTTGACCGTGGATTTCTCGCTTGAAACTGCCTTCGCCTTCTGAATGGCGCGAAGTGCTTCCAGCCGAACGCGCGCGTCTTTGTCTTTCGCAAGCGTGACGAACGTCGAGGTGTTTCCAGACTCGCCCCTCGCACTAAGTGCTGCTGTGGCGTGCTCGCGCACAAACCCCGACGTGTTCTTCACGAGCGTCTTGAGTTGGGAAGAAGCAGAACTCGCGTTGCTGCCCGTGACTTCACCAAGAGAACGCATCGCGAGAACTCGATCTCGATCTTCGCGTTTTTCATCCGTGGCGATCGATGCGAGCTTGCCGGGGCCAGACGTTGGAATGAACCCAAGCGTGCGAATGGCGGCAAGCTTAGTGAGCCCCGAACTTGCGGCTGCGGCCTCCAGGGCCTTCGCGCCCGTACCGGTGATTCCCTTGAGCGCACGCGCTGCACGAGCCTTGACACCATCGGCTACCCGATCATCGGCAAGAACATTCGCAAGTTCGGCAACAAGCTTGTCGCGTGCCTTAGGCGCCTTCTGAAGAATCAGCGCTGCGCTGGCTGCAATGTTCACATTATCGCTCGCCAAGAGATCGCGAAGTGCGCTCACGTGATCACCACCCACAGGTAGCTTTGAAAGAGAGCGCACAAGACCGGCGCGTGTGACGGCGGAGTGTTTGCCTGCAAGTTCGTCCAAGAGCTTTGTGGCCTGCTTGCTACCTCCCTTTCCCAGACGATCGCTCGCGTCTTGGCGCTTCTGAGCATCGACATTCGACAAAAGCGCCAAATCAGCTTCATACGGCGTGGGTGCCGCGGTAATCACCGCCGCTACAAGCGCAACAAGCATCACACCGGCGACAGGTGCAGCGCGCCTCACCTTCTGCGCGCGATCAACGCGACCCGAGGAACCAACTTCACGCTCGTGGTCTTGCTTTGGCTCGCGATTCCCCTTCTTATCCAATGTATCGTTGGTCATCTGTGTCCCCTAACCGGGGAAGCTATCCACTCCGCGATTGGCGCGGATACGTACCCCAATATGTGTGACTGTCGCTCGTTGCGGAGAAAACGAGGAACACGGCGACTCGCGCGTGCTTCTCGACAGCGCAAAATCGACACTAGAGACATGCGCGGCCGGTGGCGCGTAAATTCGCAACGATTTTCGCAGTAAATCAACCCGTGTTCTTAGGAGCACATCTTGTATGAACGACGCGTCAAACACGTCCAACGCTAGCCTGCTTGCGGCTTTGCGCGTTTGGAACGGCGTTTGTGTAGCCGTTTCCTAGGCAACATGCAGCGTGACACAACCAACACGCGTGCGTTACACGAGCCACTGCGGATGCACATGCGGAGTCACGGATGTATGTCGATGTGCGAGTGCTGCTGCAGGAACCGCGCTTCCGCCGCCCATACAGGGCGGAATGTTTGGGTGTGAACGCAAACCCAGGGCTGCGCGTCGCTTCGCTATGCTCGCCCCGGGCTATTGTTCCGTGGCCCCTGCGAGGCCGTTGACAGTGTTGCGGAACGCAACCGGCGAGGACGTTGATTATCTTAGTGAGATCCGCCAAGAGTCGAACCGATTGAAATCCGTTCCGCGTATTTGCAAGTTTCGTTCCCCGTCGCTTGCGCCTCTGCGGTCTCCGCTTCTTTGCGCGCGGATATAAACGACTTCACCGGATATTCCCCGCAACACGGTTGCGCTTGGTGATCTTAGTGTTCTTCGTGAGAGCCTTCTTCTTCCAAGAAGCGCACCACAACCAACCACGCCTGCTCTCACCAAGCGGCTCCCCCTAACGCTTGCGCTCTCTGCGCCTCTGCAACTTGGCGTCTCTGTGTGAGATGAATTGCGTACGACCACACAGAACCCGCTCACACTCCACGAAAAGTGTGAATTCGTCCCTGACACAGTATCGGCCTACCACCTGTGATATGCAGGATGTCCTGGCTTCACCGCAACAAACGTTCCCCTGCACGTTGCCGTCACGTGCTCGCCTGACGAAAGCGTGGCTTCGATGACCGCGCGGCTTCCTTTGAGTTCCACCAAGGTGGCTTCGAGATGAACCGGTTGATTGGTGGGGGTGGGACGTTTGAGTTTGACGTGAAACTCGGCGGTGACGGTGCAGGGTGGAATCAACTCGTTGGACGCTTTCATCAAGTGATACGCGGCGGTCCAGTTGCTGTGGCAGTCGAGCAGGGCACCACAGATGCCGCCGTTGAGCATGTTGTCGAACGCTTCGTGGTGTTTGGCGGGTTGCCAGTCGCATACGACAACGTCGCCCCTAACGATGCTCTTGAGCTGCAGGCCCTTTTCGTTGGCCGGGCCGCAGCCGAAACAAGCGTTCTTGGGTGCGTAGCGATCTTGAAGGCTCTGTTCGGTGCTCAAAGATCACACCCCAATCGCTACTGAACCGGTCTAGTGAGTTGTATTGCTTCCAACGCGAATGCGAGCGCGCTCGACGCGTGCGCGTGATTCGCGGCGGTCGAGCGCTTCTTCGCCAACGGCGTTTTCGGCTTGAATCGTCGCTAGGTTCTTGGTGGCTTCTTCGACATCAATCGAATCGGCGTCGGCAACGGCCTCGGCAAGAATCGTTACAACGTTGTCGCGCACTTGGACGACGCCGCCCGTGAGAAAGTAGCGTTCGGTGGCCCCTCCGCTCGCGGGTTGGACGCGGAGTTCGCCTTCGCCCAACATGCCCACGAATGGTGCGTGCCCATTGAAAAAGGCCACCTCACCGTCAAATGCAGGCGCAACGACACTGGTGGCGGCACCATCGAATGCCGCGCCCTCGGGCGTAACGACTGAAACTTGGAGTGTGCCGTCGCTCATGAGGTTAGTTACCCGCCTTCATCTTCTCGGCTTGCTCGGCCGCTTCTTCGATGGCACCCACATACATGAACGCCGACTCGGGCAGGTGGTCCCACTTGCCTTCGCAGATCTCCTTGAACGAACGAATCGTCTCGGGCAGTTCCACATTGGAGCCGGGCTTGCCGGTGAAGACCTCACCCACATAGAAGGGCTGTGAGAGGAATCGTTCGAGGCGACGCGCGCGGTCCACGACCACTTTGTCGTCCTCGGAGAGTTCTTCCACACCCAGAATCGCGATGATGTCTTGCAGCTCCTTGTAGCGCTGAAGGATACGCACGACTTCTTGCGCCACGGCGTAGTGTTCGTCGCCCACATACTGGGGGTCGAGAATACGCGAGCGCGATTCGAGTGGGTCCACGGCGGGGTAAATGCCCTTTTCCGCAATCTTTCGCTCGAGAACCGTGAATGCGTCCAGGTGGCTAAAGGCCGTGGCGGGCGCGGGGTCGGTCAAGTCGTCGGCCGGCACGTAAATGGCCTGAATCGATGTAATTGCGCCATTCTTCGTGGACGTAATGCGTTCCTGCATGGCGCCCATTTCGGTCGAAAGCGTGGGCTGATACCCCACCGCCGACGGCATGCGACCCAACAGCGCCGACACCTCGCTACCCGCCTGTGTGAAGCGGAAGACGTTATCCACGAAGAGCAGGACGTCGGTACCCTTCTGGTCACGGAAACTCTCTGCGATGGTGAGTGCGGAAAGGCCCACACGCAGGCGCGCGCCAGGCGGCTCATTCATCTGTCCGAAGACCATCACGGTCTGATCAAGTACGGACTTTCCGGTGTCGCCAATCTGCGCCTCTTGCATTTCGAGCCAGAGGTCGTTGCCCTCGCGCGTTCGCTCACCCACACCGGCGAACACCGAGAAGCCTGAGTGGAAGCGCGCGATTCGCGCGATCAACTCCTGAATGATGACGGTCTTGCCAACACCCGCACCACCGAAGAGACCGGTCTTACCACCACGCACATAGGGTGTGAGCAAGTCAATGACCTTAATGCCCGTTTCGAAGATCTCGGTCTTGGGCTCAAGGTCTTCAAACTTGGGCGGCGCGGCGTGAATCGGGCGGTACTCCGAAGTCTGTACATCGCCGCGCTTGTCGATGGGTTCACCGAGCAAGTTGAATACACGCCCCAGGACGCCGTCGCCCGTGGGAACGGAAACCGCAGCGCCCGTGTCTTTGACGTCCTGTCCGCGGTAGAGGCCGTCGGTGGAGCCCAGGGCAACGCAGCGCACGCGCCCGCCGCCGAGGTGTTGCTGAACCTCGCCCACCAGGCGCTTCTTGCCCGCCTGGGTCTCGACGGTGCACTCCAGCGCATTGTAAATCGGAGGGAGCTGTTCCTCCGAGAACTGGCAGTCAAATGTGGATCCGATTACCTGGGTGATTTTGCCCGTAGCGGCCATCGTGTACTCCTGGTGTGCCGGCAGCGGCACGTGGTCATGTCAATACTGGTGAATCGAAAGAGTCGCGCGCCTTACTCAAGCGCCGCGGCTCCGCCGATGATTTCGGAAAGTTCGGTGGTGATGAGGGTCTGACGACTGCGGTTGTAGAGCATCGTCAAATCCTTGATCATCTCGCCCGCGTTGTCGGTGGCGGCCTTCATAGCCACCATGCGCGCGGTCTGTTCACTCACGGCGGCATCGAGGAACGCCTGAAACAAGTGCAGGCGCACACTGCGCGGCAACAAGTCGCTCAAAATCGACGTGGCGTCCGGGTGATAGATGTAGTCGGGTGCCCCGCCGTCGGCTTGTTCGGGTTGCTTCAACGGGAGCACCTGCTCAGACACGGCCGTTTGGCGTGCCGCCGACTTGAACTTGGTGTACACAACGTGCAACTCGTCGATCTCACCCGCGATGTAGCGCTCGATAAACTCGGAGGCGATGGCATCCACCTCTTCAAACGTGGGCTTGTCTTCAAAGTGGTCGTGAAAGCTGTCCGTGTCGATCCCGCGAAACTTCAAGATGCTCTTGATCTTCTTGCCACACGCGTGCAGTTCGGTCGGAAGGCCCCGCTCGTTGATGGCCTCTTGTGTGCCCGCCAATACCTTGGCGATGGAGCTGTTGTAGCCGCCGCACAAGCCACGATTGCTGCTAACGACGAGGACGGCGACCCGCTCGGGTTCGCGGGCGTCCATTAGCGGGTGGTGGAAGTCACCTGCCGCCGCCGACAACTCGCCAATGAGCGTGGTGAGCTTGTCCGTGTAGGGACGCGCGGCAACCGCGCGGTCATTGGCGCGTTTGAACTTGGCCGTGGCGATCATCTGCATCGTCTTGGTGATCTTGGAGATGTTCTGAACGGCTTTGCGTCGCTTGAGAATGGCGCGGGGCTTTGCCATAGGGCCTCAGATGTAGGTGAAAGCTTTGTGAACTTGTGAACGTGAGAAACCGGCTAACGCGGATCGGGACTCGTGCCCTTCACGAACGCGTCGGTGAATAGACCCAAGACGCGCTTGAGCTCGGTTTCGGTGTCTTCGTCGAGGCTCTTTTCCTCGTCGAGTTTGTTGCGGAACTCAGCGTGGTTGTCGCGGAAGTAGGCGTGGACTTCTTGCTCGTAACGGGCCACGTCTTTCAACTCCACATTATCGAGGAAGCCATTGGCACCGGCATAAATGATGATGACCTGGTCCATCACATCCAGCGGTTTGTATTGCGGCTGCTTCAAGATCTCAACCATGCGGAACCCGCGGTCGAGCTGTGCCTGTGTGGTGGCGTCGAGATCGGTACCCAACTGCGCGAAGGCCTCGAGCTCACGGAAGGCGGCGAGGTTGAGTCGCAAACCACCCGCCACCTTTTTGTGCTTCATGGCCTTTACCTGCGCCGAGCCACCCACACGCGAAACCGAGATACCCACGTCGACGGCGGGTCGCACATTGGCGCGGAACAAGTCGGGCTGCAAGTAGATCTGACCATCGGTAATCGAAATCACGTTGGTGGGGATGTAGGCCGAGACCTCACCTTCCTGCGTTTCGATGATGGGCAGCGCCGTCAATGAGCCGCCACCGAGGTCGTCGCTCAACTTCACGGCGCGCTCAAGCAAGCGGCTGTGCAAGTAGAAGACGTCGCCGGGATAGGCTTCACGACCCGGAGGACGACGAAGTAGGAGTGACAACTGGCGGTAGGCAACGGCCTGCTTGCTCAAGTCGTCATACACCACAAGCGTGTGCTTACCGTGCTTGTACATCTGCTCTTCAGCGATGGCGCAACCGGCATACGGCGCGATGTATTGCATGGGCGCCGGGTCGCTGGCACCAGCCACAACGACGGTGGTGTAGTCCATGGCACCTGCGGCTTCGAGGTCGGCAACCACGCCGGCAATGGTGGAGTCCTTCTGACCCACGGCCACATAGACACACGTCACATCTTCTGACTTCTGATTGATGATGGTGTCTACGGCGATGGCCGTCTTGCCAGTCTTACGGTCGCCAATGATCAACTCACGCTGACCGCGACCGATGGGCGTCATGGCGTCGATGGCCTTGATACCTGTTTGCAGCGGCTGCTTTACAGGTTGGCGATCGGCGATGCCGGGCGCAATCAACTCCATCTCACGACGGGCGGTGGTATTGATGGGGCCCTTGCCGTCGAGCGGCTCGCCCAGCGCGTTGACCACACGACCAATCATGGCCTCGCCCACGGGCATATCGAGCAATTTGCCCGTACGACGTACCGTCATGCCCTCCTTGAGGTCTTGGTCATCGCCGAATACGACGGCACCAATCGAGCCCTCTTCCAGGTTGAAGACCTGGGCCCGCGCACCGTTTTCGAATTCGAGCATTTCACCCGCGCCCGCGCGCTCCAGGCCATAGATGCGGGCGATACCGTCACCCACTTCCAAGACAGTGCCGACTTCGGCGACATCTACGTGGGCATCGAACTCTTCGAGTTCTTTGCGGATGACGGAGGTGATTTCTTCAGGATTGAACCGCATGGGGACTCGTTCCTCTTTCGATGATTCGCTTACGAAGGTCGTTGAGTTGGCGACGGGCGCTGCCGTCGGTGACGGAATCGCCTACGCGCAATATCGCGCCGGCGAGAATGCTGGGATCGACAATGTGTTCAATGTCGGGTTCCCCGCCAAGGGTGTCGCGGATCTGTGCTTCCCAGGCCAAGAATTGATCTTCCGGCACGGGCACCGCGGTGGTGAGTGTGACCGGCGTGCGACCCACTCGCTCGTCGAGCAACGCGCGAAACGACACGGCAATGTCGGGCAACAGGTGCAAGCGTTCGCGACGTAGCAGGAGGCGCAAGAAGTTGGCCGTGAGCTTGGGAAAGCGCTCGGACACAATCTTGTTGAGCGCTTCGAGCTTTTGCCCGTCGCGCACCTCAGCCGCCATGAAGAACGCACGAAACGTGCGGTCCTTGTCCCACGCGGCGCGCATCGACTCGAGGATCTCGCACGAATGCTTGAGCCCCTCGGTGCCGTTCGCGGCATCGACCGCTTCGAAGAGCGCCCGCGCATAGACCACACCGCCCGGGTCGGCGAAGAGATGTTCGCTTCCCGACGCCTCGTTGGTTGCGTGGTTAGACACTAGGCGTCCTTCCGGTGCTTGGCGGCAAAGTCGGCCACGACATCACTCACGAGCGCGGCGTGATCGTCGTCGCTCAGGCGACCCTTAACGATCTTTGCAGCCGCAGCCGTGGCGAGACCCGCTGCCTCGTTGACCACCGACTCGCGGGCCTTGGCAGCGATCTGTTCGATCTCCACCTTGGCGCGCGCTACCGTTTCGGCTGCCGTCTTGCGCCCATCCTCTTCGATTTGCGATCGAATCGTCTGAGCGTCACGACGGGCCTCATCGGCGATTGCTGCAGCCTCGTCTTTCGCGGTCTCGAGTTTTTGCTCGTAGTCCGTGATCAACTGGCGCGCCTTCTCGTTGGCCTCTTTGGCGTCGTCTAGCGCTTTCTGAATCGTCTCTTCACGTTGCTTCAGCCCATTGAGGATGGGCTTCCACGCCGTCTTGCTCAAGACGAACAACAGAAGGGCAAAGACCGCCACCGTGGTGAGCATGGCCTTCCAGTCAACGTCCAACAACTTGCCACCCGCGTCACCGCCAGTGTCCGCAGCCATACAGGGGGCCGCCGATAGAACCGCCAGCCCCACAAGCACGCAGAACAGTGCGAGACTGCTTCGCAGCACACGACTCATAACCATGGTTTCACTCCGAAACCCATTGCGGAAAGAACACGAAGGTTGCGCATACGTAGCACCAAAGATTCCGATGCCCCTCAAGAGACGGGCGTGCGGGCGTTGGCGCAACGAACGCTTCTCGAAGAACGAACGCTGTTACGCGCCGGCCTTCAAGAAGCAGATGATGAGCGCGAAGAAGGTGAATCCCTCAATGAGCGCTGCTGAAATGATCATCGCCGTCTGGATCTTGCCGCCCGCTTCGGGCTGACGTGCGATCGATTCCACGGCCTTGGCACCAATGGCGCTAATGCCTTTGGCAGCGCCAATCGTGATGAGGCCCGCACCAATGAAGGCGCCGAACTTGGTCAAGTCGAAGAGCATTTCAGCAAGCGGGAGAAAGGTAATGTCGAGGCCCATGATTGGGTCTCCTCCATGGTCGGGGCCGTGTAGCGGACGCCACGCGGCACGGTTTCTGTGGTGATTGCTTGGTTGGTGAAACGAAATCGCTTCCCAAGCGAAAACAAGGGGTGGGGTCGTGTTCTTAGTGGTCGCTATGAACGGCGGCTCCCAGGAAAAGTGCTGTCAGGAATGTGAAGATGTAGGCCTGCAGGAATGCGACGAACAGCTCCAACAATGAAATGGCAAGTGCGCCAAGGGCCGAAGCGAGCGTGACGCCGAGCATGGCGCCGCCCATTTTGATGCCCACGACGGCGAAACCGAGGAAGATGGCCAACACGATGTGCCCGGCCGTCATGTTCGCAAAGAGACGAACGCAGAGCGCGAACGGCTTGACCAGTGCGCCCACAATCTCGAGCGGAATCATGAGAGGTGCCATCCATATAGGGGCGTGACCAAAGAAGAAATTATTCCAGTACTTGCCCACGCCCTGTACGCGCATGCCCGTAATGTGCACGTAAAAGAACGCGCATAGCGCGAGGCCTAGCGTAATGCTGATGTTGCCGGTGGCGGTGCCGCCCAAATGCTGCAAGTGGGCGTCGATGCCGGCCGCCGCGGCACTAAGGGGAATCATTCCCAGTAGGTTGGCAGTGAGAATCAGGAAGAAGAGCGTCCAAAGAAACGGCATGCAGCGATCGGTGACGCTACCAAGGAGTGGACGCGCAATGTCTTCGCGAATGTACTGCATCACGGCTTCGAGGCAGTTGCGAAACCCCTTGGGTACCAAGCCCGTCTTTGAGGCCGCGATCGGCACAATGATCATCAGCAACAGGGCCGACAGCACCAACATGAACATATGGTTGGTGAACGTGTAGTTCCCGATCTCAAACAACTTGTGCGGAAGCACATGGTCGAGAATGGACTGCATGTCCATGCCCGCACCCAACACGTGTGCCATCGGCTTGATTGTCATCGCCGAACAACTCATGCGGACTGCTCTCCCGACCCGCGGGAAACGGGCACCGTAGACTCGCTAGTGGCTGCTGTGTTTTCGCGTGCGCTCAACTGTCGCGTCATCACCATGACTTCAAGTACCAAGAAGACGAGGTACACGACCGCGACCCAGATCATGAACTGCGTGCGTGGTAGGGACGACATGGACGCGATGGCAAATGCAATCGCACCTGTGGTAAGCATGCGCAACCCAAAGCCCGCCATCGTTGCGTTTGCGACATCTTCATCTCGGCCGCGAAAGAAATGGTGCGGAAGGTGACCTACAAGTGCACCCACGAAACACACGGCAATCGCAACGCCAAGTGCCAAGACACCATCCTGCTTGCCCCATAACCACGCTGGATAAGCAAGCACACCTAGGCTTGCAAGGGCGGTCAGAAATGCGCGAAGGGCAAAGGCCATGGAGGTCTCACGTCCGGGTCCGATTCCGCTGGCAACGACGGCGTCGTTTTTGAATCGAATTCCACGGACAAACTGGCCGCAAGGGAAACACGCCCGGGCGAAATCGCAAGGAGCGGTCAGGCGTGAAAACGTGACAATTTTGGTGCGGTCGGGCGGCTAAACGAGGGCGCGTTACGACCCCCGATTGGCCCGCGAGATCAAACGCCACATGCCCACGGCCACGCCGAGCATTCCGAGGCCGATAAAGAGCCAGGGTTCGGTGCCGAAATGCTGGTCGAGCCACCAACCTCCGCCGAAAAACACGACCACCAAGAGTGCAAACTCAAGCCCGGCGGTTGCCATCTTGGAGCCGCCGCCTTTTGATTCGGCCTCGCGCTCCCAGGGCATCTCCGGGCGGTCGTAGACCTCTAGTTCCGGTTCCTCGCCGGGCGCTTTGCCAGTCATGGTCGACTCCTCGTGTTGGGCAATGGAAGGGCTCGGATTATTGATCGACGTTTCCGGGCTAGCCCGATGCCGGACGCGGTTTCGGGCGTATGCTCTGCCAATGCTCCGGACGGCGAAGCAGTATCTCATACAAGGCGCCATGCGCCTCTTGCACACCGCAATTCATGCGATCCCGCCCGAGCGCATGTTGGCTTGGGCCGGTCGCTGTGGGGGGCTTTGGTTTCGGCTTCATCGTGATCGCCGTGAGATTGCGCTAGAAAACCTCCGCCTAGCGTTTCCGGAGTGTTCCGAGACGGAACGCATACAGATGGCGCGACGCTCCTTTGGCTCCTTGGCACGTGCAGCGGCCGAATCGGTGATCGGCGAGCGTCTGATCGGATCGGCCGGGGCCTACCGACGACGAGCGGTTGTCATGGGTGATTGGCCCGAGATTCTGAAGGATGTTCGTGCTGGACGGGGCGGTGTGCTCGTTTCTGCGCACCACGGTTCCTGGGAACTGGGCGCGCGCTGGTTGGGACGAGTGGGCGTGCCGTACCGTGCGATCATGCGTACGCTAGAAAACCCGGTCATCAATGAGCTGGCGATTAAGCAGCGTGGGGGGGCGTCTTCCGTCATTGCCAAAAGGGGGGCGATGCGAGGCGCCGTCCGTGCCCTTAAACAGCGTGAGTGGGTCATTATCTTGGCGGATCAAAATGCTGGGAAACACGGCATCTTTGCGCCCTTCTTTGGAATTCCTGCGTGCACGTTCACGACGCCAGCGACGCTGGCGTTTCGGTACCGGGTACCCGTGTACGTGGTGGTCAACGAGCGTTCTCGCGTCAATCCCACCCAATTCGAATACATCGCCAAGCGGCTAGAAGTGGATTTGTCAGAGGAATCCGATGCATCCGTACAACGATTCCTGGCGGCGATGAACACGGCCCTCGAGACCCTCATTCGTAGGAATCCCTCGCAATACAACTGGTGCCATCGACGCTTTAAGACCCGCCCGCCCAATGCCGTTCCTGGTCCACGTGAGCCTGCGTATGCGCGGTTCCCAGGTGTCGTGCCGGCGAGGCCGCAATTCTCCGATGCTGCAATTAGCTAACAAAATACAATCAAAACTTGCGTCCATCACCACGTCTCCAAAACGCATGGGCGCCAGCGGCGAATTCTGACGATTGCAACTCACTGTTCGCAGCGCTCATGTCCGAAAGGGTGAACACGGTCCTTCATTTTCGGAGAGCTCTGATCGTGCGCACGCCTCGTCTCATCGCCTTCGCACTGTTTGTTGGGTGCGTTTTGCTCCTTCCCCTCGCGGCACACGCGATTCAGCGTGTGGACGGCGCTCGTCTGCGCTATGTGGTGCCGCGCGGGTACGTCCAAGCTCCGCTCAACGACCGTGCCGAGGCGCGCGAGCGCGCGGCCAAGATTGCAGCGGCCCTCGATGTGTTGCTCGTTGGAGAGCAAGATGCGCAGATGTATGCGCGACTCGATGCCAAGAACAAGCCCAGTGCATCCATCACGATTTGTACGTGGGAGTTGGCCGACACGCGCGGCGACGATGTCATTCGCAGTCAGCCCAACCGGGACGTACTCCGACGTATCGAGTCGTCTCTTCATGATCTGCCTTCGCTCGCGTTGCATCGCTGCACGCGTCGCCAGATCAACAGCGACATGGTGGGCCTCGTCAGCGACATGAGCTACCAAAACGTCAAAGCCGGTGATCCGTCTCGTCACCTTCGTCTGGCCATTACCGCGAAAGATCGCACGTTTATCTTAATGACGCTGGATGTGCCGCAAAGTGAACTGGATGACTACGAGTCACTTTGGTCGGGTGTCACGGGGACGATGCGAGTGGTCTCGAATACGGGCAACATTCCGTTCCTTGAGCAGCACCTCTTCCATTTGCTCTTTGGTGCCCTGGGTTTGGTGCTGCTCGTATTCCTTTCGCTGATCTGGAAGACAAGAGCGCGCAATCCCGTGAAACGACTCTCGGGACACGAGGAACTCTCGCGTGCCGCCGATCAACTTCCACCGCTCGATGCCATGGACATGCCGGCCCAACCCGATGTTCGTGAACCTAAGGAAGCCGTGGCCTCGTCGGGCCGCGTGATTGCGACGGCACCCACGCGTTCAGATGGCGCCCTCACGACCGGTGCCGCACTCGCCGACCGCATTCGACGAAACAGCGACCGCGGGTCCGGTTCCTAATCCGGACGTTCCACGGTTCCGCAGGCCGCGCGCCTGGTTCGCCGCCAACAACGCGCGCTTCATGAAGGTTCCCCGGCAACCGCGGTAGCATCGCTGCGTCATGGCCCCCGATGCTCCCAACGAACCGATGCCTCCGGCCGATCCATCTGGGTTTTCGGTTGCGCCGCTCGCCGGGCGTGGTCACAAGGCCGGCATCGACCGCTTTGCCAAGGTAGTTCCGCCTAGATGCCGAGCGTGGCGCGCTTCCTCGAAAGTCTGCCCGCGTTTCTTGGGACGGAATCGTTGCGTGGGCTGGCCGCCGCCATTGCCACGTCGGTGCAAGGCGATTGTCTCGTGCTTGTGGGACTCGGCGGTCACGTCATCAAGGTGGGGCTCGCACCGCTTTGGATGGATCTTGCGCGACGTGGCATTGTGCACGGCTTCGTCATGAACGGCGCCGCGGCCATTCACGATGTCGAATGTGCCCTTGCGGGAAGCACGTCCGAAGATGTTGAGGCGGGGCTGTTCAACGGAACGTACGGAAGCGCAGACGAAACGGGAACACGTGTTTGCCGATGCGGCGGCGCGGGCATGCGCTGAGTCCATTGGTTTGGGCACCGCCCTTAGCCGTTCCCTTGCAGCGATGTCACCACCACACGCCGACGCCTCGCTACTTTGTTACGCCGCCGCCGCCGATCTGCCGGTGACCGTTCATGTGGGCATTGGAACCGACACCGTACACATGCATCCCGCATGCAAAGGTGAGCACGTTGGCGCTGCAAGTCATCACGACTTCTTGCGTTTGGTCACCATGGTGCGTGGTCTTGATCAAGGCGTTTATCTCAATGTGGGCAGCGCGGTTGTGTTACCGGAGGTTTTCTTGAAAGCCGTTGCCATGGCCCACCATGGACGCGATGGCGCGCGTCTCCGCATCGTGACGGGCAACCTCGACATGCAACGCCACTACCGAACGACGACGAATGTGTTGCGGCGACCTGCAGTGCGTGGGTATGACCTCGCGGGCCATCACGAAATCATGGTGCCGCTTCTGCGTATGGCCATTTTGCATGCGCTTGATCAAGGGCCGGTCTCATGAACGCGCTGCAATCCGTGCTCACCGCGTGGTCATCCCCCCGCGTGCTTGTCATCGGGGACCTCATCCTCGATCGCTATTGCCACGGCACCGTGGATCGGATCAGTCCCGAGGCACCGATTCAAATCTTACGCGTAACCAAAGAAAACGAGCGCCTGGGCGGTGCCGGATTCAGCGCACATGTGGCGCGGGTGCTTAGCGCATCGGTGACGATGATTGCGGTCGTTGGAGATGACGACGCGGGCGTGCGGGTGCAGTCGCTGGCACGCGAGCTCGAGATTACGTTGGACGTCGTGGTCGAGGCGGGTCGTGAGACAAGCACGAAGACGAGGCATGTCGCCACAAGTCCAGCGAACGCCCAACAGGTGTTGCGCGTGGATCGAGAGTCCACGGATGCCGTTCGAGAGCCAACCGAAGACGCGCTCAAGCAGCGTGTCAATCTGGTGCTTGAACATTGCGATGTCGTGTTGATCAACGACTACGGGAAGGGGCTTCTCAGCGAATCGCTACTTGCGTACGTGATTCAATCCGCTCGATCCGCCAACACGCCCGTGATCGTGGACCCCTACAAAGCGACCGACTTTGAGCGTTATCGCGGCGCGACTGCGATCACACCCAATCGCCACGAGCTTCGTCGAGCCACGGGATTACCGACGTTGACGACGGATGAGGTGGGCACCGCAGCATCGTCCCTTGCGAACGAACTCGATGTGTCGTTCGTGTTGGCCACGATCGACCGCGATGGCATGGTCTTCGCCGAATCAGGCGACAAACGTCGTGCAACGCACATGCCCACCGAACCTCGTGAGGTCTTTGACGTGACGGGTGCCGGTGACGTGGTGTTGGCCGTGTTGGGGACTGCGCTGGCCGGTGGCGCATCGCCGCACGACGCTGCCGCACTTGCCAACGTAGCCGCGGGTATCGAAGTGGAACACGCCGGCGTTGTGCCCATTACGCGCTCCGACATTGCCAAGCGGTTGGCCGTGATGGCCGCGCGCGAAGGCATGGCGGGGCTCTCGGCGACCGCGCACGATGTGGCCGTATCGCTTTGTCAGCAGTACCGCGATGATGGCCGAATCGTCATTTTTACTAACGGCTGCTTCGATATTCTTCATGCTGGCCACGTTCACTACCTTGCCAAGGCGCGCGCCATGGGTGACGTGTTGGTTGTTGGCCTCAATACTGACCGCAGCGTGCGCGCATTGAAGGGGCCGACGCGCCCTGTCAATGCGCAGGACGATCGCGCGGCAGTGTTACTTGGCCTTGCGGCGGTTACGCATGTCGTGCTCTTCGATGAAGACGATCCGCTTGAGCTGATTCGTTCCCTGAAGCCACACGTGCTTGTCAAGGGCATGGACTGGAAAGATAAAGGAGTCGTTGGACGCGATGTTGTGGAAGCCTACGGCGGACGCGTTGCGTTGATTGAACTGCTTGACGGTCGCAGCACGACAAGCACGATCGAACGTATTGGCAATCAGGCTCGTCCGTCGTCGTAGGAGGTCACGTTGGATCCCGCTAGTGATGACACGGCTGCTACAGAGGGATCGACCGTGCGGCGCGCCATCTTTCTGGACCGCGACGGGACACTCATTCACGATCCCGGCTATCTCGATGATCCCGATGGTGTCCTGTTATTACCCGGCGTTGTCGAAGCGTTGCGTGCCTTTACGGCTGCTGGTTATGACTTGGTCATTGTGACCAACCAAAGTGGCATTGCGCGTGGCAAGTACTCGGTGGCACGCTACGAACAGGTGGCCGCTCGTGTTGTGTTGGCCCTTAAGGAACTCGGTGTGTCCCTCTTGGCAACCTACTACTGTCCCTACCATCCCGATGGAACGGTGCCGCCGTATTGCACCGATCATCCAAATCGAAAGCCGGGGGATGGCATGTGGCGCGTAGCGGCCAAGGAGCATGGCATTGATCTTTCACAGTCATGGTCCATTGGCGACGGCGAGCGCGATGTCGTTGCAGGTAAGCGAGCCGGAACGCGTGCGGTGTTGCTTGCGGCGGCACGCGACAAGTGGCCCCTGCCCGTGGGCGGGCCCTTTGATCCTGACTTTGTCGCACGCGATATGCGTGAAGCGTCCCTGTTTATACTCAAGGAAGATGGCATTGCCCTTCCCACGTCGCCCGGGGAGCCCATCACCCCATGAATGAACCGAGTGCAACGTCTGCGTCAACGGGTGTCGTTTTGAGGCGGGCAACGGTGAGCGCGTGGACGCGTGCACAACGTGCGGCGGGCAAGCGCATTGTGTTGACCAATGGCGTGTTTGATCTCTTGCATGTGGGTCATGTGCGCATGTTGAACGACGCGGCCAAGCACGGTGACGTACTGTTGGTGGCCGTTAACGGTGATGCCCACGTGCGACGTACGCGAGGGGCGGGGCGACCCCAGGTGCCGGCCCATGAGCGCGTTGAAGTTGTGGCATCGCTTGGCGCCGTGAGCGCCGCGTTTGTGTTCGACGATGCCACGGTAGATGCGCTCCTCGACGAACTCCGGCCCGATGTGCATGCAAAAGGGAAGGACTACAACTTGGCCACGCTGCCCGAGCGCCAAACCAATGCGCGGTTGGGGATCGCTATGGTGTTCGTTGGCGATGAAAAGCGACATTCATCGACAGCGCTTGCACTCCCCGTACGACCCACCACACAGCACGACCGCATCCTGGATCGTTCCTCGGGGACTTGGACCGCTTATGTTCATGATGATGCACTTCCTGTGCTCGCGCGAACGGGGTGGGCGTCGTGGGATCGCTGGGCCGAGACCGAAGACGGTGAGCACGTCGAAGGCGAGGGCCGCCGCGTTGTGCATCGCCTAACGCTTGAGAGCACGGTTGTGTATCTCAAACGAACGCGACCGCTTGACCGACGTCGAAGCCCGCTGATGGAGTTCCAGCACACATTGGCTGTGCGCGCCGCAGGCTTTGGTGCGCCCAAACCGTGGCTTTGCTTCGAAGGCGTCTCGAATGGAAAGCGTATGGGTGCGCTAGTGACCGAAGCGGCTCCCGGCACGGCCCTCGACGTTTGGCTCCACAAGTCAAACGGCGGAGAAGGCGTGCATGGCGCGCGTGTAGCACGCGGCCTGGGTCGATACATTCGCGGACTTCATACGGCGCGTCTATTCCCCCGCGATCTTCAAGCATGGCACATCTTTGTGGACGACGATGACTCGCGTTTACCGCCATCGTTTTCGACGATTGACCTCATGCGGCTCGAACGTGGTGCTCCCCGCGTGTCACGAAGGCAGGCCGTGAAGGGCCTCGCGCCGCTCGCACTATCGATTGAAGCTTTGGCATGTCCTGCGTTTCGGCGCGGCATCTTGCGCGGCTACCTCGGAGGAAGTTTGAAGTCGGCGCGCCCCTGGATTCGAAACGTACGTAAGCGCATGGATCGACTGCGCGAGCGCGGATCGTTTCAACCCCCTGCACTCAAGAAGCAACTCGACGCCAATCGCGCCCGTGCCGAGGGGACCGCATGAGCCCCACACAACGAACCGGCGATCTCACCTGGTATGACGAAGCGGTGCAAGCAGCATTGGCTCCCACGATCTCGTCCATGGCGGAACTCATCGCGTCGTCTTCATGCATTCGCGATATTGATGACCGCGCAAATTACGAGTGCGAAGCTTCACTCCCGGACGGAACTCGCCTCACGCTGCATCTAAAACTTCGCAAGCCGCAACGGGGTTTGTTTCGATCCAAGGCACCCGGAACCGCATTGGAAGCCGAAGGAATTCACGCGGCAAGGCGCGTCGGTGTACGTGTGCCCACGCTTGTGTGCAGCGGCGTGGACAAGAAACTGGGTGCATTGACCATGACCCGCGCCGTTGAAGCTGGCGTTCCGCTCGACCAACTTGTACGCGAACGTCGTTTGAATCGGTCGCAACGACGTGCCACGCTCTTTCACTTGGCGCGTGCGGCTGCCGCATTGCATAACGCCGGATTACATCATCGCGATCTCTACCTCAATCACATATATGTTGACCCGCATCAGGACCATCCCGAGCCAACGATCATTGATTGGGAGCGCTATGGGGAACATAAGGGCGCGATGGGTCGCTACGTGGTGAAGGACCTCGCGGCGCTGCTTGCCAGTGCCCTGGACGCCGGTGTGCGGCGCACCAATCGACTACGGTTTCTCTCGTCGTATATGACGTATCGCCATTTGAGCATCGATGCGTATGGCGCGCTCTTGCTCCAGAAAGTCGAAGCCAAGGCTGAACGCATACGAGCGCACGTGCCCAAAACGCCGGTGGGGGATGCGGCGCGGCCCACGTCAAAGGACGGCTCATCGCCGTGAAGCTCGGTGTACTGCTCGATGGCTGGCGTCGCGCGGGCGGCGCCGAGCGACACACGCTTGCGCTCATGCGACGAGCGAAGGAACGCGATGTGGACGTGTGTTTGGCAACGCTCGATCGAGGCGGGCCGCGCGATATCGAGACGGTCACGATTCGCGCGCCGCGGCGACGACCTGCGCGCGATCGATGCTTTGCGTTGGATGGCCACGCCGCACTCAAGGCGGCGGACTGTGATGTGGTCTTTGCCATTCGCCATGCACTTCGCGCCGACGTGTTCATGCCTCATGGAGGCTTGGTGCTGGATGCGCGCGACGCCAAGCTCAAGTCATTGGCAGGCGAACACGGTGTATCACAAACCGCGCGCGGAAGTCGCAAGGAGGCGTTCTTCGTTGAGGCGGAGCAAGCCATGCTCGCCGGTGCGACGGGCCCGTCGGTGATTGCGGTTTCGCCCATGCTACTCACGCGCATGGTGGGGATCTATCCGGCGCTCAAGGAGCGAGCGCGTTGCGTGGTCAATGGCGTAGACAGCGACCACTTTGATCCAGAGCATCATGCGGATTCAGGGAAAGCCCTGCGAACATCGTTGGGCATCGACGATGCGATTATCGCGCTCTTTGTCGCTTCCAACTGGACGCTCAAGGGAGCCCATACGGCGCTTCGCACATTGGTGGAACCGCGTGTGCGCGATTTCAGTCGCCCTGTACATCTCATCATGGCGGGGCAACTGCCCCGCCGCGCCACGCGTAAACTTGTTCGAAGTCTGGGTGTGGGGGAGCGCGTACACATGATGGGCGAGGTGGATGATCTGTGTCCGATGTATGCCGCCGCCGATCTGCTCTTGCATCCCACGTGGTTTGATCCATGTAGCTTGGTCTGTCTTGAAGCACTTAGCATGGGCATACCCGTGATCACGACGCCGATGAATGGTGTGCGCGATGTCATGGGACAACGTGGCGGGATCGTGGTGGAGACGCCCGGGGACCCCGAGCAAATCGCCTTTGCCATGGGCGTGCTTGCCGATGACGCGCTACGAGCCGTAACGGCCGATGATGCGCGCTACGTTGCGCGTCGCCAGCGATGGGCGACCGCGCTCGACCGCGTGTTGGACATCTGCGTCAACTATCCCGAGCTACCTGAGGCGTAGTTGCCGGTGAGTGCGCCACACAAATGAAATGCGTCGAAATGGAACCTGCACGCATAGGCTTTCGTAGTGACTGGAACGAAGCTCCTGATTGTGCTCACGTCGGATCCCGACGGGCCCGTTGTGCGCCATCGCTGGCTCGCCTACCGCGATGCCTTTGGCGCTGCGGGCATTGTGATGCAAATTGCACCGTGGCCCAAAGACCGTGCGGTTCGCGCGGCCTCCATTCGGCAATGCGCAAGTGGCGATGCGGTCGTGGTCTCGTCACGGTTGTTGGCGCGGCGCGATGTGCTGACCGTTCGTCGTCACGCGCATCGACTCCTGTTTGATTTCGATGACGCGCTTCCCTTTCGCGATACCGCGCGGGGCGCAGCGCGTTCGGCCACACGATGGCGTCGTTTCAAGGCGATCGTTCGTCGCGCCGATGCGGTCACGTGCGGGAATGCCTACTTGCGAAGTCTCGCCATTCGCGCTGGTAAACCGGGTCTCATCCTGCCCACCACGGTCGACATGACTCATGAACCGTGGCGACCGGAACCGCCGATGGACGTACCGATCCTGGGGTGGATTGGATCCAGCGTGACGATGCCCTATTTGGAGGCGCGCTCGCTTGTGCTCTCCGCCATCGTTGCCTCGGGTCGCCCCGTCAAACTTCGCGCGATTGCTGATGTTGCGCCCGATATGCCGCCGGGCATTGCCGTTGACTTTGTTCCGTGGCAGTTGGATACCTGGCGTCATCATCTCACCGACATCCACATTGGTTTGGCGCCACTGCCCGATGACCCCTGGACGCGAGGAAAGTGTGGCTTGCGCGTGTTGCAGATGATGGCCGTGGGTCGCCCGGTCGTCGCCGCGGCGGTGGGTGTGCAGGCCGAGCAGGTCGTGGAGGGCGAGACCGGGTTCCTCGTTGGTGATCATGAGGAGTTGCTAACGGGCATTTTGACATTGATGCGCGATGAGGCCCTTCGCGAACGGATGGGCCGCGAGGGACAGCGCGTGGTGCGCGAACGCTGGTCGGTTCAGGCGTGGTCAGATCGCGTCGTCGATACAGTGGCGGCACTTTGGGACGACTAATTGCGAGCACCGAGTCCGCGCCGAGCGAGTTGACGCGCGTCAAGCGCCTGCTGGTGTTTTTGCCTACGCCGCTTGGCGACGCGGTAATGGCAACGCCCGCCCTTCGCGCACTTCGAAACGCACTGCCCGAGGCCACGATCTTGTGGAGCGGAGCACGTGCACCGTTGGCCGCGCTCGCGGGTCTCAAACATCGCGATGGCGTTGTGTCGATGGCCGGGCGGTTGGTTAGCGGGATACGTTCGCCCTGGCGTGCCAAGAAAGTGCTTCGTCATCTCGACTGCGACGCGGCACTCTTGCTCCCCAACTCGGCACGGTCTGCGCTTGCCGCGCGCGTCGCAGGCATTGCGATTCGTGTCGGCACAGGAATTCAAAAACGTGCCGCGCTAATGACCCATGTCATTGACGTACCCCTCGACGAACGGGGCGCGTTGAAACCGCGTTCCATGGTTTCGCACTATGCGGATCTTGTTCGGCCCTTTGGTGCAACCACGGAGGGCGCGCCCCTGCTCGTCACGGAGCCCTACGATTGCGAACGCGCCGATATTCGACTTGCCCACGTGCCATCGGATCGTCCCCTTGTGGCTGTCAATGCCGGGGCAGCCTTTGGTGCAAGCAAAGTGCTCGCGCCCGATCGCATCGCATCCTTCCTCAATCGACTCGCAGCGAGTGTAGACGTGACGCCGCTCCTACTGTGCGGTCCCACCGAGACATCCATCTGTAAGTCCATCGCCGATCGTTTATCAGGTTCGCGTGTGTCTACTCATGAATCGCCACCCGACATTGGCGAACTCAAAGGGCTCCTCGCGCGTTCTGCATTGATGGCGACAACCGATGCGGGGCCCAGGCATATTGCAGAAGCCTTGGGCGTACCTACGTTGGTGTGGATGGGACCTACGGACCCTGCGTGGAGCGAGCATTCAACCGCAACCGTAATCCGTAACGAGTCGCTCGAATGCCTAGGGTGCCACCGCCGCACCTGTCCTATCGAAGAACCGCTGCCGCATCCTTGTATGAACAAGCTCCCCATCGACACGCTTGTGGATCGTGCCGTGTCGCTCCTTCGTTAGGCACTCTTCCACAACCGCCGCAGCCATGATTCTTTGGCGGGAGGGCGTGTGTCGCGGCCGGGGGCGCCGACTTCGCGGAGCATGGCCTGGACGACGGAATCGGTGGTCATGTCGTCGGCTTGGGCGGCGAAGGTCATCACCAGGCGATGGCGGAACACGGATGGGGCGACTTCACGCACGTCGTCGATGGTGGCAACGGCACGACCGTGAAGGCACGCGTGAGCACGCGCTGCAATGACCAGCGCTTGGGCGGCGCGCGGACCGGCGCCCCACTCGACGTATTCGGTCACCGATGGGCTGGCGCCGGGCTGACCGGGACGTGTGGCCTGCGCGAGTTCAACGGCATAGCGCAAGATGGAGGCTGGCACGTCAAGGGACTCGATGCCGCGCACAATTTCCAGAAACTCATTGCGGCTCACGATCGGTGCGAGTGTTCGAGGCCACGCACGGGCGGACAACCGAGCAATCGCAGCTTCGTCACTGAACGACGGATATCGCAAGTGAACCTTGAACAGGAAACGATCGAGCTGCGCGAATGGCAGTTCGTAGGTGCCTTCTTGCTCGATGGGGTTTTGCGTGGCGAGCACGACGAACGGTTCTTCCAAGTCGTACTGCTTGCCCAGGCTTGTGACTTGCGACTCTTCCATCGCTTCCATCAATGCGGCCTGCGTCTTTGGCGGCGCGCGGTTGATTTCGTCGGCCAATACAATGTGGGCAAAGAGTGGGCCGCGCGAGAAGCGGAACGATCGCTCGCCGGTCACCGGATCTTGAATGAGGTACTCGCTGCCCGTCACATCGGACGGCATGAGATCGGGCGTAAACTGGATTCGAGAGAAGGAGAGATCGAGCAACTCTGCGACCGATGACAGCAGCAATGTCTTGGCAAGGCCCGGCACACCTTCGAGCAACGTGTGTTGGCTCGTCAACAGCGACGTGAGCACTTGATCGACGACGCGATCAAGCCCCACAATGCGCGTGGCAAGGCCGTCTCGAAGTTCTTGCCCCATGTGAAACACCCGCTCCGTGAGTGCACGGGAATCGCGCCATGGTTTTGCGTTCGATGAGGGTGCTGTGGGGGCAGATGGGGCGGACATCAGACGCGTAGTGTACGGGCGCGGCAGCGACCGCGCGCAGATCCCACGTGATCGCTACTTCCGCCGTGTTCTTCGTTTCTGCTGGCACTCGTGGCGAATCTTTCCGCACTTGGTGCAGCGACTGATGGCGCACATCGCCATCATCGGAACGCCGCCCATGCCCGGCTTGCGCCACGGGTGGCTGCCGATCTGCTCCCACACATGGGCGCACTCCGCATCCTCGTCATCCACACTCGGGAGGTCGACATTGGGGTTGGCCTGGCGCTCTCGCCGCAGGCGCTCCCGAACGGCCTCAATCTCAGCAAGCCGGAGCGGGCTGGCATGATTGTCGAACGTACCTTTGTCTTTTGTGCGTGTGCCTTTTGCGCGTGCCCGCGAACCGATGGAAGGTGAGTCCGAATCGCTCGATGAGTCCCCGGGGGTGTTCTGGCATCCCCACAGCATCCCCACGACCAGTACCAGCGTGAGGCGTGTGGCCCAACTTGACGGGGAACGGGCAAACTCAGCCATGGCGACTCCAGCCGTGTGGCGCGAATCCCGGAAGGCCCGGTTTCATCGCGTTTGGCTCAACTCTACGCCCGGTCTTGTCGCGCACCGCCTGAGATTTTCTGGTGCGTGCTACGATGCCAGACCCGTTAGGAGATGCTCATGGAACGCCCTCACTTTGCTCAGTCGGTAGCGGCCCGGATCGCCACCATCGTGCTGGCGGCATCGTTCATCGTCTCGGCGCCCATATCGCCGTTCGCCTACGCCAAAGAATCGCCGGATGCCGGAAAGTCGGCTGACGCCCAAAAGGAGGGCGCGAAAAAAGACGACGCGAAGAAAGAAGCTCCCAAGCCTGTCGTTCGCGACACGCGCCCCCACACCGACGAACAGGTGAAGGAGGCCTATCTACGCTTCGACAGTGACTACAAGTCGGAGGATATGGATCGCCGCATTCGCATTCTCCGGTGGTTGGGCAACTATCGCCATTCGCGTGTGCTCAAGACGCTGACCAAGGTCTTTCGAAAGGAGAAAGACAACGAATTGAAGGCGGCTGCGGCGGAAGGCTTGGGCCATCAGCATCAGAGTGCCGGTAAAGCAGCACGTGTACTCGTCGCCGGGCTTAAGAAGTATAAGGAGTATGGCAACAAGCCCGAGTTTGCCAACGAAGACGAAGAGGCCGAGCAGATCATCGAGGCCCGTGTACTCACGAACGCGATTAGCAGCCTCAATCGCCTCGATTACCGGGAGGCATGGGATATCGTCAAAGGGTTCATTCACCACAACAATGACGATGTCTGCATCGCGATGATTCAGTTCTGCGAACGAACGAAGGAGTATCGCGCGCTCCCCATTATTCTGGAGTGGTATCACTATTATCCCGACGGTGCATCCTGGGCGGGTGGTTCTGTCACGGTAGACACGGGCGCCGCCGGCAACAAAGACGCGAAAGCTGCCAAAGCCAAATGGAAAGCGAAGTACGGTCGTCGAGCCAAACGCGCGCGGCCCAATGCGTACAAGGCAATGGTATCGGCCGTGAAAGCCATTACCGGCGAGCCGATCGTCAAGCCCAAAGCTCTAAAAACCTGGATCGACGAAAACAAAGAACTCATCAAGCGCGGTCACTTGAAGAAGAAAAAGAGGACGAAATAGCGTTCCACGCGGGTAAGCAATCAGTCCTCCGCGGAAGAGCCGCAGCGACTGACGAAACACCTTCGATCGTTTTCGCAGGCGTTCGGGTTGGGGGAAGATTTTGCATCGCGGTTGCTGCCGTAGCTCTCACGGTTCTTTCGATGTGGTTCTTGATGCGGGATGCCGCCGACGCGCACCACGCATCTTGGACAGCAGCAGAGCAAGCAGATATCGAAGCGATGGCACGTCGAATCGATCACGATCAGGCCATGGTGCAGGAGTTCTTGGAGGCAGGCGACGATCAGGATCACGCTATCGTCTATGTCTCAAATGAGCTGAAGCTGGCAGGCGCTTCTATGGCTCCCGGTAGCAGCGATTGGTTTGAGCAGAGCGACGATGAAGAAGGTATTCGCACCACGTATATGGCGTGGGTTGCGAGTGCCCCGGACAAACCTTCCACGGCGACCGATCCGTTTGCGCTTGTCCTTGCGACGGCTCCGTCGGCATCGACGAGCTTGGCGGCCACGCGCCTGGCGACATGGTTGGAGGTCGTACGCCAGTCAGGAGAACGCACCGATCCAGGTGGAGCGCTAGACCTGTTGTTGGTCGCGGCCCATGGTCCCGAGGATCCGTCCACCGCCATTCAACGGCTACTACGAGAAGTACCGATCGATCGATGTCGCGGCGTCTTTATCCTTGGCGCCCTTTCCAGCGCCAACTACACATTTATGGATGACGCCGTTTTGGCATTCGGCGGGGACCGCAGCGAACAGTTGGAATCGATCGTGGCGAGCGACGAACAGGTGATTGATTTGGATGCTCAGATCGTCAAGGACGCTGACGGGACTTCGTGGCTCGCTCGACTCGACTATCCCGCGCTTCTCTTTCGCTCGACATGGAACGGCAAGGAGACCGACTACGTGCTCAAAACGCGCTTGGCGGCGCGAACGCTTCGTGTCGCCAATCTCGTCTCCCTGTGGCGCACAAGCAACCGCGAACTCGCGCTACGAGAAACTCGGCCGTCATCCCCAGCATTGATTCGTACGCTGAGCGAGTTTGCCAGGCGGCGCTGGTACGGGTTACAGGGTCCTGCGTTTCGATCATGGGTCGAAAAGGCCGAGGCAAGTTCCGATCGACCCCATCCGCGTGCATACAGTTCGCTGCAGCGCGAAATCGTGGAGCTGTTGCGCAACAAGAACTAGCGCGTGAGTATGAATACTCAAGCGTTGGTCTTCAATTGTCGGTTATTGGGCGTAACGCGGGCCGCGATTCGTCAAGACGTCGAGGCTACGTCGCTCAACGCGAGATCGAACGCATGCAAGAACGCGTCGACCTCGCGCGCAAGCGTGTCTGCCAGCATGAGTAGGCGAATGCCCGAAACTTCGCCCTTCCAGCCGCAACCCAAGAGCTTGAGGCCACGTTTCCAGGCCGCCGCCAACACTTCTTCGCGGCGCTTCACAAGTATGGCGCGCATCAATCCGTATCCACGCTGACCTACAAGTAGGTCGGGGTGCTTCTTTTGAAGTCGTTCCAGGCCTTCCTTTAGATAGCGCCCCTTGACCTCAGCATTTTGAATGTACGTCAAGCCGCCGAAGACGGGATCCTTGTGATGCAGAATCGTATCCAAGGTGTGATAGGCAAAGTTCGTATCGAATACGCGACCCGATCCCCATGTATTGCTGTGCCAGCCATTGTGACAATACTTCGCAAGCCGTGACGGAGCGACGGTGGTACCAATCACCATGCTTTTGGCCGTACATACTACGTCGGGCCGTACGCCGAGATGCTCGGTCATCAGCAACTTGCCCGTGCGCGCAATGGTCTGCACCTCATCGGTGATAAGTAGGGCGCCTGCCTCGTCGCACACGCGTCGCAACGATCCGAAGAACTCCGGTGTGGCCGGTACGTAGCCGCCCTCACCTTGGAAAGGTTCGGCCATGCAGCCTGCGAGCAAATCCTTGGGGATCATTCGCTCGTCGCGCATGACACGCCGCAGCTCTCCTGGGATGTTTAGTATCTCCTTGAGGTCGCGCCAATCGATGAGGGCACGCACGTCCTCATCGGACGCGTTAAACGGTGTCGCGTAGACCTGCCAAAGGTGTGGGTAGGAGAGGCGATGCGCGCGCTTGCTGCACGTGAGCGACAGGACTCCGTGCGTGCGCCCATGGAAGGCGCCTTCACATCCAATGAGCGCAAATGGGTAGTCGTCGTACACCGTGTGGTCGGTGAGCGCGGTGTCGCGATCGAAGTAGGGAATCGGCTTGTGGCCGAGTTCGAATTGGACCTTCTTGAACGTTGCTTCGCCAAACTGCTCCAGAAACGTCTTGTACTTGACTTGAAAGGCGAGCTTGATCGCTGCTTCACCGGCCTCAGCGCCGCTGCTACTAAAGAACGTGTCGTACCCGCCATTAATAGGCCAGCGCTCGCTAAGGGTGCGATCCCACAATTCCGCAAGATCGGCAGGGGTGCGAACCAAGTTTTCGGGATCGCGAGCGAGGTAGTCGTCGGTAGCGATTTCGCGCCGCAACATGACGCCCGCGTCTTCCAAATCGTGAAGCATTTTTTTGAAACGCGGGTGACGCTCGTCGAGCACTTTTTGCGCGACCGCCAAGTAGCCATCGAAATAGACTCCATGCGGTGCAGACACAAACGGACCGTGTGTTGGCCATCCAAGAAAGATGACCGGGGCCTCTCGATCCAACGTGCTCGGAAAGAGCGCGTCGTTCCATGCCTTTCGCACCGTGCGCGTGGCGTCGGACTCAATCTCGCCGCTGATGCGAATCTCGGCGACGCCGCGGTTGAGTCGTTTGTCGCCGATCACGACATCGGGATAGGCCACCCGCGTGTGTTCCTTGCGGATGTCGTAGTCGTCGGCATTGATGTCGTTGCTTATGATTTTCGCCATGCGGGCATTATGCCCGTGAACGACCTCGAGAACCCCGGCATTACGCCCAGAAAGTCGTTCACCGCTCGAGCGTTCCCCAAGGCGAGGGTTGTTCGTCGAACATTAAGATGCTGGCTTCCTGCCCGGCGACCGTGATCTGAATCCAGCACTCACCCTCGACTTCGACTTGTTTCTGTACGCGAATCTGCCCGCGTCCGAACTCGGCGGTCACCGTTTTGGGACCGGTGCGCAAGTAGACGGACGGAAGGTTGACGGTGGGGGAGCCCTTGGGAAAACGAACCACGTCGTCTACGGAGCGCGATCGGTCGACGTAAATGCGCGCATGCATGGATCCGCCATCGTTGGCAAAGCCCGGCGCACTCAGCCAGACGTGAATCGGCACTTCGCGATTTTCAAGCGTGAAGTCGCTTGCGCAGGCGCCTACAAGACTCGCCGTGACCAGGAGGACGGCGCTTGCGATCCCGCGGCGGGCAACTCGGTGGGGGAACGAGAAAAGGAACACGGGCTCTCCGTCGTCGGTTCGACCCCTTTATTATCACCCAACAATCCGCAGAGCCGAAGTCTCTCATCCAACTGATTGTTTGGGCGCCGGGCTTGTTTCGGGAGGGGTGGCGGCTACACTCCTCGCGCCCTAGCACCGGGAGCACGCATGCCCGACGGCGACGTCGCCGCCGCTTCGTTTCGTGGACGGAGCTTGATTTCCGCTGAAGACGTTCGAAAGAACGAGTTGCTCGCGGTATTGGACACCGCCCGCGCGTTTGCGCCCAACCCAGAAGGCGTTAACTCCGATGCGAATGGCCTTGATTGGCACCATGTGGGTGGCCTCCTTCGTGGACGTGTACTCGGCATGCTCTTTTTCGAGCCGTCTACCCGCACGCGCCTCTCCTTCGAAAGCGCCATGTTGCGATTGGGCGGCAACGTGTTGGGTTTCGCCGATGCACGCATGTCGTCCTTTTCCAAGGGCGAGTCTCTCATGGACACCATCCGCGTCGTCGAGGGCTATTGCGACGCCATTGTATTGCGCCACCCTAGAGAGGGAGCCGCTCGGTTGGCCGCTGAGGTAGCTTCGATTCCCGTCATCAATGGCGGCGACGGCAGTAATCAACATCCCACGCAGACGCTGCTTGATCTCTACACGATTCGCGAAGCCACAGAGAAGCTCGACGGGTTACGCGTTGGCTTTATGGGCGACCTTCGATACGGCCGCACCGTTCATAGCTTGGCCACCGCACTCTCCGAATTTGATGTGGAGCTCAAGTTCGTGGGGCCGCCGCAGTTGCGACTTCCTTCCGAGTTGCGCCAACGGGTTGCAGACTCGGGTCGGCTTGCATGCGAAGTTGAATCACTGGATGACGTGGGTGACTTGGATGTGCTCTACGTTACGCGCATTCAAGAAGAGCGTTTCCCTGACCCCGTAGACTATGAACGCATTCGTCATGCGTATCGGGTAGATCGTGACGCCCTCGAGCGCTTTGGACCCGGCCTAAAGATTTTGCATCCGTTGCCGCGCGTAAATGAAGTGTCTCGCGATGTGGATGATCATCCCGGCGCCCTGTATTTCGAGCAGAGTCGCAATGGCGTAACGGTGCGCATGGCATTGCTTCACTTGATTCTCGGGGGCACATCACCGGGAGGGGCAGCATGACGCGCACGCCCGACTTCCGACTCTTCGATGGCACAGTCATCGATCACCTACCCGTAGGAACGGCGCCGCGCGCATTGACGTTGTTATCGTTGCCAAGGGAAGGTCCCATCACGGTGGGCATAAACGTCCCCAGTCCTACGCGCGGTCGCAAAGACATTGTGCGCGTGGAGGGCATGATTCTTGAGCGCGCCGAGTTGGATCGTCTTGCGCTGCTCGGCCGCGAAATCACCGTTTCCCAGGTAGCGTCGGGCAAGGTTGTGCATAAGAACGTGCTCACGGTGCCGCCCGAACTGCTCGGGGTTATTCGCTGCGGAAATCCGACGTGTATTACGCGGACCGAAGAGGTGGCGTCTCGATTTAAGCGGATTGGTGAGTTTCCCTACACCTTTCGATGCGCCTATTGCGAACGCAGCGTTTCGTGGGACGAAGCGCTCGAATAGCCAATCGATCCGGATTTTGGCGCGCAGCGGATAACGCTACAGCGCGCCGCGCGTCTGGTAGGGCAAGGAGCAACACGTTGTCCAATGGGTCCGGAGCCACGCACTCGATGCGCCACGTCACGACGTCGCTCGTGGCAGCCGCACGGGCGGGTAGTTCCGCGGCCTGGGGGACGCTCTACCAGAATCACAAACTGGCTGTGCGGGCGGTGCTCCTCGCACGCGCACCGGTGAGAGACGTAGACGATCTTATGCAAGACGTGTTCACCAAAGCACTGGCGCGGCTTGGCACGTTGCGCGATGACCGAGCGTTTTCGGGCTGGCTGATGACCATTGCACGAAATCGCGCCACCGATGCGCTTCGTGGTCGCACGCGAGATGCATCAACAGCATTGCCCGACGTTGCGTCGCGTTTCGTGCCGTTCGCCGAGGCTCGCGAAGTCTTGAACGCGATTCGAGCGCTGCCCGATGCATTTCGCGAACCGCTCTTGATGCGACTTGTTTGCGGAATGAGCGGTCCGGAGATCGCAGAGCGATTGGACATGACACCCGGTTCGGTGCGCGTCAACCTGCATCGAGGCCTAAAGAAGTTGCGCCATGCACTCGGCGTAGATCAGGAGCGCGCATGACGACATCCAAATCGAATTCGTCGTGGGACGAAACCCTCAGCGAAGACGAACGAAAGCGACTTGAGTCGCTGGACGGCGCCGAGCACGACTACTTGTGGAATCCACAAGCAAGTCCAGACGAGGAGATAGTCAGTTTGGAACGTGCACTGCGACCATTGGCCGAGGAAGGAGCGATTCCGTCCAATGCAACGTCCTCCACGGTGTGGCCACGCGTAGTGGCCGTCGCAGCCACGGTCCTGTCAGCGGTTGGACTCACCGTATGGATGATCGAACAAAGTCGACACGGTGCATCCACATCGGCACCCGGCGCCACGAGTGTGTCCCACGAAGGATCGCGACATGAATGGTCGATGGTCAATGAAGGCCAGAATGTGCCGGGACATTTGCCGCTAGGAACTTGGTTAGAGACAGGCGACCGCGAACGGGTGCGATTGGAAGTCGCCGATATCGGTGAATTGAGTGTGCATGAGCACTCCCGACTTCGCATTGTCGAGTCGCACAATGCCGCGCACCGCGTGGAACTTGCGCGCGGCAAGTTGAGCGCCGTAGTCAATGCCCCGCCGCGGCTATTTGTGGTGGATACGCCGAGTGCAAGGGCGGTGGACTTGGGGTGTGCCTACGAATTGGAAGTGGACGACGAGGGGCGCAGCCATTTGCGTGTAACCGCCGGGTCCGTATCGCTGGAGAACAGCTCGTGGCACGTGCATGTTCCGGCGGGCGCGTCGTGCACGAGTTCAAAACGCGATGGTCCTGGCATCGCTTGGTTTGACGACGCGAATCCTGACCTTCGAAAACGCGTTTTGGCGTTGATTGCGGGAGACGTCGACTCGCTCGGTGACATGGCATCGAAGGCGCGGCCACAAGATTCGTTGTCGCTCTATCAGGTACTGCCTCGCGTTAAGCCGGCAATCCGTGATTCCATCGGGAAGACGCTCGCCAGACTCGTTCCTTTGCCTGAGGGCACAAGATTCGAAGCGGCGATGAAGCTTGATCCGCAGGCGCTTGAGGCGTGGTGGGAGGAGATTGAGATGACTTGGTAGGTGGGGGGGATTGGCGGACTAAAACGAATCACGCTGCTGTGAAATTCGCGGCTGCGATTGAACTTATAACGTGTGCTGCTCATTGCCGCGACGGACAGTAAACCGCGCAAGTTTGTCGTCCACATCCGCTCGTACCAACTTCACGTCTCGATCAGGGTTGTCAGTGCCAATGCAATAGGCGATGTCGTGGGCTGGATCTTTGCAGCGAAGAGTCAGCGTAGTTCCAGAATCACCGTGTATCCACATGGAGACGGCGAAGGCGCGTAGGGGTGGGATGGTCGGTGCGGATAGTTGCTGGTTTCTAGGCGTAGCCGCCCGGGCTGGATACGGGTGCATCCGTTCCATGAGATGGAGCAACGTGTTGTCGATTGGCTTTATTGCCAATGCTGGCGCCTCCACGTGAGGTCGAATCCATGTAAATGGTTTTGGCAACGCGCGCTGCTTGTTGCTTACGAACTCAATAGACATGATGATCGCGGCAACTGCTGCGGGAATACAAGCCGTCCATATCAGTCGACGCAGGCGGTGCGGTAGTGGGCGACCGGGCATTTCTTTAGTTTACCGTGACAAGGCGATGTGCTCGACACTCTTGAAGATGTCAAAGGAGAGATTGGGCCGCAAACTGGCTCTTTGTCTCCACGGTCGTCAATCTTCGGGGCGGGTCGCACCGGTGAATTACACGGAACGTACTCGGCGGTGCGTACGAAAGTCGAAAGTCACGAAGTTGGTGGGAGAAAACGAGGCACCTCAGTATCCTGAACGCTCACTATTAATTATCTAATTATCATGCCGTTCATTACGCCATCTCCGGTAAAATGCCCCAATCCAAAGGACGTATCCCAGGAGGGTCGCCGCGTCCAGGAGGCGGCGAAGGCAACCATTGGCTGGCGCGATGGCCCTCTCAACTATTGTTGTGGACAAAAGTATCGCGAATGCCGCGAAAATCAGCCAGCTACTAGGGGTATCCCAGGTCGATTTTCTACCGCGCCTATAGATGTCGTCGATGCCTACACGACGTTCTTTATGCTCAGGATCGCTCACTTTCCTCCGCTCGCATTCCCACCAGGCCCTCCCGGTTGCCCCCACCCCGCCTCACGCGCACTCTCAATGAGTTTCCTGGCGGCTTTCTCTCCACCCGCTTTGCCGAGTACCTCCTCAGGCGTATAGGTCCAAGGTGGCCAATCAAGTTCAGGTTTACCATCACGATACTTGCATTCTAGCCTCCGACCTGGCCCACGGCCCCTATTGTAGATCTGATCAATAAGATCCATCAGCTGACTGGCGTGTTTCTCGATGCGCGCCAGTTCAGCAAATCTGAACGTCTCAATTTTCTTCGTCCAACTCTTGACGAGCCCTTTCAATTTTCTCCTACTCCTACCAGCCATGTGGCGCTCTGCTAGAAGTCCCGCTGCCGCGCCGGCTCCGGCCCTTCCCAAACTACCCTTAAGACTTCCACCTTTGGGGTAAACTCTACTGACAGCTTGAGCCACGCGTCCAATGCTTGCCCCATGCCGGGCAACGACGCCAAGACGAGAAGACATGCCTCGGATAAATGTCGAGTACTGTTGCCCCGCAAAGCGCGACACCGCGGCGGCAGTGTGAGTCCGGCCGAGTTCTCTACCTATGACTTCCGACAAGGTCGTCGATACCGCATTGATTCCCGCCACGGTTCCGTCGAGCAGAGTATCTGCAATCGTGTCACCACTGTCTCCCATCGCGCCGCCCACACCTCCGGCGGCCATGTACAGTATGGCATAAGCACCATTTATAGCCGCCGATAGATTGCTCTCGGAAGCCGACTTCCACTTCATCACCTTCCCATAGTGTCGCCGACGCCACTCGTCCCAAGACTCAAGACCAAAGGGGTCTGAATTTGTCGAGGGACTTCCAGCAGCATAATCATAGAAGTTTGCACCGTCCGCAAACTCTAGTGGATCTCTCTGCAAGAACCTCCCCGCCTCGGGGTCATATGCCCTTGCACGATAGTGATACATCCCCGACTCGGCGTCGAACTCCCGTCCCGTAAACAGGAACGGATTGCCCACGTAACTCGACCCCTGTGTGGTTCCCGCCGAGTTTCGAGCGGTCGCCTTCCCGTAGACGTCATACGTCACCCATTCAACTACTCCGCCACCGGGCGCTGAAATTTCGCTCACATTCCCAAGCGCGTTCTGGTGATAAGTGAACCTCAGAATCTCTGCCGTGTTGCTATCGCCATCCACGTCTGAAATATCCGCCCGGTCCATCGCCCTCGGATGGTCAATGCGATCCTCATGGAAGTAGCGCGCGAGCCACGTGTTGTTCCCGTCAAACTCCTCGACGATGTCCTGGCCATCAAGGATGTAGCGCGTCATGACCGCGCCGGAAACGACGTGCTTTTCAACCCGCCGCCCAAGCGCGTCGTACTTGTACTTCGCTACAACTGTGCTCGATCCGCTGACCCGCACCTCGACCAAACGATTCTTGTAATCGTAGTGGTAGGTCTGCGAGCCGTCGTCCGTCAGATTGCCGTTGCTATCGTGCGTGCGGGAGGTGCCGCCGATCGCCGTGTATTCGTTCATCGCGTTGAACGAATAGCTAACCGTTGTGGCCGAGCCGCCCCATGGGGTCTGCTGCGTCTGGCTGCGGTTGCCGAGGCCATCAAGCGTATAGACTTGCTTGGTGACGTAGGTCTGCGAACCCGGCGTGGCCACTTCCGTCGCGGGATTGGTCACGTCGTAGCGCGTGTCCACCATGCGGTAGGCCATGTCGTAGGCATAGACATCGCCCTTGCCGTTTCGAGCGTTCAGAAATGGTTGGATCCCGGTCGGCAACGAGTTGATCCAAGTGGAGTTGAACGAGTTCTTCTCCATCCGACGGTTGTGGGCTTTGTCATACAAGTAGTCGAATGTGTGGAAACTCTGAGAAGATCCGTTCTTGTGATCGAGCTGCGAGAGACGCGCAAAGCCGTCGTACCCGTGATCTGTCGTGGTCGAGTTTTGGTTGGTCGTCTTGGCCAAGCGGCCTGCGCCCTGGAACGTGAAACTTGCGATGTTGGTGGAGGCTGCGGAATCCACCATTGCCGTCATGCGGTAGATGGCGTCGCGTTGGTGAAGCACACTGAAGGCACTGGGATATTGAATCGCGCTGCGCGAACCCGCGTCGGTATACGTCGAAGTGACCGTGCGCCACTTCTCTTGCCCTGTCACTGTGTAGCCCTGCGTCTCCTTCAGCTCGTTGCCTACGCTGTCATACGTGAACTGCGCCTCATAGTCATTGTCTTTCGCGGTGAGCATGCGGTTTAGCGCATCGTAAGAATAGGTCTCTGACGTCGTTCCCAAGACACCGGTGGCACGATTGACCGCGCGCGAGGTCAAGCGACTGAGGGCGTCATACGTGTTCGTCACCACAGAGCCGTTCTGATCCGTCCACGTCTTGACGCGATCGTTCTTATCGAAAGTTCGGGTCACGAACTTCGTGTCGGCAAAGGTCGTCTTGAATACGCGCGAGAGGGCATCGTAAGAGTACGACGTCGTGTTCAGATTGTCGTCAGTCACCGACGTCAAACGGCCCGCGGCGTCAAAGCTCGCTGTCTCAAGAATGCTATTTGTGAAATCGTCAATCGACGTGCCAGTGGCAAGCGCGCGCTCATAACTCGTTTGGCGATTTGCGAGATCGTAGGTCCAGCGAACAGGACTCCCTTCGGCATCTACGCGGAAGGTCAAATTTCCGCGACTGTCATACGAAAAATTCGTTGTCAAAATGTTCGAAGCGTTGAGCCGGTCGATCTCGCGCTTGGACGTGAGGCGGCCCAGAGCATCATAGACAAACTCAGTTTCAAAAGTCTCGGATCCACCTGCCGTAGGAATGTCCTTGCGCTTGATCTTGGTGGCTTTTCCGCGCGCATCGAGGATCCACTCGGTTTCATTTCCGATTGCGTCCTTCACTTTGACCTGACGTCCCGCGGCGTCGTACGTGTAGGTCGTCTTATTGTTGAGCGGGTCTTTGATCTCCGTGACGCGACCCGTCTTATCGTGCTGGATGGTGACCGTCGGATAGCTCGGCGTGAGCCCAGATCCGAAACGATCCTGAACACGTTTCCAGATCCGGTTCACCTCATCAAAGTGATTCGTGGTCTTAGCTTGGAGCACATTTGAGGCGTTGTAGGCTGCCGCCGTCAGTACGTTTCCGTTCTTATCATAGGTCCAAGAAACGTAATGGCTCAGCGCGTTCGTTCGCTTCGTCGCGCGGTCAAAGAGATCGTACGTGAAATTCGTCGCGTCGCCTTCGCTATTGATCGTCTTGCTGCGATTGCCGTTGGCATCGTAGTCCACTTGAATCGTCGATGCCTCGGACGCGCCGTAGCCCCGCGTAAGTTTGAAAAGCAGCGCCCGCTCGTCGTACTCGATCTTCGTCTCTTCGCCCGTCGGGCTTTGAATTTTGGTGACCTTGCCCTCGCCGTCGTACTCATATGTCGTTACCGCTTGACTTGACGACGTCAGATCCTGAGTCGCCGTCAAGCGCCAGCCCATTTCGTTATACGTATAGCTCGTCTCAATCCAAGGCGTCGTGGAATCAAGCACACCGTCTTTGTCGCGGTTCTCCGTTTCAAGCAGCGTGAGATTTCGATTGGCATCGTAGGTGAACTTGCGTTTGTAGTTAAGCGGCGTAGGCGCTTGTATCTGGGTAACGAAGTTTTCGGCGTCCACCGTGATCGTCGTGGTGGCGCCACTCGGGTCAGCTACAGAGGTTACGTTTCCATACTGATCATATTGAAATGTCGTTGTAATCGCGAGCCCGCCAGGATCACGAATGACTTTGTGCAAGTATCCATTTTGGGAACCAGATGTGTAATACACAAAATTCGTTACGCGACTCTCCGCGTCGGTTGCCGACGTGATGCGCCCATACGAATCGTAAACAAGAGTCTCTGCGATGGTCTGGCTTGTCGGCTGCGTCACAGACGGATGCGTAATGGCCGTTGTGTTTCCGGAGGAATCCACCGTCATGGACATGACGTTGCCCTTGGGATCGGTGACCTGGCTCACTTGGTTGTACTGGCCGGTGTACTGGTACGAGGTTACGAGGTCCGTTCCACTGTTTGTGCTGGTATCTGTCGTTCGGTGCCGGACTTCCGTCAGATTGAGCGAACTGTCATACGTATAGTCCGATCTGTTGCCGCGCGGATACACCACAGCCGTGGTCATGCCGGTGGTTGCGTTCACCGTGTACGTCGTGGTGAAGTCCGTTGGCTCTCCGGTTCTAAGCCCCTTGGTATAGACCTTCTTCTCTGTGGGCACCGCGAAGGAACCAAAAGTCCAGCGCGTTGTATTTCCCGCGCGGTCTACGACGGTCGTCCGCTTGTTGGGAACGTCATACGAAATTGTGTACTCGCCCGGCCCAAGCGACTCCTCTACCACCATGTCGTTCTCGTCATACTCAAGCGTCTGAACGACTTCGCCCTTGGCGTTTTCCACGTGAATCAGGTTCGACTTGAAGCGCGTCTGTGCGTGATTGGCGCTGTAGGAATAGCGCACCGTGCGCCCCGAGGAAAACTGTGTGGAAGCCGGACTCGTGATCGTCCGGAGGTCCCCCATGTAGTTATAGGAAAATGTCCACGTGCGGCCGCCGAAGTCAACCACACTTGAGAGCCGCCCCGAGGCATTGTAGTTGAGCGAAATGTTGCGATTCAGCGAATCCGTGATCTGAGTCAGCTTGTCGCCCGTGTAGGTATAGGAGTGTGTATTGCCATAGCGATCAGCCAGACTTATCCGCTGCCCGCTTGCATTAAACGTGCTCACGCGGCCCAATCGGTCGGTAACGGTGTGGTTAGATCCCGACGGCGCCAGCGTGGTGTCGTAGTGCGTGGGCGGAATGAACGTGCTCCCACTCTTGACGTAGGTATCCACGCGCCCGTATGGACTCTGATACGTCATATCCCCGTTCGTCTCGGTCTTCATCCGCACGTCTTGATTTAGGAACCAGCTATTTCCATATCGGCCCGCAAAATCTCGCCGCGATCGGTACGTAAGCGTGAGGTCAAGATCCATACCGCGGCCGGGAATCGAAACCAGTCGGTGAATCAGCACTTCTTCGCCCGTGCTGAGCTGAACGCTATGGGGCGTGGATGCGGTGTGGGCTGGTGGCGTGGGGCCGGCAACGGGGCCTTGTGAATTGGGTCCAAATGGAGGACACGGCCAGACGCAAGTGAGCGCTTCCATGCCGTAGGCACCCGATGCCGCCGCCGTGATCGTGGGGAACACGCCGCCCGGAGGGACGCTGCTCGCAGACCCCAATGTCCACTCGCCTTCAACATCACGACCCGTCGTAACGCTCATGTCCTGAGTGAGATTGGCCCACATGAACTCCAGATCTTCAAGGGTCCCGCCCTCGCCGAGCTGCGTGGTTAATCCTCCATAGGCCTCATATCCCAACGACAAGTCCACGCTGCCCACGTAAAGCGGCGAACTTGGAACACCCACGTCAAACACGCGCGCGGTCGTCTCGTTATTGGTGCTGTCCGACATGAGCACCGTGACCCACGGGCCGGCCACAGAAATGTCCACCGCGCTCACGTTTGAGTACGTCCCCATAACAGGTGTCACAAATCCAAAGGTCGATGCTCGCAAGTCAACCTGCAGTACCTTTGCCGTCGAGCCGTCATTGATCGATACGTAACAATAGTCGGCATCGGCCACAGCAAGCCCGGTCGGCTCGACATTGGCACCGGCAAACGTGTCGTCGTAGTCAACTAAGAGCGTCACATCGAGGCGATAGATTTCAGCCGAACCGTCGCCCAGGGCTACGACGTTATTGTTGCCAGGCTTGGGGCCGGCAAGTTCGGTCGGCCCCTGACCAAACGAGGGATTGCCGAGTACCGACGGACCACTGGATTTGAACTCATAAAGCGAGTTGGTATTCGCGTCGATCGCCCAGGCATCCACACTTGAGGAGTTGTTGTCGGCCGCGGCTACCTTGAAATCTGCACCCGAAACCGTTCCGACAGTGGTTGACGTGTTGGTCGTCATGTCGACGCGAACAATCTCACCGTTGTTCGCACCGTAAATGACATCCCCGGTAGTCTCATCCAAATCAATCTGCTGAACCGCGTTGTTGGAGTGGGCGGGCTTTAGTGACGTGAACGAAACCGCATGGCGGTTCGCGTTATCGACCTGGTAGATGCCGCCAGCCTGCCCGGCCAAGTTGTACGACTCCTTTGGATTTCCTGTGGTGCTCGTGTCCTTCATACCGAAGTCGGTGATGACGATCGGACTTGGAGGCGCCGCCTCAGCAAGAACATGACGGCCACCGGTCAGCACGAGGAATGCTAGCGCATAGGTTGCAAGCCCTACGGCAACCAGCCCCAGAGGCGTATGCACCCACGGGCGAGGCGTTATCGGGCGGCTGTCCTTCTTTGAACGCTTTCGACTGTTTCTGTTCTTGCTAGCCATGTCTACCCCAATCTCGCTCACGCCTTGCTTGATGGTTTTCGGTGATGCGTTGCGCCTTACTCTTCGATTTTGTCTATGAGGTCGTACGCAGCCTTGGCTTGGGCCGCGACGGATTTGGTGGAGGAATCTTTGTCGGTCTTCATGGTTTGAAGCCCGCCCTTGTCGCCATACGCGGCAAGCGCTAAGGCAGCACCGAGACGGATCTTGAAGTTCTTGGATCCAAGCTCGGAAACGAATGTGCTCTTGACGTCGGACAAGTCCCACGGCTTCTCAGCGGCAGCGAGACGCAAGGCAAGCTCTTGCACGCGAACATCCGAATCGGATAGCAACGTCTTGACCGTAGACTTCTCGCTTGAAACTGCCTTTGCGCTCTCAATCGCACGCAGTGCCTCCAGCCGCACGCGCGCGTCTTTGTCCTTCGCAAGTGTGACAAACGTTGAAGTGCTTCCGGACTCGCCCCTCGCACTCAATGCCGCAGTTGCGTGCTCACGCACGAATCCCGATGTGCTCTTCACGAGCGTCTTGAGCTCGGATGATGCCGAACTTGCGTTGCTGCCCGTGACTTCACCAAGAGAGCGCATTGCGAGAACTCGATCTCGATCTTCGCGTTCTTCATCCGTGGCGATCGTCGCGAGCTTGCCGGGGCCAGACGTTGGAATGAACCCAAGCGTGCGAATGGCGGCAAGTTTCGTGAGCCCGGAACTTGCCGCTGCGGCCTCCAGGGCCGTTGCGCCCGCGCCCGTGGTTCCCTTGAGCGCACGCGCTGCACGAGCCTTGACGCCATCGGCTACGCGATCATCGGCAAGAACGTCTGCAAGCTCAGCAACGAGCTTGTCGCGCGCCTTTGGCGCCTTCTGAAGAATCAGCGCTGCGCTGGCTGCAATGTTCACATTGTCACTCGCCAAGAGATCACGAAGTGCGCTTACGTGATCACCACTCACAGGTAGCTTTGAAAGGGAGCGCACAAGACCGGCGCGTGTGACGGCGGAGTGTTTGCCTGCAAGTTCGTCCAAGAGCTTTGTGGCCTGCTTGCTACCGCCCTTTCCCAACCGATCGCTTGCGTCTTGGCGCTTCTGAGCATCGACATTGGACAAAAGCGCCAAGTCAGCTTCGTACGGCGTTGGCGCTGCGGTGATCACCGCTGCTACAAGTGCCACAAGCATCACACCGGCGACAGGTGCAGCGCGCCTCACCTTCTGCGCGCGATCAACGCGACCCGAGGAACCAACTTCACGATCGTGGCCTCGCATTGGCTCGCGATTCCCCTTCTTATTCAATGTGCCGTTGGCCATGGTGTGCCCCCTAACCGGGGACGCTATCCACTCCGCGATTGGCGCGGATACGTACCCCAATATGTGTGACTGTCGCTCGTTGCGGAGAAAACGAGGAACACGGCGACTCGCGCGTGCTTCTCGACAGCGCAAGACCGACAGTAGAGACATGCGCAACCGGTGGCGCGGAATTTCTCAACGTTTTTTACAAAGAAAACAATCGTGTTTTTAACAGCACACCGCGTGTGAACGACGCGTCAATCACGCTCAAAGATAGCTTGCTTGCGGCTTTGCGAGTTTGGAACACCGTTTGTTGTGAACACTTGTTGCATAAATTCGGCTCTACTGCTCTTTGTGTGGGTCGTACATTTGCGATTTCTTGTCCTGCCGCCCCTAAGAGGGCGCGGACGGCAGGAAAAGAAATGATGTTTGTTAGAACAGGCTGTCACAACCTAGAGGTGCCCACGGGACTCATGTTTCTTTGTTGGTTACGAAATCGACAAATCAACAGAGGAGCCCCATGCGCGCCACCACGTTATTGCATCGGATGATCGATGTCCCGGGGATGTACGTCCGATCGGTAGATTTTTCGCTGCGTGGCGTGATCGCCACGGTGTCTCCGCGCCATCGCCTGCCTCGTTGCAGTGGGTGTGGGGAAAGGGCCCCGGGCTACGATCGGCTGAGATCTAGGTTTTGGCGCCACCTGGGGATCGGTTCTACGCGAGTGTGGTTCAGATACTCACCGCGTCGCGTGAACTGCTCCCGTTGCGGCGTGCGAGCCGAGCAAGTGCCGTGGGCTGAGGCTCAGAGCCGATTCACAAAGGATTTCGAGGAAATGGTGGCGTACTTAGTTCGAACGACGGACAAGACGCAGGTCTCAGTCCAAATGGGCGTGACGTGGCGAACGGTTGGTTCCATCGTCACGCGTGTCGTCGCGAAACGCCAGGATCCCGACCGACTCTCGAATCTGCGCTGGATTGGCATGGATGAGTTCAGCCATCTTCGCGGACACAACTTCATTACGTTGGTTGTCGATCACGATCGTCGCCGCGTGGTGTGGGCAGCCGAAGGGAAGGATTCAGCGACGCTACGCAAGTTTTTCGAAGAGATATCGCCGGAGGACGCTGCCAAGATCGAAGGTGTAACGACGGATCTGGCGGGATGGAACCGCAAAGCCATTGCGACACACATCCCTCAAGCCCAAGTTGTATTCGATCGCTTTCACATCCAGAAGCTAGCAGGCGTGGCACTCGATGAAGTACGCCGCGAACAGCTACGAGAACTTCGAGGCACTGATCAAGGTCGGTTCATTTTCTACTCGCGTTACGCAATCCTAAAGAACTACTGTGACCTCGATTCGAAGCAGCGGACCAAGCTCAGCGAGATCGAGCGGACGAACAAGAAGCTGTATCGCGCTTATCTCCTAAAGGAGTCGCTTGGTGCGGCACTGGATTACCTTCAACCGAAGCGAGCTCGGCGCGCCCTTCGTGAGTGGCTGGCTTGGGCGTCGCGATCCAAACTCAAACAGTTCGTGCGATTGGCCAAAACGCTTCGGGAGCACTTCGATGGCATCATCGCCTACATCAGTTGCCGCATGACCAACGGCATCGTGGAAGGCATCAACAATCGGCTCCGCATGGTGGCTCGACGAGCATACGGATTTCACAGCGCCAAGGCGCTGATCTCTATGTTGTTCCTGTGCAACGGCGGCATCGAACTCCATCCGAAGTTGCCATGACCCACATGAAGAGCAGGAGACTCATAAATTCGTGTGTGACACAACCGACACGCGTGCGTTACACAAGTCGTCTCGGGTGTGCGGGCGGTTGAGCGGACGCATGACGGCATGTGAATGCAACTGCGCGCACTACGATTCCGCCGCCCTGTCAGGGCGGGTCTCTTATGGGTTAACGCTGACCCAGGGTACCGCGCCGCTTCGCTTGCGCTACACCCCGCGCTGTGATCCGCGGCCCTGCGGGGCAGTTGTCATTGTTGTGCGGTGCGACTGGCGATAGCAATTGCTCACGTGCCGCAGCGTGACGATACGTACCCTCATGCCAACCCGGAGCGCACCGTGGCAAGATTGACAACGTCGTCGACGTTGGGTCGTCACGTGTTCAATGAAGTTGAATGAGCAATGTGAGGTAGTCGAACAATGTCGATCAACGCACCTCTTGATTCGGCCCTTCGATGCGCACCGCGCGAATCAGAGATTCGCTTGTGCTTACTCAGGATCTACGATTTGGTCGGGTCTTCGACCCGCCAAATCTCCGACACGATTCTTGACGTGTTTTCAGTTCCAGTCGCGGCGTCTTTTTGGATTCGACTTTGCCCCTGCCAAGAGGCGCTCCCCGACGCTTGCGCCTTCGTGTCCTAGAGTCTTAGCGTGCCCATTCGAGCAACGCACCGCTTTCTACCCATTTCACGTCTTCACAGGTCACGTCCGGCAACGCTTGCGCTCTTTCAGAGCGCTTCCATTCGAGAGGCACGATGTACCAGGGTTCGGAAGCCTCACCCTTCGCTATCAGCTTTGGCTCCTTCGGAGCCATTCCCCTTCGATAACCCAATGAGGGGAGTGTCTAGGCGCCCGTTTTCGCTTGGTGCCCTTGGCCTTTCCTTGGTGAGAGTTTCTTCTTCAAGCAGCGTCCCACCACCCAAGACGCGCGCCCACAGGGAACACACCTCACCGATAACGAAATGCGACTCACTGCGTCTTGTAGGGCAAACCCACCCCTGGAGGCGCTCATGCCGATTCGAAGAACACTGTTTTCATTGTTTGTTGCCGCCATGCTGGCACTTGCGCCCGATGCCCATGCGAAGGAGCGGTCGTGGGATGGGGAGGCGCTGGAGGCCCACGAGTGGGGCACGCTTACCGCGGTTCAAGGGAGCGATGGTGTGACGCTTGACGGGCTGCGACACGAAGAACGCGACTTGCCCTCTTTTGTGCATCATCTGCGCGACGTGCATCGACTGACCGGCGTGTCGCCAAAGATGGAAACGCCCGTGATCTATTTCTATTCGCCCGAGGCACGTCGTGTGCGGGTAAATGTTCGATTCCCCAAGGGTCTGATTACGCAGTGGTATCCGGCGGCGACGTCGGCCAACGGCAGCGGATTTGTTGTCAATGGCAAGGGCCAGAAACCCGATGTCGATCGCATACCGCTTCGCGATGGCACCATTACGTGGGGGCGCCGTCAGGACCTGGAGGTGCTTTCGCGAGACGTGAAAGAACCGGAGTTTCCCAAGGTATCCGCCGACGACCCCTGGCGCTTCTGCCGTCAGACTCAGGCCAACGCCCTGCGCGTGTGCCACCACAACAAGTTGCGCGACCTGCCCGCCGATGAACAGAAGGCGATTGCCGACAAGACGGGGTCGTGGACCGTCAGTGAATACGAGCGCTGTCTCTTCTATCGCGGGTTGGGTGACTTCAACATGCCCTTGACCATTCGCGTACTCGAGGAGACACCACTAGAAGACAACAAGGTGCGCGTGCGTCTTCGTATCCAAAACAGCAACGTCAAAGAGCCGGTCCGCTTTCATTTTCTCGCCTGCGTTCGTGGCGATCGAATCGGATTCGAGATCTTGAAAGTATCTGAGTTCGAAGGTGCGGAGGGCGGAACGTGTGTCTTGAGCATGAATGACAAACGCGACAAACAGGAACTCGAGAACATTGTACGCGACATGAAAGAGCGCCTCGTCTCAGAAGGCTTGTTCACCGATGAAGCACTTGCCATGGTGCGAACGTGGCAACACGGGTGGCTCGGTGACGAGGGGTTGCGACTGCTTTACGTTCTTCCCCGTGCCTATGTCGATCGGATCTTGCCATTGAAGATCACTACACTACGGAAGCGCTCGTTTAGGAGAAATGCCGATAACACTAAGAAGGCGTCTCGGCTGTCAGAGGCAGCAATCGCCAAGCCATGGCGCGTTGAGCGGGTCTTTGTGGGGCGCGTGGATCTGCTGTCGCCCGCTCGGGAATCCAAGCTGAAGGCGATGACGTCTGATCTGCTTTCGCCGGACAGAGCCACCCGAGAGGCTGCATTGCGAAGCTTTGACGCCATGGGGCGCTTCGCGGCACCCTACTTGCGCCGCGCCATTGCACTGGCACAAGATGCACGGTCTCGCGAGGCCCTGGAGGCACAGCTAGCGCGACATCGCTAAGTCGCTATTGGCTGACCCGAAGCAAGGCGTCGAGTGCGCCATCGATAGCGGGAACAAAGCTCTCGCTATGCAGCGCGCCGGCGCCCGTGTGCTTGCTAAAAAAATGGTTGAGACCAGGCAACACGGACAACGCGGCATGGTTGGGTAGTGCCGCTCGCAACTCTTCGTGTGGTGCAACCACATCAAGTTCACCCACCAAAACTTGCGTGGGGAGCGTCAGCGCACCGAGATTGGCGAGCACGCGCGAATCGCGTGCGGCTTCCGAGAGGGGTCGGCCCAAAAGCAAGTTGCCAAAGTCGCGGCGCGTGGTGGGCACCCGCGTTGCTGGCGCGAGAAGCAGCAAGGCATCGAGTTGCGGCGGATGGGTTTGATTTGGAGCGAGTACGGTGGCCAGCGTCCGCGAGCCGTAGCTGAAGCCACACCCAATCATGGGACCGTCGGGCGCACGTCGGCGAACGTCATTTCGCGCAACGCGCCAATCTTCCAGATGCCCCTCCATGTCGTCGGTTCGACCCTCACTGGCCTGCACGCCCCGAAAGTCGAACCGCAGCGCCGTGAGCCCCTTTGCTGCCGCCCGCTCTGCTGCACACACCACCACCGGGTGATTCATGTGTCCGCCATGCATGGGATGCGGATGCGCGATGACGATCGCACCACGTTCCGGCAAATTTTGGGCGGGTTCGTGCAATCGTGCGTCGAGGCGCAATGCACCCGAGACCAGCGTGATGGATCGAGTCGGCCCGGTCATGAGGCAGATCTTAGCCTTTTCCACGAACGAGGCGTCGAGACTTCTCGTCCCGAATGCCGTACCAAACAACACAAGCACACGGGAGTACGCCCAATTCGTTTGCGCGTGCGTCGTCACCTCCAAGCGAGCTTCCCGATCGTCGATAGGGACTGTCGGAGGTTCTTGCGATGAAATCCCTGTTGATCTTTGCCGCCGTTGCTGCGCTCGCGTTCTGCCCTAGCTGCGGAGGCGGGTGTGGCGGTGACACGGGTCTTTTCGGCGGATTTGGGTCAAGCCCGTCGCCTGATGCCTGCGATGTGGGCTATCTCGTTCAAGGCCCAACGGCGGACTTCTACGAAGTAGATCCGCATACGGGCAGATACACGCGCGTCCTTGACGACTATGATCTAGGCGGTCTGAATGCCATCGGATTCAGCACGCTGGATCATCGCATCTATGGCGTCGCCATCGACGAGGATCGCGCCGACACTACCACATTCGCCATCGCGGCGATTGACCCATCGGCTCGACCCATCCAAGTGGACGTGCACTATGTTCCGGTGCCTGTAGCGCTTCAAGGCGTTGTCGAGTTCGGGCTTTATGCAGGCGATGTAGATACGAATGGACGGCTGTACATAACACGGACCGGGGTTCCTGGTTTCGCCGTCATTGATGTGGATCCGACTAGCGCGACCTATATGGAGCTGTTGGCGTGGCGCACGTTCTCTGGTGACGGGGATCCAGGAACGCGCGCGGACTGGCTGTTTTCCCCCATCGATGGGCAGCTCTACTCGGTGAACTGGCAGGCGACCGGCGTTAGCGGAAACCACGAATCCGATCTCTGGCGCATCAATCCCGATACGGGCGAGACGATCAACCTTGGCCGAACGACGATCGCGCCCGACCGCCGATTCGGTGCGTGTTACGTCTCTCAGAGCGGCGTCTCCTTTTGGAGCGACAACGATACGGGTGAGATCTGGGCCCTCAATCTCTCTGACCCAACCAACATTGATCTGAATGCATGGATCGAGTCAGTCGGTCCCCTGTCCTCGCAAAACGATGGTGCGCGGTGCGCGCTTGCCAACTAGTCCACACGGGATGCTCACCATGATTCGAACGTTCCTATTCTCATGCGTATTCTTGACGTTTGCGTCATGCGGCGGCGGTGGTGGCAGCGGTTCCTCATCCAATCACGTTGCGGTCTCGGCGACGGGCCCCATGACCTCGATGCCCCTACGCGACACCGTAGACCTCACCGTTGACGTCTTCTTCTCCACGGGCTCCGGGCACGTGGCGTTCTATGCCGATCAAGATGGCAATCTGGCGACAACTGAAGACCGCATCGCCATTGGTGAAGTTAACGGCGTAAACGGTCGCTACGACGTGCCGTGGGACACAAACGGTGCGCAGCCGGGAACCTACCAATTGCTGGCCGTTGGGCCGGACGGTGTTCAGCAGACGATCGGCGACCCGCTGTCGCTCATCTACGGCAACGTCACCGGTGTATCGAGCGCTGCCGTAAGTCCACTATCCGACATCTGGCTCACCGCGTCCGCCGTGTTTGCCAGCGGAGACGGTACGTGGGATCTGGTGCTCGACGAGGACGGCGACCCGAGCACCACAGGCGACCAGCTATTTGTTACCTCGGGATCGGGCGATGGAGCGAGTACGGTCCAGGTTGATGCGAGCATCTTGACGGCAGCGAGCTATACGCCCGTACTCAAGATGATCGATGCCAACGGCGCGTCCGTCGATGTTGTGGACGAGACGCCCATCGTATTTCGTCGCTTCGGGTACCACCGCTGCCCGCTGCGCGTTGAGGGCACATCGGGGACGGTCAACGCATATCGCAACACGGGGCATCTGATGCCCTACAAGTCCGCAACCGTGCCCTACGGGAGCCGCGGCTACCTCTTTTCACTTCAGTCGGGTGAGACGGCCCATCTCATGCCGAACGACGGAACCGACGACGTTGTGAACGGCCCCGCCGTGGGGTCGGCAGTGGTGTTCGCGCGCTATGACGATACCGGCGCGCAGGTGTATCAACACATGATTTCGGCCGACACGGAATTTGAACTCACGGACAGCATGTTCCACACCAACAACACGCTCTCGATTACAGGCATGGTCAACTCCACCGTAGACGTGTCGTTTCCTTCGGCGGACGGAAACAGTCAAGTGCTTCCTGCGACGGGTGGTGTGTCCAGAGACGTGCATGCGTGGTACGACGCCGATGGCAATTTGAAGTGGTTGGCCACGTTGGACGGAACCGGTACGCGAAGGCTTCTCTCGGCGCATGAACTCACGAACCGTCAGCCGCTCTCCGCCATCATCTACGAAGGTACGCTAACCATCGATGCGGGGAAGTCTTGGCAACGCGTACTCCCCGATTCCGGCATAGGAAGTGCCGACTTCATTCAGATACGGCGGCGCCAGACGGATGGGCGCATGTTGCGATCTGCTGCCGTGTTCACGAGCCAAGGTCGCGTGGACGAGGCGCGCGTCATTGGCGGCAACAATTTCAAGGTCGTGCTTCTTGAGGCAAGCGGTGATCCCGCGTTTTCCGTTGAGGATGGGGTGGGAGGCACCGTAGACATCGCAGCGTCGGGCGACGAGTACGGCGGTCTGATCATGGTGTATGAGACGTCCGGAGTCCTGCGCTGGGTACGTCGTGTCTCTTCGAGTGAACCGTTTACATTGCGTACGGAAACGCGTCCACTCAGCGTAAACGGCACCACGCGCACCGAGTATTTCATGTCCGTAACCCACGCGGGCGATGTGCGCTTTGAGCCGGGCGCGCCCCACGAAGAACTCTGGGCAAGTGCGCCCACTGAGCATCGCGTGCAGGTGTTTCCTGTGAACCCGGACACGGGATTGATAGGTGCCTGGCGGCAGACACTACATCTGACCGGTGGCGATGCGCAGACATCGCATTGGGCCACCAATATGTTCCGAACGGATTCCACCAAAGAGCTTTATGTGCCTTTGCGCGTGACGGGAGGCGCTGCCGCACGTGTTGGACAGGCGAATGAGATTGCGTTTGCCGCCGATGGATTCCACTACCGCGCGGGCGCCGTGATTGATCGTGAGACAGGTGAAGTGTTGTCACTCAACCGTTGGATTCGCTTTGAGGGCGGCGATTTGGGATACGGGTTGGACCCTGACTGGGGCGATCCCGACGCCCTCGATCCTGCAGCAGTCAACCCGCGATATGCCATTCAAGTTACCGCAGGCTTCTATGGGAACGCCGTCCTAGATCCGGACGGCGCTTCGCCGGTGAGCGTTAGCGCGGGACCCAGCCCCAGCGACTTCTGTTACCTCGACGCCACACTGAACGAAGACGGAAGTTTGCGGTAGCACGAGCGCACGGCATGGACCCAGCCTGAGTGCCCATAAATTTGTAGAGTTGATCGCTCCTCCCACGCCGACGTGGGGGGAAGCTAACCTGCTCTAAATGAGTCGAGCCTCGATTGGGCCGAGCGCTGCGCTTTGTCGGCCAGATCGGAGGCGTCAAAAACGTTCGATGCGCCCGGGGTACGGACTTCATTCAGCTCGACTTCATTGGGCTCAACCTCATCGGGCGGACGCGGTTCGTCGGCGCGGGGCACAGCATCGGTAGCCATTGGCTCCGTGAGTGTGGGCACCGATTCCGCTACTTCCGCCAATTCGTTGGTGCCCTCCGCTTCGTCGAGTGGATTCGATGAATCGGACTCGTCATGTACAGGCGCGTGTTCCGCCGCGTCATGATCGTGGTCGATGGGATCTGCGCGTTCTTCACACTCGACTAGTTCATTCGCGTCTGTTGATGAATCTTCCGAATCTCGAATGTGTTCGAAATTGACATCGTCATCGACCTCGGCAGTGTCGCCAATCTTCTCGCGTTCTTCGAGTTCACTGATGATGGCGTCGTCACTGATTTCAACGTCACCGATTTCAACGTCACTGCCTTCGATGTCGTCGCTTTCGGCGGGCTCAGATGTGTTCGGCTCATCGACGACGAGCTCGTCCGTCGTTTTAAAGCGCGCGTGCTCATCTTCGTCACTTAAAGAATGCTGTTCCGTGGGGAAGTTTTCTGAGCTGAGAGTTTCTGATTCTAGTTCTTGTGAATCAGATTCCTGTTCTTCCTTATTTTTTTTCGCAGGCTCGCTTTCCGCCGTTTCGTCTGTTTCTGATATGGCGGCATCGTCAACTGCATCATCGCTGTCGATGTCGGTTGCAGTTGCTGTTTCAGTTGCACTGTTATTCGGCGGGTCGGCCGTAACCACACCTCCCTCGATTTCCTCAGCGAGGGAACGATAGTCTTCTGCGCCAGCGGAGCTGGGTTGGTACGCGAAGATGTGTGTTTGATGCCCCGGTGCTTCTGCCAATCGAATGTTCTGGCGGATCTTCGTCTTGAACACGAGTTCGCCGTAGTGTCCGCGAATCTCTTCAAGGACTTCTTTGGAAAGTCGCGTCACGGGGTTCACCAGCGTGGCCAAAATGCCAAGAATGCGAAGCTCGGGATTGACGTGCTCTTGCACCATGCCAATGACTTCGTCCACATGACCCAGCCCACGCATGGCGAAGTACTCCGTCTGAACCGTGAGTATGAGCTCCTTCGCCGCAACCATGGCGTTGAGCGAGAGCAGGCCGAGGCTGGGCGGGCAGTCGATCAATACCCAGTCGTATCGATCGCTATCGATTTGATCCAGCGCGCGACGCAACCGCGTCTCACGACCGATCTCCGCGGCGAGCTCCGCTTCGGCGGCCGCGAGATCGGGATGAGCCGGCAGTAGGTCGAGTCTCTCGGTTGCTGTGCTGCGTATCAACGACGTAGGATCGAGCCCATCAACCAACACTTCATAGAGCGACTGTTCCACACTCTCCGGCCCGTGTCCTACGTGGTCGCTCAAGTTGGCTTGGGGATCGCAGTCAACCAAGAGCACGCGCCGTCCACGAAGCGCGAGGGCCGCGCCCAGGTTGACGGCGGTCGTCGTCTTGCCGACGCCACCTTTGCGGTTGATGATTGCGACCGTTCTCACAGCCCAGCCAGCGTACCCGCCGCAAGCGACGCGCGGCCAGATGGGCGCACCTTTTTGCATTCGCCCGATTTACGCGTGTCGCGTCTCACGAATTCCGCGTGTGCTCGATTTATTGCATGAGCGCGCCGAGGAGCACGGTTGCAAAACTCCCGGGCGGCAACACGAATCGAACCACGACGCTGCCATCCCCGAGATCCTCGAGCGAGGCTTCTCGAATGGGTACGCGCAGCGGACGCCTGAGGCCGCGTGGCACCATGGTGGACGGCGTATCGCCCATCGGTTGAAACGCCTCACGAGTGAGAATGCGACGTTCGACGTCACCTGCGCGTTCGGAAGGGTGGCGAAGGGCAGCGCCCGGCAGGGGGCCTGTGGGCGATGCCGCGCCGGATTGCGCTAGCGAAACGTCAGATGACGTCGCCACAAATGTTGCTGAGGATTCGTGCAACCAGGCGATGTCGCCCGGTACCAAGTTGTCGAAGGTGCCCTGTCGAACACGTTCGTCCAAGACCGCATTGAAGAAGTAGCTCTGCCATGCACTGAGCCAAATCTTTCGCTGACCGGTCCCCAGTTCACTCACCACGTCTTCCGGTGTACCGCCCCGTCGAAGTGTGCTGAGTGCTCGCTTCTCGGCGCGATGGCGCTTGGGAAAGGTCTTCCATGCGCGATCGATCTCGCCTTGGTCGTAGTATTCGCGTGCATCGAGAATCAAGGGATTGCGCTCATAGATCGAAGGCCTGCCAAGAAAGCCGTCAACGAATGCTTGGGCATCGCCGCGGATAAGTGCTTCACCGAGTCGGTGGCCGTCTTGGCGAACGCCAAAACGCTGCTCACCATAGGCATTGGGCAACCCACGCTTCACCATGGTTTCAAGTACGGTGCGCGCATCATCAATACGTTCACGATTCACGTGTCGAATGCGAATCGTGAATCGATTGCCCAACAAGTGGCCGATGCGCAACCGGCGTCCATCGCGGTGGGCTGCCAAAACGCGGAAATGTCTGCCGCGAAGTCCGCGCACACGTGCGGGCGGAATCTTGGGAAGCGTTACGTATTGGGACGTCACCGCGCGTGAGTCTTTGAGACCGGCGTAGCCAATACGACGTTCGCTGAGCTTGGCCGATTTGCTCAAAAAGAGCAGCAGGTCGAAGGTGGGGGTCCCGCGCTTTTGCACATGGGCCTTGGTGATATTGCCGTGTCCCGACGGGCGTGACAGGGGCAACTCTTCAACGCGAAAGTCTTCGGGCACTGTACGCAGTGTTCCGCCCAGACCACCACGAAGCCCTTCCATGGGCGCAATCTGTGCCGGGTGCGAACGATCAAATGCGAGGGGTGGTGTGTCCACGTGTGTGCGGACGGGCTTACTTATGAATCTCGAACGATTCCATGGTCTGGCGCAACGGCTCGCCATACTTTTTGTAGGCGTCGCGCGTCATGCTCACGATGAGGCGGAAGGAGTGTTTCGGCGTGCGCCACGCAAAGCGAGACGTCCACTCCATACCCGCGCGTTCTCGATTGCCTTGCATGTTGCCGCGAAAGGCCTCACTTGCTTTGAAACGCTTTCCGATGAACCCGCGCTTGACTTTCTCAACGACCTTGAGGCGTTTCATGACGTCGCCTGTGCTTGCGTCGGGGTCTCGCTTCTTCTTTTTGCCATCGAATACGACGATGCGGTCATCTGGGCGGTCGTAATGCGGTAATGTAATAAATGTACGCTTTGAGGGCTTGGGCCACTTGTAGCGGGCGATCTCGCCCACAGGATGGTTCTTTAGGAACTTCTTGTACCAGTCTTTGGTCATCCGACCGCGCAGGTCCTCGGGGGGCGCCTGTTGCCCATTAACGACACGGCTGTTGGGAATGGCGTAGAGCTCCATTTGGTGCCAGCCATGGTCATCGACATGGCCAAAGCGAAGCACCACAAAACGCTTGCGGTCGGCCTTCGTGATTTTCATCTCCCGAAGCAGCTTGTGCTTGGTGATGCTCCACTTCTGTTCTTCGTTCTCAATGAACTCTTCTTTGAGGTCCTCGTCCTCCTTTTCATCGTCTTCTTTGTCGCCGTTTTCGGGCTTGGTGGGTTGCCCCGCGTCCTTCTTGGTCGCCTCCTTCGTATCCAAGATCTCAAGGCCCTCGTATTCAATCGTGTCGAGGTCGTTTTTGATCCCCTCCTCATCCGCTTCGGTGTGCCACGCATACATACGCAGGAGATAGAGCTTGCCCTTGGCCATCGTAATAAGGAGGACACCGCGACAATCTACCGGCTTCTTTCCGCCCGGTCCCTTGGCCTTGCCACTTACCCGCAGGCATTTGGCAGGGTGGTCGCCCAGAATCGTTACGTCTTCTTCTTCGACCGAGAGCTTGGACGCGGCGTTGCCAAAACGCACAAGCATGTAGTTGCGCACGTTGGTATCCGCGGCGGCGGATTCGAGCGTCATGCCCTCCGGGGCGTCGCGTTTGGCGAGATGAAGCAACCCGCCATATCCCGCGCCGCTGGATCCGTTCTTGAGCTTCTCAACTGTGCGCTTCGCACCTCGAATAATGTTGCGACTCTTCCAGGCGGGATCGTAATTGAGCCACTCCCACTGCGCGGGTTCGTCGGGAATGATGAGCATGCAATTGTGTTCGGTGCTGTCCCACTCGCGTGCGTGACAGTCACCGGCTATCGGCAACATGCACGCAACTGCACACACAACGACTGATGCTCTACATACAAAACGCGACAAGTTATGTTTCATGGCAACCTCAGGGGTGGAGAGCACACGGCACGGTTGAACCCATGGATGCACCGGGTGTCTGCGTGCAATATGCGATCGCCACTACCGACCGGCAGTCTTTGGAATCTCTCTGTTGAATCTCGTCTGTTCCCTTTTGTTGAGTTTGCGGAACTTGAATCCCTTCCTGACCGACTTCCAGAGTTTCTTCATGTTCTTTTCACCGTCCGGTCCACCAAATTGAACGCGGATGAAGTAGGCGGTTTGCTTGTGCTTCACCGCCCAGCCCTGTTCCACAAACGGCTCACCGTTGAGCGTGCCTTCGTATTCGTACTGAAAGCCCTTGGCTGCGCCAAACTTGCCTTTTCTAAACTTCGACTTTGGGACCTTCTGAGGATCGCCGCCGCCAGCTTCCCAGTCGCTGGCTCGCTTTTCGATAAAGTCCTCAAGCTTTCCACTCTGTTGCACGTTGGGCATCCAGTTGGAGTGGACATCCATGTAGATATAATTCTTGTTGTCTTCGGATCGTCCCTCGATGGCGAAACAGAAAAGTTGATTGAATGCGCTGCGGAACGTCAGTTCGGCTATGCCTGACGGCTTCTTGAACGTAACGCCGGGCGCCTTCTCGATGACGGTTGCCTTCTCTCGATCTTGCCCTCGGTTACCCGGAAAGGCGGGGACGACGCCGAGGATGGGCCCCGCGATCCACTCGTCGGTGCTATCAAACTTGATGCCCTTCACGAGTTTTCCGAAAGCCTTGCCGAACGACTTCTGCGCATCGGTGTGGCCAATGAAGTTCACCTGCCACGTATACATCACACCCTGGAGCATGGTTTCCATGTAGAGGAACGTGCGATGACGACTGCCATCCTTCGTTCGGCCAACCATCTTGATGTACGAGCCTTTCCAATTTCCGATCTTGGTGTCACGCACTTGGGTCTTGTCTGCCCGGTGTTTGCCCCCAAAGATCTGTTTTGAGACGTTTTCTTGCATCTGCTGGCTGCGGAGCGCCTTGGCCGTGTTTCTGCCCGGTGGCGCCAACTCGGAGTAGAGCGTCAATAGAAACCGATTTTTATCCGGCGTGTTCTTCTCAAACTCCTGCTTCTTACGTTCAACTTCGCCAACGACGCTGATGAGTGCCTGACCGTTTTCGCCGGGCTCGACGGATGCGTCGGGCATGGGGTCTTGCCACTTCAGTACGCCACCCTTAGGAAGCGTCCAGCGCAAGTTGTGCTTCGGGAATATGACGGTGTTGCCTTCCCGCGTTGGTCCTTTCTCGGGCCATTCGATCTCGTCACCATCTGCGCCATCGTTCGACTCGCCTCCTGCGCCTTTCGCACCGGCGTCGACCTTGGGAAGTTCATCAAAGGTCTCGGGCGCATCTTCGCCCTTGCCCGCGCCCTTGATGAGACGGAAGCCGCGGCGCATACGATCGATGGACTCGGTCGCAGTGCGATGTGAGTTGTGGTAGCACGTGATGTTGAGGTGGTAGAACTTGCCCTTTCTCTCTATCAAATAGCCACGAAAATGAATGATGACTTTGCCACCGCGGGCGTGACCCTGCATGAGGAGTAACTTGGCCGGACGTCCCGATAATGTGCTGTCAACGACCTTGGTGTGCGTGACGGTCTCAATCGATGGCCGCGTGGCTTCTTTCACTTCGTTCAGGCGCTCATCGGGCTTGAGACCACCCGAGTCATTGACGATGACAAGCGCACGGGTATGACGATCGCTCGACGTGACTTCAATGATGCCGCCTGCCTGCTTCAGTCCATTGTCGCTGATCTCGGAAAACGACCAGTCGTCGGACGGGAGGGTCCACGTGAAGTTGCTCGTCTTGAACTCGCGTTTGAGCGAATCCTTGGCCTGAGCCGCGGAGAGCCCCGTCGTGATGACAAGGGCGAAAGCACCAAGTAGGAGCGCGCACGAATGAATGGATCTCGTGCGGATAGCAGGGAACAGCGGCATAAAATGCACTCCGATCAGGATGTGGATTCGACGGGCAGGGGGCACCCACTCGAATGACCTAAGTCTAGCGGAAATCCGGCTCTAGGTCCGGTGAGGACACCTGCCCCGCCATGAGAACGTCGATGGATTGGGCAATTTCAGGGCGATCGATGGGAATTCGCATCGAACAGGGACTAATGGGCACTGCACAGTCGTTCACCCGCGATCCCGTTACTCCGCGGTTGCCGGCCCGTCGTTTGGCGCGTTATCCGCCTTCGTATCGGCTCTCGCTTCGCCCTCGCCATCCATATCAGCGCCATCGCTATCGGCGTCGTCGTCTTCTTCCGGGCGGACCCAGGCCATGGAGACCAAGCGATCGCCTTCAGGAAGCGTAATCGCGCGTACCCCGGCGGTTGCACGGCCAATGACGCGGAACTGTTCGGGTCCCACCGCCATGCGAATCGACTTGCCACCTTCCGTGATCAAAATGATCTCGTCCCCGTCGAGCACCGCGCGCGCCGCGACGACGTCGCCATTTTTATCGAGGCCGCCCGCACTAATGTTGCGCAGACCCAATCCACCTCGTGATTGAGCGCGGTATTCCGAAAACGCTGAGCGCTTGGCGTAGCCGCCTTCGGTAACGGTCAATAGGGTGCCTTGTTGGCCCTCATCGATGTCGTTGGCCAGTGCCATCGACACGACGTGATCGCCGTCGCGCAACTTGATGCCGCGTACGCCGCGCGCAACACGACCCATGGCGCGTACCTGATCCACCTGGAAGCGAATGGCCATGCCCTTGGCCGACACCAGCACCACATCGTCGGTGCCGGACACGATGCGGGTGTCAATGAGTGAGTCGTCATCGACCAGCGAAATGGCAATGATGCCGCCCTTGTGAATGTTCTGGAGATCGCTGAGTTTCGTGCGTTTGACAAGGCCGGAACGCGTGGCGAACAGAATGGACCGATCGCCCTCAAGGTCGCGAACGGGAAGAATCGCGCGCACCCGTTCGCCCTCATCGAGGTTGAGGAGATTGACCATGGCGCGGCCCTTGGCGTAGCGACCGAGATCGGGAAGCATGTAGACGTACTCTTTGTATACGCGCCCGCGATCGGTAAAGCAGAGCAAGAGGTCGTGGGTGTTGGCTACAAGCAACTGCTCCACGAAGTCGCCTTCTTTCGACTCGGTGCCCTTGATGCCTTTGCCGCCTCGACGCTGCTTGCGGTAGGCATCGAGTTCTGTGCGCTTGATGTAGCCCTCGCTCGAAAGCGTGACCACAACGTTCTCGGGCGTGATGAGATCGAGTGACGTGTAGTCGTTCTGGCTGTCTTCAATGGCGGTGCGGCGCTCTTGAGGGAAGCGCGCTTTCATGGCCTCCATGTCTTCGCGAATGATGGCGCGCACATTGGCCTCGTCGCTCAGAATGCGCTCGTACTCGGCAATCTCTGCATTGAGTTTTTCGTGTTCGGCCTCGAGTTCCTGGCGCTGCAGTCCGGTGAGACGTTGCAACCGCATCTGCAAAATGGCATCGGCTTGGGCAGCCGAAAACTCGAAGCGTTCCATAAGGCCCGCTTTGGCTTCTTTGGGATCGGCGCTGGCGCGAATGAGTGCGATAATCTCGTCGATGAGATCGAGCGCTTTAATGAGCCCGGCTACTATGTGATTGCGGTTCTGAGCCTTTCGCAGCAGGTACTGCGTGCGACGCGTAATGACGATGATTCGGTGGTCGATATACTCGTCGATGAGTTGCTTGATGCTGCAGAGTTCGGGACGCCCATTGACGAGCGCAATCATGATGACGCTTAGCGTGTCGCGCAGTTGTGTGAACTTATAAAGCTGATTGAGCACAATGTCGGGGTCTTCGCTGCGCTTGATCTTGACAACAATGCGAATCTCTTTGGACGATTCATCCACAATGTCAGAGATGCCCGGCACACGGCCCGAATTGGCTAGATCGGCAATCTTGCGCACCAGCGACGCCTTATTCACCTGATACGGAATCTCGGTAATGATGATTTTGGAGCCGCCGCGCTTGGATTCGACGATCTCGGTGCGGCCGCGCATTTCGATGGAGCCACGTCCGGTGGTGTAGGCGTGGAGAATGGCGTTCTTGCCGCAAATGCGCGCATGGGTCGGTAAATCGGGGCCCGGGATGTGCTCCATGATCTCGGGAATGGTGATCTCGGGATTGTCGAGCGACGCTAGAATCGCGTTGGCAACTTCGGTGGGGTTGTGTGGCGGAATGCTCGATGCCATGGCCACGGCGATACCGGATCCACCGTTGACGAGCAGGTTTGGGAAACGCCCCGGCAATACCGTGGGTTCCATCCGCGACTCGTCGTAGTTGGGACGAAACTCGACGGTGTCTTTATCGAGATCGTCGAGCAACTGCACAGCGGCGTGCGTCATGCGACATTCGGTGTATCGCATGGACGCGGGCGGGTCGCGGTCGATGCTTCCGAAGTTGCCTTGTCCCTGAACAAGGCGCTCGCTCATGTTGAAGTCTTGTGCCATGCGCACGAGCGTGGGGTAGATGGCTTGGTCGCCGTGCGGGTGATAGTTGCCCATCGTTTCGCCCACAACTTTGGCGCACTTCAATGTCTTGCGGCTGGGCGAGAGATTGAGGTCGTTCATCGCTACAAGAATGCGGCGTTGACTAGGTTTGAGCCCATCGCGCACATCGGGAAGCGCGCGATCAACGATCACGCTCATTGCGTATCGAAGATAGGACCGCTTCAATTCCGTGGCGATGTCGAGGTCCAGGACGCGCTCGTCGGCTGCGCCGCTGGTGCTCTCGTCGGATTCCGCCATAAACTCGTGCCTCTTCCGCTCAACCAGGGGGCAAATTGCTCCCTCAATGGGAGTGCAAAGTCTAGCGTGTTAGGGCCCAATATCCGACCGGAAACATGGGGACGCACGCTTTCCTTGTGTCGTCATAAGTATCTGAAAATCATATTGTTATGCCCATCGAGTAAGCTGAATTTGACGGCGTTAGTGGATGCACTGCCAAACCTCAGATTAGGCAGGTCAGATCGTCGAATTGCGTGCCCGCTCTGACCTCAAATTCGCGAGTTTGCGTCTGCCTGACTCGCGTTTTGTCGCCATCGTCCAAGCGTGAATCCATACCCACCTTGGGCGTGGCTCCATGAACAATGAGGTGGTGCGTCTGCTCCTAAAAACAACGCTTGGGAGTCTTCTTGTGGGTCTCGGTGTGCTCGTGTCTGGCTGTGGCGATGCACCTACAAGCAACGATACGGCTTCTCGCCCCGATCGACCCTACGTGTTGGAACTCCACGGCAGTCCCTATGAGATGGGATTGCAACATGGACGTGTGTTGCGCAACGAGATTCAGTTGATTCTTCGCACGTGGCGTAAACGCATGTTGGAAGAAACCCTGGGGAGTACCCGAGGTCGCGATCCGTCCAAAGGTCCCATACGCGACTTGGATGAGTTCATAGACATGCTTGTCGATCAAAGTGAACTCTGGCTTCCGAAACGTATTCGTTCTGAGCTCAGGGGATTGGCGGAAGGCTGCGGTGTAGCCGAAGAAGAGCTGTTGCGGCTTGAGTTCATGCGCGACGCGTTGCGCTACATGGGCATGGGAACAGGACTTAGCGGCGCGGTGGCAGCACGTGCCACGTCAACATGTGTTCATGCGCGCGTGTGGTGGTCTGGGCACGACGTGTCGTTCATGCGACGTCATCTGCTCCTGTTGCATCGCAAACCAACTGGTGAAATGGAATCGGTTACGTTGGCATGGCCCGGTGCGCTTGGCGGACTTGCCGGGATCCGGGAAGACGGCTTGGCCTACGCATTGGCGCAACTTCCCGTTCGAAACGCAGAGTCGTCGGGCTTTGGGGGCGGACAGACTTTCGCCCTAGCGGCACGCGTTGCGCACGCGGAATCCAAGAGTGTGGGCGAACTTTTTGCTCGGATCAAAGGCACCGTGGGTCATGTGCTCCTGGTCGTAAGACACGAGTCGGATCCTTCGTGGACCCGACTGGAGGGCATCGCAGGCCCGGCGCTCTACGCAGCCACGCCGCATACGCCGCAAGTGATCTCTCCGCGCGATGACGAAGAGCCTGACTCGGAGATTGCGATCGCCATGGGGCCATTTGAGGATGTGCATGACCCACGGGCGGCCAAGCTCCAGGCACACACCGCGCGCAACGATCTTCAAATCGACACGTGGTTTGATACGTGTGCCAGCTTTGCCGATGGCGATGCCTCGACGCCCTTTGTTGGCATCGGTGCCGTCATTCAAAGTGCGCGCGACATTGTTTCACTTGGTGTGGCCGGCGGGCCCGCAGTGACGCTGATGCGAAGCAACGAAGTGCCGATCGACCCCAACGACGGTAAGTCAAACGACCACGATGAGAAGTCGGATTAGTCCGACAAGCCTGCGTTGGCTTCGGCGGCGGCGTCATGTTTGAGGTCGAGCCAATGCTCGCCCGTGGGCGTAGTCTCGGTGAGCGCCAAAAGTTCCTTGCGCGCCACGTCTACAGCGCCCGGGTTGTTGACTTGATCCAGCAGCGCCTGTCGTAACTCTACGGTGGCGTCGAGCAGTCGCTTTCGCTCGCCTAAATAGCTTCGGATTTCACGGTCGAGTCCATGCGATTCGGTGAGGTCATACTGCAGTCCGCGCTCAGCCAACTTGATGTAGCGATCCGCGAAGGTCCAATCTTGTTCACGCGCTGCGATACGTCCCAAGTCGATCCAACACTCAAAGCGTCGAAGGGCGTTGCTCGTTGAAACCTGCCCTCCGCTCTGCTCCTCGTGGTCCGAGATGATTTCGAGGCACCGCACGTAGAGTCTTTTTGCGTTCGCCAGGTCTTCGGACCAACGCAATGCGGCGTCTGCTGCTCGGAGGGAGAGTCGCAGTTCTTGCTCGCCGTCCAGATCGGCCCCCTCGGCGCGCAGGGTGGTTGCGGCGCCAGCCCAGCCGTCAGCCGCTTTGAGCCATTTCGTTTGGCCGGCATCGCCATCGGCTTGTCGCGCCTCATCCGCCAGTCGATCGGCTTCCGAGGCTAAAATGTGTGCTCGCGCAATACGCGTCTCACTGGGGAGTCGCGAGATCACCATGGCCACCGTGCCAATGGTCAAAAGCACCGCGAGGGCACGCATGCCGAATAGCAGTCGCTTATGCGATTCGCGCGCCTCTTCACGTGTGGCGTACTCGGCAATGGCGTTAATGCGCGACTCCACCGATCCATGGCGATGGCTCACACCGTGACCCGACACCTGTCGAATGCGATTGAGTGCCCGCATCATCGACGGTGCACCTGGAGCATCGGGCGTTGCCTCGGTCGCTACGGGTTCGGGGTCGTCCACGAGTTCGGGTAAGGCATGATCCGCGCCGTAAAAGTCGGCGTCGCGTTCAAAGCGTCGGCTGACCCAGCCCAGTAGGCCAAACCAAAGCAACGCCAAGAACACGATGCCCAGCACATCCGGGCTGATACCCAACGAAACCAACTGGTTGTGAAAGAGGTAAAACAGCGTTGACATGCAGAAGAAGAGCAGCAGGTAGAGTTCGAGATGTCGCTTCTTGGCGTGACCCGCCTCGTGAAAGAACACCGCCAGTAACTCATCGTGGGGCATGGCGTCGAGAATGCCATCGGTAAACAGAATCGTACGGCTCTTGGGCGTAACACCCATCACCATAGCATTGAGCATACGTCGCTTGGTCGGCCACACTTTGATGTCGCCGTAACGGAGCGCGATACGTTCCGCGCCCCGCTCCAGCATGCTTCGAAGTTCGCCCGCTTCCAACGACTTGGCTTTGACGAGCTTGCACACCAACGCGGGCAAGAACGGCAGCGCCAGCAATGTCATGCCAAAGAAGATCGCCAGCGTGATCAGTGGCATGTGTTCTAACCACTGCGACGCCGTGCGCAGCGGTGCGATGCCAAGTTCGCCGGCCACCCACAGCCCATCCACGAAGGCGATGACAATAAAGAGTGGGACGAGCGCAATGGCATTGCGTCGTAGACCGGCGCGGATGGCGTTCACACGACCACGCGCTCGCTGCTCCAACCCCATTCCCGCAATCATCAACTCGCGATGACTCGACCAGGCGAACGAGAACAACACCGCCGCAGGGACAAAGAGCACGACGTAGCGAGCAATCCACAAAATCCGCGGCACGTTCCCTTCAACAAAGGCGCCCCAATCGAAAAACTGCAGTGCGGCAAACCACGCAATCACTGCCCAGATTCGCATGACGCGTCCCGCGGTCGGCACCAAGTCGGGAATCCCCTCGCCCATGGCCAATGTGGCGCGCCGCGTGGTCATGCGGATACCAGCAAGCCCAATCAGGCAGCATGCCACCGTCCCAAGTGGCGACGTGACGGGATCGAATCCAGTCGGTAGCAGTGCCCGCAGACCTAGCAGTACGGCGAGGAGTACGCTGAGTTCGGGAAGCACGAGCATCTCCGGAGGAAAAACGCGGGGGACGGGCGTCCCGGAGAGTATCTGCGCGGCTACGGTTGGGCGTGGGGGGAATCGGGGAGCCTTCGTTGGCTTTGCCAGGATTGGGTACCCTTGTTTAGCCTCGTAACCACATGCCGGGACGCCCCGAGCCGCCGCGATGGGTAGCGAGGCACGTACAGGAAAGGTTGGAGTCACTCATGACGGATGCCGCCCCTCGATGCCAAGACCCCGTGCACGAGTCGATGGAATGGGGACGAAGCAAAGCGCGCCGCGTTGCGTGGTTTCCTACCGCGATGCTATGCGCCTGGCTGATGATGATCGCCGGTTCCGGCACGGCCTGGTGTACTCCGGAAGATGGTGAGTCGGCCCCCGCAAAGCCCGCGAAGCGTGCCGCAAAGGGCAAGAAGTTTCGCAGCACCTCCGAGGGCATTGAGGCGGTCACACCCGCGTCGTGGCGACTCACTGTGGATAAGGCTGCGGACAAGTCATGGAAGCGCCTTGCGACATTTTACGACCCTAAGGTCAAGGGCGGTCCCGAGGCCACGTTGAGCGTTCGTCCGCGCCGGGCGCAAAACCTTGAAGCGCTAGGCCCCATGATTCGGGCCGATTGGGCCAAATCGAGCAAGGCAAAGATCAGTTCGCTGGTCACCATTCCCCCGTCCGCCAACGTGCCGATTCCCCATGTCGTCGTCGAAGCCGCCTATGTCGTGCAAGGAGCCGCCAAGGATGGCGTAAAGCCACCGCCCATCTCCTACCAAATCAACGCGACGTACTATCTGACCAACAAACGCGAGTTCTTGCTGTATGGCATTTGCCGGTCCACACTTTGGTCTCGCGTGCGTCCCTTACTCGAGGCCTTGCGCAAGAGCGTGAAGCTCACACAAAAGAAGCGATCCGGACCCACCGGTGAAGGCGCCTACCGAGACGACATACGCGGCTTTTCGTGTCGCTATCCCAAGGACTACGCGGTCGTCATGCCGCGGTTCAAAAACCACTTTGTGGACTTTGAAGGCAAGACCAGTGCCCAGCCCACACTCGGAATCTACCGAATTCCCTTCAATGGCACAGCCGAACAAGACGCCGATCGATTGGAGGCGTTCTACGTCAAGGAGCAGTCGGGCCAGGCCAAGGTTGTCACTGGTGAAGTCGCTGGCAGCACGGGGTATCTTCTGGAAGCCAAGGCCAATCTCGGCGGCGAAGACAAGTTCATCATGATGGCCATCACCAAGCGGGGCAAACACTGCTACCGACTCAAAGCGACGATGCCCGTGGCCAGTGAGGCGGCGGGTCGATCCATGTTTCGAGCATTCCTGGACAGTTTCTCGTTTCGCCCGGTGCCCAAGAAATAGGCGCGTTCGTCGAATTTGCCGCGCGTCCCGCGCGTCCCGTCCGTCCCGATTCGTACGGGTGTGGGCGCCGCGCTAAACTTTGAACCATGGTTCAAAGTGACCCCCTCGCCCCCTCGAGAGACGATTTCGACGATCAGGGCAGCCGTTTCGAGGCCCGACGCATGGAGATTCTTCGCCGTGCCGCCGTCGTATTTCGACGGAAGGGATTTCACGGTGCGGGCATGCGCGAAATTGCGGCCGGCTTGAACATTCGCCCGGGTGCGCTCTATCACTACTTCCCCAGCAAGCAGGAACTGCTCTACGCGTGCCAAGTCTTTGCGCTGAGTTCGCTGATTGGCGCGGCGGAGTCGCTGGTTGATGATCCCGCACCCGTAAAAGTGCGCCTGCGAAAGATGGCCCGTGTGCACTTGGACACGACGCTCGACACACTTGGCGGAAGTGCAGCGCATGTTCAGTTCTATGCGCTCGACGATGAACGGTTGCAAGACGTTGTAGCCAAGCGCAACCGCTACGAATCCCTGTTGCGTACCATGCTTCAGCAGGGAATTGATGCCGGCACGTTCTCTCCGATGGACGTGAAGCTTGCAGTGCTCGCGTTTCTCGGTTGCTTGAACTGGACGGTGGTGTGGTGGCGTCCGGAGGGGACTTGGACCCCCAACGACTTGATTATTGGATTGGTCGAGCCGCTGCTGCGCGGTTGGTCTGTTGAGGTGAACACCGCATGCGCGCGCGAGACGTCACGGGGAGTCGCAGATGAGTGATCACGGTGCGGCAGTTGATGCGACGCCCGCGGGCGATGCGTACACAGGTCACCTGCGAAAAGTACAGCGCACGTTTCGGGTCAACGGTGAATCCATGGACGTGTCGTTCTTTCCACACAAGACGCTACTCGAAGTGCTTCGAGAAGATATGGGTCTCACGGGCACCAAGCACGGTTGCGAGTTGGGTGAATGCGGCGCGTGTGCCGTTTTGATCGACGGCGAAGCAGAACTTTCTTGCCTGCGCCTGGCCTTGGAATCCGATGGCGTTTCGATCGAAACTGTGGAAGGCATGGCCGGCGTCAACGGTACGCATCCATTGCAACAGGCCTTTGCGGAACTTGGTGCCGCACAGTGTGGCTATTGCACGCCGGGATTCTTGCTTGTAGCGAAGGCCATGCTCGCATCCGACACGAATCCCAGCCGCGACACCATCAAAGAAGAGCTGTCCGGCAACCTCTGTCGTTGCACGGGGTATCTCAAGATCTTTGAGGCGGTGGAACTTGCGGCGGCGCGTATGCGCGGTGAGGAAGACGTCTAATGAGTGCCAACGCTCCCGACGAGGCCAGCCCATCCCCGGATGCCGGCGCCAAGGAGGGCCTTGCGCAGCAGTTGAAGGAAGGCTACCGGTTGATTGGCGGTTCACCCATCAAGGTGGATGCCTTCGACAAGGTGAAAGGCACAACGCGTTTCGCTGATGACCTGTCGTTGCCTCGCATGTTGCATTGCAAGATTCATCGCAGTCATGTGGCCCACGCGCGCATTCTCTCCATCGACACGCGTGCTGCGGAAGCAATGCCCGGCGTCGTCGCCGTGCTCACCGGCGAAACATTGCCCACAACGTTTGGCATTTTGCCCGTCTCACAGGACGAACATGCCTTGTCGCTTGACAAAGTTCGTTTTATTGGCGATCCCGTCGCGGCCGTGGCGGCGACGAGCGAAGAGGCGGCCTTCGACGCCATGAATGCCATCCGCGTGGCGTATGAACCAATTGAGGGCATTTTTTCGCCCGCCAAGGCGCTTAAGAATGACGTAGAAGCCATGCACGACTATGGCGACGACGGCAATGTACATAAGCGCGTTTCAATGCAGTTTGGCGATGTCGAAGCTTCGCTCGAAGCGGCAGACTTTGTGCTTGATGATCATTACTTCTACGAGGGCAATACGCATCTACCCATCGAGCAGCACGCGACACTTGCTAATCCCGATGCCGACGGCCGCCTAACGATTTGGTCATCTACACAGACGCCCCACTACCTGCACCGCGCGCTTTCGAAAGTGTTGGACATGCCGCGCTCCCACATTCGCGTCATTGCGTGTCCCAATGGTGGGGGATTTGGAGGGAAGAGCGATCCGTTCAATCACGAGATCGCGGTTGCTAAGCTCGCGCTCATGACGCAGCGTCCGGTGAAGATCTGTTTGACGCGCGAAGAGGTATTTTACTGCCATCGTGGTCGCCATCCGGTGCAAATGCGATGCACGATGGGCTTCACGAACGACGGCACCATCACCGGCATGCATTTTCGCTCGTTGCTTGACGGTGGGGGCTATGGCTCCTACGGCGTCGCGAGTACCTACTACACGGGTGCGCTGCAAACCGTGACCTACAAAGTACCCACGTACCGATTTGACGGTGTGCGCACATTTACCAACAAGCCGCCGTGTGGTCCCAAGCGCGGCCATGGCACGCCCCAACCTCGTTTTGCACTTGAAGTGTCGCTCGATCGCGCCGCAACACGACTGGGATTGGACCCCGCCGAACTTCGCCTCCAACAACTTCAGCCGCCAAACTCCGTTACCGCCAACTGGCTTCGCATTGGAACCATGGGGCTGCGCGAGTGCATTGAAAAGGTTGTTGAGGGCAGCGACTGGAAGTCCAAGTACGGCAAGCTGCCGCGTGGGCGAGGCGTGGGTATTGCATGCTCGTCCTATATCTGCGGCGCAGGACTTCCCATCTATTGGAACAACATGCCCCACTCGGGCGTAACGGTTCAGTTGGATCGCGGCGGCGGCGTTGCGGTGCTCTGTGGGGAAACCGAGATTGGGCAGGGCAGCGACACGGTGCTTGCGACCTGTGTCGCAGAAGTTCTGGGCGTAAACCTCACCGACATTCGCGTCCACGTGGCCGACACACAGCTCACGCCGGTTGATCTTGGCAGCTACAGCAGTCGCGTTACGCTCATGGTTGGCAATGCCGCGATTGAAGCTGCAACGAAAGCTCGCGTGAAGGTTGCGGGCGTGGCCGCAACACACCTCGACGTACCGGTGGAACGCCTTCGATTTGCCGACAACCGCGTGTACGACGTGGAAGATCCCGAACGCGGCATGTCCTTCGCCGACGCTGTTTCATTTGCAGAAGCGAAGGTGGGAACGATCGCCGTGGCCGGCTCGTATACACCGCCGCCAACACCGGGTCGCTATCGCGGTGCCGGCGTGGGTCCGTCGCCCGCCTATTCCTACAGCGCATCCGTCGTTGAAGTGGATGTCGATGAAGAGACGGGCGATGTCAAGGTGGGCACAATTTGGATTGCACACGATATCGGCCGTTCGCTCAATCACATGTCGGTCATTGGGCAGGTGGAAGGCAGCGTCTATATGGGCCTCGGCGAAGCCATCATGGAAGAGATGGCCTACCGAGGCAATCGCTTCGGCGTACACAAGATTCCGTCATTGCTCGAATACAAGAGTCCGACGACGCACGAGATGCCCGATGTCGTTACGTACCTGGTCGAGGATCCCGATCCTCAAGGACCCTTTGGTGGCAAGGAAGTTGGTCAGGGACCACTCTTGCCCATCATGCCTGCCGTGGCCAATGCAATCTTTGATGCCGTGGGCGTGCGCATCGATGAGATCCCTATTACTCCCGACAAGGTACTGCGTGCCATGCAGTCAAGCAGCAAGCGCTACGGTCCCAAGTCCATGCCCGACATGGGCATCACGAAAACCATGCGCGTAAAGACCCAGGACGAGGGGGGCGACGGAACGGCACCTCGCCGCAAAAAGAAGGTGGCTTCCTCATGATGCGACTGCCGCCCTTCGCCTATCACGCTCCCACAAGCGTGAACGACGTAGTGAATATCCTTGCGAGTGAAGGTCCGCGTGCGCGCGTCGTGGCTGGTGGCACGGATCTATTTCCGAACATGAAGCGCAGGCACCAAACGCCGGGGGTTGTGGTGTCGCTGCGGGGCGTTAGCGACATTCGTCAGATTCACGTGGAGCGCGACGGCGCTACCACGTTGGGCGCAGCCGCCACGTTGCGTACACTTGAGCGCGACAACAACTTTTGTCAGCAACTTCCGGCGCTCGCCACGGCTGTTCGATCCATCAGCACGCCCCTGCTTCGCACCATGGGCACCATAGGCGGCAACGTGTGCTTGGACACTCGCTGCAACTACTACAACCAGAACTACGAATGGCGCCGCGCCATTAACTTCTGCATGAAATGCGAAGGCGACACGTGTTGGGTGGCGCCGTCCAGCCCGCGTTGTTGGGCCGTCAACAGTTCCGATACCGTGCCGGTATTCATGGCGCTGGGCGCGGAAGTCACATTGGTGGGACCCGAAGGGGAGCGAACGATTCCCATGGATGCGTTGTTTCAGGATGACGGGATCAATTACCTCGCCAAGCGCGACGACGAAGTGCTGACGGCAATCCGCATTCCCTCGCAAGGCAACATGCGCTCGGTCTATCGCAAGGTGCGGCGACGAGGCTCGTTCGACTTTCCTGTTGCGGCCGTCGCTGTACGCGCGGAGCTTGCTCGGGATGCAAAGGCGCCCGAAGTTCAATCCTTGGATATTGTGCTCAATGCGGTGGGGTCAACGCCTGTGCGATGTGACGAGGCGACGAAAGAATTCATCGGAACCAAGCTTACGGATGACGCTGTTGAAGCCATCGCATCGAGTGCGTGGCGTCCCGCGAAGCCACTCGACAATACGGATCACACCCATTCGTGGCGTAAGAAGATGATCAAAGTTGAAATCCGGCGAGCCTTGACGGCTATTCGCAACGCGCGTTAGGTCCGAAGAGTCAAAAACGAACGCGCGCCTTGCACCGTGGTGCGAAGCGCGCGTAGCGTGTTTCATGAAGTACGTTTGCGGTAGCGTGGACGGCTACTTCTTTGGATCATCTTCCTTGGGCTTATCCGCGTCCTCTTCAGTGCCGTCCTCTACTTCGGCATCACCCTCCTTGGCACTCTCTTCTTTGGCCTTTGCCTCTTGCTTCTCTCGAATCAGCGTCACCGTTTGCTTGGCCTGCGGAACCCCACGTTGGGCAGCAATCATGCCCGGTCGCGTAGTCGGGTGCTCCTCAGCCAGTTGCTCAAAGAGCTTGAGCGCCCGTTCGGCGGCTTTAAGGTCATCCTCGGATCGCGCTTTTGTGATTGCGGAGATCGCAGACATGAGTAGCGCCTGAGGAGCATGCTCACTCTTGGGCGCGTGCTTGATGATCCACTCGGCGTGAATCGCGGTCTCTTCATGTTTGCCAAGATTGGCCTTCATACCCATGAGCTGTCCGTGGATTGCATGGTGATGCATTTCCTTGGTGTCCTTGAGTAGTGGCTCTACCGACTCGATGATCTTCGTCAAGCGTTTGATGTTTTCTTCTTGATCCAGTCCACGTTGGGGCTTTGGTAAGTTGCCAATGGCTTTCGTGATTCGCCACGAAGCGTACTGCTCATGCTCGGGGAACTTCTCGATGAGCGTGTCCATCACACTGTTGGCGGCCTCTTTGTCTTCAAGTGCGCTCAAGCAGCTCATGAGCTTGATGAGGTCGTCGGCTTCACCCTTCTTTGCGAGTCCTTCCAGGAGAGGGCGTGCTTCTTCCATCTGACGACGCTCAATGTAGAGATCCGCCATGTCGCGCTGTGCGTCGGCGTCGTCCTTTTTGGCCTCGAACGCCTTGAGCTTCTCGGCGAACTTCTCCTTCGCCTTTCCAGCGGCTTCCATCGCCGTCAAAATGCCCTCGGTCGATCGGGGAAAACTCGACTGAAGTACAGCGCCATTGCTATCGAGGCCAAGCATGGTGGGGAAGCCACGCACGGCGTAGCGCTTGGAAACGGCTTTGCCTTCGTCGTCGAGATCGTCACCGCCAAGGAGCTTTACGGCTACGTACTTATCGCTGATTTCGTTGCTGCCATCTTTGGAGAACACACGGCTCTCGAGTGCTTTGCAGGGCGGTCAGCCGGGTTTTTCGCGACCGAAGTAGAGGAACACCAGTTTGTTGCCCTCTTTGGCAACCTTGAGGCCATCCTCAAGCCCCTTGACCCACTGAATGGTCTTGGGCGCGGCCTCTTCCTCTTTGTCGGAATCAGTCTTCTCTTCTTCGGCGACTTCACCGGCAGGTTTGTCGTCGTCGGCAAGCGCGGGAACTGCAAGCAACCCAAGGGCGAGTAAAAAGGCGGCGACCATCTGCCACCACGAACTGGAATTCGTCGTTCGATGCACGGAGCTCTCCGTCAATTGCCGAAAGGCATTCATACGTCACGGTCTCGCCAAGCCAATCTGAGCGAGGAGGCGCCATAGTAGGGGGCCGCGTGGCATTCCCCCTCACTCGATCAGGCCCGCACGCAATCTGGGACCATCGGATTATCAAATACTTAGCATCTTGTTTGCGAATGTCCAGGCGTGCGAGTGAATGGGCTCAACTTGGGGGCCGGCGGCGGTCGATGAGAGCCCGGCAGATTACGTGAACACGAGGTTCGTAGGTCTGGGTGCTGGGTTGCACCTACCCCGCCTTCCCCGGTGCACGTGATCGTTGCCAAGGCAACTGCAAATGTCCTTTGCTCTGCGGTGGGCCCTCGAATCGAAATGAAACGAGGGTCGTTCGCGAGCAGAAACCCCCTGAAGTCACCACATCCCATGAAAATACCCAATACCATTCTCTTTCCTACGCACGCGGAATCGGCACCGCGCGCGACCTATCGCAACGCGAACGAACAAGGCGTTGTACTCATTTGGACGGCCATCTCCATGCTCATGATCATGGGCATCATTGGCGCCGGTCTGATGAAAACCAAATCGCTTGACCGCGTCACGGACGTGGAATTTTCGGCTACGGGTCATGCCCGTGAAGTCGCCCGCGCCGGCCTGACCGACGCCTATGCGTGGTTCAGGCGCCAAGAAGTTCAACCGGTGTATAGCTTTGCACCGCAGCTCGACCTGGCAGCGGATCCTCCCGTAAATCAAACCGAAGATCCCAACGTGGGTCTGGTTCGGACCTTTGAAATTTCCCCCGGCTTTTGGGGTCGTTATGAGGTCTTGAAAGCGCAAGACGCAGAAACGTGGACCGATACCAACGGCGACGGGGTCTTTAATCCCCTCGAAGACACATACGACGACTTCAACTCGAACGGTCGATGGGATGCCGCAACCGGCACGCGTGACGTAAGCAATGCGCGCGACGTACTTGGATTCGGTGCCAACTGGATACTTCACAGTCGGGGATCGGTGTATCGCATTCGCGATGAAGCCGTGCCGGTTGACCAATTGCCCAACGAGCGCGTTGCGTCTGCCACCCTTGAGACCGAGATTCGACGCCTTGCCTACGCGCCGCCTGCGCAGGCGGCGGTTTGCTGCACGAATGGCTCGGACATCGTTTTTGGCAACAACGCGCGTATACGCGGCGGAACCGATGCTGCGGGCGTCGTACACTATTCGGCCGCCGGCTTTGGGCAGTTGTCGGGTGTCCCTACGAACAGCGGCGCCGAAATCTACGGCGACTTGACTCCCGTCCCGGACTACCGCGGAAGCGTTACAGATATCTTTGGCGTGTCCCACGACCAACTTCGCGGTATGTCAGATATCGCCACGTCCGATCCGGTAAACGGGCTTCCGGATCGCATGCCCGATTCAGCGATGGTGTACATCGAGGGCAATCCCTATTTCACCGTGGATCGCCCCTTGCGGGGTTCAGGCATTCTGGTGGTCAAGGGCAATCTGCACATTCAGACCGGTTCCAACAGCTTCTATCAAGGTATGATCTTTGTTGAAGGGTCGGTCTATATCAACGGGCCGTCCTACTTCCGCGGGCAGATCATTGCCACCGAAGCAGTACACGTCTACGGGTCCGCGGGTGACTTCTCTGAAGTTGAGTACGACGAGCGCATGTCCACGCTCATTATGCGCAAGCTGGGTCAGTATCGTTTCGCCAAGGCGCCCTACAAGCCGCTACCCAAGCTTCGCGATGGCCGTCCAGACGAACGCCACATTGGTGGTCTCCGGCGCGTGACGAACTTCAGCCACGACGACTAATCCCCGAGCACGAAATCGACCGCGTACGCGCGGCCGGGAATCAGAACGCCTGGTGTCTGGCATGCGTGCCGTCCGATAGGGAGTGGCGTCCAGCGTGCGTGCCCTCGAACGCCTCCCGCTGTGCCCATTTCCTGCTCACGAAGCCTTAGGGAAATCGCCGATAGAGCACTGTCGTTCTGTACCCCGATCGCGATGTCGTTTCGCGTTGCCGTCGGAGTCACAGCGGGACGAGGAGTTCTCATGGCTTACGACCGTCATCCATCTCTGGCCCTCGCGTCACGCTCGACGCGACGGGACACAGGCGGCTTTAGCTTTATTGAAGTCTTGATCGCAATGGTCTTGCTCGTGGTTGCATCCATGGCGGGCATCGCCTACGTCACGCGCAGTTCGGACCACTCGCGCTGGACCCAAGACCGCATCTTCGCACGCCAGAAGGCACTCGCTATCATCACGGAGATGCAGACGTTCGTTGAGGGCGGCGGCGGTGTCGCTGCCGATCTCGATGGATTCGATGACGGCATTACGTGGCAACCCAATCTGACCATCGCGCCTGATCCCACCGACCCCGGCGCGTTTGCGCCCGCTGACGGCCCCATCTCAAGAAACACCATGGACTCCGGTGTGTGGCGCTGGTATCGACAAATTTGGGTGCGCCACCTCAACGGCATTCAGGCGCGTGATCTTCGCGTCGTCACCGTACGTATTTTTCGCGCACGGCGAGGCGTCACGCTACCCGGCGAGAAAATGGCCGATGTGTCTGCCATTATTCGCACCGCCGGGGATGCATACCCATCCACGCAGGTTCACGACATTTACCTGCTCGCCATTGAGAATATTCCGGGCTGGTGGGTCCACATGGAAGCGATCCAACCCTTCTTTGAGTCTGCGCTCATTGAAATGGAGAACCGAAATCCCGGCCTGGAGTTTCGAACGCATTGGATCACCAAGAGCGGCTACGGACGAGACGAAGAGTACGCTCCATACACCAATAAGATTCGTGACAGCCGTGCAACTGCCCCGTGGACGTATGTATATCCCGGCACCATGCCCGCAGGATCGGCGTCGGGGCGTTACTACGTGTCCGACAAGATTGGCGGGCACATCAACTTGGACGGGCAATGGTCACCGAGTTGGGCAAACGGCATGATCGCGCCCGAGACCTTCAACGACGCCAACGGCAACGGCCGACGTGATCCCGGCGAAACATACGACGACGACAACGGCAACGGGCAATACGACATTGGCAATCCCGTTCCATACGCGCTCGCCGATATGCACAACAACTGCATGCGGCATCCCGAAGCCGAAGCGCGTTTCCAAGACCGCGTCGCCAACCGAATTGATGAAGACGAGACACCGACATGGCGACTCCTGTTGGATCGCATGATTCTGGATCCCGATAAATATCGCAACGCCATTCTCGTCAATCTTCACGGTGAGTTATTGCCGATGCCACCGGTTCGTAACTACAGTGATGCGGCAAAGATCCCGGCCGCTCGACCCGGTTGGCGCGCTGTAACCCACCCTGAGCTTCTGCGCCCGCTTCGCGTCGCCGGAAACGCCACGGCTAGTGATACCCCCGCATTCCGTGTGTATGCCTACAAGACCCTGTTTGATGGGACAGCAGGTGCGGAACAGTGGACGACGCTTGGCGAACCTTATCTCGACATCAACGCAAGTGGCACCCGTGATCCCGGTGAAGCCTTCCACGATTGGAATGGGAATGCTGCGCACGATGCAAGCATTCCGATCTCGTTGGTCATTCCCGGAGGCGACTTCACGGGCGCGATCAATGCGAGTGCGTCGCCGTCATTGACGTTGAAGATGCTCGCGGGTGGTGTTGACACGGACGGTAACTCGGTGCCCGAAGACTACACGGATTGGGCCAACGCGGTATCGCTCCCTGAACAGATCTCCGACACCAATGGTGATGGCATTCGACAGGTTCAGGAGGAGTTCCTCGATCTTGATGGCAACGGCGTGCGTGACCCCAAGGATCCGTGGCACGAAGTCGATGGCGACGGCAATCACACTAAGACCAGCGAGCTGTTGGACGATAAGAATGGAAACGGTCGATACGATCGCCACCGGCCGTCCGAGCCCTACACCGACGCCAATGGAAACGGTGTGTGGGACAACGCGGAGCCTTATTGGGACTACAACGCCAACGGAAAATGGGATCCACCCACGACTTCGCCTGCGCCTGCCTACAAGCCGTGGGACGTTACCTACTACAACAACTCCGTCTTGACAGATGCCTACATCGCTGACTATGGCGAGCCGTTTCTAGACCGAGATGGCGACGGAACGTGGGACGACGCTGAAGTTCTTTTTGACTGCAACGGCAACGGCGTTCATGACGGAGGCTACGAGAAGGGTGAGATGTTTTACGTGGCCCGCTACGACGCCGTGGGCAAACGAACCCTGCTGGAGCTCTACGGCACACCGCTTGAGTGCAATGAAGCCGGCGGTCGCGGCCTAAAGAGCACCTGCCGCCTGTACGACTTGGACTATGTCCCCTGCCCAACGCCGGACACCGCTACCGGGACCGATCGCTTTGAACGCGACTTGTATTCGTCGGTGACCACGCCCGTCAATACAGCGCGTTGGCGCATCACCTTGCCGCCACTTGCGGTACGGGCCAATCTAGCGATGCCGCCTGGCGCGAACAATGGCGATGCAACCGACAAACGCATATCCATCGAAACCCGGTTTGGAACCAACCTGGCGACCGGTACGCGCTGGCCGGTGCGCGTGCAGCCTCAGAATCTGAGTCGTGCCCATTGCTACTACCACGCCACAATCGAGACTGTGCCCTTTAGCGAGCGGTACCAGTTTATTGGGGATCCCCGCCACTCGCCCTATGCCGATACGGACGCGCAGGGGACGACAGCGGCCCATGGATACAACTGGTACTTTGACGACTTCCGAAATGGCGCGGGCGACTTTGCCAGCGATTGGTTGGCATTCGATACCACGCGCATGAAGCATGGTTGGCGTAACAACCGCGCATCGGGGCACGATCTGCCACGATTGATGTATTGGTTGCGAACGGCGGTTACACGCTGCCAAGCCGTGTACACGACGCTCACCGGCTATTCTTATTACTATATGTCTATTGGTGGCGACGTCGGCTACGACTCGGCCAACGGGTACGGTAACAGCATTCCCATGGACGGGCGACCGTTCGGACTCGCGGGTGATGTCTATGAAAGCACGATTACGGGTCTCGGCACCGATTCCATTCGCGGAACACTGAAGTACGTGCGCTCGAACCAGGGCATCAACGCCAGTATTCGAAGCGGTGGCTCATGGTGGTCCAAGCCATGGATGGGCGAGATCTTTGACGACCGCGTGTATACAACTCAGTGGGCACCGTGGGGCAACATGCGTGCGGCCGAAGGCACAACGGCGGGACAATTCCATTTGGATCGTCGTCAAGACATGCCCGGCGCGCAGCTACCTCGCGGAACCAATCTGACTCCGGCGCAGTGCCGTGTGCAGCGAAGCGGCTGCACGTCGTTCTTCAACATTGGTACAAGTACAAGTACATTCCATCACCGGTTCTCCAATGGCTGGGGCAATCTTGACAGCGAGGGCACCGAACTCTCGGCCAACTACAGTTTCCCGTTGCCCGACTCGGTCTACATCAACCGTCCCTTTGGGCTGGCACTCAATGAGACCGTGCCCGGTGATGAGTTCTCGCACGTCACGGAATATCCGCGCTTTGTCGCAGACCTAGTAACGCCCTTCTATAATCACCCCAGCGGCTCGACGGGAAGTGGTCTGGTTCGCTTGACCTCACCGCCGGACACATTTGGCAATACGCACGGAGGCTACGTCGTCGTCAATGGCATTGCACAAACCATTGAAACCGGCTCGGCCTTCATGGCGCGGTATAGCTTGGTCACGCTGATCCACAGTTTCTTGACATCGGGGAAAACGGGCAATCCGTCGCGCATCAAGCAACTGCCGCGCGTGTCGATTGAGTCGCCGACGTTGCTCACCGAAATCGATAGTCCCGCCACCATCGACGTGATGTGGAGTACGGAATGGAAGCGTTGGGACGGTCGCAAGTACACCGAGTCCTACGCCGATACGTTTACGCAAGACGAATCCAATATCTGCTACTTGCTTTTGTACAGCCCCGACAATGGCACGACGTGGCGCAATATGCTTACCGGTGACTATGAACTGCCGGGCAAGCTTCCTCGCCAGACCGATGGAACGCCCGATCCCACTCGTACGCGGTCCGATGTCGTTGATGGCGGCAACGAAACCTACACATGGGCGACGCCCCCCGATGCATTTCCGCAAGGGTCGTATCGCATACGCATTGAGGCGCATCGCGTGACCGAGCCGCTTCACTATGCGCATCACATGGAGAAGATTTATGTGGACCGCTAGCCCTCGCACGCCGACGCGGCGCTTTCGGGCGTCGGAACGCGGCCTCACGTTGGTCGAGATGGCGATCGTCGTCGCCCTCATTGGCACAATGGCGTTGATCATGGAACGCACCATGGATCAATCCAACAAGGCGTCGCTTCAGGCCGACGCCGTGCGACGGTTGGCCGACAAGGGGCAGCGCGCGATTTATCGCATGCGTGAGATCGTCTCCGAAAGTCGGCGCATGTTTGATCGCGACGCGGTCGGCCAGGCCTACTTCGACGCGCTTGATCTGTCTCGCGATGCGGTACTTCCCGGTGCACGTTTACCGATCACCGACCCCACCACGCACACCCTGAGCATTGACGATCCTGCGGAACCACAGACCGGTAATATTCTGTTGTTCGTTCGGGACTCCGATCCAGCGCCGGCGGTCGCCAATCCGGCCACGGGTAAAACGATTCTGATTGATACCTATCGATTCGTCTGCATCTATCCCTCTCTCACCAATGTAAACGTGATGCCCGGCGTGAACCCGGCGGGCGTATTCTCTCGAGACTTGGTGATTTGGCGTAGTGAGATCTATCCGAGCTACTCCCAAGTTCGAGCGATTCAAGATCCCGCAGAACAGCAGTCCGTCGTACAGGATCTTTATTCGCGCTACGGCAATGACGTGCTCTGGGACAGCGCCAGAGAGCTATCCAATAGTTTCTTTCCCTCAGATGCGCTGGGCAATGTCTCTGCGACGCCACTTGCCGACATGACGATCGAAGAAGACGTCACCGTGAGCGAGCGCGGTCTGCTGGTCTACGCCGACATCCAGTTGGCGGATAGCGATCTCCCCAACGATTTTAACCGCCGCCCGGTGTTTACGTCCGACGATCCGACGATGTGGACGCCCAGTGGCATTGAGTTCAAGGTCGTGGGCCCGAGCGGATCTCGCCGGGTGTGGATGCGCATTGTGCTTGAGACCGCAAGTTCGGCCCGGCAAGTCGTTGTTCAGCCCTTTAGTTTGATCGCGTCGGCGCGCGTATACTGACGCTGTTCGACATCTCGCTCGGCAATGGTTGCAAGCGGTCGTCAAACACTCAGCGGCCACGTATGCAGCAAGACGAAGAGGCCATCGTCAGCGAGGCGAAACGACCATGAGCTCAAGCCCTTCCCCCGCGTCGCGTGACAGTCGCCTTATGTGGATCGTCGTCGCAGTGATTGTGGCGGCGACCGCCTACATCGTGATTCGTCGCTTGAGCGGAGGCTGAGGCACCTGACCAAGCCAATCGAGCTTGGTTCCCGTGCGGAACACCTTCATGTTGGCCTCTTCGACCTCGACGCCGGACGAACGCGTTCACGACCGACTGGACCGGTTTCGCTTTGCTTCGATGGATCGGTAGCGACACTACCCCGCGTAGCGTTCCGCGCGTCCATCTTGGAGACGGCATGACGTCATGTCCCCACAGCCCCAATGCCCACGAGGGCGCCGCGTCCGGCGACGGTGCCGCCTCAGACGCGCCCATTGAAGAGATTCGAAAGCTCCATGACGGCGTCTCCGATGGCTTGGAGGCGCTCGAGCCGCTCGACTTGAGAACTGTGTCGTCCACCGACGATCTGGTTCGTGCGCTTAGTAAGACGGCGTTCGCCGGTCGATCGCTGGGCGAAGCTGCCGACGTCTTGGAAGCCATGATTCTCGATCCCGAGTGCATGGTGGTGTGCACGCTCAGCGGTGCTATGACGATTGCCAAGATGGGGCTCGTCCTTTGCGACATGATCGACGCCGGGTGGATTCAATCCATCGTGTCCACGGGCGCGCTCATGGCGCATGGGTTTGTGGAAGCAACGGGCCGTTCCCATTTCAAATACGCGCCTCACATGTCGGATCAGGAGCTTTACGATAAGGGCTACGATCGTGTGTACGACACGCTCGAGTTGGAGCAGAGTCTCGACGACATTGAACGCATTGTGTACGAGGTGCTCGAAGCCATGCCGCGTGACTTGGTGTATTCAAGTGCCGACTTTCATCGTTTGCTCGGTGAGTGGCTCACGGCGAACGTCGAGGGGCGTGGCATCTTGAAGTCCGCCACCGCCAAGGGCGTCCCCGTGTTTGTGCCCGCGCTTACGGATTCAGAAATCGGGCTCGATATTGCGCTCTACCAACGTCGATGCCGCGATGAACGACGTGACTATCCAACCTACGATGCGTTCAAAGACCTTGAGCAGTACACCGCCCAAGTGATGGCGGCACCGAAGATTGGTATCTTTACCGTGGGCGGGGGCGTTCCTCGCAACTGGGCTCAACAAGTCGCGCCCTACATCGAGATCATGCGTGTGCGCTTGCAAAAGGAGATTCCCTTGCGTCAGTTCCAATACGGTGTCCGGCTCTGCCCCGAACCGGTTCATTGGGGCGGGCTCTCGGGCTGCACCTACAGCGAAGGCGTGTCCTGGGGGAAGTTCGTCGATCATCGCCACGGCGGGAAGTACAGCGAGGTGCTTGCCGATGCCACGGTGACGTGGCCCTTCATCGTTCGCGCGGTGCAGGAGAGGCTGGCGGAGAAAGCGGTACCCGCCAAATCCTTTGGCGTCCCAGCCTGAGCGTCTCCGGCCGCATATCGCCCCTAACGTAGCGTTATTGCAGAACTTATACTATTTTCATAAGTCCATTTTTCACAGGTATTTACATAGAAATTGAATCCAAATTCGTGACATTTTGTCAGATTGATGGCGAAACCCAACTAACTGCTCGGCGTCAATAGGCGTAGAGACGGTACTTGCGGCGCAAGTCGGGGCAGGCCAACTCCACCGTTTGGGCACGAATCCAAGCGATGGGGCGGGCGCGACTCCAGCGGTGTTGCACGTTCGGAATCGTTTGCCCAATCCCGTTCCTGCTTCCTCGTTTGGACCTGTTCCCTACTTGGGCCTGTTCTGGTTTGGCAAACATAGTTGACTGTGCGAAGCGCGCTCCGGCCGCTTTGCGACTTGATTGAGGTTTGAATGATCCGCCCCCTTCCCAACTCCTTGTTTACCGATGTCGCTCGTCAGCTCGATCAGCGACCGCGCGCATTCCCCGCATTGGATCGCGCCTTCGATGCCGTTGAGCGCGCCCTGGCCACACTGGGCGTCGAAGATCCGGGCTCGCTGCGTTCGCCTCAGCCCGTTGAAGATGCACTCAGCAAGACGGCGCTTCCACCGGGCACGATGTTGATCTTGAGCCCGCGCGAACTGCGCCTGGCTGAAATGGACATTGAAGACACGGTGCGTGACGAGCGGCAAGGCGGCACGATCTTTACGACGTTGCCCACCCTCGAACGCATTGGTGAGCGCGCCCGTGCGCTGCGTGAACTTGCGGCCACGGCAGAGTGTTTCGGTTTCCGCGGTCCGGGGCGTCCCGCGCCCGCATCGCGCCTTGGCAAAGTCAAGCAGTTGCCACTGCCCAGTTCGATGCGCGACTATAAGTTCCTCATCGCTGATACGCCCGGCTTCCGTTGCATGGTTGTCACTCGCGCCTTGCGTGGCGGTGGATTCATCGGCCTCTGGTGTGGCGATGACGACGTGATCAATGAAGTCCGCGGCATCTTGGCGTCCGTCGCAAGTGAATACGACTTCACCGTGCAGCCCGCTGCACCTAGCGTTCCTCCCCTTGAAGGCGTCGAAAAGGAAAGTGACGTATGGAAGCAGGCGGATGAGCTTCGTGCCTACCGCACGATCCGCGAGGCGGAGTTGCGCGAGATTGCCCGTCAAGCAGCGCTGCGCGGCGTCCAGTTGCGCCGCGAACGTGAAGCGGCTCGCAAGCGCGCCGAGGCCAAAGCCGCCTCCTAATCCGCGTCGTAGTCCGCGCTTGGCGAGAGGTGTATTCTGGACGCCGTAGCCCACGAAGCACACCGCATCACACGTGCTAGTAGAGCCAACGGATGGCCATTGCCGCCGGGTGCGGCGAATGAGCTGTGTGGGTATCTCGCGCGCCTACTTGACCAGCCTGTCAACGTCACGGCCGCCAAGACACTTGAAGCGGCCGTTGACGTCTTGGTACTGCCCTCACTGACGGTTGCCGGAACGTGGCCTCGGGGAGTGCCTCCGCGTCGCATTGTTGATGTGGGGAGTGGCAATGGATTTCCTGGCCTCGTTGCAGCATGCATCTGGCCGCTTGCCAGCGTATTGCTCGTAGAGCGACGGGTTCGTAAGGCGCGAGCCATCTCGGCGTGCCTGGGTCCGCAGTTGGCGCAGCGGATTGATGTGGCGTCGTGTGATGTTCGCGAACTCAAGCACGACCACAGCGACTGGCTCAGTATGAGTGACCTCGTTCTTGCGCGCGCCGTGGCGTCAATAGCAGAAGTCAATGCGCTGGCGGCGCCTCTCGTGTCACCGGGCGGTCGGGTTGTTCATTGGAAAGACAGCGAGCGCGTCGAATCGGAACGTGAGGCGGGGCAAACTTTGGCGCGCGATCATGGGCTGCGTCCATGTCCCGATGTCGTGCCGGGCGACGAGCATCGCCGGCAGCGCCTGATTGTGTTTGAGCGTATCGACGCACCACGCGCGTAGGATTGCGCGCTATGGAAATCTCAGCCTTTCAATCCACTGTCGTAAAACTCACCGAGGGTATCGAACATCCGCGCGCAGGCGCCGCATTGGCACTCTGTGAGGAAAGCGGCGAACTCGTTCGGTGTGTTCTCGATCATATGTACACGGGCAAACTCAATCGCGACGCACTCGAAGACGAAGTGGGGGACCTGATACTCGCCCTTGCTGAGTTCTGCGATCGATTTGATGTGTCGCTCGATGCCTGCGCCGACCGTGCACTTGAGAAATTGCGTCGCAAAGCACCCGGTTGGCGGGACGAGCTGGGTGATCGACTTGTCCATCTGCGTGCGGTGATGGATGCACCCGATTGCATGGGGTGATTGTGCTTTGGCTGCTAGGCCCATATGGACGATATGAGCATTGCAATGGGTGTACAGATGCAACAGGCGATGCCAGTCTTGTCCGCGGGAAGGCGGCGCCATCCGCGCAGCAAAGAGGCGCGCGCCCTTGCATCACTCCTCACCTACAGCCCATGGAATGTCCGCGTGGGCAAAGAAGTGGTTGATCGTCTCTTGGCGTTGGGTGTACACGCGGTCCCCGCGCTCACATGCACGCTACGTCGCAATGACGCCGACACCGTGGTCCGTCTCTTGGCGGCGAGAATACTGTCGGCCATTGCTGATCGCGAACCGCGTGTACGTGCCGACGTCCGCGCCGCATTCGATGGAATGTGCGCCTGCGAGACGCATGAGATCCGTGCGTGGATTGCAGAACGGTTGGAATCGGCGACGGTAGACGAGTCCGCCGCATAGACCGGACTACTCTCGCAAACGCCACACAAGCGTATGAAACGGTTGTAACCGAAACCGTTTCTCTTGCGTTGCGCGACCCTCCGCCTTCATCACCAGCGTGAGAGGAATTCCCATCGGCGCCTTTGCGAAACCATAGGTGTGTTTCAGGCCATCGCCGAGACGTGCACCTGTTTCAGACCCTCGTGTTCCGTCGGCGGTCGTCCACTGTGCCTCGAGTTGAATCGTGTTTAGCCAATCGGGCGGTGCGTCTCCTGCCCACACCACACGGATGTAGGCGCTGGGACGGTCGTTGAGCGAATCGGGGGGACGCTTGTCCACTTCGCGATGAAGAAACACGGCACCCGCCATGCCCGCGACGGCACTTACACACCCAACGACGATTGCAACGCGTAGAAACAGTGGCAATGCGGTTTGGGCATCGCGGCGCATGCGGGGCTCCAACGCTCGGCGCGCACGCCGAATCCTACGTCCGTTAGGGTATCCGATGAGAAACGGGTTGCTGCTTTCCTTCGCATGGCCTCCGCGGATAGCATGACGCGACCATGGGCCGTCACGACATCAAACTTACCGATAGTGCCGAAGACTTGCGGCGTTTCGAGGCGCGCCTGGTCACAGAAGCCGACGCCCTTGAACGCATGCTGCGCGAGGGTCTGTTTGAGACCGGCATCCGTCGCATCGGGATGGAGCAAGAACTCTTCCTGATCGATCAGCACGGGCGGCCCGCGCCGCGCGGTGTGGAAATTTTGGAAGCGTTGGGGGGCGACGGGAGCGTCTACCAGAACGAGTTGGCGCGATTCAATCTTGAACTCGCGCTCGCGCCGCTTGAGTTGACGGGAGCCTGCTTTACCGAGTTGGAGCGAAACCTTCGACATCACGTTGGCGTAGTGCGTCGCGCGGCGAAACGTCACGGCGTGGACGTGGTTGCCATGGGCATCTTGCCCACGCTTGGTTGGGAACACCTCACCCTCGACCACATGACGCCGTCCCCACGCTACGCTGCCATGAATGAGCGCGTGCTCGCCATGCGCGATGGTGAGTTCCGCATCAACATTCGCGGCACCGACAGCTTGCACGCAACGCATGACAATATCTTGCTCGAGGCTTTTAATACGTCGTTCCAGCTCCACTTGCAAGTGGCACCCGATGAATTTTCCGCGGTGTACAACGCCATGCAGCTGGCTACGGGTCTGGCGCTTGCGTGTGCCGGCAACTCGCCGCTTCTGATGGGCGCGCGTCTTTGGGAAGAAACGCGCATTGCCCTGTTCCGTCAATCGGTGGACACCCGCAAGGATCATCACCTCAAGCGCGGCGCCCGCCCACGGGTGTACTTCGGCGATGCGTGGAGCAAAGGCGGCATTCTCGAAGTTATCCGCACGGACATTGCGCGCTTCCGCGCCGTGTTGCCCATGGATGACGGCGAGCCAAACCCTCACGAGCTATTGGATGAAGGCAAAATTCCATCATTGAGTGCGTTGGCACTCCACAACGGAACGATCTATCGTTGGAACCGACCGTGCTACGGCGTGGGGGGCGGTAAACCGCACTTGCGTATTGAGAACAGACCGCTGCCTGCCGGTCCCACCGCCATCGACAGTGTTGCCAACGCGGCGTTCTTGTTCGGTCTCACACTCGGCATCGTTGAAGAGTTTGGCGACGTTGGCGAACGTATGCCGTTCCACGACTGCCACACCAACTTCTTTGCTGCAGCAAGCACCGGCATGCGCGCCTCCCTTCACTGGGTGGACGGTCATGCGCGCTCAGCGGATGAGTTGATTCTCTTGGCACTGCCACTTGCGGCAAAGGGCTTGACCACGGCGGGCGTAGACAAGGAAGAGACGAATCGCCTCCTGGATCTTATTGGCGAACGCGTGGCCAACGGACAGACGGGCTCGCGTTGGATGATGACCGGTTTCAATCGCCTGCGCGACCGCATGCCCAAGGACGAAGCGCTGCAGTGGATCGTTAAGTCCTACCTTGAGAAACAGCAGGTTGGCGTGCCGGTCCATAAGTGGGATCCCGTCGATATTCCCGAAGGCGGCCCCCGCACTGCGGCCTATCGCAAAGTCTCCCAAATCATGACCACCGATCTGCTCACCGTGCAGGAAGACGACACCGTGAGCCTCGCCGAGGCGATGATGCGTTGGGAGCAGATTCGCCACGTACCCGTTGAAAACAAGGACGGCGAACTGGTGGGCATGGTTTCCGTCTCTGACTTGCTCCAAGCCATGCGAAGTCACAAGACGGATGAAACGCTCCAAATCGGCAAGATCATGCGTCGCGACGTCGAAACCCTTACCCCCGACACCGATACCAGCAAGGCCATCCTTCGCATGCAAGCTAACGGCCTTCACGGCATGCCGGTTGTAAAGCAAGGCAAACTGATTGGGCTTCTTACAGAAGCGGATCTAGTTCGTGTGGCGCAGCGGTTGTTGGAGGCGTAGGACGCGTTCGTGGTCTCGTTTCACACCTGCTCCGTGTCGAAAGCTAAATGAAAGCCAAGAAATCGAAATTGGACAGCTGGGCCAAGTGCCTAATGATCGGCGGCTTTCTATTTGATGCGCTCGTTCTGTTGCCCTTCCTTGCGTATGTGTATTACTCGCCGTTGGAAGGTTGGAAAATCGACGTGGCCGAGTTTGTTTCAAGGCCAAGCGGGAAACACGTTGCATTTGCGATCATGATGGGACCCATGCTTGCGGGTACGTTGCTTGATGGCGTTCAACGCCTGTTTATGAGAAGGTCAAGCTATCCGTAGGGACTCAGTGTTTACGTACGAGGAGCACGATTCTACAATCTCGACGAACGATGATTTCGTGCTACGACTCGTCAACACGGAGCCATAGGACGCTGAACCGATTTCCAGATGACGGCCCCTGTAGTTCGGCCCTTCGATGCGCACTTCGCGGACCTTTGGTCCGCTTGTGCTTACTCAGGATCTCCGGTTCAAAGGCAAGGCCTTTGCCCCTCCGACACGCCGTTTTGAAGTTGGGACGTCGCTTGAGATCGCGGAGAGATAGTACTCCTCCAGGAGTCGAATGTGTTTGATGTCCGGCGGTCGCTTGTCCACACCAAGCACTAGGACCTTCCATTCTGCACACCGAGTTTCGATCTCTTCTCTTTCGAAGAAGGCCCCCGTCGGCATCATCTTCTCCCCTTAGTTGCGTACGAGCGAGGCGCTAGCTCATTCAACTGCCACCTGAACAATGAGCCCCGTCATTCGCTGACGATGGATCGCCGAGACTGACCAGTTCCGCGGTCGCTGGTGCGCTGATTGGATCAGACAAGTCCATCCGCCAGATCTCGCCGGTCCCGTTGTGGAGCCAATACGTGTACTGCCCAACCATATAGACACCGCCAAAACGGCCGGTTGTTGTGATCGCCGTCTCGCCGAGGTCGATGGTAAGCCCTGTGAGTGGATTGATTTGCCAAAGATGTGTTGTAGATCGACCGGCAAACGCCAAGACGTACACGAGTCCGTCAATCGGCGAGAAAGCCCAATCTCCGTACTGTACTACATTGTGATTGGGTGACGTGATATCAGTACCAATGAAGGGAATGAACTCCATGTCTTTGAGATAGCCGAGTGAAAACGGATTCACGTCGACTCGTACGAGCCCGCTTCCGTCCCGAAGACTTACGGAACCAGCATGTAGGTAGAGGAACCCATCTGTGCTCACGTCGCCCACATAGGAACCAGGTCGCACGAGGCCTTGGAGCGCAGTTGGAATCGGGATGTCAAATCGCTCAACTCGAATCGGATTGACCTCCATTGTGAGGCGAAGGAGCGGCAGCGAGTCGGTTGATGCCGTACTCCAATCGACCCCATACATCCGCTGATCGACTTGGCTGTAACCTAGGGCGTTCATTCCTCCTTGATAGTCATGTTGAAGGTTGGTCTTAGTGCCCGTGTCCAGATCTACTGCTGAGATGGTGTAGCCGTTTGGTGTGTTCTCAATCAACCAAGCCGCGCGACACCATGGTGCTGGGTTTTCGGAAGAATAGTCCCAAAGCTCTTCGTTTCCGCCACACCCGCATCCGATTGGAGTGACCGTTAGGCAGAGCATCAGCAGAAATTTCGCCGCGTACATCGTCCATCTCCGGATTGCGCCGTGCGACTCGCTTATCGGCGTTTGAGAGATCGAGGGTTGAGGCTAAAGCAGCGCTGGGCGTAGTGGGGCACTCGCGGAATCCGCCTAGTCGACCAGCGCGCTCGTCTCCGGATGACAGCATGTGCTTCGAGCGCCTGCGTGCGCTCGCGCCCACAATCGATATTGAGCTTCTCAATCAGTTTCCCACCGCCCTTTAGCAATGGGGTCCGGGGGCTTGCCCCCGGGATAGGAACGAGGGTCTTAGAACTAAGATGACCCCATGGATCGACACGCACCGGGGCTGGCATTGCGATTCTATGAATGCACACCGCGGGTCTGGGGGATGAAAACCTCCAGTTTCGAGTCCACGTCGAGAAATGAAAAGACATCAATCAAGAACAACAACACGCCCAGTTACGTTCCTCGCGGTCAATTCGTATTGAGGCTCTCAGTCATCATTCCACCGCCCTTCAGCGTAGGGGGTCTGGGGGACTCCGTCCCCCAGATAGATTGGTCGGGGCGACTGGATTCGAACCAGCGACCTCTTGACCCCCAGTCAAGCGCGCTACCAAGCTGCGCCACGCCCCGGTCGATGGAATAGCGCGGCGAGTGTACTGAGATTCGGAGAGAATGGGAGGGCTGGGGCGGGCATTTTCTAGATTTGGGAACGTCCTTGAGAGTAGCGAGCCGTATTGCGCGTTTGTACTTGCTCGCTCAGTTTGAGACCCGCGTGAGGACTTGATTGGAGAGGGGCATATCGGCTACGGTGGAGAGCCACGGGCGACGGCAACGGTCCCGCGCATCTTGCGCGGCACGTATCGCGGCGCGTGGGGAAGAGCAAACGTCGTCGAACGATCTTCGAGGGGTGGAGTTGCAGCGACCGAGGGTACTGCTGATTGGCGAGGCGGGAAACCGTCGCGCACGACTGCGTCGCTGCCTTAAGCGATGCGGTCTCCGTACGCAATCGGTTGCGAACTGTGGTGAGGCCACCGTGGCACTAGCGGCGACGGATGCGGAAGGCGTCACATCGCAGCGTATTGCCGCACTTGTCTTGGAACCCAGCGAACACGAAGGTCTTGTCAATTCGTTTCGCGACATGATGCAACTGGAACGCCCCGAAGTATCGGTGTGGTCCTATCCACCCGAGGACGCTGGGCCAGAAGAAGTTGGCTTGCTTGTGGCCGCCCTCGACCATGCCACGCGCAAGTTTGACGAACGCGTCGCACTGACGACCGTTGGCGACATTGATCGCTTCGAAGACCGCACGCAGACCCCTCTTCATGGGCTTCGTTTCTCCGACCTAAAGAGTCGCAGTCGAAAGATGAAGCGTCTGCTGCGCGTAATCCCCGAAGTCGCGGCAAGTCCGTTGTCCGTGTTAATCGAGGGCGAGACGGGGACCGGCAAAGAACTTGTTGCGGCAGCGATTCACCGACACTCTCCGCGTCACGAGGAAGCGTTCTTTACTGTCAACTGCGGCGCGTTGTCTGAGTCGCTGTTGGAGAGTGAACTCTTTGGGCACGTCGAGGGTGCCTTTACGGGAGCCAAGGACGCGCGCAAGGGTTACTTCGAGCTTGCCGACAGAGGAACCCTTTTCCTTGACGAGTTGGCATCCATTAGCGACGCCATGCAAACTCGGCTTCTGCGCGTCTTGGACTCGGGTGAAGTGCGGCCGGTCGGCGGTGACAGACTGATCACCGTAGATGTTCGCATCGTTGCGGCCGCGAGCGGAAGCTTGGAACGCGCGGTAAACCGCGGCACGTTTCGTTCGGATCTCATGCACCGCGTCACGGGCACGAAGCTCTACGTTCCACCGCTACGACGCCGAATTGAAGACATTTTGATGCTTGCGGAACTTTTTCGTTCACGGGCCGCCGTCTCCATGGGACGCGACGACATCGCTGGTTTCGCACCCGACTGTACGGAGCGTTTGTTGTCGTACCGCTGGCCGGGAAATGTGCGTGAGCTAAAGAACGTGATCGAACGCGCGCTTGTGCTTGGTGCCGGCCCCTTGCTTCGTGCGACACACTTGCCTCCCCGTATTCGATCCGATGTGGATCCCATCATTGCCGAATTGCCTGAGTTCGATATCGAAGCGCCCATGCAAGAGGTTGTGACGCGCGTGCGAGAGGCTATGGAATACGAATATCTGCGCCGCGTACTCATGCGCTATCAGGGGCACGTTGGTCGCGCGGCGGCGCATGCGGGAATGAATCGACGCACGCTTTACAACAAGATGCGGATGCTCGGTCTCAACCGTTACGAGTTTCTCTAGCCCCCGATCCCCAAGGCTCATTGTTTCCATCTTTTTCAGAGCGAAAATTCGACTTACAAAGCTCGCTCGGGCGCCTTTCGCGATTGTGGAAAACGTGTGGAGCAAGCTGCGCACGTTTATGGGAATCCAGATTCCCATCTCTTTCCAGAACACTCGATTGAGTCTAAGTCACGTTTCTATAGGCACTTGGCGACAAGATCCACAATTCCCAAACACGCGCAGCGTGCTTTCATTTGCCTAATTTCGAACAATTCCTATGTGGAAAACAATTGGAAAGAGAATGTCACTGGGGCTTGCGTGCCCCTAGCCCGGATTATTCATGAAGCGCGCGATTTGCCCCAGTTCATGAATAGTTCGGGCTTAGTGCTCATGGGTTGCGAAGGCGAAGGCTCGGCGTCCTGCGGGTCTTCCGTCTCGGTCTACGGTGGCTCAGGATGGGCCTGTCACGGGGGATCTACCTACGACGCAAATGAGAGGTCGGCGTCTTCCCCTTTTTGGTGTCGCTCCATCAGTTCTCGAACCGACTCGGCGGGCGAGCGGTTTTCGTGAATCACGCGGTACACCTCGCGAGAAATGGGAAGCGTCAGATTGTGTTTGAGCATGAGTTCGTAAACCGGTCGTGCGCTCTTTACGCCTTCCGCGACCTGGTTCATGCTCGCGGAAATGTCATCGACGCGTTCTCCGCGGCCAATGCGTTCACCAAACGTGCGGTTGCGTGAGTTCTTACTTTCGCACGTTGTAAATAGATCGCCCAAACCCGAGAGGCCAAAGAACGTGCGGCGCTGCCCGCCAAAGGCTTCCCCTAAACGCGCCATTTCCAAAACGCCGCGGGTAACGAGTGCCGCCTTTGCGTTAACGCCAAGGTCCATGCCGTCACACATACCGGCAGCCAGTGCGATGACGTTCTTCAATACACCGCCCAACTCCACACCCACGGGATCAGCATTTGAGTACACGCGAAACGCGGGAGAGTGGAACGTCTGTTGAACGGATTGCGTGAGTTGACTGTCGTCGGACGCGACCACCGTGGCGGCCGGCTGCCCCGCAGCAACTTCGCGCGCAATGTTTGGGCCCGACAGCGTTGCAATCGGTCGATTGCTCCCGGTCACATCTCGCAAGACTTGCGAGGGCCGCAGTTGCGTTCCGTTTTCAAGTCCCTTGCTTACAGTGACGATGGGCAGTGATTCGGGGATCAACCGTGCGTGACCCGACCACACGGCGCGTACATAGTTGGACGGCACGGCGGAGACGAGCAACGTGGCGCCCGGTAGAAGTTTGGCCAAGTCCGATTCGATGCGCAGATTGCGCGGCAGTTCAACGCCCGGCAGATAGCGCGGATTGGCCCGCGTATCGTGCATGTGGGCCGCGTAGTCCGGGTCATAGGACCACATGGAAACCTCGCGTCCGCTGCGATGGAGTACAAGTGCCAATGCGGTTCCCCAGCCGCCATCACCAACGACAACTGTCGCACGAGGTCGTTCCGCGTCGGTCCAAGGATCAGCCACGAGGATTGGTGTCTCCGCCTGCGTTCAACGGTTGTGCAGGCACGATACGCAACACCGCGGCGATTCCTGCGACTTGTTAGAGCGCTTCCTGTCTGGCGCGGGCGCGCCGACCGAATTGTCGCTCGGTGCCCCGTAGGAGACGCCCGATATTGGCGCGATGGCGCCACACCACAACGGCGGCCATCACCGTGAGCAGGATCCACACACCCAGGTACTTCGTAAATGCCGACTCGCCGTGATCGGCCCAATACGTAAAAGGCATACTGATCATCGCGACCAAGGAGCCCAGACTCACATACCGCGTGAGCGCAACAAGAATGCCCCACGCGCCAAGTCCCCACAACGACGACAGCGGCGCCAGCGCTGTGACAACGCCAAATGTGGTGGCCACGCCCTTGCCTCCGCGAAATCCTAGGAAGGGCGTAAACATATGGCCGAGGACGGCCGCCATGCCGCACAGCACTTGCAGTGTGATGGGCGACGACGCGGACGCCATGGAGACGCCGAGTGCATCCGCCATATCCAGCGAAAACAGCGCGCCAAAAAGTCCCTTGGCAAAGTCCAGTGCAAACACCCCGATGAAGATGCCAATGCTCGCCTTACCTTGCCATTGACGCGCGCAGTTCGTGGCTCCGGTGCTTCCGCTGCCTACATTTCTCAGGTCAACGCGCTTGAACAAGCGTGCCACGAGCCAGCCAAAGGGGATGCCACCCACGCAAAACGAGACCGCGCAAAGCAGTAGTTCGGCCCATGGGCTACCCAATGGCACGTGCGATGTCTCCTGAAGTGTTACCCCGTTTGGCAACGCTCCGTACTCTATCGGCGATCCATCGAGACGCGGGCGCATGTTCAATCAAACTTCACATTTGACGGAATGTGCTGCGCCGGGTCGTCCAATCCCGCCGCCTGTGAGCCCCCGCTGTTCGTAGGGTGTTGGCTGCGCCGCTACAGAGGCAGACCGAGCGCTCCCGCCAATGCATGCTCCTTCGCCCGGCCTTCGTAGGCTTCCCCAATCGGCGGCACGCCATCGGAGGGATCGAGCGAGCGATGATTCGGAAGCAGTCCCGGTGGTGGGTTCTGACCCTGTTGATTTTGGCGGCCTTGATTACGTTGAGTGCCCTCGCACTCAATCGCCCCAATGTTGTTTGGGAAGGCCGCCACGCGCATTGCCCATCGTGCCGGTTTGCTGTTCCTCCATTTAGCAGCAAATGCACCAAGTGCGCGACGGAGTATGACTGGACCGAATCGCCCGAAGAGCACAGCCCTCTGTGTGAGTACTGCCTGACGGCAATGGAAGACGGCTACATTCGCGATGCCGTCGCCAAACTCGGAGAGCCCGAAATCACGAAGCGTTTTTCCGAGGCGATCGGCGTGAGTCAGGAATTGGCCAAGGAAGTGGTGGGCCGCCTGGGTAGAGGGCGTTGTGGGTATTGTTGTGGCACCGGGTTGGCGCTCAACCCTTCATCCGGCAGCAACGCCTCGGGCGACAATACTACGTCCGCGGTTTGCCCCGTGTGTCTCGGTACAACCAAGTGCATTGCCTGCGATGGCAACCGTCGCATTCGATTGGGTTCTCGTGCGGCTCACGTGGCGCTCGCCGACTATCGTCGCAAGGTGGCCGACGTGAGTGGACAACTGCCGAAGGCTACCCAGTTGGACGAATACACGCGCCTCGCTCGGGAATTCATCGAGCGATTTGTCGGCACGCAAGAAGCCACCGAGGTCGAGATACCGCTTACGGACGAAGACGGCGAGATCGCCGACCCCGTTCGCGCCGTGCAAGCGGCCCGCGATCGTCTTTCGGCGCTACTCGAGTCCTTGGAAGCCGACGAGGACGCGGATGGGGACGAGGCGCCCAGCGATCAGGGCGATGGATAGCTTCACGCGTTCCGATGAAGCACAGCGCCGTCGATGTGCCGACTTCGACGCGTAGAACAACAAAGTCCTACGATCTACCGAATCTCGCGGCAATCTATAGGTCGAACACCGGCCAGGACACCCTCGCGCTAAGGCACGCGAGTGGAGCGTTCCTAGGCAGTTTTGAGAACTCGATCGGCGAGAGCAATTTATGGCAGTCGGCGCAACACGATTCCTGCAGTTCCTCGTGACCTTGGCAGTGTTGTCGGCGCCGCTTGTAGAGCGCGCTGAGTCGGCCGGGGCCATGCCGGAGGAAATGATTCGGGCCTTTACCGCGGTGGAGCGTGGCGATTTGGCCGAGGCCGATCGTGCCGCGAACGCTGCGGTAGCCCTCTATCCATCCAACGCACTTGCCTGGAAGGTGCGCGGGTACGTGTACTCCCGATCCGGAAAACTTGAACAGGCCGCAAGCGCCTATTCACGCGCGGTGCAGTTGGCGCCCGGTGATCCTGTTGCCCGCAACAACTTAGGCGCCGCACAGTTGCGCCGCGGCGAATTGCAACTTGCTCGCCAGAGCTTCGACGTGGCGCTGCAACTCAGTCCGAACTATGCCGACGCGCGTAACAACCGCGGCGTTGTGTTGGAACGCCTCGGTCACTTGTACGAAGCCGAAACGGCCTATCGTTTAGCGGCTACGAGCAATCCCGATCATCCCGAGGCCCACAACAACCTCGGTGCCGTGCTCCTTCGTCAAGGTCGTGTGGGCGAGGCCAGTGTTGCCTTTGAACGCGCGCTTGCGATTCAGCCCCAGTTTGCGGCACCTGCGCTGAACTTGGTCCTTGCCCGCGTTGGCAACGGTGGTGAAGCGAACGAGCAGCAGTTGATGGCGCTCATTGAACGCACGGGAGGATCAAGCGCAGTGCGCGCACAGTTAGTGGCGCTTCGTGCGTCGCGGCTTGCGGAACAGGAGCGTTTTCGCGAGGCGTTGCCGCTCTATCAACAAGCCGTCAAGCTAGATCCCAACAACGCCCCGCTGCTCAACAATCTCGCCGTTGTGGAAGATCAGCTCGGCATGGATCGCGAAGCACTCATGCATCTTTCACGGGCCATGGAGATTGATCCAAGGCTGCGTGTGGCACAGAACAATGTTGGCATCGTGCATGTGCATCGCGGCGACCACCACAAAGCCGCCCATGTGTTTCAGAGTCTTCTGCGCCAGGATCCCAACTTTCACCGCGCCCACTACAACTTGGGAGTGATCTATGCCGCCAAGGGATATGTCGAGGACGCGCGACAGTCCTTTGCGCGCGCATCTGCCTTAGCACCATCCGACGCCGACACGGTTTACAATTTGGCGTTGTTGGCCCGTGAGCGCGGCGGCGATCCCATGGCCGAGCGTCGCGGTTACGAGCGAGCACTGCAACTGGATCCCAGTATGCGCGAGGCACATCTTGCCCTGGGCACCCTCTTGGCCGATCCAGAGACACCGCCGCGGCTCCGTGACGCGCGGCGGGCCAAGGTGCATTTGCGGAGGTTTATGGAGCTGGCTCTCCCAAGTGACCGCGAAGGACGCGCGCAGGCGAAGGCGTGGCTACGTTGGTTGGGAGGCAAGTAGCCCTCCTTCAGAAAATTCAACCGAAGCTGAATCTGAATCATTCGCCGGACCTTGACCCTTCAACACCGGGAGAGTGCTGTTTCCCCTTTGGCCATACGACTCACTAGATACAGTTCAAGAAGAAGGAAAAGTTCAGGAAAAGGACTCAGATTAAGATTCAGCTACGGGAAGAGTGAGATGACACGGCGGCGCTGGCTCATGGATCCAAACGCACCAACGCCAAAATCGCCAACGCATCTTCCTTGCGAAAGTCCGCGAGCCTTATGGGTGCCAAGTCTGGGCGAATCGACTCTGCAGATACATCCGTTCCATGTTTTCGCAACAAGCGGACGTGAAACGCATCGTTGCGCCGAAGGACGCACCAATCACCATCTTCGGCCGGATGGTTGGGGTCCAGCAAGACCAGGTCATTCTTGAAGTAGCGTGGATACGACTCGTCGTTTGCAATACGGAACCAGAACGCGTTCTCGCTGAGTGTGGTCGGGGCGGATTCGGCGGGTCCAAACACGGAAGGCACGTTCTGATCAGCTACGTCGTCGGTGAAGTTCTCGCGGATAGGAAAGACACGCACACCGTCGTTCATTGCGAGTACGGTGGTGGGTGGGAGCGAATCGGATGTGGATGATCGCAATCGTTGAAAGACAATCGGGAGCGTGTGCATCAAGCGGTCGCTGTCTTTGGCCGCCACGCCTTCGAAGAGCAAGTTCAGTTCCCGCTCGATCTGTTTCATGCTGTCCATATCGCTTGCGCGGCGGATGAGTTTCTCAACTAGGCCATGCTGCGCGGTGGGAATGGGGGACAGGTCAAGGGCTTCGTCTTCGTCGATGTGTGCGAGATGAAAGAGAATCTGTGCAATGAATCGATTGCGCGCACGCGTGACCTTCTGCCGCTCGCGTTGCATGGCCTCGATCTTTCGACGCACAATGGGGCTGCTGCGTTCGAGTTCGGCGGCCTCTTGAAGTTCGTCGGGCGGGACGCCCAGTGCTTGACACAGCGCTTCTATGCGGCGTCCAATAAGGGGGCGACGCAGACCGCTTTCGAGCTGGCTGATGTAGGAGCCGGTGAGGCCCACGCGATCGCCTAGCTCGGTCTGCGAGATGCCTACCCGTAGCCGGATTTCGCGCAGGACCTTGGCGAAGCTCTTCTTGCTCACGCCCGCATCCTAGGCCCTTTCCCCCGGTCGGAATGGCCTTTTCACAAACTGGTTAGTTTTCGGAATCAATACTTGACAAACTTGTTAGTTGCAGTATTCTCTGACTGTCGAGACATGATCGCCGGGTGGTCTGGCGGGTCTCGATCGCGAGGAGATTTGTTTCGGCTCCGTCTTGGCTGGCACAGGCTGACGGGGTTTGTATTGCCGGCGCGAGGTCAGAACGGGAACGGGTCGGACGGGCCTAGCGTTCAGGCTTACAGCAGATTGCTTCTCACAATGAGGATGCCGAGTTCGCTCGGCATCCTCTTTTTCGTTACGAACAGTCAAACTCGCCTGGCTCCTAAGAAGCGGGTGGATCCACAACATTCGCGCCAATGCGTTCAGTCATGCTTGGCGTGTGTCGGAATGTGGCGCATTTCGTTTGTGCTTGTTGGCACTACGCCAGTTCGTAATGCGGCCCAGGAGAATGATCTTTACGAAAAGCGGTCGGTTACGCGTGATTTTGAAGCGCGATACACAAGTTTTGACGAAGAACGACCGTCTTCGCACCGAGCTATCAGTAGTAGGAAAGATCTGCGTCGAATCGGCACGACGTTCGAGGGAAGTGTCCCCATAGGGCCGCCGTCCAACACTCCGTTGGCGCGGTTTTGGTCGGGAGCGAATCCGCATCGCTCGCAGAGGGGCGCGATTGCGGAATCGGTAGGAACCAGGGAGACGAGAGTTGTTGCACGGATACGCGTTTTCGGACAAATACGAGATTTCGGGCAAACGCAGGATGACCAAAATGCGTTGCTTAGGCGTGATGAGCTCGTTCGTGCTTACGTTCGTTTTGTGCGCCGGTCTCGCGCAGGCCGTCTCCACCGGCATGGGCGATTACCGCTGCAGTGATCCCAGCAAGGTCTACTTTGGCAAGTGCTGCCTCTTCCGCCGTCCCTGCACCATCTCGGCCGACCGGGTCTATCGTCACATTCCCGAGTATCAGGAAATCCTCCGCCGCGGCCTCACCGAGAAGGACGTGGACTATCACTTCCTCATGAAGAAGGCCTCCGCCCGCTTTGGCGATGCCGTGAAGAAAATGGCCAAGGCCCAGAAACGTGATCTCGTGGCCGAGACCGGCACAGTGACAAAGGTGCGCAAAAAAGCACCCGACATCCCCGACTACACGCAGCAGACGATCAGCCACATCAAGTGACTTAGGCGCTCCTGTCTATGACGCGGATTGGCACCTACGCGCTTATGTTCCTCGTGTGTTGGCTTGGGTCGCCGACTGGCGTAGCGGCGGCGGTCGAAGATCAGCATGTGGCCCTGTTACCGCTCGCCGATGAACGCATTGTGCCCTCGGCACGCATGCGACACGAGATACCGATCACTCTCGAAGATGATCGGGTGCAAATGGTGTTTCAGCCCGAATTTCGTCCCGCGGCCGATCTCGCTGAGGCGTTGAAGCGCTTTGCGATTCCCGATGTGGAGGTCAAGCTCACAACGCCACGTGTTGTCGTGAATCCTTCGATTGCCGTTGGGCGCAAAGGGCGTGAAGGCTTCCATCGCGTTCTTATCTCTGCCGCGCGAAAGGCCTCGGCGTATGCGGCGTTTGACGCGTTGCGCACGCTCGACATTCCCCCGCGGCAGGTTTCAGTCTCGCTCATGATCTGCGAAGTGTGGCACGACAAGCGAGGACAAAGCGGGGGCTCCCTCTTCTTCGATCGAGACCCGGTGTCTCGGCCGCATGGACTATTTCGCGGCGTTGGCATGACGTTCGATCCGGATGACTATCTGCGCTCCACGATTACGGGCGCTCGTCCGTTCGAAGGAACCACGCTTGGTTTCGCAGAGGGCCATGTGGAGGGCAGCGCGTTTGAGTATGCCCTGCGCGCCTTGCAGAAAGAGGGTGATGCACGCTTTGTGGCGTGGCCCTCACTCATTTGCACCGAGGGCGTGCCTGCAACGCTTGATTCAATTCGACGGATTCCGCAACTCCTGTTTCGAGCGCCATCGCCTAACGAGGCGGTGTTCACGTCGCATGAAGAGCTCGGTCTTAAGGTGCGCATCGTGCCGGTACGCATTGGCTCCGATAGCGCCACCATCGAACTCGATCTCTGGATGCGGCTGCCCCAGGAATCAGAAGACGCCAATGCTGCCGTTGGCACGTTAGAGCTTCGCTCGCGACAAGTTCGTACGCGATTGACCGTTCGTGATGGATTGACCGTCATCTTTGGCGGCGTGCGCGTGCGCGGGCGAAGTCGAAACCGTCGCGGACTACCTGGTCTTGGCGCTGTTTCGCCGGTGGACGCGCTGTTGTCGGCGCGAGCCCAGGGTGCGGAAGTCGCCGAGCTGTGCTTTGCGCTACGCGTGCGCATGATGACGCCTGCGCGTGATCATCTCTCGCGTGCGACTCCGTTTACACGATCCGACGTCGACGAGAAACCGAACGTCGTTGTTCTGCAAGCCGCGCCACGAAAACTGCCGATGCACGGCGTTGAGTCGGTGGAGACATTGCCCACGGACTTGGCGGTGCGTCAGCCGGGGACGCCGCGCTCCGTCCATCGGTACACGCCGAAACCGAGAGCGCTTCCGCCGCCGATCATCCGACGAAAAAAGGCGCGCCGGTAAATACCGACACGCCTGTTCGTTGATGCATACGCGGTGCCGCGGTTACCGACCACCATCACGACGTGGCGGGCGACCACCACTATCGCGACGTGGAGGACGCCCACCACCATCACGTCGAGGCGGGCCACCGCCACCATCCCGGCGAGGAGGACGACCTCCATCGCGGCGAGGTGGGCGACCGCCACCGTCACGACGAGGCGGACGTCCGCCGCCATAACCACCGTCACGTCGACCACCGCCATCACGACCTCGTCCTCCGTCACGTCGAGGAGGGCGACCACCACGATCGTCGTCGTCGCGACGAGGGGGGCGTTCGCCGAGTTTCGCGGCTGCAGGATCTTCTTTCCCGAGATCTTGATACGCCGCACGGCGACTGAGCTTGACGCGACCCGAGGGGTCGATCGCAATCACCTTGACCGGTGTGATCTCGCCGATCTTTACGACATCTTCGACGTTGCTGACAAAGCCGTCGGAGAGTTCGCTCACATGGCAAAGTCCCTCAAGGCCCGGAATGATCTCGAGGAAGGCGCCGAAGTCCTTGATGGACGTGACTTTGCCGTCATAAATCTTGTCGAGCGTGGCTTCTTCCGCTACCGCTTCAACTTGTTTACGCGCTGCAAGCGCCGCCTCCTTGTCGGTACCAAAGATCTTGACGATGCCGCCGTCATCGACCTGCACGGTGCAACCGGTTTCCTCTTGAATGCGGCGAATGTTCTTTCCGCCGGGTCCAATCAGCATGCCGATCTTGTCGGGCTTGATCTCCACGACCTCAATGCGCGGTGCATGTTCGTTGTATTCCGAACGCGGGCGCTGAATGGCCTTCAGCATCTCTTTCAGAATGTGCATACGACCCTCGCGGGCCTGATCGAGGGCATCGGTGAGCACCTTGCGGGTAACGCCGGTGCTCTTGATGTCCATTTGAAGGGCCGTAATGCCCTTCTGCGTGCCCGCGACCTTGAAGTCCATGTCGCCAGCGTGGTCCTCGTCGCCGAGAATGTCGGAGAGCACCACCGTTTTCTTGTCGCTCTCGACCATACCCATGGCGATACCTGCTACGGGTCGGCGAATCTGAACGCCAGCATCCATCATGGAGAGCGTGGCGCCGCAAATGGAAGCCATGGACGATGAACCGTTGCTCATCAACACGTCCGACACAACACGCAAGGTGTAGGGGAAGTTCTCCATACTGGGTAGCACGGGCAACATGCTGCGTTCGGCCAATGCGCCGTGGCCAATCTCTCGTCGAGACGGTCCGCGAATGGGTCGCGTCTCGCCCACACACATGGGGGGGAAGTTGTAGTGGAGGTAGTACTTCTTGTTGTACGAAGGATGAAGTCCGTCCACGAGCTTCTCGTCCAGGCCCGTGCCGAGTGTGCTCGTGACCAGTGCCTGCGTCTCGCCGCGCGTGAACAGCGCTGAACCGTGGGCACGCGGAAGCAACCCCACATCAATCGTAATGTCGCGAATCTCATCGAGCGCGCGGCCATCTATGCGTGTACCGCTGAGTGCGGACTCGCGAATGATCTCTTTCTCTAACTTGTAAAGCGCATCTTTAAGCTCGCCGGCCGTAAAGCCCTCTTCGCCTTCTTCGACGGCCAACTCTTCAATGACTTTATCCTTGACGGCTTTCTTGGCGAGATTGCGATCCAGTTTTTCCTGCTCGCCAATGGCCGCGCGATATGCGGCTCCAAACTTCTCGCGGACCGCATCAAGCGGAGCAAGGTCCTCTTCCGGGGATTCGTACGTAACGGGCTTCCAGCCTGTCAGTTTGCGCAGCTTCTCGACACCCTTGCAGATGTCCTTGATCCAGTCGTGGGCACAGCCAATGGCGTCGATGGCATCTTCTTCGGACACTTCGTTCATGCCCGCTTCCACCATCGTTACGGGCGTCGGCCGTGCCCGCCACGACCATGTCGATGTCGGACTCGATCATTTCGGACGCGGTGGGAAATGCCACGAATTCGCCGTTAACACGGCCAACACGTACAGCACCAATGGGTCCGAGGAAGGGCATGGGGGCAATCGCAAGTGCGGCACCCGCGCCATTGATGGAGAGCACATCCGGATCGTTTTCTTGATCAAACGAGATCACAAACGACTGAATCTGGACGTCGTCGCGAAAGCCCTTGGGCCACAGCGGGCGAATGGGGACGGTCGGCCATGCGCATCGTGAGAATCTCACGGGGTCGCGGCGCGGCTTCGCGCTTCAAGAATCCGCCCGGGATCTTTCCGGCGGAATAGGTTTTCTCGCGGTAATCGACCGTGAGCGGAAAGAAATCCAAGCCCGCGCGGGGTTTGGATGTGGAGGCGCCCGTGAGCACCATCGTTTCGCCAAGTCGAACAACAACCGAGCCTGCGGCGAGTCGCGCCATTCGGCCCGTTTCGATCGTGAGGGTTTTTTTCCCTACGTCGATCGACACTTCATGTTTGGACAATCGTCCTCCTACCTACGGATCCCCAAGTCCTTGATGAGCGCTCGATAGGCACCGGGATCCTTGCGGGAGTAGTAGCGAAGGAGTGAAGAACGACGTCCGACCATGCGCAACAAACCGCGGCGGGTGGAGTGGTCCTTGGGGAACTTCTTCAAATGCTCGGTCAGGTGACGAATGCGATGCGTGAGCAACGCGACCTGCACCGGCGCGGATCCGGTATCGGATCCGGCCAAGCGATACTTCTCAACGATCTCGGATTTTTCGAGTGTCTCTTGCGGCACGTTCTTCGCGGCCATGGGAGTCCTCCAAGTGGTTGCCCCTGGTGAGCATTCGCTGCGTCAACACCGTGTTGACCTTGGGCGGACGATCACCGGGCTTCCTTGTCACCTGCGATCGAGCGGCCGCGTTCTATGCTGAACTACGCGCCACCAAATCGTGGTCGATTGGGGAACCGTCTTTATCTGGTGAAAACTTCTTCTGTACGGGGCGAACAGTACCCGCGATGGGGGGGAGAGGGAGAAAAACCCGCAGGGGATTCCGTCGGCTCCGGGACCCAGCAAATTAGGCGATCGGGCCGAAACGGTCCAGCCGCCCTCGGAGCTCTGGCGACCACGGTGGTCGCATTGAAGCGAATCGGCACCTGTTCTGCGCCGACTGCTAGGTCGTCTTTCTCAAGACAATCAGTAGATTGCGGTCGAGTACCCTTTTCGAATGACTCGATGGCCCTGGCTTCTGCTCCTACTTGCCTTGGTGACGACCACCGGGTTGGTTCTGTTCCAATCTCGTGAATCTGGCACTCCTCACGAAGGGCGAACAGAGATAGTCGCGATAGAGTCGAGCGCTCCCAGCCATGAGTCGCCCACGCTTCGAGCGAGCCCCGATGCCATGGGGAAAGCCCTCGGGCAAGACGACTCCCTCGAAGGAGTCGCAGGCCACTGGCAAGGGAAAACACACTACTTCGTTTACCGGAGCGCCTATCTGCCGTGGGGACGACAGCATCATGTGACGGAGAGCTGCGATTCGGTATTGGCTTGGACTCAGCGAAACTGGGAAACACTGACCAAAGAATGGGGCGGAACGTTCTCGGGATTGAGGGGACGTGTACGGTATTCCCCGCATTATCTGACGAGGGCGAACCCGATCCCAAGTTGCCAAAGACGATCGAAGAAGCGATTGCCTTCATGAAAAAGGAGCTCTACACGAATGAGGGGTCGAGGGCGACAACGCTTGCGTCCGAGTAGAGACGACGACGACGAGATTGAGCTTGCGTGGTTCGTGTTTACCGACACATACCTCAAGGCCAATCCGCATATGAAATTCTGGATCACGCCCGAACTTCCTCTCGACGGTGAGGCCGACGGAGGATTCAAGCCGTTGGAGGGTATCTCGTTGAATCGGCTGCCACAGGAAGGTGGTGGGGAGGGCACGACCTACGTCGTCTTCGCCTCCATCTGGGATGGCGGCAATCTCAGTACGATGCCGGCGCCTATAGAAATCAAGAACGTGCGGTTACCCGAACTGCTCGACTATCTCATTAGACATGGCGAAGCGCTAGGGACAACACCTGACGCAACGCGAGACAAAAACGGCAAGCTCGTTGACGACGATGCCGAGACCAATGTCCTAGAGTTAAGGCTGCTGGCCTATCTGTCGCAGCTTCGCTCCGTGAATTCTGTAGAAGACCTTCTTCGACTCTTTCGAAAAACATCGCCTAAGAGTGCCCTAAGCGACTCGCGCGCAGTGAAAGGTCACTGGAAGTCCGCACACGACCTAGCTTCCAAGCTCTTTGCGGAGAA